>DATGID010000072.1:0-267161 GCA_035307385.1 Ktedonobacterales bacterium | reverse complement strand
CCACATAATTAAAATGGTCATGAAACTGATGAAATAGGCCAGAAACGAGGGCCACTGCGCCAGCACCTGGCTTTCCAGATTTGTTGTGCCCGTGGGCAGCTTGACCTCCAGCACCAGCAGCGTGATAGCGACGGCAAAGATGCCGTCGCTGAATGCCTCAAGCCGCCCCGTTTCTTTTTCTTCGCCGCGCTTCTCTTCCTCTACGCTGATCATGCTCCTGTGTCTTATGCCCCCTTCAGGCTCTCGATCTTTTGCCGGTAATCGGGAAGATGAACCATCGCCAGGGCATCCAGCGCGGTTGAGGTTAGCTTGACAAGCCGGGCCAGGTGCTGCTCATCTTCTGCGGTAAAGTCGCCTTCGTAGCGGTCTGAAACCTGGAGCAGCCCATAATTGAGGCCATCCGCGCCGATCAGCGGCATGGCAATCCAGCCGCGCATGGGGGGATGGTTGGCTAGCTCGGTTCCGAAGTCACGCCATTCGGGGTGCGCCTCCAGTTCAGCCTGGGTGAGCCGAAGCGGTTGATTTGTTTTGGTGATGTAGGCGTGGATGCCAAAGCCAACGGCAGGCGTGTGATAGTCGGCCCAGGCAGCGTACTTCTCGGAGAGCGAGAAATACTTGCGCACTTCCGACCAATCGCCGTTCACCATCTGCGTGGCCGCTCCCTGGTGCGCGTGGGTGACGACCCGCGCTAACTCAGCCGCCAGGGCCAGCACCGGGTCGGCGGCATTATAAAAAGCCACCATCTCTGGCCGCTCATCGGGTTTGGGGGGCGTTCGCGTGTTGTGGTACGTATTAACGGAGGGGTAGTTCTCGCTCATTGCTGGCCTCCTTGACGCCTGCACTCTGTTGCTGCTCATCTGATAAGCAGAGGCTTCCTTTGCTTCTTTCCTGAAAGAAGCTGGTGACACTATAGCAGAATGCAAGAAGCCCAGCAATACCAATTTGGAGAGGATGTACCTGGAAAAATGGGCAGGGTATCAGGTGCATTTTCAGCGAAGATTTTGCTCAAGACGGTCCTATGCGACTTGACATAGATAGCACAACTGTTCTACAATGAGGGATGCGTTTGAAGCAGCGCGAAGCAGACAACAAAGCGAGGTATGCCGGAATGCCGCAAGACAATATCATGGTGCGTGGGGCGCGCGAACATAATCTCAAGAATATCGATGTGATGATTCCGCGCGATAAGTTGGTGGTGATCACGGGCCTTTCTGGCTCAGGGAAGAGCAGCCTGGCGTTCGATACGATCTTTGCCGAAGGGCAGCGCCGCTATCTCGAATCCCTCTCAGCCTACGCCCGCAACTTCGTGGGCCAGATGGAAAAGCCCGATGTCGACCACATCGACGGCCTTTCCCCCGCCATCTCCATTGACCAGAAAAGTACCTCGCATAACCCGCGCTCCACCGTCGGCACTGTCACCGAAGTCTACGACTATCTGCGTCTGCTCTACGCGCGGGCGGGGCATCCGCACTGCCCGAACTGTGGGCGCGAGGTAAGCCAGCAAACACCCCAGCAGATGGTGGATGCCATTCTGGACCTGCCCGAAGGCACACGCTTGATGCTGCTGGCTCCTCTGGTGCGCAGCCGCAAGGGCGAATATCGCCAGTTGTTTGAGGACTTACGCAAATCGGGCTATGTGCGCGTGCGCGTCAACGGGCAGATTCGTGATGTCAACGAAGAGATTGAACTGGACCGCTACAAGCAGCATACCATCGAGGTGGTGATTGATCGCTTGATTGTGCGCCATGCCTCCGCGGCAGATCAGGACGAGGGCGAAGCGAACGAGAGCGCTGACGAGGCCACCGAAGACGAGTCGCGCCTGCGCTTTGTGGCCGAACGGCGCAGCCTCTATGATGTGCGTCCGCTGGAGGCGATAGACGAAGCAGACCAGGCCGCGCCGACGCCGCTGCGAACGGCAGCAAAGCGCGACAAGTCGTTCCGCCAGCGCGTGGCCGATTCGGTAGAGACTGCACTGAAGCAGGGCAATGGCACGCTGCTGGTTTCGGTGATCGATGGCGAAGAGCGGCTGTATTCCGAGAAGTTTGCCTGCGTCTATTGCGGCATCAGCATCGACGAGATTGCGCCGCGCACTTTCAGCTTCAACAGCCCGCATGGCGCGTGCCCCGAATGCACGGGTCTGGGCACGAAGCAGGAGATTGACGAAGAATTAATCGTTACCAATCCCAATCTGAGCCTGGCCGAAGGGGCGATTCTGCCCTGGAGCAAGTTCGGCAGCACCAGCACCTGGTATTCTTCGCAGCTTGAGGCGATTGCGAATCAGTTTGGCTTCAGCCTGAAGACGCCCTGGAAGAATCTGACCCCTGAACAACGCAAGGCGATTCTGCACGGCACCAGCAAAGAAGTGACCTTTACCTATGAGAACCGCCAGGGGCAGCGCCGCACCCATCAGCGTGTCTTCGAGGGCGTCATCCCCAATCTGGAGCGGCGCTTCCAGGAGTCTTCCTCAGAGTCGATGCGCGAAGAGATCGGCCAATACATGTCGGACCGGCCTTGCCCCGTCTGCAAGGGCGCACGACTGAAACCTGCCGCGCTGGCAGTGACGGTGGGCGGCTATAACGTGGTGGATGTCTGCCAACTACCGATCAATCAGGCGCTTCAGTTCTTTCTGGAACTGGAGGGCAGCGAGCAAGAAACCATGCTCCAGAGCAAGTGGAGCGCCGGAGAAGCGAACGGAACCAATGGGCATCGCACCGGAGAAGCCAATGGAACCATTTCAGCCACGCCGAAAGGCGCTGCGGGCAAGAATGGCGCGAACGGGACCGGCTTACAGGCGCATCCGTCGCCGCTGTCCGAGCGCGAGCGCATCATCGGGCGGCAGATTCTGAAGGAGATCAAGGCGCGGTTGGGCTTCCTGGTGGATGTCGGCCTGGATTATCTGACGCTGTGGCGCTCGGCCACCACGCTTTCCGGTGGCGAGGCGCAGCGCATTCGCCTGGCAACACAGATCGGGTCAAGCCTGATGGGCGTGCTCTACATTCTTGATGAGCCAAGCATTGGCCTGCATCAGCGCGACAACGCCCGGCTGATTCGCACGCTGCTGCGCTTGCGCGACCTGGGCAATACCTTGCTGGTGGTGGAGCACGATGAGGAGATGATGCGTTCCTCCGATCATATCATCGACATTGGCCCGGGCGCAGGCGAGCACGGCGGGTATGTTGTTGCGGCTGGCCCCATCGAGACTATTATGGCGACGCCTGATTCGATCACGGGCCAGTATCTTTCCGGCCAGAAGTGCATCGACACGCCCACCAGGCGGCGCGATGGCAACGGCAAGAGCCTGGTGATTCGCGGCGCGCGAGAGAATAACCTGCGCCATATCGATGTGACCATCCCGCTGGGCAAGTTTGTGGCGATTACCGGTGTCTCTGGCTCCGGCAAAAGCTCGCTCATTAACGAGATTTTGTATAAGCGGCTGGCCCAGCATATTTATCGCGCGCACGACAAGCCTGGCGCGCATGATGACATTGAGGGCATCGAGCAGCTTGATAAGGTCATCAACATCGATCAATCGCCGATTGGCCGCACGCCGCGTTCCAACCCGGCCACGTATACCGGCGCGTTCACAACCATTCGTGAAATCTTCGCCCAGGTGCCGGAAGCGCGAGCGCGCGGCTATCAGGCGGGCCGCTTCTCGTTTAACGTCAAAGGTGGGCGCTGCGAAGCCTGCCAGGGCGGCGGCATCATCCAGATCGAGATGCAGTTCCTGCCGGATGTGTATGTCGCCTGCGAAGTCTGTAAGGGGCGGCGTTATAACCGCGAGACATTAGAGATTCACTACAAGGGCAAGACCATCTCCGAAGTGCTGGATATGACGGTGGAAGAGGCGCTGCATTTCTTCGAGCATATTCCCTCGATCCATAACAAGCTGGCGACCCTGAATGATGTTGGCCTGGGCTATATCCATCTTGGGCAGCCAGCGACGACCCTTTCCGGCGGCGAGGCGCAGCGCATCAAACTGGCAACGGAACTGTCGCGGCGGGCGACAGGCCGCACGCTTTATATTCTGGATGAGCCGACCACCGGCTTGCACTTTGCCGATGTCGCGCGGCTGCTGGATGTCTTGCAGCGGCTGGTCGATCTGGGCAATTCGGTGGTGGTGATCGAGCATAACCTGGATGTCATCAAGAGCGCTGACTGGCTGATCGACCTGGGGCCGGAGGGTGGCAACGGCGGCGGCCTGGTGATTGCCGAGGGCACGCCGGAGGAGGTGGCGCGGATGGAGCAGTCGTTTACCGGCCAGTTTCTGACGCATGTGCTGGACCAGGCGCAGCCGATAACGAGCGAGGCACGGTAAAAGGCCGAAAGGGCGAGGCCGCTTTTTCAGCAGAAAGGCAGTGGGGTGCAGCATGCAAGATCAGATTGACTCGTCTCTGGCGAGCTACCCACCTGAGGTAGCTACGATCTGCCGTCTCTTACGGGCAACTGCCCAACAGAGTATGCCAGCAGCGCAGGAACTGTGGTACCACAGCAGTATCGGGTACGCAGTGAGCACCTCTCCGTTTGATCGAATTTGTTATATTGCCCCCCAGAACGGCTACGTCAATCTGGGGTTTTTCTTTGGCACGCATCTGGAAGACCCTCAGCACCTGCTGGAAGGAACGGGGGCGCGTATGCGGCATGTCAAAGTGCGAACGCTCGCCCAGGCTGGTGATCCTGCATTAGCTGCGTTGTTGAAGGCGGCATGGCTGGATGGCGCTGTATCAGTTGCCGAGGTGAAGGCGAAGCGTGCCCGTAACAGTGCAGAGAAGCGCAGCGCTAGCGCTGGAGGCGCTCGATAATCTGTTTCAGGCGGCGTGTCTCGCTCTCGTATTCCTGGCGCATGCGCCCAAGTTCGGATTCCATCTCGGCTTGCATCTGCTCGAAGCGATCTTGCATGTGCAAGATCGCTTCGACTCCGGCCAGATTGACACCCAGGTCTTGCATGAGCCGCCGAATATGCAGGACGCGCTCAATATCGCGGTCAGAATACAGGCGTGGGCTATGCGGGCTGGCCCCCTTGCGGGCAGGGGTAATCAGCCCTAAACGCTCGTAATGGCGCAGGGTCTGCTCGTGGACATTTGCTTTCTGAGCGGCCACGCTGATGATATACCACGCGCCGCCGCCAGTCCTCTCTTCCATGTATCTCCCTTCGCGGGTACTGAAATTATGCTCTTCCGCTGCGTCCCCGCGCCAGTTCGGCGAAAAGTTCCTTCTCATGCGGCGTCAACCTGGTTGGCAGCAGCACGCGCACACGGGCGTACAGGTTGCCACGCGCGCCGGTGCGCAGGTTAGGCATACCTTTGCCGGGCAGGCGGAACTGCTGACCGTTTTGTGTCTCCGGTGGAATGGTCAATAAAAGCTGTTTGCCATCCGGTGTGGTCACCAGCGCTTCGCCGCCCAGCATCACCGTGGCAAGATCAACCGAAATCTCGCTCGTCAGATCATCTCCCTTGCGCTCGTAGTTCGCGTCGGGGCGGATGCTGATAATGAGAAAGAGGTCGCCGCGCGGCCCACCGCCCAGACCTGGCTGCCCTTCGCCTGCCACGCGCACCCTGGAGCCGTTATCCACGCCGGGCGGGATGCGCACTTCGATATGCTTGGTGCGGGTGGTCTGGCCCTGCCCCTGGCAGGTTGGGCACGTTTTGCCGTTGACTTCCCCAATGCCCAGACAGGTGCCGCAGACTTCGGGCGACTGCACAACAAACTTGCGCGAGCCACCGGTATAGGCTTCCTGTAACGAAATCTCGACCGGCTGCTCGATATTATCCCCTGGGCGGCGGCGCAGTTGGTCGGTCGTGGTCGTTGAGGTTCGCCCCCCGGTGCGAGTCCCCGTGCCCGCGCCAGAGCGCCCAAACAGCGTCTCGAAAAAGTCGGAGAAATGCGTAGGGTCAGGATCAAAATCAAAGGGGCTGGTCCCGCCGGTTCTGGTGCGCGTGGTGGTGCGCCCAAACGGTCCGGTGCCAGGGCCGGGGCCAAATTGCTCCTGCCAGTTGGGGCCGAGGGTATCGTATTTCTGGCGCTTTTCAGGATCAGAAAGGACTTCATACGCCTCGTTGATTTCTTTAAAGCGTTCTTCGGCTTTTTTGTCGCCCGGGTTGACATCTGGATGATGCTTGCGCGCCAGTTTGCGGAACGCTTTTTTGATCTCGTCCTGGCTGGCATTGCGCTGGACCCCAAGCACTTTATAATAGTCTTTGTACTCCATGTATGAGCCTTCTCTCAGCTCCAAGGTCACGCTGACCTGAGGGATTTAGCCCTCGTTCCGGTTGGCGCTGACTTTGACACGGGCCGGGCGGAGCATATCCTCGCCCATCATATAGCCTTTCTGAATCTCCTCCACCACCATGCCTTCTGGCTGATCGCTGTCCTCAACCGTTTCCACGGCCTCGTGAATGTGGGGGTCGAAGCGCTGCCCCACCGTGGGCACAGGGGTCAACCCTTCAGTGCGCAAGATTTCGCTCAACTGCCACTGCACCATGCGCAGCCCCTGTTGCAACCCTTCGCGGTTCATGGAATCCTGATAGTTGATGGCGCGTTCCAGGTTATCCATGACGGAAACGACTTTTTCCAGCAGTTCTTTCTTATAGTGCTTCACGCGGTCTTCACGCAGCCGCTCCTGGCGCTTGCGAAAGTTGTCCATCTCGGCGACCTGGCGAATATACTTATCCCAGTTGTTCGCTGCTTCTTGCCGCGATGTGTTCAGCGCGGTATCCATTTCGGCCACCTGGCTCTCCAACTCTGCCACCCGCTCCTGGAGTTCCTCCACGCTTGGCTGGTTTTCGATTTCTTCTGCCGGAGTCTCTTGTTCTGCCATTGTCATCCCTCAAAAATAGCTATCCAAAATGAAGATGAATTACAGTTCTCGGAATTCGGCGTCGATGGCGCTGTCGTTGCCCTGCTTCTGGTGGTTGGCGTGTTCGCCGGTTGCTCCATTGTCAGGGCGACGCCCGTTGCCAGCGTTCGCCGTGTACATAAATTCCCCGATCTGCTGCGCCTTCTTTCGCAAGTCTTTCGCTGCCTGGCGAATCACTTCAGACGCCGTGCCTTGCAGCGCCGCCCGCAGGCGTCCAATCGCCTGTTCAACGTCGCTGCTGATAGAAGCTGGCACGCGCTCCCCAAGTTCGCGGAGCACCCGCTCCATCTGATAGATGAGCGTGTCGGCGTAATTGCGCAGTTGCAGGTCTTCACGGCGGCGGCGATCTTCCTGGGCATAGCGCTCAGCCTCTTGCACCAGCCGCTCGACCTCTTCCTGGCTCAAATTCGTTGTGGCTGTCATCGTCACACGCTGCTCATGCCCCGTAGCGCGGTCACGCGCGGAAACGCTGACAATGCCATTGGCATCGATATCAAAAGTGACCTCGATTTTAGGGACACCGCGCGGCGCTGGCCTGATGCCTTCCAGATGGAAGCGGCCCAGCGGCTTGTTATCCTGGGCCAGCTCGCGCTCCCCTTGCAAGACATGTACTTCCACCGAGGTCTGGTTATCCTCAGCCGTCGAGAAGATTTCTGATTTGCGCGTGGGAATGGTAGTATTGCGCTCGATCAGTTTGCGCACCACGCCGCCCAGCGTTTCCACGCCCAGGCTCAGCGGCGTGACATCCAACAACACCACATCCTGCACATCGCCGCCGAGCACCGCCGCTTGAATGGCCGCGCCCACTGCGACGACTTCATCGGGATTGACGCCCTGGTGAGGGTCTTTGCCGGTCAGCCTGCGCACCAGTTGTTGGATGGCAGGCATACGGGTTGCCCCGCCCACCAGCACCACCTCATCAAGCTGCTGTGCCGTCAGTTTCGCGTCGGCCAGCGCCGCGCGGAAGGGGCCGGTGGTGCGCTCGGTCAGGTCGGAGGTGATCTCTTCGAACTTGGCACGGCTCAGCGCCAGTTCCAGATGTTTTGGGCCGCTGGCATCAGCCGCGATGAAGGGCAGGTTGATGGTTGTCCGAAACACCGAGGAAAGCTCGATCTTGGCTTTTTCCGCCGCCTCGGTCAACCGCTGCATCGCCTGGCGATCACGGCGCAGGTTGATGCTGGGCGCTTCTTGCTGAAATTGTTCTACAATCCAGTTGACGACGCGCTGGTCATAGTCGTCGCCGCCCAGATGGGTATCGCCGTTGGTGGACTTGACCTCAAAGACACCATCTCCAACTTCCAGCACCGAAACGTCAAAGGTGCCTCCGCCCAGGTCCCACACCAGGATGGTTTCTGTTTTTTGGTTTTCTAAGCCGTAAGCCAGGCTGGCGGCGGTTGGCTCGTTGAGGATACGCAGCACGTCCAGTCCGGCGATTTTCCCGGCATCTTTCGTTGCCTGGCGCTGGGCGTCATTGAAATAGGCGGGCACGGTGATGACTGCTTTGCTGACCGGCTCGCCCAGATAGGTTTCGGCGTCGGCTTTGAGTTTTTGCAGAATCATCGCCGAGATTTCCTGGGGCGTATAGGGTCGACCACCCGCCCAGGCCACCTCGCCGGTTCCCATTTTCCGTTTGATTGAGCTAATAGTATGGTCGTGATTCAAGACCGCCTGCCGTCGGGCAATCTGGCCCACCAGGCGCTCGCCATCTTTGCTGAACGCAACCACCGATGGCGTGGTGCGGCTGCCCTCGGCATTGGGAATCACGATGGGTGTGTTGCCATCCATGACGGCTACCACCGAATTAGTCGTGCCCAGGTCAATACCTACGATTTTTGGCATTCAGCTTTTTCCTAGAGAGAAAAGATAGGGCTTCTGCACAGCGTATGAAAAAAGCGCCCGGCCTGCCGACAGGCGTGGCGAATGAATAAGCTGCGTCTAGTCTTCTAACGCTGACAGTATACATTTTGAGCCACTTGTTGTCAATGTTTTCATAGGGGCCGCTCTCAAAGGTACTGGATGGGGTTGGCCTTCTCCCGCCTGTGTGCTATCATATCTCTGCTGCTCGCGGCGTTGGATGTGCTTGCCAGAGCTAGAGACGGGTTTTCGGTATGCGCTACGCCATCGTTTCGGATATTCACGCCAACCAGGAAGCCTTGCAGGCCGTGCTTCGGGAACTGCGGCGTATCGAACGCCACTCTGGCAAGCCTATCGATGGCTTGTGGTGTCTGGGTGATCTGGTGGGCTATGGCCCTGACCCTGGCCCCTGCGTGGCGATGATACGCTCCAATACCGAGGTGGTGATTTCGGGCAATCACGATCAAGCTGTGGCGGGCGTGCTGCCGCAGGAGCGCTTTAACGACAGCGCCCAGGTGACAGCCGATTGGACACGCGAGCGTCTGACCAACGATCATTTACGCTATCTCGCCGCGTTGCCGGAACGTCAGGTGCTTGGCGCCTGCACGCTGGTGCATGGCAGTCCGCGCAACCCGGTCTGGGAATATCTGACCTCAGCAGAGCTTGCCACCCTCAGTTTCCCCTTCTTTTCTACTCCCCTGTGCATCGTCGGTCACACCCATGTCCCCACAATTTTTCTGCAACGCGAAGAACAGGCCGCGCCTGTTGGCAGGGCTGTGCAGCAAGGAAGGCAGGCGGGAACGTCGCCCCAGGCGTTACTGCCGGAGGACTTGCTTGGGCTGGAAACGCTGGACCGGCTGGCGGCAGAGCAAGAGGCATTGATTCGAGGGTCCGTGGCGTCTTGCGAAATGCTCTCGCCCGGCGAGGGGCACTGGGTGCTGCCGCCTGGGTATCGGGCGATTGTAAACCCCGGCAGCGTGGGGCAACCACGCGACGGCGACGCGCGCGCGGCCTTCATGGTCTATGATACCGAGCGCGGTTGTGAGTTCTATCGGGTCGAATATCCGCTGGAACAGACCCAGCGCAAAATCTGGCGCTCAGGTCTGCCCGCGCGCATGGCGCTGCGCCTGAGTTATGGCCTCTGACGTGCGCTTATACCGTCGGATAGGGCTGCTGATCTCCAGGGAAGCGCGGCGCGCGCGTTGTGCTTGTTCCCTCCGGCGCGTATTCTTGATAGAGGATAAAGGTTCCCACTCCCAACGCGATCACCGTGGCCGCCAGGGCCAGCCAGAACCCCCAGGAAACGCCATAGAGCGTCTGATTCAGCCGTCCTCCCGCAAGATCGTCGATGGCGCTCTGAAACGAATCGATCTGCACCAGGAAGAGCACTTCCAGCAGCAGCGCATAAAGAGCGATAATGCTCGTCAGCAGTGCCGCCAGCCGCACGCCGATGCGATGCCTCCCCAGCAGCACAGCCACCACCATCAGCGCCAGCGCGCTGACCAGAATCAACCAGAGCTGCGGAAAGAGGTTGAAGCTGGTTGCGCCGCCCAGCAGCGGCGTACCGGAAGCCGTTGACCATCCCGAATGCGAGGTGGTGGGGAAGCGGTTGGTGATCGGCGTGGAGGCCGCGCTTACGTCGGGCGTGAAGCACCAGGGCAGGAAAAAGAAGACCAGGAGCAAGATGCCCGCGACTCCCACCACCTGCCCCAGCAGCGGCAGATCGGTCCAGAATGGCTGCGCCGCTAAGGCTGCCTCCTCCGGCGCGCCTGCATCGTTCGCTGCCGGGTGCTGCTGCTCCGCTCTGGGCGCGGTGTAGGCTTCAGGTGGAGGGGGATACACGCCTGGCTGTGAAGAGAACGGACTGCCCGATGGCTCTTCGGGGGGAAAGCGGTTTTCCTGAGGCAAAGGGGTGTCGGGTGTTGGGGGATATGCCATGAAGGGCCTCCTGGTCGAATATGCGCGCCGCGCGGTATCAGCTAGACCTTCCCGATTCCAGCGGCAATTCATGTGCCAGGAGTGTTTGTTCCGTGGAAACTGTGATATAATATATGGGTGTCGTGGGGGCATAGCTCAGTCGGCAGAGCACTCGCCTTTTAAGCGAGGTGTCCCGGGTTCGAGTCCCGGTGCCCCTACCTTTTTTGTGCCCTGGGGGCTGTCCTTTGCAGGCTCAGCCTGTGGTTGGCAGGCCGCGCAATAGCCTGTGGCGATCAAATCGAGGGAGAGCGGCGCAAAGTGATAACGTTGCTCAAGCTGCTCGCGCAGGCCAGCCAGCAGGTCATCATCGGCGTGGAGCACGCCGCCGCAGCCGCGACAGAGCAGATGATGATGTATCCCGCCCCCGGCTGATTCATAAAAGCGCTGGTCCCCCAGCAGGTGGACCTCGCGCACCAGCCCCAATGTTTTCAAGAGGTCCAGGGTGCGATAGACCGTGGATAGGCTGACAAACGGATAGCGTGCCTGGACACGCTGGCAGATGTTTTCTGCGCTGAGATGCTCCTCGGCCTGCTCAATCACGTCCAGAATCATTTGCCGCTGCGGGGTCAACCGCAGCGTGGGCCGCTTGATTTCCCCTGTGGGGGGCGTGTCGTCCTTTGTGGCGTGAGGCATCGTCTCTGCAATCCTTGGTTGTGGCATCGGGTGTGCTCCTCCTAAGAGGAGGGTTCTCCTGCGCATTATAGCGCACTTTGGAGGAACGGGATCAGGGACATCGCAGGGCAAAGATAGTTGAGAAAAATGGTTAACTTTTGCTAAAATACAAATCAGTGTGCTATGGTGGAACAGAAAGTCGTATGATGTACACCCACGGAGAGACTTTCCGCGAGTGGGGGCGGTGGCGGAGGAAGCTATTTCTTGAGTGAAGAGGCAAAGACGAGTTATGAGTAAAGAGGGATCGCGGCGCAGCAGCAAAAAGAGCGTCCCTGCTGACCAGTGGTCAGTGATGAGCGCAGCAGAGTCGCTGGAGGCTGTGTCTGCAACAGATGAAACAGCGTTGAGCAATGGGCACGCGCAGGACCGCGCGGTGGCAACCATCGAGGGCGAGCCAGCCGTCGATGAAGAAGCTATCAAGACGGCAGTGGTGATGATGCTCAAGGCGATTGGCGAAGACCCCACTCGCGAAGGGCTGCGCGATACACCACGCCGCATCGCGGAGATGTATCGTGAACTCTTTGCCGGATTACAGCATGATCCCGCGGAAGTGTTACAGGTGAGCTTTGACGAAGGTCATTCCGAGATGGTGATCGTCAAAGACATCCCTTTCTATACGGTCTGTGAACATCATTTCCTGCCATTCCATGGCGTGGCGCACGTTGGCTATATCCCGCGCGGGCGCGTGGTGGGCATCAGCAAGCTGGCGCGCGCGGTAGAGATTCTGGCCCGCCGCCCGCAGCTCCAGGAGCGCCTGACCTCGCAGATTGCCGATACGGTGATGACAACGCTGGAGCCAAACGGCGTTGGGGTGGTGCTGGAAGGCTCCCACCTCTGCATGCAAATGCGTGGTGTAAAGAAGCCAGGAAGCAAAGTGGTGACAAGCGCGATGCGCGGCGTCTTCAAGAACGTGGCGACGCGCGCCGAGTTTATGGCACTCATCCGCGATCACGTCAGCTAGTGCCTCTGCTGGCTACGCTCGCGATGCGGTGATCTGAAGCCAGTTGCGTGGAATAACAGAGAGCGCCAATTCGTCGAAGACTTGCGCGGCGGCCACCCGCAGCGCCTGCGTGCCGACCTGAAGTGGGATGCCTGGCAGGGCGCCTTCAATGAATCCGGCGTAGGAGCCAATGTCTTGCCAGGCTTGCAGCGGCAGTTCGCCTTGCTGCAAGGAGCAGCGCACATGCTGGAAACCGGTGTTTTCCAGCAGTCCCTGATACTCCAGCGGGGTCAGCCACTGCATGGCGGTGGCGTGTTCCTGGCGTGCCGGACGCATCCCCGGATGTTCGCGGCGTAAAAACTCCAGGGCACGTCGAATGCTCAGGCGATAGCAGCGCTCTGTCCCCTCGGCATAGGCCCCATCAAAAAACGTAGTGTTGCACGCCAGCACTCCACCGGGCGCGAGCAGCTGGGCTATGCTTTTCAACAGCGACTCTTTTTCGGCGATCAGATGAATTGCGTTGCAGAAAAAGATCACATCGGCCTGGCTGTCAAGCTGATTGAGTTCGGTCAGGTCGCCCTGGAGAAAGGCGATGGGAAACGTTTCCAGGCGTTCAGCGGCTTGCTGTAAGGCAGATGCCGAACGATCAACTGCGATCATCTGTGCAGGACAGCCTTTCTTGTGGAGCGCCTCTGCGACCAGTCGCGTGATTGCCCCGGTGCCGCAGGCCAGGTCAATGATGCGTAAAGGATGATCGGCAGCGGCTGGAAGTCGCTCCAATGCCTGCTGTACCAGCGCTTGATTGATGGCCGTATAAAAGGCGTGAGAGGTGAAGGGTTCATAGGAAAAGGGTTCGCCAGGGTCAACCGCTGTCATCAGCTTTCTCCTTACAACTGCCACCTTCCCTGGCACGAGGGGAACCAGACAGAAATACAGTTCTCTGTGCTATAATGCCCCTTTGAAGAAACGAAGCAGCAGGCTCAGCAATCACAAAAGGAAGAACAGCGCGTATGGCTCTGACGGTTGGTATTATTGGTTTGCCCCAATCGGGCAAGACCTCCCTTTTTAACGCCCTGACCAAAGCCGGAGCGCAGGTGAGCGGGTATCCCACCAGCACGGTGCAGGCGAATGTGGCGGTGGTGCAGGTGCCTGATGAGCGCCTGGGGGTGCTGGCCGATATTTTTCAGCCCAAGAAGGTCACGTATGCCACTGTGGAGTTTGCCGACGTGGCCGGAATTGGGCAGGCCAGCGAACTAGACCGGCGCGAAGGCTTGAGCGCCGAGTTTCTGGGGCATCTGCGCAATGCCGATGCGCTGGCCGTCGTGGTGCGCTGTTTTGAAAGTCCGCAGTCGCCGCATCCGCTCGGTGGGCTGGACGCGGCGCGCGATATAGATGAACTGAACACGGAACTGGCTCTGACCGATCTGGCAACGTTGGAACGACGCATTGAGCGCACGGTCAAGGCGGCAAAATCAGGCGATAAGAAATATCAGGCCGAATTAGAGGTACTGCGCCAGCTACAGACGGCGCTGAACGACGGCAAAATGGCCCGCGAGGTGGTGCTGACCCCTCAAGATGAGGGCGTGGTGCGCGAGTTGTTTTTGCTGACGATGAAGCCCCGACTCTATATTGCCAATGTGGGCGAGGATGTGCTGGGGGGCGCTGCAGACCTGCTGGCGGCCATTGCGAACGGGAACGTTGACGCCGAGGAAGCGGTGCGCCAGCAATCGGGTGATCTGCGCTCGGTGGCGCAGGTGGGCGCGCGGGCCAAAGCTGAGGATGCGCAGGCGGTGGCTGTTTCGGCGCGTCTGGAGGGCGAGCTAAGCGAACTCTCCGACGAGGAAGCCGCCGAGTATCTGGAGACGCTGGGCCTGCCCAAACTGGGCGCTGATCGCGTGATTCAGGCGGGCTATCGGCTGTTGAATCTGCTCTCATTTTTGACCGCCGGAGAGCCGGAAGTGCGCGCCTGGACGATTACACGGGGCATGAAAGCGCCACAGGCGGCGGGCAAGATTCATTCTGATCTGGAGCGTGGCTTCATTCGTGCCGAAGTGGTGCGCTATGATGATCTGGTCAAATGCGGTTCGTTTGCCGCCGCCCGTGAAAAAGGCTTGCTGCGTCTGGAAGGCAAGGAATACGTTGTGCAAGATGGAGATGTGATTTATTTTCGAACCAACGTATAAAGGAGCAGGTGGTTATCGACGCATGTGCGGGTTTGCCTCCCCTGTTGACAGGATGACGAAAGCGCGTTAGTATCTAGTCAACCCCTTTCCGCTTGAATGTCAGGATGTACAATTGAAGAGCGGCGTAGAAATCCCGGTGCCTGGCGATGCGCAGTGAGAGGACGCCTCATGCTGGTGTGTCTGGTAGGAAGCTGATGAGGCGGCAGGCCAGAAGCGCTGGCTATGCAGGGAGCGCAGACTATCCGAAAAGAGGTAGTCTGCGCGTTTTCTTACCTGACAACCTCTGAGTGTGATAGCAACAGGTGGTGACGCAAGGGCGAGTCTGGTTGTTTGTGACCAAATCAGCGCTTCGGTGGTTTCTATTTATAGAACAGAGGTTTCTATTACAAACAGAGGGAAGAAGAGGCAGCCGTGAGGGGTCCTGATAGGCAGCGCCCATTTCTGCAAAGCAAGGTCAATCCCGGCCAGGCTCTTGCGAGTAGAGATTAAAAAAGGGGTATCTGGCATAGCTGCTGCGGTTTTTGCTGCTGATGTGGCTTCAGAGTCGAAACTGTTGAAGAAAGGCCAGAAAGATCATGCGGTGGCGGGCGTCTTCTCCCGCGGTTGGGGAGAAGACGAGAGTATCTGGGGAAATCATTTGAATCCTGCCGACCATTGAGGGCTTCGGCAGTGGGTGCCAGAGAAGGGAGTGTGTAGGATGCTCGTATTGCGTCGTAAAGTGGGCGAAGCGATTGTCCTGAATGGGGTGATTACCGTCTATGTGCTGGCGGTTGAGGGGGAGCGGGTCAAATTGGGCATCAATGCGCCGCCTGACGTGGTGATTGTGCGTCAGGAATTGCTCGATGCCGTTTCTCAGGAGAACCGTGCTGCCCGCAGGCAGGGCCAGGGCGGCGAGGGCGAAGGCGACGCGGGCAATGAGGGATCAGGCCAGGAGCCTCCTCCCGGTGGCAGTGGTCGCCGTGATCTACGGGCGATGTTGAACCGTGCCCTGTCGACGCCCGATGGCACGCTCTCTCCGCGCAATGGGCACGTGGCAGAGCCAGTAATCGATAGCCCGCGTCTTCAGCGGCGTCAGGAGAATGCTCCGCCTCGGCAAGGCCAATCCGAGGAATCCGAAGATGACGCATCCGATGCCGGGCAGTCAAAGCGCGCCTGAAGTGTGACACCGTTCGGAAGAGAGGTGCCTGAGCGCCCCGGCAGCGTGGGCCGACGCTCAGGAGAAGCGCCTGTTGTGCTCGTCTAGGGGGAGCAACGACGGCGCTGCTTCGGGAGCGTTTGCCTGCACCCGGCAGATAGGGAGAGTCACGTTGCTCTGATGATGCGGTAGAGGTGGGCTGCGGGTGTCGACCAGAGCAGCACCAGTCGCGGTGAGTGTTCAGTGCCGCCCCAAAGGGCATCTTGCGCGCGGCTATGCAGCGTTTCGAGCAGCAGATAGGTAGCGTGGTAACGATCAGCGGCCTGGAGCATCACAGGAATATCCTGGTCAGGTAAGGCGATGGCATGCTGACCAGTTGCCAGATAGTAATCAGGCGGATCAGAAACCATCATAACGGGCAGGGCGCTCGCCGAAGCGCCTTGCCCGTTCGTTTTGTCCGCCGTGCTGGCGGCGCTGCTGAAATCACGGGCGACGATTGTACCAACTTGCTGATAGACATGATAGGTGTTGTCCCAGGTCTGGGCGTTGGAGGCAATGATGACAATGGAGAGGACCGCCGAAAGCGCGATGGTTGCCGCCAGATAGACCCTGCGCCGTCCAGCCGCGCGCTCTTGGGCGAATGGGCTGGGCCGTCGGCGCGCCAGCCAGTTGATGACCGTATCCAGGCCGTAGATGGTTGCCAGGCTGAGAAAGGGCAGCAGGGGAATAAACGAATGGAGCAGTGTGCCGCGCTGGCTGGGGAAGGTGAAAACCAGCGAGAGGCCCAGATAGAGCAAGATGAGATAGAGCAGCCAGGGCAGCGCTTGTGGGGCGCGGCGTAAGCGCCAGAGGCCGATGGCAGCAAAGGGCGCGGATGCAAACTCCAGAATCGCCAGGATGGCGAGGCCGTTCTGCCCCAGCGCCCCCAGCTTCGAGAGCAGGATGTTGCCCCAGCCCCAGGCCAGGTAGTTCTGCAAGGAAATGTCTTTCCCATAACTGAAGAAATCGTTGTAGGTGGTCAGCCAGATGGTCTGTGTTCCGCCGGGCGGCAAAATGGCCCCGGCGACGATGAGATTGCGCGCAAACCAGGGTGACATCACCAGCAGATAGAACGCCAGCAGCCCCAGCAGCGAAATCCAGGGCAGCGCTGTTGGCCTTGCATCGGCTGGAGGCCCATCAGTTTGCTCAGTAATCTGTCCTCTCGCTCGCCAGGCGCGATAGCGCGTGCTCCCGAAGCCGACGAGCGCAATCACCAGCAGCAGCGGCGCGTCGGCACGCGAGAGGTGCGCCAGTCCAATCCAGAGGCCCGCCAGAGCAAAGCGCCAGGCCCGCCCTTTCATCCCCTGTCCTAAAAAAATCAGGGCCAGCCCTGCCGTCCAGGCGTATATCCCAAAATTGTCGCTGAAGACGAAATAGAGCGGATAATAAAAGCCCGCGCAGAGCGTGAGCAGCGCTGCTCCCAGAGCATAGCGGCGACTGTGAAACCAGTCCCAGCCCAGCCAGTAAGCCAGCAAAGGCAGCGCCCCACTCAGCAGGACGCTGGGAATCTGGGCAACGTGCCAGGAAACGCCGAAGATAAGAAAAAAGGGAACGATGATCAGAGAGGCCAGCGGCATCCAGTAGAGGTTGCTTGGATGGACCACATTTGCCGCCGGAGTGAGATAGGTCAGGATGAAATCTTCGGTAAAGCCATGGCCCGTCGCAATATTTTTCGCCACATCGTAGTAATAGGCGGCGTCGATGTAGCCCGGCTGATCGAAGAGCGCGGCGGTGATGCCGCGCGCCAGCAGCCCCAGCCCCAGCAAGATGACATAGTCACGGCGGCGCTGCGCAGCGGTAAAAGGCCTGGCCGTTGTGTCTGGGGCGGCCAGGGTCGTCGTGCCCTGGCCTGATGCTGCGCGCTGCTCGTCGCTCATGGCGCGCCCCGCTCGTAGATCGTGTATTCGCCTACCTGATAGACCTTCGGCCAGCTTTCGACCAGCGTCAGCAGCGGCTTCACCTGGGGCGCTTGATCTGGCGCGGCCAACGCGCGCCAGAAGTCATCCACGATGGCGAAGCGCGCATTGGCAGCGGAAGGGGCGAAGGCAAAGCGGTCCGGCGTCAGGTCAGCCGGGTAGAAGGCGATGCCCTGGCCGCTGTAGGCGACGCTTTGCAAAGGCTCTGTTGCCAGGATGCCGGTCTCGTGGCCGCTGCTGTCTTCCGGGTCATCGAGCAGCCAGGCCACCTGCGGCGAGCAGAGTACCACATCGCCAGCCTGGGCATGCGTCAGAATATAGCTGGCCGCGCGCTCGGCATCAGTGGGGTGAACAGCGAGGCTGGTATCGATGCGCGTATGCAGCCCATTGGCGATGCCCACCGCGTCGGCGGCCATGGTAATGCCCAGTGGCGAGATCAACGCCAGGAAGAGGATGAGCGCCACGCTAAAACGCTTGAGCTTTGGCAGCCAGCGCGCGCCAGCGGTCAGCTTGCCAAAGAGTGTGTCCCACCAACTGTTCAGCCAGGTATACAGCGTCGTGATGCCGCGATCAATCGCCAGGCCAGCACCCAGGCCAAACCAGGGCAGCAGCGGAACGCCGCTGTGGAAGTAGGGGTTGAGGTCGCGGACCTTGAGGAGAGCAATAAGCATCAGGGTCAACGCCACAAAGACCAGGCCGCGCAGCCGGGCATCGCGAATGAACCATAGGCCGATCAGCCCCAGGATGACCCAGGGGTCCAGCGAGAGCAGATGCTGAAAGTTGATGATCACATTGAGCGCCTGCACGATGGGGTTACCCCCCCCCGCGCGTGCGGCGGTGGCGGCCAGATCGCTCAGAAAGGTAGCGGGCGTTGCCGCCAGCAGTGCCAGCAGGCCCAAGGTGGGGATGCCCAGGCCGATGCCTGCCGCCGTCCAGATGTGGCGCGGGCGAACGCGCCAGGCCACCAGGATGACGAGCAGCGGCAGGAACGCGCCCTCGTAATCGCTCAGGACGGCCAGCGCGCCCAGCACTGAAGCCACCAGAAGCCAGCGATATTCGCGCGTTTCCAGATAGCGCCAGCAGGCGTAAACGCCCAGAAAGGCCACCAGCATCAGTTGGCTGTAGGTGTAGCCCCAGCGCGTATTATCCAACGCAAGCGGTGCGATGGTAAACGCGAGCGCGCCCCAGAGTGCCGGACCCGGCCCAAACATGCGCCGACCCAGGGTCAGCAGGGCAAGCGTCGTGAGCAGGCTGTAGAAGACGGCCAGCAGACGCAGCGTCAGCATGCTGTAGCCAAAGAGCCGGATTGCCAGCGCCAGGATGAGATAAAACAGCGGCGGATGCTGGACAAAGGCGGAAGTCAACGCGAACATGCGCAGGCGGCCATGCAGCAGATTCCAGGCGATGTCGAGGTTATAGCCCTCGTCGCTGTCCCAGCCGGGCGTCTGTGCCAGGTGAACGAGGTGCAGCGCGACGGAGAGCGCCAGGATAACCACGGCAGCGCCCAGCAGCCCCCAACGCTCCCGGCGCTGTTTGCCGCGATCTTTGGCCTGCTGATCGGTTGGCGTGGCCTCGGCCACTTGTAGCGCCTGCTCTTGCAAATCGGTCATCCTGATTCTGCCTATCCCCCAATCATGGGAAAAGAGCGATACTGTCTGGACCAGTATAGCGGAAATGGGTGATTATACTGCGGTCATCCCCCAATAGTCCCAGGCACGCCCTTACTAAAATAGGCTGCTTGACAGAATGCCAGGCCGCCCATATACTCATCTTAAGATAAAATAGCTGAGTTCATCTACGACAAACACTCGCCTATCGCTTCACATATACAGAAGGGAAGCAGGTATGCCGATGATCTATGCACTTGCCAGCGGTGTGACGCTCAACCTGACCCTTCCCCCCACGACTGAAGGTAAGATTGTGCTGGGGCTGACCTGGGCAGCTACGCTGCTGGTTGCCATTCTGCTCATCGCGGCCCTGCTGCCGCTCCTGCTGCGCAGGCCCCCGCCCGGCGATGACAACGAAGGGCGCGCTCCTGCCTGGTTTCGCCTCTTTTTTGCCGCCACCTGTGTTGGGTTGGGGCAGGCGGTGATGGCAATTATCTGGGTCTTCGTCCAGGCCAACAGCTTCAGCCAGCCCGACCTGGCGGCACAGTATACGCCTCGCGGGGCGGTGCTGATCGTGGCGCTGGCAGGCTTGCTCGCGCTGTTCTATGATTCCTCCAGCAATTCAGCGCAGCGGCTGGCGCGCGGCCAGGCGCGGCTGCGCGGGCCGTTTGAGACGCCCATTATCGGCTTGCTGACGCCCACCGAAGAGCGCGTCTGCACGGCCTATGGGCGCATGAATGGGCGTATCTGGCTGCTGGTTCCCTTCCAGATTCTGTTGACGGCAGGCATCATCGTGCTGTCGCGCAAGGGCTTCTATCTTGACATCTGGCCGCTCATCCTGCCGTTTCTCTTGTGCTGGGGCTTTGCCCTGCTGGCTTTTCTCGTCGTCAATGCGGCGCTGCTGCGCCTCACCCGGCGTTCCCTCTCGGCCTATTGCCAGGAACTCGCAACGTTGGGCCGCAAATGGGTCGACGCGGTAGATGGCGAACTGCGGCTGGAGGGTCTGGGTCTGTATCAGCGCCTGGCGGACCTGGCCGATGCGGTGGGCAAAGAGCGGCTGCTGCAACAGGGGTCTGTCGAGGCAACAGAGGCCGTGGCCGAGGCCCGGCTCGTGCTGGCGCAGGCATCGCTGGAGCCTGGCGGTGAGGGCGTGAAGGACGCGACCCAATATCTGATTGGCGCGGTGGACCTGCGCGACCTGAAGCGCGGCGAGTGGTTGGGGCTGGGCTGGCTGCTGGCCTCAGATTATGTGCCGGAATCCTTGCTCAAAGATCGGGCGCGTTATGGACATTTCTTGCTCAGCTACTGCCGGGCCTGGATAGCGGCGCAGCACCAGCTTCAACAGAAGACCCCACTCAGTGCGGCAGTGAAAACCAATGTGCGCCTGGGGCTGGTCGTGAGCGCCCTGGAGCGGCGTGTTTGCGCCCTCGCTCCCGTCAATGCCGGTCAACAGCAGGCTGAGGCTGGCGAGGAAGGCAGTGCTGCCAGAGGGGAAAAAGCTGTGCCCTGGCGTGCCGATACGTTTCTGCCGGACCTGGCGGCGCGCCCGGACGTGCAACTGCTGCTGGCCTTGAACGAGGCCGTTGTGCAGCTTGATGGCACGCTTTCCTGGGCGCGCGTGAATGCCGGGCTGTGTCGGTTGGCGGTGGGCGATGCAGCGCTGGCGCGGGCGCATCTGGAGATTGCCGCCACGCAGCGCCGCGATGACCCGACCTTGCCGTTCTATCGCGCGGTGGCCTATGCGCGCGAGCAGCAAAGCAGTGAGGCGCTGGCACTGCTGGAAGAAGTGACTGCCAAAGAACAGGGCTGGTTCCTGGTGGTGCGCACCTATGCCGAAACGCTGCTGGAGGTCTTTCAAACGCCGCTGATTTCTCCGACGGCGACGGTTCCTATTCAGCCAATCAGCGCGGAACGCTGGAAGCGCGCGCGCGCGATCATCGACGGCGCGCTGCTGGAAGAGGAGATGCAGGCGAAGCTTCAACTGCCCAGCGCCGCGCCCATCTATATCGCGGCGGGCATGGCGGAACTGTTTGACAGTCGCCAACCGGCCCAGGCTGATGTCTGGTTCCGGCGCGCGTTGGGTGTGGACCGGCAGAACGCGCAGGCGTGGTATGGGCTGGCGCTGGCTTCCTGGGAACAGGGAAGTATCGAGGCCGCGCTCAACGCGGCGCAGGAGGCGATGCGCTATCAATCGCCGTATGTTCCGGCAGCCACGCTCTGCGCGCAAATATTGATGGTGCGCGGCGAAATGGCTCCGGCTCTGTCAATGGCCGAGCAAACCTTGCAGTTGCTGAACACTCCCGCCGTGGCGCAGATGCGCGCCGTGCATCATCCCCGGCTCTCTCCAGAGCGCGATATCTTGCTGCGCGTGAAGGGCCGCGCGGCCTTCGAGCAGGGGCGCTTTGCCGAGGCTTTTGCTGCGCTCGATCAGGTGGTGCGGCGCTATATCGACGCGCGCTTTTTCGCCGCCTGCGCCCTGTTCCACCTGGGGCGCTACGCCGAGGCGACGGAGCGGCTGAAAGACTACCTGGCGAGCAAAGAGGGAGCGCAAGATAGCCGTGGTTATCTCTATCTGGGATGCGCGCTCCACGCGCAGGGGCCGCAAAATCTGCGGGCGGCGCTGAATGCTCTGGATGCGTGTCTGGCTGGCGCAAGCCTGGGAACGCCCGAACGTCTGCGCGCGCTGCTGGAGCGAGGGCAAATCTACGAGGAGCGAGGGCAATTGGAGCAGGCCCAGCGCGATTACGAAGAGGCGCTGGAGATCGAGCGCGCGCCCGTCACCTGCTATGTGCTGGCGGCGCTCTATCATCGCTCGGGGCGCGATCAGGATGCTTATGATCTGCTGGCAACCGTCACGGGTGACGCTGGGGGCGCATCGGCAGAGAGGCCGGAAGCGTTGGCTGGGGCGAACGTTGGGAGCGGCGCGCCGGTTCCATCCGCGAACACGCTGGTCTTGATGCAGCCAAACGAGCCGGTGGAGGAGCAAATACGTCGTCTGATGGAGATTCTGCGCCAGCGCCTGGCGGAGAGCGCCGCGCGCAGCGAGCAGGAGGCTGCCCAGCAAGCGATTGCGGCTGCTCAGCAGCCAGCCGTCTCCGAGGAAGCCCTTGCTGCCGACGCTGCTGATCCTGTCCCTCCGCCAGCGGAGACCGTCACGGCCCCGCGCAAAACGAAGCGAACATCAACGAAGCCCAAGTCTGGCGCGAAGAAGTCTGCGCCTGTTGGGCAGGCCAGCGATGATATGCCCACCTTATCTGGAGAAGGCGCCCAGGCGCAAGTTCAGCGCGGCAACCTGGATGACGGCGCGCGCGAGGAGTAGCCGAGTGGCCTTGTTTTTGCGTGACGGCAGGGAAAGACGCTGGTGGTCTTTGGTATCCAGGAGGAACATACCATGAGCGGCGACAGGCAAGATTTTCTGGAACGCAGGGAAGCGCGGCAGCGGCGCGTGCAGCAGCGCTCCGGCCAAAACCTCGTGGCTGGCCGCACGCCCCAACCGGCTGGGCAGCTAAAGGCGCGCCCGCCCGCGCCCTCAGAGCAAAAAAGCGGCAGCGCATCTCAAACAGAAGTGGGAAAGACGCCCAAAAACAAAGAAGCTGCAAAGCGCCAAGCGCCTCGCGATGCCTCTGAGGCTGTGGAGGAGCGTTTGCCCGCCCGTGGACTGGTGGGCAGGCGCGCGGCAGCACGTCGGCGCGCGGAATTGGCGGGGCTTGCCGCCTTGCCACCGCAGCCGAAGCCGCCTTTGCTGTCGCGCGTGATTATGTGGGGCACGGTGGCAATCTGTGGCCTGCTGATTCTGGCGACGCTTGGCGAAGTCTGGACGGTGTACCGTCTGAATCAGCAGATCGATGCCAATCAGCAAACTGCCGCAGAGTTGCAGGCGCAGAATCAGCAGCTTTCCAATACAAACCAGCAGCTTCAGCAGCCCTCCACCATTGAGCAGGAAGCCCGCAAGCTGGGCTATATTTTCCCCGGCGATCAGCCGGTGGTGGTGGTGACCACCACGCCCGCGGCGACGCCATCATCGCACACAGCGCCGCCCGCGTCGAACTGGTGGGGCTTCTGGCCGGATTGGCTCAAGCTTTTCTTTGGGGGATGATGCGCGCCCGTGCCTGCTTCACGAAGGCTGTGCCCCCGCCAGCAGAATCAGCATCAGGGTGAAACCAGAAAAGAGAAATGCTATGCCGATTATAAAAGCGATGGTCAGGTTGCGATAAAAATTATCGTCGGCAGGCTCTTGTGGCTCGTCCTGGGAAATTGCCTGCGCCGCGTGTTCGAGCGGGTTTGCCATACTGGTCCTCCAAAAGCGTAACAGCGAGGTTGTGAGAGTGCCCGCTTCCTGCTATACTAGAAAGCAGGTGGTAAATCAGGCCTCCAAACTATAGTACACTAATTTGCGGCAGGAGGGCAACATGTCTCGGGGCATCGATTTCAGCAAGCTTCAGCCGGAGCCGGAAGAACCGCGCGGGCCGGTGCGTCATATCGCGCATATCGGGCAGGGGATGAGCGTGCAAGAGTTTCTGGAGCACGCCAACTATCCATTTTATGGGCTGCTGCTGCCCAGCCCGGGCGAGAGTAAGCTCAATCAATATATTCGCACGTCCTGGGAAGAAATCCACAGCATGAGCGGCGCGGCATGCCTGCTGCTGACGACCCTGGTTCCTGCACAGCCCAGCAAAGATCAGCGCGAGTTTTTGACGAATCTAGTGGGCGATGAGGCGAAAGCGAATCAAGCCTGGAAGGAATATCGCTACAGCCCGGAGCAGGTGGCAAAGGATGTCTATCCGCTGGCGCAGCAGTCCCAGATTGGCTATGATAAACTGCCCTGCCTGGTTTTGATGTCCGATCTGAATTCCAATCAGCGCATTATTCAGCGCCTGCCCGATTGGGACGAGGAGAATCTGCGCCACTTTTTTGAGGCGTTATTTACCAGCATCAACAACCACATGCGCGAGCCTGACCCACAGCAGCGCTATCAAGCGTTGAAAAGAGATTTGGGCTTTGGTTTTCAGTTGAGGCAGCAGGCAGGAGACGCGCTGCGCACCATCCATGAGACGGTGGTCAAGGTGGACTGGTCAGAGGTCATTCAAGCCACGCTCACCAACAAAGAGTTGATGGCTGGCGCTATGAAGCTCTTGCTGGGCGTGTTGGGCTTCGGGGCTGCATAATTTCAGCCCGGGCGCGGCTATCCAGGTCGCGCCTTTGCCATGCGCGCTTTCGTCGGTCGCTCGCTCGTGCCTGGGCTGTTTATGGCGAGATGCGCTAAAGCGGCATAGTCGCTTTTGGCAGGATGTAGGCTTGCGCGCGGCCTTGCTATCTGCTACATTAACTCCATTATTTCAAAGCATTTGGCTCTGAGGGCCTTCTTTTTCATCTTTCCTGAAGCACACACGTTTGTCCTGATCTCTTTGTTTGAGATGGTTGGAGATTTGCTTATAGCCACATTGCCCGGAGAGAGGAACCCATTTCGATGATTCCTGTTGACCTTTCCCATACGCGCGTAATCGATCTATCCCAGAATTGGGATATGCACACCCCCGGCTTTGCCACCTACGAAGGCCCGACAATCAAGTGGATTAAACGGGTAGCTTTTGATAAAGTGGGCGGCCAGCATATTGCCTCCACACTGCATGTGGGCACGCATCTGGACGCACCCATGCACTTTGTCACCAACGGGCAAGATATTGCCAGTATCCCCGTCGAAAAGTTGTTTGGCCCGGCGGTGGTGGTCGATCTCGAAAAGATGGGCGTCGGCGACTATCAACTCTATGGGCCAAACCATTTCGAGGAATGGGAGCGCAAGACCGGCATTCGCATCGAGCGCGGCGATATTCTAGTGATTCATACCGGCTATCACAAGTATTACCCCAGCAATTGGTATGGCGAAAGCGAGTACGACGAGACGCGCTATTTCATCAAGCATCCGGGGCCAACACGCGAGTTTGCCGACTGGGTGCTGGAGCGTGGCATCTCGTGGCTGGCGGTGGATGTCGGCTCTGCCGATCACCCCATGAATACGGTCATTCGCAAGGTGCGCCCCGATCTGGCCGAAGAGGCCGAGCAAGTGCTGGGCCGCAAACTGGATGATATCTTTCCCACGCGCGATTATCAGGTGATGCACTATCACCTCTTCCCACGCAATGTCTTTCACGCCGAAAACGTCGGCGGGCAGATTGATGATGTGCTCGACCAGCGCCTCTGGATTGGCTGTTTTCCCTGGCGCTTTGCCGGTGGCGAGGCGGCCTTCTGTCGCGTGGTGGCCTTTGTGCAGGCATAGCAAGTGCGGCATCGGGAGGGCGCAAATCGGTGAAACCAGCAGCATTTACCTATTATGATCCGACGACGACAGCCGAAGCGCTGGCCCTGTTGGGAGAACTGAGCGAGGACGCCAAAGTGATGGCCGGGGGCCAGAGCCTGATGCCGATGATGAATATGCGCCTGGCGCGGCCAGCGGCGATCATCGACATCAATCGGGTGAGCGAACTGGCCTACCTCAATGAAACCCAGGATGGGCTGTCGATTGGGGCGCTGACCCGCCAGCGCGCCGTCGAGCGTTCCGTGGCGGTCAAGCAGCGCTTCCCACTGCTGGCTGAGGCCATCCTATCCATCGGCCACCCGCCGATTCGTGCTCGCGGCACCATTGGCGGCAGCCTGGCCCATGCCGACCCGGCGGCGGAGCTACCAGCGGTGCTGCTGGCGCTGGATGGCTGGGTACAGGCCAGCAGCGCACGCGGCACGCGCCAGATTGCCGCCGCTGACCTTTTTGTGGGGCCGCTGGCGACCTCCCTTGAGCCAGATGAACTGCTGACGGAGGCATATTTTCCTGCCTTGCCGCCAGGAACCGGCACCGCATTTCTGGAAGTGACCCGCCGCCACGGCGATTTTGCGCTGGTTGGCGTGGCTGCCTGCCTGACGCTCGATCAACAGGGCGTCTGCACGAGAGTTTCGATTGCCTTGCTGGGCGCAGGCGACACGCAGACCCGCGCGTCGGAGGCCGAAGCGTGTCTGCTGGGCCAGTCAGTAAGCGAGCCAGCGATTGAGGCGGCTGGGGCAGCCGCGATGGCGTCGCTGGAACCGATGGGCGATATTCACGCCTCGTCCGCGTATCGTAAGCAGGTGGCAGGCGTGCTGACGCGCCGCGCGCTGGGCATCGCCTGGGAGCGCGCCAAAGGAGCCAGCTATGAGTGAGCCAACCACCGCAGCGCAGACCAGGACACTACACCTCACCGTTAATGGCAAATCTGTTTCTGGCGTGGCCGAACCGCGCCTGCTTTTGAGCGATTTTTTGCGCCACGAGCTTGGGTTGACGGGCACACATGTGGGCTGCGAGCATGGCGTCTGCGGCTGCTGCACGGTGCTCTATAACGGCGAGCCAGTGCGCTCGTGCTTGATGCTGGCGGTGCAGGCCGATGGGGCGAACATCATGACGGTGGAGGGTCTGGCGAATGGCGACGGCTCGCTGCACCCCATTCAGCAGGCGTTTCTAGATTGCCATGGGCTGCAATGCGGCTTCTGCACGCCCGGCTTTTTGATGAACACCTACGCCTTTTTGAAAGAGCACGCGGCGCAGGATATGACCGATGAAGAGATTCGCGTGGCGCTGGCCGGAAACCTCTGCCGCTGCACCGGCTATCAAGGCATCGTGCGTGCAGTGCGTCAGGCCGCGCAAGTCATGCAGAAATAGCAGCGCCCACCCCATCGGCGAATACAATCTGCCGAAGCCTTGGAGAACACTATGACCACAAAGTTGCTCGGCGAACCCGTCAAGCGGCTCGAAGACCCGCGTCTGTTGAAGGGCCAGGGCCAATACGTCGACGATATTCACCGTCCCGGCATGCTGCATGGTGCGGTCTTGCGCAGCCCCTATGCCCACGCGCGCATCAAGGGCATCGATGTGAGCAATGCGCTGGCGCTGCCGGGTGTGCATCTTGTCTTGTCGGCGGCTGATCTTGGCGAGGCGGGAGGCCCGCTGCCGCTGCTTATTCCACATCCGGCGCTTACCGAGCCGCGCACGCAGCGTGCGCTGGCCGTCGATGAGGTGCGCTATGTTGGCGAGGCGGTGGCCTTTGTCGTGGCGACAAATCGCTATGTCGCCGAAGATGCACTGGAACTGATCGAAGTGGACTACGAGCCGCTGCCCGTCGTCAGTGTCCTCGATACGGCGACCAGAGAGGATGCGCCGCTGGTACACGCGGGCGTAGAACGCAACATCGCCGCGCATCTGGTGCAGACGGTGGGCGACCCTGATGCAGCCTTTGCGCGGGCGGCCCATGTGGTCAAGGGGCGCTATCGCATGGACCGGGGCGCGGCCAACCCGATGGAGACGCGCGGCATTGTGGCCGAGTGGAACGATGCTGAGCAGTCCCTGACCTGCTGGATTTCGACGCAAGGGCCAATTCCCATCAGGAACGGCCTGGCGATGCTCTTCGGCCTACCAGAACATAAGGTGCGCGTGATGGCGCCCGACGTAGGCGGCGGCTTCGGCCCCAAGATCATGATGTTTTATCCCGAAGAGATTCTGGCTCCGGTGGCCTCGATGCGCCTGAAGCGCCCCATCAAGTGGATTGAAGACCGCATGGAGCATTTTATCTCCACCAACCACGAGCGCGAGCAGATTCACGACATCGAGGTGGCCTTTGATGCCGATGGGCGCATCCTGGGCGTGCGCGATACCTTTCTGCACGATACCGGCGCGTTCAGCCCCTACGGCATTATCACGCCGTTGATTACTGCCACCCAGGTGCCCAACAACTACAACGTTCCCAACTATCGCGTCGAGTTTACCGTGGCCTTTACCAATAAAGTGCCGGTCAGCCCCTATCGCGGCGCGGGCCGACCCCAGGGCGTGTTTGCCATGGAGCGCCTGCTGGACAAAGCTGCCGCTGCACTCGGCCTGGACCGCGCCGAGATTCGCCGCCGCAACTTTGTGCAGCCCGACGAGTTCCCCCACGATGTCGGCCTGATCTTTCAGGATGGCGGGCCAACCACCTACGACAGCGGCAATTATCCCGAGGTGCAGGCGCGAGCGCTCAAGATGATTGGCTGGGATGGCTTCAAGAGCCAGCAGGCCGAAGCGCGAGCGCAGGGGCGTTACCTGGGCATTGGATTGGCAAATTATGTCGAGGGTACCGGCATCGGCCCCTACGAGGGGGCGCAGGTGCGCGTCGACGTGCGCGGCCATGTCTATGTCTCTACCGCCGTTTCGACGCAGGGCCAGGGCCACTACACCACGTTTGCGCAGATCGCGGCAGATGAGCTGGGTGTCCCGCTGGATCGGGTAACCGTGACCACCGGAGATTCGACGCAGTTTCGCTGGGGGTCGGGCACCTATGCCAGCCGAGGGCTGACGGTGGCGGGCAATGCTGTCGGGCTGGCGGCGCACGCGGTGCGCGAGAAGGCCGCGCAGATTGCCGCCGATCTGCTGGAGGTCAGCCCGGAAGACCTGGAGTTTGAGCATGGCATCGTCTCTGTGAAAGGATCGCCAGGCCGTTCCTATTCGCTGGCGGCGCTGTCTGTGGCATCGAACCCGCTGCGCTATGCCTATGGTGAAGTGCCCAAATTGCCGCCGGAGCCGCTGCCGCGCCAGGGTCCGGCGCTGACCTCTGGCCGAGAGCCGGGGCTGGAGGCCATTCGCTACTATAGCCCGCCGCATGCGGCCTTTGCCAGCGGCTGCCACGCGGCTATTGTCGAGGTAGACCTTGATACTGGAATGGTGAAAATTCTCAAATACGCAGTGGTACATGACTGCGGCGTGATGGTCAACCCGATGGTCGTGGAAGGGCAGGTCTATGGCGGCGTGGCCCAGGGCGTCGGCGGCATGCTCTATGAAAAGCTGGACTACGACGAAGAGGGCCAGCTTCGCAGTGGCACCTACATGGACTTCCTGATGCCCTACGCCACCGAGGTGCCGCATATCGAAACCGACCATGTGGAGACGCCTTCGCCACTGAATCCGCTGGGCATCAAGGGCGCGGGCGAAGCCGGGGCCATTCCGACGCCCTCGGCCCTGGCGTCGGCCATCGAGGATGCCCTTTCGCCGTTGGGCATCCAGGTCACGCAAGCGCCGCTGCCGCCCGATACGCTGCGCGCCATGATTGCTGAAAAGCGCGCGCCAGCGCGCTGATAGTTGCAGAGCAGGCCGCTTATGTCGATACGTGCCGTCATCTTTGATCTCATGGATGTGTTGCTGCTGGCCGAAGACAAAGATACCTGGCATCAGTGGGAGGCCAGCGCGGGCGTTGCCGAAGGTGGACTGGCGCGGGCCATGTTTCAGTCGCCACAGTTTCCGGAGGCCATTTCTGGCGATGTGCCTGAAGTTGCCCTCTGGCGCGACGTGGCGCAGACTCTGGGCGTGACTGACGAGCCAGAGCGCCTGGCCGCCGTCTTCTACGCAGCCTTTCGCTTGAACAATGGATTAGTGGAGTTCATTCGCGCGTTGCGGCCACGTTACAAAACCACCATCCTGACCAACACGCCATCAGATATGCGGGCCATCCTGACCCAACGCTTTCATCTGGACCGCGAAGTTGACGCGATCATCATCTCTTCTGAGGAAGGGATGAGAAAACCGCAGCCAGAGATGTTTCAGCTTGCGCTGGCCCGGCTGGGCGTGACAGCGCCGGAAGCCGTCTTCGTCGATGATGAGGCGCGGTATATCGCCGCCGCGCAGGCGCTTGGCATGTATGCGGTGCCGTTTCAAGACAACGCTCAGGCTATTCCAGAACTAGAGCGCCTGCTGCGTCAGCATGGGTAGCATGGAAAGAAGCGGACGGTTGGCAGAGCCAGCGCCGTCCGCTCCATCCAACGCAGCAGCGTTAATCATCGCTGGTTTCATAGACCGGGCGGCGGAAGCAATCGCCAAGCTCCGCGTTGACCAGGGCCGAGTTGGTCCACAGGTCGCGGCTGAGGATGTGATGCGTTCCGTTGCAATAGGGCTTGTCACACCGTTTATAATGGCTCTTCTCGAAGATCAGGTTCTCGTCCTCAACACTCACCCAGATATGCTTGCGGGAATAGCCGTCGCCCCATTTCAGCAGCAAACCGCCCTGATATTCATCGAAACGCCCCTGGCCGTAGAGAAAATCGCGGTTGAAGCGGTTCAAGATGGGGCGCACTTTGCTTTCGTTGATGATCTGCGCGGCGTTGGGGCTGAGTTTTGTCGTCGCGCCAGCGTCCAGGTCACCCTGGGGAATCGAAAGCTGGCGCGAGGACTGCTGCGCTTCCTGAATCATCTCCTGAACGTAGGTAGCCTCTTCGTCGCTCAAGCTGTGCGATTCGCCAAAGATTGGCGACTTTTTGGGCGGATAATTTGAACCTGGCATGGCATGCTCCATAAGCTACAGGTGGCCCGAATCGAGCGTTGGAGCCACTCCGGCGCTCGCCTGGGCCAGGCAGCACTCTACTGATTGGCATCCTTTCTTGTCGATAGTCTACCATGTGTATGTGTCCCGCTGCCAATCAGCAGGACGGCGAAAATGTTCCTTTGAGCAAGCCAGAAGTGATATATGCTTATGCTGCTGGCCCGATTGCCAACCAAACCGATGGTGATTTCGGCCTGCGACGCAGGACATCACTCATATCCGAAAAGGCATTGTAGATGCGCCAGAGCAGCCCGTACTTTTTCGCCAGCGTTTGTTCGGCCAGGGCCTCGTCTTCTGGTGCGGTCAAGATGCGTGCCGTGCCTTCATTGGCAGGGCCAGTTACTTTCCCGTTAAATGTACAGGGTGCGAACGTTACCCGCGCCGTATGGCGAATGCGCTTGACTTTGCCCGCCTCCGGAAATGTGAAGAGGTAGACGGTCCCGTCCCGTTCAGCAAACCAGACCGGCGTGGCAACCGGCATGCCGCTTTTGCGGAACGTGGTCAGGCTCATGTAGCTCGCTTTATGAAGCTGCGCGAAAGGTGCCGTCTGGGTTGACATGGTCAGATTCCTTTTGGCTGGGCCATTTTCATTCGCCCATAGCTTTGATGATAACGCGCTTGGGGCGCTGTCCGTCAAACTCGGCATAGAAGATGCGTTGCCAGGTGCCCAGGTCCATCCGTCCCGCAGTGATGGGCACGATTACCTCATGATGCACCAGCATGGATTTGAGGTGCGCGTCAGCGTTGTCTTCGCCGGTCTGGTGGTGCCGATAGTCGGGCTTCGCTGGAGCCAGATGCTCTAGCCATTGCATAATGTCGCTGTGCAGGCCAGGCTCGTTGTCGTTGACGAAGACGCCCGCCGTGATGTGCATGGCCGAAACCAGCACAAACCCCTCCTGGATGCCACTTTCGCGCACCGCCTCGGCTACCTGCGGCGTGATGTGCTGGAGTTCGCGGCGCTTTTTTGTGTTGAACGTGAGATAGGTCGTGTGAACGTTCATCGGACGTGCTCCTCAGTGCTTCTGGGGTGGTGTGTGCGCTGGCTCAGCCCATCGCGCCGCTGAATCGACTCCAGACGGCCTGGGGCTGCCAGATCACTGTTTTGCCAAGAAACATACGCGCTCCCCGTCGAACGTCAGTGAATCCCTGCCGTTTGAGATATGCCTGCCCAGCCAGATTTTCGACTGGAATCGCACACATCATCTCTGTTGCATCCCCAGCGCCAGCGATGGCTCGTCTGATCTCCAGCAGCACACATCCATCTTCTGGTGCCAGGGCAATGCCTGGCCCTTCGCCCCAGGGCGTCGGGAGAAAGAATCCCCTGAGCTTCTGCGTCTGTTCGCCAACCAGCACAACGCCACCCTGCGCAAAGGCAAGCAGTTGTGGCGAGCGGTCCTCGCCGGTGACCTCGCGATCAAGCTTGCAGATAGCTGGAAGGTCGCTTTCTTGGAGCGCGTGCAGCCGCACAGCGGAGGGAAAGGTTGTGACGCTCTGGCCCTTCATGAATTGATAGAACGTCTCTACCTGAAAGCCAAGCTTTTCATAGACGGGATAGCCCGCCTCGGTGGCAATCAGCAGCACCGATTGGCACTGCTGCGCCAGCAGATACTGGCTGGCGGCGCGTGTCAGCGCCGCGCCAATTCCCTGGCGCTGATAGTCTGGCGAGACGATCACATGACCCACCCACCCCACCGGCCCGCGCTGGATAGCCACCGCCGTGCCTACGACCGTTCCATCGACTTTTGCCACAAAGGGGGAGCAATGCGGATGCTGGGCGTAAAATGAAAAGATGGGGCGTTGGTCCCCCCATCCGGCGCTGTTGGCAGCCGTAATGGCCGCCTCAAGTTCTGATGTTGCCATCGGCTCAATGTCCAAAGCGTATCTCCTTCAGCAGCACGTTTTGTATCAAAAAGCATATAACGCTTGATGCCGAGGGTGCAACCAGCACCAGCAGCACGCCGAGACGACCCACCGTCTCGGCGTGCTGCTGGTGTCAGACTTGCCAGGTCTCTAGCTGCGGATGCTTTCCAATTCCTGGCTGGGGCGTTCCACTACCTCGTCGCCAGCAGCAGCCAGCGCCAGGGCTGGCCGTTCCGCTTCGCTGAAGCCGACGCGCTGCCAGATCGCGCGCAGCGGCCTGGGCGCCCACCAGTTCCAGCGCCCCAGGAGCCGCATCGTCGCGGGCACCAGCAACGCGCGCACCAGCGTGGCATCCATGATGACCGCAATTGCCAGCCCCACGCCGATCTCCTTGATGAAGATGATCTCCGAGGTGCTGAAGGCGGCCAGCACCACCGCGAAGAGCAGCGCGGCGCTGGTGATGAGCCAGCCAGTGCGTTGCAGCCCCGACGCCACCGACGCGCGATTATCGCCGCTCTTGTCGAACTGCTCTTTGATGCGGCTGAGCAGGAAGACCTCGTAGTCCATCGACAGGCCAAAGGCCAGCGCGAAGATCAGAATGGTCTGTGTGCCGTCGATGTTGCCATTGGACTGGAAGGCGAGCAGGTTCTGGAAATGCCCATCCTGGAAAATCCAGACCAGCGCGCCGAACGTCGCCGTCAGCGAGAGCGTATTGAGCACAATCGCCTTCAGCGGCATGACCACCGAGCCGGTCATCAAGAAGAGCAGGACGAAGATTGCCAGCGCCATCACCAGCAGTGCGTAGGGCAGCGTCGCCCGCAGGTTCGTGAACAAATCCATCTGGAACGGCGTTTCGCCAGCGACCAGCGGTTGAAAGCCAGCTGGAGTGTGCAGAGCGCGAATCTGGTTCACAACCTGTTCTGTCGCGCTGGAGAACTCCGCCGACTGCAAGGATACTGTCAGCCGGGTGGCGTCGCCGTTTGCCAACTGTGCGGCCACTGCCGCAAACTGCGGGTTCGCGCTGGGGTTGGCATACAACTGCTGATACTGCGCCAGCGAGAGCGACGGGTCAGCGGTCACCAGGCTTTGGACCTGCACCACGCCGGGCATGGCTTCGATCTCGCGCACAAACGCATCCAGGCTCGCCAGATTCTCAGATGAGAGGGCGCTGCCTGGCGTGCGAATGACGATCACCAGTTGTGATGCGCCCTGCTGCGCGAAATCCTGCGCCAGCCGGTCAGTTGCCACGCGTGTTTCCTGTCCGGCGGGCAGAACGTGGACATCCGGCGTCGTGAATGAGGCATGCAGGAAGGGCGTCCCCAGCAGGACCAGGAGAGCAATCACCCCTAGCGCTACCGGCGCCGGGAAGCGCATCACCGTCTGCGAAAGGCGGTACCACGCGCCGCGTGCCTCGCCCTGGCTGGCTGTGCGCCTGGACCGGAAAACGCTGCGGAAGAGGCGTTGAACCGAAAGCGCGTTGACACGTCGGCCCAGCAGTGCCAGGACTGCGGGCAAGATCGTCAGCGCGGCCAGCATTGCCACCAGCACGGCCCCAATCGCACCCAGGCCCATGCTGCGCAGGAACCCTTCGGGGAAGAGCAGCAAACTCAGCAAACTGACGCTGACGGTCAGGCCAGAGAATAAGACCGTGCGCCCGGCAGTCGCCAGGGTGCGTTGCAGTGTGCCGCGCACGTCGCTTTCGTCGCGCGCCAGTTCTTCGCGGAAGCGCGTCACGATAAAGAGCGCGTAATCAATCGCCAGTCCCAGGCCCGTCACCGTGACGACGTTCACGGCAAAGACCGAAATATCGGTCAGGCTGGTCAGCGCGCGCAAGATGGCGAACGCGCCGACAATGGCGATGCCTCCAATGACCAGGGGCAGGAGGGCCGCGATCAGCCCACCAAAGACGATGAAGAGCAGGAAGCCCACAATGGGGAAGGTGATGATTTCGGCATGCTCAAGGTCGGCGCTGATCTGCGCGCTGACAGCGACATTGACGGGGACATTGCCGCCAATGGTGATCTTCAGCGCTGATGAGGTTATCAGTGGCAGCAGCGTTTTGTAGTCTTTCTCTTTAGCGGTCTCATCCTGAGGCTTCAATTGTATCGCCGCAAAGGTTTCGTGTCCGTCGCGCGAGAGGAAGGTCGCGTTATGCGTCGAATAATAGGACGTAACCGAGGCCACCTCTGGCCGTGCTTTCAGCGTATCAAGCAACTGCGAGGCCGCGCTCACAAAAGCGGGATCGGTTGCCTTGAGGGTGTCGCTTTGCATCAAAAGCACGACATCGATTACTGCGCCGCCGAACTTCTGGTCCAGCAGGTTCTGCGCCTGCGTTGACTGGCTGTTGGGGTCTTGGAAGCCGCCGCTTTTGAGCGTCCCAAAGACGCCGAAGCCGAAGACGCTCGCAGCCAGGATCAGCGCGAGGCCGCCGAGCAGCACGGCCCCACGCGCGCGATAGAGGAATCCGCCGAGTCTGGTCAACATGTTGCCATCCCTTCTGAATGAACTTCATTCACCCATGACCGTAGGAAAACGTTGCTATCACTATAATGGGAGTGGGTCGCGTTATCAGGAAGGGCGGAGGCACTTCCTGTTCTATGGGCTATGAATGAAGTTCATTCATAGCCGGGCAAAAAGAAACAACTCATTTGCCTCTACGATGGAGGGGACGCGGAAGTTGCACATTACTGCGTCTCACTTTTGCGCACCCTCGGTCTGCTCTTTTGTGGACACAAGCGGTGGGCCGAAAAAGAGCCGCTCGACCATCTCAATCAATCGCTCGCGATAGAGTTCTTCGTGTTCGCCGTGATCGACGCCAAAGCACTGTTGCAACACCGTATTCACCAGCCCGGTGAGCATCTGGGCGTAGCTGGCTGTATCAAAGGGTGGAACCAGCCCCCGTTCGATGACCTGTTGGAAGTAGCCATCGAGCGCGTCTGCGATTTGCTTCTCCGCGCTGCGGAGCTGCGTCATCTCCTCCGGCGAGGGTACATTGACCTGGAAAAGCGACATGACCCCAATATTTTGCCGACATTTATAAAATGATTGCTCAATGAGCAACCGTGGCACTTGCCGAATCGGCATGTCCAGCAATTCAGGCGACTGCATGGTCAGCGCCAGAGCGGCATTCACCGAGACCGAAACCTCTATTAAAATCTGTCGCTTGTGCTGAAAATAGAGATAGACCGTTCCGACGCCGACCCCCGCTACACGCGCGATCTCTGCGATAGTCGTCTCTTCGTACCCCTGTTTCGCAAAGAGTGTGCGCGCGGCCTCGATGATGGCTTCGCGTTTGCCGCGCGTGTCATCGCGTTCAGGTTTGTCACGAGCATCGCTGCGTGTTAGTACCGTCATAGTGCCTTTCTTACAGCTATGAATGAACTTCATTCATAAGATAACTTGAGATACAAAAAAAGTCAAGCCTTTTCTGAGTGCATATTGTATCATCCTTTGTCATGCTCCAACGGCGGCAATTTCTGCCGCTGGGGCTAGCGGCAGGTCTGGCTGGTAGGCGTGCGCCTGGGCATCGGCAGCCAGCAGCACACCAAAGCGCCAGATATAGCGCCCTACACCGACGCCGTTGACCTGGCCGCGCAGTTCGCAGCCTTCCACGCCCTGATCGTGCAGCACCGTGACATTGCCGCTCAGCCTGAAACGCAGCATCGCCACTCCTGCCTGGCAAATGGTGTCGCGGAGGGTGCCGTAGATAGTGTTGAGCTGCGCGATCTGCCAGCCTGCCGCTGTATCCTCGGTCAGCAGCACGCCTATAATATCTGTCGATGGAATGCTCACATCGGCGCGCACCACTCCTGCTGTGTCGCTGATTTGCCAGTGCAGAGCCTCCGTGAAAAACAGGCTCCAGGCATGCAAGTCAAGTGCGGTGGCCTGTGACAGATAAACACCCCAGGGACAGATGCCCGCGCCACAGTTTGGCCCAGAGGGCGGACCAGGAAGCTGGCTCGGCTCGAAGCTGGCGCGCGCCAGCAGCGGAACTGTGGCGCGCTGGCTGATGATCTGGTCTTCATAGCGGTAGCTGGTGGCGATGTATTCGCCAGGATGCACCATGGTTTGCTGCGTCGCGCCCAGCGGCAGGCTCATCGCGGCAAGCGCCTGGCTTTGCTGGTCAGCGGGCAAATTATCCGGCATCAGATATATCCCTACCACAAACCCGCCAGAAGTGGCACTGCTTGTGTTGGGAGTGAGATGCTCGTAGTCAAAAGCGCAATGTATCGGGTCAGCCAGCGGCGCGGTGAGATTGGTGAAGCGACAGGTAGAGGGCCGGAACGGCGGAGCGTTCAAGGTAATGATGGTGGTGCCCTTGACAGGTATGGAGATGGTCAGCGGCGGTGGCTTGTTCAGCCTGGTCCCGTTGATGGTGACTGTGCCGAAGTTCACATTGCTGAGCAGAGTAATCGGAACCTGCGGCGGCGCGGGTATGTTCGCGGACAGGCCAGGCGGCAGGATGACACCACGCAGCGCCACCGCAGCCAACGCCACTACGCCCAACATCAGCGCCACGTGCGCCAGCCGCTTGCGCCGCGAGGGTCGACGAGTCAGGAGGGTTTCCAGTTCGATCAGCGGTAACTGCTCTGCCGATTCCTGTTCCGCAGCGTCGGGCACTCTCTCGTCCCTGGGCGGCTCCATGTGGTCCTTCCTCCCGTAATTACTCTGTTGCCTGGTTGCAGCATAGCACGAGGCCACGAAGAGGCGCAAATCAACTTTTCGGAACCTGATATGGATGGTTAAACGTCGCTTCCTGCAAAACCTTCTGGTTTAGTCGATAAATATGGTACAATTTTGTCGAATAATGGCGATACTTTTGAGGGCGTCGAATATATCGAGCGTATGGTCGATAGGAGGGAAGCAGCTATGCTGGACCGATTGGCTGTCAGCAATCCCTGGTGGAGCGACTCCACCGCGATCAGTCGTGATCGCCATTTGCGCGCACTGGAGACATCGCCGTTTCGTCGGCCTTTGCCGATTGTCGAAACGCTGCGCACCGACGCTCCGTTGGTGTATACGCTGCGTGGGCCGCGCCAGGTGGGTAAGACGACGGCGGCCAAGCTGCTGGTACGCCATCTGCTGGAGGCTGGCATTGCTCCGCGCCGGGTGATGTATTACGCGCTCGATCTGGAGGATGACCCTGGCGCGCTGGAGGCTGTTGTGCGGGTGGGGATGCAGACGGCGCGCGCCACGCCCCCGCCAGCGCAGGGCTTGCCCACCTTTTACTTCATCTTCGATGAAATTAGCTCTGTGCCTGGCTGGCAGCAGGCGATCAAATGGCTGCGCGATAACACCCCGGCGGCTGAGGCGTTCTTTTTGCTGACCGGCTCGGTGGCCTCGGACATTCGCGCGGGAGCCGAGCGGCTGCCTGGCCGTCGCGGCGGTGAAGCGCACCTTGACCGCATCTTGCTGCCGCTGTCGTTTGGTGAGTTTGTGACGGCCTGCGCACCCGATCTTGCGCCGCCGCGTGTGCTGACTCCGGCTGATCTGGTGCGGCCAGCAGGCGCGGCAGCCGACGCGCTGTTGGGTAACGCCTTCCTGACGGGGCAATTGGACGACTGGCTCCAGCGCTACCTTCAGGTGGGTGGCTATCCAGCGGCGGTGCGCGATCACCTGACGCTGCCCGATGGCGCGGTGAGCGAAAGTACATCGCGCCAGTTGTGGGATATGGTGGCCGGAGATGTGAGCCGCTTTCGCGGCGACCCGCTGAAGGCGCTGCGCTTGATCGAGCGGGTGAGCATCGATCTTGGGTCAACGGTGAGCTATAACCGGCTCGCCACGCATCTGGGCTATGCGGTCGATACGGTGGAGGATTACGTGCGCCGCATGGGCGAGGCGTTTCAACTGCTGACGCTGCACTTCTTCGATCTTTCCAAGGGGGCGGCAGCGCCGAAGAAAAATATCAAGCTCTATCCGGTTGACCCCTTGCTGATGCAGTTGCCGCGCGCCATGCTGCGCAGCACTCGGCTGCCGGAAGTGTCGGTGCTGGTGGAGTCGGTGCTGGCGATGGCGCTCTTTCGGGCGGCAGAGGTGGACCTGATGGAAGCCTTCAATGTGCCGCGCACGCTCTTTTACTGGCGCTCTGAACGGTCCAGCGCAGAGCGCGAGGTGGATTTTCTGCTGGAGCCGACGGACGGGCGGCTGGCCTTTGAATCCAAGTATGAACAAAACGTGCAGGGCTTTGACGCGGCGACGCTGCGGCGCGTTTTTGGTGGTGGCACGCTCTTTACGCGCCATGAACTGCATCTGCCCGGCGGGGCAGGCGATGATACGGTGGCGCGCATCCCGGCGGCGCTGGCGCTCTGGCTGCTGCCGCCGGGGCAGGCAATCGTGGGCAAGGGGCCGCTAACCGGCTAGCTGATGCCCAGCTCCCAGCGGGCATCTTCGCTCATGCGGTCAGGGGTCCAGGGCGGGTCAAAGGTCAACTCTACCTTGGCCTTCTTGACGCCGGGCACTTCCAGCAGCCTGCTTTCGACCTCGGCCATGACTTCGCCTGCCACCGGGCAGCCTATGGCGGTCAGGGTCATGACGACGCCAACGCTGTCGACGCCGATGTTGACTTCATAGACCAGACCAAGGTCCACAATGTTGACCGGGATTTCCGGGTCATAGCATTCGCGCAGGGCGTCGATGACGGCATCCTGGTTGATCTCTTCGGTTTGCCCGGTCTCTTCTACTTCATTCGCGGTATCGGCCATGTAGAGGCCCTCCTGTGAAATCACGCGCCGATCAGGGCACGGTAGATGTATAGCCAGTACCTCTTTATCTTAGAACTATAGCCCATTGCTCGGCCACATGTCAAAGCTGCAAGCAGTGGTCAGCGCTGGTGACGGTTGCTGAGATGTGTTCGGAACCTCGCGTGGCCCCTCTTTTCATTTTTCTGGCTCTATGTTAGGATAGGATGGATACGAACAGCAGAGGTAAGCAGAGAAGCAGGGAACGCGGAGGGGGCGGGCATCTCTGACATAACGTGGCGGCGTTGGATGCGTTAGTTCTACAGGGGAGCGTTGAGGCGATGGCGACCAGACCGTGTGTACTTGTTTTTACCGGAGAGCATAAAGAGATTGCGCCCATCCTGTTTCGTGAGGGCCTGGATATTGAGGTGGTGACTTCACTCGCCGAGCTTGAAGCGGTGGCCGTGCGCAAGCAGTTTCACTTGCTGCTGATCGATTCGCTCATCAGTCCTCCTGCTTCGCAGATACGCGCCTTGATAGACCGGCGACCCCAGCCATCACCTGGGAATAACTCTGGCCCACTTCCTCCTGCCGCCGCGCTGCCCGCGCTGATTATTATGCCGCCTTCCGACTCCTATTCGCTGGTGCAGGAGCAGATGCTCAAAGGGATTGTCGAGCTAGATGAGATGCTCTTCCGGCCCTATCGCATGGACGAATTGGTGCTGCGCGTGAAGGCGTTGCTGATTCGCAGCGGCGCGGACCTGACGAATCTGGCTCGTGTGTCTACAGCGGAGTCGAACCGGCAGCCGGGACGTGTAATCGCGGTCTTTTCTGCCAAGGGAGGGACCGGCAAGACGGTGCTGGCCTGTAACCTGGCGGTGGCCTTGAAACAGCAGATGAAACCTGATGAGCCGTTGTATCTGGTGGATGGTAATCTTCAGTTCGGCGATGTGCGCGTGGTGATGGATGTGCGCTCGCCGCAGAATATCTTTGAAACCGGCGCTTATGAAAATGGGTTAGTCGATGCTGATGTCATCAAGCAGATCGCCTATCACCATCCTTCGGGTGTCCATATTTTGCTGTCGCCCACGTACTCTGATACGGGAGAGCGAGTGACGCCCAAATCGCTGGAACACCTCTTTGCCATTCTGCGCAGAATGGCATCGCTGGTGCTGGTAGACTTGCCCACGTCCTATGAAGATAAGACGTTGACGCTGCTGGAACAGGCCGACGAGATTCTGCTGGTGGTCACGCCGGAAATGTCGGTGGTGGCAAACACGACCAGGTTTATGGAAGTGGCCGGGCAGTTGGACCTGGAAGACAAGGTGCGCATTGTCATCAATCGCTCCACCAGCCCGTCGGGTATGACGCCCACGCAGGTGCGGCAGGTCTTTGGCGCGCGGGTGATTGGGGAGATTGTCAGCGACGAGCGTATGGTGATGCGCGCCGTCAACACTGGCCGCCCTTTCATCACCAGTCAGCCCAAGAGCGAGGCGGCGCAAGATGTGGCGCAGCTTGCTGAAGGCGTCTGGAAACGGCACCAGATCGAGCAGACCTCCGTCCATAAGGCAGTGAAGCTGGATGGCAAGTCGGTCACGAAGCCGCTCAAGGGGCGCAGGTTTGGCCTGTTCAAGCCCACAGCGAATACCTGAGCCATCTGCACTCCGCCGCGCGCCAGCTTATTCCTCAGGCAGCTTGCCGTCCAGCAGATAGCGCTCGATGGCACGGGCCGCGCCATCTTCGGTATTGGGCAAAGTGACCGCGCCAGCCGCTGTCTGCACTTCCTGGGGAGCCTGGCCCATCGCCACGCCCAGGCCCGCCAGGCGCAGCATCGAAAGATCGTTATAGCTGTCGCCCAGGGCCATGCTCTGGTCAGGCGCGAGCCGCAAGCGGCTGCCGAGGACGCTGAGCGCGTTGCCCTTGCTGGTGGTGAGGCTCATCACCGATAGCTCGGCGGTGCCGTAGCTGCCTTGCGGATTTAGATAAAGCTGGCAGGGCAAAGGGCGCAGTTCAGCAGCAATCGGCTCCAATTGTTCGAGTGGCCCAAAGGCGACGATGCGCAGCGGATCGCCTTTCCCGACGCAGAGTTCAGCGAGGGGATAGCGCACAAATTGCGCGGCGTAGAGGTCATAGTAGTCGCCCATCCAGGGCGTATCCTGGGACTGGGGGCCGGTCAAGACGCGCTCGCTATTTTCCTGATTGTACTGCGCCAGCGGTTGCAGGCTATGCCGGGCAATGGCGTCAACAGCAGCCTGGCCGGTGACGGCGGGCAGCGGGTCGCTGTGCCAGTGCTCGCCGGAGGGATATTCCCGGATGAGCGCGCCATCGTAGCTGACCACCGGCCCCTTGAGGCCAAGGTCAGCGGCGAACAGGGTCGCGCTGAGATGTCGGCGCGCGGTTGCCAGCGCGACGACCACCCCGGCGGCCTGCGCTGCGCCGACAGCGCGGCGCGTTCGCGGCGTAATCTGGCCTTGTTCGTTGAGCAGGGTGCCATCAATGTCCAGCATCAGCAGTCGGTAGAGGGGCGTAGCCATCAGCGCCCACCATCCTGTAGCTGATAGTCCTCGATTTCCCGACGTTTCCAGATGCGTACCGTGCTGATGCCAACTTCTTGGAGGATGGCTGCGGTCTGTGCGTGGGCCTGAGCGATTTCAGCGGGCCGGTGGGCGTCAGAACCAACGCTGATGGGCGCGTGGTGCAGGGCGCAGGCGCGCGCCAGCCGCTTCACCAGTTCCGGGTAGTGCAGGATGTCGTAGCCGTTGAGTTCCAGCGCGACGTTATATCTGGCCGCTTCCGCCGCCAGATGCTCCATTTCCTCATCCAGCGTTGGGGGAATGTGCTGGTTGGTGCGATACAGGCGCACGGGATGGCTGACCAGGCTAAAATAGCCGCTGCTGACGGCTGCGCGCAAGAGTTCGTAATAGCGCAGCCAGCGCGCCTGGCCCGCTTCCTGGCTCCAGGTGATCTGGTCGCTTTCATAGACCTCATCGTCTATTTCGTGGACGGAGCCAATCAGGAAATCCCAGGACACCTCTTGGATGAATGTGTGGATGGTTTCATTTTTGGATGGAATAAAATCGACTTCCATGCCCAGCCGCACGTCGAAGTCAAGCTCCTCAGCGGCCTGCCGGACGGCATCGACATACTCTTCCAGGCTCATCATCACGCCTTCGCGCGGCAGATGCAGCAAGAGAGGGCGTATCTCTTTCATCTGAAAATCATGCTCGGAGAGGCCAAGTATCTTGATGCCTTTGTCGCGGGCGGCCTGGACCATTTCTCTGGCGGACGTGCGGCTGACGTGGCTGTGGAAATCGCTGATGATGCTCATGCGGGTGCTTTTGTCCTTTATGCTCGCTCTTTTCGATACGCTTAAAAAGTCAGAAGCCGCGCAGACGCCTCGCTGTGCCTGCTGGGCTTTTTAAGCCTATAATAAGGGGTGCGAGGAAGCATTGCAAGAGAAAAGGACGCGATCTGATGACAGCCTATAGTTACCTGACCCATCTGGAGTGCAGCCGCTGCGGACAAGCCTATGAAGCCGAGGCAGTACAAACGGTAAGCGCCTGCTGCGGGAAGCCGTTGCTGGCGCGCTATGATCTGGCGCTTGCGCGAGGCGAATGGGAGCGCGCGTCGGTGGCAGAGCGCCCGGCGACGATGTGGCGCTATCACGAACTGCTGCCCGCGCGCCAGGAAGCGGATGTCGTAAGCCTGGGAGAAGGGATGACACCCTTGCTGGCCTGCAAGCGTCTGGGCAGAGCGCTGGTTGGCATAGCAACGCGGGCGCTGGTCAAGGATGAGGGAGCAAATCCAACCGGCAGCTTCAAGGCGCGCGGGATGAGCGCGGCAGTGAGCCGGGCGCGGGCGCTGGGCGTGAAGGCATTGGCGACGCCTAGCGCGGGCAATGCTGCTGCGGCGCTGGCGGCTTACGCAGCGCGCGCCGGATTGCCCGCGACGGTGATCATGCCCGCCGACGCGCCGGAAAGCGCCAAAGCGCAGGTGGCCGTCAGCGGCGCTGATCTGTATCTGGTGAAGGGATTGATCAACGACGCGGGGGCCATCGTGGCGGCGGTGAAGGAGGAGCGCGGCTGGTTCGATGTGGCGACGTTGAAGGAGCCGTACCGCGCCGAGGGCAAGAAGACGATGGGCTTTGAGTTGGCGGAGCAACTTGGCTGGCGTCTCCCCGACGCGATCATCTATCCGGCTGGCGGCGGGACAGGCATTGTCGGCATGTGGAAGGCGTTCGAGGAACTGGAAGCGCTGGGCTGGATTGGCTCGAAACGACCCAAAATGATGATTGTGCAGGCTGAGGGCTGCGCGCCCCTGGTGCGCGCCTTTCAGGAGGGTTCGGAGACAGCGGAACCCTGGCAAGGAGCGCGAACGTTGGCGGGCGGGCTGCGCGTGCCAGCCGCCATCGGCGATTTTCTAATTCTGCGCGCGTTGCGCCAGAGCGGTGGGACGTCGCTGACGGTCAGCGACGCGGAGATGTTGGCGGCGGCGCATCTGCTGGCCTCCACCGAGGGTATTTTTGCCGGGCTGGAGGGCGCGGCGACGGTGGCAGCCTATGGCAAACTGCTGGAAGCTGGGACGCTGAAGCCAGAGGATGAGGTGGTGTTGTTCAATACCGGCAACGGGCTGCTGAACCTCGATCAGTTTCCGGTGCGCGCGCCAGTCCTGCCCCCAGGCGAACGACCCCAGCCGCGCCGCATGGAGGATAGTCGATGAATCACGATGACCATGTGCGGCTACTGCGTGGCGGCGTTGCGGAATCTGGCGGCATCTGGGCCGACCTTGGCTCTGGCGCGGGCGCGTTTACGCTGGCGCTAGCTGATTTGCTTGGCCCGACGGGAGAAATCTATTCGGTGGACAAGGACGCGGGCGCGCTACGCGAGCAGGAACGGGCGATGCTCGCTCGCTTTCCCGAGACGAAGGCGCAGTATCTGACGGCTGATTTTACGCAGCGGTTGGAACTGACGCCGCTAGATGGCGTGGTGATGGCAAACTCGCTGCACTTCCAGCGGCAGAAAAACCCGGTGCTGCAACTGGTGCGCGGCTATCTCAAGCCTGGTGGGCGGCTGATTCTGGTGGAATACAATGTTGATCGGGGCAATATGTGGGTGCCCTATCCACTTTCGTATAGCACATGGGAGGCGCTGGCCCAGCAGAATGGCTTCGCCAGCACGCGGCTGCTGACGACGCAGCCAAGCCGCTGGCTTGGCGAGATGTTTTCAGCGCTCAGCCTGCGCTGAGCCGAGAATAGATACAGCTAACGAGCGAGAGACATATGAGCGAGACCAAAAAAGTATTGCTGTTGGAGCGTGATTTATTCTTCGTGGTGAAGGTGCGAGACACGTTGAGCCACCTGGGTTATGAGACGCAGGTCGCGCGCGGCGCAGACGATTTTGCGCGCAAGCTGGCGGCTGCCGTGCCAGCGCTGGCAATAGTGCATACGGGCATGGCGGGCGTGGCCTGGGAAGAAGTGATTGCCCAGGCCAGAGCGGCGCAGGTGCCCACGCTGGCCTTTGGCTCGCATATCGATCTGGAGGCGCAACAGGCCGCGCGCCGCGCCGGAGCAGACCGTGTGATCTCGAACTCTAAGCTGGCGAAAGATTTGCCAACAATTGTCGAGCGCATGGTGAACCAGGGCCAGACGGAGCCTGAGGATGAGTCGGATGATGAAGAAGATGAGGAGTAAGCGTTGGCGAGGGGTGGTATCGTGGGCTGGAGGGTAATCAAGAAGCGCATCGGGCGCGCCGGAAGCGTGAAGCAGCGCACCGGGCGGCAGAGGGAGTGGGACCGTCTCTATGGCGCGGAGAATTGGGCCATTGGCTACGTTATCGATGGGGCGTTTGTCCTGCAAGAAGAGGCGCTGGAGACGATCTATTATCGCAGCTATGAGGAGCACTTTCGCCAGCATCCCGCAGACCTGGCAGAACTCATCGCCCTTGCGAAGAAGCTGACCAATCCCCACGCCGAGGCAACGACCGGCGTTGATCTCCAGGTGCCCGCGATTATGGACTATCTTGAGCGGCATCAGTTGACGTTGCAAGGGAACGAGGTGGTGGATATTGGCTCGTGGCAAGGGCGCGCGTCGCATCCTATCAGCGTGCGGCTCAGCCCGCTCCAGGTCAAGGTGGTTGGCAATCCGCGCATGACGCTAGAACAATTCTGGCAAGAGGAGAAATGTCTTGCCGTCTGGGAAGAAGATTAGCTGCCCAACGGCAAGGTGGCGCGTTATCAGGTGTGAAGAGGAGGGCGTGAACCCATGACCGATCAGATAGCCCAAAGCATGCCGCATGATCAATTAGTGGAGCAGGGGCAGCGGAAGATTCGCTGGGCCGCAGCGCATATGCGGCTGTTGCAGCGGCTGCGCGACCAGTTTCGCCAGAGCCAGCCGTTTGCGAGGCTGACAATTGGCATGTGCCTCCACGTGGAACCGAAAACGGCTGTACTTTGTTCGGTATTGCAGGCAGGTGGCGCGCAGGTGGTCATTACGGGCAGCCCCGGCACGACGAAAGACGATGTGGCCGCCGCGATGCGGCAGGATGGAATTGCGGTGCTGGGTCAGCAGAGCGATACTGGCAGCATCCATCTGGACAATATTCACCAGGTGCTGACGCACCAGCCGACGCTGCTGCTGGATAACGGGGCCGATCTGGTGGCGACCTATCTGGCTGGCCCGCGCCCGTGGCAGGTGATTGCCAGCACCGAAGAAACGACCACCGGAGCCAATCGCCTGCGCGGCGAATTGCAGGACCAGGTGCCTTTTCCGATCATTGTCATCAACGATAGCCCGCTGAAGCTGATTATGGAGAACGAGCATGGCGTGGGGCCGAGCATCGTCGAGGGCTTTATGCGCGAGACAAATCTGCTCGTGCAGTCACGACGCTTTGTGGTCTTTGGCTATGGTTCGGTTGGGCGTGGCATTGCGCGCCGCCTGCGAACGCTGGGCGGGCATGTGACGGTCGTTGAGCCGGATGGTGTGCGCGCTCTGGAGGCGGTGCTGGATGGCATGCGTGTCTTGCCGCTGGAGGCGGCGCTCGGCGCGGGCGAGGTGTTTATCACGGCGACGGGGCGCGGCGGCGTGATTGCCGGGGATGCGTTTGATCGGCTGCCCGATGGGGCGATTCTGGCGAATGCCGGACATTTCTCCTGGGAGATCGATCTGGCCGAACTCCGGCGGCGCGCCGCGATGGTCGAGCGCTTCAGGGAGTGGGTGGATGTCTACACGCTTCAGGATGGACGGCAGATTACCTTGCTGGCGCGTGGGGAAATGCTGAATCTGGCGGGAGGCGGCGGCAATCCGGTGGAGACGATGGATATCGGCTTTTCGTTGCAGGCGCGGTCACTGGCGTTTCTGGCTGAGCATTACCGCGAGCTTCCCGCTGGGCCACAGCCGGTTCCGGCAGAGATCAACGCGGAGATTGCACGCGGGATGGTCGAGGTGCTTTCACGGCGCTAGCTTTCCAACAGTTTTGGCTCGCCCCAGTCGCCAATGCGGCTGGTGACGAGTTTCCAGGCCAGCAGTTGCTTCTTCTTGATGGTGAGCGCGAGGATGCTGCCGCGCCGCACGACCTCTTCATACATGCCATCGAAGACGAAGTTGCCTAGGCTATAGACGATGAGCTTGCCCTTGTAGAACTCATAAGGTTCGATGACGTGCGGGTGCGCGCCAATGACGAGATCAGCGCCCGCGTCGATGGCGGCCTGGGCAAGCTGACGCTGATGAGCGGTGAAGGTGGTCTGATATTCGATGCCCCAATGCACGAAGGGGATCACGAAATCGGCCTGGGCGCGGGCGGCGGCGATGTCCTGCTGCAATGCGGCGGCGGTCAGCCAGGCATGGCCGGGCGTGGTGTCGGTGGCAGCAAACGAAAACGGGTCGATCTCGTCATAGGCCAGGAAGGCAATGGTGGTGTCGCGCACGGTTTTGAAGACGGGCGTGTGTGCCTGCTGTTTGTTCTTGCCACCGCCGATGGGGGTGAGGCCGCGCGTGGGCAGGGTAGTATATTCGTCCATGAAGGCGTCTTTCCCATAGTCACCACTGTGGTTGTTGGCGACAGAGACCAGATCAAAACCGGCGTTGAGCAGGCGATCATAGGCGCGGGCGTCGCCGCGAAAGTTGTATGACTTGGGGACCGGCGCGCCCAGCCTGGAGATGACGCATTCCAGGTTGCCAATAGTCAGATCGAAGCCGCGCAGAAACTCGGCAGTGTAGGTGAAGGGATAGGGGTCGTTGGCTGCTGTTGCCAACATGTGGCTGTTGACGGTGCGCCCAAACATGACATCCCCGGTGAAGGCCAGCGTGACGGGCGCGGGCGGAGGTGTGGGCGGTGGTGTGGGTGTGTTCGTTGGCTGCGCCGTCGCCTGGCCGCTGGTCGGCGGCGAAGCACTATCACAGCCGACCAGACCCAGCACCGCCAGGCCGCCCGCCGCTTTCAGCACGTTGCGGCGCGTCCAACTTTGCTCCAATGGTTCACTGTTCTGCTTCTCATGATTCATGGCGCATATTGTAGCATACGTTGCTGTCAGCAGATGGCCTGCCCAGGATATATTATCGGAGCGTTCGGGGCAGAAGCCTGGTTTGCTGGCGTGCTTGTAGATACTCTTGAAGCGCTGCGGCTTCTGGCTCGAGCAGTGCCAAAGTGCACCAATCTACCAGATAAAGATCATAGCGGCTCATGATGCTGATAAAGGCTGGAATGAGCGCGGGCACAACTTCTCTTTCCCTCGGCGTAGCATGCACGGCCAGCGTCTGTACCAGGCCATCGGTGGCCTGTCCGTAGAGGATGGTGTTCGCCAGCTTGTAGGCAAAGCCGCCAGCGATCAGCCCCATCTCTTTGGGGTAGGCGACTCCGTCATAGGGCTGTTGTTCTGGAAGCACTGCCACAAGCTGGCCGAGCGGTATCTCGCTGCTGATCGGGTTTGTGATGTGTGTCCGGAGCGCGAGGCGCTGAAAGGCGAGAAAGTCTCCATTGTCTATGCTCGCTTCATCGTAGATGCGCTTGATTTCGGCAAGCTGCGCATTGATAGCGCCTTTGTGCGCACGGGAGATGAATTCAGTTTGCTGCCAATCATCCTCGTGGATTTCAAAGACCTGTTTGCCCTGCCTGGTTGTGCCAGGCGCAAGAGCCGGAATGGTGTTGCAAATGGTTGGCAAGGAGTACAGGATGTCTTTGGGGTTCATCATGCTTATTTTGGCAAGCGTGAGCACCAGCTTTCCGCTTTGCAGAAAGTCTTCGGCTCTGGGTGGCTCGGCGTTGATCACACTCCAGTCTTGCCCGGCGATAGTGAGTGTTGTGTCCAGCTCAAAGGTCTGCGGAAGTTGATCCATTGGCAAATGCGTTTGGGCAAAGGGTTCACCGGTGCTGGCATCGACAAAGATAACGTGAATGTCAGTATTGTTCATGGTGCTTCTCTACTCATCTCTCAACTCTTCCAAAAGAGACGGCTCCTCGTAGTTAGTTATACCTCCTATATTGTTGCCCGGCCCATCTCAGGGCGAAGAGATTTCCATAAAGCGCTGGTGTGTTGTACGATGTTTCTCGAGCGACGAAGGCAGACGAGGACATGGCCTCAGTATTGCTTCCCTTCCGATGAGGAACTAGCTTGAAGGGTGTTTTTTGCGCCCGGCCAGGAGGTGCGGCATGGCACATGTGCTGGTCGTTGATGATGATGACGATATTCGCGATATCTTGTTTGATTTTCTGATGGAGGAAGGGTATCAGGTCAGCCTGGCCCAGAACGGCGAGCAAGCTATTGCCATTCTGGAGCGCGAGCGCGGGCTGCTGGTGCTTCTTGATCTCAGACTGCCCGGCATTGATGGCGAGGGCGTTATTCGCTGGATACAGGACGCGCAGCGCACCGATCATCAGGTGGTGGTGATTACGGCTGGACGCCCTGTGCTGCTGGAACGCCGCTGGCTGAAGGAAGGAACGGTTCGGGCAGTGGTGCATAAACCGATCAATATTGACCAGATGCTGGCGCTGCTCGAGCGGCTGGCCCCTCGTAAAGGTCAGCCTTCTTGAGCCTCTTTCGCCTCTGCTGAAGCTAGGCCCCTTCGATGGTGGCGACGCCCATATAGGGGCGCAGGATGGGCGGCACGACAATGGAGCCATCGGCCTGCTGGTAGTTTTCGAGGATGGCAGCGAGCGTGCGCCCGACAGCCAGGCCAGAGCCGTTGAGCGTGTGGACGTATTCAGCGTGTGCGCCATTGGCCGGGCGAAACTTGATGCTGGCGCGGCGCGCCTGAAACGCTTCGCAGTTGCTGATGGATGAGACTTCGACGAAGCGCTGCTGGCCGGGCATCCAGACTTCCAGATCATAGGTTTTGGCGGCGCTGAAGCCCAGGTCGCCCGCGCAGGTGAGCAGCACGCGATAGGGCAGCACCAGGCGCTGCAAAATATTCTCCACATCAGCGACCACCCCCTCCAGCGCTTCGTAGGAGTGTTCTGGCTCGACCAGTTGCACCAGTTCGACCTTGTTGAATTGATGGACGCGCGTCAGGCCGCGTGTGTCGCGCCCGGCGGAGCCAGCCTCGCGCCGGAAGGCAACGGTGGCCGCAGCGTAGCGGAGCGGCAGCGTGCCTGGCTCCAGAATTTCGTCGCGGTGCAGGTTGGTGATGGGCACTTCAGCCGTTGGGTTTAGGAACAGGTCGTCTTCTGCGCAGAGATAGGCATCATCCTCGAATTTGGGAAGCTGGCCCGTTCCCAACATTGCGGAGCGTTTCACCAGGAAGGGAGGGAGCATTTCCAGGTAGTTGTGCTCGATGGTATGTACATCGAGCATAAAATTGAGCAGGGCGCGCTCCAGCCGGGCGCCCAGGCCGCGCATGACATAAAAGCGTGTGCCTGCGATCTTGACGCCGCGCTCAAAGTCGATGATCTTGAGCTGTTCGCCAAGCTGCCAGTGCGGCGCGGGCGGCTGCACAAAGGCGACGGGTTCGCCCCAGCGCCGAATCTCCACATTGTCTTGCTGGCCGCTGCCTTCGGGAACGCTGGCATGCGGCAGGTTGGGGAATTGCAGCAGCAGCAGGTGTAGATCGCTTTCAAGATTGCTGATTTCGATTTCAAGCTGCCTGATCTCGTTCTGGACCGCGTGGATTGGCGCGGCAAGCTGCTTGCGCATCTCGGGGGAAGCTTCGCGCAGGGCATCGCGCAGACGCTCTTCTTCGCGCCTTGCTTTGGCGCGCAGGGCATCGCAGCGTGTGATGAGGCCGCCGCGCTGTTCTGCCCGCGCCAGCACGTCATCCAGGGGCGCGCTGACGCCGCGCTTGCGCAAGCCGTCGCGCACCAGATCGGGATGCTGGCGAATAAAGTCCTGAGACAGCACGGTGGGATTCTCCTGCAAGCGAACGAGATAACAAACTCTGATAGCCTATTCTGGCAGAGAGTATATCATAGCCGGTAACACAAGGCACATCTGAAACCCCGCTGGCCGGTTGGAATGGAGCTTGTGACGCTTGCTTTTGATGCTCTCAGCCCCGTTGACGTTTGGTCTTCCTGGCTCTATAATAGACGCTGACATGGAAGGCGGAAAACAGGAAGCTGGCAGGACGACAAGCCGGTTTCTCCTGGCCTGATACAGCGAAGCGTCGCCGACTCAGAGCACTGGGCGGTGAGGAAGCTTCCAGCGCTGCTTTTGATTGACAGCGCGGCGCTGAAAGCGTGAGCAATGAAGTAAAGAGGAATTGTATGGGTGCAGCCATTCGCGGACCAGATGGCCTCGTCGATCTGGGGGCCGAGCCACTGACGATTGGGCGAAGCCGGAGCAATCGCCTGGTGTTCACCAACAGCCAGATATCTGCCAAGCACGCAGAAATACAGCCGCTGCCTGGTGGACGGTATCAGGTGGTCGACCTGGGCAGCAGCAATGGCACAGCAGTCAACGGCGTCAAGCTGAACGCGGGGCAACCGCAGCCGTTGAATGCCGGAGATACGATTACGCTGGGCGGCTCTGGCGGCGTGGACATCCGTTTTGAACTGACCGCCGATGGTCCCTGGCAAGCCAACCAGCCGCAAGTGGCTGCTGCTCCTGGGGGCTTTGGCAACGATCCTGCTGCGCCACAGGCCCAGCCTTTTGGTGGAGGCATCGGCCAGCCGCCGCCTGGCCCGGCGGGTGGCTTTTCGCCTGCCCCTGGCGCATTTGCGCCACCAGGCCAGGCCGCGCCGGGCACGCCGCAATTTCCGCCGCCACCGGACCCCTTTGCTGGCCCGCCAGGAGGCTTTCCGCCGCCCGGCGGTCCACCCCCTGGCGGTTTTCCGCCGCCGGGAGGCCCGCAGTTTGGCCCGCCAGGAAGCCAACCAGCAGCCGGGCCGAATTTTCCGCCGCCCGGCGTTTCGGGAACCGCAGACTTTATGTCGCCAGGGGGCGCGCCCCCGGCTGTCTTTCCGCCGCCCGCTCAAGGGCCGAATTTTCCGCTGCCAGGTGGCGCACCGGCGCCAGGCGGTTTTCCGCCGCCGGGAGGGCCACCGTTTGGCCCGCCGGGAAGCCCGCCGCCCGGAGGGTTTCCACCGCCGGGCGGTCCGGGTGCCCCGCCGTATGGTGGACCCGGAGGCCCGCCGCCAGGTGGTCCCGGCTATCCACCAGGACAAGGCTTTCTACCAGGAGGTCCACCGCCAACCAAGAAGCGTGGAGGGCGCAGGGTCTTGCTGCTGGTAGGCAGTATTATTCTGCTGGTGCTGATTATTGTAGGCATTGTGGTTGGAGTGCGATTGTTCCTGAATAAGAAGAAATCTGCGTTGCCACCGCCTACGCTCGCGCAGCGCGCTGGGGCGCATGTTTGGGTAGCGCCCACGGCTATGGTGGAACCATCTTTGCTGCTCTCCATGAAGGGTTCGGAAGGGCACTCTGCTCACCACCAGATGGTGATGCGCGTGGAGGGCGTTGCTGCGTTGGTGGTGGTAAGCATTGTCTGAGATGACGCGAGAAGCCCGTAGATAGAGAAGCAATCTATAAGAGCGCTTGCGGCTGGGCGCGCTGGGGCGCGTTCAGCCGCCAGTGTCAGGAGTGTCGGGGAGAAGGAAACAGCGAATGCCAGGCGCACTACTTGGTCCGTTTGGTCGTTACGAACTGGGCGCGGAGCCGGTGACGATTGGGCGGTCCTCAACCAATACTCTAACCATCCAAGACAGCCAGGTTTCCGGGCGGCATCTTCAGGTGCTTCTTCAGGGAACAGAGTATGTGCTGGTGGATGTGGGCAGCAGCAATGGAACAGTTTTCAATGGGACACGGCTGCCACCCCAGACGCCCCACGTGCTGCGCCACGGCGATATCATTATCATTGGCACGACTCAGCTTACGGTGGAGCTTACGCCGACGGGCTTTTCAGCGACCTCGCAATCGACGGTGGCCGGGCCGCCGCCAGTTCTGCCATCTGAGCAGATGGGCTTCGCTCCCGCGCCAATAGCCCCCAATTTTGGCCCTCCGGCGCAGCCCGGCGCTCCCCTGCCTCCTCAATTTGGACCTGCGGCGCAGCCGGGTGCTCCGCCTCCCAATCCCTTTGGGGCCTATCCAGGGAACCCTCCGGCCCAGGCACCAGGCTATTATCCTGGTCCTTATGGGCCACCGGGGCCGTATCAGGGCGCGCCTGGCATGGGCGTTGGAGTTCCTCCGACCAGACCGGGCGGACGACGGCGCTTTCTGCTGATTGGTGGGGTGCTGGGTGTGCTGATCATTCTGGGCGCGTCGATCCTGACGATTTTCCTGCTGACGCACCGCGGCCCAAGCGGCCCGACTATCCCCGATGCGACCACGCAGGTGGTGACGCCGTTCTATGAGAGCCTGAAGAAGCAGAACTACACAACGGCCACCAATCTGCTTACTGCCGAGTACCTTCAAGTGCTTGGCGGTCAACAGCAGGCTGAGACGGTTTTCCAACAGTTTGATACGCTGCGCGGCGACGTGACGACCTACCATATTGTGAGCGTGAAGCCGCTGAATGGTTCCGCGACCAACGAGCTTGCGACGGTAAATGTGACGCGCGACCCATCCAAGGGCACGTTTAAGCCTGATACGCTTCAGTTGGTCTATCAAAAGGGCAAGTGGCAGATCAGTCAGTGGACGCCTGGGCAGAATCAGAGCCAGTGACGCTCTTTCCTGGCAGGGCTGCGCGCTGCGCCCGGCGCTGGCGCAGGATTATCACAGAAGCGATGGTGAGTGCTGCATGCAGGGAGCATTGCTCGGTCCATTTGGCCGGTGTGAACTGGGAAATGGGGTCGTGCGTCTGGGGCGCGCGCCATCCAATACGATTGTGCTTCAGGACCGCAACGCTTCAGGGTACCACGCTGAAGTCCGACCCGAGGGCGCAGGCTATGTGTTGCTGGACCTGGGCAGCGCCAATGGTACGCTGCTGAATGGGCAGCCGCTGCTGCCCCAGATGCCGCAGCCATTGCAAACTGGCGATGTCATCACGATTGGCCTGGTGCGGATGACGGTGGACATGGCTTCCGGTACGGCATCCATGTCAACAATGCCTCTGGCCTCCTCGCATGAAGCGGCTTACGCGCCGACGGAGCGGCTGGCTTCGCCACCTGGGGGGAATTTCGCGCCAACCCAGCGCGTGGCGGCTTCCAATCTGCCCACTATGGAGGCGTCGCCCGCGCAGGCGCCGCAGCCTCCGCCGCCTCGATATGAGCTGCCGATTGCTCCGCCCCCTCCGCTGCCCCCGCCGTATGTGCTGCCTTCGCCACCCAAGAAGCGTTCCACCCGCAAATGGATTCTGCTTGGCGTTGGTGGAGGAGTAGGAGTTTTGGTTCTGTTCTGTGTCTGCGTGGGCCTGCTCCTGTATACTATCTACACGCATAGCCCTGAAGGGGTGACCCAGCAATATTACAAGGATATTCAGAGCCGGGATTATGCCGCCGCGTATACCCTGCTGGGGTCCGGCTTTCAGCAGCTTCTGACGTTGGAGGCCCAACAGAACCACCTGGCAACAGGGCAGCAATTATATACTGCTACGTTTTTGTGCCTGGATGGTGAGTTTGGGCCGGTAACTGCCTATGCGACGAAGCTGGTTGGTCAGGGAAATGGCGTGGCTGCGGTCGATGTGGCGGTGACCCGTCCCAAAGAACATTATGGTGATCCGATCCGACTGCTCCAGGAAAGCCAGGGCTGGAAGATTAACTTTTTTCTGCTGCCACCGGACCAGCAGTGCTTCAAAACAAGCGCTGGAACGGATGCAGACGCATAAACGCAGCCCAGAAAGAGGAGCTTTATGGCAGATTCGCTGAATCCGTTTGATGATGAGCGCTTTCATGACATCTCGGCAGCGGCGCATGCCGATGCTGAAGACCTTTCGGCTGCTGATGAGACACTTGCAAAGGATGAACAAGACAGCGGGACGATTGGGAGCAACGGGTATCATGCGTTTTCCGGCCCGTTGTCGCCTGTGGGCGCGCCCTCCACGCTCCGCGCTCCTGGCAAACAGAGCAAGCAGCATACGATGCTGCCGGTTATTCTGGCGATCATCGGGGTGGTGGTAATTTTAAGCTGCCTTGGCGTGGGGGCAGCAGTGACGGTGAATTTGCTTTCTATCCAGACGAGTCTGAACAGCCCTCAGGCCACGGTTGACGATTTCTACAGCGCGCTGCATGTCAAGGATTATCAGACCGCCTATGATCAGCTTTCGAGCGGGTATCAGAGCCGCTTGACGCAATCCTCTTTCCGCGCGACTTTTGAACTGATTGGGACGATTGAGAGCTACCAGGTGAGCAATGTGCAGACGCAAAGCAGCCAGGCGAGCGCTACGGTGAAGGTGACGCTGGTCGCGCCAGATGGTGGCACAGTTAATGAAACGAAAACCGTGCAGCTTGTGCAGGAAAATGGGAATTGGAAGATTAACAGCGTGACCCCCAGTTTGACCAGGGCGATCTGGTTCGTTGGTCAGCAAGGGCTGACCCTGGATTGGGGCTGAGTGCCCATGCAGCATGCCGATGTGGTGACAAGCTTTGTGCTGCGGCGTTCATCTGATGGTGGCGATGAACTCTTGCTGGTGCGGCGCAGTGACCGCGTGGGAACATACCAGGGCCGCTGGGCGGGCGTGAGCGGCTTTGCCGACACGCCGCCCGATGAGCAGGCGTATGTGGAGCTTTCCGAGGAGGCCCACCTGGAGCGCGGCGATGTGACGCTGCTCTGCAAGGGCGAGCCGTTGACATTCGTTGACGAGGCGTTGGGCCGCGAATGGACGGTGCATCCCTATCTGTTCCGCGTGGCTGACTCGACGAAGATTCAGACGGACTGGGAGGCGATGGAGGCGCGCTGGATTGCGCCACAAGACCTGGACCAGTATGAGACGGTGCCGATGCTGAAGGAGGCGTTCCAGCGGGTGTATCCGCCGGACGCGCCGTCTGAGCAGCCCCTAGCCGCTGAAGGACACTAGCCAGCGATGGCCGAGGAGTTGACGGCAGAGCAGCCGATTGCGGCGCGCGTTGCCTGGGTGCACGATGATCGCGCGCATGGGGCAAGCGCACTGGCCCGCGAGGCTGCCGCGATTGTGCGTGCCTGCGCCCTGCAAGGGCTTGCGCCAGGGGCCGATGCGCTGGCAGCGCTTCAGCAGACGCAGCAGGTGGCGCGCGATCTGGCGGCCAGCCGCCCCAGCATGGTGGCCGTTGCCAACACGGTTGGGCGCATCTGGGCTGAGGCGTCTGCTGCGGCTGGCCTGGGCAGGCGCAGGCTAACCGAGACGGTGGCGCGGCAGGCTTTGGAGCGCATGCAGCAGGTTGCTGAGGAAACGCTGGCAGCCTGGGCAACAGCCTCGGAGCAAATTGTAAACCACGCCCGGCCCTTTCTGCGTGGGACGCTGCTGACGCACAGCCTTTCTGGAACGGTGCAGGTGGCCCTTCTGGCCTGCAAGGAGCAGATCGAGTGGGTCTATGTGACAGAGGGCCGCCCGCGCTGCGAGGGCCGGACGACGGCCCAGGCGTTGGCAGCCGCTGGCATGGCGGTGACGCTGCTGACCGACGCGGAGGCCGGGTTGTTCATCCCCGAGTGCGCGGCGGTGGTGGTCGGCGCGGATAGCATTCTGGCCGATGGCGCGGTGGTGAATAAGACGGGGACGTTCTTGCTGGCGCTGGCTGCGCGCGCCAATCGCCCGCGCCGCGTGCCGTTTCTGGCGCTGGCCGAGACGCTGAAGATAGCCTCCTTCAAGCAGCTCCATCTGGAAGAGATGGACCCTGCTGAGATTGTTTCCCCCTCAGAACTGCAAGGCGTGAGCGCGCGCAACATCTATTTTGAGCGCACGCCCGCCGCGCTGGTGAGCGCGATCATCACCGAGCGCGGGCCGCTCGATAGGGCGCAGGTGCGCGAGCAGGCCGCAGAGGCGCGGGGATGGGGGAGGGTGGTAGGGCGAGCGGGTTGATAAATCATCCATGAACTTATGGCTACGGGTAGCTAGGGATTAACTTTGTTCAAGCAATCAATGTGCCTCTTTAGATATTTGTATGCCCAAGGTTTGAGGGTATGCCGATATGGACGCCAAGCAGAACCCAGGAGGGATTATCATCACTGGTTCCTGGCTGTGGAATATTGGATGCCCATACAATACCTAACTCAACAAGCTCACCTATGTCTTCAAGTTTTGGCACGTAACGGGAATGGTCAGGAGCTTCAATCATGAGCTTTAGAAGGCCCTTTTGGGTATCGGTTAAGAATTCTGCAACTTATCTTTCTGTAATCGCCTCCTGGTGGCTGTGTGCCAACATGCTGAGAATGCCTCGCTAAAGAGAAATAATGTTGAAAGCAGAAAAATAACGAAAGCAGCAAAGAGGACTATCTTGTTACCAGACAAGAAGCTATCTACGTAGAACAGGTCTATCTTAAGAAGGTAGAAAGCAAGAAGTATAAATGTGGCGACCGAGAGAACAAACGCTATAACTACAGGCTTATACTGATCCAAAAACTTCTCTACTACTCGCGCCACTGTATCAACCATCGTAGCCTCTCCCATTGCTTATTAGCACAGTTAGAGATCGTGTCCCAGCGGAGAGTGTTGCAATGTAAACACTCTAACCAGCCCGCATCTTAAAGTCGGGGTAATTATATTACAAGTGGGCTTTGACCTAAAGTGATGGATTGCCACAGTAGCTGTTCTAGTACATCCTGTGAAACACCTGGAGATAGCAGGCGAGGCGCTATCGAACGATAGCGCCTCGCCTGCTATCTCCAGCATCAAGTCAGGCTTATTTCATCAACTGGCGCAGCACGGCGGGCAGGATGCCGCCGTTGCGGTAGTAGTCGATCTCCACCTGGGTGTCCAGCCGGGCCAGAGCGGAGAAGCTCACCTCGCTGCCATCGCTGCGCACGGCGCGGACACTGAGCGTTTTGCCGGGGGCCAGACCCTCGGCCACGCCGGTCACCTCATAGGTTTCGTGACCACTCAGCCCCAGGCTGCTGGCGTTTTCACCTGGCTGGAACTGGAGTGGCAACACGCCCATGCCGATCAGGTTGCTGCGGTGGATGCGCTCGTAGCTTTCGGCGATGACGACCTTGATGCCCAGCAGCATCGGGCCTTTGCCCGCCCAGTCGCGCGAACTGCCGCTGCCGTATTCGCGGCCCGCGAGGATCACCAGCGGCGTCCCTTCCTGCTGGTAGCGCATGGCGGCGTCGTAGATCGTCATGACCTCGCCATCGGGCTGGTGCGCCGTCCAGTTGCCCTCTTTGGAGGCAAGCTGGTTGCGCAGACGGATGTTGGCGAAGGTGCCGCGCATCATCACTTCGTGGTTGCCGCGACGCGAGCCATAGCTGTTGAAGTCGCGCTGTTCTACGCCGTGCGCGATCAGATACTTTCCGGCGGGGCTATCTTTGGCAATCGAGCCAGCCGGAGAGATATGATCGGTGGTCACGGAATCGCCCAGCACGGCCAGCACGCGCGCGCCCGTGATGTCGCCGAGCGGCGCTGGCTCAGGGGTCATGCCCTCGAAGAACGGAGGCATCTGCACGTAGGTGGAATTGGGGTCCCACTCATAGAGGCTACCCTCCGGAACCGGCAGGGCGCGCCAGCGCTCGTCGCCATCGAAGACCTGCGCGTATTCGTGCCGGAACATTTCCGGGCTGAGCGAAGCTGCAATGGTGTCGCGGATTTCCACCGAAGACGGCCAGATTTCACGCAGATAGACGGGCTGACCGTTGTGGTCTTCGCCCACCGGCTCGTGCGCCAGATCGGTCTCGACGGTTCCGGCCAGGGCATAGGCGACGACCAGCGGTGGCGAAGCGAGATAGGAGGCGCGCACGTCGGGGTGGATGCGCCCCTCGAAGTTGCGGTTGCCGCTGAGGACGGAGACGACGGCCAGATTGTTTTCCTGGATGGCTGCCGAGATCGGCTCCAGCAGTGGGCCGCTGTTGCCGATGCAGGTCGTGCAGCCGTAGCCAACCAGATGGAAGCCCAGCGCCTCCAGATAGGGCATCAGTCCGGCGCGCTCCAGATAATCGGTGACGACCTTGGAGCCTGGTGCCAGGCTGGTCTTGACGGAGGAACGCACGCGCAGCCCGCGCTCGACGGCGTGCTTTGCCAGCAACCCTGCGCCCACCATGACGGTCGGGTTGGAGGTGTTGGTGCAGCTTGTGATGGCGGCGATGACGACCGAGCCATTGCGCAGTGGCACGCGCTCGGAATCCAGGCTGACCTCAACGGCGGCTGGCGCTTCGGCCACGGCGACTTCGCCCTCGGTGCCATTGCGCTGAATGGCGGCGGCTGGAGGTGGGAAGACCGAGCGGAAGCTGTCGCGCACCCTGGGCAGCGCCACGCGGTCCTGGGGGCGTCTTGGCCCGGCCAGGCTTGGCTCGACGGTGGAAAGATCAAGCTCGATCAATTCATTGAACTGCGGGTCAGGCGTGTCGTCAGTGCGGAAGAGGCCCTGCTCTTTGGAGTAGCGTTCTACCAGATCGACCATGCTCTCGCGTCCCGTCAGGCGCAGGTAGCGCAACGTCTCTTCATCGACGGGGAAGAAGGCCGAGGTCGCGCCGTATTCGGGGGCCATGTTGGAAAGCGTGGCGCGGTCTGCCAGGCTCAACTGGCTCAGGCCCGGCCCGGCGAATTCGACGAATTTGTTGACGACGCCATGTTTGCGCAGAATCTCGGCAACGGTCAGCACCAGATCGGTAGCTGTCGCGCCCTCGGGCAGGCCGTTGGTGAAGCGGAAGCCGACGACAGTAGGCGTCACCATCTCGATAGGCTGACCCAGCAAGACGGCCTCGGCCTCGATGCCGCCAACGCCCCAGCCCAGCACGCCCAGGCCGTTAATCATGGTCGTGTGTGAGTCGGTGCCAACCAGCGTATCAGGCAGGGCAACGGTATCGCTGCCATCTTGCCGGGTCTGCACGACCTTTGCCAGATATTCCAGATTGACCTGATGGACGATGCCGGTCCCTGGCGGAACGACGCTGAAGTTTTGGAAGGCTTGCTGTGCCCAGCGCAAAAGGGCATAGCGCTCGCCGTTGCGTTGATATTCCTGTTCGACGTTAAAGCTGAAGGCCAGCGACGAACCAAAGCGGTCTACCTGTACGGAATGGTCGATGACCAGATCGACCGGCACCAGCGGATTGATTTTGCTGGGGTCGCCGCCCAATTTAGCCACGGCGGTACGCATCGTCGCCAGATCAACCACCACCGGCACGCCGGTGAAGTCTTGAAGAATGACGCGCGCAGGCAGAAAGGCGAAGGTATGGTCGGCTGGCCGCGCTGGATTCCAGCGCGCCAGGGTGTTCACGTCCTCCTCTGTTGCGTGCGGGCCGCCCGCCAGCCGCAGCAGATTTTCCAGAAAAATCTTGACGGTGAAAGGCAGGCGGGTCAGATCGGCGATGCCCTGGTCAGCCAAGGTCGCCAGGCGATAATAGGTGACCGGTCCGGCAGCGGTGGCGAGGCTTTGCCTGGCCCCGAACGCCCCATGCTGTGGTTGGGGCGACCCTGCCCCGGCTCCCGCCCCGTCGTGCGGCCCCCACAAAACGGGTACAGCGTTGTATTCATTGCGGAGTAGATGTGTCATTCGCATCACAAGCGCTCCTTAGTCGCTGGCGGTGTGGAGGAGTTGTGCCCAGGTGCGCCAGCGGGAGGAAAATCAGTGGAAGCATCTCCAACCTCATACTATACCATATGGCAGGTTGTACTGTGGAGATGCAGGAAGAGAGCGCCGATAAGGATGGGGGATGGTCAGGGAAAAACAGAAGCACAGGGGAGCATGTGAGGAAAAAGAAGGGCGGTTCCTACCGAGCTGCCAGGGGTCCGAAGAGCGCCACTTGACGGTCAGTGGTGCTGCCGCTTGTTTGCCGCCTCGCCAACAACAAGCAGGCGCAGCTAAGTTCAGCATGAATCACGCCCTAAAGATAGTGTATCTCGCCGTAACCCAAGATACATCCGCAGAAATGCGTAGACCCGCCCTGGAGAAAAGGATGATGCGCTCAGGATGCCATCGGCAGGGCCAGGCACACCTCCACCGTGGTTCCCTGGCCGGGCGCGGAGGTAATGTTCAAATCGGCGCGCACCAGGGCAGCGCGCTCGCGTATCCCCAGCAGTCCCAGACCGCTGCTTTCCTGGCTTTGGCGCTCCCGAGTCAGATCAAATGCCTGGCCGTTATCGCGCACGCGCAGCCGCAGCCGCTCGGGTTCGTAGGCCAGCAGGACTTCTGCCTGGCTGGCATGGGCATGACGCCAGGCGTTGGCGAGCGCTTCCTGAGCGATGCGGAAAAAGACCAGTTCGGCCTCGCCAGGCACCGGAAAGGCCGCCCCTTCGATGCGCAGGGTACAGGGCAGCCCGCGCTGGATGGCGCTCTGGGCCAGCCAGTCGAGCGCTGCCGCCAGTCCCAGATCATCCAGGACGGAGGGACGCAGGTCGCGGCAGGCGCGCCGCACGCTTTCCAGCGAGCGATCAGCCAGTTCGCGCAAATCCTCGACCCAGCGCGTATCGTTGGCCTGGGGGCGTTTGGCGCTGCGCGCATCGCCCAGCGCTTCCAGGCCACGTGAAAGCGCGATGAGCGCCTGGGCGGTGTCGTCGTGCAATTCGCGCGACAACCGCCGTCGCTCATCTTCCTGCGCGCGAATGACCAGCGCGGCGTAGTCTTGCAGTTCGGCCTGCCGCCGCCGCGCCTGCCGCAGCGCTTGCAAGCTGGCTTGTAACTCTTCGGTCTGGCGCTGAAAGCGCAGACTGACGATTGCCAAATAATAGATGGCAAAGAGCGGCACCAGGAACAGCACCCAGGCTAATTCTGACTCCAGATCATCCAGTTCTGCCGCCAGCGGCAGCAGCGGCCCGATGCTCAACAGCAGCAGTTGAAAGCGCGCTTCTGATGTTCTGAAGTAGCGTGCCCAACTATGCAGAGCGGAGGCGTTGGTATCTTTTGCCACCAATGGCAAGATGATCAGTGGATACAGGATCAGCATCACCATTGCTCCGGCAAGTGCCGCCGCCAGCCGCAATCCAAAAGTCGGATGAGCAGGAGATTGGCCTGCTATCTCGATCAAGATGCCATAACAGCCACTGCCCGCGAGCACGACCAGCCCGTTGGCCGCCACACGATAGATCGCCTGGTTGATTTTTCTGGAATGCTGGCTGATCGCCACTATCTGCAAAATCGTTTCGATGACGCAGGCAGCCAGCACTGCTGTCTGGACAGTAAACAACACTGCGCAGGCCAGATACAACGGCAAGGTGATCTGGGGCAGCGACAGCCTCTGGCTGCCTGAGAGGTGCTGTGCCTGCACGCCATCGTTGCGGTTCGCGCCCAACAGCGCGCGTTGCGACAACCGACGCGCTCCCAGTTCGACCAGTAAGATCAACAGCGGAAAGAGGATAGCCGACCGTTCCCCATAGGGCGCAACGGGGAGAGGGTAGGTTTTCACGGCCCAGGCTACCACCAAGGCGATCACCAGGAAGGATGCTGTTGTGAAGAACGCTTGCTGTGCGCCCTTTTGCCTGGGCAGGCGCTCTGCTGATTTGGCCGCATCCACTGTTTCTGGCAGCGTGTCGGAGGGCGCATGGACAGACATCAGGTATCCCCTTCGGTTTCATCGAGACGGACCCAGCCGCGTCGCAGCGCCTGCAAGACGGCTTCGGTGCGTGAACCTACTTGCAACTTGCCAAAGATATTGCCGAGATGGGTATGCACAGTGCGCACGCTCAAGCCCATACGCCGGGCAATTTCCTTGTTGGGCAGCCCGCGTGCGGCCTCGCGTAAGACCTCCATCTCGCGTTCGCTCAGCGTCGCTTCTGGGAGCATGTTTTGCGGCGTACCCCCTGCCATGCGGCGCAGCACACGCGCCGCCACAGGGGTATCCAGGACCGGCTCACCACGATGGACGGCGCGCACGGCTTCCACCAGTTCGCGGCCATGGACGTTTTTCAGCAGAAAGCCTGCGGCCCCGGCCTCCAGCAGCGCGATGACATACTGGTCATCGTCATAGGCCGTCAGCACCAGCACAGCGGTTTGCGGGAAGAGTCGCTTGATGTGCCGGGTGGCTTCGATGCCGTTGCCGCCAGGCATGGCGATGTCCATAATCACCACATCGGGGTGACCCTGCTCTACGGCGGCAACGGCCTCTATGCCGCTGGCCGCCTCGGCGACGACCTGCACATCTGGCTCAGCTTCGAGCAAACGCCGGGTGCCCTCGCGGACGAGCGCGTGGTCGTCTGCCAACACAACACGAATGGGCGTCGGTTCTAATATGTCGCTTGTTTCCACTAAAAGATCGGCTTTTTCCATCTGCGCCTCCGCGCACAACGCCTATCCTTGCGACGCTCGCTGAACCCCACTATCGCCAGTATAACACTCCTGAAGGCGTTGCTTCATCAGCAGATATGCGTACTGACGGGGCTGGACAGCCGCGCGGAGCCGAGTTTGTGACCCACGCCCCTGGGCCACAAACGATTGCGTATTCGCCGAAAGATACAGGAACGCTGATGCCAGCAGGACTGAGAGAGAAGCGCTCAGTATTCGCTCGCTTGACGGATACCCCCCAGAGGTAGTATAATCTGGGCAAAGAACGAGAAGATGTTCTTGGCATCCAAATCTGCCCTCAAACCGAAAGTGAGGTTGGCTTCATGATTGAGCAGAAAGAGACTGGCTCCGAGATCGCTACTCCGCTGGTCACGTTGACTCCCGTGGCCGCTGAAAAAGTTCGCACGCTGCTGGAGCAAGAAAATGACCCCGAGCTGGGCTTGCGTATCTTCGTGGCCGGTGGTGGCTGCTCTGGGCTGCAATATGGTATGACGCTCGACACCACCCAGGATGGTGACGAGGTGATCGAGATGAACGGCGTGCGCGTCTTCGTTGACGACATGAGCGCAACCTATATTGGCGGCGCCGAGGTTGATTACCTCGACGGTCTCATGGGTGCTGGCTTCACGGTCAATAACCCCAATGCCGTGAGCACCTGCGGCTGCGGCCATTCCTTCAAGACGGCCAACGACGGCGGCCAGGCCCGCGCCTGCGGCTGCGGCCACTAGTCTGGCATCGCTTCAAGGAGACACAGGGCGAAGGCTGAGGTATTGTCCTCAGCCTTCGCTTCTTTTTGTTTGTGGCGGCTAGAGCGCCTGCGCGCCCAGGCGGTTGCCGCTCTCGTAGCGGCGCAGCCCCAGATGAAACACTGCCCAGGCCAGCGCAGCGATGCCCACAGTGAAAGCAAACAACGCCCCTAACAACGGCCAGCGGAAGCTGCGCAGCAGTTCCACCGGGAAGTACGAGATGAATCCTGCGGGCAGGACAGTGAAGAGCAGCAGCTTCACCGCGCCGTGAAAGATGGCCGTCGGATACGTTGAAAAGCTGATCAGCGCGCCCATCAACTGCTGCGATAGCCCCTCGCTGTTGCCCAGCCAGAAGGCCAGCGACCCCAGCAGCACCAGAAACGCCGTGAAGATGATGGCGACCATCAACACCAGTGCCAGGTAGAGCAAGAAATCGAACGGCGTCGGACGGATGAGCAGCGTGAAGGCGACCAGCCCAAAGATGAGATCGCCCCAGCCGCTGGCGCTGGTAGCGCTCACGAGCACGTGCAGCAAGACGTTCTTGGGCATGGTCAGATAGCTGTCCAGGCCGCCGCTGGTGATGACGCTTGCCAGACGCTGGGCGCGACCAAAGATGCCGGTTGCCAGGCCGAAGCCAGCCGCTGGAACGGCCCAGACAATGATGATGTCGCTGACAACCCAGCCTTGCACCACGGGATAGCGCTGGAAGAAGAGAAACCAGAAGCCCAGCCACAACCCATCGTTCAGCGCCATGCTCGCCACCTGGCTCCAGAACCCGGCCCGATACTCCATGGCCGCCTGCAAATTGGCGGAAAGATACCCGCCCAGAAAGCGCAGATAGCTTCGCATCTCAGCCTCCATTGATATTGACGCGGCGCACGACCAGCCGATAGATGCCCGCCACTAGGAACGCAAGCACGGCCAGCGTCAGCCCTTGCTGCACGAGCAGCGCGCCAAATTGCCCCAGGTCGAACTTGATGATCGTGCGCGCCGGGCCGTAGAGCAGCGCCGCAAAGGGCAAGACGCGCGCAATCGATCCCAGCGGCTCCGGAAACAGTTCCAGCGGCACCAGTACGCCGCCCAGCACCAGCACCAGTCGGCTGTAGATGAGCGCGAACGATTCAGTTTCTTCGGTCCAGAAGGCGAGCAGCCCGATGGCAAAGAGCGCACCGAAATCAATCGAGATCGACAAAAAGATCACCAGCGGCGCGGCCAGCAGCCCCCAGAACGAGATAGGCGGCGGCCCGACAAAGAGCAGCGCCAGCGTGGACGCGACCAGCAACGCCATTGCCAGGCGCACCACGCGCTCGCCCAGGTAGTGGGCATATTGATAGAAGACGTAGTTGCAAGGTCGCCCCAGCAGATAGGCCAGATCACCAGAGCGCACTTCGCCATCTACGCGGCGATTCAGCGCCGGCACGCTGGTCGCCAGCGTTTCTACCAGCGCCAGATACCAGATGATATCGCGGATGGTAAACGCGCCCAGGTGGCTGTTCGCCTGCGCGCTGTAGGTCGTTTGCCACAACTGGACGAAGATGACCATCAGCGCCACCAGCGTCACCGCGCGAAAGGCGATCTCACTGATGTAGGCGAGGCTGCTCGCCATGCTGATCTGAAAAACGGCCCAATATTTCCCAAATGATCGCCAGCGGCCCGGCCTTTTTCTGACAGGTGCGCTGAGCGTGATGCCCTGTGTCATGCTTGCTCCTCCTTTCTGAAGAACCAGCTTATGGGCTGTGCGCCCCTGGCTCAGCGCCCGCGCTTGCCATGCCCAAAACCGCTCCACTTGTTCCGTTTGTTCCGTAAATGGCGGCGATGATTTCCTCCATCGGCGGGTCGGCGATGTTCAGGTCCAGCACGCGATAGCGGCGCATCAGCGCGCTGACCACTGGCTCGATGGGCTGCTGGCGTGTATCCACTTCCAGCTTGACGCCATGCCCCTTGATCTTGACGACCCTGACGCCCTCCATTCCTTCCAGCCCGACCAGCCCCGCTGGCTGGCCTGCTGCGCCATTGGTTGCTGCATTTGCTGTGACCTCCGGTTCGATCACCTCTTCCAGCAGCAGATCGATGGTTTTGCTGCGTAGATACTCGCGCTTCAGCGTTGCCACGGGCGCGTCGAGGATGATCTGCCCATCGTTAATCACGATGGCGCGGCGGCAGATTTGCTCCACGTCGCCCGCGTCGTGCGATGTCAGAAAGACGGTGGTCTGTTCTTCGGCGTTGAGCCTCCCGATCAGGTCGCGCATGCGCTGTTTGGCGATGACATCCAGGCCGATGGTTGGCTCATCCAGAAACAGCACCTCTGGCCCATGCAGCAGCGCCGCCGCCAATTCGCAGCGCATGCGCTCGCCCAGGCTGAGCTTGCGTACCGGCGTGGTCAGATAGTCCTCGATCTCGAACGCCTCGACCAGAAACGCCAGCCGCTTTTGAAAGACGGCCTCGTCCAGATCATAGATGCGCGCCAGCAGGCGAAAGGTGTCGCGCGGCGGCAGGTGGAACCAGAGCTGCGATTTCTGGCCGAAGACGCTGGCGATGCGATAGGAGAGCGCGCGGCGCTCCCGCCAGGGCACAAGGCCCAGCACGCGCGCCTGGCCCATGGTTGGGTAGAGGATGCCGGTCAGCATCTTGATCATGGTGCTCTTGCCCGCGCCGTTCGGCCCAATGAAGGCCAGCATCTCGCCGCGTTCGAGGCTGAAGCTGACGCTGCGCACCGCTTCGCGCACGCGATAGCTGGGCTGAAAGAGCGCGCGGGCACTGCCCGCCAGCCCGGCGGCGCGCTGGCGCGTGCGAAAGTGCTTGCCTAAACCATCGACCTCCACAACGTTCATGATTGGTTCCTCCTGATGCTATGGGATATTCCACTGCTGGCTGCGCTTGCTCTGAAAAACAGCGGGGGCACGCAGCCCTGAACTGGACTCGTGCCCCCGCGAAGGTTTGCTCTGTTTGAAACGATCGCTTACCCGTCATCTCCCCTCGAGATGGCTTGCCTCCCGGAAGCACGCATCAGCGCGTAAAAGGGCATGAGGCCCATAATGGTCAGGCTCTCATACCACATGTTCGACACCACAAAGCAACAGGAGGTGAAGCTGGCGTGAACCGCTTCATCTTGGTGCTGCTGCGCTGGTTGTCGTGCTGATGCTGCCATCGGTAGTCACCATCTGCAAAAAGGAAAAACAAGACCCGCATACGCTGCTGTGTATCCACAGGCGTCCTCGCGGGTGGTTGTTTCAAGTGTACCTGGGAATGTGCGCTCTGTCAACCCTCTGTCGAAAGCTCATACCGGCAGAAACAGTCAGATGGGCGTGCGCGTGCTCGCCTTTGTGTAGCCTCCCCCACTCAACCGATGCCTCCCTTATTCTTCTTAGTTCTGGCCCAAAGAATTGGTCTTGATCTTGAAAGACCTCTCGTTGAGGCCAACCAACACTAGAAAGGCAAAAGGATGATTCGCCGATTGCGTCTTACTTCCAGCATGAGCAGCATTGCTGTTCTTGGCATTGCTATCGTGGTCTTGCTGAGTGGCGGCGGCGCAGCGCAGGCCGCCGCGCGCGTGACGAAGAGCGTATCCGGGCCGCTGGTTGCTGGCGCGGCTCCGGTCACTGGTGTGGCGGCGCTGCGGGCACAGCCTTCTGGTCTGGCAACGCTTACCTGGGACCCTGCCGCCGATAACACCTTGACGGTGGACCTGGCGCCAACCGGTCTGTCGCCTGCTAATCCGGGCGCATACCACAGCGATCCTTATCCTGCCGAACTGGGCACTGGAAGCTGCCAGCAGCCGGGAGCAGGTGTGCATACGCTAAACGCCGTTACTGCAAATCAGTACGGCGCGGGCAGCAGCACCACTGCTATTAAAGGCATTGCGGGCGGCATTCCTGCCGATGGATGGCATCTCGCGCTTTCTGCTCCAACGGTGGGCAACCAGCACGGGGCTGTGCTGGCCTGTGCGAATGTCATCAACCCCAAGCCTTCTACCACAGAAAAACAGACGGTGAAGGCCTGGCTGCATGGCATGCCCCACGGGCACGGCGGCGAGGGCGCTTATGGAGCGGCGCGCCTGAGCCTTGAGGGCACCACCCTGACTGTTCACGTCTTTTTGGGCGGATTGGCTCCAGGCAGCAAGCATGACGCGCATATTCACGCTGGCAGTTGCGAAAAGCAAGGGCCGGTGGTCCACAACCTGGAGACGGTGGTGGCCGATGCCAATGGCCGCGCGCAGGTGGAAACGACGATTAAGGGCGTGCAAACTATCCCGGGCAACTGGTACATCAACATCCACAACGGCACCGATCTGACGACTCAGACGGGGTTCCAGCCGATCTCCTGCGGAAATGTGTTCACCCGCTCGTAATCGATCAGTGTCAGCCACGTTCCTGACCATTGCCAGGCGCTCACCCTATGCAGGGTTGCGGATGTTGCAAATCTTCCTGCTCGGGGTGAGCGCCTGCCGTGCTCGCCCAGGTGATGGCTATTCGGGGGCCAGACCCCAATGCTCTGGGGAGCGCCAGAGGCTGGAGAGAATCAGTTCGCGGATGAAGAGCAGTTCCTTGGGCAGACGGTCATACAGTTTCATGAATAGCTCTTCGTGCGCAAGCAGTTCTTGCTGCCAGTCGTCGCGGTCTACCGACATCAATTCGTTGAACTGCGCTCGTGTGAAGTCTTCCAATCCACGCCAATCTACATCCTCGAAGCGTGGCATCCAGCCGATGGGACTTTCAATGCTGATCGCTCGGCCATGCGCGCGCTCGACCACCCATTTGAGGATGCGCATATTCTCGCCGAAGCCCGGCCACAGAAAATGCCCCTCTGCGTCGCGTCTGAACCAGTTCACGCAGAAGATGCGCGGCGGATTCGGCAAATGTCGCCCAAAGTTCAGCCAGTGATTGAAATAATCGGCCATGTGGTATCCGGCAAAGGGCAGCATGGCGAACGGGTCGCGGCGCACCTCGCCCACGGTGCCTGCGGCAGCGGCGGTGGTTTCCGAACCCATCGTGGCTGCCGCGTAGATGCCGTAGTTCCAATTGAACGCCTGATAAACCAGCGGCACCGTGTTGGTGCGCCGCCCGCCAAAGATGAAGGCTGAAATGGGGACGCCTTTGGGGTCGCTGGCTGCCGGGTCAATCACTGGGCACTGGCTGGTGGGCGCGGTGAAGCGCGCGTTGGGGTGCGCGGCTTTGCGTCCACTGCCGGGCGTCCAGCCCTGGCCGGTCCAGTCGACGAGATGCGCGGGCGGCGTCTTGGTCATGCCCTCCCACCACACGTCGCCGTCATCGGTCAGCGCGACATTGGTAAAGATGGTGTTGGCGCGCATGGCCGCCATGGCGTTTGGGTTGGATGCCTCGCTGGTGCCGGGGGCGACGCCGAAAAAGCCCGTTTCGGGGTTGATGGCGTAGAGCTTGCCGTCTGCGCCGGGCTTAATCCAGGCGATGTCGTCCCCCACTGTGGTTACTTTCCAGCCCTCGTCGTGATAGACGCCGGGCGGAATAAGCATCGCCAGGTTGGTCTTGCCACACGCGCTGGGGAAGGCTGCGGCAACATAGGTTTTTTCGCCTTGTGGATTTTCGACGCCCAGGATGAGCATGTGTTCGGCCAGCCAACCCTCATCGCGCGCGAGCACGGAGGCGATGCGTAGCGCAAAGCATTTCTTGCCCAGCAGCGCGTTGCCCCCATAGCCCGAGCCATACGACCAGATAGCGCGCTCTTCAGGAAAATGTACGATATACTTCTGCTCCTGGTTACAGGGCCAGGGAACATCTGGCTGGCCTGGCTCCAGCGGCATGCCCACGGAATGCAGGCAGGGAATGAAGAAGGCGTTTTCCCCCAGCACCTCATAGACGGCACGGCCCATTCTGGTCATGATGCGCATGCTGGCGGCGACGTAAGGCGAGTCGGTCAACTGCACGCCAATATGGGCAATGGGCGAGCCGAGCGGCCCCATGCTGAAGGGAATCACATACATGGTGCGCCCGCGCATGCAGCCATCGAACAAGCGCCCCAGCGTCTCTTTCATCTCGCGGGGATGGACCCAGTTATTGGTTGGGCCAGCATCGCTCTTCCTCAGGGAGCAGATGAAGGTGCGGTCTTCGACACGGGCAACATCGCTCGGGTCCGACCGCGCCAGGAAGCTGTTGGGGCGCTTTTCAGGGTTGAGTCGGATGAAGGTTCCCGAGGCAACCATCTGCTCGCACAGGCGGTTGTACTCTTCCTCTGATCCGTCGCACCAATGCACCTGGTCTGGTGTACATAACCGCGCCATTGCTTCGACCCAGGTACGCAGCTTCATGTTGGTGACATAGCTGGGGATGTCCAAGGCTACCTCCCAAAGAGCAGTATTCTAGCAGCGCTGATGTTTGAAAGCGTACCACCAAGGACACGCTTTGTAAACACTGCCGCCAAAAACACTCTATGGTATACTTGCTTCGTGGCAAGCTTTGGGAGTTTCCATTATGGAAGAGGAGCAGGAACTATGATTGTTTTTACCAGAATACGCCATCGTTGGCATCCTTCCACCTCGGCGGCCCGCGTCCTCCCGCTGCTGATTGTTTGTGTCGTGCTTACCCTTGCCGCGCCGCTGCTCGTGGCAGCCGCGTCTCCTGCCAGCACCGCTTTGGATGGCCCAGGCGCGCTTTCCCATTTTGACCTGGCGCGCAAGGATTGTCTGGGCACCGCCCGCAATACTAGCTCGAAAGTCTGGTTTACCGTTGCCAATGGTGTTCTGAGTGATGTCTATTATCCAACTATCGACAATACGAATGTCGAAACGCTCCAATATGTCGTGACGGATGGCAGCACCTTCACCGATCTGCAAACACGCGATACTACCTATACCGTGCGCGTGCTTGACCAGAACTCGCAAGCGCTTGACTGCGAGGTGACGACCACCGCCAAGAGCGGCAAATATCGCATCATTACCGACTATCTTACGAACCCTAATCAGAATGCGCTGGTGATGCGCGTGCGCTTCCAGGCGCTGACTGGCAAACGCTCTGACTATAAACTGTATCTGCGCTATGACCCCAGCATCAATGGCAATGGCGGTGGTGGCAGTGGCAACGGTGGTGGTGACAGCGGCACCATTGATACCTCGACTGGCCGTAATATCCCAATTGCCTTCGATACGGTGACCACCAGTAATGCTTTCAATCGCACCTATGCTGTGCCGGTCTACAGCGCGCTGGATGCCTCGAATCCCTTCCTTCAGGTGAGCAATGGGTTCGTCGGCCAGCCAAGCGATGGATTGGCGCAACTGGACAGCGCGCATGCGCTTACCACTCTTTATAGCGATGCTAACAATGGCAATCTGGTCCAGACAGCCCAGGTGAATCTGGCGCGTGGCGATAGTTTCACGCTGGCGCTGGGCTTCGGCACGACCCAGGCGGCAGCCATCCACAGTGCCCAGGCGTCGCTCGCCCCGGATTTTGAGTACCTGCAATATCTCTATGAAGCTGGATGGGAAGCCTATGATCGCGGGCTGATCGCCCCGCCGCGCGCGATGCGAAGGGTTTCTGGCGATCAATGGCGTCAGCTTGTGGCTGAATACTATCTGAGCGCGAACGTGGTCAAGGCATCTGAAGATAAGACCTTCCCCGGCGCTATCGTTGCCAGCCTTGCCTCGCCCTGGGGGCAGGCGATCTCCGCTGGCGACCCCAATAACACGTTCTTTGGCTCCTATCGCGAGGTCTTTGCCCGCGATGCGTATGAAGCCTGGACCGGGCTGCTGGTGGACGGTGATCTGGCGACGGCGCGCGCTGTGGTGAACTTCCTGTTCCTGCACCAGCAGCAGGCCGATGGCTCCATGCCGCGCAACAGCCTGCTCAACGGCATGCTGGCCCCTGATTCCTTCGGGACACAGCTTGATGAGACCAGCTATCCCATCATCATGGCCTATCAACTCAGGATGACGGATCAGAGCCTGTACCAGAACCATATCAAACCAGCGGCAAACTTTGTCATGGCTCATGGGCCATCCTTCGGTGTAGAGCGCTGGGAAGAACAGAGCGGCTACTCGCCCTCGACGATCTCAGCCGAGATTGCCGGGCTGGTCACGGCGGCAGCGATAGCGAAGATCAACGGCGACACCGCCAGCGCCAACCTCTGGCTGGGCGTGGCCGATGATTGGCAGCGTTCCGTCGAAAGCTGGACGGTGACCACCAACGGACCGCTGGCTGCGCACCCCTACTTTATTCGGCTCTCGAAGACGGGCGACCCGAATGCAGCAATTAGCTATAACGTGGGCAACGGCGGCCTAACGCTCGATCAGCGTTCGGTGATCGACGCGGGCTTCCTGGAATTGGTGCGGCTTGGCCTGGAGCCTGCCAATGATCCGGCGATTACCGAGTCGCTGCCAGTGGTTGACGCTACCATCGAGACTGACACTTCGAGCGGGCCGGGCTGGCACCGCTACAACGGCGATGGCTATGGCGACGGCGCTTCCGATGGGCATCCCTGGGCGCCCACCGGCCAGGGAACCGGACACGACTGGCCGGTGCTCACCGAAGAACGCGGGGAGTACGATGTCGCCGCCGGTCAAACCTCCACGGCGTTGAGCTTGCTCGCCACGATGCAGCACTTTGCGTCGGGCGTTGGCCTGATTCCCGAACAAGATTGGGAACTGCCGAATCTGGCTGCCTCTCCCTTCGGCACAGACCCAACCGTCGCCTCGATTGGTTTCCAGAATGGGCAAGCTGCTGGCTCGGCGGCCCCGCTGACCTGGTCGGCTGGCGTCTATGTACGGCTGATGCGCGACCTCACCAGCGGGCGCGTGCTGGAACAACCAGCGGCGACATTTAATCGCTACATCGCCCACCAGCCGGCGCAAACGGGCCTGACGGTGACCTCGCCGCCCAATGTTTCGGCGGTCACTGGCTCACCCGTCACGGTGACGGGAACGTCCGTGCCGGGCAATACCATTTATGTGGCCGCAACCAACACGGACAACCAGAGCCAGACTACGGTGGTGAGCACGACAGTCCAACCCGATGGCTCCTTTAGCGTTTCCGTTCCGGTGACGGGCGGCACGACGGTCTTGAATACGGTTGCGGTCAGCCCCAGTGGGGCGACGGCCCATGACCAGCGCTCCATTGTCTTTGACTTTACCCCTGGCACGGTGCTGCTGAACGTCACGGACCCGTCCGGCGACGATAACGGCCCGGGAAACTATGCCTATCCGACTTCCAGCAATTTCCAGCCGGGGGCGTTTGATATTACGCAGTTTGAGGTCATTTTGAGTCCGGATGGCTCGACGGTAACGTTCAAGGTGCAGATTCGCGATCTGACCCCAACGTTTGGCAGCCCGCTGGGCGCGCAACTGGTAGACGTGTATGTCCATAATCCCAACGCCGCGCCAGGTGATACCTCGACGGCGGCCTCTTTCCCCCAGCGCAATTACGCAATTGACCCAGGCGCCGCCTGGAGCAGACTGATTGAGGCGCAGGGGTTTGGGCAGCGCTATATTGATGCGCACGGAAATACCGTAGGGACGGTAACCATCAGCGCCAATGCCATCTCGCGCTTCATCACCTTCAGCGTGCCAACGGCCAGCCTGGGCGGCACACCTGGATCGGGCTGGGGCTTCACGGTGGCGTTGACGGGGCAGGATGGATTCTCCTCCGATCAGGCGCGGGCGTTCACTTCCACTCCTGGCGGCTTTACCTTTGGGGTCTGCGCCACTGCCAGCAGCGACCCACACTGCACCGTCGACCCCAATACGGTGCCCAAGCTGATGGATGTGCTGACTCCTCCGGGAGTGAGCCAGTCCGATGAATTGGATTACACGAAGCACTCTCCGGTGACCTTGCAGGATGTAGTCGTTCCCTAGTTTGTGCTATTGGCCGAAAGTGGTCACGGCTTTTGAAACCGACATGCCGCCCGCTGGCTTTACGCCAGCGGGCGGCATGTCGGTTTAGCGAAAATTGAGAAGCCTCGCCAGAAGAGCTTCTGCCGGACCTGGAGAAGATCAAACGTTTTCAGCACCCTTGACAGACGACAAAGCCAATGCTATGCTTTTGGAAGTACGGAGGGATGGCAGAGCGGTCGAATGCGACGGTCTTGAAAACCGTAGAGGTGCAAGCCTCCCTGGGTTCGAATCCCAGTCCCTCCGCCGCGCTGGGGCCCGACACGCTCCTGGCGCTGGCTCAGTAAGACGGCGCTGAGCAGGTGTCCTTTTGGCAGTGTCGCCTTGTTACCCAAGATAGGAGCTATCATGGCCCTCGCAGGCACACTTCGGCAGACCAATCTGGAGGATGTGCTGCGCCTGATCAATGAGCAGCAAGGCGCTGGCTTACTGGTTGTCAGATACGGGAACCTTTTTGCTGAATTGTATGTGCGGGCGGGGTATGTACTTTGTGTCCAGCGGAGCGGCGTCGGCCAGTCCTTCAGCGAGCGGCTGGTGAATGCCCGGCTCGTCACTCCCCAGCAGCTTGGCTATGTGCGCGCGCTGTACCAGGAAAAGCCCATTACGAGTGAGGTTGATCTGGCGCGCGCGCTGTTGCAATGCAATTACCTGACCGAGCGCGAGTTGCGCGATTGGGTGGCTGATGATGTGATCGAACTGCTGGTGGTGGCGCTTAGTTGGGATGACGGCGAGTTCGAGTTTCTCGAACACGAGATGCCGATCCCAGGGCGCATGGTGATTGAGGTGCCTATCAGCATTGTGCTGGATGAGGCGCTGCGGCACCTGGCCCAGCGCAGGCAGCGGGTTTCTGCCGCCAGAGTGGCCGTGACGTTGGATTTGGTGCTGGGCTTTGCCGAAGAACCGCCGCCAACCAATGGCAAAGTGCAGCTTACCCCCGATCAATGGCGCTTTCTGACGGTGATTAACGGCAAAACCCCGCTTTGGGAAGCCTGCAAGATATTGCACCTGCCGCAGCCGGGCGCGCTGCGCCTGGCTTCCGAACTGCTTTCATCAGGTATTCTGGTGGTGAGCGGTCTTCAACGCGATGCTGAGGGCCGCCCTGCTGCTCCAGCAGAAAATATGGCTCCGGTGGGGCCGACCGAGCGCCCCAGCCATCCCCGCCAGTCGATTCCTTTGAGCATTTCAGGCTCTACCCGGGTAGTGAACGGCTATGATCGGGGCCGCTCGCGCTTTGGCCGTTAGTATGCTGGACGCTTCCGCATCTTAGCCGAGTCCTTCCACCAGCAGCATGGCCTGAACCATCCCTCCTGGCTGCACCGCCGGGCTGTTTTCAGGAATGACCAGCAGCGCGTTCGCGCCCACCATGGAGGTGAGAATGTGCGAATCTTGCGGGCCGGTGGTCCTGGCGACAAAGATGCCATCTTGCAGCGTCACCTGGGCGCGCACATAATGGCGGCGGCTGCCGCTCTCCTGAACTGTGTTGAGCAGACGCGCCTGCACCATCGGGCGCAGCAGTTGGCTGAACCCTTGCATCTTGCGCAGCACCGGGCGAGCAAATAGCTCGAATGTGACGGCTGCCGAAACGGGGTTGCCAGGCAGGCCGAGCAACGGCGTGCTGCCCAGCTTGCCGAATGCCAGCGGCTTGCCTGGCCTGAGATTCACCCGCCAGAAATCAATGGCCCCTTGCTCGCGCATGATGTCTTTGACCAGATCGTAGTCGCCCACCGAGACGCCGCCCGAGGTGATGATCAGATCGGCTTGCTGCGCGGCCTGGAGTTTGGCGCGCAGTTCTTCCACCTGATCGCGCGCAATGCCCAGCGGGCGTGGAACGCCTCCGGCGCGGGCGGTGGCTGCCGCAATCAGATAGCTGTTGCTGTTGCGAATCTGGCCGGGACGCAGCGCCTGGTCAATCTCGACCAGTTCGTCGCCCGTTGCCAGGATGGCGACCACTGGGCGACGATAGATCGTGACGTGGGCCACGCCCAGCGAGGCCAGCACGCCAATCTCAGAAGGGCCAAGGATGGCGTTCTCGGCCAGCACCTGGGTGCCGCGCCGAATGTCTTCGCCCGCGTGGCGCACATTGTTGCCCTGGGCCACGGGCGCCTGCACCTGTACCCAATCAGCGCCGGTTTCGGTGAGTTCTTGTTGAATGACGGCATCGGCCCCTGGCGGCACGGGCGCGCCAGTCAAGATGCGCATAGCTTCGCCTGCCTCCAGCGGACGCTCGGCCACTTGCCCTGCCTGCACGATACCCACCAGCCGCAAGCGGCGCGGCCCCTGTGCCGTGGCGCTCTGCGTGTCGCTGCTGCGCAGGGCATAGCCATCCATAGCTGAGTTGGCGAAAGGTGGCACTTCTTCTTGCGAGGCAATGGCCCCGGCTAGCACGCGCCCCGACGCCTCTGCGAGAGGGACTTGCTCTGGCTCCAGGCGAGGGATGTCAGCCAGAATGCGTTCCAGCGCCTCTTCAACACGCAGCATAGCAGCAGCCTCCATTTCTCACAGGCATTGTTCAGCCTGAAGGGAATCCACGTTTACCCATTTTCTCTAACATTCTATCCTGTCAAAATCATATCGTGTCAGCGGCCCTGGGGTCAAAAAAGCGCCAGCCGCAGATAATGCTGCGGCTGGCGCTCCGGCAGTGCGAGGCACTGGAGCAGTGCACCCCTAGCCGGTGAAGACGCGGAAGATTTTGCGGATCAAGCCTTGATCTTCGCCCTCTTCCTCCAGGTCTTCGACCTCGACGTCATCAAGCGAATAGCGAGGGTCGGGCCGCGGCGCTTCCTGCGTCCCCCAGTTGGCGCCGCCCGATGGACGGGGCTTGGGCGCGGCAGCGTAGGGCTGCTGTACCGGTTGCTGGGGTGGTGCCTGTGGCTGTGGGCGCTGCACGGGTGGTGCCTGTTCGGGCCGACGCTGCGCCGCTGGCGGCGTGCCTGGGCCTGTCGCTGGCTGACCGCCTGGCGCGGGCTGGGGTGGTGCCGCTGGCTTGGGCATCGAGAACGCGGCGGGCGTGGGTCGTGTAGGCGTGTCAGGAATGCCACCCGACACGGCTGCGGGCCTCTGTGGGGGCTGGGCGACAGGAGCAGGCTGGCGTGGCAATGCCTCGGGCCGCGATGCCGATGGCGGGAGCGGCGCTGTTTCTGCTTTGACCACTTTCTCCTGAGCAATTGGCGTTGGCTGTGCGATGCTTGGCACCGGTTGAGTCGGCTCAGGGGGAGCCTGGACGCGCGGCGCGGGCGCGGGCTTGGGCGCGGGTGGCTCGGGGCGCGGCGGTGGTGGAACCGGACGCGCGGTTGGCGCTGCCTCAACGCGCGGCGGGGCGGGCGTTTCTTTCTTCGCTGGACTGGCTCCCGTCAGATCGGAAGGGCGAATGGCGCGCATTGGTCCGGTGCCGCCACCCTGGAGCGAGAACATGCGTTTGCTGGCATGCAGGCGCGGCGCGTCGATCCAATCGTAGGCGCCGATGAGGGCATGCTCGCACCAGCCGGGGTAATCGGTGGGGGCCAGGCCAGCGCGCTCGAAGTAATCGAGACGGTGCATAGTGAGCACCAGCCACTCTTCGCCCTTGCCCACGAGGCGGTCAAGCAGGTCCACATCGGAGACTTTGTTTGCCTGGAGACGGCGCATCGAGTCCAGTTCCGCCGCAGAGGGCTTGAAGAGCGCCTCTTGTTTATCGTTCTCTTCAAGTTCGGCGCGCAGCTTGGCAATCGTCTCATCGAACTGGCGTGTCGCTCTATCGACATACCAGGTCATGTAGCTATCGGCAACCTGCTGCATTGCCTCCAGCGGGATTTGTTCGTAGAGTTGGGTTATCGTGGTTGCGTCAGAACTCATGTCTATCCCTCTTAGCTCTGCTGGCGCCAGCGTTGCCACCAGCGCTCTACGGACTCATGGAGGCGCATATCTTCTTCGCTTTCAAACGGTAAGGAGACGCTGAAGCGCTGCTTATCATCGTCGTCTTCTTCTGTCTGATCCTCTGTCTTGTCGCCTTCCTGGTTCGGATTCAGTTCGATGTTTTTCAGCCACTGAGGGACAATCAAGCGTGGCTCGGTGTAGCCTTCGGTGGGGCGAGATGCCACCAACTCATCGGTGTCAGAGCGTTTCTTTTCCAGGCGCACCGGGGCCTCAGCGCGAGTTACTTCGGCAGTGGTAATCGCTTCCACGCCAACGGCAACCGAACCGGAGGCAGGCTCAGCGGCGCGTTTTGGGAAATCAGCCGTGTTTTTGGATTCGCCCAGCAGCGTATTCAGCGCTGATGAACTGGTGGTGGCCGGTTCTGTCAGTGGCGCGGTGGGCAGTGTGGTTGTCGGCAGTGTAGCGGCGGGCAGCGGTGCCTCTCCCCGTGTCAGATTTGGCCCCTGGCTGGCAAGTAAATTGAGCGCCTCCAGGGGGTCAGCGGGCGCGCTTTCTGCATGCGCGAGCAACTGCTCCAGGAGGGGGTCAATGGTGTCCGGCTGTGCGGGTGTCTCGTCCTGCGGTTTTTCAGCAGGAGCTACCGGCGTGGAAGGCTTTTCCGTGGTATTTTTGGCGGGCGCGGCTGGTGGTTTTGGCTTCGCTGAAGCTTCCGCTGGCGCAGCCTCTGGAGTGGAAGGCTTGGCAGATGCGCTTTCCTTCTGGACCGGCGCTTCTGCCTTGGTGGCCTGAGGAGGCAGCTTATCGGTGATCTTTGGCCCTGTCTCGGCAGGTGCGCTCGTTGCCTGGACGCCATTCGCCTGGGCGCTTGCGGGAGCCGCTGGCGCGGCATCTGCCGCGGTTGCGCCGTTCCGGCCATTCTTGGCAGCGACAGGTTCTGCTGCTTTGGTCAGCGATACCTGACCGAGCAACGCGGCAATAATTGGATTGGATACATCTGGTAGAGAGGTCTCTTTGGTGGGCGCTAACTTGAGCACCCGTTCTCGCTCCGCCTCGTGGGCTGCAATTTCGTCACGTAACCGCGCGCCCACTTCCTGGTGATGGAGCCACTGTTTATACTTGCCCATGCTCACCGCCTTATGTTGAACGTTGCCGCGCTTCCGGTTTCATAGGGCGCGGTTGATCTGATGCCTGGATTGGTGTGGAGAAAGCCAGGCGTGTCTCTGCCCGCAGGCTCAGCGCAGTATACCATAGGCTCGCTGCCTGGACAACACAATAGCCATAATGGGGGGCACCCGGCGAAATATGCAATCTTACGCTTGAGTGGAAATTTTTTGCTCTTGGATATTGATGACCGAGGGCACCAATATCCAAGAGCAATTCCCCTATGCTGCTTGAATGGCAACCTGACCAGCCTCCTCCATTGATCGAACAGAGTACTGTGGGTTGATCCTGATGGAAGCCAGGTCGTGATGATTGTGATTGAGCGTCGGCGGAGGAAGCAGCACCGTGGCAAACATGCGGTGCTGCTCCCTGCATTCCAGGACAGAGTTGAAATAGGAGCGGCCATAGCGAGTCAACGTGTACGCGAGGCGGAGAGCTAGGTGCCGACTCGTGGAAGGACTCGACAATTGGTGTGCAGGTACTGCGCGGCTCCATTCTTGAAGTCGTAGATGGCGACGGTCTGGGTCTCCTCAAGCGGATCGGACGTTTGCATCAAGAAGTGCGTCTCGCTGATCGGCAGCAGCGCGTAGGTACTGCGTTCCGGCCTACCAAGAAATTGCGCCTCCAGCGGGTTGCGGACGAAGGTCAGGAAGAGCTTCCCGCCTTCGGCTGCGACTTCGTACCGAGCGCCGGGCCGCTCGTAAGCACCTTCATACCTGGATACGTCGAGTTTGAGCGTTGGATCGGGGTGCGGCAGGTCTGGGATCGTGACGGCTCCCAAATCGGCCAGGATGGCATTGAACACCTGCTTGTAGAAGCGCTCTCGCGGTCCGCCGTTCGTCAGCATGGCGAGCGCGAGGTTCGCATCTGGCAGGATTCGCAGACGAGCGTTCTGACCAATAGTGCTGCCGTCAGTCGCGTAGACCGTCACGCCGTGCCAATCACACACGATGAGGCCCAGCGCCCAGTATGGCCCAAACATATATGGGTCGGGGATGGGCACACGCGACTCCATCATCTCGCGTATGCGTTTGGCCGACAGCATCCGCCTCCCGTTTGGCGCTACGCCCCCGTTCAGGAAGACGTGCGCCATCGTGAGCACGTCCCGAACGGTCGAGGTGATGTTGCCTCCCGGCCCATACGAGCGGGGCAAGTACCCCAGGGGCGAAACCATAGGTCCCTCTTCAAGAGACCGGATGATGTGCCCCGTCGCCGCCCGGCCCTGGTCGATTTCCTCACGCCAGCTACTCGTGCTGTGGAGTCCCAGCGGGTCAAAGAGGCGACCCTTCATAATGGCGTCCCAGCGCTTGTCGTCGACGACCTCCAAGATGCGCGCGAGGATTGCGTAGCCCAGAGCGGCGCTGTATCCGTGGGTAGACCCCAACGGAAACACTTGGGGTGCGCTGGCGATGTTGGCGACCATTCGCTCGTAGACATCTTCGTCTTCACCAGGAGCGCCGAAGTCCTCCTCGATCCCGTTGGTGTGGTTGAGGAGATGCCGTGGCGTGACCGTGGCGCTCACCTGGGGATCGGCGACCCGGAAACCAGGGAGGTAAGTCCGCACCGGCTCGTCCAGGCCAACTTTTCCTTCGTCCACCAGTTGCATGAAGGCGAGGGCTGTCCACGTCTTGGTCATGGAACCGCACTGGTAGATGGTGTCGGTCGTCGCGGGTTCCTGCGTTGACCAGTTCTTGACTCCGACGGCGAAATCGGTGATCGCTCCATCCTGGAGCACACCGATTGCCGCGCTCGGTATCCCGTATTCCGAAAGGAGCGCGGAAACCCGCGCTTGCATCTGCGTGACATCTATCCCTTTTGTCATTGGGGCCTCCTTTCTTACCCTGAAAGAAGCGGCTGGTTTGGTGCCGCCTCGCGCTCGTGTCGGCAGCTACTGCTTCGGGAGTCCGACCGCGTTCGCTGCGTCGGCCTCGAAGTATTCCGTCGTGCCAAAGGGGCCAGCGTACTCCTCGAAGAAGCGTTTGACGCTGTCAATCGACTCATGGACGATGACATTCACCGCCTTGGTCCCGTCGGTGCTCCCCACGGCCAGGGTCCACTTGGCCCCCTTGGGCAAGTGGCTGTACGCCTTCTTCATGGCACCCCAGAACTGGTCGTTGTCAGAGATCGTGGAAACCGCCATCACGTGCATCCTTTGTCCTCCTCATGCTATACTCTATTCGCTGCTCATATCAGCGAATATCTAGAATCAGCTCGCTATTGTCAGGTAGAAAAATATATTTACCTGATAATGTAAGATAAATATATTGTAGAGTGGAGGAACGAGCCTTGTCAAGTGCTTCTCAGGATGAACGCGCACGCATCCATGCGGAGTTTTCGCGGGAGATGCGGCAATTTACCGAAATCAACGCCTCCTTTTTTCGTGTGGCGGCGACGCGGCTCGGGATAGCCGTGACAGATATGCAGGTACTCGATCTCCTTGATCTTATCGGCCCAGCGACGGCTGGGCAACTCGCCGAACTGACGGGGCTGACGACTGGGGCAATCACCAGAATCCTCGACCGGCTGGAGGAAGCCAGGCTTGTCCGACGGGAGCGCGACCAGCGCGATGGCCGCAAGGTCATCGTCCGGCTCGCCAGTGACCAGGACGACCTGCGCAAGGTCCGCTCGATCTTGGATGCCGCGCTTTCGACGTGGGAAGAGGTAGCGTCGCACTATGACCAGGAACAACTCGCCTTCCTCGTGGCGTTTCTCCAACATAGCACCGCGCGCTCCAGACAGGCATTGGCCCGCCTCCAAGAGGAGACGCCGTCTGGCAAGGTGGGGGGGTTCTCTGCTCCCTTAGGTGATGTGGAGCGCGGTCGGCTCGTTGTTTCCTCCACCATTGCGCGGCTGACCGTGCGTGCAGATGAGGGAGGAACCGAACTGTATCAGGCTCGCTTCGAGGGACCCGTCCCGAATGTGAAGACCAAGGAGGGGACAGTCACCATCCGCTATCCACGCCGAATGCTCGGTCTAGGGGGGAAGCAGGGTGCAGCGGAGATTGCGCTGAGCAGCGCTATTCCCTGGCAGATTGTCATCCAGGGCGGAGCAGAGGAGGTGGTTGCCGATGTAGGCGGTCTTGCGCTCGCTGCCCTGGAAGTCAAGGGAGGGTTTAGCCAGGTGCATCTGGAACTCCCCGCGCCCGTTGGCGTGGTGCCCATACGGATTCTGGGAGGAGCGCCCGAAATCACCGTGCGCCGCCCATCAGGCGTCCCCGCCCAGGTCCACCTCAAAGGGTGGGTCTCCACCCTGGTCTTCGATGAGCACACCTTCAGCGGGGTTGGCAACAACGCCCAGTTGCAAAGCGCCGGGTTCGATCCGGCGGCCCCACGGTTTGACCTCGAAGTCGCCAGCTACGCCAGCAGGTTTACCATCACCACCCGGTGACGCCCGATTGAGAGGCAGGCGTTCAAGGATCATGGCCGCCTGCCCCCTCGAACGACCTGCCGGGCCGGTTAGCAGCCCTGCACCGCTTGAATGCGCTGCCGTGGTCAATTCCACGGCCCGTGCCGCCTCCAGCCTCTGCGCTCGTCCTAATGATAGGGTTGAGTACCCAATTGGAATTGCACACTAGGCACACAGGGCGTTTTGCGCGTACAATAGCAGGGCAGAGCTTGCCACACGTCATGCTGATGAAGAAAGGCGCACGTTATGCTCCTGGAATCTTTTGTGGTAGCCGTTGGCTCAACCAACCCCATCAAGGTCGAGCCAGTTCGGACGGTGCTTGCCCGCGCCTTTTCTGCGGCCATGGTCGTATCGGTCAATGCCGCTTCAGGCGTTCCGGAACAACCCATTGGCCCGGCGCAAATACGCCAGGGCGCGCGCAACCGTGCCCTACATGCGCTGAAGGAATTGCTGAGCCAGTCGCCAGCAGCCAACGGTGAGATGCGCTGGGGCGTGGGGTTGGAAGGTGGGGTTGATTTTGAAGATGAGGTGGCCTGGTTGACGGGCGCGGTTGCCATCGTGACGAACCAGGAGCGCTCTTCGCTTGCCTGGTGTCCGCGCTGCCCCCTGCCGCCGCGTGTGGCTGATGCGCTGCACGCGGGTGGCGAGCTAGGCCCGATTATGGACGAACTCACCGGCATTACCGACTCGAAAACAAAGCATGGAGCCATTGGCTATCTCACCAACGGCCTGGCGCTGCGCGGCCTGTCCTGGGAAATCGCCTTTGCCTGCGCGCTGGCGCCGTTTCTGCACCCGGAACTCTATCCATGAAGGGACCCTCTGAGCAGCCATCGCAGCTCTACAAGCAGGAGTTTCAGGCCATGCTTGCTCTTACTCTGCCAGCCCATGACCCGCTGGATGTCTTGCGTTCAACCCTGCCTGTCGTTCAGCGCGCCCGCCAGGTGCGCCTGGATATGGAGCGCATCGCTGGCCTTGCTGCCCGATGGGCGGCGGAAGGTTGGCAGAGGCCAGTCTGGGACGCGACCTTGCATTTCAACGATGGCACGGAGCGCACGCTCAATTGGGTGCTGCTGCTGGATGCGCTGAATTTTTGCTTCTGGGGCGAGGCCAACCAGCCGCGCTGGATGGTCGAATATGGCGGCCAGACCTACAACGGCTATATGGCCGAAGCTGCCAGCCTGACGCGCGCGCTGGATGAAGGCTATCCGCTCTGGGATGCCGCCTATCTGGCCGAACTGAGCGAGGCTGACCTGCGCCAGATTTTTCGCCCCGCGCCTGGCATGCCTGAAATCCCTCTCTTTGCCGAGCGACTTGCCAATGCCTGCGAGGTGGGCCGAGTGCTGCTGTCGAACTATGGCGGCCAGTTTGCCCGCGCGGTCGAGGCTGCTGGCGGCAGCGCTGTGGCGCTGGCCCGAAGCATCATTCAGGATTTTGCCTCTTTTCAGGATGTCAGCATGTACGATGGCGCTCCGGTGCGATTCTATAAGCGCGCTCAGATTTGCGTGGCCGATATACACGGCATCTTTGGAGGTGAGGGCTGGGGCAAGCTAGATGATCTCGATCAACTGACGATCTTTGCCGACTACAAACTGCCACAGGTGCTGCGCCAGGAGGGGGTGCTGGTCTATGGCGCTGATCTGGCGGCGCGGGTTGATCGCCTGGAACTGCTGCCGCCAAACAGCCCCGAAGAGGTAGAGATTCGGGCGGCGACCATCTGGGCAGGCGAACTGCTGCGCCGTGCCCTCAGCGCCCATGGCATCAATGCGCTTGCCAGCGAGATTGATTATTACCTCTGGACGCTCGGCCAGACGCCATCGCCCTATGAGCGCCCCTATCACCGCACGCGCACCATGTATTACTGATAGGCTTCAGGGAAATCAATTGCCGGTCTGCCGCAGCCCTGTGTATAGTGCATCAGATGAAATTTCTGATGCCATGCCTGAACGCTTCTTCATCTCCTTGCTCCAATCCGAAAAGTGCTTCCAGTAAGGCAAAGGTGCCACGATAAAAACGGATGCGCCCCCAATATGAGGCCAGCTCTGGATAGCCTGGCTCCAGCCGATGAAGAAACGCCTCGCCGTAACCGAGTAGCCCGGCGAAATCGTAGGCTGGGTCACCCAGCGTCGTACTGCCGAAATCGATGATGCCTGTAATCGTCTGCGCTGTGGCGTCAAACAAGATATTGCTCCCGCCGAAATCGCTGTGCTTCAGGACAGGCTGATAGTCGAAATTGCGCTGATCGCTCAAAAAGTTCTCAAAGTGATGAGCGGCCCACTCGCGCGCATCCGGCCTCATGTGCGGGAAGCACAGTGTTTGCATGCGGGCATAGATATCGGCGCACTCATCAGCCGTGTCAGCGAGGGGAAGCTCGTAGGCAATGGCCTCGCGTACCGGTACGCTGTGCAGTTCCTTGAGGAAGCCGGCCAGTTGGTCTGCCAGCCTATCCAGAACTGATTCATCTTGAATTGCCGCCATCGTTTCTCGCCCGAGTTGCACGCCTGGAATGAGCCGATAGCCCATAAATGCCTGGCCTCCGGCGGGCGCGTCCAGGCGCGTGAAGATAGGGTTGGGGATGCGCAGGCTGATATGATCCTGAATGCCGGTCAGGATGGCTAGCTCGATTTCAAGCTGTTTGAGGTTGACTGGATACCTGGGAAAACGAAAGATAAACTCCTCATTCAGCACTAACACCACATTATTCTGCCCCTCGTCATTGAATCTAGCCGAGATGATGGGGAGGTCAGGATAGACGTGCTGGATGCTGTGCAGATACGGTTCGATCTCAGACATACAGGACTTCTTTCTCTTGATAAAACCTTGACAGGAGCGGCCTGCACATGATATTCTTGTAGGGCGTGATACGACAAGGGTGGTTAGCTCAGCCGGGAGAGCGCTTCGTTCACACCGAAGAGGTCATTGGTTCGAATCCAATACCACCCACCATCACTCTCAACCCCCCCCAAACCCGCCAGCGTGCAGCATCTCCCGCTGGAGATGGAAAGTCTGAGGGACACACTACACACCTGGGCGGGTTTTTCTTTTGGTCATCGTTGCCTTGCGCAAGGCAGAAAGCGTTCTGTGATGCCTGAACTTCCTGAAGTTGAATATGTCGCCCGCCAGCTACGCCAGACCCTGGTTGGGCGCACCATCAGCGATGCGCGCGTCAACTGGCCGCGCACTATTGCCCATCCCGATGTGGCAACGTTCTGCGCTGAACTCCCGGGCGCGCATGTGCTGGGGATTGATCGACGTGCCAAATATCTGCTGATCACCCTCAGCGGCGATCAAGCTCTGCTGATTCACCGGCGCATGACGGGGAACCTGCTGCTCTTCCCAGCCGCAGCAGACGATAGTCCCTGGGAAGAGGTGCCTGACCCCTATTGCCGCGCCGTGTTCCTGCTGGATGATGGCTGCCGGTTGGTTTTTACCGATCCGCGTAAGTTTGGGCGCATCGCGCTCTATCCAACGAGTGAACTGTCCGCCGCGCTGCATGGCCTGGGATTGGAGCCGCTCGGCGAGGAGTTTACGCCTGAGGCGTTGGGCAAGCTGCTGGCAGGGCGTTCGCGCCAGATGAAGCCGCTGCTGCTCGATCAGACCTGCATTGCGGGCATCGGCAATATCTACGCTGATGAGTCGCTCTTCCGCGCAGGCATTCATCCGCTGCGCCGCGCCGAGACGTTGACTCCTCCGGAAGTTGCCCGCCTGCACGCTGCCATTCGCGAGGTGCTGGAGTTGGGCATCGAGCACGGCGGCACGACCTTTGGCCGTCATCAGGACATTTGGGGCGAGGCCGGGCGTAATCGCGCTCACCTGGCGGTCTATCAACGCGCGGGCGAGCCATGCCTGCGCTGTGGCACACCCCTGGTGCGCGTGGTGGTGGCGCAGCGCGGCACGCATTTTTGCCCGACCTGCCAACCTGGCCCTGCTGCGGATACGTTGGTGGAAGCTGCCCCAACCGAGGCCGAGCGCGAAGTGGCATCTCTCAAAGAGCGAGCCAGCGCCGAAAAATAGAAGAAGGCAAGGAGTGATGCTAAAAGCTCCTTGCCTTGTAGCCAATATTTCCTATATGCCTGGGCCTGTTGGGTTTTTATTTTCCCGGCTTTGGCGTCGGGGTGGCCGTTGGTGCCAGCGGGGTAAAGAAGGTGGCGTTTGACTTCGAATAGGTCTGCCCATTGTAGTTCACGGTCACGCTGATCAGGACGGGCGTTTGGGGCTGAAGCCCTGAAAACGTGAGCGGAAAGGCGGCCCAGCCATCATTGGTCGTTTGTTGCGCGTTTACCTGGCCGTTGAGTTGAGATACGGGCTGACCATTATAGAAAGCGAAACTCAGGCTGACCGAGGCTCCGCCCACGCCGCGTGGTGTTCCGCCATTGGAACTGATATGGAAGATCACATAGATCGTGATGTTGTCGGTGGTTTTTGGCGTTGGATTGCTAGAAAATGCGCCAATCGTCTCGGGCGGCGAGGTGGGCGTTGGCGTCAGATTGGCGTTAGGCGTATGGAGCGCAATCGTAGGCTGCGCGCTCCCTGGGTCGTTCGCCAGGGACGCAGAGCAGGCTGAAAAAAGCACCACCACGCAAGCCGCCAACGCCAGCCGAAGCGCATACTGTTTCATAGAGCGACGTTTTAAACCTCCTGCACATTGCTCGGCCCGCATCATGCAATTCCAGCAGTAGATGGGCCTCTTCTATTATACCCAAGAGGCGCTCTTTCTTCGGTAAAGCTCCCTTGCGGAAAGTGAAACCTTCTTCCGAAAAGAACCGTTACTCAAATAGCTCCTCTGGTAATTGGCTCTGTGAGCTATGCCTGCTGTGCTGTTTGCCAATTTGTATTGAATATGATATATTGAGGTTGGTTGTATGTATATACGGATTCCTGCACACGACACAATGTCATGCTAGAAGGTATCATGCAATGAGCGAGAGAGCAAAGGATGAGGGGGCAGGGCGGGTCTTGCAACACATCGAAGACGAGCTGCACCTGTTAGCGCAGCTTACCGATGGGGAAGGCAAGGAGCGCCACCAGGCTGATCTGCCGCACCCGGCGCTCGCGCGTGAAGCCCAAAGCCAGACCATTGATGAGGCGACACCGGATTTTGGCCGCGAACGACGCAAGGGTATTCCTGAGGTTATTCTCGGCGAAAACAAAACCGATGCGCAGATTATCTCTATCGCGCATGCGTTCATTCGAGCAAATGGCCGCGCGCTGCTGAGCAGGGTGCGCCCTGAATTGTTCGGACGATTGTATGATGAGTTTGCGGATTGCCATATCATCCTTCGGGAACCTGCCCGCGCGGCAGCGATCTATCGCCAGGGCAGTTTCCCTCCAAAGACCGGGGGACGTGTGGGCCTGATCAGTGCCGGAACTTCTGATATTCCGTGCGCTGAAGAAGCCCGTCTGATTGCTGAAGCGATGGGCTGCGTGGTCACACCGATTTATGATGTCGGTGTGGCTGGGTTACATCGGCTGCTTCAACCGCTCCAGTCTTTGCTGTCAGAAGGCGTGGATGCAATCGTCGTGGCCGCAGGGATGGATGGCGCGCTGCCATCTGTCATTTCCGGTCTGGTGGACGTGCCGGTGATCGGCTTGCCCACTTCAATTGGCTATGGTCTGGGAGGGAAGGGGGTTGCAGCCTTGCTCTCGATGCTCCAGACCTGCGCTCCGGGCCTGACGGTGGTCAACATCGATAACGGGATTGGGGCTGGCGCCACGGCAGCCCTGATTGCCAATCGTGTCGCGCAGGCGCGCGAGCCACATACAGCCGAGTAAGCGGTGGAAGAGGGACCATGCGCGGAAGTCACGCATGTATGCTCTTAGGAAGGGTAGGGACAAGCGCCTGCCAGAAAGCTCATATCTGCCTGGAAGTCCAGCAGTAGGGCGGCATGGTTCTTGCAGCTTGCTCCAGGGCGCAGGCGACCCGGTTGCGCCGATGTCGTGTAGTCAATCGTTCCCACGATGCCGGGAAGGTGGGAAAAGGTAGCCCATTTACCTAAGCGTAGAGAGGCGGAGAGAGACATGCCCAACAGCAAACGGGGACCAGAGCCTGGTTCCCAAAAAGCCAAACACGGTGGTCAGGCAGTACGCGAAAAATACGGCCCAGAGTTCTACTCGCGGATCGGGAAGAAGGGCGGCGAGGCGGTGAAGGAAAAACGCGGGCCAGCATTCTATGCTGAGATTGGCAAAAAGGGCGGCGAGTCCACCAAGCGTCAGCAGGGGCCGGAGTTCTATTCGCGGATTGGCAAAAAGGGCGGCGAGCGTGGCCGCACCGCTCCCAAGCAGTCCCAGTAGTCAGGCCAGCAGTTTGCGCATATCGTAACAGTGGATGAGGGGAACACTCCCAGCCTGGGAGTGTTCCCCTCACCTTTTTTCCTCTGAGGGCAGGTGTCCGGACGTCGTTATACCTGGCTACCGTTCGCTTTTCCGGCGCTGGTGGAAAGCGCGGGCGCGGGGCTTGCATCGGCATCCGGGCTGTCGGCTGTGGGCGTTGGTTCGTCAGGTCTGGCGTGTGTGTTCGCTTCGGGCTTCCGCTGAAAGCGGTCGCGTTTTTCCCCTGGATGGACCATCCCAGCGGCCACCAGCGTCACCCTGATTTGATCGCGTATCGCCGGGTCCAGGACAGCCCCAAAGGTCATATCGGCAGATTCATCGACGGCCTCGCGGACCATTTGGGCAATCTGCGTGACCTCGAACAAGGTAAGGTCAGGCCCACCAGTGATATTGAGCAGGATACGCTGCGCGCCCTGAATCGAGGCCCCCAGCCACCCGCCAGCAATCGCGCTGGTGGCGGCTTTTTCTGCTCGAAGATCGCCGCGCCCGTCGCCGATGCTCATCAATGCCATGCCCGCCTGCTGCATGACGCTGCGCACATCGGCAAAGTCCACGTTTACCAGCCCCGGGACGGTGATGATTTCGGTCATCCCCTGCACGCCCTGCCGTAAAACATCGTCGGCCAGTTGGAAGGCATCGGCCAATGTGCTTTGCCTGTCCACCACTTGCAGCAGGCGGTCGTTGGGCACGGTGACGAGCGCGTCGACAAATTCGGAAAGCGCCGCAATCCCTTGCTGGGCGATTTTACGCCGATGGCTGCCCTCAAATGAGAACGGCAGCGTGACGGTGCCAATGACCAGCGCGCCCATTTCGTGCGCAATGTTCGCCACGACCGGGGCAGCGCCGGTGCCTGTGCCGCCGCCCATGCCCGCCGTCAGAAAGACGAGATCAGCGCCGCTGAGCGCTTCTTGTAGCTGTTTGCGGCTGGCTTCGGCTGCCTCCGCGCCAACGGATGGGTCGCCTCCGGCTCCGAGGCCGTGGGTGAGCGATTCGCCCAGACAAAGCTGCTCTGGCGCTTGGGAAAGGGCGAGCGCCTGGGCATCGGTGTTGAGGGCCACGAACTGCACCCCGCGCAGTTGCACATCGATCATGCGGTTGATGGCGTTATTGCCCGCGCCGCCGATGCCAACGACCACAATATGCGCTGGCTCCGGGGTAAGGGGTCGCTGGGTTTCCAGTGGGACCACGCGCGCGTGTCCCTGTCGTCGCTGCGTTCTAGGTGCTGGTTGTATCCCCATCAAGAGGCATCCCTCGCTCTCTACAGAGGTGTGGCTTTCAAAAAATGGCTGGACCCCGGATAAAAAAGGAGGGGGCGCACTGGCATAGTGATCGTGCGGCCAGTGCGCCCCACCCAACCCAGGCGCTCCCGGAGGGATTCGAACCCCCGACACTCGGTTCCGAAGACCGATGCTCTGTCCCCTGAGCTACGGGAGCATCTACAGGTGCGCAGGAATTTGGAACCATGAGCCTGCCTCCTGTTCAGTAGGTAGAGTACCACCTGGCGCGCGGGGCGTCAAGGCCCCAGCCTCGTCTTTTTATCTCGCTGTTCAGGCAATCGTCTGTAAAAATTCGCGCGGTGTAACGTGAAAGCGTTCGCGCAGAAAGGCTCGCCCGGCTGCGGTAAAAAAGATGACCGCGCCGGTTGCCCGCCCCCAGGAGACGCCGCGCATCAGCCGCGCCTCACCCCAGAGGGGAAAGCGCCAGTCGCGCGCCAGCAGCGCCGCGCGTATGCCGCTGGTCAGCACAAGCGAGATGAAGATGGCAAGCACCTGCGCCAGCGCTCCATCTGGCAAATGCCGGATGGGCGCTGGGGTCGCTTGAAAGAGCGTAAAGCGCAGGAACAGCGCCGCCAGGACAGCAGGGGCCAATAACTGCGCTAGCAGGAACAAACGCCCCGGGTCGCGCAGATAGGTGGTGGCGATGCCCAGCGGGCCAATGCTCCAACAGGCCAGCGCTCGCCGCGCCAGCATGCCCAGCAGCAGATAGGTGGCCTCGTGCAGCCCAATCCACAGGAGCAGAGACCAGAAGAGCTGGATGACATGCACTTGCACCTGCCTCCCCTCCTTTCTCGCGTGTGCTGCTGTCTAATCGAATCGTTCTTGCCACGCGGCAGCGCCAATCAATGGGACAAAGACGCAGATGCCCAGCGAACGCTGCTCGAAGCCCTCTTCCTGCCTGACCACGCGCAGCAGTTCTTGTTGTTCTGGACTGCCCACCGGTATCACCAGCCGCCCATATAGCCCAAGCTGTTGGAGCAGTGGTTCTGGGACGACTGGCGCGGCGGCAGTGACCAGAATGGCGTCATACGGCGCGGCTGGCGGCCATCCGAGCGTGCCATCCCCGATGTGCACTTCGACATTCATATAGCCCAGCGTCCCCAACAGCCGGGATGCGCGCCCGGCCAGCGTCGGCCAGCGTTCGATGCTGACCACGGAGCGCGCGCACTCTGCCAGCACGGCTGCCTGATACCCCGAGCCTGTGCCCACCTCCAGCACCTGTTCGGTGCCGGTCAAGGTAAGCGCTTGCGTCATCGCCGCGACCATCAGCGGCTGCGAAATGCTCTGACCTTGCTCAATCGGCAGCGCGACGTTCTCAAACGCCTGTGCGCGCAGGAATGGGGCGACAAATTGTTCGCGCGGCACGGATTTAATAGCGCGCAGCACGCGCTCATCGTGTATCCCCGACTGGCGCAGCGTTTCGAGCAGTGCCTCGCGGCGCTCGGCAAAACGGTCGGAAGTCTCGGTTTGGTCTTCAGTTGGTTGTGTCATCGGGCATTCCCCAGGGAAGCATCTGCCCTTGCGCGGACTCAGCCGCAATTTGCGTGCCGTCTTCACGGTGCTGGCCGGAATTTGGGAGAGAGGTTCTCTTTTTCAAGTGTAGAACGCAATCCATCGCTCGTCAAGCGAGACAGCGGGGAAATATGCCCCTCTCTTACACACGGGAAGAGCGCCTGATAGTGATACACGTTCAGACGCTCTTCGCCCGCTTCTTGGAGGGCTATTTTCCCAGATGATCAGGTGAAGGGGCAGCGTAAGCCGTCTGTGCGCTACGGCTGTTCCCAGTGCCTGTTGCTCTTCCAATAGCGCTCGATTTGCTCCAGCGTTTTGCTTTTGGTCTCTGGCACCAGCGTCCAGCAGAAGATAAAGGCCAGCACGCCCAGAAAGGCATATATCCAGAAGGTGACCGACTTGCCAGCAACCTCAATCAACGTCAGGAAGGTGATGCTGACCACCAGATTGGCTGCCCAGTTGCATAAGCTGGAGACGCTGGCTCCCGAGGCACGCAGCCGGTTGGGAAAAAGTTCCGAGGTCATCAACCAGAAGACTGGTCCCATGCCGATGGCAAAGGAGACGATATACAGCAGCAGGCAGATGAGGACGAACCACCCGGCTTTGGTGGGATCGAAGAGAAACACAATGCCCATGGCAACGAGCGTCAGCACCATGCCGCCGATGCCGCCGATCAGCAAGGGGCGTCGCCCCAGACGGTCAACCAGGAAGAGCGAAAGGATGGTCGCCAGAACGTTCATGACGCCAACAATGCTGGTCGCCAGAATCGCGGCGGAGGCGGAGCTAAACCCGGCATAGCCAAAGATGGTTGGCGCGTAGTAGATGACGGTGTTGATGCCCACCAACTGTTGGAAGATCGCCAGCCCGACTCCGACGATCAACGCCAGGCGCAGCCCAGGGCGCAGCAGTTCTTTCACGGAGGCGCGCTTCTCTTCTTCGATGGTTTTGCGGATGTCATCCAGTTCGCGCTGCTTTTCCTGGCCTTGCACCGTGTGTTCCAGCGCCGCGCTGGCCTCATCCCAGCGACCCTTGCTGGCAAGCCAGCGCGGCGTTTCGGCCAGGAAGCACATGCCAATGGCAAGGATGGCGCCGGGGATGAAGGCGACGGCAAACATGGGACGCCAGCCCATGCCCCCGTTGGCAAAGGCCAGATCGACCCAGTAGGCCACGGCAATGCCGATGGTGACAGCAAGCTGGAAAAAGGTCACCAGCGACCCCCGGATGCCTGGCGGAGCCAGTTCGGCAATGTACATCGGCGTAATCATCGAGGCTGCGCCAATGCCGAAGCCCACAATGATGCGGAAGGCAATAAAGAACCCCAGGTTGGGCGCAATGCTGGTCAGAATCGCCCCAACGGCAAAGAGCGCGCCCAGCACGATGAGCGCTTTCCTGCGACCGATGCCGTCGGCCAGCCTGCCACCAAAGAACGCGCCGATGATGGCCCCGATCAGCACGGCGCTGACGGCGATTTCAGAACTCGTTGCGTTCAGATGAAAGGCTGGCCGAAGATAGAGAAGTGCCCCGGAAATGACGCCGGTGTCGTAACCAAACAGCAATCCGCCCAATCCGGCAATCATCGCAACAATATAGGCATAGCGGTTACCTCCGGTGGTACGCTGCCCTGGCGCATGCCTAGATTGATACGCTTGCTGGCGATTGTCGTCTTGCATGGGGATAGCCATAATGTCTTCCTTTCGCATCTACGCCTGGGTTGTGAGCGAGTACACCGTTGTGCTTGTTGCTCCGGGCAGGTGGGAGCCAGTGATGTGTAGATCACACGCTGGTTATTAGGAATAGGGGTGGCAAGATTTGGACCACACGAGCGGGCAGGCCCAAGCACTGTAAAACGGATGACCTGCCGCTTCCCGTTGCTGGCTGGTACAATAGAAAGCGACGAAGGATATCTCAAGACATATGGACACCATGAGGAATGCTATGATTGGTCGTTTCGATCACGCGGTAATCGCGGTGCGCGATCTGGCTGAGGCGATGCGGCGCTATGAGGCGCTTGGCTTTGCAGTCAGCCCCGGCGGACGCCATACCGGGCGCGGCACAGAGAATGCCATCATCCGCTTCGGCCTGGACTATCTGGAGCTTATCGCCGTCTATGATGAGACCGAACTGGCGGGACGCGGCTTGAACGGGCAGGCGCTGGCCGCGTTTTTGCAAAAGCAGGAAGGCGGCCTGGTCGGCTACGCGCTGGCGACTGAGGCTATCGAGCAGGATGCTGAGCGCTTCCAGCGAACTGGTCTGATGGCGGAAGGCCCGTTTGCCATGGAGCGGCTGCGGCCCGATGGCCGTCGGCTTTCCTGGCGTTTGCTGGTGCCTGAAAGCGTGCCCTGGCGTCGGCCCTGGCCGTTTCTCATCCAGTGGGACGCCCCCGACGCCGAGCGGCTTTCCTGGGAAGCGCCGGGCGTTCACCCCAACGGCGCAACAGGCGTGGCTGCGGTCAGCCTGGCTGTCCACGATCTGGAGCGCGCGGTTGCTCTCTATCAGCGCCAGCTTGGGCTGACGCTCGAACGGCAAGCTGACGTGCCGTCTCTGGGCGCGCGCCGCGCGAGCTTCCGGCTGGGTACGTTTTCGATTGAACTGCTGACGCCGCTTGGCGTGGGACCGGTTCAGGAAACACTGGAGGCCGTTGGCGAGGGATTGTTTGAGGTGGCGCTGAGCGGTAGCACTTCCGAGCAGGCGCGCCAGGCGCTGGCTCAGGCGGGGCTGAGCGCCGGGCAGCCTCAGGATGGCTCGGCGGGCGTGCTGTTGCCGGTGAGCGCGGCGCTGGGCGCGCGTTTGCGGCTGCGCGCCTGAGCCGCATCTCGTGTATCTTTGCTAAGTACCTTCTTATTGGAAGGGAGCTTTTACCCGTCAAGTACCCGCCCCTAAAGAGGGCGGGCTTGTAGCTATCTGCCCCCGGCAGACGCTACCATAGGCGGCTTGACGGCAGCCTTGGAGATATTGATCGCAGCGTTGATGTCGGCGTTCATCTCAGTTCCACATTGGTGGCATGTGAAGGAGGCTTGGCTTTGGCGATTCTTCTTGGAGCAATGCCCACACTACGAGCAGGTTTTGGAGGTATTGCGTGGGTCCACCAGGACCACGCGCACGCCTGCTGCCATTGCCTTGTAGGTGAGAAACAGCCGCAGTTGATAGAACGCCCAACTCATCCGCTCATAACGCTGGCCGTGACGAACCGTTGTTCGCTCATTGATGCCGGTGAGGTCTTCCAGAGCGATTGCCTTGCACGACTGAGACGCTTTGGCAACGAGGGTCTTGCTGATACAGTGATTCTGATCTTTCTGAAAGCGGCTTTCCCGCTTGCTGATTTTTTGAAGGCGGCGCTTGGCCGAGCGCGTACCTACCGATTGAAGGATAGCCCGCCGCTTCAGATACCGCTGACGGACGGTGCTAACCGCCTTCCCGCTGAATTGCTGGCCGGTGCTATCAGTAGCGATATTGACCATGCCCAGGTCCACGCCCAGGCGTTCCGGGTTGCCTTTGGGCAATGTGGGAGCATCGCTGCTTTGGGTGACATGCAGATAGTAGACGCCGCGACGCCAGACCAATTCAGCCCCGCCAATGGTCCAGGCAGGGTCTACCAACATCTCATGCTGGCGTGGTCCTGGCACCAACCGACACACCACGCGGCCAGCGAGCGTGTTGAGCGACACCCGGTCAAGACTCATCAAGCGATAGGTGCGGGCATCATAGCGAATGGAGCCACGCGGGCCAAAGACGGGGCAGGTGTTCTTGCCTGCCGTCTTGACCGCCTTGATGGCTTCCAGCGCCTTGGCTCTCGCACACACCGCCAATTGCGCGCCCAGGCCAAAGCGTTCGCGGGTTTCCCCATACACCCGATGGTGGGCGGTGTTGGTGTTGGTGATGCCTTCGCGCCAGCAAGTCAAGCTAATCCACGTAGCCGCGTCATTGAAGGCGTGTTGAGTCACGGCCAAGAAGTTCTCGTGACCGTCCACATCCAACTTGATACAAATGGTTCTTATGAGTGTTTCACTCATAAGAACAGTATACGATAGACGAGGCTGTCTGTCAAGCGAAAGGAGGGGGCGCTTCATCCCGCGCCTGAAGGCAGCGGGTATCCGCGCCCTAAAAGATCATGAAACAGGTGGTAGGCATCTCGGAAATCGTGCTCTGGACAGGCGACCAGCCGTTGGCCCTCCAGTTCTACCGTGATTTGTTGGGGCTGGAGGTGATTTCGCCGCCAACGCTGCGCAACGCGTTCCTCAAAGTTGGCGAGGGCAACGCGGGCATCCCGCAAATGATCGTGCTGGTTCCCAAAACAGAGGAGATCAAAGCCAAACCATCGGGCTATCAACTCAATCATCTGGCGTTTGAACTGCCTGAAGAAGCGTTCGATGCCCAGCACGCGGCGCTGGTGGCGGCTGGCTATCAGCCCCGGAGGGGAAAGCACCCGGTGCTGGCGAGCCGAACGATGTATGTCGATGACCCTGATGGCAATGAAGTAGAGTTCATTTGCCTGGCTCCGGCGGAATAGCGCTCTGGCAATGACTTGCGAGAGATGGATATGGCAAAGGAAAAGGAAGAAGATATGACCACGATGACGCCCGGCGAGCGGGTGCGGGCCGCGCTCAAGGGGGAACCTGTTGACCGAGTGCCCTTCTGTTTCTGGCATCACTTCAAGCCGGAAGGTTCTGGCGAGCATCTGGCAGAGCTGACACTGGAGTTTTTCCGCACGAAATTTACGCTCGATATTGTCAAAATTATGCCGGATTTACGCTACCCTGCGCCGGAGCCAGCGATTGCCCAGGCGGCGGACTGGGAAAGGCTGCCACATCTGGGCCTCGACACGCCCAGCTTTCGTGAGCAACTGATATGCATTCGCCGATTGCGGGCGAAACTGGGGCCAGATTTTCCGCTCACCCTCACCCTTTTTAGCCCACTGACGATGACGTTTCAACTTGCCGGAAAAGAGACAGCGCTGACCCATCTACTCGAACAGCCAGCGTCGTTTGAGCAGGGATTGAAAACGCTGGCAGCTAATGAGCGCGAACTGGTAGGCGCGGCCATCGAGGCGGGCGCGAGCGGCATCTTTTTCTCGTGCATGGGCGCGACCAACATTGACATGTCCCCAGAAGACTATGCGCGTTTTGGGCGGCCCTATGATCTTGAGGTGTTGGAGCATGCTCAGGACGGCTGGCTCAATATCGTCCATGTCCACGCCGACCCATCCCAACAGGGCGATACGCTCTATTTTGATCGGTTTATAGACTATCCGGTTGCTGCGATGAGTTGGAGTGAGCAGCTTACCGGACCCAGCTTGTCTGAAGCATTGAGGCTGACCAACAAGTGTCTGATGGGCGGCCTGGATGAACGCGGCCCACTGACCCATGGCGGCGAGCGCGACATCGAGCGGGAGATGTTGAGCGCAATAGCGGAGACCAACGGACGCCGCCTGATCTTAGCCAATGGCTGTTCTGTGCCCGATGACACGCCGGAGGAGTGGTTGCACTCCGCCCGCAGGCTCGTAGAGCATCTCGCTTAACCGCCTTGGTGGTATACTCTATAGAGAGATAAGGAAGAGATAGTTCTTTCTTCGTACCCGCCGCTCAGGTGACCCCAGCAGCGCCACGTGACGCTGCTGGGGCCATTTCGGTGCGACCCGCTACCCAGGCTTATTGAACCTGGATGACACGAGCCTGCGTACAGGCGGCAGGAAGCCGCGTTTTTTGTTGGCCTCCAGAACTCAGCCGGAAAAATGCTCAATGGCATATTCATATTATGAAAGTTAACCAGCATAATTATGAAGATGCCATTGACATTATCAAGACACATCCGTATACTTCTTCATGGGAGCGCTGCTTATGAAAGGGAGCATGCCCGATTGCCCGAGGCTGAGCGACAGATGATAGCAGGCACGTAGCAAGACTTTCTCTCAGCGGGACGTATACATTAGAGTGGAACTATCAACGCATCAAGGGGGATTGCATGACAACCACCGGGTACCCACGCTTTCCGGCAATCTATGGCGATCAGATTGTCTTCACGGCTGAAGATGACCTCTGGCGCGTCTCTACCGCTGGTGGGCGCGCGGAGCGGCTGACCGCTGGCGTGGCGTCGGCCACTGGGGCGCACTTTTCGCCTGATGGTCGGCAGATTGCCTTTACCGGTAGCGACGAAGGCCCCAAAGAAGTCTATATCATGCCCGCAGATGGTGGCCCATCTCGTCGCCTGACCTATCAGGCTGGGCGCGCTAACGTCGTCGGCTGGCAGCCTGATGGCACAAAGATTCTGTATGCTGGCTCGGCTGGCCTGCCATCGGGCCGCTGGACTATGCTCTATGCAGTTTCGCCTCAAGGCGGGGAGCCGACTCGCCTTTCGTATGGCATCGCCAATGCCATCGCCTTTGGTCCCAGGGGCGCTGTCGTCCTGGGGCGCAATATCCGCGAGCCAGCGTTCTGGAAGCGCTATCGCGGCGGCACCGCTGGTTATTTGTGGATTGATGCCGAGGGCAGCGGCGGGTTCAAACGCCTGCTCGACCTCAATAGCAATATCGCCGCGCCCTGCTGGATCGGTGAGCGCGTGTTCTTCCTGTCCGACCACGAGGGCATTGCTAATGTCTATTCCTGCCTGCCCACGGGCGAGGATGTGCGCCGCCACAGCCATCAGGAAACGTTCTATGTGCGCAACCTTGCCACCGATGGGCGGCTGTGCGTCTATCACGCGGGCGGCGATCTCTTCGTCCTTGACCCCTCCACCAATGAGGAGCGCCGGTTGGAGGTCGAATTGGCAGGGTCACAGGCGCAGCGGGCGCGGCAATTTGTCCCAGCGGGCAAGTTCATGGACTCCTGGGCGCTGCACCCCAAGGGCCAGGCGGTGGCGATCACCACGCGCGGCAAAGCCTTCAGCCTGAGCAATTGGGAGGGGGCTGTTCTTCAGCACGGCGAGATCGATGGCCCGCGCTATCGCCTGATTACCTGGCTGGCCGATGGCAAACGTCTGGTGGCCGTCAGCGACGTCGGCCATGAGCCGCGTCTGGTCGTCTTCAGCGCCGACGGTTCGACGCCTGATCGCACGCTGGACCAGTTGGACATCGGGCACGTGACGGGGCTGCGTGCCGCGCCGGTTGGCGAGCAGGTGATCTTGATGAACCACCGCAACGAACTGCTGCTGGCGGACCTGGCGGCGGAGACGTTGCGCGTGCTTGATCGCAGTGACTATGGCCGCATCGAAGATAGCGAACTGGTGAATGGTATCGCCTGGTCGCCTGATGGGCGCTGGGTAGCCTATGAGCAGGCGACGAGCGCGCAGCGGGTCGTCATCAAGCTGTGCCGCGTGGAAAGCGGCGAGACCTTCCAGGTGACGGAGGCGGTGCGCCGCGATACCAAACCGTCCTTCGACCCTGCCGGGCGCTATCTCTACTTCTTGAGTGCGCGCGACTTCGACCCGGTGCAGGATACGATGCACTTCGAGTTCAGCTTTCCAAAAGGCGTGCGCCCCTATCTGGTGACGCTGCGCAAAGACCTGCGCTCGCCGTTCCAGCCGGAATCGGCGCTGCTCCAGGCTGACGAGGAGAAGAAAGCGGGCGAGAAGCAGGAAGAGAAAGACAGTGCGCCTGAACCCGTCGAGATCGATCTCGATGGCATTACCAACCGCATCGTGGCCTTCCCTGTTCCGGAGGGGCGCTATGGTCGGGTCGTCGGCACGGCTAACGGCGCGCTCTTCTCGTCGCTGCCGGTGGAGGGTATGCGCGAAGGCGATATGTTCGGCTGGAAGCCGAGATCGAACGGCAGCCTGGAATCGTATGACTTCGAGAAGCGCAAACAGGAGCATATCGCTGACGAAGTTGCTGAGTTCAGCGTGACGGCTGATGGCAAGACGCTGCTCTATTATTCCAACGATAAGCTGCGTGTGCTGAAGGCTGACGAGAAGCCGCCAGAATTGCAGGGGCCAGAACGTGACAAGCCTGGCCGCGAATCGGGCTGGCTCGATCTGGGACGTATCAGGGTTTCCATTCGCCCCAGCGCTGAATGGCGGCAGATGTTTGGCGAGGCGTGGCGCTTGCAGCGCGAACAGTTCTGGGTGGCCGATGTGGCCGGTGTGGACTGGCCTGCCGTTCGCCAGCGCTATGAGCCGCTGGTGGACCGGCTGACCTCGCGCGGCGAACTATCAGACCTGTTCTGGGAGATGCAGGGTGAGCTTGGGTCGTCACACGCCTATGAGTTTGGCGGCGAATATCGCCCCCATCCCGACTATCGCCAGGGCTTCCTCGGCGTGGATTGGCAGTTCGATGCGAGCCAGGGCGTCTATCGCATCGCGCATATCGTGCGCGGCGACCCCTGGAATGTCAGGGAAACGTCGCCGCTGCTCGCGCCGGGCGTAAATGCCAATGTGGGCGACGCGGTGCTGGCGATCAACGGGCAGCGCCTCACCGCCGAACTGGGGCCACAGCAACTGCTGGTGAACCAGGCGGATACCGAGGTGCAGCTTTTGGTGCAATCCGCAGATGGCGCGACGCGCAGCGTGACGGTGCGGGCGCTGGCCGACGAGTTCGGCGCGCGCTATCGCGATTGGGTCGAGGGCAACCGTCGCCTGGTGCATGAGCAGACGGGTGGCCGCGTGGGCTATGTGCATATCCCCGATATGTGGACCGATGGCCTGGCGGAGTTCCACCGCTATTACCTGAGCGAGTACGATTACAACGCGCTGATCGTCGATGTGCGCTGGAATGGCGGCGGCGCGGTGTCCGGCCTGGTGCTGGAGAAACTGGCGCGGCCACGGCTGGGCTATGATTTTCAGCGCTGGTCGCCGCCCAACCCCTACATCTACAATTCTCCGCGTGGCAAGCTGGTAGCGATCACGGATGAGAACGCTGGCTCCGATGGCGACATCTTCTCGCATTCCTTCAAGATGATGGGATTGGGGCCGCTCGTCGGCAAGCGCACCTGGGGCGGCGTCATTGGCATCTCGCCCTATATGCCGCTGGCCGATGGCACGATCACGACGCAGCCGGAGTTCAGTTTCTGGTTTAACGATGTGGGCTGGGGCGTCGAAAACTATGGGACGGACCCGACCATTGATGTCGACTACATGCCCCAGGATTACGCGCGCGGCTTTGACCCGCAGCTTGCGCGCGGCATCGCCGAGGCGCTGCATCTGCTGGAGGAGCATCCGGCGACGACGCCGACACCAGTACAGCCGCCGCGTCGGGGCTATCCACGTTAGCGTTTGCACTAACAGCGTTAGCAGACCTGTAGCGCCAGAGTCACCTATTCGATAGGTGACTCTGGCGCTACATTTTCCTGAGATGTCTGCAAGAAGGCGCGCGCCAGATAGAGCGCGGCAATCGCGCGGGCGTCGAGCAATCGCCCGGCCTGAATCAAGCGCTCGAAATCGGCCAGGGGAACCGCTTCGACGAGGATGGGATAGCCTTCGTCGCCCTCCAGGCGGCTGGGCGTCAGGTTGCGCGCCAGATATACGAAGCTCTGGAGCGCCAGGTATTTCGACCAGGGCCGCAGTTCGCCCAGCGCGTCGAGCCGCGCCGCCGTGAAGCCGATCTCCTCCTGAAGCTCGCGCAAGGCAGCCTGTTCTGGCTCCTCATTCGTTTCGACGATGCCTCCTGGCAGCAGGAGTGTGGGAGCCTGAAAGGCGGGCGAAGGCTCAATCGTCAACAGCACGTCGCCTTTGTCGTTCACTGGAACGATCAGCGCCTCGTTATGGGTACGAATCCAGCTAATTTCCTGCTTTGCGGGGTCGGTATAGACGGTGAAGTAGGTATCCTGAAAGAAGATATGGCTCATCTGGCGACCCTCCCTAAGCGGGCTAGAGATTCCTCTGGCTAGATTACCCAGGCTTCTGGCTTTGCGCAGCGCGCACATGCGCGCGCAGTTCTGCCAGGCTGTCGCCGCCGAACTTTTCCAGCCACGCTTCGGCCAGCACGATAGCCAGCATGGCTTCGGCAACGACCCCTGCTGCAGGCACGACGCAGACATCGCTGCGCTCATAGCGGCCCTCGCTCACGTTTTCGCGCGTCTGGATGTTGACGGAGGGCAGCGGATGCGCCAGCGTGGAAATGGGCTTGATGGCGGCCCTGGCGATGATCGGCGCGCCATTGCTGATACCACCCTCGATGCCACCCGCGTTATTGCTCAGATGGTGCCAGCCGTTCTCACCCCATTCCAGCACATCATGCACCTCGGAGCCGGGCAGCGCGGTGGTGGCAAAGCCGCCGCCGATCTCCACGCCCTTCACCGATGGAATGCTCATCAGCGCCGCTGCTACTCTGGTGCTCAAACGGCGGTCCCACTGGCTGTAGCTGCCCAGGCCGATGGGGATGCCCGTCGCCACAACCTCAACCACGCCGCCGCAGGTTTCCCCTTTGGGCTTGCTTTGTTGAATATGGTGAATCATCTGCTCGGCCAGGTCGTTGTCGCCGCAGCGCACCGGCGATTGCTCCACCTGTTCCCAGTAGGCGGCGGAGAAGATTTGCTTGATGGCGCTGCGCTCATCTGCCAGATAGCCCACCGGCCCAATGGACAGCACGTGGCTGTGGACATCGGCCTCAAGCTGGCGCAGCAGTGTCAGGCAGACCGCGCCAACGGCCACGCGCGCGGCAGTCTCGCGGGCGCTGCTGCGCTCGATGACGTTGCGTACATCTTGATGGCCGTATTTGATGGCTCCGGCGAAATCGGCATGGCCGGGCCGCGGCAGGGTAATAGCTTCGATGGCTTCTTCCACGGGGGCCGGATTCATCTTGACTTGCCAGTTTTCCCAATCTTTATTCTCGATCTCCAGCGTGATGGGCGACCCCAGCGTCAGGCCATGGCGCACCCCTGAGCGGAAGATGACGCGATCTGATTCAATTTTCATGCGCCCGCCCCGGCCATAGCCACCCTGGCGGCGGCGCAGGTGCGGGTCGATGTCATCTGCCGAAAGCGGCAAACCGGCGGGTATCCCCTCGATGATGGCCGTGAGTCCTGGCCCGTGTGACTCCCCGGCAGTTAAGAAGCGAAACATGGATGAGACCTTTCTATGATAACCCCAGCGCGCGCTGCATCACCGCAAGCGGCGTAGGCTGCCCGGTCCACAACTCAAAGGCCAGCGCGCCCTGATAGAGCAGCATGGAGAGGCCGTTCAATGTTGCGCATCCGTGCGCCTGTGCAGCGCGCAAAAGCGGCGTATGCGGCGGATTGAAGATCATGTCCATCACCAGCGCGCTGGATGATACGCAATCAACATCAACAAGTATCTGCCTATCTGCTTTATGGAGTCCTACCGGCGTGGCATTGACCAGCAAATCAGCCCGCGCCAGGAACTCGTTTCCCTCGGGGCTGCCCAACGTCGCCGCGTGGAGTTTTGCAGCGATGCTGACTGAACAGGCATCAGCCGACGCCTGAAGATGCTCAAGAAAGGCATCTGCATGCGCTTTGTTGCGCCCGAGCACGATCAACTCAGCAACGTTACCCTCCAGCAGCCCAACCGCTGCCGCTCGCGCCGCGCCGCCCGTTCCCAGGATGATGGCGCTCTTTCCCTGGCTGTGAAAAGGATGGTCTTTGTTGGCGGCCAGCGCCTGCATCAAACCGCCTACATCCGTATTGTAGCCTATGAGACGCCCGTCGCGGGTGACAATGGTGTTGATCGCACCCACTCTGGCTGCCAGTGGGTCGCAGCCGTCGATGTATTCCAGCGCAGCCGTCTTATAGGGTATTGTCACGTTCGCGCCCAATATCTCTGACGCGCGCAGGCTGGCGATTCTGGCGGGCAGGTCTGCCGGTGCTGTTTCCCAAAGCGCGTAACGCGCCGCGATGCCACAGGCGTCAAATGCCGCCTGCTGCATACGCGGCGATAGCGAGTGCGCCACCGGAAAACCAATCAAGCCAACCTGCCGCATTGCTTTAGTCCTCGTTCCCTACGCTTGCGTTGGTCTGTTCGTGGCTGCTTATCCCTGAGGCGCTGCTGATTGGCTGGCGGCCTGGCGTCTCTTCCAGCCTGACCTGACGCTGTGCCACGCTTGCGATGGCCTCTCGCGCCTGGCTGAGCGGCACCGCATCGTAGATGCCCGACTGGCCGATATTGGTCGGCAAAATCCAGCGCATGGCCCCGTTACGCACTTTTTTATCGCGGCTCATGCGTTCCAGCGCAGCATCAACATCGATCTCCGGGCAGGCAATGGGCAGCCCATACGCCAGCAGGAGCCTTTGCTGGCGGGCGACATCCTTGCTGGAAAGCAAACCGCGCTCCTGGGCAATCAGCGCGGCGACTTCCATGCCGACTGCAACCGCTTCGCCGTGCAGCCATGTCGTATAGTCAGTGATGGCTTCCAGCGCGTGGCCGAAGGTGTGCCCATAGTTCAGGATAGCGCGCTGGCCCTGCTCGCGTTCGTCGTTGCGCACAATCTCTAGCTTCAGGCGGATACACCACGCGACCACCCTGGTGAGCAAGGCGCTGTCGTGCGGCTGGATGGTGGGCGACGTTTCCAGCAGATCGAACAGCGCCGTATCGAGCGCCACGCCGTATTTGATGATTTCGGCCCACCCCTCGCGATAGGCACGCTCTGGCAAGGTCAGCAGACAGGCAGGGTCAGCCAGTGTCAGCCTGGGCTGATAGTACGCTCCGATCAGGTTTTTGCCGAGCGGGTGATTGACGGCGGTCTTGCCCCCAATCGCGGCATCGACCTGCGCCAGCAGCGTGGTGGGAATCTGAATGAGCGGCACGCCACGCTGATAGCAGGCAGCCACGAAGCCAACCAGATCACCGACCACCCCGCCGCCCAACGCAATCAGCGGCTCCTGGCGTTCGGCTCGCTGCTCCACCAGCCAGTCGATGATTGTCTGGAAGCTGGCGAGTGTCTTGCTGGCTTCGCCCGCCGGAATGCTGAAAACGTGGGCCTCCAGATCGGCTTTTTCCAGCAGCTTTTTCAGTGGCTCGGCATACAACAGCCCGACGGCTGAGTCGGTGACGATGAAGGCGCGGCGCTTGAAGCCAAGCTCCTGCAAGCGCTGAGGCAAGTGATGCAGTCCGCCCCATTCAACAACTGCCTGCGCAGTGCTATGTCCTAGATCAAGTGTGAATGCTTCCGTTGGCGTGTCTGGCGAAAGGAGCGCGCCGTGCGCAATGGCTCCGGCGATGATGTAGCGGGCCAGCGCGTCTGGCGTCTGGTTGTCCGTGTTGAGGCGCAGTTCGGCCTCTTCGTACCAGCGCTGGCGCGTCTCATACAGCCCGGCCAGCTTCTGCTGCCCATCCGGCCCGGCAACCAGCGGGCGCATCGCCGCGCCCTCAGCATGGCGTCCTGGGCGGCTGAGCCGCTGCCAGGCCGCTTCGACAGAAGTCTGAAGGTACACTACCAGCCCGCTCTGGCGCATCAGGATGCGGTTCTGTTCGGCAATGACCGCTCCTCCACCGGTGGCGATGACCGCCTCCGGCTCACTGGCGGCCTCGGCCAGCGCTTCTGCCTCAAGCTGACGGAAGTGCGTTTCGCCGACTTCCCTGAGCGCCTGGCCGACGGGGCGACCCATGCGCTGGGCTATGAGATCATCTGTGTCGATGAAACGCCAGCCAAGCATCCGGGCTGTAACGCGACCAACCGTCGATTTGCCTGCTCCAGAAAGGCCGGTTAAAAAAATCCGTCCCATGAATCTTTCTATCCTCTCGATAGCGTAGCTACTGTAGCTAGTGTAGCCAACGTAGATGAAGATGGATAAGCGCCGCGCCTCAGCGTATCTGCTCGACCTGCGCGTCCAGGCTGGCGAGATCGTCAAAGAAACGTGGATAGCTTTTGGCGACGTGCCCGGCATGGTGCAGCGTGATCGGCTGCGCAGCGCCCAGCCCAATGACTGCCAGCGCCTGGGCCAGCCGGTGATCGGCGTGCGCGTCAACTTCGACGCCGCCTTCAACGCCGCTGACCGGAGATATTTCGAGCCGGTCAGGAAGCGGGTCTATGCGGCAGCCGGTGCTTTGCAGCGCCGCCGCCAGATCATAGATGCGGTCGCTCTCCTTCAGCCGCAAATTGGCGATATTCGAGATGACGCTCTTGCTGGTGGCAAAGCAGGCGGCAGCGGCAATGCACGGCACACTGTCGATGGCCCTGTTGCCATCAAAGGTAATGCCTCGCAGCGGTTTCTCCGCATGGGCGTTGATGCTCGTTCCGCTGCGGGTGATCTCCAGGCCCATCTGCTCGAACGCTTCCAGCAAAGCTTCGCCATCTGCCGCGCCAGGCGTCAATCCATGCAGCGTGACTTCGCCTTTGGCAATGGCGACGGCTGCCAGCAGCGCTGCTGCCGATGGGTAGTCGCCCGGTATCTGATACGTTTGAGGGAGATAGCGCTGTTTGCCAGGAATGAGGTAGCGTCGATCACGCTCCTGGGTGATGACCGTGATGCCCGCTTTGCGCAGCGTCTCCAGCGTCAAATCGATAAATGAGGCCGAGGTGAGCGTATCGGTAATTTCGATGGCTAAGCCTTCCTCCAGCAGCGGCCCCAGATAGAGCAGCGCGCTGAGGTATTGCGAGCTTTTCTTGCCAGAAATCTGGATATTGCCGCCGCGAAGCTGGCCGCCCTCCAGCGTGATGGGCAGCGTCCCCTCTGGCCCCTGGCTGGTGACCTTCGCGCCAAGCTGCGAGAGCGCCTGAAGCAAATCGTCGTTGGGGCGGCGGCCCAGCGACTCTGGATAGGGTGTCGTGAAGGTGAGCGGCGTTGGCGAACTGGCGCAGATGCCCAGCAAGAGGCGCAGCACCGCGCCCGCGTTGCCCACATCGATCACCACATCTGGAGCGGGCTTGATCTGGCCCGCGACGCCCTGTACGCGCACGATGTGCTGCCCATCAGATTGCAAGCTGGTTGTGATGATTGCTCCCAATTGCTCGCAGGCGTTGAGCAGCACTGTCGTATCATCGCTCTCTGCCGGATTCTCGATGATGCTTTCGCCGTCGGCCAGCAGCGCGGCAAGTATCGCGCGCAGCGTGTGATATTTAGAAGATGGCGGAGTGATAGACCCGCGCAGCGGGCCAGAAGGCGCGATACGCATGCTTTGTGCGATGGGCCTGGCGAGATCGGGCCGTAGCTGCTGCCGGGCTAGCTCGGAATAGACCGGGCGCGCTTCGTGGTCGCTGTCAGCAAAGAGCAGGGCGCGCAGACAGCGCCGTGGCGCGTCGGGGACATCAAGCTCGTTGGCGACAAACAGCGGAATCGCCGGACCAAGGATGGCTTGCGCGGCAGCGCGCGCGGCCTCGGCATCCAGGTCGGGCGTGACGGTGAGGATGACGCGATCAACTGCGCTCTGCTCAAGTTCGTTCTGCTGAAAAAGCTCATCGAACAACCAGCGTAGTTCCTGGTTCAGCGCGGCTCCTGTGTTTTCAGCGAGGATGGTTGCGCCGCGAATACCCTTTAAGGGTGGCATTGTTGGTGTCTCGGCATGACTAGCCGGATGGTCGGATGAGGGCGCAGGCTGCGTCAATAAGATGGCGCTGATGCTGTGCTGGCCGTTAGGGGCTGTGCTGGCTTCATACGCGCAGAGGAGCGGGATGGTATCCCAGCCCAGCGCCTTGCGCACGAGCCGGGCGGGATAATCGGCTGTCAGATCGGTGAGAAAAAAAGCGCAAAGAAGAGTGCTGGGATGAATGCTATAGGTTTGGAGCAGCCATTTTATCAGAGAGAGCGATGCTTCACGAATAGCCTCTATGCTATTTTCAGCAACCGTAATTGTCGCGCTAAACGCCTGTCCAGGCTTTCGCCAGGTTCGGTCGAAAGCCTCTATACTGAATCTCTGGATGGCCTGTCCGGTGGCCCCTAGTCTGGATTCCATGAAATCCTCTCTTGATAACGTTCCGATCATTGCCATTTGGGTCGCCCTGGTGCGCTGCAAAGCATCAAGCAACAATCTCCGACATCCGCAGCAAAGATGCCCGAATGCTCTGCACACCCTGGATAAGCCGCTGCAATTCTTCCGGCATGATGGCCTGATCGCCGTCGCACATTGCCTGATCTGGCTGGTGATGAACGTCGACCAGCAAGCCATCGGCTCCGGCAGCAATGGCGGCGTGGGCCATCGGGACGACCAGTTCGCGCCGTCCGGTGGAATGGCTGGGGTCAACCACCACAGGCAGATGGGTGAGCATGCCCAGCAGGGGCACGCAACTCAGATCGAGCAGATTTCGGGTATGGGGATCGAAGCTGCGCACGCCGCGCTCGCAGAGCACGACGTTGGGGTTGCCCTCGCTGAGGATATATTCGGCAGAAAGCAGCCATTCCTCGATGGTGGCGGAAAAACCGCGTTTCAAGAGCACCGGTTTGCCGCTGCGTCCTGCCGCTTTGAGCAAGGGAAAGTTCTGCATGTTGCGGCAGCCGATTTGCAGCATATCGGCGTGCTCCGCGACGACCTCGACCAGCGCTGGCTCCATGACTTCGGTGACGACGGGCAGCCCGGTCTCTGCGCGCGCTTCGTCGAGCAGTTCTAGCCCTGGGACGCCCAGCCCTTGGAACGAGTAAGGGGAGGAACGTGGTTTAAACGCTCCTCCCCTTAGCATATTCGCGCCGGATTGCGCCGCCTCGCGCGCCACGGTCCGCAATTGTTGGGCATTTTCCACAGCGCATGGCCCGGCCATGATGACCGGTTTATCTGATCCAATTTCGACGACCTGCGAGGTTGCGGCGTTGCCAACCTGAATGATGCTTTTCTCTTCCTGGAAATGGCGACTGGCAAGCTGATAGGCAGTAGGCAGGGTGAAGATGCGTTCGACTTCGGGGAGGGCGTTCAACTCGGAAAAGACATCGGCGCTGAGGTGTTTCGTGCCAAAGCAGCACGCGATGCCCATGCCGGTCTGGACCGGACGCACCGGCTCGTTGATCTGCGCCCTGCGCAGGAGCGCGCTGATATGAACCAGCGTTTCGGTTGATGGTTCGTCCTTCATCAGAATAATCATGCTCGTTCGTGTTCCTCCGCCCTGCTGATCTCCCGCTATTCGTTGTATAAGTCCTTGTTCCAGCAGGCGCCAATCGCTACAAGACAAACAAAAAAGCAGAGGAACATTTCCTCTGCTTCTCCGACAGGCTTTGTGGACTAGGTTACGTTACCCAGCACGAAATGTCCACCGCCATGTCGGAGGACGCCAAAAGTAGTAATAAAAAAAGCTGTTGGTGTGATGCGCTGGGTACGTCATGCTCGGAGTATAAAGCTTTTTCATCGATTCTGTCAAGAGCATTGCGGTTCAGTTTTCACAACGTGTCAAAAAGTGATGCCAGAAAATACGCTGCCAGCGCCCCTTATCCCAACAGGTCTTTGCGATGCAGCCTGGCCTGCCTGAAAAGGGCCAGCAGCGCCTCGCCCTCGGTGTCCTGCCCCGACTCCGCTTGTAATACCTGGCGAATGGCCTGTAAGCGCGTTATGTAGGCGTCAATCCAAAACGTGATCGCTTCCCGATTGGTCAGGGCGATGCCTTGATACATCGTCGGGTCGCCCGCCGCCAGCCGACTGGTATCGCGAAACCCCGAACTGGCAAGCTGACGCATAAGCTCGTGGTCGGGGCTATCTGCTACGGTTTCCACCAGGGCAGTCGAAGTGAGAAACGGCAGATGGCTGATTGCCGCCACGCAGCGATCATGCGTCTGGGCATCGATGCGCAGCGGCTTCGCGCCGAGCGCGGCGATCACATCCTCCAACCGCGCCTCTGCTGTCTCTGAGGCTTCCTCGGCATCTTCGACATCTTCTCCCGTGTCTTCAGTTTGCCAGGGAGTGACTACACAATAGGTGGTTCCGTGAAAGAGGTCTGGCCGCGCGTCTTCCAGGCTGCCGGTGCCGCCCGCCATCGGATGCCCGCCGATAAAGTGCGTGCCAGCAGGCAGCAGTTCGCTGGCCCAGCGCAGCACCGCGGCCTTGGTGCTGGCCGTGTCGGTGACGAGCGTTCCCGGGCGCAGATGTGGGGCGATGGCTGCCAGCACTTGTCGAACCGCCAGCACAGGCGTGGCGATTATGAGCATCTGAGCGCGCTGCGCAAGGGTTATAAGGTCATCACTCGTTTGATCGACTGCCTGTAGCTGCTCGGCCTGCTGGCGGCGTTCGGGGCTGCTGTCATAGCCAATCACCCGGTAGCTCTGCTCGCCCAGGGAATCGCGCTGCTGCTTGAGCGCCAGCCCCAGCGAGCCGCCAATCAGTCCCAGGCCAATAACGCCCACCGTTTGCATAGAAAACCTCCTTGTTGTTCAGAGTTTCTCCGCCAGCGCGGGGTCGGCAGTAATGATCAGACGAGGCAGACACGCGCGCAGCCCCTCTGCCAGCGGTGCTGCTTCTTCGTGAGCCACGAGCAGCGGAAGGCCAATGGCCTCGCCGGAGCCGTCTCGCCTGTTCTGCTCGAGAACGGCTTGTGCGGAAGCGTCTGTGGCGCAGAAATGGAGATGCACAGCGGTGTGCGGGCCAAGCAGATCGACATGATACGTTTCGGTCATCTCCCGCACGCTTAATTGCCCAGGCGCGGTGATCGCCGCCGCCGAAGGGGCCGCGTAGGTCAGCAGGCTTTGCGGAAAGCAGGGCGCGAGCAGCCGCGTCAGTTGTCCGGCCTGGCCCATTGCCATCCCGATCACCGGGCTGGTGGCGCGGCGCAAGAAGTGGAAGATGGGCAGCGTATCGATGGGCCGCGCAGCCAGCCCGACCAGCTTGACGACATCGGCCTGGCCGCGCAGCGCTTCATAGGTCGGCCACACATCGGCGGGCGTGGAGTCGGTCCAGTGGCGCGAAGCGATGATTTGCGTGGCGCTGCGGCGGCGCTCAGCCAGAACGGAGATACTATCCCACTCGCAGTCCACATAGGCGCAGCCTACATCCATCGCTTGCGCGAGGATGTCCAGGCGCTCAGCTTCCGAGCCGGTGAACCGCCCGCCTTCGCGGGGCGGGCGACAGGTGATAATCAGCGGGCAGGGGGCTTCGGCGATGAGGCGCGGAAGATCGAACGTCTCCATCAAGTCCAGGCGCACCTCTGCCATGCTGATGGCGGACGCCAGTGTGTGGAGCGTTGCCAGGCAGGCTTGTGTATCGGGCAGCGCCAGCGCGGCGGCAATTTTGTTCATCGAGAAGCCCTTCCAGTCATTTGGTAACGCCCAAAAGCGTCGGCGGCTCCGTCTTTTCTTTGGGAGAAGCTGCATTGTATCTCTAAACCGTATTATAAGCGTTCGCAGGATTATACCGAGAGATGACAAGAAAAATCCAGGTCTGGGGTGTGTTCTGCTTCATTGTTTGGGGGATGGAGGTCATGGTATAATGGCCTCAGTTTGAAAAGCACTCTTCATTAAATTATGGATGTCTTTCGTTTGAAACCTAGTTTCTTGTCTTTGGGCTTGCAGAAGCACGCGCTGAGGGGAGTTTGTTATGGAGCGTTGTCCAAATTGTGGAGTTGAAACCCGGCCAGGAGATCAGTTTTGCTTGAACTGTGGCAATCGGCTGGTCGGCTCTCAACCGGCGAATCAAAATCAGTGGGGGCCACCGCAAGGCATGCCAGCGGCGCCTCCTGCCCATCAGTGGGGACCGCCCCCAGGAACGGCACCTCAGCAGGGTGGCCCACAATGGGGACCACCTCCGGGAACACCACCTCAGCAGAGTGGTCCCTGGGTCGGTGGACCACCTAATCCTCCGACGACCCCGACGATGCCTACCGTCCAGGCTCCTTTTGGGGGAGTGGATACCGCCGGAGTGACGCAGGCGAATACGGAGAATGCTGCCATCGAAGAGGCAACCGTGGTGACAGAGCCAGAGGTGCTGGAGCCTACGGTGCGCGCGCCCCAGGTGAGTGAGCCGGAAACGCTTGCGCCGACCGCAACCGTCGCGGCTCCCGAAGCCATGGCCCCGGCGCCAATCGCCAATGATGGCGGAGATTATCTGGAAACCGTGGTGGCGAGCACTGACATGGAGACGCGCGCGACCAGCATGGAGACCCACGTGGCGGTGGAGGAAGAGGAAGCGGTAGAGGTGACCATTACCGGCATCAACGAGTCTCCCGCGAAGCTGATTGTGAGCAGGAACGGGCAATCAAAGGAATTCTTGCTGAGAAAGCCGGATATTTCCATTGGCCGCGCGCCCAGTAACGATATTGCCCTGTCTGGCGATCAACTCGCGTCCCGTCGCCACGCGCTGATACATTTTGATGGGGTCAACTACGTCATTCGTGATCTGGTCAGCGCCAATGGCACCTATATTAACGGGGTCGAACTGCGTTCGCCCACGCCGCTTTCCAATGGCGATCATGTGGGCGTTGGCGAGCACGAACTGATCTTCTTCTCGGTGGCTGAAAGCGCTGCCGAGCCAGAAACCATGACGTTCCATCAGCCAACGCTGGGGGATGTGAACCCGATGACCGTTCCGGTGCCGGGCCAGGCCGATACCATTGAGCCTGGTGGGGCCTATGTGACACAGAGCGATGTGCTGCCTTCCGGCGGGTGGGAAACGGCTGCGGTTGCCGAGCAGGATGTCGAGGCGGAAGTGAAGACGACCACGGATGCGGCAGTGGTGGAGACAGAAGCGATGTCTGGCGACTCGCAGGAAGTGCTTGAAACCGTCTCCTATGAGGAGCAAGCTGCCTTTGCGCAGGCTCCTGCCTATGCCCAGGCATCGGTTCCGGCTGAGCCGCCAGAAGCGACCATTATCGAGCGTATTGAACTGACCGAGGACTCGTCGGCGGGTGTCGTTGAGGAGGAGGAAGAGGTCGAGGAAGAGGAAGTGGCCCCAGCCGATCTACCCCTTGCCCAGCGCTTGCGACCAGACACGAGTGTGAATGAGGAGGACATGCCCTTGCCAGTACCACAATTGCCGGAAATCCCCACGATCTTGGAAGCGATCAAATCGCTGGATTCGACGACTGCCGAGATGCGCGAAAACCTGCGCCGGGCAAAAGCCCTGGAGGAAGAAGCGGAGCACCTGCGCGATCAACTGCGGGAAGCTACCGCGGCGATCTCTGGTCACGATAACTCGGTGGCTGTGCTGGCACAGCGTCTGCGTGTTGGTGTGGCGGATGTCTCCAATCGCTTGAACAAGGTGATTGAAGAGGTCCAGCGCGCCGATGAGTCGCTTTCGATTGCCGACATGATGAAACTGATCGATGATGTGCGCAACGACCCGCGCGACATTTACACGCTGGGCAGCCTGGCCCGCCGCGCGCGTGAACTGGCGCAGTTCTTCGAGATGCACCAGCATGTCAACCAGATTCTGAGCGAGTGCTTGTCCACGCTCAATGATTTGCTCTCTCCCGATCTGGCGAATCCGGACGCCGAGTAATCGTTTGGCATTAGCACTGCGATGACAACCCGATTGCCAAATCAAGACTACGATGTGGTCATCATTGGGGCCGGGCTGGGTGGCCTACTCAGCGCGGCCCAATGTTTGCAGCGCGGCATGCGCGTGGCTGTGCTGGAACGCCTGGCGCACTGTGGCGGGCGCTTCACCGCAAAGACCTTTCAGGGGGCGCAGATCAGCACCGGGGCAGTGCATATGCTGCCCTTTGGCTCCAATGGTGTGCTGGCTGGCATGCTGCGCCGCCTGGCCGTGCCGCATTACGTCGATGACGCCGAGGTCTTCGCCTCCTTTTTTGTGCATGGTCGCCAGTATGTTTGTCGCTCCTTGCTGGGCGTGGCCGCGTTCATGGGGCCGCGCCAGTTTGCGCGCTTTGTAACGCTGGGGCCAACCCTGATGGCCCGGCGCTTGCCGTCTGGCGAGCGCGATCTCCCCTTTACCGACTGGCTCAAGCAATATCGGGTGACTCCGGCCAGCGCGCCGGAACTGTATGCTTTTTTCGAGCGCATCTCCCATTTTGCGCTGAGTGTGCCGCTGGAGCAGGTGAGCGCGGCGGAAGTGGCCGAAACGACGAAGAATATGTTTCGCTATGGCCCGCCGGGCATCGTGGAGGGTGGCTGCGCGGCGGTCACGGGCGAACTGGAACGCCGCGTGCGCGAGCAGGGCGGCGAGATACTGCTGCGCCACGATGTCGTGCGACTGCTGGCGGAGGATGGCGCGGTGACCGGCGCGCATGTGCGCGATAAGATGACCGGTGTGGAAAGCATCCTGCGCGCGCCGCTGGTAATCAGCAACGTTGGCCCGCGTGCGACGCTGCGCATGTTGCAAGCGGAAACGAACAACCTCCTTGCTAATGAGGAAACGGCTGCTCCAGATATTCAAGAGACAGACCTGGTTACTGATTTGGTTACGACTGGTGGCGCGCCGCTGCGCGAGGCGGTTGGCCTGAAAGTGCATGTGTTGAGTGACCGTTCATTCATCCCACACAAGGGCATCATGTACTGCCTGGATACCGAGCGCATCGCAGGGATGGTGCAGCCGAGCAATAGTGACCGGCGGCTTGCCCCGCCCGGCAAGCACCTGCTGATTACGCATCAGGTGATGCGCTCTGATGATGTCGAGCACGAGCGCGCGCTGGCGGTGGCCGATCTGCGCCGGGTGTTCGGCCCCGATTTTGAGCGTGATTGTCGTATCTTGACGATCAGCCAGTATCGCGGAGAATGGCCGGTCAATCGGGCGCAGCAGGGCGCTGACTTTGCGCCGGAGATCGGCCTGCGCGGGCTGCTGCTGGTGGGTGATGCCATCAAACCATCGGGTTATTTGATGGTGGAAGGCGTAGCGCAAAGCGTCAACCAGATGCTCGATCTGCTGGATGGTCTGGGCCGGGAAAGCGGTAAAGCTACCAGGCAGGCGCAGTCTGCGCAGCCGACCAAAGCTCCCCGCTCAGGGAAGCAATCTGGCTCCTCGCATATTCCACGCAAGCCGAGGGCTGCCCGTGCTCTCTATTGGCTGGTTGCGCCGCCGCCACCGGCTCGGCAAAAGCGTCAGCCCTACAGGAGCGAGACACCATGAAGGCCGAGCCGGAGCGGTTGGCCGAAGCGCAGGCCAGGTTGCAAGCGATTGAGGCGGAGATCGAGGCCACGCTCTGGGATGCCACGCTGGATGAAGAGGCGGCGCTGGCACGCTATCGCCAGGGGCGCGTGGCGCTGGAAAGCCTGATGCAGAGCAGCAGTGCGGCGCTGCTGCCCGCGTGTCAGGCACTGTTGGCTTACATCCGTCTGCGCGAGGATGATCTGCTCTTTGAGAGGGATGGCGATCTTTCGGCCAGCCTGGAGCGGATGGAACAGGCTGTGGCGCTGGCGGAAGCCTCGGGCGATGTGGTGCAGGTGGGGCGCTGCTTGATGGTGCAGGGCGAGCGGCTGCTCGTCGCTGAACGCTCCGAAGAGGCAGCGCGCGCCTGGGAACGCTGCGAGGCGATTGGGCGCGCTGGCGACGATGCCAGGCAGCATCAGCTTTTGGGCTGGCTGCTGTTGATGCGCGCCCGCCAGGCGCTCCGCGAGCAGGATTTTGCGCGGGCAGAGGCGCTGGCGCAAGAGGCAAGGGAGGCGTTGGAATCGATTGAGGATGAGGCCGGTCTGGGGGCGCTCTATCTGGTGCTGGCGCTGCTCTACGAGGCGCAGGGGAGACCTCTAGCTGAGATTGCCGTGGCCCGCGCGGAGGCAGGGCACTGGACGGCGCGCGCTCGTAAGAAACATCAGGCCGCTTCCCACTAAAATACCCTGGCTTTCGGAACCCCCAAACATCCTATGCCTATTTACAAGGATTCTCCCTGATGAGTATACTTGTGGCTGTGTTTGGCATCCAGCGTGCTTTATTTCATCGCCATCACACGAGTTGAGCGGCGTCTGTTGCCTGGAAGTGAGAAGGGTCATGACTGAGATTATTACGGCTGATCGTGTCGGCTGCTATGTGGTGGAGGGAGGAACGCCGCTGCGGGGGACGGTGAGTGTGAGCGGCGCGAAAAACGCCGCCACCAAGATGCTGGTTGCCTCACTTCTGACTGAAGAGCCATGTACCTTGCATAACACGCCCCGTATTGGGGATGTGACCATCACCGAAAGCCTTTTGCGGGCGATTGGCGCTGAGATGACCTGGCTGCCAGACCACCCCTCGACTATCGAGATTAAAACGGCTGGCATCAATAATAACGCCCCGCCGCTGGAACTGGGAAAGATGAATCGGCTGGCGGTCTTGACGCTGGGGCCAATGCTGCACCGCTGCGGCGAGGCCACCATTCCGGCCCCCGGCGGCGATAAGATTGGCCCGCGCCCCATCAATTTCCATATTGAGGGACTGATTCAGATGGGCGCGGAGATCGAGTTCCGCGATGGCTGCTTTTACGCCAGGGCCAAGCGTTTGAAGGGCGCGACGATTCGCCTGCCGTTTCCCAGCGTGGGCACGACAGAGAACCTGTTGATGGCGGCCTCGCTGGCAAAGGGTGTCACAATTATCGAGAATGCCGCCATTGAGCCAGAGATTATGGACCTCATCAAGTTTTTGCAAAAGATGGGGGCAATTATCGAACTCAAGGTGGACCGCAAGATTGTGGTGGAGGGCGTTGATCGGCTGCGCGGGGCGACGCATCGCATCCTTCCTGATCGATTGGAGGCCGTGTCGCTGGCGATTGCCGCCTATCTGACGAAAGGCGATGTGCGGCTGGTGGGGGCTACTCAGGACCATTTGCTGACGTTCCTCAATGCGCTTTATCGCATTGGGCTGGATTTTTCGGTGGAGGATGACGCCATTCGCTTCTATGATACCGGCTGCGTGCCGCGCTCGATTGCCATCGAGACAGACGTGCATCCCGGCTTCATGACCGATTGGCAGCAGCCCTTTACGGTATTGCTCACGCAGGCCAAGGGCATGTCGGTGGTGCACGAGACCATTTACGAGGACCGCTTTGGCTATACCCAGGAATTGAACCGCATGGGCGCTGACATCGGACTGTATACCAAATGCCTGGGCGAGATGGCCTGCCGCTTCCGCGAGAAAGAGTATTTCCATAGCTGCATTGTGCGCGGCCCAACGCCGCTGTCGGGTGCGGAACTGACCATTCCTGATATTCGCGCGGGCTGCTCCTACATTCTGGCGGCGCTCAGCGCCAACGGCACCTCGACACTGACGGGCATTGAGCATATCGAACGGGGGTATGAGCGGCTGCCCGAAAAGTTGCGTGCGCTGGGGGCGCAGATCGAGAAGGTCAATGGCCGCGAGGCTGGCGATGCGCTGGTGGGGCAATAGCTGATTGGTTTTATACGGCACGGCGGCGCACTCGACAAAGTTGATTTTGTCGAGTGCGCCGCTGTGTTGTTAGTATGACTTGCTGATCTCGGGGTCAGGTATCAACGTGGATTGATGGCGTAGTTGGGCGCTTCCTTGGTGATGAAGACATCGTGAGGATGACTCTCGCGCAGTCCCGCGCTGGTGATGCGCGTGAAGCGCGTGTTGGTTTGCATATCCGCGATGGTGGCCGCGCCGCAATAGCCCATGGCCTGGCGTAAGCCGCCCACCAGTTGGTAGGTCATCGAGCTAAGCGGACCCTTGTAGGGGACGCGCCCTTCGATGCCTTCGGCGATCAGGCGGGACTCGTCGCTGACGCCTTCCTGGAAGTAGCGGTCTTTGCTGTAGCTGCGCCGCTTCATCGCGCCGATGGACCCCATGCCGCGATAGTCTTTATAGCGCTCGCCCTGGGAGATGATGAGTTCGCCGGGGCTTTCATCGACTCCGGCCAGCAGCCCACCGAGCATGACGGTATCGGCTCCGGCGGCAATGGCCTTGGCAATGTCCCCCGAATATTGGATGCCTCCATCGGCGATCACCGGAATATGATAGCGAGCGGCAGCTTGCGCACAGTCGTACACGGCGCTGATCTGCGGAACGCCCACGCCCGCGACCACACGCGTAGTGCAGATGGCTCCTGCGCCAATGCCAACCTTCACGGCATCCACGCCTGCCTCGATCAAGGCTTCGGTGCCGCTGGCGGTGGCGACGTTGCCCGCGATAATCTGCGCCTGGTGCCCAAAGCGGCGCTTGATGCGGGCAACGGCTTCCAGCACCATCTTTGAATGGCCGTGAGAGGTATCGATCACCAGCACATCGACATCTTCGGCAATCAAGGCGGCGCAGCGCTCTTCGCAATCTGGCCCAACGCCAACGGCTGCCCCCACGCGCAGCCGTCCGCGCTCGTCCTTGGCTGCGTTGGGATATTGCGTCTTCTTTTGGATGTCTTTGACGGTGATGAGTCCTTTGAGCAAGCCATGGTCATCAACCACTGGCAGCTTTTCAATTTTGAAGCGGTGCAGAATGGTTGCCGCTTCTTCCAACGTGGTGCCAACGGGAGCGGTGATCAGATGCTCGCGCGTCATGACCTCGCCGATGGGGCGGTCCAGATTGGTCTCGAAGCGCAGGTCGCGGTTGGTAAGGATGCCCACCAGCTTGCCCTGCTCGGTGATGGGGATGCCGGAGATATGGTAGTTTGCCATGGCCGCCAGGGCGCTGCGCAGCGAGTCGCCGGGAGCCAGCGTGATGGGGTCGGTAATCATTCCTGATTCCGAGCGTTTGACTTTATCTACTTCGGATGCCTGGTCTTCCAGGGAGAGATTGCGATGGATAATGCCGATGCCACCTTCGCGCGCCAGGGCGATAGCCAGCCGCGCCTCGGTGACGGTATCCATGGCCGCCGAGACGATGGGAATGCGTAATTCGATGGTGTTGGTCAGCCGGGTGCGGGTGGAGACATCGGAGGGCAGCACCGAAGATGCGGCGGGGATGAGCAGCACATCATCAAAGGTGAGTCCCTGCGTGCCAAATTTCTCCTCCCAATCGAGCAGCGTGGTCATGATCGCGCCTTTTCCTTTCCATCCTTTCCTGCCAGGGTTTCAGCAGCTAGTTCCCGATTTCAGCGCGTGTGTCCCACCGCAGCTATCGGTTGATTGCCCGTTGGGTCAGATGAATGCCTCATAATAGCGAAAGTGCCCAGCGCGCGGCAAACTGCCGTGCCTGGGCGCGAGGTATCGAGCAATCGGATGTGTGGGTGCGCAGCGTATGAAATCACCAGGGATGCCTTTGCAAACTCAAGCAGCGGGCCTACAATGGCTGAAAGTTATTAGAAATAGTGTATCACCTGGAGATGGCGCGCGTCAACTGCTGAGCATTCTGCCAACGTGCAGCCATAAAAAAGCGCCTGGACCAGCGCCAGGCGTGAGCGAGGGATGGAAGATGTTGGAGCGGGCTATGGGATTCGAACCCACGGTCTCAACCTTGGGAAGGTCGCATGTTACCACTACACCAAGCCCGCGTAAGTATCAGCACCAACAAGTATACTTGAAAGGTGGTGAAAAGTCAATCATGGTGCCCCCGACTGGACTCGAACCAGCACGCCCAAAGGGCACAGGCCCTCAACCTGCCGCGTATACCATTCCGCCACGGGGGCTTTTTGCACCGTTCTGGCATCCCGCCAGACGCAATATACAGTATATAGTGTCGGTGCGCTCTTTGTCAATAGCTCTGGCGGGGCATGAAAGCAGGCGCGTGGCTCAGGGTGGTCTTTAACGACATCCTTGACAAGAAGCCTGGTTTTGCGTTATGATAGGTGGGCCATCAAGTACACCATCTAGTGAGCAGGCCGGCGTAGCTCAGCGGTAGAGCAACGGTTTCGTAAACCGTAGGCCAAGGGTTCAAATCCCTTCGCCGGCTCCAGTTCTCTCCTGCTTTCAAGGAATACCACTGTCTCCCGCCAACACCCGTATATAGCAATTTACCCGAAATCCTCTTTTTCCATTTGCCCCAGGCCTACTCCTCTTCCTGTTGGCAGAAAACCTGCTATTCCTTCACCAGATGCGTTTTCGCAGTTCTGTTCCTGATGTTTGCATCCGGACGAGCGCATATTTCCTGCTCCAGAAATTTCGTGGTGTTGGCGACAATCAGCCTGGCATGCGGAAGGAGAGCATCTGTGTAGCGCAAAAGTAGGGGGAAGCGCTGCTTGGATGGACGTGAGCAGCGTGATATGATACGCTACTAGAGCAAAGACTTTTTAGAGGCATGGGCCTTGATGCAAGGAAGCAATATATAATGAGAAATAAAAAAATCGGATAAGGTAAGGTGCTGCCAGGATGGCTGAAATACTGATACATCGAGCGCTAGCTCTGGCGGCGAAGGCGCCCCTGGAGGGCGAGACGTTGCTTGGGCTGGTCATGAGGGAGGGAGCACTTGGGTAAACCACTCAAGGGGTTGGAAGTGCTGCGGGTACTTCGGCATCCTGCTCTCCTGCGCCTCTGGCTGGCTCAGATTATTTACCTGAGTGTCCAGTTCACCGCCAGTTATGCCATGATTGTGCTCATTACCGATGAAACACATTCGGCGACACTGGTGGGCCTGGTGATTATTGCGCTGAGCCTGCCGCTGGTGCTCTTTGGTGCGCCTGCCGGGGCGCTAGTAGACCGGCTTGATCGTCGCCGCATCCTCTGGATCAGCAATGTCGTGCGCGCGCTGTCAACGGCACTGTTTGTGGTGGCGCTGCTGTTCAATCCGCATCAGTATCTGTTCATTTATGGACTGGCGTTTTTGTTCTCGCTGGTTGGTCTCTTTTTTAGCCCGGCAGAGGGCGCTATTATTCCTCGATTGGTTGGCGAGGCCGAACTGCTGCCCGCCTTGTCGCTCTATAACCTGACGCTGAATGCCAGCCAGGCAGTGGGATTGTTGATCCTTGGTCCGCTGGCGCTTGACCTGTTGCCGACGCTGACGCTGGGGACACATACCCACTACATCACGTTGAGGCCGGTTGAAACTCTGTTCATTATCCTCACCGGGTTGTATCTGATTGCGGCTGCCCTGACTGCCAGCTTGCCGCGCGAGCGCCAAAGGGATGCGCAAGGTGCAAGGGAGGCGCTCAAGGCCGAAGCTGAGCAAGGAGCTTTGCATCCGTTGCCGCTGCCGCTGGATACCCCGCTGCCGCTGGAGCCGGAGCTTGCGGCAGTTGATTTGCCCATCAGCATTTGGAAGCGGCTGCGTGAAGACTTGCGCGATGGCTGGCAGTTGGTGCGCCAGGATGGCATTTTGTTTGATGGCCTCTGGCAAGCCTGCTTTGGCGGCTTGATTATGCTGACGATTGCTGAATTGGCAACCACCTTTGTGCAGCGTTTGTTGAATCTGCCAACCAGCGATACCGCGCTGATTTTTGCGCCTGCTGGAATTGGCCTGGTAGCCGGTTCGCTGCTGGTTCCGGCTATCGTGGAGCGTCTGGGGTCGACGCGCACCATTATTGCGGGCATGCTCGGCACGGCGCTGGGGATTGGTTTGTTGCCCATTGCCCAGAATGTGGCGCGGTTCTCCGACCCTTCTGGCTGGTGGACCGACCCGCCCTTTTTGCTGGCGGTGGCCGGGCTGACGGCGCTGGCAGGTCTCTGCTTAGACTTGATCGTGGTTCCGGCGCAAACGCGCATGCAAGAGCGCTCGCCTGACGAGATGCGTGGGCGCGTGCTGGCGCTGTATCAGGTGCTCTTCAACGGCGGAGCGATTCCAGTGATGTTGTTTATGGGCGCGCTGACCGACCTGCTAGGCATCATCGCCGTGATCGATATGCTGGTGGCGCTCAACCTGGCGGCGGCGCTGGTAACGCTGCTGCGGATGCTGGCGCGAGGCCGCCGCGACCCTGATGGTGGCGGGTCGCGCAAGCAGCACCAGCCAGTGGGGCAGCACTCCAACCAGTCGCCAGTCAATGAGGAAGCCAGGGCCTATGAGCCGCCTGCACGCAGCAGCTAATGTGTGTGCAGGTTCGGCACCCTCCGCCTAGAAAAAGGCTTTCAGCAGCCCAAGCACCCCTTGTTTCCAGGGAACTCGATGGGTAATCCCTGCCTGCATGGCGGAAGGCTCGCGCTGGCTTCGATACCACTCGAAGTTGCGCAGCAGCGCCTGCTCATTCGAGTATGTTGGCGCGTAGCCGAGGGCGTGTTCTGCCCGTTCGATGGAAGCAAACGAGTCCCTGGCTGCCGTCTCGTAAATCCAGGGATAGAGCGGGGAAAGGTGCAGCCGATCTAAAAGCTGCAATCCCAAAATGGCTGGCCTGGCTGGGATAGAGACGACCTTTTTCCCGAAGCCTGCGCAGTCGAGCACGCTTTGATACTCTTCGCGGACGGTTTTGAAGACTTTCGCGCCGATGTTAAAGGTCTCGTTGACGGCCTGGACCGGCTGTGTCAGGCAGAGCAAAATCGCTATGCAGAGGTCTTCGACATCGAGCAGTTGATAACGATTCCGCCCGCTGCCCAGGATGGGAAAGTTCCGTCCTTCTACCGCCCATTGATAGAGTAGCGCGAACACACCCAACCGTTCTGGCCCAACGAACGTTTTGGGGCGTAGGATTGGCAAGATCATGCCTTGCGCCCGAAACTCCAGGCACACCTGCTCCGCTTGAATCTTGGCCTTTCCGTATGGTCCCACGCCAGAGAGGGCATCGGTTTCGAGCAGGGGATGATGGTCAGGGACGCCATAGACTGCCGTTGAGGAGATGTGAATGAAACGCTGCACTTGCTGGCGCTGCGCTTCCTGCAAAAGGGTGCGCGTCCCGTCCACTTCGGTGGTGTAAATGTCGGCAGTGGCATAGCGGGGAAGGGCTGCTGCCGTATGAACCACCAGATCGATGCCTTGCAAGGCTTGCTGAACGGCGTCAGGATCGCGAATATCTCCCCGGTGGAATGTCACCTGTTCTATCAGGTCTGGGGCGGTACACTCGGCCAGATCAAGGGACGCGAGCGCGTAGCCTTTGCCAGCCAGGTGACGCAGGAGATTGACGCCGAGAAATCCCGCGCCGCCGGTAACAAGCACGTGTTGTGCTTCCATCACGAATCCTTCTTCTGAATCCTTCTTCTAAAGAGGTGTTCACTGATCCAGCGGCGCAGGTTCCGGCGCGGCTGGATAGGCGGCGAGCCAGGAAGTGAGTATCTCGACCACCTGTGGCGTTGCCGGGTCATAGAGCAGGCAGTGATAGGCTTCGGGCAGGGTGATGACGCGCTGATCTCTGGTTGCCACCCGACGAACAAACGCGGCTGTCGCGGCATGATGGGCAATGTAATCGCGTTCCCCACGCAGCACCAGCAGTCGCAGATTCACCTGCGCGGCTTTGCGCCTGGTTTGCCAAAGCCAGATGCTCAGGTTGTTGAGGAAGCGCACGCTGACCTTGCGGACAAACAGCGGGTCAGCGCGCAGTTGGTCATTGAAGGCATTGTCGCGGCAGCCTAGCTCTTCGCGTCCAGTCGTGAGCATAGCCGGACGTGAAGGCGCAGTGAGCAAGTAGCGCAGATAACGAGTGGCTTCACCAAAGGATGGTTGGATGGTTGGGCGCAAGACCGGCGAAATCAGCGCCAGCCCGGCCAGCGGAACGGGCTGAGCGCGGCGTTGGCTGGTAGCGATGTATTGGATAGCGATGGATGCGCCCATGCTCTCGCCCAGCAGGATGATCGGCTTGCCCGGCCAGGACGTTTGTACCCAGCGCAGGGCAGCGTCCACATCTTCCAGATAGCGGTCAAAGCGATCAATGGTGCCGCGCGCGCCCTCAGAACGCCCGTGCCCGCGCAGGTCGGGGGCTGCCAGCGCGGTGCCATTGGCGGCGAGCGCCTCTGCCAATAGCCGGTAATAGCCGCCGTGCCCACCCAATCCCTGAATGCAGACGACTACACGCTGCGGGGATGGCGGCGACCAGGCGCGAGCAAAGATGCTTGGTCCGTTGGGGAGGCGCAGCATCGTTTCGGTCTCCGTCAGAAGTTTCGTGCCTGTGGCCGCGCCTCTGCTCTGGCTTTCTTCGATCACGAGGCTTCCTCGGCAGCTTGCTTAGGGAGCGCGATGATGCCGGAGCGAATGCTGACTTCGCGACGCAAGCGCTGGAAGCGGGTCAGATTGGCGACGCTGCGGCTCTGGGCGATCTCGGCTGCTGGGCGGTAGTCTTCATAGATTTCATGCAATGTGGCAATAAAGATCGGGCGCATCATCATAATGAGCATCCAGGTGAAACCGCCCGCGACATAGGGGTTTGAGAAGCCCTGAATGAGCAAATAGATGGGGCCGATGATGGGGCCTTCGACCAGCACCGAGCCGACAAAGGCGGCGACGACCATGAGCCAGCGGCCCTGGGCAATGCCCATGCTGATGCGCACGGAACGCACGCCCGGCTGGTCATCGACGATGGCAGCATAAGTGGCAAAGACGAGTCGCACGTGCAAGAAGAGCATAGGGATGCCCAAGATCAGAATAACCGTAAATGCAGGCCAGCCCCAGGAATCGGTCAACTTGCCAAGCCCCCATTCCGCGAGCGTCACGGGAACCCAGAAAAGGGCGGTCGTGATGCCGTTGGCCCAGAGATAGCGCGGGAGCCAGCGCACGGCTGCTGGAAGAATCTCTGAAGGGATGACAGGCTTGCCCGCGTCGATAGCTTCGATCGCCAGCACGGCGGACATGTTGCCCATGACGATGGTAATCCAGGGCAGGGCTTCGGCAATCCAATGAGCCAGGTCGCCCGGCTGGCTCCCCACCACCACGGCGGCAAGTGGTGGAAGCATAAAAAGGCCCACGAGCGTTACCAGCCCGGGGATGTCTTTCCGGCAGATGCGAATGCCTGCCCCGACATACATGGCGGCCTGACGCCACCAGGAGCGAGTGAGCATAATGGGCGCCTTGGAAATATCTTCGTCACCGTCCGTCTCAGGTATCGAAGGTATCTGGGAAGCCATACAGGGTCGATCTCCTTATCCTTGATCTACGTGAAAGTGCCTTGTTGCCAGCATAGGGGGTTTGTCAAGCCCTTGAGGCGTGGCTGAGCGGGTGTGTATACGCTATGCTGTAGTCCATATGAGATAGTCTGTCTCTCATAAGAGAGACGAGCGTTGCGGTAGAACGGTTTCATCCAATTGTCGCAGCTTTGTCGCAACTATGCAGAGGATAAACGGGATGCGCGCTTTCGCCCGTTCTTTCTTGCGAAGGTCGACGGGCATCACATATGCTATCACGTGCTGGACGGCAACAGAAGGCGGCTGCGCCCTGCTGTTTGATCGTGTTTGCTTGCGTCGTCTGTGCCGGGATCGAGGAAGAGAAGGCTGTGCCCATTCACGTTGAAGCGCTTACCTTTCGCTATTTGGTCGGGACGCCGCTGGTGAAGACGGCCCTGGACCATCTCTCCTTCACTGTCGAGGATGGAAGCTGTGTCGCCATTATTGGCGTGACCGGCTCGGGAAAATCAACGCTGGTGCAGCACTTCAATGGCTTGCTGCGGCCCACGAGCGGGCGCGTGGTGGTAAACGACATCGATGTGGGGGCAAAGGGCGCTGATCTGGCAAAGCTGCGGCGGATGGTGGGACTGGTCTTTCAGTCGCCGGAAAAGCAGCTTTTTGCCCCCACGGTATTTGACGAGGTGGCTTTTGGGCCGCGCCAGATGGACATCGGCGAGGCAAAAGTGGCGCGCATGGTAGGCGAGGCGCTACGCATCGTCGGTTTGCCTCAGGAGGAGTTTGGGCAACGCGACCCCTTTTCGCTGAGCGGCGGGCAGATGCGCCGCGTCGCGCTGGCGGGGGTGCTGGCGATGGAGCCAGCTATCCTGGTGCTGGACGAACCAACGGCGGGGCTGGACGGCGCTGGTCGCGCTGAACTCTATCGGTTTTTGGGACAACTGCGCGCCGAACGTCAGACGACCATCCTGCTGGTGTCGCATGATATGAGTGAGGTCGCGCTGCTGGCAGAGCGCGCGCTGGTGCTGCACCAGGGGCGTTTGGCGCTGGATGGCAGCCCGCGCGACCTTTTCCAGCAGGGGCATGCGCTGGCCGAATGGGGGCTGGATGTGCCCGCGCTCGGCCAGGTGGGCGCGCTGCTGCGCAAGCAGGGTTTTCCCCTCGACGATGCGGCAGTGACCCTTGATGAGATGACCCAGGCGATTCTTCTCGGCAGCAGGCGATCTGAGAAATCTTCGGGAGTGCTCCGCGATGCTGAATAATTTGCCTCTTGGCGTCTACATCCCCGGAACGTCACCGCTGCATCAGTTACAGGCGCGTACCAAGCTGCTGCTGATTGGATGGCTGGCGGTGGCGCTGTTCGTGGCAAATCGACGTGCGTGGCATCTTGGCCCGTACATTGTGATCGCGGCGTTGTTAGTGCTGGCGGTTGGTTTGAGCGGTATTCATCCCGGCTATGTTTTCCGGCGCATGCGCTTGCTCTTGCTGCTGGTGGTGCTGGCGGATATTCCGGCGCTGCTGTTTACGCCAGGAGATGTGACGGTGGCAACGCTTGGTCCGGTGGTGATCAGTTCGGATGGCGCGTGGTTTGTCGTTGGCTTCTCGACCATCTTTCTGCTGATCTTCCTGGCCTCCCAATTGCTGGCGCTGACCACCAGCCCGGTGGCCCTGGGGGAAGGGCTGGCGCTGCTGCTGCGCCCGCTGCGACGCTGGCGCATTCCGGCAGATGAGCTGGCGCTGATGACGCTGGTGGCCTTTCGCTTTCTGCCGGTGCTGGTCGATGAGGCGAACCAGCTTATCAAAGCGCAGCAGTCGCGGGGCGCGCAGTTCACCAGAGGTTCTCTGCGTAAGCGAAGGGGTGCGCTGCTGGCGCTGCTGGTGCCTATGCTGCGCGGCGCGTTGCGTCGGGCGGGAGAATTGGCGATTGCGTTGGAATCGCGGGGCTACGCGCTGGCTGGCGAGCAGACACCGCTCTATGAAACCCGGCTGCGCCTCCGCGATTATGCTGCGCTGGCGCTGGTGGTGTTGCCTACGCTGGTGACGCTGTTCATCTGAAGCGCTTTTCTGGATATCTGGAGAGCGACCTGCCAGGTCGCTCTCCAGAGAGTGTGCTTTCGGGGTTATGGCCCGGCCCGCAGATAGAGGTCTTGCCCCTTGCCATAGGAGCGCGCCAGATGAAAATGCTGCTCTACCCAGGCACGCACCCCTGGAAGCTTGTCGAGTCGGCCAGTGTAGAAGAGGACTGCACCTACCTGCGGCTGCTCAGCGAGCGTAATCACCTGCTCGGCGGTGAGATAGCCGGTGACGATGCGCACATCGGAGGTGTCGACTAATTCAGGCGGAACATCGCGGTTTGCCAGGGCGGCGATGTATTGGTCATCGGTGATCACTTGCTGTTGTGGAGTGGTGAGCCGCTGAAGGTCGCTGGCGACTTGCGAAACTTGTGGCGCGGTGGGTATCGGCCCCAGCGGATAGAGCAACAGATTGTACAGATTATTGAAGAACAAACCTGCCAGTAGCAAGACAGGCGCTCCAATCAGGAGCGCTTTACTGGCTCGTGTCGCCCAGCCTGGTCGGATGTGTTGTAAACGGGTGCCGAGCGCCCTTGCTTCGGCGGCCCATGTCTGGACCTCTGGCGCAAAACCAAGGGCCACGCTGAGTGCCAGCACTGGAACGAGCAAGACCAGATGGCGCGTGAAGAGTGGCGCTTGTCGCAGAAGGATAATCAGCACCACCACGATCCAGATGATCACCAGCAGGACATGTCTGCGGCGTCGAAACAGCCCGAGCACGATGCCGCAGAGCGCCAGAATCGCCAGGGGGTATTCGGTGGTAACGCCCAGCAGTATCTGGGGATTCTGGCTCAGGGTGCTGGCGTAGCTCTGATCGGCAGCCAGATGGAAGGCGATCACCTGCTGGTAGGCGCTCTGAAGCTCATGCAGATAAGGCAGGAAGATCAGCATCCCTGCCAGCGCCAGCCCCAGCAGATACGCGCCAGCCAGCACTGCCGCGCGCTTCAGCGTTTGCCGCTGGGGCATTCGCAGGCGCGCCAGCATGCTGTGGGGCGGCTCTTGCTCTTTCAAGGAAAGCTGTGTGCGCTCGAAGGCGAGCAGATGGCCCACAAAGAGAGGCAGGATGGCGGCAAGAGCCGCGACGGCAAACAACTTTTCCAGTATCGCCAGCGCTGTAGCCGCGCCTGAAATCAACGCCGCTTGCCAGGGATAACGGTCTGCATAGGCGGCGGCGGCTACGGCCACGATCAGGAAGGCGACGGAAGGCACTTCGGCATCGATGGTCTGGGATTGAATCAGATAGAGAGGATCGCTAGCCAGCAGCAGGGCTGCCCCCAGACCTGCCCAGGGACCGCCTAGCCTTCTGGCAAGCAGGTACATCCCCAGGATGCTGACGAGCGAGAGGAGAACCACGCCCAGCCGCGCGGCCATTTGGGTTGGCCCCAACAAGGCGACCAGTGGATAGAGCGAAAGCAGGAAGAACGGCGGCTGAGATGAAAAGACGGGGGTAAATAACCCATGACCTGCGTACATGGCGCGCAGCGAACTCCAGTAGACGCCCTCATCGTAGTTATCCGTCACTGCGGAAAGATGCCAGAGCCGCAGGAGCAGCGCCACCAGCAAGATGACGCCCAGCATCCCTGCTTCCCAAAAGACAGCGCGCTGCCGATGTTTGCCTGGCACATTGGATGAAGTTGAGGCAGACTGGTCTGGCGAAGATAGAATCGGTTGCAAGGTCACAGGGTTCTCTTCCTTGCGCTTTTTCAGGGCGCTTTCTCCAGGTTCTTCGGGCGTGGCTGGTCTCACCATGGCATCGCTTGTATATATAACATAATTTGAGGGATTTCCGTTTCAAAAAAGCATTTCCTCGACAAGCTAAGGCCCCTCCGTCCGTCAGATCAGTCTGGAGTTGCCGAATGCTTGGCATAATGCACAAGAGAAAAGGCTTTCTTTCCTGCTAAACTGTCCAAAGAAAGATGGAATGATCTCTGGTATCCTTATAACGATTGATGGGTGCGCCGTCATGTTGTGCATTGCGCACAACATGACGGTTTTCCATATTGAGAAGCAGCTTCAAAGGCGCCCGAAAAGGAGTGGAAGAGAACATGACCCCCGAACAAGTCGTAAAGTTTGCAGAGGACCACGGCGTAAAGATGGTGGACTTTAAGTTCACCGATGTACCGGGCACCTGGCAGCATTTTAGTGTCCCGTTTTCCTCATTCGAGGCCGATGCATTTGAGGATGGGGTAGGGTTTGATGGATCGAGCATTCGCGGTTTCCAGGAAATCAATGAGAGCGATATGCTGCTGATGCCTGACCCGGATACCGCCATCCTGGACCCCTTTACGGCGGTTCCTACGCTCAGCCTGGTTTGCGATGTGGCCCAGCCTGGCGCGGACCACGCTCCCTACAGCCGCGACCCGCGTTACGTGGCGCGCAAGGCTGAAGAGTATCTGCGCAAGAGTGGCATAGCCGATGTCAGCTATTTTGGCCCAGAGGCCGAGTTCTTCGTGTTTGATTCTGTGCGCTATGCCTCGAACCCGAATTTCCAGATTGCCGAGGTTGATTCTGCCGAGGCGCATTGGAACAGCGGCACTAGCGGCCTGGGCCATAACATTCGCGCCAAAGAGGGCTATTTCCCGGTCGCGCCTGCCGATACGCTGCAAGACATTCGCGCGGAGATGGTACTGACGATGGAAGCCGCTGGCATCCAGGTGGAAGCGCAGCACCACGAAGTGGCGACGGCAGGTCAGTGCGAAATCGATATGCGCTTTGATAGTCTGCTGCGTATGGCCGACAAGCTGATGCTCTACAAGTACATTGTGAAGAATGTGGCGAAGCGCCATGGCAAGACGGCAACCTTTATGCCCAAGCCGCTCTTCGGCGATAATGGGTCGGGCATGCACGTCCACCAGAGTCTCTGGAAGGGTGAGCGCCCGCTCTTCTTCGGCGATAGCTATGCCCTGCTGAGCAAGACCGCGCTCTACTACATCGGCGGTCTGCTGACACATGCCCCCGCCATTCTGGCCCTGGCTGCGCCGACCACCAACAGCTACAGGCGCCTGGTGCCTGGTTTCGAGGCTCCGGTCAACCTGGTCTTCTCGCAGCGCAATCGCTCGGCGGCGGTGCGCATCCCGATGTATTCGGATAGCCCGAAGGCCAAGCGCCTTGAGTTCCGCCCGCCAGACCCTTCCAGCAACCCCTACCTGACGTTTGCCGCGCTGCTGATGGCGGGTCTGGATGGCATCAAGCGCCAGATCGACCCGATTGAAAATGGCCTGGGTCCGCTGGATAAGAACATCTACGAACTGAGCGAGGCTGAGAAGCACGAGATTCGCTCGGTGCCCGGGTCGCTCGATGAGGCGCTCAGCGCGCTGGAAGCAGACTCTGAGTTCCTGCTGGAAGGTGGCGTCTTCACCGAAGACCTGCTGGAGAAGCATATCGAGTTGAAGCGCGCGCAGTCCGCCGAGGTACGTCTGCGCCCAACGCCGCTGGAGTTTAGCCTCTTCTACGACGCCTGATCTGGCGTCGTCCAAAGCAAGCCTCTCACAACGCTGCAACACTGCTCCCTGCTCAATCACTGGGCAGGGAGCAGTGTTATTGGCTCACGATTTTTTGCCAGCTTGTGTGGTCGACGCCTGCGGGCATATCCCAGCCGAACAGCAGTGCCGCCAGAATTTCGGCTGATTCGACCAGACGCGGCCCGGAGCGGTTGAAGTATTGATTGCCATCGACTGCAAAGACGCGCCCGCTTTGTACGGCGCGCAGCTTTGCCCATCCGGGGCGCGCTTCCAGCAGAGGGATGTCTTCCAGGGTGCGCGCCAGCGTGAAGCCGCAGGGCGTGAGGATGATGACATCCGGGTCGGCTGCGACCAACTCTTCCCAGGCCAGCCAGGGCGAGTGCGCGCCGGCTTCGCCGAAGAGGTTGATGCCGCCAACGGCCTCGACCAGTTCAGGCGTCCAGTTGCCCGCGGCCATAGGCGGGTCGAGCCATTCCAGCAGCGCGATGCGCGGATGCGCTGGCTGCGCGGCGGCACGGCGGCGCAGGTGTTCCAGCCGTGCTTCGTAGCCTGCGACCAGCGCCTGCGCCTGCTCGGTGCGTTCCAGGGCCGCCCCCACGCGCAGCACATCTTCCCAGACATCGGCCAGCCGATAGGGGGCCAGCGAGACGATGCGCGGCTGCAGGCCGATCAGGTGGCTGACGGCCTGCGCTACGTCGCGCTCACTGACGGCGCAGACTTCGCATTGGGTCTGGGTGAAGATGATGTCGGGGCGCAGCCGCTGCAATTGCTCGATGTCGATGCGGTAGATGCTCAGCGCCTGGAGGGCGGAGGTATCTTCGCGCGCCGCGCGGCTCATAGCTTTGACCTGGGTGTCGATCTCAGCGCTGCTGGTGTCGATGTTGATCTGGACCCGGCTCACCACCGGCAGAGCCTTTACGGCTTCAGGATAGTCGCATTCGTGCGAGCGGCCCACCAGTTGATCGAGGCAGCCGAGCGCGGCAATCATTTCGGTGGCGCTTGCCAGCAGAGATACCAATCGCATGTCTGACCTTTCTATTTACGCGCCACTGGGAGACGGTGCTTGCAGCAGTATATCGATTAGCGCATAGCCGGGCATGGAGACGCGCTCGCCAAGGCTGACGGCGAGCGGAGAGCGAAAGAGTGGGCCGCTGCTGACGAAGGTATGATATTCGCCGCGCTCGCCGCAGGCGTCAATGCCTGCGCTCTCGAACTCGGCAATCAGCGCTTCGGAGAGCGGCTGCCCCAGCCAGCTTTCGCGAGCGCGCGCGAGTTCCACGCTGGTCAGCATGGCGTGATAGCCGCGCTGGACGACTTCCCGCGCCAGTAATCCCACCGGCTCGCCCCACAGCGGTTCCAGGTGTATCAGGCTCCTGGCGCTGGTGCGCGCTTCGTACCAGGCGCGCACATCGGCCAGGTGAATATCGCCGAAGATGATGGCATCCACGCCGAGCTCGCACAGATCATCCAGCGCGCCGAGAAAAACCTGCTCGAAGGTGCCCGGCTGCGTGGGATAGCTGAGCAAGGGAATGCCCAGCGCGTTTGCCTGCGCCTGGATGAGTTCCTGGCGCACGCCGTGAAAGCGTACGCGCTGGCTGGCGGCATCGTAGAGGTTGAGCAGATAGCTCACCGGCCAGCCGCGCCGGACAGCGCGGTCCAGGGCAAGCATGGAATCTTTGCCGCCGCTGAAGCTCAGCGCGCAGGATGTCGGTTGCTGTTGCATGGTTCTTCTCGCGTGTTTCTTGTCGGTGCTCTTTGTTACTATAGCGTTTTCAGCGTTCCACGTGCCAGGAGTGCCAATTCTTTCTTCTTTCTTCGTGGCGATTCAGGGTGATACAATGACATGGATGTTCAGCTTTTGTTTTTCCTGCTCTGGTTGTTTCGATGCGGTTGCTTTCTTTACAGAGGATTGGCATGGTAACCCCAGATGAACCCCAGGACCAGTATATATTCGATCAAAGTGAAAGTGCGCAGCGCGCGGACTATATTACTGATCAACTGGTTGCCTTTAATCGGATGCGCAGCACGGCGCTTCCTGTGAAGGATGTGGAGCCTTCACCTTTACATCTCTATGTGCTTGATCGCGCCGGAACGGTTCTGGGTGGGATCGTGGGAAGAACGCATTCCATTCCCATGTGGTTCGAGATCAGTGTGATCTGGGTTGAGGAACGACTGCGCCTTCAAGGCTGGGGTCGGCGTCTCATGGGGCAGGCTGAGGCTATGGCGTATCAACGAGGGTGCCGCTATGCGCGTCTGGCGACCTCGAACTTTCAGGCACCAGCCTTTTACCAAAAACTCGGCTATACGCTTTATGGAACGCTCGAAGATTGTCCACTAGGCGAAACCGTCTTTTATTTTTGGAAAAAGCTTGGTCCCACACAGCCTTGATGGAACCTTCCTCTGAGTTTTTCTTGGCTGTTGTTCATCCTTTTAACAGCGTATTCGGTTGGCAGAAAGGGTTACTGCTTGTCCTTGCCGCTCGATCAACAGGCACGCATTCATCGGTATGAGGTGCATCTGACCGGCTTTACCCGCGAGGGTGATGCTGTCGGTCAGGTAATTGCCAGCTTGCCATACGCCACAGCGCCAGCAACCGAGGCAGAGGAAGCTCTGCCGCAAGTAATACAGGTGCCTGGCGGCATTCCAGGCGAGCGGGTGATTGTCTCTGTCGAGGAAGCGCCGCCGCGCCGAGGCCGACGCGGCAGACGACGCCGCCCACTGCCGCCGCGTGTAACGCTGCTCCACGTGCTGGAGCGCTCGCCCTGGCGTGTTGACGCGCCCTGCCCCCATTTTGGGGCGTGCGGCGGCTGCCAGTTTCAGCATATTGACTATGCTCGGCAGTTGGAGATCAAGCGCGAGATGGTGGCCGAGCTGCTGCGCAGCGAGGGCGGTATTGCCGAGCCGCCGGTATTGCCGACGCTGGCCTGCGCGGTTCCCTGGCGTTATCGTAACCAGATGCGCTTTTCTGTCAACCGCGAGGGGCAGGTAGGCTTGACGGCGCGCGGCTCGCGTCGGCTGATTCCCCTCGATGAATGCCCGATTGCTCACGCATCGATCAATCAGGCCCTGCGGATACTGTCCGAAACGCCGCAGCCGCGCCCGCAGGTGTTGGTGCGCTGCGGGGCTAATACCGGCCAGCTTTTGCTGCAACCCGCGCCCGCGCCGGAGGTGCGCGCGCAGTTGGAGGGGGCTGGCTTCGAGGTGCGCGACGCGGAGATGGAGGAGGAACTGGCGGGCGCGCGTTTTCGTATACGCCCCAGTTCGTTCTTCCAGACGAACACCACCCAGGCCGAGCAGATGGCTGCGCTGGTTATGCGCGGCCTGGCGCTTGGCCCGCAGATGACAGTAGCTGATGCGTACTGCGGTGTGGGGACGTTTGCAGTGTTGATGGCGCGGCACGCGCGGCAGGTGATCGGCATCGAGGAATCGGCCAGCGCGGTGCGCGACGCGCTCTGGAACGTGCGCGAAGCAGCTAATGTGTTGATTTTCCAGGGGAAAACGGAACTTGTGCTGCCGACGCTGGCCGAGACAATTGACGGGCTGGTGCTGGACCCGCCGCGCCAGGGCTGCCAGCGCCCGGTGCTGGATGCGCTAGCCGAGCGGCGCATACCGCGTGTGGTCTATGTGTCGTGCGACCCGGCCACTCTGGCGCGCGACCTGAAGTATCTCTGCGCGACCTCGGCGGCCTACGAACTGGTGGAAGCCCAGCCGCTGGATATGTTTCCCCAGACGGCGCATATTGAATGTGTCGCCGTCTTGCGCGCTCGTTGAACGGGTGAACGCTGCCGGTTGGTTTGCTTCTAAACAATTACTGTCATACAAGTAGGATGGATACGTTTGAGCGAGCAAGAAGAGTTAGAAGCTTCTGCGCCGATGCCACCGCTGCTGCTGGCATCGGCTTCGCCCCGGCGGCGCGAAATTCTGCGCAGGCTGGGCTTGCCGTTTCTGGCCGTGCCCGCCGATCTGGATGAGGACGCCTTTGCTGCCGCCTTTCAGGGCAGTTTTCCCGATATGGTGGAGGCGTTAGCGGTGGAGAAGGCGCGCGCGGTGGCAGCGATGGAACCCGATTTCGCGGGATTGATTCTGGCCGCCGATACGACGGTGATTCTGGATGATGAGATGCTGTCCAAGCCGGTGGATAGCGAGGAAGCTGCCAGGATGCTGCGACGGCTACGCGGGCGGAGGCATCAGGTGGCGACGGGCGTTGCCCTGTATGACAGCCGAACCGCCCGCCTGGCATCAGGGCAGCGCAGTACCTACGTCTGGATGCGGAACTACAGCGATGCCGAGATTTCAGCTTATGTGGCGACGGGCGACCCCCTTGATAAAGCCGGTGCCTATGCCGTGCAGCATGCCCTCTTTCATCCTGTGGAGCGGGTGGAGGGCTGCTATCTGACGGTAGTGGGCCTGCCGCTCTGCCTGGTGATGAGCTTGCTGCGCGAGCAAGGCGTTGTGGAATTGCCGCTGCTGGCTGCTGGCGGCGCGCAGGGCTGCGCGTGGTCGGCAAGATGCGTGCCGCCGCTGCCAGCAGGCGCGACGATAGCGGCCCGCTGAGCCAGGCACACCGCTGCGCTCTCTCACTGCGGAAGCCTACCGCTCTATTCTTATAGCCATGAATGCTTCGTCTGTTCGGGGACGCTATGCTCCCAGCCCCACTGGGGATTTGCATCTGGGGAACGTGCGCACGGCTCTGCTGGCCTGGCTCTTTGCTCGCCAGGCGGGCGGCACATTTGTCTTGCGCGTGGAGGACTTGGACCGGCCTCGCGTGCGCCCAGGCGCGGCAGCGCAGATGCTGGAAGATTTGCGCTGGTTGGGATTGGATTGGGATGAAGGCCCCGATTGCGGCGGACCGTTTGCCCCTTATCTGCAAAGCGAGCGCCAGGCTACCTATGATGCCTATCTGGCGAAGCTGCGCACGGCTGATCTCGTCTATCCCTGCTATTGCAGCCGCGCCGAGGTGGCGCGGGCTGCGAGCGCTCCCCAGGGCGCAGGTGATGACGGGCCACGCTATCCTGGCACATGCCGAAATCTGAGCGCTGCCGAGCGAAAAGCGCGCGAGGCGGAGGGTCGACGCCCCTGCGTGCGCTTTCGCGCGCCAGATCGGCTGCTGGCGTTTGTCGATCTGGTGGCTGGTCCGGTGGCGCAAAACGTCGCCCAGGCGGTAGGGGATTTTATCGTATCGCGCAGCGACGGCATCCCGGCCTATCAGTTGGCTGTGGTGGTGGATGATGGTTTGATGCAGACGACCCAGGTGGTGCGCGGCGCAGACCTGCTCAGTTCCACAGCCCGCCAGATCGCGCTCTTTGAGGCGCTGGGCTTTGCCGTGCCCAGCTTTGGACATGTGCCGCTGGTGGTCGACGCGCAGGGGGCGCGGCTGGCGAAGCGCGAGCGTGCCGCTGGCGTGGGGGCGCTGCGCTCGGCTGGCATTCCGGCTGAGCGGGTGATAGGCGCGCTGGCTGCGAGTTGTGGACTGTGCCAACCGGGCGAGACGATGAACGCCCGTGAACTGCTGGCTTCCTGTGAGCTAGAGCGTCTGCGAAGTGTGGCCGCCGGACCGGTTGAGATAGGCTGAGCGCTCAAGGAAACGAGTGGGCCGCGCCAGACCGGGGCCAGCGTGACGCTGTGATATAATGACGCTGGAGGGGAATCTCTGGTGCATTATTCAGTTGCTGCGAGCGGAGCGGGCATTGCTGATGTGCCGCTCATATCCGGAATTGTTGATTATATCCAGGCTCAGCCGATACTTTTTGGCGTGCAGCTTGGTGGCTCGCTCCTGGTTGCAGTGGTGTGCCTGCGGCTAGCGCGCAGCTTGCGAAGGGTCACAACCGAAAGCCTGCACGCCGGGCCGAATGATATCTGGGGCAGGCTGCTGGGCCGGATAGCCTATTTTAGTTTGCTTGGCCTGGGCTTGCTGCTGATTGCTGGCATCTGGGGTATTAACGGCTACCAACGCGCGCTGCTGACGCAGCTTGCCCACGAGGCTCCGGGCGTTGCTCGCAATGTTGGGCTGACGCTGCTGGTGCTGGCCTTGATGCTGACCGTGGGGCGCGTGTTGCAGCGGGCCTCGATGCGCAACCTGGCGCGCACCAGGGTTGATATTAACCTGAGCGTGCTGGTGAGCCGCTCTATCTATTTCTGCGCGCTGGGTGTGGGCCTGCTGATTGTGCTGGCGGTCTGGAATGTGGAACTCGCTGTTCCGGTGACGGTGCTGGGAGCCGTCACTGTTGCCTTGACCTTTTCGCTGCAAGACCTGCTCAAAAATCTGGTGGCTGGTGTCTATCTGCTGATCGAGCGGCCTTTCCGCATTGGCGATGAGATTTCGGTTCAGACGTATGAGGGAACGGTCGAAGATATCCACATGCGCGTGACGACGCTGCGCACGGTGGGTGGTGAGCAGGTGCTCATTCCGAACGGCATTTTGTTTAGCTCAGCGGTCACCAATAACTCGGCCTATCGTCGGCGGCGCGCCGCGCTGACTGTGGTCTTGCCGGAAGAGGAAAAGACGACAGAAGCAGGAGAGGCGGCTATTCTGGAAGCCCTCAAGACCGTCGATGGTATTCTGGAAGACCCGCCGCCAGAGATCAGAGTGAGCAGCGCCGTCGACCAGAAGCTAACACTGCTGGTGCATTTCTGGGTTCCCACTGAGCGACTGGATGTCCTCTCCTCCGCGCTGTTTCATGTAAAGCGCGTGCTGCCAGGAGCAGAGGTGTCCATTCCTGGCATGGTTGGAACGGCATAAGCGCCGCCAGAAGTGAAGGGAATGGTAAGAAACTGTGCGATCTCCCCGGTCTGTAGCGCGAACCCCGGAACGCTTACGCTCGATCAAGCGACATGTTGGCGTGTTGGGCGGAACATTTGACCCCATTCATATCGGGCATCTGATTATTGCACAGGAAGTGGTGGTCGCGCTCCATCTGGACACGCTCTATTTTCTGCCTGCGGGTGACCCGCCGCATAAGCGCGACCATTCGATTACCCCGGCGCATCATCGGCAGCGTATGGTGGAACTGGCGATTGCGGGCAATCCGTCTTTTGCGATCTCGCTGGTGGACCTGGAACGCCCTGGCCCCTCCTACACGGTCGATACGCTGCGGCTTTTGCGCGAAGCATGGGGGCCAGCGACCTCCATCGCTTTTGTGCTTGGTTGGGATATGCTGGATGACCTGCTCACCTGGCACGATCCGGCAGGCGTGGTGCAGCAGGCCGACACGTTGGTGGCTGTGCATCGGCCCGGCTATCAGCTTGACCCACACTATCTGACATCGCTAGAAGCTGCCGTGCCGGGCATCAAAGAGCGCCTGGTGCCGCTGGAAGCGCCGCAAATGGCGATCAGTTCCAGTGATCTGCGCCAGCGGGTGGCGACACATCGCCCCATTCGCTATCAGGTGCCCGACGCCGTCGAAGCCTATATTCTGGCGCATGGCCTGTATAGCCAGCCGGTTCCGGCTGTGCCTGACCATCGTCACTCCGAGCCACACCATGCGTATTGAGCGCACGTGCTGCGGGCGCGGAAAAGGATATGTGCTATGAAATTTGTTCCCCTGGCGCTGCATGATCGTATCCGGCTGCGCAAGCCACACCCCTGTGGCAGCTATGATTGGCTGGTGATACGCCTGGGCGCTGATATTGGCCTCAAGTGTGAGGGCTGTGGGCGGCGTGTCATGTTGCCCAGAAGCGAGGTTGAGCGCCGCTTGAAGCAGATTCTCAGCCACGCTGAGGCCCCGAGCCAGGCGGCTGCGGATAATGAATAAACCTGGCGTCCAAGAGGTAGCCTTTGCCTGCGGCTGGGCAAGTTATGTGACCAGAGAGCCGGGTTAATCGATTTGTGTAGTGGTGGATGCTGCTGGTTGCCAATCGGGGTACTCTTTGACTGGCGTAGTTTGGGGAATGCATGACAACTGTATCGCCGCAGGTGGGCTATCGCAGCCTGCTGCGGAATCGCTTTTTTCTGCGGCTCTGGTTGGCCCAGCTTATATCGCAAACGATCCAGAACGCTGCGAATTATGGATTACTGGTCCTGATTGCCGAGGTGACCGGCTCTTCGACGCTGATCGGCCTGGCAATCATCTCATTTAGCCTGCCTGCCGTGCTCTTCGGCATTCCTGCCGGGATTCTGGTTGATCGCTTCAATCGGCGGCACGTCCTCTGGCTGAGTAATCTGTTGCGCGGCTTCTGCGCGTTGGGGTTTGTCGTCAATTTGATGGTGGACCCGCACGATGTGCTGCCTATCTATATTCTCACGTTTGTGAGTGCCATCATCAGCCAGTTCTTTACTCCCGCCGAGGGCGCGGCGATTCCGCTGCTCGTCGATGAACGGGAACTGGTGAACGCGCTTTCGCTGTTTAATATCACTTTCACGCTGGCGCAGGCGCTGGGATTTGTGGTGTTGGGGCCGGTGGTGCTCAACGTTGTCTCTTCGCTGACGCTTTCGCTGGGTCCAGGCGCGGCGACCCTGAATCCCGTCCAGGTGCTCTATCTGGTAATCGGTCTGGCCTTCTTTCTCTGCGCTGTGCTGACGTTCCTGCTGCCAAACCGCTTCTTTGCCGTGAGGCGCAAGAAACAGGGCGCGAAGGCAGAGGTGGCCTTGCTCAGACAAATGCTCGGGGAGATTGGGGAAAGCTGGCGCTTTGTCTATCGTGATCGACGCTTGCTGATTGCTTTGCTCCAGCTTTCGTTTGGCAACATCCTGCTGCTGGTCATCGGGCAGCTTGCTCCGAAGTTTGCTGAGGCGCTGTTGAATCGCCCGCCCGCCAATGCGGCGCTGGTCTTTGTTCCGGCTGGCGTGGGGCTGGTGGTTGGCTCGGCCTTGATGCCGCGCGTGGTCAAGCGACTGGGCAAGGCACGCAGCATCAGCATCGGCATTATTGGCCTAAGCGTGACCAGCATTTTGCTGGTCGTCTCCCAGCAGGTGGCCCAGGATATGGACCCGGCGCGCTGGTACAACGACTTGCCGTTTCTGGTCATCATTATGGCGCTGATCTTTGCGTTGGGGTGTGAACTGGATTTGATGAATATCCCGGCGCTGACGCTGATTCAAGAGCACACGCCTGATACCTTCAAGGGGCGCGTGCTTTCGCTGCAATCGATTCTCTATAACGCGGCTTCTATCCCGGTGATTTTGTTTATCGGCGGTATTGCTGATCTGTATGGTATGGCGACGGTGATGTGGGTGTTGGCGGGTATGGTCTTTGTGGGTGGGCTGCTGAGCGTCTTGCTTGACGCGCGTGTTGGTGCTCAGTTTGCACAGAAGCGTTTGATACCATCGGCAAAGGCGTCTGGCGAAGAGGCAGAAGTATATGAGCCGGAACTTGAATCGCTGCTTCCCAGCAACATGCAGAAGTGATCCATTCAGTCAAGGCAGGCGGCGTAGTCTGCCACCCGTGCTATCCTGGCGCAGATTTTTCATAAGAGCGAGGTAGGGGTTTTATGGATCGTTCTTCCAGTATATTGGCAAGTATTGCGTCTCTGGAGCCATCCCAACGCCTTCTGGATATTGGCGGCGTGCGCGAAGCGTTGCCCGTGCCTGGAGAGCCACATAAGATTCTGGTGACCCTGCTCTGCCCTCTTGGCGATACGCTTCTGGCGACCCCTGCTCTGTACGCGCTGCGCAAGCGTTTTCCTTCCGCACGGATCGTTGGCCTGACCAATCGCAGCAATTTTGGCATTATCGAAGGCAATCCTGATCTTGACGCGCTGGTGGTGGTCAATCCCCCCGGCGCTGGCCTGGAGTGGGGACGGGTGGCGCGGGTGCTCTACCAGATGCGCCGCGAGCAATTTGATGTGATCGTGAACTTTTCGACGCTGGGCCAGGTGCTGACGAGCATCAGCGGCAGCAGCAAACATGTCGATTTTCCTCTGCCGCGTTACTGGTGGCTGCGCCCCACGCGCGATGAAAAATACCTTTCCGGCCACGCCATTGATCGCTATCTGGATGTGGCTCATCAGGCCGGAGCGCCGCTCCCAACCGAGGCAGCGGAGCGCACGCCGCGCCTGTATCTCAGCGGGAAAGATCGTGCTGCGGCGCGCTCAATTCTGCGCAAGGCGGGCATCACGCCCCATGATGTGGTGGTAACGATGCACCCGGGCGGCGAGGGTTTTCAACGGCGCAAGCAGTGGTCTACTGACCGCTTCGCGGAAGTGGCGCGGGGCCTGATGGAGCAGTATCAGGCGAAAATCGTGATTGTGGGCGGGCCGACGGATAAATCGCTGGCAGAAGCCATCGCGGCCCAGCTTCCCGTCACGCCATTGGACACCACCGGCATGACCACCCTGAAGCAGACAGCAGCGTTGATTGAGGCCAGCACGCTCTTTATCGGCAACGATTCCTGCCCCCTGCATATGGCCGGGGCCGTTGGGACAGCGGCCATCGGCATCTTTGGACCTTCCAACATCCAGCAGTTTCACCCCGTCGGCCAGCCCGGCTTTCGCTTTGTTGCGGCGCATCGCGACCTGCCATGCAGCCCCTGCTTCCATTTTGTCGGCAATCGCCCGCCCTGGCAGGTCAATCTCTGCCATTCGCGGCGCTGCTTGAAAGCCATCCCCGCTGCTGATGTGATTGCCTCGGCCAACGCGCTCTTGCACGACCACGCCAGGGAAGCTGCGGCGTTAGAAGAGCACTGACCCGAGGTCTCACGATATCTTCAGGCTTTTGGCAAAGGCTCGCACCTGACGCACGATTGGATTAGAGGGTTCGAGTCGCTCGGCAACCTCCAGTTCGGCTTTGCCTCGCTTGGTTGCCCCCGTTTTCAGCAGCAGCGCGGCCAGGTTGGCGTGATAGAGCGCGACATTGGGCGCGAGGGCCACGGCGCGCTCGACCATGGTGATTGCCTGCGCCGGGTCTTGCTCTTCCAGCAGCGCCGCTATGTTGTTATATGCCTCGGTGTCGTTGGGGTTGCGCCGGATGGCCTCTTCGTAGGCCAGGCGTGCGTTTTCAAGTTCGCCGAGGGCGCGATATGCGCGGCCAATGTGGAACTGGATGCCCGGCAGGTCCGGGCTGCGCTGAGCGGCTTGCTGAAAGCTTTCGAGCGCGGCGCGGGCATCGTTGCGGTTCATCTGAATGCTGCCGAGTTGCCCCCAGCGTTCGGCGCGGGTGTCGTCCAGTTCCAGTGCCTGGCGGATGAGTTGCTCGGCCTCTTCCAGCCGGTTTGCGCGCAGGCGCAGTTCAGCCAGCGCCTGGTAGGTGTCTGCTGTTGGCGAAAGCGTGACCGCCTCCTCCAGTGAGGCGCTGGCGCTGTCCCACCAGCGCTGCGCGCCAGCCTGATTGCCTTCTTGCAGGTCGCGCTCGCCCGCCAGATATTGCATGATGCCAAGCTGTGTCAGCAGCCGGGGGCGGTCTCCGAAGCGGTCAAGCATCCTTTGGTAGTAGGCTGCTGCGCGCTCATACTGGCCGATGGAGCGCGCATCCAGCGCCGCCTGATCGTAGGGCGCGCGGTCCAGGGGCAGGCGCGCGATCAAGGCGTCATTGGTATGTAACGAGGTCGCCACTGCACCAAACAGGTTGCGGGTGGCTTCTTCGGCTTCTTCTTCGCTGTTTGGCCTGGACTGTGCGATCTGGGTGGCTTCTTCGGTCTTGTCTTTGACCCGCTGCTGAAGGTCAGGGATGGGCACTCCTTGCGCCAGCAGCCCTTCGTCGCGCTGGCGGCTGATGCGCCAGACGCCCTCTTGCTGGACGAGGGAATAGGCTGTCCAGTACCAGTGGCGGCCAGTGTCGCGGTTGATGATGGTTGCCATGGGCAATTCTTCCATCTGGCCGCCCAGCGGGCTGTCTTTGAGGAGCATCGACCAGAACATCTCGACATCTTTATGCCCGCCCGTGCGAATGCCGGTGGGCACCCACAGGCTCGATTGCAATTGACCCGCCTGCTGCTCGCGGAGCAGCAGCACGCGCAGGCCCGCCGGTTCGGCTTCGTCGGCCCACTGGCGACGCAGTTGCACAAATTCGGCGCGTGTTTGCGCGCGGCGCGAGGAGTGCTCGTCGGCCAGCAGGTCGTAGAAGAGGCCATAGTCTCCAAAGGACCACGCGCCTAGCGCGTTGGCGACCAGTTCTTCGGACTCCAGGCTGCGCGCAATCCAGGGGCGATCACCTTCGCGCAGCACGTCCTGTTTTTCCGCTTCAGGAATGCTGGCGTTCAGCAAGAGGTCGCGAATGGTGGCATAGTGGCGTTTGTAGGCGTCGGGCAGCGAGGTCTTGCGCCAGGTGTTGATCTCCAGCGCCTCCAGAATCAACTGGCGTGCCTGGGCCAGCGTGCAGGGCAGCACGTCTATTTGCTCGCCTGCGCGTTTATTTTTGGAGAAGTCTTGTTGGAAGCGCCTGGTGGTCGTCACATCCGTCATATAGAAGTCTTTGACGCCATCGCGCCAGAACTCAAGCAGAAAGACCATCCCGCGCACATCGCCTGCTGTCTGATTCTCATACCAGGCCAGCGCGACCTGCATCTCGCCTTGCTCGCGGGTCTGCGACACGTAGCCCATGTAGAAGGCGCGTTGTCGCTGTGGCCCGGCGGCCTCGCTCGTCGGAACAGAGAAGCTGGGGGCGATACCAACGGAGCGCAGGCGCACCAACGCCCGGCGGGCTTCTTTGCGCAGCGCCTGATGCTGGCTTAGTTCGGCCAGCGCCAGCGCGACATCGGCAGCGTCACCCTCGCGTCTGGCGCCCAGGCTCTGGGCAAATGCGAGCGCAACGTTGGCAGGCTGCTGGTCGATGGAGGAGAGCGCTTGATAGGCGGCGGCCCGTTCGCTGCTCTGGCGCAGTTGCTGCGAGAGGATAGCTAATTGGTCAAGCAACGTTTGCACGGCTGGCGCTGCCGACGCATCCGGCGATCTGGGAACAACGGGCTGAGATTTGGGGCCAGAGGTCTTTCGGGATTTACGAGTTTCCTTGGGCATGGACGCTCTCCTTTGCGCAGACTGAAAGTGATTGTATCACGTGCTTCCTTGAAGGACCAAATAAGCATGGACACTCGACTTCTGGCGAAACAGCCGGTTGACGCCGCCCGCTGGGCGCGGTAGGATGACGGTGGCGACCAGAAACGAAGATGATGGTGAAAGAAACGTATGGCAAAAGTGATTTTGAGCACAGAGGCGCGGCAAGCCATCCGCAAGGACATGCTGGCGCGCCCACGGATTGAGGCGTGTGGCTTGCTCATTGGCGAGATGACCCCGGCTGGCGATTGGATTGCCAATGAGGCGCTGCCGCTGCGCAACACGCGCAATTCCTCGGTGCGCTTTGAGTTTGACAGCGTCGAACTGCTGGAGCACGATATGATCTACGGCGAGCGCATTGTGGGCGTCTATCACAGCCATCCTGGCGGCCCGCCTTATCCCAGTGGCATTGATACCGGCAATATGGAGAACCTGCAAGACTCTCCCTGGATATGGTTGATCGCCTCGTTTACCGGGCGGCGCGGGTCGTCAGGAGAAACCACCGTAACAGACGGCCTGAGCATCGCTGCCTTTCGCCATGACCCACAGGCTGGATTGCAGACAATCCCGATTTTTCTTGCGCCTGCCCTTCCCTCTGAACAGGCCCAAGACGCGGAGACGCCGGAAGATGGATAGTTTCCCACGGGTGGATGATCTCTAGCGGGAAAACTCCAGAAGCGTTATAATATCTGCGCCAGTTCATGTGGCAAGACTGGCGCCCCTTCCGCAGATGAGGAAATGGCGTCCTTTCGGTGCGCCTTTGGAAGAGCGATGTGATGCGTATTCGTGTGTTGAGCCTGGTGTTCCTCAGCGGCGTGGTCGGCATGGCAATTGAGATGCTTGCTGCGCGTCTGCTCGCCCCCTATTTTGGCACCTCCCAGGTGGTCTGGGCGAACCTGATCGGCCTGATCTTACTCTACCTCAGCGTTGGTTATTTCCTGGGCGGTCGTCTGGCTGATCGCTATCCCTCCGAACGGGCGCTGGCGCTGCTGATGCTGATTGCCGCCGTGTTTATGGCGCTGATTCCGTTTATCAGCGGGCCAATTTTACAGCAGGGCGTGATCGGGCTGAACCAGGCCAATGTGAGCATTCTGGCCGGTTCGCTGGAATCGGTGTTGCTGCTTTTCTTCGTGCCGGTGACGCTGTTGGGGATGGTGCCGCCGTTTGCCATTCGCCTGACGATGACCGAGCTTCAGAAGGCTGGCTCCAGCAGCGGCGGCATTTATATGCTTTCGACGCTGGGCAGCATTGTGGGAACGTTTGTGCCGGTCTTCTGGCTAATTCCCACAATTGGCACGCGCCGCGGCTTTCTGGTCTTTGCGGGGCTGCTCTTTGTCGTTTCTGCCTGGAGCCTGCTGGCGCGCTCCGCTTTTCTGGCGCGTTCGGCTCAGCCAGGCCAGGCGCGCATGGTCCAGATTGCCGTGCAGGCGGCATTGGCGCTGGCGCTGCTGGTGCCAGCGGGTGCAGTGAGCGCCGCGCCGCTGGGGCCGATCAAAAGCATTCCGGGCATGATCTATGAGCAGGAATCGCTGTATAACTACATTCAGGTGACGCAGGACGCTAACGGGACCAGAGAATTAATTTTGAACGAGGGCCAGGCGATTCACTCTATCTATAACCCCAATCAGATTCTGACTGGCTGGTATTGGGATTATTTCCTAGCCGCGCCTTTTTTCAATCCCGGCTTTCAGCCATCGCAACTGCATCGCATGGCGATTATCGGCCTGGCAGGTGGAACGATTGCGCGCCAGTTCAGCGCCGCGTATCCCACGGTGCAGATCGATGGTGTGGAGCTTGACCCGTCCATTGTGGATGTTGCCCGGCAGTATTTCGATATGCGCGAGCCGAATCTGCAAGTGTTCGAGCAGGATGGCCGCGCTTTTATGCGCCAGACCAAAGCCAGCTATGATCTGGTTGCTATCGATGCGTTTCAGCAGCCCTATATCCCCTTCCATTTGACGACGGAAGAGTTCTTTAGCGAAATCCGCGATCATCTGTCGGATGATGGGGTGCTGGCCCTCAACACCGGGCACACGCGCACCAATTTTCAACTGGTGCAGGCATTTGTCAATACGCTTAGCCTGGTGTTTCCGAGCGTGTATGTCTTTTTAGTGCCTGGTACATTTAATGCGGAAATTATGGCGACAAAGCATCCAACGAATCTGACGACATTTCGCCAGAACCTGAGCGCATTATCGCCGGGAAGCCTGCTGGGCGAGGCGGCGCAAGAGGTCTTGCCGCAGGCATCCATCGGGCGACCGAATGGCGGCGTGGTGTTTACCGATGACCGCGCGCCGGTGGAGCAGTTAACCGATGATTTGCTAATTAGCTATGCTGAGGGGAATTGACCCCTTCCAGAGAGGATATAAACGGTGAGTGTGACAGCAGTGGTCGGCGCTCAGTGGGGCGACGAAGGCAAGGGCAAGATTATCGATGAGCTAGCGGCGCAGGTGGACTATGTCGTGCGCTATCAGGGCGGTGGCAACGCCGGGCATCGCGTGGTGTATGACGGCGGCGAGTTTGCCTTTCATCAGGTGCCCTCTGGCGTGCTGCACCCGGAAACCAGCGGTGTGATTGGCAACGGTGTGGTGCTGGACCCCAAGGGACTGCTGGCGGAGATGGCGGCGCTGCGCAGCCAGGGAGTGAGCCTGGAACGGCTGTACATCAGTGATCGGGCGCATGTGGTCATGCCCTACCATTTTCTGCTGGACCGCCTGGAGGAAGAGAGCCGGGGCGCTGAAAAGATTGGCACGGTGCTGCGCGGCATCGGCCCGGCCTATGTCGATAAATATGGGCGCATGGGCATTCGCATGGGCGATCTGCTGAACGCCGAGCAGTTTCGAGGGAAGCTGGCCGCTGTGCTGGCGCACAAGAACCGCATGATTACGCAGATGTATGGGCACGAGCCGCTCTCGCTGGATGACATCTTCGATGAATACAGCGACTATGGCAAGCAGTTGTGCCCCTATATCACCGAGACGCAGACGCTCTTGCAGGACGCCCTGGCGGCGGGACGCTCCATGCTGCTGGAGGGGGCGCAGGGGTCGCTGCTGGATGTGGATTTTGGCACCTATCCGTTTGTGACCTCTTCCTCGACAACAGCGGGGAACGCCGCCACCGGCTCGGGCCTGCCACCGCGCAGCATCGGGCAGGTGATCGGCGTGTACAAAGCCTATATTACGCGCGTGGGCAGCGGCGAGATGCCCACCGAACTTGACGACGGCGTGGGCGAGGTGATGCGCGAGCGCGGCTATGAATATGGCACGACAAGCGGACGCGCGCGGCGCTGCGGTTGGTTCGACGCGGTGATGGGCCGCTACGCGGCGCGGCTGAACGGCCTGGACAGCGCGGTGATTATGAAGCTGGATGTGCTGGATACCTTCGAGACGCTGAAGGTTTGCACGGCCTATCGCCTGCGCGGGAAGATGATACAGACGCCTCCGGCGAACCTGGCTGATCTGATCACCTGCGAGCCGGTCTATGAGGAATTGCCGGGTTGGCAGTGCGAGACGAGCCAGATTACCAGCTACGCTGATCTGCCGCTGGCCGCCAGGCGCTATCTTGATCGCCTGGGCGAACTGCTCGAGACGCCGATCTCGATGATTTCGGTTGGCCCCAGCCGAGGGCAGACGATTTATCGGGAATCGGCGTTGATCGCGCAGGCATGATAGTTTCTTCTACTGCGGGCAAGGCAAGCTGACTTTCAACTGCCTTGCCCGCTTATCGTTTTCACAGCTCGGCGTGTTGGCGGGCTGTGGCGATAAACTGCCGCAATCGTTCCCGAATCACTTTAGATGTGCACGGTGGCGCACCCAAAGCGCTGTATTGGGGGATGAGCCGCGCCGGATCGGGCATGGGCCGGGCGGCAGCGGCCAGTTCCCAGAAGCCCAGATTCTCTACTCGATGCTCCGCTTCCACTTCGTAGACCTCCAGAAACGTTCTGGCGGCATGCTCCAGTCCCAAAAGCTGAAGATGCAGATAGCCATAGGCTACGTCGTAGCCAGGGTCGCCGTAGGCAGCTTCTTCCCAATCAAGGACCGCTGAAATCTGTTCACCCTGCCACAAGATGTTTCCGGGCCAGTAGTCAACGTGGAGCAGCCTGGCCGGAACTGGACGAAGCTGCTGGCGGAGCGCGTGGACCTCGCGCCAGAGGCTGGGGCCATCTTCGTGAGCCAGAAGCGAATCTGGGACGGCCTCGGTCTGCGCGAACCAGATGGCTTCGCTATTGCCATCGAGCAGGCACTCTGCCGGACGTTCACCGCGCTCATTTTGTTCACAAGAAATGGCGTGGATGCGCGCCAGCATTATTGCCAGAGTGCGCGCCCAGCGCACAGGGGTAGCAGGGTTGGCGTTTTGCTTTCCCGGCGCGAAGGAGACGACGATGCCCGACGTGCCTAAGATTGCTCCTGTGTCGTCCAGGTAGAGGGGCAGCGGCGCGGGAACGCCATGAGCTTGCAAGAGCGCCAGCGTCGAATATTCTCGCCGGGCCTTCTCGCCACGATCATAGGAGCCGAACTGCGCGTAGCGGCGGATGACGAAGGGAAAGCGTGTCTGATGAGCGTCCAGCGCCTCGGCCAGATAGGTTGAGTTAGAGAAGCTGCCTGGTAATGGGTGCATGCCCTGAAGATGACTGCCGGGCGCAATGATGTCTAAGATCGCTTGTGCAGCTTCATGCGATGGCTCAGTGTCTAATGTTTCCATGTGGGTTTACACACTTTCGATGACAAAGCTGCTGATGGCAAGCTGTGTATTGGAATCCCACAGGCCCACAAATGCGCCTGTGGGATAGGTGGCATCCGTCACATCCATGACAAAGCCCCCATCAATGAAGACTGTAATGTGATTACCTTGCACTTCAATGCGGTAGGTATGCCACTGATTGCCCGGCGTAAAGGCAATTTCCTGAAGAGGAGTATGCCAGTTATCTGCCTGGGTGATCTCAAAGACGGATGTCGGCCCTTCCTGGGGGCTGCCCGCCCCGACGATATAACCGTGCCCGTTATTGTCGTAGCGGACGAAGAAGCCAAATCCCGCCGCATGGGCGGTTTGCGTGACTTGCATTCTGGCTTCGATCAGGTAGTCTGGGATGGTGCTCAGGTCAAAGGGCACCTGGATCGTTGGCATGGATAGGTTATGAATGTTCTGCGTGCCATCATTGGTCAGTTGCCCATTGCGCGCTTTCCAATCGGCTGACCCTACCCACCCATTCAGCCCGCTTGACCAATCTGCCTGATACACCATGCGAGGAGTTGGCGTGGCGGTCTGGTTTGTGGATGGATTCGGCGTGATGCGTATCGAGAAATGCGTGAGTAAAGCAATTACTACAAGCAGGAGGATGGTAATGGCTATCCCCTGCCCAATAATAATTTTCACCAATGGAAGGTGAGGTGGAGGGATTTGAGTATCGGGTGATGGCGCGCCAGCGGGAAGGATTTTGCTGCTGAAGGTCGGGCGCGAGTGAAACGAAGGCATATTATCGCTGGCGGCGGGATGCGCCTGAAGCAAAGAGATGTTGCTGTCAAGCGTGGGGTGCGTGCCAAACTGATCTGCCTCAGGTGTGCCGACGGGCGTATTACAATGGGCACAGATGGTGTCTCCTGGAGCGAGCGGCTTTCCACAGTGCCCGCAGTAGTTATCTGGTACTTGTGTGGACATGGCCCTTCTCTTCCCGCCTCCTTCCTACGTTGCTGGCAGGCTCCTCTCGCTGCCCCATGCACGATGCTTTGTTCGCGGGGGGTGACGCTGGTGAATATCTTACCAAGAGTACAGCGCCTGTCAAGCGAACGGATGGCTTGTCCCTGCCGCAAGCGACCGCTGGCTGCCATCTGCCCTGGTTCTTGCTTTGCTAGCCTAATGGGTGCTTGACCGGCGCGCCTGCCCGGCGTGGATAGTGGGCGGGCGCGCCGCGCGTCGCCTCGAAGACGACCAGCGCGCGTTGATCTTCCAGGCCTGGCAGGCTGAAGGGGTGCGTCTCGATGAAGCGCCCGCCAAGGAGCGCGGCGGCGCGATTGCCTTGCTTTACTTCGGTGCTGATCTCGCCCTTTTTGGGGGCAACGACCAGGCCGCCTGGATGACAGAAGGGCAGGCAATATTCCAGCAAGGTGGGCAGCGCCGCCAGACCCCGCGCGGTGACGAGGTCGTAGCGGGCGCGGTGCTGCGAGTCGTGGGCCAGTTCCTCGGCGCGCCCCTGGATGGCTCGTGCCTGGCTGAGATTCAGACTGGCGATGATAGTTTCCAGAAAGCGTACTTTTTTGCCGGTGGCCTCCAGCAAGGTGACCTGCCAATCGGGAAAGGCGATCTGGAGCGGCAGGCCGGGAAACCCAGCGCCGCTGCCCACATCGAGCAGCCGCAGCCGCTTGCTGTGTTCGGCGGGCGGAATGACAAAAAGACAGGCCAGCGCATCCAGAAAATGTTTGATGAGCACGTCTTGGGGGGCAGTGATGGCGGTGAGGTTGATGCGCTGGTTCCAATCGAGGAGCAGTTCGCGATAGCGGGCGAACTGCTGAAGCTGCTCAAGCGTGAGGCTCAGCCCAATAGGCCGGACGACGATTCGCAGCGTTTCGAGGTCCGGTGGCAATTCGATCTGCTGCTGTTCGGCGTCCGGCAAGGGGTATTTCCTCACTCTTTACAAGCAACTACGTGCGCTATTGTCTGACGCGCTTGCGCTTGTTGCTCACATAGTCAACCAGGATGTATTCGCCCAGGTTTTCAGGCGTGGCGAAGAAGGTGCGTCCGCCGTTGATCTGGGCCATCTCGTTGACGAACTGAATCATCCAGGGGTCGCGGTCCAGCATGAAGGTATTGATGACAATACCATCGCGCGTGCAGCGCTGCACCTCGCGCAGTGTCTGCTGTTCGGCGGCGAAGTTGGGCGGCATGCCAAACCACCAGTCGCCATCTTCATAGGACATGGTGGGGCCGCCATCGGTAATCATGATGATCTGCCGATTGGTGCCCTTCTGCTTTTCGAGCAACTGCCGCGCGAGCATCAGTCCGTGCGCCATGTTGGTGCCTTGCTCATGATCATATGACCCCAGCAGCACCAGTTCTTCGGGCTTGCGCTGGCGGGCGATGCGCGCGAAGGTGACGATGGAGAGCTTGTCGCGCGGGAACTGACCGCGAATCAGGCTTTCCAGGGCCACGGCGACCCGTTTGGCGGCTTGATAACAATAGTTGTAGACCATGCTCATGCTCATATCGAGCATGACCACTGTGGCAGACTGCGTCTGAAACTCGGTGCGATAGACCTCGAAGTCATCTTTATCCAGTTTGGCGGGCGTGCCAATGCCGTTGCGATGGATGGAGTTCATCAAGGTCTGTTCCAGGTCCAGCAGGAACGGGTCGCCAAACTGATAGGGCTTGCTTTCGTCGATGCGCTCGCCGCCGACGCCGCGCGAGATGGTGGCGTGGCGGCCAAAGCGGTCCTTCTTCAACTGCGCGAAAATATCTTGCAGCGCTTTCTGGCCGATCTTGCGGATGCCGCGCGCCGTCAGTTCCCAGCGGTTGCCTTGCTTCTGAATATAGCCCGCCTCTTCCAGCATCTTCATCAGTTCTTGAAGCTGCTCCAGCGCCTGGCCCTCTTCGTCGCCGAGCAGTTGGCGCACTTTGTCGGCGTCAATATCTTCGAGGTCGCCGATGCGGCGGGCCTCGCGAAGCTGCTCCTCCAGTTCATCCATCCCCTGAAGCCTACCCATCAAGCGCATCGCTTCTTGCAGGCTCAACGGCTCATCACCGGTCAGGTTATATTGGGTGTGCATCTCGTTGGGCGAGAGCCGGTCCAGATTCATTGCCAGTTCCATCATATCGACGCGCAGCCGGTCATCGCCGAGCAGTTGATCGACCATGCCGCGTAGTTCATCGCGCTGCTCGGGCGACATGCTGTCCATGACGGCTTGCATCTGTGCCATCTGGCGCTGCATCTGCTCGATGAGGTCATCCAGCGTGTTGATGCCAGGGCCAAAGAAATCGCCGTATTTCTGCATAAAGGCGTCGAAATCGGGTTCGCCACCCTCCTGCTTCTCGCGCAGCATCTGGTTCAGTTCGCGCACCATCTCGCGCATGCGCGCCAGGTCTTCGGGCGACATGTTCTGGATGGCCTGCTGCATGCCCTGGAAGTATTGCTGCATCACCTGCTGCTGAAGCATCTGCAAGAGTTCCTGGAACGCCTGGCGCGCGTCTTCGTCCATAAAATCGTAATCGCTCAGCGATTTGATCTGTCCGGCGACATCCGGCGGCAAGCTATCCAGGTATTCGAGCTTGCGGTTGGCGACTTTCTCCAGCATTTTGCGCAGGGCGTCGGGGTCCAGTCCTTCGGGCATCTCGCCTGACCCGCCTGGCTGCGAGCCACTTTGCGGCTCGCCAGATTGACCCGATTGACGCTGTTGCCCGGCTTGCATTTGCCCGCGCTGCCCTGCCTGGCTGCGCTGCCCTTGCATCCCTTGTCTGCCTGATTGCTCGCGCTGCCCTTGCGCGCCCTCCTGTCCTTCTGTACCTTCCTGACCGTCCTCGCCTTCCTGGCCCTGTTGATCTTGCGCGCCGTCCTCTGGTGAGGGCTGACGCGGACGCCCGGCGGCATCATCCAGGCGGCGCTGGATGCCAGCGCGCTCCATCTGCTTGACTTCTTCGAGCTTTTTCTGGATGTCGTCCATGACGGAGGACATGTTGTAGCGCTGCATCTGCTGCTGGCGGCGGTTGCGCAAGCGGTCCATCAGTTCTTGTAGGCCCATGCGGCGCTCGCCGTTGCGTCCCTGGAAGCCCTCGCGCATCATCTTTTCCATGGCGCGTCGCAGATCGCCTTCCCGCAAGAAATCTTCGGAGAGCGCGTCCAGAATCTCGTCGGCGTCCAGCCCTTCAATACGCTGTGTGCCATCCCAACGGGAGTAGTTATACCGGGAGAACATTGCCTGTCCCTTCCTGGTAGAAAGCAAGCGCCTTCTCTTAAGCTTCATCAACATTCAGATGTTCGGCTGGTCAGAGAAAGCGCTTCACTCGAAAGCACTACGATGCTTGTCTGCGTTGCTTAACGGCTATATCGAGCGCGCCCGCCGGAATCATTTTTGTTCAGGCGGCGGTTCAGGTGCAGCCCTTCCAGAATGAACTCGACGGCGGAGGCAACCGAGGCCGGGCTGCCGTGTCCATTGAGCTTGGCAACCGCCTGCTTCAGCCCGCCTACGCGCGCCAGTTGGTGAACGTATTCCATGGAGGGCAGGGTATCTGATGCCTGCACGCTCAAGCCTTTGTCGAATCCGGCGACAAGCTGCTCGAACTCGCGCACCTCAAAATAATCGCCAAAGACTTTGGTGATGGCGTTCTTCATCAACTTCTGAATGATGCGGTCCTCTTTGGCGTCGCCCACGGTGTCCAGTTCAATCTTGCCGCTGGTGGAGGCCACCAGCGCCGGAAGATCGCTGATGCGTGGCACGGCTTGATGCTCGTTGAGCCGGATAGAGCGCCGGATGGCGTTGCTCATCACGTTTTCGTAGTTGGAGATGGAGACACGCACGCTGACGCCGGAACGCTGGCTGATGTCCTGGCTGCGCCGGGCCTGATGCGTGATCTCGGCAATGATCTCCTTCATATACTTGGGATAGCTCGTCTCCAACCCATCGGCGACGAACTGCGCGCTTTCCGCTTCCATGATGACGATTTCGTCTTCGATCTCGCGCGGATAGTGTGTGCGAATCTCGGAGCCGCAGCGGTCCTTGAGCGGAGTGATGATGCGCCCGCGATTCGTATAGTCTTCAGGGTTGGCGCTGGCAACGATATACACGTCCAGCGGCAGGCGCACTTTATAGCCGCGAATTTGCACATCGCGCTCTTCCATGATGTTCAGCAAGCCCACCTGGATGCGCTCGGCCAGATCGGGCAGTTCGTTGATACAGAAGATGCCCCGGTTGGTACGCGGAATCAAGCCGTAGTGAATGGTGAGTTCATCGGCCAGATAGCGCCCTTCGGCTACGCGAATGGGGTCAACTTCGCCGATCAGGTCGGAGATGGTGATGTCCGGTGTTGCCAGCTTTTCGCCATAGCGCCGGTCACGGCTAATCCAGGTGATGGCGACGTGATCGCCTTCTTCCTCCACTTTATCGCGACAGGCTTTGCAGATCGGGCTATAGGGGTTGTCGTTGATTTCGCAGCCGGAAATGATGGGTACTTCTTCGTCAAGCAGTTCAATCAGGCTGCGGGCAATGCGGGTCTTTGCCTGGCCGCGCTCGCCCAGGAAGATGATATCTTGCTCGGAGAGGATGGCGTTCTCCACCTGAGGGATGACGCTCTCTTCATAGCCGATGATGCCGGGGAAGAGGTTTTCACCTTTCCGAATCTTCTCGATCAGGTTCTTCCGCATCTCTTCTTTGACGGTAAGAACCTGGTAATCAGTTTTGCGTAACTCTCCAATGGTTCGGGGCTTCTCTTGTGTGGGCACCGCGCTGACTCCTTCGAGGATCAAGGCTTATCGCTAAGGGCTTTCATGCTGGGTTTGTCTCGCTACACAATTGCCCTGTGGCTCGCGTCTCGCCTCATGCCACCAAAAACATACACCGATGCACAATTACATGCTAACGTCTACTTTGCCCCCGTATCATAACGCTTCCCAAAAGAAAGTTCAAGTAAACGCTTCTGCTGCTGAGTGGATGAAGCTGGAAGAGGGTAAAAGAGACTGAGGGCAAGTGTGTTCATCTGCTGGTAGCATACTCCAGAGTTCGGCGAGGGTGCATCCGCCATTTGACTAGTTTTTTGTTCGTGTTCCGGCCAAACTTTTAGCGACGACTCTACGTACCTGTAAATGGATACTGTGATACACTGACTACCGGTTGGCGCATTCTCGAAAGGAATACTCAAACATGCGAATCATTCTCTATCTGGGTAAGGGTGGCGTCGGCAAGACGACCATCTCGGCGGCCACGGCAGCGCGCGCCGCCGAACTGGGCAAACGTACCCTGGTTGTCAGCACCGACCTGGCCCACAGCCTTGCCGATTGTCTGGACCGCCCGCTGACGGCTGAGCCAATCCAGGTAGCCGATCATCTCTGGGCGCAGGAAGTCAATGTGCTGGAGGAGATGCGCCAGCAGTGGGGCAAGGTGCAGCATTACGTCGGGTCCGTCTTGAAGAAGCAAGGCGTTGAAGAGGTGGTGGCGGAGGAGATGGCGGTGATTCCGGGCATGGATGAACTTATCAGCCTGATGAATATTTATCGCAATGCGCGCGATGGCGACTTCGAGACGGTGGTGATCGACGCCGCGCCGACCGGTGAGACGATGCGGCTCCTCAGCTTGCCGGAGTCTTTCCTCTGGTACGTGGGACGCACGAGCGCCTTGCAGAAGACGGCCTTGAACATGGCCCGCCCGCTCTTGAAAGCCTTTGTGCCTTCGACGGTGAACCTGGCCGAATCGTTTCAGCGGCTCAACGAGCGTGTGAAGGCGCTGCGCGAGGTGCTGACCAACGGAGACACCAGTTCCTATCGGCTGGTGGTGAACCCGGAAAAGATGGTGATTAAGGAAGCGCTGCGTGCGGAGACATACCTGGCGCTCTATAACTATCCCATCGATGGCGTGGTTTGCAATCGCGTCTTGCCCAAGGCCGACTATCAGGATGTGTTTATGCAGGGTCTGTTTGAATCGCAGGAGCGCTATCGTCAGCAGATTTACGATACCTTCAAGCCGTTGCCCATCTGGGAAGCGCCGCATCTTTCGCAAGAGGTGCTGGGTGTGGAGGCCCTCCGAAAGCTGGCGCATACGGTCTTTGGCGAAGATGACCCGACGCAGGTCTTTTATCGCGGCGCAGTGCAAGAACTGGTCAAGAACGAGCAAGGCTATATCTTGCGGCTGCCGCTGCCCCACGTAGAACTGAATAAAGTGGTTCTGACCAAGAGGGGCGACGAGATGGTAGTGGAGGTGGGCAACTTTAAGCGCGAATTGACGCTGCCTGCCGTGCTGACGCCGATGGATGCCAAGGTGGCGCGCTTTGTCGATAAAAATCTGGAAATTCATTTTGAACCGGCAGCAGTGGCGTCCTGAGCCGCTGGTGTGGTTCTCATCCAATCCGCAGGTTCGCGGCTAGAAGTGAGAAAGGGGATGCGTGCGTGCTACCACCGGTCATTGAGAAGGCTCGAAAGATTCTCCTCCATGAACAGCGACAGGGCCATACCGATCAAACGGTACGACCTGGGGGGCTGGAGGCTTTTGTAGCACGCTGGACCGAGGAAGTTGAGAAGTTGCGGCTTGCTGGCGCCTTGACCGATGCCACTGGCGCGCCGCCGGTTGAGCAGACCATCCAGCACTTATTGCAGGATTATCATACCCTCGACCCGATGCAGCGCGCCGCGCGTGTGCGCGCGGCGCTCGCCAGACTCGGCGGGCAGGCGGCTGACACGCCACCGGCAACAGCACTCCCCGCGCAGTCTGCCGCGCGCCCAACGGCTGCGGCTCCCAGCGCGCGCGTGCTTCCGACATCCGATGAGCGTAGGCGCACGGCAGCGCCGCAGCCTGCTCCCACAAAAGATAGCCTTCCTCTGGAAGCGGCGCCAGTGCCAGCTATTGTTCCAGGCGATGTGTCGCAAGAGGCTGCGCCGTGGGATGTGCCCGCGCGTAGGCCGGTTTCTTCGCCGGTGATTGGCAGCCGCCATCTGATTGATTTGTCGAATCAATTTGATGAATCTGCCTTTGCTGCGCCATCTGAAGCCGCCGATGAGCCAGAGCAAGGCGAACAAGAAACTGACGGCGGCCAGATGGCGGTGGACAGCCATTTTCTGTTGTCGGCGCAGGTGACCGCCGTGCCAGGGGTTGGCTCATCGCAGGCGGCGAAGCTGCATCGTCTGGGCATTCACACGGTGCAGGATTTGCTCTGGTTTTTTCCGCGCGAACACCACGACTACAGCAAGCTGGAAAAGATCGCGACGATTCCGCTGGAGCAGGTGGTGACGATCATGGGCATGATCTGGGAGGTGCAGAATCTGCGCAGCGCTGGTGGCCGGGTACGCACCGTCGCCCGCGTCTCGGACGAGACCGGCCAGATTCGCGCTACCTGGTTTAACCAGCCCTATCTGCTCAAGCAGTTGACGCGCGGCAGCTATATCGTGCTGACGGGCGTGAAGCAGCGCTTCGGCAACAAGGTTGAGTTTAACGTGCGCAGCCACGAACTGCCAGAGCAAGGCGACCTGGTGAACACGGGGCGGCTGGTCCCCATCTATACCTTGACCGAAGGGCTGAACGCCAAGGCGCTGCGGCGCTACACCAAATGGGCAGTGGATCGCTGTGCCGAACTGCTGCCGGAATATCTGCCTGGCACGATTCGTTCGCGGGTTGGGCTGCCGTCTTTGCCGCAGGCGATCAGCCAGTATCACTTTCCTGAAAATGAGACGAAGCTGGTCCATGCCCGGCGACGGCTGGCCTTCGATGAACTCTTTCTGATTCAGCTAGGCATGCTGGCCCGTCGCGCGGAATGGCGCAGCGGCGCGGAAGGCATCGCGCTGAAGGTAGACCTGCAGCAGATGTTCGAGACGGTAGATACATCTGAGGCCGCGCTGCTGGCAGCAAAACTTTCCTCTGTGCCAACAGATGCGCCACCGCCGGATGGAAGCTCTACGTCGATAAATAATGCCTCAGAGCAGCGAGCGCCGCTCTTGCCGCCAGCTTCGACAGAGGGTTCGCGTCTGCCAGCCAATGAGCGACCGCTGGGGGGAGGATTGTGGCCGGTCTCGATTGATACGCCGTTTGAGTCGGCGCTGCCCTTCAAGTTTACCAGGGCGCAGCGGCGGGTGATTACCGAGATTCTGGCCGACCTGGGCCGCGCGCAGCCGATGATTCGCCTGCTGCAAGGCGATGTCGGGTCGGGCAAGACGGTGGTGGCGGCGGCGGCGCTGTTGACGGCGGCAGCCAATGGCTTGCAGGGCGTGCTGATGGCTCCGACCGAAATTCTGGCCGAGCAGCACTATCGCACGGTGTCGCGGCTGCTGGAGCCGTTTGGCATTCGGGTCGCTTTGCTGGTTGGCAGCCAGCGCCAGCGCGAACGCGCTACGATGCTGGCGGCGGCGGAATCGGGCGAGGCGATGGTGGTCGTTGGCACGCACGCGCTCATCCAGGAGGGCGTGACGTTTGCGCGGTTGGGCTTTGTGGTGGTCGACGAGCAGCACCGCTTTGGCGTCGAACAGCGCGATGCCCTGCGCCAGAAGGGCTACAATCCGCATATGCTGGTGATGACGGCGACGCCTATCCCCCGCACGCTTGCGCTGACGCTCTACGGCGATCTGGATATTTCGACGCTGGATGAAATGCCGCAGGGACGCCAACCCGTCATCACGCGCTGGCGTTCCGGCACGCGGCGTGCGGAAGCCTACCACGTCATTGCTGAGCAGGTGGCCCAGAGCCGCCAGGCGTATGTGATCTGCCCCTTGATTGAGGAGTCGGAAACGCTGGAGGATGTGAAGGCCGCCGTCGTCGAGTATGAGCGGCTGCGCACCCAGGTATTTCCGACGCTGCGGCTGGGGCTGGTGCATGGCGGGCTGAAGGCCAGCGAAAAGGAACAGGTGATGCGGCGCTTCCGCGATGGCGAACTGGATGTCTTGGTCGCGACGGCTGTCGTCGAAGTGGGCGTGGATGTGCCCAATGCGACGGTGATGGCGATTGAGGACGCTGATCGGTTCGGTTTGTCGCAGTTGCATCAGTTTCGCGGGCGCGTCGGGCGCGGTGAGCATCAATCCTATTGCTATGTGCTCAGCGAGGGGTCTGGCCCGCAGGCACAGGAGCGCCTGAGCGTGATCGAGCGCACCACCAACGGCTTCACGCTGGCCGAGGAAGACCTGAAGCTGCGCGGCCCTGGCGACTTTTTTGGCACGCGCCAGAGCGGCTTACCAGAACTGCGCGTCGCCAATCTGGCGGATACCCGGCTGCTGGAGGTGGCGCGCGCCCAGGCCGAATGGCTCTGGTCTAGCGATGCGTATCTGCAAAAACACGAACATCGGCTGCTGCGCGAGCGTGTGGCAACCTTCTGGAGCCGCTTTGTCGGCCACTAAGGCCGATGAACACGTACAGCGTCGCCTTCCCTCACAGGGGGAAGGCGACGCTGCACGTAAGCCGCCATGTGCGCCTCTGAAGGGATGATAGACAGGCCAGGAACCATATGGTTTAATACAACGAGAGCACATACCCCCGATGCCTCTGGCGCGCTGGTGCGTGGGGGCGTTGTGTATCTGCTGAAACGCTACTGCGAAAGAGGGATAGAGTGTGAACGCAGGCAGTTCGCGGCGGCCACTGATTGCCGTCTATCCGGGGACGTTTGACCCGGTGACTAATGGGCATCTGGACATTGCGACCCGTGCGGCGCGGGTGGTTGATGAGCTGGTGATTGGGGTGTTCTCCACGCCCGCAAAGAAACTGCTCTTTACGACGGAGGAGCGCGTTCAACTCTGGCAGGAGACGGTTGCCGAAAAGGGGCTGCACAATATCCGGGTGGAGTCGTTTGAGGGGTTGACGGTGGAATACGCGCGTCGGGTTGGCGCGCAGTTGATTGTGAAGGGGCTGCGCGCTGTGCAGGATTTCGAGGCTGAATTTCAGCAGGCGCTGATGAATCGTAACCTGGCGCCGGAGATCGAGGTGATGCTGATGGTGACGGAGCCACGCCTGCTTTTCCTCAGTTCCAGCCTGCTCAAAGAGGTAGCGAAGTTGGGCGGCGATCTGGATGGATTTGTGCCCACGGGGGTGGCACAGGCATTGCAGAGGAAGTTTGCCCAGTAGGGATGTTCCTGATTTTCTCTTCTAGCGGGCCGTCAGCGGCTGTGCGCGCTGCTCCCCGGCTGGTGGCAAGGAGGGTCATTGTGGAAATTCTCGCTCTGGTAGATCGCCTTGAAAACCTTATCACCAGCAGCCAACGGATGCCAATGACCAATCGGGTGCTGGTGCGCGAGCAAGAAGTGCTCCAGATGATCGATCAGATGCGCGCCGCTGTGCCCGAAGAAATCAAGCAGGCGCGTCGGGTGCATCAAGAGCGCGAGCGGTTATTGGCCCAGGCCCAGGCTGAAGCCAGCCGCATTATTGCCGCCGCCCGCGAGGAGGCTGATCGGCTCATCAACGATGAGAAGATGGTGCTGGTGGCAACCGAGCGTGCCAATGAAATTGAACGCGACGCGGAGGAGCGCGCGCGCCAGCTTCGCGATGGCGCTGACGCCTACGCGGCGGATACGCTGCATGGTCTGGAAGAAGAACTGACGAACTTGCAGACGCGCCTTGAACAAACCATTCTGAGCGTGCAGATGGGCCTGCAAACCCTGAATGTGCGCGCCCAGGAAGGCGAAGAAGAGGAGCCGGAAGAGGCGATGTTGCAGCGCGAGGAAGAAGAGGCGGAAACGGAGACCGCCTGGCCGGAAGAGGGCGCTGCGCGCATGGCTCCCCGGCGCGCAATGCGTGATGAGTTTCCGCCAGCGTCACCAACGATCGCTCAACGTGCGAGCGCGCCTTTGAGACAACCTGCGGCTGAGGAACCGTCGCATGTCGGCGAACAGAAACCATTCTCGCAGCGCAGAAACTAAGAAGACCGCTTGCCATTTGGCGCGGCGCCAGATATAATGAATGGGCATGTGCCTATTCCTGTTGGTTCTCCCAGGAGAATGGGGGGAGAAAAATGATCTATAACGTTGCCCAACTTTTGAAAGCCCAGGTGGGCGCGACGCAAGTCGTTGAGCTTGATAATGCGGATGAATTGAATCTGGAAGACGAGGATGTCAAGCTGGCTGGCCCCGTCACCGGGCGCTTGCGCATGCGCCGCACTAATCAGGGCATCCTGGTGGATGGCCCGGTTGAGGCTCTGGTTGAATTAAGCTGTGTGCGCTGCCTGGATATGTTTACGCTGCCGATCTCCTTTCATCTGGAGGAGCAGTTTTATCCTACCATTGACGTGGTGACGGGCCTTTCGCTGCCACAAAGCGATAATGAACTGATCTTCCCCATCGATCAGAACCATCAGCTTGATCTGCGCGAGGCAATCCGCCAGAATCTGCTGCTGGCGCTGCCGATGCAGCCGATCTGCAAAGAAGACTGCGCCGGATTGTGCCCGCAGTGTGGCAAAAATCTCAATGAGGGTGCCTGTGATTGCCAGCCGCCGATTGACGAGCGTTTGAGCGTGCTGGGCGATCTGCTGAAGAGTTCATTGGAGTCAGAGCAGCCTCAGCGATAAGGTGCGGTTTTCTTGCGAGTGTGATACAATGGGCGGGCCGTTGCTCCCCAGGAACCAGACGCGGGGCGATACTGCGTCTGGTTCCTGGGGCCAGAACTGTCTGTGCATCTGATTTCGGAGAAGAGATAGAGGAGAACGATTGTGGGCGCTCTGCCAAAACGAAAAGTGACCAAGGCTGCCAAAGCCAAGCGGCGCAGCCATCATCATCTCAAACTGCCGCAACTGATTAATTGCCCGCAGTGTCATCAGCCACGCCTGTCGCATCATGTGTGCCCCAACTGTGGGACGTATCGCGGGCGTCAGGTGCTGCCGATCAAAGAGAAACGCCCCGCCGTCCAGTAGAGGGAGATTGAGGCGTGAGCGAGCCTATCGCTTTTATTTTCCCCGGCCAGGGGAGTCAGGCCGTTGGGATGGGCGCGGATGTTGCCGCTGCTTCTCCGGCGGCCCGCGTGGTGTTTGAGCGCGCCGACCGTCGGCTGGGGTTCGCGCTTGCTGATCTCTGTTTTCAGGGACCGGAAGAGACGCTGCGCGAGACGATTAATGCGCAGCCTGCCATTGTTGCCGTTAGCCTGGCGCTGCTGGCGGCGCTGGAAGCATATCTGGTTGCGAGCAATGCGCGCGCATCCGAACGCCTTCGGCCTGCCTCTGTGGCTGGGCACAGCGTGGGCGAGTATGCTGCCCTGGTTGCCAGCGGCGCGCTCGATCTGGAAGCGGCGCTGGCCCTGGTGCGCGAGCGTGGGCGGCTGATGCATGAAGAGGGAACGGTGTGCCCTGGCGGGATGGCGGCGGTACTTGGACTGGATGACGCAGCGCTGCAAGAGGTCTGTGCCCAGGCAACGGAGGAAACGCTGGCCGCGTTGGGCGCGCAGGCGGGCAAACATCCAGGGATGGGCCGCGTGGTCGTTGCCAATTATAATTCACCGGGACAGGTCGTCATTTCTGGCGAGCAGCAGGCGTTGGCGCGCGCCATGGAATTGGCCTCAGCGCGGGGAGCCAAGCGCGTGATGCCGTTGTCGGTGAGCGGGGCGTTTCATTCGCCGGTGATGGAACCAGCTTCGGCAGGGCTGGCGCGGGCGGTGCAGGAGGCTCCACTGGGCGAGGCGACGATTCCGCTGATCTCGAATATCAGCGCGACACCGCTTACCGAGGCTGACGCGCTGCGCACGGAACTGGCCCGGCAAATTGTGTCGCCGGTGCAGTGGGTCAAGACGGTGGAATTCCTAGCTGCGCAAGGGGTCACCCTCTTTGTGGAGATTGGCCCAGGCCAGGTGCTTTCTGGATTGGTCAAACGCATCGTGAAAGGGGCGACCACGCTCAACATCAGCGCAGCCGCCGATGTTGAGCGTGTGGGAGATGAGTTGCTTTCACGGGTGCAAGCTGCGTGAGAGCAGTGATAGATAACAGCTTTTGGGAGGCCGCGACGTGATGGAGCAGGGCGAAAAGGGCCAGACAGGCCAGCCGCAGCAAACAACGCTCGCTGGAAAGACTGCCCTGGTGACAGGGGGCGCGCGTGGCATTGGCCGCGCCACCGCTCTAGAGCTTGCTCGCTTAGGGGCAAGGGTGGTCATCAATTATAAAGGGAACGCCGAAGCAGCCAGCGAAGTGCAGACGCGGATTGAAGAGCAGGGTGGCAAGGCACTTGCTGTAGCCGCCGATGTCGGCCAGAGCGCCGAGATTGATAAGCTCTTTGCCGCCGCCACTGAGGCGTTTGGCTCGGTTGATATTCTGGTGAACAACGCCGGCCTGACCCGTGATAATTTGCTGATTCGCCTCAGCGAGGCAGATTGGGACGCTGTCCTGGCGACGAATCTCAAATCGGCCTATCTCTGCGCGAAAGCAGCGCTGCGTGGGATGCTCAAGGCGCGCTGGGGGCGCATCGTGAATGTGTCTTCGATGGCGGGCATTGTGGGGAATGCCGGGCAGACCAATTATTCAGCGGCGAAGGCGGGCGTGATTGCGCTCTCCAAAAGTCTGGCGCAGGAGGTCGGCTCGCGCGGTATTACGGTGAATGCGGTAGCGCCCGGCTTGATCGAGACGGAGATGATCGCCCATTTGCCTGAGGAACTGCGCCAGCAAATGTTGAGCCACGTCGCATTGGGCCGCATTGGCACGCCAGAAGATGTGGCGGCGGTGATTAGTTTTCTCTGTACCCCGGCGGCAGGCTATGTCACCGGGCAGGTGCTGGTGGTGGATGGGGGTATGGGGGGCCTGTAAAGGAGCGCCACGTGACGGAAACAGAGCAACTGGGCGCGGTGCGCATTGCCAGGCAGGTGCTGGCGACGATTATCGAGATGACGGCGCTGCAAGTGCCTGGCGTGATTCGGCTGGCATCGGTGGGAGGCCATTTCCCGCGTTTCCTTGATCGCGCGGCGTCCTATCGAGGGATTGCGTTGGCGATGAATGATCAGGATGTGAGCGCCAGTCTCTATCTGGTGGTGGCTTCTGGCAGCAATATGGTGGAGGTTGCGACAGCCGTGCAGGAAGCCGTCGGCGCGGCCATTGAACATATGGTTGGCTTGACGGTGAAAGAGATTAACGTTTATATTCAAGATGTGGCCTGACCCAGCATGGGGACGAGGATGAGATGGCCGTTGGCGTGCGTCGGCAGGGACGAATGATTGCCTTGCAGACTCTTTACGAATATGATACGACTCAACATGTCGCCGATGCTGTCTTGGAACGGCACGCTGCACAGCGCCATCTTCCGCCGCGTGTGGTAGACTTTGCCAAAGAACTGCTGCAAGGGGTGCTGGGGCATTTGCCAGAGATCGATGCCAGGATTGAGCAGGCCGCTCAGGAGTGGCCGTTGCAGCAGATGGCAAAGATCGATAAAAATATTTTGAGGCTTGCAATCTACGAGATTCTGTTTAATAATACCGTACCAGCAAAGGCCGCCATCAACGAGGCGGTGGAGCTTGCCAAAACTTTTGGGAGCGATACTTCCAGCCGATTCGTCAATGGGGTTCTGGGTACAATCTTCAGCCGGGCTAAAGGCTTGCCCACGTCCGGTGCGGAAAGCGAGGTGAGATGATGTCATCCAACACCGTATTCGACCGACTAAAAAAGATCATAGTCGATCAACTGGGCGTGGACGAAGCTGAGGTAGTTCCTACCGCATCGTTCGTCGATGACCTGAATGCTGATTCGCTTGATCTGGTTGAGTTGATTATGTCCTTGGAAGAGGAGTTTAAGCTCCAAATCTCGGACGCAGATGCCGAAAAGATTACAACTGTCGGCGAAGCGCAGGACTACATCGAAGAACACCTCCACTAAGCATACACGCTCTCTTGAGGGGAGCAGCATCTCGATAAGGCGATGTTGCTCCCCTCAAGGAGTGGCTCCTCTGTATGCGGTCTCACTCTTGGCTGTGCTTCCCCGCCGAGGGTTGCTGATCTTTTTCTGGCAGTGCTCAGGTATGTTTCATCATCCGATGGTAACTTTCAGGTGTAATAAGAGACGGGCCATGATTCGCTGGAAGCGAATCTGAAGTGTCAGATGGCTGGAACGCTCTTTGCGCTGCTTCTATCTAGTCATTTGTCAGGTTTTCTACGGAATCCTGGTCCTTCAAATAAGGATAGTGTATAATCTAGGAGAAAGAGGTCCTGGGCCAGCCGCACTGAAACGCCGCTGGTTTCTTGAAAGTGAGGCGCACAATGTTCGGATTCCATGCGTGGGACTTGCTGATCGTTCTGTTGATCGCGTTGATTATCTTTGGCCCCCGCAAACTGCCTGAGATCGGCGGCGCGGTCGGCAAGAGTATCCGCGAATTCAAGAAGGCTACCAACGAGATCGTGGATCAGGTCAAGACCCCTGAGCCGAGGCAGGTGTCTTCTACCTCGAATAAGACGGCTCTGCCCGAGGTGAAGGAGCCGGTTGCTACCTCGTCTGCCAGCTTTGAAGCTACCCAAGAAGCCGAGTAATTATGGCTACCAGCGAACTGGATCAGGATCGGGTCGTTGGACTCGATGAGCCAGAGTCACCGGAACCAGAAGAGGAAGAGGAAGAGACCGGCGGCACGATGTCGCTGGTGGAACACCTGGAAGAACTGCGCAAACGCATTATCATTTGCGCGGTGACGATTGTTCTGGGGAGCATCGTCGGCTTCATCTTCTGGCAGCCTCTTTACCACTTCCTGCTGCTTCCGCTGCCTCAGACGGCAGATGCACTCGCCAAGGGGCCGAACGGGCAAGCCGTGACGGTGGTGACTGGGGTCGGCGAAGGCTTTTCGACGGTGCTCAAGCTTTCCGTCGCTGTGGGTATTGGGCTGGGCGCGCCGATGATCCTCTATCAACTCTGGGCTTTTGTAGCTCCAGGGCTGACACGCCGCGAGCGGCGCTGGGCCGGTCCGTTTGTGGTGATTGGGACGGTGCTTTTCCTGGCGGGAATCTCGGTGGGATTCCTGACGCTGCGCTTTCCGGTGAACTGGCTGGTGAATTTCGGCCAGGGCAACTTTCTGGAACTGATTACGGCGGACAGCTACTTTACCTTTATCGCCTTCTTTATGCTGGCGTTTGGGATTGTCTTCGAGTTGCCGCTGGTGCTGACCTTCCTGGCGCAGATTGGCATCGTATCTTCGCGCATGCTCAGGAACAAACGGGTGGTGGCTCTGGTCATTCTCTGGATACTTTCCACCGTTTTGACGCCTGGCACCGATCCATATAGCCCGGTGATTCTGGGCGCGGCTATGACCGTCTTGTACGAGTTGAGCATCATCTTGATTCGGGTGACAGGGAAGTAACGCTGCCCTGATACGTCAAAACAAGGAGCGGCAATCGGTACGCAGTTGTACCGATTGCCGCTCCTTGTTTTCTGGTGCGGCTGATGGCCTGTGATTAGCGGCGGCCCGCTTTGGCTTCGCGCGGCTTTTTGCTCTCGCGTGGCTTGGGGAAGTATTCCAACAAACGCGCGTTACGCAGATACTCCTGACGTTCGTCGGGATATTTCGCAATAAGGTAGTAGAGGAGACGGACGACGTTTTCGACGAGCCAGATCAGCCAGAGGTAGCGCCAGAAACGCCAGGACAGCGGGGTGCTGTCCAGCAGCCAGCGCGCGCCGATCAAGGGCCAGCCGACCAGAGCAATCACGACCCACTTGTTCATGTATTTGTCCATGAGTCGTTTGTTCAGCACGTTCTTTTTGAAGAAACGTTTGCGGCCCTCAATCCAATAGTAAAATGGCACCAGCAAGCCCAACGCGCAGAAGATGATCCAGGGCACATAAAAGTGAAACAATTCATCGCCGTTTGGCCCCAACCCATTGCCGCCGCCCGCTGTGGCCGGGTCTGTAAAGAGCCAGGTAATGATTCCCCCCATAGATGTTTGATACTCCTCCCAGCGCCCGCGCGCGCGGGCGAAGTAAATGGTTCGCCAGCCCGCGGGGTAGTGGCGCGGGCTGGCTTCATGATACCAAATGGAGAAGGCGCAGGTCAAATGATGACTGGCGCTCTGCGTGACATGGCTGGAAGCGTTGGCGACGCTTCAGCCGAGGGCCTGTTGCAGATCGGCAATCAAATCCTGCGCGTCTTCGATGCCCACGGAAAGGCGCAGCAGTGTTTCGGTGATGCCGCGCCGCTCGCGTTCTTCGACCGGAATGCTGCCGTGGGTCATGGTGACGGGATGGCAAACCAGCGATTCGACGCCGCCCAGACTTTCGGCCAGCGCGAAGATTTGGAGCCGCCGCACCATCTGATCGACATCGGCGCGTGTGCCTTTGAAGTCGAAGGAGACCATGCCGCCGAAGTCGCGCATCTGGCGCGCGGCCAGCGCGTGGTTGGTGTGGTTGGCTAGCCCTGGATAATAGACTTTGCGCACGCGCGGGTGCTCGCTGAGAAAGGCTGCGATGGCCTGGGCGTTGGCGCAGTGCTGGCGCATGCGCACGGCGAGCGTTTTCGCGCCGCGCAGCGCGAGCCAGGCGTCAAAGGGTCCGGGCACGCCGCCCGCCGCGTTTTGATAGAACTTGATGGCCTGGAAGGTTTCTTCGTCAGAGGTGATTACTGCGCCGCCGATCATATCGCTGTGACCGTTGATGTACTTGGTGGTGCTGTGGATGACGATCTGCGCGCCCAGCTTCAGCGGCTGCTGGAGATAGGGGCTGGCAAAGGTGTTATCGACGATGAAGCGCGCCTGCTGTTTCTGGGCAATGTCGGCGACGGCGGCCAGATCGACGAGACTCAGCAGCGGGTTGGTGGGCGTCTCGACCCAGATGGCGCGGGTGTTAGGGCGAATCGCCTTCTGATACGCGCCGGTGTCGCTGGCGGGCACATAGGTGAAATCCAGCCCGGCCTTGCGCAAGACGCGCTCGAAGATGCGGTAGGTGCCGCCGTAGAGGTCATCGCAGGCGACGATGTGGTCGCCAGGATTGAAGAGGCTCAAGGTCGCGCTGATGGCGGCCATGCCGCTGGCAAAGGCCAGGCCGTAAGCGCCCTCTTCCAGCGCGGCCAGACACGTTTCCAGCGCGGTGCGCGTGGGGTTCTGGGTGCGCGAGTATTCGTAGCCCTTGTGCCCTTCCAGGCCGTTCTGGGTGTAGGTGGATGTTTGGAAAATGGGGGTGATGGTTGCCCCTGTCGAGGGGTCGGGATTTTGCCCGGCGTGGATGGCTCTGGTTGCAAATTCCATACGAATATCCTGCTTTTCTCTCTTGTTCAGGTCTGACGCCATTGTCAATGGCACATATTATACCACGCTGGCTCAAACGCCCTCTTGCTTGCGTGGGCTGCTGTTTGGGAAGAGTTCACAGAGTTTACGGGGATCGGGTTCATAGAAATGCTGAACCAGGCTTGCATGGCGGGTAAAAACCTCAGCATATGCTATAATGACCCTGTGTGGGCTGAGCGCAGCCCGTTCTTTATGGCGCTCTATAGAATATATACGTATGACTGAAACAACCCTCCCTGCTGACGAGCGAGTGACTCAGGCTCAGCTGCTTTTGCTGGCATGGTACGAGCGCGTGGGCCGCAAGCTGCCCTGGCGCGAGACGAACGACCCCTATGCCATTCTGGTTTCGGAGATGATGCTCCAACAAACCCAGGTCGACCGGGTATTGCCCAAGTATCGGGAGTTTCTGGAGCGCTTTCCGACGCTGGCGGCGCTGGCCGAGGCCCCTACGGCTGAGGTGATTCGCGCGTGGGCACCGTTGGGATACAATATGCGCGCCGTGCGGTTGCAGGCGATTGCGCGGCAGGTGGTGGCTGAATACCAGGGGCAGATTCCCGCCAGCGTGACCGAACTGCTCAAGCTGAAAGGCGTGGGACGCTATACGGCTGGAGCGATTGCCTGCTTTGCGTACCAGCAACAGGTGGCAACGGTCGATACGAATATTCGGCGGGTGTTGCATCGCCTGTTTGTGGGCATCGAAAAGCCAGAAGCGCCCCCACGCGATGACGATGCCTGGGAGCTGGCGGAGGCCGTGTTGCCGGATGGCGAGGCGTATCGCTGGAACCAGGCGTTGATGGACCTGGGCGCGACGGTCTGCACGGCCACGACGCCCACGTGTGAGACCTGCCCGATGCAGCCGATGTGCTGCGCCTATCAAGAAGTGGGGCAGTATACACTTTTTCCATCGAGCAAAGGATTGCAGGCGCTGCTTCAGCAAGGCAAGGTCGCGGCTGCCACGCGGAAACGCGCGCAGCCGAAGAGCACCTCTACATCTGGTGAGGATGGGCACGCCGATATTTCTTTGGGCAAGGTGGCCGAAACGCCAGCGGTGTATAAAACGCAGCCTTTTACCAGCACGACGCGCTATTTTCGCGGGCGCATTGTGGATGCTCTGCGGTTGCTCGCCCCAGGCGAGCGGATGAACTTGATGGAACTGGGGCCGCAGGTGAAGGCTGATTTTTCTGCGGCTGATCTGGCCTGGTTGTTTGGCCTGACCCAGCGGCTGGCACGCGACGGGCTGATTGCACTCCATACAGAAGAGCAAGCGCCCGTCGATGAGTCAGCGCAGAGCTACGCGGCGCTGCTGGTTTCGCTTCCATGAGGGAGCGTTTGAAGAAGGAGAGGCCGTACCAGTGCTCAAGCTGGAGGAGTTGTCCTGGCCGCAGTTAGAGGCGCTGGATCGCGCGCATACCGTGATCTTCGTGCCGGTGAGTCCGATTGAAGAGCATGGGCCGCATCTGCCGCTGGGCACGGATATGTATACCTGCCGCGCGCTGACCGAGGCGTTGGCGATGCAGTTGGAGGAGCGCCATCCGGAGATGACGGCAGTGCTGCTGCCGATGACGCCGCTTGGCTCGTCCACGGTCCCCTATCTGGGGTCGATTGGGTCTCCGCCACGGATGGTGCGAGATATGCTGATGTATGTGGGGAGGGCCTTTGCCAGAGATGGTTTTCGCTTTGTCGTTGCGGTCAGCGGGCATATGGGGCTGTCGCATTTGCTGGCAATGGAGACGGCGGCGCGCAAGGTGAGTCGGCGTTATGGCATTACGATGATGGCGCCAGTTGCCAATGTCTGGCGCAGGATGGTGCGCGATAAGGCGCTGGTGGAGCAGTGCGCCGAACTGCCTGAGCCGATTACCGGCAAAGCGTTAGAAGTGCTGCTGAAGGGGCACCACGCGGGCGCTCTGGAAACATCGCTTATGCTGCATCTGCATCCTGATCTGGTGCAGCCTGGATATCGGCATCTGCGCCATATCGGGCCTGGGCAATTTCTCCGCTGGCGCGGCTGGACGCGCGAGCGCTGGGCCGGATACATTGGTGAGCCAGCACTGGCGCGTGCCGATTTTGGGCAAATTATCCTGGCGACGATTGCGCGGCTGGCGGCTGATCTGGTGGCGCGCACGGTGAAAGGCGATGCGCCTGCCTTCGATGAGGTGTTTCCGCTCAGCCGTGAGATGGGGCGCATGGTGCTGCGGGGGTCGCTCCTGGTGGGCGCGGTGGGGATGGCTGGCGCTCTGGCCGGATTCTGGTTTCGGGTGTGGCGGCCAGCGGGACGCCTGCGAGTGACCCACAAAGACTGAACGCGAGCGATGCTGAAAAATGTGGAGGGAGTAGTTCTTGTCTGATCAGCAGCCATTGGGAGATGAGGCGCAGCCCGCTGGATTGAATGATCGCAGCGATTATCAGCGCTGTTTTGTGTGCGGGGCGCAGAATGCGACTGGTCTGCGGCTGGAGTTTCGCCGCGAGGACGAGCGTGTCGTGGCTGACTTCTTGCCAGAGGAAGCCTTTCAGGGGTTTCCTGGCGTGGTGCATGGTGGCATTCTGGCGTCGCTGTTGGATGAGGCGCTCTCGCGCACGGCGCTGCTGTATGGGGAATGGGTGATGACAGGTCGGCTGGAGATTCGCTATCGCCAGCCAGCGGTGGTCGGGCAGTTGCTGCGAGTGAGCGCTGAAATTGAGCAGCGGCGCGTCCGGATGGTGATGGCGCGCGGCGTGATCGCGCTGGCGGCAGACCCGAAAGTTATCATTGCCGAGGCCCGAGGCACGTTTCTACCATATCCTGAAAAGCTGCGCCAGGAGGCGCTGCAAACCTATCCAGGGTTGCAAAGCTGGTTCCAATAGGTACATGATGTTGCTGTGAAAGAAGAGTGGCAACGATTCAGCTTGACATCGTTTAGAAAACTTCAGTATCATTGCATGCGAGATAGGCTCCGATCTTTTGGAGTGTTGTCACGGACATAGCAAAGCTGCACGTTGATGAGCAAGGTGGAGTGATGGCAAGAAAAGACCTTGAAAAAGAAACAGAACGCCCCCGTTATTACTCGCAGTTCTGGCTGGATGTGGCAGCCGGGCGTCGAGTGATTGGCGCGGGGAAAGGCGCTGAGGCCGGGGAAGATGGAGAAGGTGAGGAGGAGAGCGCGCCTGAATTGAGCACGAAAGCCGGAAAAGCATCAAAAGCCCCGGCGATGCCGCCCGTTGTTGAGGCGGAGCCTGCTGGTCGTCGCCAGAACCAACCGCTTCGGTTGAGCGGCACAGAATCGCTGGCTGATCTGGCCGCGGCGGCAGGTCTCGTTGATTTTGAATCTGATGAGGACGCCGCCGCCATAGAGGAGGAAGACGTTAGCGAAGACCTGGAACCGATGCCAGAAGCTGTAGAGGCCCCTCTGGAGGAGGAACCGGTCGAAGAAACCTATGGCTTTACCGACCTCTACGATGAAGAGGAGGAGGAGGAGGAAGATGAAGAGGGAGGGTGGCCTTCTTCCCGTCGAGGAAAGAAGCCGCATAAGAAACAGGAAAAGCCGCGCAGGCGTGAGAAGGGTCGAGATTTCTAGCATCATCGATTTGCAGCTTGCCGAAATGTCCTTACAGAGCCATGAGAGGGCCAGTATGCTGGTCCTTTCATGGCTTTGAAGATTGGGAGGGCTACGCGATGGGACCGCAGGATGCGTCAGATCGTATCTGGCTGAAGCAATCAGTGCAATTTTCTGTGGCTGGGCAGGTGCGCACCATCGAAATTGCTCTTCCGGTGCGGCCAGGCGCTTCGTCGGAGGAGATCGAGCGCCTGCTGCGGCAGGCTGATGCTGGCCTGGACCAGATGACCCAACATCTGACGAACAAGGTCAACGCTCTGCTGGACCAGAGCAATGTGCAGGCTCCGTCGGCGCCTGCGGCTCCATCCAGCCGCAGCCCGCGTATGCCGCTGGTGCCAGAGCCTGGGGCTGCTGCGCCGGGCAGAGCGGGACAGCCCGCTGCTGGCGCAAGCCCAGCATCTGCGCCAGCGCCAGCCGACGCAGATGCCGCGCAGTGGTTTTCTGCGCGTGCCGCGGATGCTGTGTCCGTCTCTGCTGGTCCACCGCTTGATCGAAAGCAGTTTATCGCGGAGATTGCTGTGCTGGGATTAAATCCTAACACGGCGATGAAACGGTTGGGTCTGCATACGCTGGAGGGTGTGAATTTGCGCCAGGCGCTGGAGCAACTGCGCTATCAACTGCTGCACGAGCGCCCTGCCGCATCAGGTGGCGCTGCGATGCAGGCCGAGGAGGCTGATGATTCGGTGGTAGAGAGCCAGCCCGCAAAAGGCGTTGCTCCATCATCTGGCGCGCCGCACCGTCCAGCGCCTGAGTTGAAACATGCTTCGCTGCTTTCGCAGGTTGCCCCGGCTGAGCGTTCGCTGCTGCGAACGGTGCCGGAGCATGATCTGATGGTGGATGATGAAGGGCCGCTTGCTGTGGAGGCTCCCACAAAACAGGCTGAGCAGCGGCGTGGGCGTGAACGCGCGCCCGCGCCTATTCCAATTCGTGGGCAAAGAACCTTGCGTTCATTGCAAGAGCAGGTGCAGGCGCAGGCACTGCTGGAGCGGCTGCGCAGCATCCGGGGACGGTTGAATCCTCCCAGCGGCGATAATTTGAAAGCCTTCCGCTATGTGGTGGAGGAACAGATTGGGGCTGAAAAAACGGCGGCGCTGTTGCAGGCTGTCTGGAATGTAGCCGCGCCGGAACGGTTAAGTCCCGATCAGGTGGCTGAATGTATTCGCTGGGGCAAGGACGATCATTTTGAGGATGAGGTTGATTCGCTGCTCAAGCTGACAGCGTCGGAGGAATCTTGAGTGCGTATTGTTGCTGGTGAAGCCAAAGGCCGTCGGCTGAAACATCCTAAGACGGCGGGCACGCGCCCGGTGATTGATCGTGTCAAGACGGCGCTATTTGATATTCTGGGCGAGCGTGTTGTTGATGCGCGCTTTCTTGATCTGTTTGCCGGAACTGGCGCTGTTGGTTTGGAGGCGCTGAGCCGGGGCGCGGCCCAGGCGACGTTTATCGAGTTGAGCCAGCAGGTGGCAGCGGTGCTGCGCGAGAACTTGCGCACGACGGGCCTGGCCGAGCACGCCGAGGTGATTCGCGGCGATGCGTTTCGCTTTCTTGATCAGGCAGCGGCGCAAGGGCGTCGATATGATATGGTGTATATAGCGCCGCCGCAGTATCATCAGATGGCGGCGAAGGCGCTGGCGCAGGTAGAACATCTGCCGTTGACGGAGCCGGGCGCGCTGGCGATTGTGCAGATTTTCCCGAAAGAGCGGGTAGACCTCGATCAATTGCCGCTGCGCACGTTTCGCCAGGTGGATGAGCGCCGCTATGGCAGCACGCTGCTGCTGTTTTATGAGCATCGGTCTGATGTACAGGCCGAAGGCTAGCCCCGAAGAGGAACATACCCATGTCAAAACCAGCCAGCCGATTTGCGTTTATTGATGACAGCGAAGCGCTTCGCCGGTTGGGCATTGATCGCAAAACGCTGGAGCAGTTGATTCAGGAAAAGCGGTTGCGTGCCTATGGGGGCGTCGGCAAAGATGCCTTTTTTAAGGCGGGCGATGTGGAGGCGCTGGCCGCTGAGCTGCATCCAGTGGCCGAGACGCCCCAGCCAGAGGAAACGCCCGCTGACGAGAAAAAACGCCATGACCCGGCGATGCGCGTGCATTTGCGTCTTCAGGCCGACCTGAAGTGGTTTGATCTGAGCAACGATGATATTGCCGCGTGGTTTCGTGAACTGCGCCCCGAGGGGTATCAGCGCCAGCGCAGCAATATTGTGGAAGTGATGCGCAAACTGCAATCTATTATCGATCTGATCGACGCCAACAGCGCCACTCCCGAAGATGGGCGCTGACGCGCTGCTCTGGAGTGGCGCTATCGCTGAGGCGTTACCGGCTGCGCGTCTGGCCCCGTTGAAAGATCGCGCCCAGGTGCTGGCGGGTGGTTTCCCCATTTTGCGGCGTAAAGATGGCGGCCCACAACGCGCCTGCCGTCATGCCGAGCGTGAAGTTGCGGCTGAACTTCCACCCGGTTTGAATACCTTCGCCTGTTTTTGCGGCTCCGCGTGCCACTCCCTGCCTGATTTGCGCCAGGCCCTCCTGTGTTTTGTCGAGCGCCTGGGTGGAGGTGGTTCCAATAGCGCTGCCAATGGAACCGAGTTGACTGCCGACTTGCTGGGAAAGGTCGTTCAGTTGATGCCGGGTTTGCTTCACCCATTTGCTGGCGTTTGACTGGCGTTGGAGCGGGATGATGTTCAGGCCATTTCTTTGTCTGCGCCTGGTGAGCTGGCTGATCTGATCTTGCGCCTGGTCGGTGAGCCTGTTCATTTGTCCGGTAAATGAGACTGACCGGCGCGGAGGCTTTCTGATCTGCCTGGTGAGCTTGCTGGCCTGTTCTGTGAGCTTACCTGTCTGGCCGCTCAGTTGATTGGACCATTGGCTCAGGACGTTTTGCGCGCGGCCCAGCGTAGTGCGCTGCTGGCGGTTGCGATTTCTCAAGAAGAACAATGCGCCCAGCGCCAGCGCTGCTCCACCGGCCAGGCTGGCGCCCATATAGAACCACGGCGAGCGATACCAGGGAGACCCTTCATCCATGCCCATCTCTTCCAGCATTTTCCGCTCTTCTGACGAGAGGGTTTCAGTTCCTGGCTCATCGGGCAGGGAAACCGTCTCTACCAGCAGGACCACATCTTCACCTTCCCCTGGGACGGCTGGCTCCAGGGGAACTGGCCCTGCCGCCTGTTCTCTCAAGAGATCGGCAGTCACTTGGTCGGCAGCCAATTCTTCGTTAACACGCTCTTCTTTATCTTTGGGGAGATCACCGGGAAGATCATTTACATCGCTTATTCCGCTGTTGATTTGCTCCATGGCATTCCTCCTCTAGCGTCAGACGGCAATAAGGTGACGCTGCCAGGCATGCGATGCCTGTTTTTGCTCCGCTGGAGAGACGTGCATGTTTTGTGCCAACTCGGCAGAGCGCGTGGGCATAAAAAAAGAACCGGCAACGTCCGGTTCTTTGAGTGGCTGGGGTACTAGGATTCGAACCTAGACAACGTGATCCAGAGTCACGGGTCCTACCGTTAGACGATACCCCAAAGCGAACATATCTACTATACCCTATGAACCTGCGTTCTGTCAAGCGATGTCCCTGGACAAAGCTGTGCCGACGCTCGCTGCCTGCACGATGGAGAATAATTTGCTATAATAGATGGACATTTCAATGACCGGGCGCGATAGCGCCTGGCACTATTTCTGCACTGGTTGCAAGGGTGCTCCAGGAGCATGCTGTTATGGCGAACAAGAGCATAGTAAACCCTCAGACTGGCGTGTCGCCTGCTAGCGAGGGTGCTGCTGTAGAAGAAGTCGTTGTCGGGACGCGCGGCAGCGCGCTGGCAATGTGGCAAACGGAGGCCGTCATCGGCCTCTTGCGGGCGCGCCATCCAGATACACGTTTTGCGGTTCAGACCATCAAAACGCAGGGCGATAAAACCCAGGCGCTTGCCATTCCTATGGCGCAACTTGGGGATAAGGGCATGTTTGTGGCCGAACTGGAACAGGCGCTGCTGGCTGGTCGATTGGATATGGCAGTTGAGCCGCTGCATGATCGCCTGCTGGTTGAGCGCGAGCGCCAGCCGATTGACGCTGCTGTCCACAGCCTGAAGGATTTGCCGGGGCAGCTTGCCGCTGGCCTGATGCTGGCCGCCATTACCGAGCGCGCGGACGTGCGCGATGTCTTCATTTCGCGGCATGGCTGCACGCTGGACCGGCTGCCGCAGAAGGCGAAGGTGGCGACCAGCAGTCTGCGCCGCCGGGCGCAGCTTCTGTATTATCGGCCCGATCTTCAGATCGTTGAGATTCGTGGCAACATCGATACACGCTTGCGCAAAGCGCTTGCCCCCGATGGACCCGACGCGGTGATTCTGGCGGCGGCTGGGCTGGAGCGTTTGGGCCTGACGGAGTACATCACCGAATATCTGTCGCTGGAGGTGATGCTTCCGGCTGCCGGGCAAGGCGCACTGGCGGTGGAAGTGCGCGCGGCAGATGAGCGGCTGGTGCGTCTGGTGAGGGCAGCCGATCACGCGCCCACGCGCCTGGCGGTGACGGCGGAGCGCGCGCTGCTGGATACGCTGGGTGGCGGCTGCCAGGTGCCTATCGGGGTCTATGCCTGCACCGAGGGCACGGGGGAGCAAGAACATTTGCTGCTGCGAGCGATGGTTGCCAATCCGGATGGCACCCGTTTGCTGCGCCGCGAGGCACAGGGGCCGATCAGTGAACCAGAGGCGCTGGGTCGCTCCGTGGCGGAGGCACTGCTCAGCGCGGGTGCAGGCGAGATTCTGGCTGAGAGCCGCGCGCTTCCGGCCAGGAGCACGTAGGAAGGCGAGGAAGCTGATGGCTGAAGGTCATCCAGACCTGACTGAAGCAATGGCTCCTCTGGTCTGGGAGAAACTGCCGACAACCACTGATTCCCTGCTTTTGCTCATTGATAGGGGCACGCTCGCCGAGGCAACGACACACCTGCTGCGCCGGGGCCACGCGCTGGAGACGCCGGTCGCCGTCATCCAGTGGGGCGCGACGCTGCGGCGGGAATGGGTGGTTGGGACGCTGGCCGATGTTGCCACGCGGGCGGAGTCTGTTGGCCTGCTGCTGCCCGCTGTGCTGGTGGTGGGCGAAGTGGCGCTGGCGAGTGAGCGGCTGCGCTGGGTCGATCTGCGCCCGCTTTCAGACAAGCGGATTTTGATTACACGCGCGGCGGAACAGGCGGCGGGGCTGAGCAGACTGCTTGAGGCAGAAGGGGCGGAGGTGCTGACGCTTTCGGCTATCAGCATCGAGCCAGCCTCTGACGCTGCGGCGCTTGATCGCGCTCTTACGCAGATTGGGCGCTATCAGTGGGTGATCTTTACCAGCGCGAATGGCGTGCGGGCCTTTGTCGAGCGGCTGCATCACCTATCGCTTGACTGGCGGGCGTTCAAGGGCGTGCATCTCGGCGCGATTGGCCCGGCGACGGCGGAGGCGCTGCGTGCTTCGGGGGTGCAGCCCGATTTTATGCCGGATGAATACGTTGCCGAGGCGATCACTGCGGGGATTGGCGCTGTCGCCGGGCAGCGGATTTTGCTGCCCCGCGCCGATATTGCGCGCGAGGCGCTGGCGGTGGACCTGCGGAAAATGGGCGCTGAGGTAGACGAAATTGCTGCTTATCGCACGGTGGTGCGCCCGTTGGACGAACAGACCGTGATGGCAGCGCTGGCGCGGCGACCCGATGCGATTACCTTCACCAGTTCTTCGACGGTGCGCGGTTTTGTGGCGGCATTGCCGGAGCTGGATGCGGCAGAAGCGCTGCGCGGCGTGGCGGTGGCCTGCATCGGCCCGATCACAGCGCAGACGGCACGCGAAGCTGGCCTGACGCCGCAGATTATCGCTGAAGTATATACGATGCCTGGTCTGACGCGGGCGCTTGTCTCCTATTTCACGACGCTCCAGGCACAAACAATACAGCCCATGTGATTTTTAAGGAGGCGCGTATGAGCGCTGACGGAGTGCTTGCCACGCTGACGGCGGTGTTGAGCCTTATTGCCGCGATCTTTGTTCTTGATCAACATCTTCATCGCCCAAAAGCCTATAAGCTGCTCTGGTTTCTGGGCCTGCTGGCCTATGGCATTGCCGCAACCGCCGAGGCAGTCGGCGCAGCACAGGGGCACTGGAGCCTGGGGATTTATCGCACCTGGTACTTTTTTGGCGGCCTGATGGTTGCGGCCTATCTTGGCATGGGCACGGCGTATCTGATGCTGCCGCGCCGTCTGGCGCATGGCATCATGGCTGTGCTGGCGCTGGCAACCATCTATGGCGCGGTGCGCGTCTTTACGGCGTCGATCTCCGCTGATGATCTACACAAGTTGGTGACTGCTTCGACTGAGCAGGTGGTTGAGGTTTCCAACTTCACGATTATGCCGACGGATATAGAGGTGCTTGCGCCGATTCTGAATATCAGCGGCGCGGCGTTTCTCTTTGGCGGCGCGCTCTGGACGGCATGGGTCTTCTGGCGCAAACGCACGATGCCCTATCGCGTGCTTTCCAACGTGCTTATCGCCATCGGTGCGCTGGCTCCCAGCATTCTGACCGGTTTGATTCGCCTGGGCTTTACCAGCGGCTTCTTTCTGGGCCAGTTGATCGGCGTGGCGTTTATTCTGGCTGGCTTCCTGGTAAGCATTGAAATCTTCAGCGTGTTCCGCTTGCCCTTTACCAATGTGATTTTGCATCAGCGCGCGCCAGCCCAGACCAAGAGCTAGCCAGAGCATGGCGCAGAGCGAAATACGATAGCACCGCGCCGCTGTCTATGCTGGCGCCTCAATTCATTCGGCCCAGTCGCGGGCGCGGCTGACGGCTTTTTGCCAGCCCGCGTACAGGGCGTCGCGCCTGTCTGCGCTCATCTGCGGCTCAAAGATGCGATCAACGGCCCATTGCTTGATCAGTTCGCCTTGATCGTGCCAGAAGCCGGTTGCCAGCCCTGCCAGATAGGCCGCGCCCAGCGCGGTGGTTTCGGGAATGCGCGGGCGCTCCACGGGCACGCCCAGCACGTCCGCCTGAAATTGCATGAGCAGGTTGTTGACGACGGCCCCGCCATCCACGCGCAGCGAGGTAAGCGTGATGCCTGAATCGGAACGCATGGCTTCCAGGACATCGCGTGTTTGATAGCAGATCGATTCCAGTGTTGCCCGCGCGATGTGGCCGTCGGTTGAGCCGCGTGTCAGCCCCAGCATCGCGCCGCGCGCTTTCGCGTCCCAATAGGGCGCGCCAAGTCCCACAAAGGCCGGAACCAGATACACGCCGCCGTTATCTGGCACTGAGGCGGCCAGCGCCTCGACTCCGCTGCTGCTCTCGATGAGTTTGATACCGTCGCGCAGCCACTGTACCGCCGCACCGGTGACAAAGATGCTGCCCTCCAGCGCGTAGGTGATCGCCGGGCGCTCGGGTGCGCCCAGCCCCCAACCAATGGTCGTGAGCAACCCCCTGGCCGATGGTACTGGCGTTGTACCCGTGTTGAGCAGCATAAAGCAGCCGGTGCCGTAGGTGTTCTTTGCCATGCCTTGCTCATAGCAGGTTTGCCCAAAGGTGGCGGCCTGCTGATCGCCAGCGACTCCCGCCAGCGGAATGGCCTCGCCAAACCATTGAGGGTCGGTTGCGCCGAAGTTGCCGCTGGAGGGCAAGACACGCGGCAGCATGGCGCGGGGCACATCGAGCAGCGCCAGCAGTTCATCATCCCAATCTAGCGTGTGAATATTGAAGAGGAGCGTGCGCGAGGCGTTGGAATAATCGGTGGCGTGAACCTGCCCGCCGGACAGCCGCCAGAGCAGGAAGGTATCGACGGTGCCAAAGAGCAGTTCACCGCGCGCCGCGCGCTCGCGTGCGCCGCCGACGTGATCTAATAGCCACTTGACTTTGGTGCCCGAAAAATAGGCGTCGGTGACCAGTCCCGTTTTCTCGCGAATGATCTTATCTTTGCCAGTGGCGGTGAGCGCCTCGCAGATTGGCGCGGTCAGGCGGCTCTGCCAGACGATGGCATTGAAGATGGGGCGTCCGCTGTCGCGCTCCCAAACGATGGTGGTTTCGCGCTGGTTGGTGATGCCGATGCCCGCCACATCGCTTGCCACTGCGCCCGCCCGGCGCAAGGTTTCCTGGGCGACACTCAACTGGCTTTCCCAGATGTCGTCAGGGTTGTGCTCGACCAACCCTGGCGCTGGATAGATTTGTGGAAATTCGCGCTGGGCGCTGCTCACCGGCTGCCCTTGCCGGTCAAAAAGGATGGCGCGAGAACTGGTCGTACCCTGATCAAGCGCCAGGATGTATTTTGTCATGCTGCACCTGCTTTCGAAGGAATCAAGTAACTTTTACCCAGCCGCATCGGCACGCTATGTGCACCACTTTTCTCACGTCCAGAGAAGATTTTTTCTTGGAGAGGCCTTGTGGCCGAGTCTGGCATTAGATGTCTCCATTGCAGGAATGTGGCCGGAACAGCAGCGCTCTGGAAGGAGGATGCGCATCATGGCGGTCAGTATTGATGCCGACATTCAGCGAACGGTGTTGGAGGAGTTGAAAGGGGATGCGCGTGTCCATGCCTATGAGATTGGCGTCTCGGTCAAGGACGGGGTGGTCACCCTCTTTGGCTATGTTGATTCCTATGTCAAAAAGCTGGCTGCCCAGGAGGCGGCTCTGCGCGTGCATGGGGTCAGGGCGATTGCCAACGACATTCAGGTGCGCCTGCCGGGCGAGGGGGTGCGTAACGATACGGACCTGGCCCGGGCGGCGCGCGAGACGCTGCAATGGGATGTGGAGGTGCCCGCTGACAGGCTGAAGGTGACGGTCAGTAATGGCTGGGTGACGCTCGACGGCGAGGTGGAGTACGCTTTTCAGAAGCAGGCTGCCGAGCGCGCCATCAAACATATGGTCGGCGTCAGCGGGGTCAGTAATCTCATTGTGGTGAAACCACGGATGACGCCGCAAAATCTCCAACAAGAGATCGAGCGGGCGCTGCTGCGCAACGCGCAGATTGATGCGCGCAACATCCAGGTCGAGGTGCAAGGGAGCAAGGTTATTCTGCGTGGGACGGTATCGTCCTATGCGGAGCAAGCAGCAGCAGCAAGCGCGGCATGGGCGCAGCCTGGCATTACCGATGTCGAGAACCTGATCGTCGTCATCACCTAGCCAGGTGCCTGGCAGCAAGCCGCCGCTGGTGCGCTGGGCTGCGTTTTGGATGCCCAGGCCAGATACGCCTGTGTAAAGGAGCGGAGGATGTTTACGCGCATGCTTGTGCCTCTGGATGGCTCGGAGCGGGCCGAGCGAGCGCTGCCTGTGGCTGCTCGGCTGGCTCAGGCGTTGGATGGCACGCTGATTCTGCTGCGGGTTGTGCAACCTCCACTCCAGATGGCAACGCCGCTCGCGCCGCCGCTGCGCGTGGAAACAGAGATACTTGCAGAACATATCGAGGCGGCCAACACTTATCTTGCACGAGTGGCCCAGGAACTTGACCAGGCGAGTTTGAAGTATGAAAAAACGGCGTTGGCTGGCTATCCCGCAGAGATGACGCTTGAGGCAGTTCATTCCAGCCGCGCTGATGTTATCGTTCTTTGCAGCCACGGGCGCACCGGTCTGCTGCGTTGGGCGTTGGGAAGCGTTGCGCAGCGTGTTGTTCATCAGGCTTCGGTACCGGTGCTGGTCTTGCCAGCGCAGGGGGCGACGCTGGCGGAGGATGCCCAGCGCCCCCTGCGCGTGATGGTCCCACTGGATGGCTCCTGGCTGGCAGAGGCCGCGTTAGGGCCAGCCGCGACGCTGGTGAGCGCGCTGGCTCAACAGGGCCAGGGGACAGTACATCTGGTGCAGGTGGTGAGGCATCTCGCTCCATCGACTGGCTCTGAAAAGGATGCCCCTGCCTTGCCGGGAGCCAGAGGAGCAGGATATCTGGAGGCGCAGGACTATTTGAGCCGCACCGCTGAACACCTGAATACAGGGCCGCTGGCCTCTCTTCAGGTCCAGGTTACCTGGTCGGTGGTAGTCGATAAAGATGTGGCCGGGGCGTTGGTCGATCTGGCGCAGGGCGGCAAAACCGCTCAGGGCGCGGCTCACGCGGGCCATTTTGATGTGATTGCTATGGCGACACATGGGCGCGGTGGCTTGCACCGCTGGGTGATGGGCAGCAACACCGAGCGAGTGCTGTCTGCTGCCAGGCTGCCATTGCTGGTTATCCGGCCAAAAGAGGTTGTTGTCACCAGCCGCTTTGATGCGAACCCCTCTGAACATGAGTTCACTGTACAAGCACAGAAAGGATGAGAAGCACATGTTTGAGATGTCTCGCTGGAACCCTTTTGAGGAGATGATGAGTCTGCGCGAGGCGATGAACCGTCTCATGGAAGAGAGTTTTCTGATGCCCAGCCGGGCCTGGGGCACCGTTGGGACGGAAACCGGCCAGGTAACCACGCATGGGGGGCGCCAGCAAATCGGCGCCCCTGCGGTGGACATTCAAGATCAGGATGACGCCTTTACCATGCGAGTGACGCTGCCGGGCGTTCGGCCAGATGACGTGAACCTTGAGATTCGGGGCAACCAGGTGGTGATTAACGGCCAGGTGCGCGAAGAACAGGAACGCGAGCACGGAAATTATCTCTTGCGCGAGCGACGGGTTGGGCAGTTCTATCGCACGTTTACGCTGCCGTCCGAGGTGAACGCTGATCAAGCTGAGGCGACCTATGCCAACGGCATCTTGACGCTGCGGCTGCCCAAGAGCGAAGCCAGGCGCGCGCGTCAAATCCCTATTCGCGCGGGTGACGAGCGGCAGCGATTGGAGAGCGGCCAGACCCAGATGCCCGGACAAGCGCCAGGCCAGGCGCAGCGGCAGGCGTCATGGCAAGGCCAGGGCCAGCCGCAGACGCCAGGTCAGGGACAATATCAAACGCCAGGCCAGGGGCAGTATCAGACGCCCGGGCAAGGCCAGAGCCAGTATCAAGCGCCCGGACAAGGCCAGGAACGGTCCCCCCAGCAGGGCTAAACGTTGGGGCGCCAGCCCGACCAGCATGTTCGCCGGAGCGCGTGAGGGAGTGTGCCAATACCCTCACGTGCTCTGGTGTCTTGTGGCTGCTGAAGTTTACACCTGCTGGTGACTGCGCTTGCGAGTGATCAGCTAGGTACAGAACCTGCTGCGCTTTCTTCACTGCTCTCCATGACTCTCGACTCCTGAGTGCCGAGACCGTTGTGGTGCGACGAGGAAGAAAGGAGTATCCCTATGCAGCCGCCTGAGTCAGAGCAGCAGACCGACGATGCCCAGCACGATGAAGCGCCGCAAGAGATGGAAGCGCTTTCACTTGAGCAGCAGCTTGCCGATGCCCGGCAGCAGCGGCAAGAATGCTTTGATGCGCTGCTGCGCTCCCAGGCCGACTTTCTCAATTACAAACGCCGCGCCCTCCAGGACCAGGCCGAGGCGCGGGTGGCCGCGCAGCAGGAACTGCTGGAGAAGCTGTTGCCCGCGCTGGATGACCTGGGCCGCGCTCTGGAGGCAGCGCCAGCAGAGTTGGCAGAGCAACCCTGGGTGCAGGGTCTTCATCTGGTTGCCAGGCATCTGGCGATGACCCTCCAGCAGTTGGGCGTGCGGCAGATTGGCTCACCAGGAGAAGCATTCGATCCACATCGACATGAGGCTGTTATGACGGAGCGGCGCGCCGATCTGCCCGAAGGAACGGTCATTGAAGTGACGCGCCCCGGCTACGCGCTGGGTGATCGTGTTCTGCGTCCTTCTCAGGTGATTGTGGCGGCTGCCCCTGAGACAACAGCGGTTGCCCCAACTGATGGCTAGATTGTCCCATCCACCTATTCGATTGCCAACACGCTATCAGAAGCGTGTGCTTCCTGAAGGAGCGATGAAACCATGGCACATGTACTGGGCATTGACCTGGGAACGACGAACTCGGTCACGGCGATTATCGAGGCTGGTGAGCCGACGGTGCTGGAAAACAGCGAAGGCGCGCGGCTGACCCCTTCGGTGGTGGCGATTACGAAGAGCGGTGAGCGGCTTGTCGGGCAGGTCGCCAAGCGTCAGGCCGTAACCAATCCCGAAAACACGGTCTATTCGATCAAGCGGCTGATGGGCCGCAAATTTGATGACCCCGAAGTCCAGCGCTCGGTGAAAGAGGTATCGTACAAGATTGTCAGGGCGGCTAATGGTGATGCGCACGTGTCGCTGGCGGGGCGGGAGTATAGCCCGCCGGAAATCTCGGCGATGATTCTGCAAAAGATGCGTACGGATGCCGAGTCCAGGCTGGGCGAGAAAATTACCCGGGCAGTGATTACCGTGCCCGCCTATTTCAATGACGCCCAGCGCCAGGCGACCAAAGATGCCGGTCAGATTGCGGGACTGGAAGTGCTGCGCATCATCAACGAGCCGACTGCCGCGTCGCTGGCCTATGGCCTGGACAAGAAGCATGATGAGACGATTGCGGTCTACGATCTGGGCGGCGGGACGTTCGACATCTCCACCTTGCAGTTGGGAGAAGGTGTCTTCGAGGTACGCGCGACCAACGGCGATACGCACCTGGGCGGCGATGACTTCGATCAACGCATCGTGGATTGGCTGGCTGACGAGTTCAAGCGCGATCAGGGCATTGATCTGCGCCGGGACCGCATGGCGTTGCAGCGTTTGAAGGAAGCTGCCGAGCGCGCCAAGATCGAGCTTTCCAGCACGATGCAGACTGAGATCAACCTGCCCTTCATCACTGCCGACTCCAGCGGTCCGAAGCATCTGGTGATGACGCTGACACGGGCCAGGCTGGAGCAGCTGGTTGGCGACCTGATCGAACGCACCCGTGGGCCGGTGATGCAGGCACTGAAAGATGCGGGCATCAACGCGAAGGATGTCAATGAGGTCATTCTGGTTGGCGGCCAGACGCGCATGCCCGCCGTGATCGAACTGGTGCGCTCCATCTTTGGCAAGGAGCCGCACAAAGGTGTCAACCCTGATGAAGTGGTGGCCGTTGGCGCAGCCATCCAGGCGGGGGTGCTGCAAGGCGACGTGAAAGATGTGGTGCTGCTGGATGTGACGCCGCTCTCGCTGGGGGTCGAAACCCAGGGAGGCGTGATGACCAAACTGATCGAGCGCAACACCACGATTCCGACGCGCAAAAGCGAAATCTTCAGCACTGCCGAAGACAGCCAGCCAGCAGTAGATATTCACGTGCTGCAAGGCGAACGCGAATTGTCCCGCGACAACAAGAGCCTGGGGCATTTCCGCCTGGAGGGTTTGGCTCCGGCTCCGCGTGGGCTGCCACAAATCGAGGTTGCCTTTGACATCGACGCCAATGGCATCCTGAACGTGACGGCCCGCGACAAGGCGACGGGGCGCGAGCAGAAGGTGACGATTAAAGCGTCCAGCGGCCTCTCGCAAGAGGATGTGCAGCGCATGGTGCGCGAGGCAGAACTGCACGCCCAGGAGGACCGCCAGCGCAAGGAAGAGATCGAAGCGCGCAACCACGCCGATAATCTGGCCTATCAGGCCGAGCGGACGCTGCGAGATATGGGCGACAGAATCTCAGCCAGCCTGCGCGGCGATGTAGAGAGCAGCATTAAAGCGGTGCGCGATGCGTTGGGGCAGCAGGATACGGCGCGCGTGCGCTCGGCGGCAGATGAACTGGAGCGCACGATGCAGCGCATCGGCCAGGAAGTCTACAGTCAGGCCGGAGCAGGGACGGGACCGGGAGCAGGTTATGGACCTGGCGGAAGCGATGGGGCAGGGACTCCTCCCCCGCCGCGCGATGAGCCTGATACGGTTGAGGGCGAGTACCGCGAAGTATAGTTGAAAGCATCGCGTCTATGGCCGTCGAGTACAAAGATTATTACAGCATCCTTGGGGTGAGCGAGGATGTTGATGAGAAAACCATCCGCCAGGCTTATCGCAAGCTGGCGCGGAAACTTCATCCCGATGTGAATCCGGGCGACAAGGCAGCGGAGGAACGCTTTAAAGAGATTAATGAAGCCAACGAAGTGCTTTCCGACCCGGAAAAGCGCCGGAAATACGATGAGATGCGCCGCTATCGCCAGCAGTACGGGCGCTGGCCTGGCGAGGAGCGGCAGAAGGCCGCCGCAGGCCGGGGAGCAGATCGTTTCAGAGGGGGGAGTTATGAATATCGCACCATCAACGAAGAGGACCTGGAAGACCTCTTCGGCGGGCAATCTCCCTTCTCCAGTTTCTTTGAGACGTACTTCCATTCGGGCTTTCCGCCAGGCAGCGAGCGGCGCGCTCGTGGTGGCCCCGCCACCTTTCGCGAGCGCCAGCCTACACGCGGGCAGGATGTTGAGGCTGAGGTCGAGGTGACGCTGGCCGAAGCCTATCAAGGGGCGAGGCGCACGCTTGAATTGAGTGCGCCTGATGGGACGACGCGCCGCCTGGAGGTCACGATTCCGGCAGGGGTGGACGAGGGGTCGCGCATTCGGCTTGCGGGGCAAGGTGGGCCGGGAGCCGCCGCGCGTGGCGATCTGTATATGCGCGTCCATCTGCTACCCGACGCGCGCTTCACCCGCGATGGGGCCGATCTGCGAACCATCATCGAGGTGCCGCTAGCAGTTACCATGCTTGGCGGGGAGGCGCACGTGCCGACGCCCGACGGGCGGAGCTTGCTGCTGCGTATCCCCAGCCCCACGCAAAACGGTAGGACGTTTCGCCTGCGCGGCCAGGGGATGCCCCAGCGCATCGGGCGAACCGACGAGCGCGGTGATCTTTATGCCGAGGCGAAGGTGATGCTGCCAACGCAGTTCAACGACGAGCAGCGGCGACTCTTCGAGGCGTTCGCCCGCTCCGTTGGCTACACCGGCCCGGCAACGCCTGCGGGAACAGGAGGCCGTCATGCCTGAGGTGCAAAATGGTTCCGGCCCGTCGCAAGGTCGCGTGATGGCCTATTTTAGCGAGCAAGAGATTATCCAGTACAGTCGGCTGGAGCTGCCCATCATCCAGCATCTTGTCGAGGTAGGGATTATCAGCGACGTTGATGCAGCGGGCGAAGAGCAGCGCTGCTATGGCGTGGCGGACCTGGCGCTCTTGCGGCGGGTGCGGCGCTTATATCAGGATTTGGGCGTCAACCTGGAAGGCATCGAAATCATTCTGCATCAGAGCGCGCGTATCGAGATGCTCCAGCACGAATTAGCCCGCTATCAAGTGCAGACTGACTGGAGCGCCAGCCGCCAGAGCAGCAGTGATGCCCTCAACCGGTCTGGAACAGAGGAACAGTCGTCATGAATATCGAGCACTTTACCGAGAAGGCGCGCGAGGCTATCGCCGAGGCCAGTTCGCTGGCGCAGCAGCGCAACAACGCGCAGGTGGACGTTATTCATTTGTTGGCGGCGCTGCTGAACCAGGAAGATGGGCTGACGCCGCAGATCATTGCGCAGGTGGGCGGGGACCTGGCGACAGCGCAGCGCCTGGCAACGCGCGAGCTTGAGCAACTGCCGCAGGTCTATGGAGGCAGCGCGCCGGGCATCTCGCCGCAGTTGCGCGCGCTGCTGGAGCGGGCACGGCAAGAAATGCTCCGCTTCAAGGACGAGTATCTGAGCGTGGAACACCTGCTGCTGGCGATGTTCGAGGTGGACGATTCGGCGGCGCGGCGCGTGCTTGACGCGGTTGGCCTGACTCGCGATAAGGTGCTTCAGGCACTAACCACCATTCGCGGTTCGCAGCGAGTCACCGACCCCAACCCGGAGGAAAAGTTCCAGGCGCTGGAAAAATATGGGCGCAACCTCACCAAAGAGGCCGCGCAGGGCAAGCTGGACCCGGTCATCGGGCGCGATGAAGAGATTCGACGGGTGATTCAGGTACTCAGCCGCCGCACAAAGAATAATCCGGTGCTGATTGGTGAGCCGGGCGTCGGGAAGACCGCCATCGTCGAGGGGCTGGCGCAGCGCATTGTGCGCGGCGATGTGCCCAAAACGCTGATCGATAAGCAGGTTGTGGCCCTCGATCTGGGCGCGCTGGTGGCGGGAGCCAAGTATCGCGGCGAGTTTGAAGATCGTCTGAAAGCGGTGCTGAAAGAGGTTACCAGTTCCGAAGGGCGTATCATTCTCTTTATCGATGAGTTACACACGCTGGTGGGCGCGGGAGCGGCGGAAGGCGCGATGGATGCCTCTAATATGCTCAAGCCGATGCTGGCGCGAGGGGAGTTGCACTGCATCGGCGCGACCACGTTGGATGAATACCGCAAGCGCATCGAGAAAGACGCGGCCCTGGAACGCCGCTTCCAGCCGGTGATGATTGAGCCGCCCTCGGTTGAGGCCACGATTAGCATTCTGCGTGGCCTGAAACCGCGCTACGAAGCGCACCACGGCGTGCGCATTCAGGACAGCGCGCTGGTGGCTGCGGCGGTGCTCTCCGACCGCTATATTACTGATCGCTTTTTGCCCGACAAAGCTATTGATCTGGTGGACGAAGCCGCGAGCAGTCGCCGCGTGGAGTTGGACAGCACGCCCAGCGAGGTAGATGCGCTGGAACGGCGCATCCAGCAGTTACAGGTGGAGCAAGAGGCGCTGAAGAAGGAAACCGACCCGGCCAGCCGCGAGCGACGCGAGCGAGTGGAACAGGAGATTGCCAACCTGTCGGAGCAACTGCGCGCCCTCAAGCTGGAACTGGAACGCGAACGCGGGCCGGTGGAGGAAATGCGTCGCCTGATGCAAGAGTTGGAGCAGGCGCAGGTGGCCCTGGAGAAAGCCGAGCGCGAATACGATTACGAGGCGCAGGCGCGGCTGCGCTATGAGGTCATCCCCAAATTGGAGGCGCGCCGCCAGGAACTGGAGGCTCAGCTTGCGACGCTCAAGGGCGCGCGTATGCTCAAGGAGGAGGTGGATGCCGAAGATATTGCCGAGATCGTCTCGCGCTGGACGCATATCCCGGTGTCCCGGTTGATGGAGGGCGAAGTCCAGAAGTTGGTGCATATGGAAGATCGGCTGCGAGAGCGCGTGGTGGGGCAGGATCACGCGCTCTCGCTGGTTTCCGATGCCATCCGCCGCGCCCGCACCGGTCTGCAAGACCCGAATCGCCCGCTGGCGAGCTTTCTGTTTCTGGGGCCAACGGGTGTCGGCAAGACGGAACTGGCGCGGGCGTTGGCTGAGTTCCTCTTTGACGATGAGCGCGCCTTGATTCGCATCGACATGTCCGAGTATATGGAAAAGTACAGCGTTTCGCGGCTGATCGGCGCGCCGCCAGGCTATGTGGGCTATGAAGAGGGCGGGCAATTAACCGAGGCAGTGCGCCGCCGACCGTACAGCGTCATCCTGTTGGATGAAATCGAGAAGGCTGCTCCGGAGGTGTTCGACGTGCTGCTGCAAGTCCTCGATGATGGCCGCCTGACCGATGGACAGGGGCGCACTGTCGATTTCAGGAACACGGTCATCATCATGACGAGCAACGTCGGCCACGAGTGGTGGCGGGAGTACAAGGGGATGGATGAAGACCAGGTGCAGCGGAAGGTGCGCGAGCGTCTGCGGCAGGAGGGATTTCGCCCGGAGTTCATCAACCGCATTGACGAGGTGATTATCTTCCATCCGATTACCCGCGAGCAGTTGCAGCACATTGTCGACATTCAGTTAGAGCGACTGCGCCCTCGGTTGGCAGAGCGCAACATCACCCTGCAGGTGACCGATGCGGCCAAAGCGCTGCTGGCAAGCGAGGGCTATGATCCTCAATTTGGCGCGCGACCACTGCGGCGCGTGATTCAACGCGAGATAGAGAACCGCATTGCGCGCGCTTTGCTTGAGGGCATCATCCGCGAAGGCGATATAATTTTGATCGAAGTGCAGGATGGAAATCTGATCCTGAAGCCCAAGCGCGAACAAGCACGGGAAGAGGTGCAGGCGGGTAGATAGGCAAAAGGCGCTCTGTCATATGGCTGGCGCAGCAAACGGCCCGCCCCTATTTGGGGCGGGCCGTTTGACTTTGGCACTGGTTTTGCTGAGGCAGCTTGTGCCTGCGGTTGCCAGGTATTCCACTGGAAAGGGAAAGGCTATGGCAGAGCAAGAGCCGAAAGTGACACCCATCATCCGCCTGCCGCAGATTCGCGCGGCGCGGACGGCTGCATCTGATAATGCGCCCGGGTTGTTCGGGGCGCGGGCAATAAAAGACGAAGAAACAACGAGCGGCACAGAGGAAACTGAGGCGCTTCTGGGGGAAGATCAACCCCTTGCCCCTTTGAAATCGCAGATTTCGGGCGCGCAAAAGAAGGTCTCCAGCGATACTGCTGAACTGCGCGCGGGCATCTCCAGTATTCTGCGCCGCGCGCTGCTCAATTTTGCTGAGCAAGAGCGCCAGCGCGCCTGGCTGGTGACGGCCTTGCTGGCGACGCAGGCGGCTCTGCTGCTGGTGATTTTGCCTGGCTATCTGTTCAGCCGCTTTCAGCTTGCTGGAGTCCTGGTGACGGCTGGCGGATTAGGACTCTTCGGAATTGCCTGGTTGCTGAATTGGATGGGCAGAACGGGCGAAGCCAGCTTTTTGCTGGTGGTGGGCGGTGAAGCGCTGGTGGTGTTGGATGTGCTCTTGAGCGCGGCGCATCTGGTCTCGCTTGAGACGCTGCATATTGCTTTGCTCTTTCTCCTGGTGATTCTCAGCGGCGGCATTCTGTTCTCACCTGAAACCGCGCTGATCCTCGCCAGCCTCTCGGCGATCTTTACGGCCTTGGTCTTGCTGCTCTTTCGTCCTTCCGGTGAACTGGCCGCCGTGTTTGCCGCGCAGGGGCGTTATCTTTCGTTGGTCTATCTGGTGCTGATACAGGTGGCTGTGGGTGTCGTGGCCTGGCTGTTTGGACGCCAGATGCAAGAGAGCGTGCATCTGATAACCTATGTTTCGGGCCTGCAAATGACGAACAAGCGCCTGCTGAAGCGTTTGCGCGAGACTGATGAGAAGAAACGCCATCTGGAGACAGGCGTTGCGATTATTCAGCAGACGCATGCGCGTGTGGCCGCCGGAGATTATTCGGCGCGCGCGCATGTGGAGGGTGAGTTGCTGCCGCTGGCGGTGAGCCTGAACCTGATGCTGGAGCGTGTCGAGAGCTTTGTACATGGCGAACACGAGCGCGAGCGCATGGAGACGGCTGTGGCGGGACTGGCCGAACTGGCGGGTCGGGTCGGGCAGGAAAGCCAGGGCCGATTGCCGGTTCCCACGGGGACGGCACTCGATGGTCTTTCTATCGCCATTAAGCAGATGCAGACCAATGTGAACCAGCGTCTGGCAAAGGTCCAGCGCTCGGCAACGGCGTTGATGACAACCGTGAGCCGCTGCCAGGAGAATCTGTTGCCGGTGGCTGAGGTGCTGGAGGAGCATCTGCGCAACGTCGACGCGCTGGTGATTGCTGCCGATCATGTCATGAGCAGCGCGCAGCGTCAGATCGAGTTTGCCACCCAGGCGGAGCAGTTGCTGCTGGCTGCCGCGCCAGAGGGCGTTGATTTGAAGATCGTTGAGGAACCTCAGCCGGTCAAGGGAACGTCGGCGCTGCGTCTGGCCGAGGAGATGGAGCGACGTCTGGCAAACAAAGCCAACCTCTCCCTGGCGGCGCCAGCGGCATCGGGCGCAGCGCAGCAGGAGCCATTGCCATCGCCGGAAGCGGAAGTGCAACAAGAGTCATTGTCAGAGTCAGCAGCGCCGCCTGATGGAGCAGTCGCCACGCCAGCCGAGCAGGTACGCGAGGAGCAAGCGCCTGAGCCAGCAGAAACAGCAGAACTGACAACCATTGTCGAGGAATCGACTGAACCAGAAGCCGCCGCAGAACAGGCGAAGGAGCCAGAAGTCGAAGCCGCTCCACCCACTGAAACGCCCAAGGCAGAGGCAGAGACGCCCGAGGAAACGAGCGAGGCCGCCGCGCCAGCCGGTGAGCAGCAGGACCAGGAAACGCCTCCTGTGGAGGAGCCGGCGCCTGTCGTTGAGCAGCCTGATGTGTCGGCTGAGGTGACCGATGCGTCGGCTGCCACGCAGGATGAATCATCCGCTGAAGAGCAGCGGGATGAATCCCCTGTTGAAGAGCAAAAAGTGACATTGGCTGATGTCGACCGCGAGGCTGCTGAAGAGGAACAGCCTCCTCAGGAACTAGAATGGAATGTGGCCCAATTGAGGGAACTCGTGCAGATGCTTTCCACTATGGCTGGCGAGGCTACCCAACAAGAGCGGCACGCGCGCACCCTGAGTTTTAAGTTGCGCTTGATGTTGGAAGGGATGCCGAATACGCGGCGCGTCGATATGGTCTCTGCCTGGTTGGGTGCCGCGCTGGAAGCCGTGTCGCAGTCAGCCATGCAGGTGCAGCAGGAGAGCAAAATTATCTCGACGCGCCCATTCCAGCCACCCAGGAAAGAGCGCGATGAATAGCGCTTGAGAGCCTCAGGCGTCCGGATGTGCGCGCACCGCCTGAGCGGCATCGGCCAGTTCGCCTAATATCTCCTGGGCGTCTGCGCGGCTGTGCAGGCGCAGCCCGCAGTCTGGTGAGAGCCAGAGATGTTCAGCGCCCCACTGCTCAACGGCGCGCTCGATTCTTGCCTGAATGGTCTGGCGCATATCCGGCGCTGGGGCCTGCGTATCGACACAGCCATAGACCAGCCGCATGCCAGCACTTTCCAGATCATTGGCCTCGAAGGCGCTCAAGGTGTCGAGGCGCGCTCCCGCTATATTCAGCGCGTTGACAGGCATGGTCAGCAGTTCATAGGCGATGGGGCGCACGTCGGCGCAGATATGCAGGATGGAAAATGGGATGATGGCAGTCACGTCGCGCAGCGCCTGTTCCGCCAGTTCAATCTCCAGCCCGTTTTGAATAGCCTCGGGCAGCATCGGCTCGTCGATCTGCACGATCTCTGCTCCGGCGGCCACCAGCGCTGCCGCTTCGCGCCCCAGGATGTCTGCCAGGCGCAAGATCAGGTGTGGGTCACTATTGCCGTCGTAGGGCGTTCCCGGCACCAGGCGCGTGGAAAGCGCCAGAGTAATCGGCCCGGTGATGACGCCTTTAACCGTGGCTCGCCCCTTTGCGAGTAAGCGCGCCAGCAAATAATCGGCGGCGACCAGTGGTTCGCCGGGCACGTCGGGCGGCGCTACTAATTCCCACACACCATCACGCGCCTGCCGAAAGCCAGGGATGCCCCCGGCAAAGAGGCTGATGATGTCGGCGCGGACCTGCCCATCGCTAATCAGATCAATGCCTGCGGCAATTTGATCTTCCACCGCCTGCTGAATAGCGCGCTTGGGCGGAAGATCGCCCGGCGGATAGCTGCCGGCGGCAGTGGTGAGCAGTGGAATATCGCTCCAATGGGCCATATGAACCCCCTATGCAGCCAGGTTGATTTGACCTGCGCTTTTTGCTTCGCTATACTTTTCTGTTGGAAGAAGTGTACCAGCAATCATCGAGATCGTGATGCCGAGATATATGTGCAAGGAATGATCTATGACGACTCATGTTGAAGCGCCCAAACGTCGTGGTTTTCTGCCGCTCAGCCGTCGAACGCTCGTTTTGAGCGGGCTGGCGCTGGTGGTAATTATCGCCGGTGGATTTATCTGGCTGCTGTTTCAACCCAGCAAAGATACGGCTCCGGCAGGGGGCGTTCCTGTTGGGCAGGCTGCGCCTAATTTTACGCTGACTGATGTCAAGGGAAATCCGCTGGCACTGAGCAGCCTGCGCGGGCATCCGGTGATTATCAATTTCTGGGCGAGCTATTGCCAGCCCTGCCAGGATGAGATGCCTCTGCTCAATTCGTTCTATCAACAATACCACACCGACGGCCTGGTCATCCTGGGTATCAATGAAGGCGAGCCGATGGCGACGATCAGTGATTACGCCCAGCGCTATAAGATTACGTATCAGGTGCTGGCCGATCCTAGCTATCAGTTTAATGCTGATTCCAGCTATGACCCGACGCCGCTGCCACGCTCGTATTTTATCGATAAACAGGGCGTGGTGCGCGCGGTCTTCAATGGCGAATTAAGTCCCAGCACGCTGCAAGCTGATTATCAGAAGATCAGCGGTTGAGCCATTACCAGCGCCGTCGCAGCGCCCAGGCAATGGCGAAGCCACAGACGCTGAACAGCAGCAGTAAGACGCCAAACCCTGCGCTGGAGATGAGCGCCCCTAGAGATGAGCCGGTGTCAGGGTTTGATGCGTCGTGTTGATTGTACGTTGACCCTGGCGTTGTCCCCGGCGTGCTGGTTGCGCCCCCCGCTGAAGGAACCGTGGTGGGAACTGCCGGGTGCGTGGTGGATGTGCGCTCTGGTGGCGGAGTTGCGGTGACGCCTGGCTGGTCGGCGCTCGTCGATGAGTTCTGGCCGGTGGTTAGCGCAGACGAGGCAGTGGTCGCAGTGTTGAACGTGTGCCCGGTGAAGACGCCGGAGAGCAACACGATGATTCCCAGCAGAGCAGCGATGGTGCTGATCCATTGCAGCACCTGCGCCGGGCGGCGTGAGCGCGCTCGTCGCGCTGGCGCTGCGTTGGGCCGTTGGCTCGCCTGGCGTGCTGTTAGGCCAACCTGGCGAGGAAGCTCGTGGATTGGTGCTGCTTCGAGCGGCAAGGCAAAGCTGCGTGGGAGGGTTGGCTGCGGCAGGGCGCGCAGCAGCGCTCTGGCCCGTTCCAGGCTTGCCAGTTCGGCGCGGCACTCGGCGCAGGTCGCCAGATGTGCCTTTAGCTCAGCGCGTTCTTCTGTGCCTAACTCGTTGTCCAGCAGCGCCGAAAGCTGCTCGCGTTGTTGCTCCCAATGGTGTTCCAACTGTTCCCCCGTGTGGCTCTCCCAGCGTCAGCGTCTGGTTAATCGATGTCTCGGCCCTTCTCTTCTTTTAAACGGTAGGTGCGGGGTAAAAGTTCCGCGTGTTGTTGCAGGTAGCCGCGCAACTGCGCGCGTCCCCGCGCGATGCGCGATTTCACGGTCCCCAGGGAGACGCCAGTGGTGCTGGCAATCTCCTCATAGGCCAGCCCTTGAATGTCGCTCAGGATGACTGCCAGGCGCTGCTCAAGCGGTAAATGGATGAGCGCATCTTGAATCAATGCTTGCAATTCGGTACGCAGGGCTAACGTCTCTGGGTTCCAGCGCTCGTCGTCAGCAAATTGCTGCGCCAGCCCTTGATCGTATTCCTCGCTCTGGCTGGTGAGGGCTTCCAGCGAATCGCCGGGGCGTCTGCGGCTGCGCCGCCAATAGTCGAAACAAGCGTTGCTGGCGATGCGCAGCAGCCAGGAGCGGAAGGAACCACCCCGAAAGCTGGCAATGGCTCGAAAGGCGGAAAAGAGCGCTTCCTGGGTGACATCGGCGGCGTTGTCCGGGTCGCCAAGCATGCGATAGGACAGACTATAGACGGCCTGCTGGTGCAGCAGGATTAACTGGTTGAAGGCAGCGGCATCCCCGCGACGGCTGCGCGCAATAAGCAGCGCCTCTGCGTCGTCTGGGCGCTCCTGGCGTGGCGGGCTGTTGTTTTTGTTTTCTTGCCCGCTGTGGCTGCCTCTCCCGATGTTCATCCAACTTCTTCCTTATGCAGACAACAATGTGCGCATAGTGTACCGCTCTCTTTGTCAGGAGGCAAGACGAGCTTTCCTTCGTCGGCAAAAAAAGCGCGCTTCCTCTCTCCAAGAGACGTTTGAGGCAAGCGATTTTGCTACAAAAAGCGCCAATATAGCCTGTAGGTGGCTCATTTGACCCAGATGGGCATTTCGTCATGATCGATGCCAAAGTGGTGAGCCAGTTCGTGCAGGACTGTTCGGGTGACCTGGTCACGGATGCGGTCAGGGTCGCCACGGCAGTAGGTCTCGATGGTGCGCTGGTAGATGGTAATATGTTCCATGACACCAGCCACCCCCTGCTTGGTGAGGGGTACGCCCTGATACAGGCCGAGCAAGATATGGCCTTCTTTGATGCCGACACGCTCCAGCGTTTCTTCGTCCGGCTCTTGCTCTACCAGCACGGTGACGCTGCGCATCTGCTCTTGGAATTCCGCTGGGATGTTTTCGAGGGCTTCTTCGACCAGCACCTCGAAGGCGCTCAGCGCTTCATTGGGACGCTCGTCTTCTTCTAACGCCCTGGCTTGCTCGGCTTTTGCCCGCGCTTGCCGGAACTCCCCTGGCTCGCCTTCCATCCAGCCGTTGACCAGATGGCTGAGTGGGCTGTCCTGTTGCAAAAAGAGCAGCCCGACGATGCCGAAGATGACCAGACCAAGGATCAGGAGTGTGCCGCTGATAAGATCAGGGGAGCGGTTCAGCAGCAGCCCCAGGCAGCCCATCGCGAGGAGAAAACTCAGCAAGGCAAAAAACATGCCCGCGCCGTTCTTATCCTCGCGCTGGATGGCGGAGGGGGCAGGCGCGGCGAAGCCGGGCGGGACGATGGATGAACTGTACATGCCCGGCATGGGTTGCCAGCTATGACCGTCTCCGGCGAACGGGGACAAGCGCGTGCGGCGCTCGTCATATTGGAGGCGCAGTTGCGCGTTGCCCAGCACGCCATAGGCGCGGGTAAGCTGCTTCATGCGGCGCTCGGCCAGGAGACGCTCCTTTTCGGCGGCGTTGAGGAATCGATCAGGATGCCATTTTTTTGCCAGCGTGTAATAGCGATGGCGAATCTCGTCATCGCTGGCGGCTTCGGGCACGCCCAGGATATGATAGTAATCCTGTTGTTCGTCTTCCGGCTCCAGTTCAGGCATCTCGCGCCTCCTGGCTTGCTGTTCCTGTCGTCTCTCGCTTTACCTGTAATTGTACCAGAGCGGCGCAGGCTATTTCCCGATGAACTGCTGCCCGCCCATATATGGCTGAAGCGCGGCGGGAATGCGCACGGTGCCATCGGCTTGTTGGTGGTTTTCCAGCAGCGCGATGATGATGCGTGTTGAGGCCAGCGCGGTGTTGTTCAAGGTATGGACGAAGCGCACCGTGCCTTCTGGATCGCGGTAGCGGATGTTGGCGCGGCGCGCCTGGTAGTCGTGGAAGTATGAACACGAATGCGTCTCGCGGTACCGTTTCTCCGAAGGCAGCCAGCACTCGATGTCATATTTCTTAACCTGCCCGTCGCCCAGGTCGCCCGTGCAGACGACGACGACGTGATAGGGCAGTTCCAGGGCCTGCGTCAGTTCTTCGGCGTTGGTCAGCAGGGCTTCGTGCCAGCGCACCGATTCTTCATGATCGTTGCGGCAGATGACATACTGCTCGACCTTGCTGAACTGATGCACGCGCAAGATGCCGCGCGTGTCTTTGCCATAGGTGCCAGCCTCGCGCCGGTAGCAGGGCGAATAGGCGACGAAGCGCATAGGTAGGTCGGCGTCAGGCAGAATCTCGTTGGCGAACATGCCGGTGACGCTGACTTCGGCGGTGCCAACCAGAAACAGTTCGTCTTTTTCCAGGGCATACACCTGCTCGCGGCCACGCGGGAACTGCGAATTGCCGATGAAAGCGAACTCTTTCGCCATGGCGGGCACGGTCAGCGGCGTGAAGCCTTTGCGGCCAATGTGCTCGAGCGCGAACATCATCAGCGCCAGTTCCAGCCGCGCGGCGTCGTTTTTGAGTACATAGCTGCGGCTGCCTGCGACCTTAGCCCCGCGCTCCAGATCAAGCAGATCGAGCCGCTGCATCAAGGTGACGTGATCGAGCGGCTCGAAGTCGAAGCGTGTTGGCTCGCCCCAACGTTTGATCTCGACGTTGTCGTCCTCGTCGCGGCCATCGGGCACGCTGGCGTCAGGGATGTTGGGGACCAGTAACAACAGTTCGTCAAGCTGAGCTTGCAGTTCGCGCAGGCGCGGCTCCAGTTCTTTGAGCGCTTCGGCCTCTTTGCGGCCCTCGGCAATCAGTTGGTCGCGGGCGGCCTTATCATTGCCTACCTCGCGCATCTGCTTCGAGAGCCGGTTTTGCGCGGCGCGGTGCATCTCGGTCTCGTGGCGCACGTCCTGGATGTGCGCGTCCAGCGCCAGCAGCGCGTCGATGTCGACGTTGACGCGCTTGCGCCGCGCCGCGTCTTTGACGACATCGGGGTTGGCGCGAATGAATGCCAGATCGAGCATACGAATAACCCTCCTTGAACATCACTGATTGGCTCGCCGTATCAGGGAAAAAGCCATAAAAAAACGCCGCTCATCCTAAGGACGAACAGCGGATGTCGTGGTGCCACCTTTGTTTACAACCGGCCAGAGAGGTTTGCTGTCGGCTGTCTTGTGCGCCCGATAACGGAGGACTGACCGGCTCGTCTTACTGGGCCAGCGTTCGCTGGCTGTTGGGCGGGCTGCTCACGAGGGGATTTCCACCCAGCCGTCGCTGCGTTGCACCATCCCGCAGTTCTCTGTTGGCTGGCCTGGTGTACTTGTCTCGCTCACTGCGCTCTCAGTATAGCATACAATGCGCTTGCATTGCCAGGGCAGTCGGCGTATACTGGTCGCCAGGAACTTGCCGACTGCTCCCCAGGTGCCACGTGCGCCCTTTCCGCTAGAGCAAACCAAGAGGGAAGACTGCCCAGTTCATAAGAGAGGATAGCCGCTGTGATTGATACCGGATTGCAGAATAAAGTGGTTCTGGTGACAGGCGCAAATCATGGCATTGGAGCAGCGACGGCCAGAGCATTTGCTGTGCAGGGCGCGCGGGTTTTTATCCACTATCTGCGGCTTCCTCTCACCAGTGAAGAGGGCGCTGCTCAGCGGGCGCTGGGTGCTGCTGAAGTGGTGCAGGCGATTCGCGTGTGGGGTGGTCAGGCCGAGGCGGAGGAGGCTGACCTTGCTGACCCGGCTGTCATTCCGTGGTTGTTTGATCGGGCAGCGGCGACGTTTGGGCCGGTGGATGTGCTGATCAATAACGCGGCTGTTGGCGGCGAGCCAATGGATACGTTCGTGCCGCTGTCAGCAGAGGCGCTGGACCGCTTCGAGCGCTCTATGGATACTGTGACGGCTGCGAGCCATGATCGGCATTTTGCCGTGAACAGCCGGGCCGGGGCTTTGATGATGGCCGAGTATGCGCGCCGCCATGTGGCGCGTGGAACAACTTGGGGAAGGATTATCAATATCAGTACGGATGGCGCATACTGCTTTCCAGAAGAGATTTCCTATGGCGCGAGCAAGGCGGCGCTGGAATCATATAGCCGTTCGGCGGCCATGGAACTGAGCCGCTATGGCATTACGGTCAATGTCGTCTCGCCGGGACCGATTCAGACTGGCTGGATGACGCCAGAGATGGAGGCGAGCATTGCTCCCAGCATTCCCTTGGGGCGCGTGGGCCAGCCTGAGGATGTGGCTGATGTAATTGTGTTTCTGGCGTCGGAACAGGCACGCTGGCTCACCGGGCAGTGTTTGTATGTTGGCGGTGGGCACAAGTTGTAGTGGCTTGCCATGTCTCTGATTGCTCATTGAGCACAAATAGAGGGCGCTCCGACCTCAAGTGGGTAAGCCTCTGAAGACACGGCGGTGGAAAACAGGGTACACGCCCTGAAGAATAACTCAGGCAATGAGGCTATGAGGAGGGTATGGCAATGGCGACTTCCCCACAGGCATCCCCGGCGGTGGTTATTCTGAATCCGGCGGCGAATCATGGGCGCGCTACGCGCATCCGCCCACTGGTGGAGCGCGCGCTGCTTGGCGGGCGCGGTGAACTGGTGCTGACGGCGCGCCCACGCCATGGCGAGGAGATTGCGCGCGAGGCGGCGCAAGCTGGTCGAGCAGTTATCATTGTTGGCGGCGACGGGACGCTGGCCGAGGCAGCCAATGGCATCCTTTCGGCGCAGCAGCCCGCAACGGTGCCGCTGGGTCTGGTGGCGGCGGGCAATGGCAATGACTATGCCTGGAATACGCTCAAGCTGCCGCATGATCCAGCAGCGGCGCTGGAGATTGCGCTGGAGGGCGAGGTGGCCGTGGTGGATGTGGGGGTGGTCAATGAACGCTACTTTGTCAATTCGCTGGGCATCGGGATTGATGCCAACATTGCCGCCGCAGCTAGCGAACTGAAACGCTATGCTTTCCTTCAAGGGCAGACGCTCTATTGGGCTGCCAGTCTGCGTGAAATTATTTTTCATTACAACCGTTGTCCCTGGCTCACAATATATCCTGATGGGGAAGAGACGGATGGGCGTCTCTATGCCCTTTCTGCGGTGACCGTTGGGCCAACCTATGGCGGTGGCTTTCGTATCAATCCGCAGGCAGATATCCGCGATGGCCTGTTCGATCTGTGTACGATTGTGAAGCCGTCCAAACTGCGGGCGTTGCGTTTGTTAGGCATGGTCAGCAAGGGGCAGCATGTAACGCAGCCGGAGGTGCATATGCGCCACGTGCGCTCGATTGTGCTGGAGAGCCAGGAACCGGTCTTTGCGCACCTGGATGGCGAGGTTATCAAAGCCGCACGCTTTGAGGCCAAGCTGCTGCCGGGCGCGCTGCGTGTGCGCATCCCCAAATCGTAGCGGAAATGTGTTCCTGGCAGGCGGTTTGTGATCAGCGCTCAGGCAGCTCTACTTGCTCAAGCTGTTTGAGCGCTTGCTCGGCTGCTATCCGCACTCTGATGTCCTCATCGTGTAGGCACGCGCGCAAAGGTTCAACGGCTCGTGTTGCTCCAAGGCGTCCCAATGCTTCTATGACACTGAACCGCACCCACCAGGCATCGTTGCGGAGAACAGTCAGCAGCGCCTCGACGGCGTGTGGTCCTCCTAACTGGCCCAGAGCGGCTGCAATGCCCCAGCGGATTGAAGCATCGCTGTTCTGGAGGGCGACGATCACGGGTTCCACTGCGCGCTCGTTGCCCAATCGCCCAAGCGCCAGGGCAGCTTTCAGGCGAACAGCATCTATCTCATCTAGTAGACAGATGATCAGCGGTTCTACGGCCCGCAGATCACCTATCTCCCCAAGCGTTTCAGCAGCTAAGGCTCGGATGCTGCCTTCCTCATCTTGCAGACAAGCAAGGAGTGGTTCCAGGACTGCCTTGCCTCCAAGCTTCTCTAAAACTCGCACCGTTTCATGGCGTGCCCAGCGGTCTCTATCCTGAAGTAGTGTAGTGAGAGGTTCGATGGCGCGTGGGTCGCCCATGCGTCGCAGCGTCCACACGGCGGCAACACGCAGCGATACTTCTCGATCTTGCAGGCCGCCGATTACTCCTTCGGCGGCGCGTGTTCCCCCCCACCTGGCCTAGCGCCTCGATAGCTGCCCGGCGCATCATGCGCCGCCGGTCTTGAAGGCAGGTGATAAGGGGTTCAACAGCGCGCTCATCGCCAAGTTCGCCCAATGCCCGAGCCGCTGCTCGCCTTGCCCAGCTATCAGCGTCATGCTGAAGCACGTCCAGAAGCGGCTCAACGGCTTGCGGATCACCGAGCTTTCCCAATGCTCTGGCCGCTTTGCGGCGTTGGCGTGGGTCGGAGGACTGAAGGCATTGCAAAAGCTGCGTAGTGGTGCTGGTGTTCAACTCTGGCGGCTCTTGCGCTCTGCGGCGGCGGCGATGCCATGCAGCGTTTGATTAGCGATGTAGGAGACGAAGGCATCGCACATCAGAAAGGCAGTGATCGGCCCGAGAATCGGCCAGGGCAAGAGAATGTCGTGGGTGATGCGCGCGCGGGTGACGCCTCCGGTAGGCACAATTGTCCATTCTACGTCCATGCCGGTGGTTGCGCCCCCGATGTGCTTATAGACAATGCGATGTTCCGACGGATAGCAGCGCATGAGGGAGCGCCACCAGACGGGGATGGCATCACGCCGGGCTGCCATTTCCACGACGCGCTCGTCTGGCCCGCGCGTCTCCAGCACGCGCACCCAGCGATAGTGAGCAAGGATTTCGGGCCAGCTTTCTACATCTGATGCCAGATGGTAGACCACCTCGGGCGTGCTGTTGATTGCAATTGTGTCAACGGTATGCATACGTTCTCCTCATCATCCGCGCATGCTTCAGGGAAGCTGCTGTTGGCGTTCCCAGACCATGATTTGCCGAAAAGGGAAAACTGTTCGTATAGTCGCTTCGTGAAGCCCTGCCTGCTCGGCTAGCGCGCACACCTCATTGGCGGTATAGGCGCGGCGCACCGATGCAGGCGCGTCGTGCCTGGTGAGCCGGTTGGGCATCAGTGTGTGGGTGAGCAGCCAGGCTCCTGTATAGGCGGGAAGGCTGCGCTGAAGATCGCTGACGATGACTGCGTGCCGGGCCACCCGCGCTAATTCGCGCAGCAGGGTCGGCGCGTCTTCAGGGGAAAAGTGATGGAATGCCATCGAACAGAGGACCAGATCGAAGGAATGATCGGCGTAGGAGAGCGCCAGGGCGTTTTGCTGCTCAAGCTGGATTTCGGAAATCCCCGCGCAGGTCGTTCGCGCGGCATCCAGTATTTGCTCGCTGATGTCGGTGGCGATGATTTTGGCTTGTAGCCGCTGGCGCTGTGCCCAGCGCGCGATGGCCTTGGGGATGTCGGCTGAACCGGTAGCGACATCCAGCAAGGAGAATGTTTGCAACTGCCGGGCGGCGAGCGTGTGGGCCACCTGTTTGAGCGCCAGACTCGTCCAACCGAGCATTAAATTGATGCGGCGAATGTCGCGTAGGTTGCGCGCCAGCACTCCCGGGTCGGCTACTGGCGCGTCGAGCAATTCTTCCAGCGCGTTGTCGCGTTCACGCAGATTCATACCGTTCCAATCGTCTGGCGCTCATCGCCAGCAGTCATATAGCGTGCAATGGGTGTGATGCCCGCGCGTACTTGTTGCCCGGGCTTCACGAGCACCTCAATAGCGCCGTCTGGAGCCAGCACATCGGTGCGCGAACTGAATTTTATCATGCCGAACTTTTGCCCGGCGCGCAAGGTTTCCCCTTCGCCTGCCCAGCAGACGATGCGCCGCGCCACCATTCCAGCAAACTGCACGACGGTGACTTTGCCACACTGCCCGTTAATCGCTATGCTGTTGCGCTCGTTGGCCTCGGATTTTTCAAAGTGCATGGCATTGACGAATGTGCCGGGCTGCCACTCCTGTCTGGCGATTTCTCCTGACACCGGGCTGCGGTTGATATGGACGTTGAGGAGTGAAAGAAAGGTCACAATGCGCGTGGCCGGGCCGCCGATGAACCAGTCTTCTTGGACGCGATCAACTGCCATGATGGTGCCGTCTGCCGCTGCGTAGATGTATTGATCATCCTGTGGATAGGGGCGTGGAGGGTCGCGAAAGAAGAACAACAGCAGCGCGGACGCGAGCCAGAAGAGCTTGCCCAGCCGGGGAAAGCGCCGGTTGATAATGAGCGCGGCGAGCAATGCTCCGCCGATAGCGGGCAGCCCTTCTTTCAGCGCGCCCAGGGCAGGCGTATCTGCCTCGATGCGCTTCAGCATCGAGGCAGCGGATTGGGCAGGCTGCATTTTCCTTCGCTCCACAGTCAAGCGTCATCCTCACTTTCCCACGTATTATCCCAATCTTCGTCCAGATCAGCCTCGTCGCGCTCGTTATCGTCGTCGGTCATGGTGAGCGCCGTGATGCCGAAAACATGAGCGCCAGATGAACCTGGCGTCAAACCCAATGCCGCCAACGATAACCCAGGGCGGAAGCGTCGGCGCACGGCGCGTTCGGTGGACCAGAGCAGCGCGTAGAGCGCATAGCCAACGACGATGAGGCTGAGCAGCCGGGCCTGCAAGGGCACCAGCGCTGCCACCACGGCCAGCAGCAGCGCCCATTTTATCATATAAGGCGCGCGGCCACAGATGTGCCCCAGCTTGGGAAACTGGATGCGGCTGCTCATTAAGAGCGCCGTCACGATCACCGTCACAGCGGCGGCGATGGGTGGCAAGGTCACGCTCCAGAAAGCCAGGCTGGCGATAAACGCGCCGCCTGCGGTGGTCGGCAGGCCCTCGAAATAGCGAGGATTGTATTCTTTGGCGGCGAAACGGGCCAGGCGGAAGGCATTTGAAAAGACAAAAAAGGCCGCAATCACCAGCGCCACGACACCCGGCGTTGGGAGCGCACGCAAAAAGAGTTGATAGCTCATGAAGGCAGGCGCAACGCCAAATGCGACCAGATCGGCAAAGGAATCAAATGTTTCGCCAAAGGCGGTACACGCGCCCACCGCGCGCGCCACGCGCCCGTCGAGGCCATCACAAAAGACGGCCACTCCCACCAGCAAGGGGATATAGTCAAAGCGGTGTGGCTGCGTGGGATCGGCGGCGAGAATCACGCAGCCAAAGCCCGCCATCAGCGCGATGGTGGTAATGGCGCTGGGCAACCAGACCAGCCTGGTTGTAGAATGGTCTGGCTGAGGCGATTCAGGATACAGGTGCTGTTTCATGGAGGTCTCGCAGTATGGCAATCAAGCGGTCAATTTCATCAATGGTGTTGTAATGCGCCAGACCGATGCGTAAGGCGCCATGTTCGCCCAATCCGAGGCGATCCATTAAGGCCATTGCATAGTAATTGCCATCCCACGTGAAAATGCCCTGCTCGCCTAACTCGCGGGCCATATCGCGGGGTGTGTAACGGCTACTCACGCAGGCCACGGTGGGGACACGGTGGGGCAAATCTTCGGGGCGTGTCAGCCCTAGCAGGCTCAATCCCTGGATGCTGCTGAGCTGTTGGAGTAAATAACCCACCAATCCGCGTTCGTAGTCTTGAATGGCCTGCATTGCCACTTTGAAGAGGCGTGGCCCTTCGTTCCAATCGGGATATAGGTCGGGATACAGGTCGGCGTGGTCGCGGCCAACCATTGCCAGGTAATCGAGCGCGCCCAGCAGACCGGCGATGCCTTCATGGTTCAGCGTGCCGGTCTCGAACTTGCCTGGTGGCTCATCGGGCGCCGGGCGCACTTTGTAGGCGGCCAGTTGTTCCAGCAAGTGCTGCTTGCCGTAGAGGATGCCCAGGTGGGGGCCAAAAAACTTATAGGCCGAGCATACCAGAAAGTCGCAGTCTAGGGCGCGCACATCGATGGGGCCGTGCGGCGCGTATTGTACCGCATCGACAAAGACCAGCGCCCCTACCTCGCGCGCCCAACGAATGACGGTGTTCAGGTCGTTGATGGTGCCTACGGCGTTAGAGGCATAGCCGACTGCGACAAGTTTGGTACGCGGCGAAAGCTTGCTCTGGAAGTCATCCATATTGAGCGTGCAGGTAGCCGGTTGAATATCGGCAATCTGGACAACGACATCATTTTCCCGTAGGGCCAGCCAGGGGGCGATATTGGCGTCGTGGTCCAGGGTGGTGACGAGGATTTCATCGCCCGGCTGGAAGACACGTCCCAACGCCCGGCTGATGGCGAAGGTGAGCGTGGTCATATTCGCGCCGAAGATGATTTCATCAGGAGCAGCGTTCAGAAAGTCGGCCATGGTGGCGCGCGCTCTGGCAATGATGGCGTCGGTGCGGCGGCTGTTGGCAAAAGCGCCGCCAGTGTTGGCATTGGCGCGGGTGAGGTAGGCGGTGAAGGCGTCAAGGACTGCCAAGGGCACCTGGGTGCCACCAGGGTTATCGAAAAAGACGACAGGGTAGTCCTGTATGGTCTGGTTGAGGGCAGGGAAGAAATGGCGATAGCTATGCAGATCAGGTGAAGGCGCCTGCATTCGTGTCCTCCTAAGGTCGAGCCGTTGATGTGGGTGCTTTTGGCTCCCTTATTATGCCACGATTGCTCGGCTTCCGAAAGATCGCTCTTTCGCTAGCGCCAGCCTTCCGGCAGCCAGCCGCGTATGCGCTGCCGCCAGTGCGAGCGGACCTCGCTCCCTGCCAGAAAGAGGGTGATGCTGATGCCCAGTGCGACCCAGAGCAGCCAGGCGAGCAGGCCCATAATCCCCGCATTGGGTGAAATGAGGAATTGTATGCCTTCCAGCACCGCGCCCAGCAGAGGGTTCACGCTTTGTGCCAGCGCGTCGCGCAGCCCTGGCTGAAAGAGGACAAAGCCGCTTACCACGATGGTTGCCAGGAGGGATGAGAGCGCCAGGTCTTGGATGGTCAAGTGGAACGATGTGCGCTGGACGCTGCGCTGCCGGAGCTTGCGTGCCTCCATGGCTAGCTCTTCTGGTGGCTGCGCGGTGGTCGCGGCGACTCGTGCCATGATGGCATCGGTCAGCCATGCTGGTTCTACGATGTTGTTCAGGCTGTGGATGCCAGCGCCGATGTCTTCAAGCAGCATCCACTCGGCGCGGCAGTTGGCGCAGTGAGCCAGATGACGCTCCAGGGCGCGCGTGTGGCTCAGGCTTAGCCGGTGGTCGATATAGAGTTGCAGCAGTTGCTGCGCCCGCGAGCAGGTCATACTGTTCCTCCCTTCCCTTTTTCGCCCGCGCGCAGAAAGGAGGGAGTGAGGCGAACGAAAAGCGAGGATGAGGAGTCATCAGCCGCAGTCGAGGGCTGAGAAGTGGTGACCTGCGCTGACGCTGGGGGAACATGCTCATCGCGCTCCAGCGATTGAAGACGTTCTTTGAGCAGATTGCGCGCTCGGAAGAGATGCGTTTTGATGGTGCCCACCGGCAGGCTGAGCGCCTGGGCTATCTCTTCGTAGGTCAGTTCTTGCAGGTGACGCAAGATGAGCACCGCGCGATATTTCCCCGGTAGTTCCTGAATGGCTTGCTGGATGGTCTTCTGGCGCTCGCGGTCTGCGACCAGCGATTGAACCTCCTGGCCTGCTTCTAATACCGCGCGGTGTTCAGCTTGAGCGGTGGCGGCATCCAGGTCGCGCGAATCGCGGCGGCGCTGTTCCAGGACGCGCAAACAGCAATGATAGACGATGCGATAGAGCCAGGTGGAAAAGCGCGCCTCACCTCGGAAGGTATGTAGGCCCTGCCAGGCGGCCAGGAATGCTTCCTGAACGGCCTCTGAGGCTTCTTCATAGTCATTCAGCATGCGGAACGCCAGAATGAAGGCCCGGCGTTGATGATTGCGCACCAGGACCGCGAAGGCATCCTGATCGCCCTGGCAGGAGCAGCGCACCAACTCCATCTCGCTCTGGGCTTCCTGGCTGGCTGGCTGTGCATGAGGCAGCGCCGGGGAATAGGATTCAAAGGTCCGCGCGGCGAGCGGAATCTGCTCATCTTTCATATCTTGTTTGAGCAGAAACCGACTCAAAAAGTTTCGTGGACCGTTGTCGCTCATACTCTGCCCTCAATGCCGGTTGATGTCAACGTGCTCTGTCAGCGTACCTGCTTGAAAGGGATGATTCTTACACTCTATGATAGCACGAAACAAAGGGTTGCGATATATACTCTATAAGTAAGAGAAAAAGAGAAAGAAAATATCCCTGATGATAAGGAAAGATGGCAAGATGAGGACCGGACGCGGCTTCATTATCAAGGAACAGAACGATGAATGATTTGCTGGTGCTGGCGTTGGGCTGGCTGCTCGTCTTAATCGCTTTTCTGAGCTTTCTCTCGCTGCGGCGGTATATGGAGCACCGCGAGCGTATGGCGATGATTGCGCGTGGTATTACGCCTCCAGAAGACCAGCGCAAATCGTTGTCTCAGCCTATGTTCATCAGGCGCGCGGGAGTGCTTCAGGGTGGCTTGATTACGGCGATGGTCGGGCTGGCGCTGACATTGGGACTCTATCCCATCGGTTTCTATGTGCCGCTGTCATTAGTGGGTCCATATCATCTTGGTCCCTGGCTGCTGGCCGGACTGATTCCTCTGGCGGTTGGCGGCGCGCTCATTCTTGGGCATTATCTGACGCCTGGTCGTCCCATGGAACTGCCCGCGCCTCGTCAGACTGATCGCGTGGATGAGCAAACGCCTGGTGGGCCAGAGACTGGAGAAGCGCCCCAGGGCTTTTCGCCGCGCGTGGAGCCGATTACGCTGCCAGAGGCGCGCCGCTGGTCGTCGTATCGGCGTGTTGCTGGTCAACCCACAGAGACGACGGAACCGGACGAAGAAGACCCCAACAACGGACCGCTTCCGAAGGCCAATGCCTGAGTCACCTGGGAAAACGACGCTGGTGTTCGTTGGCTATTCCCCCAACCAGAGGTGGTTATAGGTTTGCCAGTCGCTCTGAGTCGTCAGCCAGAGCGGATAGATGGCGACGCCCCCGAAGTGGCTGATGCTTTCCCCACTATTCAGGCCATCCGTGACCCCTTGCAAGCCGCTCTGCATGTTTTCGGCGGTATCATGAAAGCCGGGACCATTGTCATGATAGGTGGGGATGCCGATGAGCACCTGGGCCGGGTGTGTGGCGCTGTTGTTGGCGTCCAGAATATGGGTGGTCTCCTGCTTGACCAGGGTTTCATAGAGGCTGGCCGTGGGTAATCCTGTGTTGTACATCATGATGACCAGTTGATTGACGTAGGAACTGACGATCAGGAAATAATAGGAAGTCCACCAGGCAGAGCCGCGCCCCGAAACAGCCTGGACAAAAGGGATCACCCGCGCGGCAGGTGCCCATTTGGGGGCTGAGACGGAGATCATTTTGTCAGGACCAATGGCGGCGCGGGTTTCATCGAGCAGATCAATAAAATGCGGGTTGAGGTTGGTGACCGGCTCGATGTCGTAATGGATGCCATCGAAGCCTAGCTGTTGGGTAAAGAGCTTCGCTTCGGCGGCGATGTTGTCGCGTGTTTGCGAATTGGACATGTCAAGGGGTCCGCCGCCGTCTTTTTCTTCCTGGCCCATCCAGGCCAGGATTTTGAGGTTCGGCAGGCGCGCTTTCATCTCGCTGACAAACGTGGCGGCATTGGGGTAGAGATCGACGGGAATGGTTCCATCACCATTCAGGGGGCCGACATGGGGAAAGAGATAGGTGATCTGCTCTCGCTTGAGCAGGGCCGCCAGATCGTCATATTCTTTGGCGGTATGTGTCTCGCCAACCCATTCGTGTTCCGCCCAGACGGCGTTGTGCTGCTGGTTGAAGTGCGCGCCGCTGAAATGGGTCGCGGTGGCGTTCAACTGCCACCAGAGGACGCTTCCAAGCGCGATCAGCAGCGCGAGCGCGACCCCTGCCGTTCGCAAGAGCCGCCAGTACCAGCGTGCCTTACGCGGAGTCGTTTCTGCTGCTGGCTTTTCGGCCTTCGGTGTCCACGGTGCGTACAAGACCATCCCCCATCCCGGCAAAATTCCAGCTATGGCTGCAATCTCTGTGCCCGGCGCCAGTATTGTAGCATGGAAATGTGATCGCTTCGTGGTAGCAGTTCACAGTTTCGCCGAAAGAGTGGCGGAGTGGCTGCCCGATATGGCATCATAGAAGCAGAGAGTTGCTCTTGTCTCGAAAGGCAGGCTCTGATGGAACCTTCTCGCCCCAGCCGCACCAGCGCGCTCATCTGTTATAGCTCTCGTGATAGCCGCCATGTGGAAGACTTGCGGACCCTGCTCAAGCCACAGGAAGAAGCGGGCAAGATTGTCTACTGGGATGTGGAGGGGCGCGGCCCAGAAGCGCGCTGGGGCGAGGAGTTTGCGCGGCATCTCAGGCTTGCCAGGATGGTTGTGCTGCTCATGAGTCCCAATTTCCTGGCCGCTGATGCGCTGGTTGAGAACACCCTGCCGCCGCCGCTGACCCGTGCTGAGCAGGAGGACGCAACCATCCTGGTGGTAGGGTTGGTCGCCTGCGCTATTGAAGCCACGGACTTTGCGCGCTTTCACGTCAAGCCCCAGGCTGATACCCCGCTCGCGGAGATGCTCGCATCAGAACGAGCGACTGTCTGGCAGAGCATTGCCGAAGCAGTGAAGGACGCGCTTCCATTTGTTCCTGTTGTTGAAGCGCGGCAAGAAATGGCCGTGCCAGCGCTCGCGGAGGCCAGGACAGCGCGAGCGCGCCCACCTTTTTCTCGCCGTAAGTTCCTGGTGGGACTGGCCGCTCTGGCTGCCGCCTCTGGTGGGATCGCTTTCCTGGCGCGGCTGGGTCTTTTTTCAGCGCCCGCGCGTCCGGTTGTGCGCGCTTCAGCAACTCCGTCGCAGCCGGTCCCTGTGTCTCTCGAAGAGCACATGGTGTATACCTATCGGGGGCATAAGGCCCAGATCGATGGTGTGGCGTGGTCGCCTGACGGCCTGCGCATGGCTTCGGGGAGTGCCGATGGCACGGTGCAGCTTTGGGACGCGCTTTCTGGAGACGCCCCGGTGATTTATCGCGGGCACACCGATCAGGTGAATGCCGTGGAATGGTCATGGGATGGGAAACGCATCGCATCTGGCAGCGGGGATAAGCTGACAGCGCATCCCGATTTCTCGGTGCAGGTATGGGAGGCTGCCAGCGGGAAAACCATCGTCAAGTATCACGGGCATACCTCGGATGTGAACGCGGTGGCGTGGTCACCGGATGGAGATCGGGTGGCTTCGGCCAGCGCGGATGGCACGGTACAAGTCTGGGATGCTACCACGGGCACCAGACGCCTGACCTATCGTGGGCATCTCAGTTCGGTGACCGACGTGGCCTGGATGCCACAGGGCAATCTGCTGGCTTCGGGCGGAGATGATCAAACGGTGCAGGTCTGGGATGCAAACACCGGCGAGATACTGCGGTTGTATCGCGGACATCAGGATGGGGTGACGGCGGTGGCCTGGTCGCCCGATGGAGCGCTGATTGCATCGGCCAGCTATGATTATACGGTCAAGGTGTGGAACGCACACACCGGGGAAACGTTGACCACCTACTGGGGGCAGTATACCGACATTCACGCGGTGGCCTGGTCGCCGGACGGAAAACGTGTCGCTTCGGGCGGTTATAATGGCACGGTGCAGGTGTGGGAGGCTGCCACAGGCGATGTGCTCTTGATCTATCAGGCAGATTTTCGCCAGATTGTGCTGGCTTTGGGGTGGTCGCCCGACAACACACATATCGCCTCGGGCGGCCTGGATGGCAATGTTCGGGTCTGGCAGACGTTTCAGGCCAGCGGGTCATGAGAGAGACCAGCGATGTTCTGTGTCTGCGAAACGTGGTGTGCAGGGCCGCTCAAGGACGCGGCGTGCGCGGCTGATTGCCCGCGTCCATCGCTTCGTTCGCCAGGGCATCTGCCAGATGGTTCTGGCTGCGTGGCACGTGCGCGAATGAGACTGCCGTAAGGGTGGCGGCGAGTTGTTTGGCCTCCTGGTAGAGCAGCAGCAGTCCGGCATCTTTCACCTGATAGCGCCCGTTCATCTGATGAACAACCAACTCGCTGTCCATCAAGACCTGCACAGCCGCTGGCTGGTAGCGTTTCACCGCTTGCAGTCCCAGAATCAGCGCCTGATATTCCGCCTGATTATTGGTGATTTTCCCCAGAAATTTGCGCCCCTGGGCCAGCAGCTTGCCGGTTGCGCTTTCAATGACCACGCCAGCGCCAGCAGGGCCAGGGTTGCCGCGTGAGCCGCCGTCGGTGCGCAGAATGAGTCGCTGGCCTGGCTCGATCATGATACCTCCTCTGGATGGTCAAGTAGGGTGGTGGCTTATGGCAAATAAAGAATGCGTCCACAGTTACTACAGGTCGTGATGTCGGCGCTGGTGCGCACGCGCTGCATGTCGCTGGCGGTCAGGCTGACGCGGCACCCCTGGCAGGTGCCGCCTTCGGCCAGCGCCACGGCCTTGCCGCGAATGCGCCGTATCTGTTCGTAGCGTTGCAGTAAGGGCGCCTCGCAGCTTTCCGCCTGGCTCTGGCGTCGCTGGCGCGCGTCTGCCAGGCGGGCTTCTACCTGGCGCTGGCGGTCAACGAGCATGGCCTGCTCTTGCTGGCGCGTCTTTTCTAGCGCTTCCTGCCTGGTTTTTTCGCTTTCCATCAGGGTCTGGGCCTCTTCTGCCGCTGCCATGGCCTCCAGCACGCGCTCTTCTTGCGTGTTGTGCAGTTCGCGCAGGTGTCCAACCTCCTGTTGCAGCGATCCAAGCTCACGCGGATTGCTGACGTTGCCGCTGTAGAGCCGGTCATTGTGGCTTTTGATGCGCGCGGCCAGGTCGGCCAGTTCTTGTTCGGCAGCGCGCAAGGCTTGCTGGCGCTGCTGCAATGCGGTGCTTGCCGCAGTGACCGCCTGCTGCACCTGGCGCACGGCTGAGTCATCCTGCAACGCGGCGTTGATTGCCTGGGCCTCAGCCGCGATACGATCTACTTCTCCATCAAGCTGTTGCACCTGGTAAAGGGAAGCTGCTTTGGTCGTTCTGGTCATGGGGCGCTCCTTGCTGCAAGGATGGATAACGCCATCATTGTACTCCGTGCCTTTCGCCAGCGACAAGAGCGGCGCGAGTCGAGGAAGCCCGCTGGCTATTTGTCATGGCAGGCTGGGTGGGATACAATGGAGGCGCTTTACCCTTTCCAGTAGTCTGCAATTGATATGCGTGCGTTTCAGCCGCTTTACCGCAAAAGGAATCAATGCAATGGCCGGAGAAAACTCTTTTGATGTGGTGTCGCAGTTTGATGAACAAGAATTAGTCAACGCGCTCGATCAGACACGGCGCGAAGTGTCGACCCGCTTTGATTTGAAAGATACGAAAACGGATATTCGTTATGAGGCGAAGAAAAGCATCACCATTACCACCAACAGCGAGTTCACGCTGAAAAGCGTTCGCGATGTGCTGGAAAGCAAGCTGGTGCGCCGCAACCTTTCGCTCAAGATTTTGAAGCCGGGCAAGATTGAGCCAGCCGCCAGCAGCCAGGTGCGCCAGACGTTCGAGTTGCAGCAGGGGATTTCCCAGGATTTGGGGCGCGAGATTTCCAAGCTGATTCGGGACCAGCATCCCAAGGTGCGCCCGCAGATTCAGGGCGATGCCATCCGGGTGGTGGGCAAGAGCCGCGACGATCTGCAAGCAGTGATTGCGACCCTCAAGAAGCAGGATTATCCCGTTGAACTGCAATTCATCAACTATCGCAGCTAGACCTTGCAAGGCCAGCCAAACGGCGTGATGTCAACTTAGCGGATGGCCCAATGCCTGAAAGCAAAAAAACGGCTACAAAATTGCTAGGTAAGGAGTAGAGCGGCGAATGACGCCCTGGTGGCCTTGCTAGTACCTTAGTACCACGGCAGAGAAGAGCGCTCACGAGATTCCAGCGCTGCTCCGGTATGCAACTTAGCAAGCATCCGTATTTGGCGGACGACTTGCCATGCCGGGGGGATTGTCGCTGTATGTTATACTAGGCGCGAGTGAGGCGTGGCTGGATGAGGGCAGATGCGGCCAGAACGGGCCTGCTGGCGCATCAGCGGGCAAGCTTCCAGCATGAACCTGGCACGACGCGCCAAAAGATGATGACCAGCGTAGGGAACACGCTGCAAAGGGGTCCGAGTTCATGCCAGGGAATCGGGAGATTTTTGCTGCGGCTATGAGCCAGGCTGATAGCCTCCGCTGGGACCGTCAGTGGGCCGAGGCAGCCGGGCAATATCGGCGAGCGCTGGCAGAGTTTCCTGCCGATCTGGGTGCGCGACGTGGGCTGGGCTTCTGCTATATGCAGACCAGGCAGTGGGAAGCGGCGCTGGTAGAATATCAGCATGTGTTGGAGCAGGATGCTGCCAATGTTGTGGCGCTCGGAAAGGTTGCTGAACTCTATGTTATTCTCCAGCAAGACAAGGAGGCGTTTCGCGCCTACCTGGCATTAGGCGATCACTATGCAGAAACCGTTCAGGTGGCGCGTTCTGAGGCCGCGTGGCAAAAAGCTGCGCAGCTTTCACCTGACGAGCCTGAGCCGCACGAGCGACTGGCGCGGCATTTTCACGAGAAGCGTGATCTTGCCTCGGCGATCAAGGAGCATCTTGATGCGGCGCGGGGATATGTCCAACAAGGGGAGTTGGAGCAGGCCCGGCGGCATGCAGAAGCCGCGTTGCAAGCCAACTCTGGGCATGAGCAAGCTCAGAAGCTGCTGGCCTATCTTGAAGAGCGTTTATCTGGCTCCTTGGGAACCAAGCGAACGATTCGCGAGGAGCTAGCCAGTTATACGGTATGGGCAGCGCCTGATGTGAGTGAAGGTGGAGTCCCGCTGTGGAGTGGGCCACTCGCCTTGCTCCAGGAGTCATCAACAGGCAAATTCTCTGTTCCCTCGGCGGAAACGTTGGGGATGGCCTCACCAGCGGCGCGCGATGCTGCCGGGCCGGAGGCGTTGAATGCAGACCATATGGGCAGGACAGGAAACAGCATGGCGAAGAAAGGAACACCACCAGCGCAGGCAGGGGGCAAGGGTGCAGGAAACGCGGGCCGCGGCGGGACAAACGAGCAAAATGGGCGCAAGCGGATGACCGCAGCGCAGGTTGCCAGTGCGCTGCGCCAGGCACAGGCTGCCCAGACCGAGGGCCGGATTGCCGAGGCGATTGATCTGTGCGAGCAGATTATCAGCAGCGGTTTTGATCGACCTGACGCGCGTTATTTTCTCGGCTGGCTCTATCAGGAGCAGGAGCGCTGGCAAGAGGCGATTGAACAATTTGGAGAGTTGCTCAACGATCCTGATTACGCGCTCTCGTGCTTCTACGCGCTGGGCCAGTGCTATCGCGCGATGGGTGATCTGACTTCCGCCGCGCAACACTTCGATGAAGCGGTAGATCGGGTGAATCTGGATGCGCTGACGCTGGAAGAATCCGATCAACTGATTCAACTCTGCCATGAAGCGGCTGAAGCGCATCGAGCACTGGGTGAACTGGACCAGACCGAAACGGTCTATAACGCGCTGCTGGGGTTCCTGCGCAGCCGCGGCTGGCAGGACCAGATTGCCGAAGTGGAACAGATGATGGCCGAAGGCGAGATGAATGGAGGAATGGCTGAAGCTGCTCACCAGGCCGAGCCGCCTACGGTGAGCTTCGGCCAGCGCGGTGGGTCGTCGCCCAGTCAACCCAATCTTGCGGAGCCTCCCACGGTCATGTTTAACCAGCCAGGCGAGCCACCCACGATCTCTTTTGGCAATGGCGCTGGCCGTGGGGCTACCCCGCCGCCTGCGAATGATGACTGGCTGTCTAGCCCGGCCCCGGCCAGCGCGCATCAGGCCCAGATGTCTGGGGCGATGCAATCGCTGGGCGCGTTGGCGGGCCAGGCGGCTCCCCAGCCGGAGATGATGCCGCCCGGCGCTCAGCCAAATGGGGCGATGGCTTCTGGTCCGCTGGCTTCTCTGGCATATGGACCCGCGCCGACTGGCGCTGCCGTGGCTGGTACGGCTAATGATCCCTTGAAGGCGCTGCTGGGCGCCGCTGGAGCCGGTTCGGGGGTGCTGCGTGGGCAAAGCGGTGCTCTGGGGCCAGCGACCAGCGGGATTCCCCCTCTGCCCGAGCCGCTGCGCTCGCAGGTGGTGGCGGCTGTTCGTGAAATTGAGAAGTATGTGGCGCATGGTCTGCTGACTGCCGCTATCGAGGAGTGCCTGCGAGTCATCGAGATGGCGCCGCAGTACCTCGATGTGCATTTGATGCTGGGCGAAATCTACGTCAAGCAGGGCAAGACCGAGCAGGCGATTACCAAATACGCTATTTTGATCGATACCTATCTGGTGCAGGGCCGCGTGGACGATGCGATTGCGACCTATCGGCGTATTCTGGAGCTTGAGCCGAATAATTTGACCTATCGGGTGCGCCTGATTAATCTGCTGGCGTCGCATGGCCGCACGGATGAGTTGATGCGCGAGCGTATGACCGCTGCGGAATCGTATTTGCGCATGGGCTATGCCGATAAGGCAATCAACGAATATGAGCAGGCCCTTCAGGAAAACCCCAACCACGTGCCCATGCGGATGAATTACGCGCTGGCGCTGATGAAGGCTGGCCGCGCCGGACAGGCGATCAGCGAGTATCAGCGCGTGCTGCAACTGGACCCGCGCAACGCGACAGCGTTGGTGCGCTGGCAGATTGCGGTGGCGATGGGCGTCGGGGCCAGCGCGACACCCGGCACGGTGGGTGCAATGGGTACTGTGGCAAATCGCGTGGCGGCGCTGGAGGTGCTGGGGCGTTTGCTCAAGGCACTGCGCGGCGACGGCCAGCGTTATTATGAGGTGGTGGCGCGCGAATATGCCCAGGCGGTGGAATCTTCGCCGTCGAATGTGGACCTGCGCTATGGCTTTGGGCAGATTCAACAACAGGCGGGGCGTTTCACCGAGGCGATCACGAGCTACCAGCAGGCGATGAGTGGGCCAGGCATGGAAGTACTTTCGCGCTATGCGGTTGCCCGCTGCTACCTGGACCTGGGTGGGGCAACCAACGCCATGCAAGCCGCGCGCGAACTGGAAGAGGCAGCTATCGCAGGCCAACGCTCGCCCATTGATGCCAACGTCTGGGCCGCGCGCCCGCGCGAAGAGAGCGAGGAGCATCACGCGCCCGATGTGGAGATTTCGCTGCTCCTGGCGAAAGCTTATCAGCAGGCGGGGCAGTTGGAAAAGGCGCAGCAGATTGCGCAGCAAGTGAAGCAAGTTCTGCCTGCCAAGGGCAGTGTGTATACTTCCTCAGCGCCATCTGGGCGGGCTGAGTCGGGGAGTCTGCAAGAATATGCGCAGTTGGTCAAGCACTATCGCGCGAATAAGCAGGTGGAGATGGCGATTGATGTGCTCAAGAAGATGTGTGCGATGGCGCCTGGCGATCCAGCCCCGCATGCCGAATTGGGGGATATTTATATTAGTTGGGGTCTGCTTGATGAAGGTTTAAGCGAACTGCGCATCGAGGTGGAACTGCATTTGCATGCTGGCGAAAGCGCTCAGGCTGCCAAAGTGTTGCAGCGCATTGCCGCGATTTATTGGGATATGAACAATCGAGAGGAGTCGCTTAGCGCGTTCCGTCAGGTGATTCAACTGGTCCCTGATGATATGCAGGCACGCATGGAAATGGTCCAGTATTGCCTTCAGGCCGGACGGCGTGAAGAAGCCACGCAGCATCAAGCGATGATTGCGCGCCATTATTTTGCCAGCCATGAAACAAAAGAGGCGGTTGCTGCGCTCCAACAACTCATCGCCATGGACAAAAGTAATTTCGAGGCGTATGATTTACTTGGGCAAACCTATTCGGAGGTTGGCGAATACGAACAGGCGGTGCGTGTCTACCGCAACCTTGCTAAAGTGGACCCGACTAATGCGATTGCCTTTGAGCGCATGCGGCAGCTCCAAGAACTGCAAGCGCGACGGGCCTAGACCGACAAGGCAAGCTGTGGCAGAGCGTACCCGGATGCAGCGATCCTGGAGCTTTGCTGTGCGGGCCATTATGACCAACAAGCGCTTCTTTGATAGCGCGCAAGATGGTGTAAACTATCCCTTGCCTCTTTGGCGGCTGGGAGGAATGTGATGATCTCATTCCTCCAGTTGCTGTTTGGTCACCTGTCGTGGGTGGATGCGTTCGATATTTTGATCGTGACGCTGATTTTCTACAGCATCCTGATGCTGGTGCGAGGCACCCGCGCCGATCAGATTCTGCAAGGGTTGGCGATTGTGCTGGTTGCCGGGATGCTGATCAGTTCGGTCTTCCATCTGACCTTGCTCAACTGGCTGTTGCGCTATTCCATTCCGGTGGCGCTGATTGCGCTGCCGGTGATCTTTCAGCCGGAGTTACGCCGCCTGCTGGAATATCTGGGGCGCAGCAGCAAGGTGATGAATCTTCCCCGCACGAGTTTTTCCCGTGGCACCGAGCGCACGGTCGATGAAATCTGCCAGGCCACGGCCCGTTTGAAAGATCGGCGGCATCCAGGGGCGCTGATCTGCATCGAGCGCAACACTGGCCTGGAAGATTATGCCGCGTCTGGCGTCCGTGTAGACGCGCTGGTGAGTGCCGAACTCCTGCTGACGATCTTCTATCCCAATTCCCCGCTGCATGATGGCGCGGTGATCATTCGCGGGGACCGTTTGATTGCGGCGGCGGTCTTGCTCCCGCTTTCTGAGGCGCAGAATGCGTACGCCGATATGGGCACGCGACATCGCGCGGCGCTGGGTCTTTCGGAGCAGACCGATGCGTTGGCAATCATCATTTCGGAAGAGACCGGTACGGTGTCGCTGGCCGAGCACGGACGCTTGATCCGCAACGTGAGCGAAGATCGCCTGCGTCGGATGCTGCTGGCCCTACGCTCGCCTGGCAGGCGGATGCGCCGGGTTACGGTATCTGGTCGCATCCCCCTGGGGGCTACGGGGGGCTTTGCGCGGGATAAATTGAAGGCTGGAGATCGGCCCTGAGGATCGAGCGAAAGGCATGCTACCCAAAGAAACGCACTCATCTGATCAGCTTCGATCTCGCGTCACCAGCGCGCTACGCACGGTGGCGCGGTTTCTCTTTCATACCTTAGGGGTCCGCTTTTTGCTCGCGTTGGTTTCGGCGTTTGCGCTCTGGTGGTATGTGGTTCCTGATGGCAGTACGGGGAATTCGCCTGGCCTGGCGACGGGTTCCTATCGCTCGGTGGCCGTCGTGGCGCAACTGCGGGGCAACCCTGCCGATGGCTATGGTGTGACCAGTGTCCAGGTTTCCCCACCGACGGTTACGATCCAGGGCACGGTGCCAGGGCTGGGAGACGCCAATTCGGTGAACACGCAGCCCATCGATATTACCGGGGCAAGCTCGACCCTGACACGCGCGATTGGGCTTGATCTTCCGCTGGGTGTGTCTAGCACGACCGTTTCGACGGTGACGGTTTCGATCTATATTGCGCCGTTGCAAGGCAAAGTGAGTACGACCGCGCCTGTGGTTCTGGAGAATCTTCCAACGCATTTGACGGCAACGACCTCACCCACGACGGTGTTAGTGACCCTCAAAGGCCCATTACCGAGGCTCAATACGGTTGAGATTCATCCGTTTGTGGATGTGAGCGGTCTGGTGGCGGGAAGCTATTTGCTGCCTGTTCAGGTGACGGAACCGGCGGATATTGGTGTGCAGATTACGCCTGCTGATGTGACAGTGACGCTGGCCCCTATTGGCTGAGCGATGTGAAGAAGCTCACGCGGGAGGGACTTGGCAAACGCATCAAAAGGCGGTATTCTTGTAGAGGTGGTTCGATGTGAACCGCCGTGTTGTTGCGAAATAGCGCATGGGCTGGGAGATGGAGGCTCTCAGTTGACGAGGTGGAGGTAGATCGAACCGATCTGCCAGGTTGGCCCGACTCGGGGCTGGCGACGGCAGGCGGGGAATCAGCGGATTGCCTCCAGGGAGAAAGCCACCCCCTTTTAGAAGACTTCGACAAAACCAGCAGGTGACTGCCGGGCCAAAACGAAGTCAGCGGCAACGAAAGCAGTATGTTTGCCTTCTAAATGAAAGGGAGGACTCTGTCTCCATGTGCGGAATTGTTGGCTATGTTGGCGCGCAGCAAGCGGCCCCTATTCTGATTGATGGGTTGCGTCGCCTGGAGTATCGCGGCTATGATTCGGCGGGGATTGCGGTGCTGGGGCGCGACAAGGTAGAGGTGCGCAAGCGCGCGGGCAAGCTTGCGAACCTGGTGGGCGTGGTGGAAGATGATGGCCCTGTTGGCTCGGTAGGCATTGGACATACCCGCTGGGCGACACACGGGCGGCCAAACGATGATAATGCCCATCCCCACACTGATTGCCAGGGCGAGATTTCGGTGGTGCACAATGGCATCATCGAGAATTACGCGGAACTCCGCGACGAGCTACGCAGCGCGGGCCACACGTTTCTCTCGGAGACTGATACCGAGGTGCTGGCGCACCTGATCGAGTTCCACTATCGAGAGACCCAGGGCGATCTGTTCAAAGCGGTGCGGCTGGCACTTGGGCGCGTGACAGGTACGTATTCCATAGCAGTGGTAAGCCAGCGTCACCCGGACTTGCTCATCGGGGCGCGCTACGCCGGGCCGCTCATTGTTGGTCTGGGTGAGCATGAGCAGTTCCTGGCCTCTGATATTCCTGCGCTTCTGAAGCACACCCGCCAGGTCATCATCCTGGAAGAGGGTGAACTGGTGGCGCTGCGGCCAGAGGGTGTGGAATTATGCGATCTGGCGGGAAACCGCATCGAACGCGAGCCGCTGGCGATAGAATGGGACGTGGAGGCAGCCGAAAAGGGCGGCTACGACCACTTCATGCTGAAAGAAATCCACGAGCAGCCAGAGGCGATTCGCCGCGCGCTGCTCGGGCGGCTTGTCGAGACGCCCTCCGGGCTGGACCTGCGTCTGCCGGAACTGGCCGCGCTGGAGGCGCAGGGCGCGTTCAGTGGCATCGAGCGGGTGGTCGTGGTGGCCTGCGGGACCTCCCTCTACGCCGGGTTGATCGCCAAGTACATGCTGGAGCAGTGGGCGCGCGTCCCGGTCGAGGTTGTCTCGGCGTCAGAGTTCCGATACAGCGACCCGGTGGTGGGGCCAGAGGTGCTGTGCCTGCCGATCACGCAGTCGGGCGAGACGGCTGATACGCTGGCGGGGGTGCGCCAGGCGCGCGAGGGTGGCGCGCCGGTCATTTCGCTCACGAACTCCGTTGGCAGTGCTATCACCAGGCTCTCTGATGCGGTGCTGTATCTTCAGGCAGGGCCGGAGATTTGCGTTGTAGGCACCAAGACCTTTGTGACCTCTGTGACCGTGCTGTCGCTGCTGTCGCTGCACCTGGGACGCTTGCGGGGAACGCTGTCCGCGGATGAACTGACGCGGGCACTCGGCGGCTTGCAAGCGATCCCGGGCCAGGTACAGCGGATTCTCGACCGCGCTGATGGCGCCGACGATCATCTCAAGGCAGTGGCGCGCGAGCTTTCCACCTGCTCAAGCTTTATGTTCATCGGACGTGGCGTAGGCTATCCGATCGCGTTGGAGGGCGCGCTGAAGCTCAAGGAGGTGTCCTACATCCATGCCGAGGGTTATCCTGCTGGCGAGCTGAAGCACGGGCCGATCGCGCTTTTAGACCCGGATACGCCGCTGCTGGCGATTGCGACCTCCAGCAAAACGTATGACAAGGTGATCAGCAACATCCAGGAGGTGCGCGCCCGCGACGCGCGCGTCGTGGCGGTAGCTACCGAGGGGGACAGTGCTATCACGCAGCACGCGCACGATGTATTCTTCGTCCCGTATGCGCACGAACTGCTCGCGCCTCTCTTGCAGGTGATCCCGCTCCAGTTGTTCGCCTATCACGCGGCGGTTGCACGCGGCTGTAGCATCGATCAGCCGAGGAATCTTGCCAAATCCGTGACAGTCGAGTAGTTTTGTGGTTTTTGGTGTGCTTGTTGTACACTGAAAATAAAGTCGTATACTGGCAAATAAAGTCGTATACTCGTTTCCTGGTAAGCTAACCATCTCATCCTGGGAGATGAGTATGCATACGGTGTACTGTAGAGTGCAAGGGGGCTATCTCTCAATGAGATAGCCCCTTGTTTAACAATGTGGGCGTTTTCTGATTGGGCCTGGGGGGCAGCACTGTGTGGAGTAGCCCCGATCATGTCTGATCTTCTCAACTGGTGATCATGTCTCTTTGTGAGGAATGCTACCCCTTGCTGGTCCGATACCCCCAGGAGAGACACCAGTACTGGAGTTGTGCCAGAAGTCTATGGAACCTGGACGGGTCTTTGGCTCGAAACGGGCGCGGGGTAAAATCCAGATGATGGATCGTCTCAACCTGCCGGTTGCCCTGGCCGTAGCGTACAAATGTAGCCGTCGAATAAAGTTGGGTCCCGTCGAATAAAGTTGGGTCCCGTCGAATAAAGTTGGGTCTCCACTTCAAAGAGCGCTTGGTGAAGAGAAGCTGCCTTTCTCATGAAGGGCAGCTTCTCTTCCTATTCGTGGGCCTCATAGACCTGCTGTATACGAACAATACAGGTTGTAGACTGGCCTCCCTCGGGTCAAATCCAGAATCTTCTACCCCCCGCCCCCTTATAGCAAGCCGTGCTCACGAGCAAAGATGGCTGCCTGCGTGCGATCACGCAATCCTAGTCGACCAAGCATATTCGAGATATGGTTCTTGACCGTGCCCTCGCTGATCACCAGGTGCTCAGCAATTTCTCGATTCGTCGCTCCTTGCGCGATCAGCTGCAAGACCTCGACCTCCCGCTCGGTCAACCCTGCGTTTTTTAACGAGGGCGCAGGAGCGCCACTTGATGGTGGAGAGGAAAGGACAACAGCGGGATCCTTCTGGCTTTTGGGCGGCGCTGCGGAGGCAATTAGCCTGCTAGCAACTGCCGGGTCCAATTGATAGATATGGGTATGTACGGCCCGGATGGCCTGAGCCAGACGTTCTGCTGGCAAGTCTTTGAGCAAATAGCCACTTGCGCCTGCGCGCAGGGCCTCAATCACGTATTCATCATCATCAAAGGTCGTCAGCATGAGCACCTGGCAGTCAGGGGACTGGCGGCGCACCTGGACCGTTGCTGCCACCCCATCCAGCACGGGCATGCGCACATCCATCAAAATCACGTCGGGATGCAAGGCCAGCGCTTGCTCTATGGCCTCTTGCCCGTTGGCTGCGCTGCCGATGACCTCGATGCCTTGCTGAATGCCGAGCAGCGAGATAAGGCCATCACGCATCAATTGCTGGTCATCAACGACCAGCACGCGCACGGCTGTGGCTGGTTCCTGCTGATCCTGTGTCAACATTTCACCTCTTGAATGCAGCGATGCCTGCCAGTCAGTCACGGGCCGACGCTGCTTTTGGCACGCGGAGGGTGAGGCGCGTGCCAGCGCCGGGCGCGCTTTCCAGCTTGTACTCTCCCCCGATCAGTTCCAGCCGCTCCTGAACTCCCTGCAACCCATAGCCTCCCTCACGCCCTGGAGTCATCTGGTGCAGGATGGCCGGATCAAACCCCTGACCATTATCGTGCAGGTGCAGCATAGCTTCCTGCTTGCCAAACTGAAGCTCGATACGCACGTTCGTTGCCCTGGCATGTTTCTGAACATTCGTCAGCCCTTCCTGGGCTGCTCGATAGAGCGCCAGCAAGCTCTCCTCAGAGAACCCCTCCTCACTGCCTGCCACCTGAAATTCGATGGTAAGCTGGCTGCCCTGTACCTGTTCGATCAGCGTCCCCAGGGCTGCGTGAGCCGAGAAACCAGTGTTGGCGGCACGCAACGCACTCACCGAGCGCCGCACATCCTGCAAGGCGTCGCTGGCAAAGCCTTTGGCGGCGCGGACGGCCTGGACTGCTAGCTGAGGGTGCGTGTTGTGAAAGGCCAGCGCCTTCTCTAATTGTACATTAATGACGGTCAGGTAATGGCCCAGGCTGTCGTGAATCTCGCGGGCCAGCCGGTTGCGCTCTTTCGCTGCTGCCAGTTCCACCGCCTGCCCGGTATAATCCTTGAGCTGCTGGTGCGAAACAGCTAATTCAGCCAGCAGGCGTTCTGCCTTTGCTCGGCTGGCGCGTTCTCGATTGACGAGCTGTGCCATCGTTATCGAGAAGACCAGTCCCAACGTGAACGCGAAGAAATACTGTAGCTCAACCGGATTGCTCAGCCACCCTGGGGTATTGAAGATATGCTTGATGACATAGACCATCCAGGCGAGCGCCGCCAGCGCATAGCCTGCCCCATCCCCAAAGTACAACACGCCAAAGAGCGGCACGGTAAAGTAGAGGAAAGGTGAGAACTTGAAGCTGTCAAGTTGGGCAATGATCTCGATAAAGAGCACGCGGGCGGCCAACAGCAATACCGCTTTGCTGGTAGGAGTGGCTTCGCCAAAGCACCAGTATTCCAGACGATCAATGCCCAGGAGTATCAGCGTCGCTCCAATGATGCCCCCCTCTTTCAGCAGGCCAGCATTGCTGTGCATCCCAGCAGAGACACTGTAGAACCAGAAGAAGATCGGCATGCTCAGATAAAAGGCAGAGGTCACCAGATCAACCCGCTTGGGAATCAGCCACAAGGTCCACCCTCGCTCGGCCCTCAGCCGCTGCACGCTGGCTGTGGAGATACTTTTCTGCATAGCTGCTTTCCTCGCCCTTCTCTTTTCTGCTGTCTCTGCTGCTCTTCTGTATGCTAAGCCTACCAGAAAAGGGAAGGGATGAGAATAGGCTGCAGGTCACGTTTCCAGCAGCCAGAAGTGGGATGACTTCCGGCTATGCCTTCTGTGCGCCCGATTGATCGCATATCGTACTTTTGCCGCCCAAAGATAGGCCACCTGGGACATCTCAAAGGAGGCCACGCCACCTTACACTTGCTCTACCAGCCGTAAGGCTGGGGCAAACTACTGATCCCTTCTGTGAAAGGAGCAAAGACATGTTGGCCCGATTCGGCGGAATGCTCTATCGTACCCGGTGGGTGGTGCTGTGTGTCGCGCTGCTCGTGACAGCGGCAGCCGCGGCGTATGGCTTTGGCGTTTTTGGCGCCTTGCAAGGCACGACCATTGTCGATCCGACCAGTGAATCAGCCCACGCAGAGGCGCTCCTCGCATCGCAACTCAACAAGGGTTCGACAGACATCGGGGTCCTGCTGAGCAGCAAGACGCTGCGAGCCACTGATCCAGCTTTTGAGCAGGCCGCAACCTCGCTTGTGCAGAAACTTGAGGCACTGCCTGAAGTGGCCTCTGTCACCTCGTATTATTCCTCGCATACCCCTGGACTGCTTTCGCGCGATGGGCGCGAGACGCTGGTGCTGGTGGAACTCTCCGCTCAGGGAGGGAAACAGGCCAATTACAACATGGTGGCGCCGCAGATTACCTCGCCGACGTTGCAGGTGGCTCTCGGCGGTTCGTTTACCTCTGATCAGCAGTTCAATGAGCAGGTGGGCGCCGACCTGGCGCATGCCGAGACGATTACCCTGCCGCTGGTTGCCATTTTGCTGGTGCTGATCTTCCAGGGGCTGGTCGCCGCCGGGCTGCCTCTGCTGATTGGCGGGGTCGCCATTGTCGGATCGTTTGCCCTCTTGCGTGTGGTGACGGGCTTCATGGGTGTGTCCAGTTTTGCCATCAACGTGGTGACGTTTATGGGGCTGGGGCTGGCGATTGACTATTCGCTCTTCATGGTGAGCCGCTTTCGTGAAGAGGTAGCTGCCCCTGAAGCTGATGTGCGCGCTGCCTTGCAGCGCACGATGCAGACCGCTGGCCGGACGATTCTCTTCTCTGGCCTGACGGTTGGCACCAGCCTGATCGCGCTGCTGCTCTTCCCAGAGGTTTTTCTGCGGAGCATGGGACTGGGCGCGATGGCGGCAACCCTGGTCGCGGGGCTTTCGGCGTTGTCCATCCTGCCCGCGCTGCTGGCTATCCTGGGTCGGAGGGTCAATGCGCTTTCCTTCCAGCAGCTTGTCCGTCGGCTGAGGCCCGTGCGACGAGTTCCTGCAGCGGTCCCCGAACAGGGCATCTGGTATCGTCTCGCGCAGATGGTCATGCGCTTCCCCGTGCCGGTAGCGGTCGTGACGATTGGCTTGCTGGTGTTGCTGGGCACACCTTTCCTGCATGCCTCGTTCTCTTCACCCGACGAGCAGTTGCTGCCGCCGGATAGGTCCGCGCGGGTGGTGTTTGATCAGCTCCAGCAGAATTTCCCGCAGGAGAGTGGCGAGGGGATTCCCGTTGCCATCACCATGACTGGCAACGCGCTCGCGCCTGCCAACCTGGCCCGCCTGGACGGGTATGTCCGCCAGATCGAGACCATCCCAGGCGTCCTGACGGTTCAAAGCCTGGTCACGGTCGATCCTCAGCTTTCGCTGGCTGAGTATCAGCGCCTCTACGCCAATCCAGCAGCGAATCCGCAGCTTGCCACAGCGGCAGCCGTCTATGCCAACGGCAACGCTACGAAAGTGATCGTGGACACCAACGTCCTGGAGCGTTCCAGCGCGGCAACGCAGATCGTCAGTCAGATACGAGCGCTTCAGGCTCCCCCTGGATTCATGGCTCTGGTTGGTGGAGCGACTGCCGAGCAGGTGGATCTCTTTGCCAGTTTGCGAGCGACCATTCCCTGGGCGCTGCTGGTGATGGCCGGGGCGGTCCTGGTGCTGCTGTTCCTGCTGACTGGCTCGATGGTGCTGCCGCTGAAGGCGCTGCTCCTCAATATCCTCTCGCTCTCAGCGACCTTCGGGGCCTTGGTGTGGGTCTTCCAGGATGGACACCTCCAGAGTTTGCTCGGCTTCCAGTCGGGTGGAAGTCTCGACAGCACCCAGCCGGTGCTCATCTTTGGGCTGGCCTTCGGCCTGTCGATGGACTATGAGGTCTTCCTGCTCAGCCGCATCAAAGAGCAGTTCGATCTCACTGGAGACAATCGAGCTGCGGTCGCGTTGGGGCTTCAGCGCGTCGGTGGACTCATTACCAGCGCGGCGCTGCTGCTGGCGGTCGTGGTGGGGGCATTTGTGACGGCGAAGATTATCTTCATTCAGGAGATTGGCCTGGGGGTCGCGCTGGCCGTGCTGATGGATGCTACCGTCGTCCGAGGATTGCTCCTTCCTGCCCTGATGCGCCTGTTGGGGCAGTGGAATTGGTGGGCACCGAGTCCGCTGCGCGCGTGGCAGCGACGTATCGCCCTCGGCGAGGCAACGGCGCCTGCGCTTCCTGAAGAGCCAGCCCTCTCTGCTTGACCAGTACTCCTGGTTCGAGGAGGCGACGTGAGGTGAAAGAGCGTCTGGCCGGCGCGGTGCAGGTGCCAGATGGGGCGCGCCTCCATTCCAAGGAGGCCAAAGCGGGCACGCCCTCCCTGATGAGGGCGTGCCCGCTTTGACCAATTTCCAAGTGGCGGGAGCTGGAGCATCTGGTCTTGTGCGGCGAGGCTTGAAGGATCAACAGGTATTTCGCAGCTTCACTGCACGTTTCCATCCTTCGCTGCAATATCTTCTGACCTTCATGCAAGCGATGGGTGATATTTTGGCTGGTCGCAAGGAATATCTAATAGGACAGTAAGTTCTGGGAAGGGGGCAGCATGTACGTGCGACAGGACCAGCAGCACCGTCTGGTTTATCGACCGTCATGTTCTTAGCTTCTTCTCTGCTACCGGGGCAACACCCTGTGCTGGCTACTTGCGATATCTGGACGAAAAATAGGCCAAGTTAAAGATGATGGCCGGATGAAAATACTTCCTGTGAATAGGAAAAGATTGACGAGACCCAACTTTATTGAACGGCCAAGGTCGTCTTTGAGTGGTAAAATAGCCTTCGAGACCCAACTTAAACAGCACAGCGTCCAATCGAACTTTGCCGATTTTCCTGGGCTCGCAGGGGATGTGAGGACCCAACTTTATTGACCGGGTACAACAAAGCGGCGCATAAAGGCTAAGAGTCCGCCCGCAAAGTCGTGGTAGATCAGCGCCGTTGGAGCAGACTCGAGCGCGCCGATTTCCCGCAACCGGAATCCCAGGTCGATATCCTCTCCTGCGGCGATCGTGATCGTTTCATCAAACCCGTCAATCGCCTCCAAGGCCGGCTTCCAGACTAACGCATTGGCCGTGATCAGGTACTCCGGTCGGCTTATTCCGGCCTCTTCAATGCGTGGCGGCATTTAAATGGCCTGGCTGTCGTAATAGCGGGACCAACGATCCTGCTTCCAGGCCTGGACTGTACCAGCATAGCCCACGGCCCCGCTGCTCGTTGCTTCGAGATAGCCTGTCAAAAAGGTGGGGGCAGGGAGGCAATCGCTATCGGTAAAGACTACCCACGCCGTTCTGGCATGACGGGTCCCGACATTTCTGGCGCTGGCTGGTCCAGGGCGAGCACACGAGAGCACCGTCACGCAGAGCTCACCGGTGAGCAGCGTGGAGGGGAGCGCAAGCGGAGGCATTGAGTGATTGTCAACGATGATCACTTCTCGCGGGTAGAGGGAAGGCGGATGGGTTCTGAGCAACTCGGTAAGGAAGCGGGTCACCCCGGCCTGATTGTTTTTGACGGGGAGGATAATGGACATCTCTTTGGTGCTGGTGCAGGGAGGAGCCAGCACCAAGACGCGTTTCTGGGGTTGAAAGACAGACCGACTCAGAAGGGTCATATGGACCACCTACCTTTCAGCTGTACGCTCGTTATGTGCCATGCAGTGTTCTTCTGTGTGGCTTCCTGACGAAGGGATCAAAGGCCCGCCGTGCATGGGGATCTCTCCAGGGTGGACTGGCGGGTGCGGAATTACACCGCAGACAAGACGTCGCCGTTGCTCACCTGAGACCAGGAGTGTTCAGGCGAGTCTGCACTTCGACAGAGGAGACGCGCCTTCCGAGCATCGTGCTAGAGCAGAGGGATGATCCCGACGTGACGAAGGCCAGGACGGGGCGCCTTCGCCCTGGCCCAGAGGCCAGGGCTAGTTCCAATAACTGGGAGGGAGCCATTCATCGGGAATCCCATCGTCTTCCGGCTCGAATTGCCAACGAATCGGGTGTCCCCCGAAGGAATTGGCATAGGCTTCCCCTTTGAGGTAGTCCCGCAGGGAAAACGCCCGAACCTCTACGCCCCATTCTTCCTCAAGGACCAACTGATACGCTCGCAACCAGCCTCTCAACTCGGATTCCCGGATGTGCTCCTGAAGCACGAGCTTGCGCAAGCGCTGTGTGGCGCGATGAAAGCGAGTGCGCACCGTTCTTATGTCACAGTCACAGGCTTCTGCCAGGGTCTCATAGGAGCCCGCAAAACGAAGCCAGAGTTCGATGGTTTCACGATATCCGGACCTCATAGGAAGGAGGTTCAGTAACCGCTGAAGCAATCCTTTCTCTTCCTCTGCTTCCACCGCTAGTTCTGGTTGGTCCTGTGCGGGTCCTTCCAGATCGTCTACGTCTTGCCCCGCATCGTGTTCGTATGGCCCCCATTTCTTCCCCCTCGCCAGATACTTCCGGGCCTCGTTGGTGACAACACGCCAGAGCCAGGCTTGCACCCTCAGAGTTGCACGCTGATCCGGTGGATAGCGCTTGAAGGTGCGCCAGACCTTGACAGACACATCCTGAACCACATCCTCAGCGGCATCGGCATCCTGGACGGTGAAGTAGGCAACCCGCAGGCAAAAGGGGCGATAGCGCAGTATCAGGGAGGTCACCTCCGTGTCCTCCAGCCCATCTTCCCAGGGTTGCTTTTCTCTGGGAAGGGGAGCCTGTGCTGTTGCACGAAGGAAGAGACCCCTCTTCTCGTCCCATGGGTGTGACGCTACCATGCTGGCCCTCCTGACCAACCTCGAAGCACGGAACCGTGACAACAGACCGAACAACACCACCCACTCCCCAGGTTCTGAAACCTCATACGTGCAAAGGTATCCTGCCTGGCAGCAGGAAGGCAAGCATGACTCCTTTCTCTGGGGGGAGAAGCGTCATCTCTTGTGGGAATGGCGATATGAGGATGCAGCACTCCATCGACGACGAATACGGACATCACTGGCTCCTTTCACTTCTTTCAAAACAAACAACGAGCCAGTACAGCTGGCTGTACTGGCTCGTGTAGATACACAGAACGTTTATATAGCGTATGGGCTGAATAAGCCCACTCGCTCACAGACGTGGTCTGCCCGTTGCTGTTGAGAATTTTCTAGGATAGTAATCCAAAAAAACCTCAAAACATTACACTTTGTGGTAAGTCATTCAACAGGCCACAGAGCTGGTATCGTCTACTCGAACGTGTACGGCTACTTTCCAGATCAGGTAGCGATAGTTGGTTTTGCACAGAACGGTGTGGCGGCTACTTGCGACATTGGATGAAAAAATATGCCAGGTTGAAGTTGGTAGTTGGATAGAAATACTCTTCTTCCAAGGGAGCTAGTATCTGCGAATATTGATGGTAGGCCGTTCTTTAAACATGACGCTTGCAAGACTCTGTATGTGCAGGCAAGCTTATCTGAGCGAGAAAATGCGTGGTGATCATTCACCTCTCATCGTCTTCCAGTTGCTCCTATGCCTTCTTCACCGCTCAACATGCGCAGAGCATCGTCGCTTAACTGCTGTACTGCTGGTGAATTTCTGCGAGTCCACGTACCAGAGCGTCTTAGAAATTGCGTTTTTGTTGGCAAGAAATGTTCTTGTTGAAAGAGTATTGCTGCCCATCTAATCTGGCGAATATCAAAAGCGTCAATACTCTCCAGGCTGCTTTCCAGGACTTTCTTGGTCAAAGGAAGCTTCTCAAGTGATCCGCTGAGCATGCTCTTTGGTATGCCCATCACTTTGGCAATCGCAACTCGGGTGATCCGTATCGGACGTTCTGACAATCCCTTAAGCGATAATGTGGCTGCTTCAACTTCGTTTGCCCATTGTACATCTCTGTTACCCCAATCAAACCTTGTGTTGGGCGTGCTTGGTGGTTTTCGAGCGGGCAGATGTGACTTTAGCCATTCAAGATCGTGCTTCAACAACCATTGATACGCTGCGTTTGCTTGCTTCATGAGGAACGTTCTGCCTGCCTCGGGATAGGCTTTACGAGCAGCAAGCCAGGCCTTACGGTATTTTGCCAATTTTTCTGGATCTGCCGTCCCAGCAGACCTTGGATGCAGGAGATACTTTTCCTGAGAGCTTGTCTTACTGGCCGGGCGTGGAAACACTAATCCGAGCCTGGCAGCCTGAATCCTGAGGGTAAAAGGGTTCACATTAAGCCTACGAGCGACCTCATTGATACCAACCAAAGGATTGTTCCACAAGCTTATCAACGCCGCATCCCAAAGCGGTCCGTATGTTATTACTTTGTTGGGGAGGGCAATATGCTCGTCGAGGTGGTCAGGCCCTATGCGTGTGTAGCAGAAGCCACATATACACTTAAACGTCCCTTTTGGCCTTATCTCCCGCTGATGCCGCACCGACTGAGTGTAGGTGATGGTGCAGTGGTCAATGCAGGGTTGGTTATAGTGTTCGCACACTGGATTCAAACATGGCCATGGCCCCTTGCCGAAGGGAGACTCATCCAGAAGGACTGTAAAAAACGTTTCTGCGCTATAGCCTAGAAAGTGGATGAGGAGTAGATGACGCACGGGGTGCTGTAACCTATCGGCCTGGAACAAAGAAGTGAGCCAATTTTTGCGCTCACCCATTTTGAGTTCACTGCGCAGGTGCCTTAAAAATTCAACAGAGTAATAGCTGCTGAATTTCGCGATCAGTTTAGGAGTACGTATAGTTCCTCGGTAGGTTGCTAGCCCCTGTTGAGCGAGTAGGCTGCGATAGCATCGAGCCAAAGCTTCGAGTCCAGGAGATTCTACTTTTTGATCAAGTAACCAGTAAGCATCACGAGCAATCGCGAGCTGCCACTCCAAAGGAGTGTTTTCAATCACACCAGGAATCAATAATAGGTTCTCTGCAATAGCTCGCTCAGCCGAGATGGGGGCAAAGGAATGTCGAGAATGGGTGGAGATATCGCTGTTTAGCAAATAACAGGCGTGAAAGGGGCATACCTCCACTCCCAAGATCTGATGCACTCGGTGCCAGTAGCACTCTCCAAATTGCTGCCTGTCCTCCCGCACGCAGTGCGGGCAGGCGCGTAATTGGCTCGGCCATCTGTGCTGTTCAGCAACCCGGCCGATGCGTGCCTGGGCACTCGTACCCCCGCTCAGACGCATAGCCTTACGGATTTCCGAAGGGTGCTCTGATTGGAGGAACGGTGCATAGAATGGAAAAAGGGTATGCTCATCAATGAATTGATCAACAGTGAAGCGATGGCCAGGTGTTATCACCGAAACGAGGTGATCAAGATGGACCGGTAAATGAATACTGCCAGGAAACCTCCTTGTGCCAAAAAGGTTCTGGACGACATCCTCAGTACCTGGATAATGCACCTGATCAGCAAACCGTGCACAGACGCTGTACAGGAGCTCATCAGGATGTGGAGGGGGGAAATGACCGATCATAGATGAGAATCTCCATGGATAGAAAATATGTGGCCTGGTTTTTCCTCGTGTCAACCAATAAATTTCTGCTCAATGCAAAAGCGATCAGAAAAGTCACAAAAGCAATATTGGATAACACGGTCTTAAACTTTGAAAAGCCAACCTGAATACATTTGGAATTCAGGGTCTGCCCCTCTTCCTTTGAAGGAGGATTCTACGAACCGGAGCCTGTTGTCTGGAGCAATGCCAGGCAGTCATCAATAGCCTGTTGTACCCGTGGCACAGCAGCGAGCCGATCCACACCAGCACGTTTCACGAATTGCCAACGCTTGGGGTAGAAGTTTTCTTGCTTGTACTGTTTGGTGGTCCACTGAATCCGACGAATTGCGTAGTCTTCGCGCGTCTCGATTAAACCATCAAGCGCCTGGGCAGTAAGAGGAAGCTTCTCCAAATGCTGTTGGATGAGCGCCAGGTATCCACTCTCCCTGGCAATGGCAGTAGTCGTCAGGTGAACAGGCGGCCCTGGCGTATTTCTCAGTCGAAGTGCCGCGGCGCTGACCGCTGCTGCTACCTGAACATCGCGACTGTTCCAATTAATACGGACCTGCGGTTGCGAAACCATCTGGCGCGGTGGCTTGTGGGCTTCCAGCCAATCTCTATCGTGTCGGTAGAGCCAGGTGTAGACGCGCGCTACACGGCTCCGGAGAACACGGATTCCTGCGCCGGGGTCAGCTTTCATTGCAGCCAGCCACTCGTCTCGATACGCCTTAATCAGCGTTGGCGCAGGTACGTGAGAAGCTGGCGAACGCAATTGGAGTTCTTCTTTCAACTGACCCAATCGGCCTCCAGGACGAGGAAATATCAGTCCCAACTGGTTTGCATGCCGTTGCACGGTCAGCGGATCAACCCCCAGGTGCCCAGCCAGCGCCCGTAAGCTCAACGTCGGGTCTTCCCAGCCCTTCTGCAACGCTTCCTCCCACTGTAGCCCAAATGCCTTCACCCCATCTCGCCGCAGATGGTCCTCCGGTGATTGATCTGGTCCAGCCCGGAAGTAGGTAAAACCACAGGAGCATGTGAAGGTTCCTACAGGCCGTTTTCCCATCTTCCAGTTATGGGTGATCTGGCACTCCAGTATCATGGATTGCCGATAATGATCACTCACTGGGTTCAGACAGGGCCAAGGCCCCTCACCGAAGGGGAGATATTCTGGTGAGAGGCAAAAAAAGGTTTCGGCTGTGGAGCCAAGCAACTGTATCAACAGCAAGTGGTAGAGCGGATGTTGCGCCACTTCTTTTGTATGGACAAGGCGAGTGAGCCAGTGGTCCTGAGTGGTTTCATCAAGCTCACAATGAAGGAGTTGCAGACAATCAGATGAATAATAGGCTTTGAAGGCTTGTAACAACTCCCTTTGATGGACAATACCGCTCGCCGTTGCCAACCCGTGCCGGGCGAGAAGGTGGAGGTATCGCCTGCGCCGTTCCTCGCTGGCAAGGACAGGCACCTGATGATTCAGGAGCCAGCAAGCATCACGCGCAAGCTGAAGGAGAACCTGATGGCAGGCACCTGACGGAAGCAAAGCGCGTGCTGGGGTTGGTTGGATGGCGCGCTCCGCCGAGACAAAGACATAGCGTGTTTGCCTCCGCTGGATGCATATCTCGCTCGCTTCAAGCCAGACCTGATGGAAGGGACAAACCTCGACCCCTGGTATCTGATGCAGGCGGTGCCAGTAGCATTCCCCAAAGCGCTGCCGATCCTCTCGGGCGCAGCAGGGACAAAAGCGCAGATACGGCGGCAATGGGATCCGGCTGGCCATGATGCCGGCCCGCGTATAGATGGCGTCTCCATCGTCTCCCCTCATCTGGTCTCGAAGCTGTACGAGCCGTGCTGGAGGGAGAAAAGGGGCGTAGAACGGCAGCAGTGTATGCTCATCAATAAGCTGATCAACGCTGTAGCGATGTCCGGGAATCAAGGCTCCAACAAGACGACCAAGATGACTTGGGAGACCTACTGTAGCAATCGCATTCCCGGTTGCGAACAGCTCCTGGACAATGGAGCGCTGGCTGCGGTATTGTGCCCGGTCGCTAAACCGGGCACAAACGCTATAGAAGATCTCATCAGGATGAGGGTCTGTAAAGCGGGAGATCATACGGCTGCCTCTTCTGCCAGATATTCTGCTGCTGGTCGGAGGAATCCTGCCTGTTGGAGGGTTTCATACGCAGCAATCTGGCGTTTGACTCCGTCAGCGACGATGTGAGGCAAGCTTTCTTTTGGCAGGACGCGAGGTCCCTTGTTGTGTGACGTTCCACGTGCCTGTGCTGCACGTTGTCGGGCAGAGAGTACCATGCCCTTGTCTGGCTGTTGCTGACTGGAAGCATCCATAGCGGTGGTTCCTTCCTTCTGCCCGGCAGAGTTCTCTACTCCTTGATCCCCAGGTTGGGAGCGGCTTGGGTATCCCATCCCGTCTAGTGCACCCTGTATATATGGCTCCAGATCAATTGGATAGACATCCTCATACTCAGAGAGGGTTACCATATCTCCATTCCGTAGTGCTTTCAAGACGCGGTTGGACAGTTGAAAACTATCTGCAGCCACTGAACGAATCATGTCCTCCGTCACTTCCTCAGTCTGGTTCTCATCGGTAATCGCGCGAATCTGGGCGAGCAGATAGGCTTTGACTGCAAAGTCGGTGATGCCCTGACTGACGTCATACAAAGCATGGCAGAGTTCGGGAGTGAGCGAACTGGTCTTTTGGACATACTGATAGCGCCAAAGAAAGTCCACAAATAACTTCCACTCCTCATCTTCTTGCATCCGGTCCCACACGAGGTCGCCCTGCCCACTTCCTCTGCGGGCTTGACTGAATTCCCGGGTGAACAGCGGACGCGCTTTGTATGTACCGACCAAGATCACTGGCACACCAATCCGATTGACCAATTCGACGAAAAAGTTCAGCATTTTCCTGGCACCGCCACTGTTGGCCTCACTGAGGCGTTGAATCTCGTCGATCACCAACACGCCGATGCTATGGTCCCAACCCACCCTGGCCATAGATGGAAACATCTCATCGACAGATGCCCGCCCTCTTCTGGCATAGGTCTGGTAGTAATTGGTTCCCAGAATCATATCGAGTACCTGGAAAAATTCAAAACAGAGTCCCCGTGTTGAGCCGTCGTAGGGGCACTCTAGTTTCAACCAGGGTACCTGGGTCCAGGTGAAGTTCTGGCCTCGATAATAGCTATGATAAATAACCTGCGGATAGAGGGATAGGATGGATTCCAGGGCGGTTGATTTGCCGACCCCACTGATTCCCAGCATAGCTAAGCTGGTTGCTGTGGTCCTGGTGCGAATCCGGACGGGTTCGCCATTTTCATCGACCAATTGCCTGGGAACCTCCTGTTCGGGGGTACCGGGTTCGGCCAAAGCGTCGCGTAAGGATTGCACCCTCCCATCAAGATCCCGCCAAAATCCTCGAATGATCGGATTGCGCGGCCGATATCCGGAGCGGATCATCCGAGAGATGCGCGCTTCCAGATCCAGGTGGATGGCCAGCGGCTCGAAAAATTCCACCACATTCTGAATCAAATGCAGACGAAGTTCGGCAGGAAGCCAGCGATCCTGCTCCTGATAGCCCGGGTCATGGGCCAGATTTCGTGCAGCCTGTTCTCTTGATAAAATAGGTGGCAATGCCTCGATGAGTGGATTCCCCTGGTATATAGAGAGGGGTTGCTCACGGTAGGAGGCTTTTTCAGCCCACCCGCGAAAAACTTGCAGTGGGGGCGGGACGGTGCGGTTATTGCTCATGATTCAATCGCTCCTCGTGTAACTGGCGCAACTTTGAAATTAACTTGGGGGCCGTATTGTGTGGCTGGTATCCTGAACGGATCATCCGAGAGATACGGGCTTCCAGATCCAGGTGAATGGCCAGCGGCTCGAAAAATTCCACCACGCTCTGAATCAAATGCAGACGAAGTTCGGCAGGAAGAAACCGATCCTGCTCCTGATAGCCCGGGTCATGGGCCAGGCGTTTGGCGGCTTCATCTCTTGATATAATGGAGGGTAATGCCTTGATGAGCGGGTTCCCCTGGTATCTATGGTTATTGTTCATGGTTCAATCGCTCCTCGTGTAACTGGCGCAACTTCGCAATCAATTTGGGGGGTGGGACATAGGCTGGCCCTGTCTCAGGTGCTGGTTCAATGTGAGCCAGGCCACCCGTTTCTTTCGGTGGCTTACCTGGTTGTTCCGCTGCCAATTGCCATGCCCCCTTGGCTTGCTCCAACTTACGCTCCTTTTTCCTGTTCCCACGGATTCCCTGAACACGCGCCCGTTTACTTTGCTTCTGTGGTGCTTCTTGCTTCGCCTCTTGCGCTTCTTTAACGGTGGCATCGACGAGTGCATGAAATTTAGCCTGCCCCTGCTGCTCGCGTGTTCTGGAGGCTTCCTTCCCCTGTTTCTGCACCTCGAAATAATCCTGGATCTCCTCCCAATCCCGACCGGCGAATCGGTGTTCTTGCTCTAGCAGATAGCAAGGTTCCATCTTCCGGCCACCCTCAAGCCGCAGATAAATGACATCAGGTAGCCGGGGGTCAAAGACGATCGATTTCGACCATCGTCCTCTTTCTCGCGCTCGAACAAACCACTGCTCCTTGAGCGCCAGTTCACAACTATAGGGCAGACCCCGGAAGATGATGCCCCTGGGGGTCACGGATGCTTCTTCTTGTGGGAGCAAATTCAGCCGCACGATATTGTGATCCAGGCGCCGAAGGGTTCCTCCCCGGTTCTGAATCCCCCATTTCCAGAGATCGATGGGATACGGCTCAACATGATCGCCGATCATAAACTCGTCCATCCGATACCAATCCATCCGGTGTTCATTGTTGTGATGGAGGACGCAGTAGATCATGAGCTTGCGAAACTGGCGCAGTGTGAGACAGGCATCAAGGCGATAGTCGTGCTCTCCTCGCTCACGCGCCCGATGCACAGCGCCTGGCAGGAAATGGATCAGCTTGTCATTACTTAGACGGAAATTACGCTCGATGATGCCTTTCCAGTCAGCCCGCCAGGGAGCGGTGTTGTCAACGCGTATGTTAAGAGAATTCGTCAGATTATCCGCGTTGTAGCCCTCGAATTCGCCTCGATCTGCCAGATAGGCTTCTGAAAGATGATGGCATGGCCACTGCTCTTCAGTAATGGTCACCCCATATTCCTGACAAAACGCCACTTTGTCTGCATGGGCATTCTCCAGAGCCAGCATGGCACCCAGCCAGCTCGGCCCCTCCAGAGTGACACTGATGCCGACAATCATGCGACTAAAAACGTCCATGATGTCATAGATGACTGGGCGCCCGATAATACGAGTTGGATCGAGGGAGCTTACCAGATAAATGTCGCCTACAGTGGCGTCAATCTGGAACACTTTGCCAGGGCCAAAGGCCATCTGCGTCGAATCCCCCAATAAGGCGCGATGTCGCAAATTGAAGCGACGTTCCCCTTCGCGAGCAATGATGCTTTGGGTGGGATTATGATGTTTCTTGTGCCAGTAGCGGAACTGTTCCAAAGTAGGGAGCTCTTCAGCAGGAGGCAGGACGGGGATGAGAACTCCATCCTGCAAATCGTAGCCAACGTTAAAAAAGTTTTCTCGCGTGAACTCGAATGCCCTGGTTAATGGCTTTCCCTTGTTTTGCTTATAAAAAGCGTTGAAGCCACGCTGAAAACGCTCCTCTACTTCAGCTGTGACATTGATTCCAATGCTCGTTCTTTGGTTTCGTACTCGGCCTCTCGGACGTCCCCGCTTCTTCTCACTCACTTGTCGTTCTTTGCCTTTGCCTCCACATTTATGAAAGAGCGGCAGGAGGGTATTTGGGGTCTGTCCTCCCTGCCAATACCGTTTCAGGTATCTGTAGATAAGCCGCCTTGTTTTCCCTGCTTGCTCGCAAAATTTGGCGATCGCAGCCCCCCGCTTTTGGGATTCAAAAAGGTTCTCCCTTTCCTTCTCGAGGAGCGGTTTGATCAACTGCCAGGCTTTATCTCTGTCCTCGCGGTGTTTAGAAGAGATGCTTTCCTCTGGGAGCAGGAGCGCGGCGTAGGGATCCTGCTCTAGGATGAGCAACTCGCTGGCAAGGAGTGCGGCCTCCAGATCAGCAATCTTGTGCCATTTGGGAAGAGCCTCACCCACGGTGGGCTTTCTGTGATTGGCCGCCTCGGACTTGCTCAATGTGGTTGTTTCGAGTTTAATCAGCACAGTATCTACCCCTGAGGGATCGATCCAGAGGATACGGTCGACCCGGCGGGGAACCTCATCAGACAGCCATTCCAGGAGCATATTGACGCAGAAACTGCTCATGCGATCCCTCCTGTCTCTTGATCTTCTTCAGCTGCTACGTTAGTTGTCAGCAGAGAAAGCTTCTTGCCTGGATTGAGAGGGCTGTTCATATCAATGATCCATTGCCGACTAGCCAATAGGTGATAGGCGAAAGCCAGACTTGTCCCTGGCTCAAAACCAAGCGCTTTATCACAATCAGTAGCGATGTGCCTGAGTGGTCGTTGGCCCTGGCTCACTTCGCGAGTGAGCAGAGAGGTAATCGCGGCTACCTCAGCATCTGTCAGAGCAAAGCGGTCCGACACGAAGAGATAGCTATGCAGGAGTTCAACATTGTCTGCTATCACAGCAGGTATCTCTCGCTCTGTAACGATTCCCCAATCAACTTTCCGTACTGCCCAGTACCGTCGCTCAATCTCCAACTTTTCGAGGGTGCGTTCTGATTGGAGTTTGCTGGAAGGCTTAATGGCGCGGGCTTGATCAACAGAGCCAGACGGACTGGAGAGAGTGATGACGAAATCAGTCGTCATTACTACTGGCTGTTTGGTTTGAGGATCGGTTGGATGCTGAAAACCGCAGCCTTTTGCAATTGCCAATGTTTCCTCCAGAGGGAGTAACGGGAATTGTTCCCGTACATCAATAACTTGCGAGGACCATTCGAGGATGTAGAAGTAGCGGCGTTCAAGTTTGCTCATCAGGTGGTAAACCCGGCCGTTTTTCCACCCTTTGATCCGGCTTACCAGCCCTTCTGAGGGCACATCCTGGATATGCAGCCAGGGATGATACTCAGCCCCTCTTCCCTTGCCCCGGTCTTCTTTCATTCTTTTCCTGACCACATTCTGGTTCGTGCTTCGATCACGCTTTGCCATGATCATACTCCTTTTCGAGTGCTTGGCTTGATTTGCTACCAGCACACAAGAACAATGACCAAGAGGAAATTTCCTCTCTGGTGCATCTACGTCAGATCTGTTTTGTTGGAAAAATTAGATGAGTGTCGTATAATGAACAGAATAAATAATGAAATGAAAGGGTCGAGGGATGAGCAAGCGGAACCGTCAGCAGTATGAGCCCGAATTTAAGCTGAAGGCTGTGCTGGAGAGCTTTCAACGGGACACGACCCAGGCGGAGGTGTGCCAAAAGTTTGGAATCGCGAATTCACTCCTGCACACCTGGCGTCAGGAGTTTCAGAAGAAAGCGGTCACACTCTTCCTGGACCAGCGCAATCCTGCTCACAGAGGCCGAACCCAGGGCCATGCTCCTGGGACATCACCAGACGAGTTGAAGCGGATCATTCGTACCCTTGAACAGGAGAACGCTATCCTAAAAAAAGCGATGGGGCTCTTGGGCGACTCCCGAAGGCTCAGAAGGTAGCGCTGGCCCGCCAACTCAGCCAGCCCAATGGCCCCTATCCGAAAAGCCAGGTGGCGCGTGCCTTAGGGATCGCGCGTGGAACGCTGTATAGTCATTCCAGACAAGCTACCAATGATCAGGAAATAGCGGATGCGATTCAGCAGTGGTATGAAGTGGATAATACCCTGGGGCATCGCACGCTCGCAGCCCTCCTACATGTGGGCATGCATCGGATTCGTCGAGTGATGCACCAATATGGGAGTACTGCTCAACGCAAGCGGATGTACGATATTTTTCTTGAGGATCCATCGGGGAGTTGGTCCGATGTCCTTTTTAGGAAGCGATGGAGGCCTCTGATTGATCTTTTCCGGTATCTCGATTTAACCAGTCCGAATGAGGTCATCTTCACCCGAGTGATTGATGTGCGCCTGGCCTCGGGTGTCATAGGGAGATATTGGTTTGCGCTGTGGAAACAGACAGGGCATTGTCTCGCCCTAGTCCAGGCTGATGAAGCAGGAGGAAGGATGCACCCTGACAAGACCAGGGACAAATGCCATTTGTTTGCAGTACCAGAAGAGATCTGGCTGCGTGAACGACCAAAGCTGCAGAGCGCTGTTGGTGAATGGTTAAATAGCAGGCTTGAATTTTGGCTTCGCAGCAGATCAGAGCTGTCAAACGATGATAAGAAATGGCTAGATAGTAAGGAGGCAGAATATAACGATTTCTTCGTATCAGGGTATCAGCGATCAACAAACCAGTTCAGTACACCTACGGATCACGTCTACCTGGATAAGTTCATTCAGCTGTTCACGGAGGTGATGGTTAAACGGAAAAGCGAGAGACCGGATCCCGAATTCTGGTCAAAGACCTTGCAGTGGGTTGACCGATACAACACGGTAAGGACATCCATGTTTTACCCCAGGAGGATCTCTGTATTTAATCCCATGAAGACATCTATGTTTGTACCTCATTTCTGGACAAAATTCTGTCCGCCTACAACAGTCCGGTTGATTGATCTTCCCGAACTTGCTGAATTTTATCCTCACCTCGATATCCCAGAATAAATGGGAAGTGCAGAGCTACATCGGCATAAACATATCCGTGGCATGAAAGCAGCCCAAGTATTTCCCAGACTCTTACCCGTCCCTTGCTGTTCAGGGGGCGTATCGCTAGCGCCGGATTTCCCTCTCAGCCTTGCCAAAGTGGATGCGGGTTCCTACGGCAAGAGTCATGCTGCGGCTTGGCGACACTTATTTGATCTGCCCATCGGCCAGCGTACACGTCCAGGGTTCGAACGACAAATTCTGCAGGCCCCAAATCCGAGCATCTGTCGGGTGGCGCGTCACCAATGCGATGGGCTGAGTAAAGTCATAGAGCCGCTCCGCATCGACGTGGTGGGGAAAGAGCTGCGTATCAAGATTAAGCGCGATCACCTGTTTGCCAATCTCCAGATGCAAGAGGCGTAATTCCATGCTGATACACTCAGCATCACGCCTTTCCCCTCTACGGCGGCACCCATGGTTTTTCATGGTGGGGTAGTTTCCCTTTCAGGGGAAGCGAAATATAGATTAGTATTGCGCACGCCCACCAGCGCTACGCACTACGCCCCTGGAGTAATCCGCTGATAAAAATTTTAACAAAGAGATCGTGGAGAAACTGCGAGTTAAGCATCCGGAAGAGCAGCACGTGCGGGTGCAACGCCAGGTCTGGCGTATTGGCTTGGCTAGTGAGATCAAAAATGAAGAGGGGCACGGTCCCTTAGAGCCGTGTCATAGCGGGCAGGACTGATTCTCACTTATACTCATCAGTTCTTTCATGCTACTCTTGGCTGCTACGGTAGACCCAATGTTCAGGAGAACTAGTCAGCCGTTTCCTTGAGGTCTTGAGCGCTTTGGCGAGTTTGTCAATTGTCGCATAGTGGGCATTGGCCCCGCGTTCGAGACGACTAATCGTTGCTATTCCCACGCCAGATCGTTTGGCCAATTCTTCCTGAGAAAGGGTCGCCCGTTTTCTCATTGTTGCCAATCCGGGCACCGGCACACCTCTGGTATCGTCTGCCACGTTGTTGTGTGCACTCCTCCTGTCTGGTTGCACACAACATAGCACACCATTTCATAGGTAGATTGCTTATATTTATCATTAACACATCTTTATATAATCAACAACTTATCAATAGATCACAAAGACTTATGGAATTAAGGACTTATATATCCAGCTTTAATGCCAAGTGTAGTAAATTAGAATTTGCATCGAAATACAAGTTTGTAGTACATTAAGGTGCAAAGATGTGGGCTTCACCTCAGGCTGGGGCTAGTTTGCTAGAAAAACTGCTGGGTACACGCCCAACTTACGTTTGAGGTTCGCGCCTTTTTACTGATCGGTTGTGCTTTTGCGGTCTTTGCTGATTGATGCCTTGGTGAGCAGAGCTGGCTATGCAAGGAAGCACTCCCCTTCGGGGTCGCAAGCGTCAATGGTTGCCATGCAGCACCCGATTGCTCCGCTTTAGTAGGTCGGTCGGTTTTGATGGTGGTGCTAGATGGATAAAACGCTGAATTACAATAGCTGGAGGGTGTGTGGACCTCTGCTTCAATCATTTCTCTGGGCGCTGATTTTTTTCTTCTCTTTGCCAGTGAGTGAGCATGAGTACACAACGCTTTAGGGGAGAAAGAACCAATGGTGTGCCCGTGCCACAGTTGGTTATCTTGCGCAAACGCGCTGGCCTATCCCAGCGTGCGCTCGCCGAGCGCGCGAAGCTATGCATGCAGACTATCAGTCGCTTGGAACAAGGTGCCAATGCCCGCTACGATACGGTCGAGTTGCTCGCTCAGGCACTCCACGTAGAGCCCGCAGATCTCTTGCGACACCCTCGCCGAATACGAGTAGATCCTGCACCTTGAGCCATCTATGCCCTCTTAATACCTATCAAGTGAGGACCAACGCAGCACGGAGCTGAGCCAGATCGACCTGGGCGGTCTCCCAGGTGAGCCATTCCCGCCCGTATTGTTGGGTGAGGTGTCCGATGGCTTGCAGCAGCGCCTGGCAAGCCACATGTACGGGCTGATATGCAGCAGCACGAACTGGCTCTGGAGTGACACTGGGTGAGATGTGGTTCCTGGGTGCGGCCGGAGGAATTGGCCTGTTGGCGAAGTTCCTTGCCACGACCGCAAAGATAGCTGAGTCTTGTTTCTCGTCTGGTAGTTTGCTGGCTTGCTCCGCCGCAGCGGCATGCTGAGGCTGGTGCTCAGTGACTGCTGGCATCTGTGTTGGAGGCGCTTCGCCTGGCTCAGGGAGAGTTTCTTGCTGACGCTTGCCTAAGGTAACTGCGAGATTATACAGGGAGGGATAGTCTGTGAACAGGCGGAAGATCTCCTGCTTGTTTGGACCGACCCGGGTCTGGCCTGGTTCTGGGAAGCCGTTGAGTTGCAGCAGATCCTGGACTTTGGCGAGCCAGACGCGCTCGGTTGGCCTTTCCTCCAGGCGACGCTGAAACCAGACGCGCAGGTCCACATCAGGAATCTGCCAGAGCCGGAGTGCAAAGTCGACGTACTCCTGCTCCTCGCTGAAGGGTGGTTGCCCTCGGCGGGTATACCAGCGCCTGGGACCCAAAAAGTCATCAAACAGCTGCAGATGCAGCAAATCGAGGAGCCAGGCCGCGTCATAGCCAAAGCGCTCGGCCATCTCGGCGAGCCATTCGTTGAGGGACTGTTCCCAGCCGGTGCGCTGGCCAAAGGGCGTGCGCAGGAGGAAGCGCCTACCTGGCAAGCGCACCTCGTAGGCGGGGTAGGCGGAGCGTGTGGCAAGGAGATGATCGGTCAGGGCTTGCAGGGCCTGATAGGGGTCTTCTGGCAGGGGCGCCGAACGCTGCCGAGCTTGGATCTGCCCATTCTCGCCCAGGATGGGTTCATAGAGCACCTCGGGATCGCCGATGAGAGCGCGCATATCGTCTACAAACGCCTGCTGGAGTTCGAGCAGGGCGCGCTGGCCGGTCACAACAGAGGGCTTGCCTAAACAGGCTCGAATGCGAGCGTAGCGGGCCGTGTGGTCGTCCAGTTCGACCACCTGACACAGGAGCGATTCCAAGTGTTCGGCTTTGGCTGCCTTATAGCGATGGAAGCCATCCACCACCTCATGGTGCCAGGTAGCGTCGGTCTGCCAGACGCGATTCAGTTGTATGGGGGAGAACTGGCCTCCGTGCTGGAGGGTTTTGCGAAAGGACTGCACCAGCCCTGCATCCGTCGGCCACGCCAGGTCGTGAATCTCTGCCAGTGCAACGGTTTCAATGGTGACGTCGGTGGCCATAGGGTTATGCCTCCTTGTTCAAGGCCGCAGCAAATTGTGCTTTATCAAAGGGAAAGCGTGGATCAGGCGTATACGCTGGGTCGGTGGCGATAAAGTCCATGACCTGCTGCAGGTCGCTGAGCGCCACCTCGACCGTGCCTCCCTCAATGATCGCTGCCGCAGCAGTCGCCAGGGCCACCAGTGCTGTGTATGGATCGGCTGCTACCGAGTGTTTCAGTTGCCCGGATGCGATAAGCCTCAGGAGCGACTGCTCTGCGTGTTTGATCGAGGCGGCCAGCAGCACCCTGGCAGCGTCAGTGGTGATCTGTTCTGACATGTGATGTGAGCCTTTCAGAGCTGGGAGCGGGGATGAGGAGGCATTACCCAGAAACCCGGATATCTTCGGCTGCAAGAGTTATTTCAGCCGCTCCACACTCAGCATAGAATCTTGCTGGCGTCTTGTGAAGGGATGCCTTCCTTTGCTGCTGTCTATTGTGTGCTATCAAATACGCGCTCCTTTTCGTTTCCAGCAGTTCTCGCAGCACTGATACAGAGTTGAATTACTGGTGAATAGTTGAACAATAAGTTGGAAATTAGTGATGCAACCAAAGAAGCGATCAAAGAACCGCTATGTTATGGTGAAGAAAAAGAAAGGAAGGGAGCAGATACGCCATCGTGGGAAGCAATACCAGAGGAGTACCAGTGCCTTCTTTAGCACTCTTCCGAAAACGTGCAGCCCTCTCACAGGGCGAGCTAGCAGCGCGAGCAGGCATAGGCAGGGCGACAATCAGTCGCCTAGAACGGGGTGGAAGCGCAAGCTTTGAAACCATTGAGCGGCTTGCAAAAGCACTGGGGAAGGAACGCACCCAGTTGATCCAAAAACCGCGTCTGACGACCAAAAAGAATCGACATAGAGCAAGCTCTTGAAGTTGAATGCTTTGAGTGACTTCCCTTAGCGTGTGTACCATACGCTCTTCTATGAGGTACGACGCCAGGGAACAAAAGGTGGTTAGGCGCTTGCTCTTTTCTATTTGTCTGGCACTTCTTTGACAGTATTCTCATTTAAGGCCGATACAACTGGACCCCTTTCAAAAACACGAAAATAATAGCTCCAGCCCAGTAAATATGCTCTTTTTTGCACGAGATTGCGTTCGGCTGTATTTGATATTTTAATCAGGGACCAAACGGCCTTTTGTGACCATTGAGAAATGGGTGCCACTCCCGCCCCAAAATGGCAACCAAAAAGTGAGCCACTCGGACCAATTTTCTCCTTCTTGCTAATTTGCTAATCAAAAATGTTGCCAGTTGCTCTGTACTCTGCTATGCTAGGGCGAGCCAGTTGTCCGCTCTAGCGCAGAGGAAGAGAGCAGGCAATGTTAACCTCCGAAGAGCGCGAGCGCATCCGCCGCGCCTACTACCTCGATCACCAAAGTATCCGCCACATTGCGCGTGAGGAAGGCCGCTCGCGCCGAACCATAGACCAGGCTGTTTCTGACGACCCGCCCACCGCCTACCATCTTACCAAGCCGAAACCGGCACCAATTTTAGGACCATTTCAGGCACGCATTGAAGACCTCTTGCGCCAGAGTGAGCGCTTGCCTCCCAAACAGCGCTACACGGCTCACAAGATATTTCAGTTGCTCCAAGCCGAAGGCTATCAGGGGTGTGAATCGAGCGTCCGGCACGCCGTGTCGGCCTGGAAGCGAGCGCGGCACCGCCCAGAGGTCTTTCTGCCCTTAGAGTTTGACCCAGGCCAGGATGCCCAGGTGGACTGGGGCGCGGCCACCGCCAGCATCGCTGGCGTGCGCCAGGTAGTGCAGGTCTTTGTCATGCGCCTGTCCTACTCGCGGCGCGTCTTTGTGATGGCGTTTCCTTCCCAAAAACAAGAGAGCTTCTTTTACGGGCATGTTCAAGCCTTCCGGCACTTTGGCGGGGTGCCTCATCGCCTCAGCTACGACAACCTTGCCACCGCCGTGAAGCTCGCTTTTGACAAGAAGCGCACACGTCACGAACACCGCTCCTTTGTGGCCTTTCGGAGCCATTACCTCTTCGAGTCTCACTTTTGCACGCCTGGTCTGGAAGGAGCGCACGAAAAAGGCGGCGTGGAAAGTGGGGTTGGGTTCAGTCGGCGCAACTTCCTGGTGCCCATTCCAGAAGTCGCCTCCTTTGAGGAGTTGAATCGCGCATTGCTGGAACAGTGTCTCAAAGATGACCAGCGCCAGGTCCATCGCCAAGCCACCACGATTGGGCAAGCCTGGGAGTACGAACGCTCGTTTCTACGCCCCCTCCCCCCTTTCGACTACGACTGCTGCCAGATCGTGCGGGTGCGGCTGACCCCCTACAGCCAAGCCACTTTTGAGACCAATCGCTACTCGGTGCCGGTCAATCACACGCGCCGTGAAGTGACCATCAAAGCGTACCCGTTTACCCTTGAGATTTTGGATGGAACGACGTTGCTGGCACGTCATCCGCGTTGCTACGAGCGCGAGCAAGACCTCTTCGACCCCCTGCACTACCTCCCGCTGCTGGAACAACGACCAGGGGCTTTCGACTACGCCAAACCGCTGCGCCAATGGCGGCAAGGGTGGCCGGAGTCCTACCATCGGATGCTGCGCGTGTTGCGCGAGAGTTGGCCGGAGGGGCGGGGTGTCCAAGAATTTGTCCGCATTCTCAAGCTCCATCAAGAGCATCCCGCCCCACTTGTGGAGCAAGCCATTGAACAAGCACTCTCCTACGGTAGCGTACATCTGGATGGCGTTCTCCACTGCTTGCATCAGTTGATGACGCCTGAAGTCGTTCCACCACCGACAGGAGAGGGCGAGCATTCGCCTTTTCCAGAGGTCGGCAATCAACCCATTGATCTCTCCCGCTATGAACTCTTGCTGAAGCAGCGCTGGTAAAGGAGGCGCGCGTATGGAACATCAAGCGGTGTTGGAGAGCTATCTGCGGCAGCTTCATCTGCCCACCTTCGCGCTCAATTACCAATCCTTTGCCCAGGATGCGACCCGAACCGACCTTCCCTACGAACGCTACCTGCTCGCGCTCTGCGAGGCGGAGGTAAATCAGCGGGAAGCCAATCGCGTCGAACGGGCCATTGCCCAGGCCAAGTTTCCGGTGGCGAAGGAACTGGCTAGTTTTGATTTTAGCGCGGTGCAGAATGTCCCCAAGATGCGCGTGTTAGAACTGGCCCAAGGTGGGTACATGGCGAAAGCCGAGACCATTATTCTGATTGGCAACCCCGGCTTGGGCAAAACCCACATAGCGATTGGACTGGCGTTAGCTGCCTGCAAGCAAGGCAAGAGAGTCCGCTTCTACACGGCGGCCAGTCTCGTCAATGACCTCCTCTCGGCTCAAAAGGATTTGCGCCTCTCCAAGTTCACTGCCCAGATGAACAAGCTGGATTTGCTTGTCTTGGATGAGCTCGGCTTCATTCCTTTTTCCAAAGACAGCGCCCAATTGCTCTTCCAACTCTGCTCCGACCTCTACGAACGGGTCTCGATCATTGTAACAACCAACCTGCGTTTTGCGGACTGGACGCAGATTTTTGGGGACGAGCGGATGACGGCTGCCTTGTTGGACCGGCTGACGCACAAGGCCCATATCCTCGAATTTGTCGGGGAGTCGTATCGCTTCCGCCAGCGGCTCCGCCAAGCCGAGCAACAGGGCGCCGAGAGCAAGATGGAAGCAGGATAGGAGATTCCTCTTCGTTTCAACGGATGTTTCTGGTAAGCTGCCAGGTGTGAAAAAGCAGAGTAAAAAGGAGGGTGCAGATGCCACTCTTTGGACGACCGAACATTATGGAGTTAGAGCGCAAGCGGGATGTTCAAGGCTTGATCAAGGCGTTGCGTTACAAGAAAGATGTGAACGTGCGCTGGACAGCAGCGTCTTTCCTGGGGATGATGAAGGATGTGCGCGCCGTTGAGCCGTTGGTGGCGGCCCTCCAAGACGAGGACAAGCATGTGCGCCTGGCAGCAGCACAGGCCCTGGGGGAGTTCAAGGATGCACGCGCGGTTAAGGGGTTGGTAGTCGTCCTTGATGATGAGGACAGGTTGGTGCGTCGGGAAGCAGTGGAAGCTCTGGGGAAGATCAAGGATGCCAGCACAGTGTGGATGCTGGTGGCGGCCCTCCAAGACGAGGACGAGCATGTGCGCCTGGCAGCAGAGAGAGCGCTGGGTAGGATTGGTGTACAAGTACATACCCTGTGGGAGATGATGGAGGTGCGCACCGTTGAGCCGTTGGTAGCGGCCCTCCAAGATGGGAACTGGTCGGTGCGCGTGGCAGCAGCACTAGCCCTATCGAGGATCACGGATGCCCGTGCGATGGAGCCGTTGCTGGCGGCCATGCATGATGAGAACGAGTACGTGCGCGAGGCAGCAACGCACGCCCTCGCCCTCGGGTCAATCCATTATATGAGGTTTGACGCTGGTGGGTAGCGACAATGAAGGAAAAAGCTCAAATTGCCATCAGGCCAAACCGCCTGTAAAGTGCGCTGGAAGACAAGGCGCAACGTGTTTTCCCGTCACGACAACTGCCCTTGTATGCCAGGACTCATAAGACGAGGATGATGAAGGGGCACGCCTTTGAGCCATTAGCGGTCGCTCTCAATGACCAGGACAGGGAGGTGTGTTGGAAAGCAGAGGTGGCTCTGAGCAGGATTGACGTGCCAAGATCGGACACTTGATCAACACTCCTCTGGTGGGGTCTTATGTGTTGGCTCCAGATGTTAGCAAATGGCTCCATTATTTCGATGCCATTCTAAGAAGCTCAAGTGCCCTCTGGCAGCATTTCAATTTAGCAAGTTGCCACTTATTTCAATGCCGCATACATTCGGCTCGCACTTGCCTACGGAACTCCGTAAGGAGTCGTTCGCGCAGATCATTGTGCAACAAGGCCCAGCTTGAGTACTGGTTGAGATAATGAACGTACTCTGAAATGGTCGGTCTTCAGTGGTTGTGTTGTTAGGGAAATAGGCGTATAATAATCCTGCTCAGGTCGCCTCCTCATTGCGACAGGAGTTCCAGTGTGACGCGATATGTCTCCCAACACCATGCTCGTTTTCGCTTCCAAGCTAGAAGGGCGAGCGCAGGGCTACTGCCATTGCCTGCGGGTTCGAGGCACCGTCACAAGAGATGAGAGGACGTCGTGGAGGATGTTTGCTACAGGGGGGTAGATACATATGGCTCGTCTCGAAAAACTGTCGCGCGGAGCCCAGATCAAGGGCGCTTTGCCAGATGGAGTGGCGACAGTGGCGGATGTGCAATGGCACAGCGGGGTCGCGATTGAACTGACCTACAAAGATGCTGCGGGCCGCCTGGGTAATGAACTGCCCTACCGCGACCGCGAGCCTACTCTGGAGATCGTTGAGTCTTCGCGACTGTGGAGCTTTGATGTCGATGGCGCTCTGCTGCGGCTCGTCTCCGAAGCCTACCGGATTCGCCTGGCGTATCTCTTCGACCCACGCCTCGCGTTGCATACCTCACTCGTCGAGCCGCTGCCACACCAGATCACCGCGGTCTATGGTGAGATACTGACCCGTCAGCTGTTGCGCTTCCTGCTGACAGACGACCCTGGTGCGGGGAAAACGATTATGGCTGGACTCTTCATTAGAGAATTGCTGATTCGTGGCGATCTGCATTGCCGCTTGATCGTCTGCCCTGGCAGTCTAGTGGAGCAATGGCAAGATGAACTCAATCAGCGCTTTCATCTGCCCTTCGAGATCCTAACCAATGATAAGCTCGAATCGGCACGCACGGGCAACTGGTTTCTAGAGAATTATCTTGCTATTGCCCGGCTGTGCAAGATGAACCTGGCAGTACTATGATATACTGAAGTGACAATCGGAAGGATGCTTACAAAACCAAGTGCACATCTGGTTATGTTTCTGACATCACTTCGCATTGAATTGAGCAGTTTTCGCATGAATTACAGGTTTTCAGGGCATGAGACATTTCCGTTTCGCTACACCTGGCTACCTAAGGCAGTGCAGGTAATCGGCGTAGACCATCGACTGCTCGAGGACGATGAGCAAGCTATGGTCGAACTTGGCGTGGGCAAAAATATGGTCCGAGCTATCCGATTCTGGATTCAAGTGTCAGGTCTTGCAACGTATAGCCGACAGGATGGGTATATAGTCACTCCGTTGGGTGAATCTCTCCTTGGTGCCAGCGGCCTTGATCCCTACCTTGAGGATGTCCGGACACTGTGGCTGATCCACTGGAATCTGTCTAGCCAACGAGAGGATCCGCTGTTCGCCTGGGATCATCTGTTGAACCATTGGCATCACCCCGACTTCACACGTACGGATGCGCTACTGGCGTTTCGACGTGAAGCCGCCAGACTAGAGCGGGATCTCTCTGATGTAACCCTTGAGCAGCACTTCGACATATTTTTGCACACCTATGTGCCCACGAGAGGTGGCAAGGGCCTAATCTTAGAGGACAATCTCGACTGCCCCCTCGTAGAACTCAATCTTATTCGAAAGATCGGTGAGCGCCGCGTTGGCGGACAGGGCAAGCAGGAGGCGGTTTATGCGTTCCAGCGCGATCCGAAGCCAGACATCTCTGCGGAGTTATTCGCCTATTGCTTGCACGAGTTCTGGGACACACATCACCCACACGAAGATGTGCTGAGCTTCCGGGACGTAGCCGTCACTGTGGGTAGCCCTGGCCAGATCTTCAAGCTGCCAGAGTGGGACATCCGAGAGCGCCTTGAGACTATCTACGAGGATTCGTGCGGTGCCTTCCGCTACGAGGAATCTGCCGCTTTCCAGCAAATAGGTCGCCTCGCCCATGAGCATGGTGATCTGTTGCCTATGATCTACTCCCCGGAGGCTCCACATGCCTGATTCCAAGATCGCAGATCTCTTCCAGATTCGTGGGCACTTTTTGCGCTCGATTCACCTTAGCCGCGATTTCAACGATGCCTCCGCCCTCCAAAGCTACGTGCTTACCAGTCATGCCAAGGACTGCCTCCAACGGATGATGACCGGTCTGTCACCGCAGTCTGGTCAACGGGCATGGCGGATCACCGGCGATTACGGGTCTGGGAAGTCATCATTAGCTCTTGTACTTGCGCACTTGTTGGCACCGAATAGTACCGATCTCCCCGCCGCTCTGCGGCAGGCCATCGATTTCACGCAGTTGGGTGTGGCACATACGCGACTGCTCCCAGTGTTAGTCACCGGCTCGCGCGAAGCGTTGTCGCTGGCACTGCTGCGGGCGCTTCGTGATGCCGTGCAGAACGCGAGCACTCCCAGCGAGCGTGTGCCAGTGGTCTCGGAGCTTGACGCAGCCCTTGATGCCGTGTCTGGCGAACCCCCCTCTGATGTGACTACGCTCGCGCTGCTCCAACAAGTATCGGAACATATGGTCGAAACGGGTAAGGCAAGTGGGCTGCTTATCATCCTCGATGAGTTGGGCAAGTTCTTGGAGTACGCCGCGCAGCACCCAGAGCGCCAGGATATCTATCTACTGCAATGCCTTGCTGAAGCTGCCGCCCGCAGCGGGCGGCGCCCGTTATTGCTGGTCGGATTGCTCCATCAAGGATTCCATACCTATGCCGACCAACTTTCGCAAGCTAGCCAACGGGAATGGGAGAAGGTTGCAGGGCGCTTCGAGGAAATCCTGTTCAATCAGCCTCTCGTCGAGATCGCGGGCCTAATCGGTGATGCTTTGGGTGTGCAGGTGGCTCGCGTTCCGGAGCAGGAGAGGAAAGACGCGGTGCGAGCGATGGAGATCACGCATCATCTTGCCTGGTACGGTGCGTCGACCGGGATCGAGCAACTTTGCGAACAAGCTCCGCGCATATACCCACTGCACCCGACGGTGTTGCCCGTCCTGATAAGGCTTTTTACTCGCTTCGGCCAGAACGAGCGCTCGCTGTTCAGCTTTCTCCTCTCGACTGAACCCTTTGGCCTTCAGGAGTTTGCAGCGGGAGCGCACGGTCAAGATGACTTCTATCGACTTCATCATCTGTACGATTACGTTCGCTCCACATTTGGACACCGACTTGCGGTGCAGAGCTATCGCAGCCACTGGACCCAAATTGACTCGGTTATCAACAGTGTCCACACTGATGACCCTTTGGAGCTCCAACTCCTCAAGACTGTTGGCCTACTCAATTTACTCGACGCGCCACATCTCCTCGCGACCGATGAAGCGCTAATCGCCGCCGTAGGAGGAGGTGCGGTGACAGCAGGCAAGCGCGTGAAGCTGATCCTTCAGCAACTACAGAAGAAGAAGCATCTTCTTCACTTCAGAGGAGCTGCAGGAGGCTACTGTCTGTGGCCGTACACCAGTGTAAATCTCGAACGAGCGCTGGAGGATGCGCATCGCGCGCTGGGATCTTACCTACGGGTCTCAGGGGAACTTCTTGCCTATTTGGAGACCCGTCCACTCGTTGCACGGCGGCACTACATCCAAACAGGGACGCTGCGCCACTTTGAACTTATCTATGTGCCGGTCACCGAATTAGCCGAGGCAACAAAGCCGGATGCCAAGGGCGCGGTTGGACGCATCGTCGTCCCGTTATGTGAGACTCAGGAGGAACAGCGAGTAGCCATCGTGTTTGCCTCGTCTCCTGCCATGGCAGGTCGCTCCGATGTGCTCATCGCGATCCCGCAACCCCTAAGCGATCTAGCCGGGCTCATGAAAGAGGCCAGATATTGGCAATGGGTAAACGACAACACGCCTGAGCTGGCGAACGATACCTTTGCCGCCGAGGAAGTCAGTCGCATGGTGGCTGCGTCCCGACACATGCTAGAACAGCGTATTCAGAGTTGCCTCGGAGTGCAGCAATCTTCCAGTTCCATGGAACTGCAGTGGTATCGCCAAGGCGAACCACTTGCCGTGCATGATCGGCGTCAACTTCTGGCCCTGCTTTCAGACATCTGTGATCAGACGTTTCCTCTCGCACCCATGCTCAAGAACGAACTTGTGAATCGGGAAACCCTTAGTTCGGCGGCAGCCGCTGCACGAACTCGACTGATCGAGCAGGTCCTCAGTGCGCCAGACCAGCCCTGGCTCGGGATGGATCCAACACAGAAGCCACCTGAGATGTCGATCTATCTATCAATATTGAGACGTACCGGGCTACACCGAGAGATGGCAGCTGGTTGGCGTTTGGGCCTGCCATCGATTGATCGCGACCCCTATAGAGTATGCCCTGCATTGGTGCGTATCCGGCAGGTGCTTGAGGAGAACCCAAACGGGCGTGCAACTGCAGCTGACATTTTCGATGCGTTACGAGAGGCCCCCTATGGTGTGCCTCTCGGCGTCAGCCCGCTACTCCTGGCCGTGTTCGCGGCGATCAACGCGCGAGATGTCGCATTCTACGAGCATGGCTCGTTCCTACCAAGTGTTTCCGGCCATGATTTCCGTCGGTTACTCAAGAACCCCACAACGTTTCAGGTGCAGTTCTGTGAGGTCACAGGCAAGCGCACCGATCTGTTCAACCGCCTCCGCGACGTTTTGCGCGTCCCAAGCGTCAACATGCAGGAGGCGAGACTGCTCGATGTTGTGCGGCCGCTATTCGCCTTTGCGGCGCGACTACCCGAGTACACCAGGAAGACCCAGATGCTTTCCAATTCTGCATTGGACGTCCGGAAGGTATTGCTTAGCGCCCGTGAACCCGGCCCTTTGCTGTTCCGCGACCTTCCTGTAGCGTGTGGATTTGCGCCTATCCCAGCTGACGGAACAAATAGTGGAAGTGACGTACAGGGCTTTGTCGCGGCTCTGAGCGGTGCACTCGACGAACTGCGGAACGCGTACCCGAACCTGATAGAGCGAATGAAGGGCAGCCTTAGCACCGCCTTTGGTTTGGAGGAAACTGCAACTCTCGTGCGTGAGGAGCTAGGGGCTCGCGTGGAACACATCATAGCCCATGTGACGGAGCCGCGCCTCAAGTCTTTTTGTCTTCGCCTAAGTGACACCTACCTTCCAGAGGCAGAATGGGTGGAATCGCTGGGCAGTTTCGTCTGCTCAAGGGTGCCCACAGCTTGGGTGGACAGTGATGTCCGCCGGTTCATGCAGGAACTCAACTACCTCTGCGCTCGATTTCAACGCGTCGAGAGCATCAGGTTTGCAAGGAGTGATGAAGCCCTCAGTGGAGAAGCTGTACGTGTTGCCTTAACCCGGTCAGACGGCACCGAGCGCGAGCAGGTGGTCTTCCTCTCTCCAGGCGAGAAGGTCACGGTAACGAATCTCGCTTCACAGATGACGGCGCTATTGAAAGGTCATGGGCGGCTTGGGCTGGTCGCAGCCACCCAGGCCCTTTGGCAATCGCTCACAGAGAGCGAGGAGGGTGAGCAATGACTATATCAGTGAGGCACATCTTGAGCTTATCTGGCGGCAAAGATAGCGCGGCCCTGGCAGTATACATGCGCGACCGCGTCCCCCAGATGGAGTACCTTTTCCACGACACTGGCAAAGAACTCCCCGAGACGTATGACTATCTTAGTCGGCTCGAGGCTCTTCTCGGGAAGAAGATAACGCGTTCGACATCGAATCAGAACTTCGACACGTGGCTCGCCATTTACGGTGGGATGATTCCTTCCAATCATCGGCGATGGTGTACACGTATGCTGAAACTCAAGCCATTTGAAGATTACGTCAGTAATGATCCCGTCTATAACTACATTGGCATTCGCGCTGATGAAGATCGCGTTGGTTACATCAGCCACAAACCTAATATTACCCCTGTCTATCCATTTCGCGACGATGGCATTATACGAGCGGACGTTATTCGCATACTTGAGGAAAGTGGCCTTGGACTTCCGCCCTACATGGACTGGGGACGAACCCGGTCAGGCTGTTTCTTCTGCTTCTATCAGCAGAAAATCGAGTGGGTGCGGCTCAAACAAACCCACCCAGACCTTTTCGAGGAGGCAAAGCGGTACGAGCATGCCAACGCGGTTACCGGAGAGGCATTTCACTGGAATGGCCGCGAATCCCTAGACGAACTAGAGCGTCCTGAGCGGATGGAAGAGATTGTCCGAAACTGGGAAAGCAGCCGTGCGCGCCGGGTTGCGCCCAACCGTCCACTTCTCCAAATTCTCAGCGGAGAGGAAGAGGAAGAGGAAGAGCGGGAGGGTTGCCTCATCTGTTCGCTATAGATCGGGGGTGCTGGGTCGGACTGACGTTGTGTCAGCCGCCAGCAGATTACTCTTCTGGCTGAGTGTCCACCGCCCGTCAGTCGCACTTTGTCTGTGCCTAACCAATTGATGACGTCGGTGGTGCAGGTAGTAGCAAGGGGCAGACGGATGGATGACATCGCGACCAAAAAGATAAAGTTCCTGCGCCAGTACGGGCCCATCGCGCGCAACGACAACATGTATGATGAAACAATCCAACGTGCGGCTAAACGCCTCGGAATCCGGCCAATCACATTTGCTCATCCTCGGCTCAAGGACGTACAGGAGTGTTTCACGGGGGAGTGGCCGAAATCGGTCGTTCTCACGGGCACAGCAGGTGACGGGAAAACGCACCTCTGCCGCGAGGTGTGGGAGAGTAAGGGTGGTGACCTCGTAGAGTGGGCTACCGATTCTCCTTACTTGCGCCACGGCTTTGTGTCGGAGGGCGGACAACACATCGTATTCCATGTCATCCGCGACTTCAGCGCTTGGGTACCACAACTACATGCGCAGTGGACTACAGAGCAGCTTCAGCTTCTAGATACTTTCTGTCAGACGCTTTATCAAAGAGACACGGGACACGTGTTTCTGATCGCTGCAAATGACGGCCAGCTCGTCGAGTCCTGGCGAAGGCTGCCCAATAATGAACCGTTCAGCGGTGTACGCGACCTTCTGGAGACGCTTTTAGTTGAAGACCGCCAGCACCTTGATGGCGTTCATCTGGAGTTCTTTAACCTGAGCCGAGGCCGTTCGGCTGAGCTCTTCGACCTTGCTCTGAAGGCATTCCTGAGCCATGAAGCATGGCGCGATTGTCTCGCAGGTGATAATGGACCTGACGATGCATTCGGTCCCCGATGCCCCATCCGCCACAACTATTTGCTTCTGCAGGAGCCGCTTGTCCAGAAAAGGCTTCGTATACTCTTTGAGCTGTGCGACTACAACGATTTGCATCTTCCTATCAGGCAGATATTGCTCCTTCTCACTAATGCAGTGCTGGGGCACCCAGACGTCAGGGATGATCTGCTGGTGCCATCAGATATACCGCATCTGATCCAAGAGGGCACTGTGGCTCGCGCAAGCCTTTACAATAATATCTTTGGAGGAAACCTTGGCGAGAATCGTCGCCAGGCGCTGACCATTTTCGCGTACTTTGACAGGTTCCGCATCGGTTATGAGACCTCGAATCGCATTGACAACATCCTGATTTTTGGGGATGCCGACGCCAATGTGCGTCCTTACTTCGATCAGTTGCTTGCTGATGACACGTTCTATGGCGTGAGCCCAGAGTATCGTGCTGCTCAACGGGCATATGTCGAAGGAACCACTGAAAAAGAGGAGAGCGTCGTTGCCCACTTCCTGAACCAGCTAGTGGTCCAGAGGCGAGGACTATTCTTCAAGATTCCCCATGATCAAGAAGAGGAGGTGCGTTTGTGGGATCTCACCGTATTCAAATACGCAGGTGATTATCTCGATCATGTCGTGCGAGCACTTGCGAGCGGGCGACCCGTCGATCAGCCCATTCGCGCCCGCCTCGTGAAGGGGCTCAACCGTATCTTCGTTGGTATGCTCATTAACAGCGAGCGAGAGCTGGTCCTAGCCAGCAGCCTCTCTTTCTCTGCTGCTCGGGTGAACCGGTTATTGGAAGAACGCATCTCGGTCTTTCCCCACCTTGGCGAATGCGTTGAAATTGTCCTTCGGAATGGGGTGCCGACACTCAACGTCGTGCTTGGGCCAAACAATATCTGTTCCCTTCCGCTCTACCTCATCCGCTTTGAGTATCTCTGTCGAGTAGCCGATGGTGCCTTACCGAGCAGCTTCTCGAAAGAATGCTATGAAGACATGCTCGCGTTCAAAACTCAAATACTTGCCGGCCTTGTCGAGCGTCGCCAGCAATACCAGAACGTTTCGCCGTACACGTTCAGGCTCCTGACGCTTGATGACCAGGGTGGCCCACTCGAAAACATGATCGAGCTTAAGCTATAGTCGCGCTTATGGAGCATGCCTAATGAATAAGACGTTCGCTCTCGTGCCTGCGCCGAATCCAAAGGATCACAGCAGAATATCGCCATGGGTGGATGAGCAGATTTGGGGACATCGCCTCTGGGACGGACAGACTCCCTGGCTACTCTTTCTGGAATTCCTCTCTGTCGCTGAAGCATGCTCGAGACAAGACCAACTGCTTGATGAGAATGGTGTCTATTATCCGCTCGTTTACAATCCTTACAAGCGGATGTATCTACGCAACATCCTGTTCAACAACGTAGAGCTTGCCCGGATTGCTGACCAACAGGGACTGAACAACGATGCGGCGTGGGACTCCTGGATCGGGTGGATGAATGACAACGCTCAAGGCATTGCGATCCGCGATTTCTCCTACCTGAAGCGAAACTTCCACTCATTCCGTGATTTCGCTGACCTTGTCGCTATGCTCCAAAACACGGCGGTGGAAGCAGAGACCAACCGACGTTGGGTGTCGCGATTTGTGTTCCCCTTCGGACCCGAAGGCCTATACATCGACCTGGGTATCACGGATGGCATGAAGACCCAGCCACAGTACATCAATTTTGGGCGCACAGGGGAGTTGCTATACCTGATGTTGTGCCGAAGCGCCCAACGTGATGCACTTGTTGAGCCTGTGAGCCAGCTATTTCGTGGCGACAACTCATGGAATGTTCTTCTGGCGCAGTTGCAGACCAACGCAGAGCATGATCTGATTGAGCAAGGTCGAGGTCACAGTTATTTACCGTACGTGCGACATGCATCATTTGATGTACTTGGCGATGATTGGCTGCATGTGTTCCGACTTGGTCTCCCGGGGTTCGATGCGATCCCACACTTGGTGACGTTGGGAGCATTCCACGTGATGCTTTACCAGATCACTGTTGCGGCCGATTGGTTGGGGCAAAACCACAACCCGTATATGATCTGCGAAGTGGTCGCTCCTCACAAAACTCAGGTGAGGGAGCTTTCCTTCACATGCTATCAGGAGAACACTGCCCTGCCTGCGCGCGCGGTGGATGCATACCTCACCGAAATCGAGCACTCTGACGAGTGGTGCAAAGCACTGGAACAGCCAGATGCATTTGAAGCCTGCAAGCGAATTCTGACGGATCGAGTATGGTGGCCGCAGAAACCGGGCGATTACAGTGGGAAGCCGAACCCGCACAACCTCATGGCAGAGTTGCGAGAAGAAGCAGCGGATGGCCATGAGAAGCACGTCGCTCAGGTGCATCGCTCCTACGGCCGCGATGTTGGTCTGATTTCAAAGCGCGGAACCAACAAACTGCGATATGCACCCAACGATAGCTTTCTGAAGACATTGATTGCAGCGAACATCGAGACGCGGATGGAGTTGCATGAGTTTCTTGAACGTCTCTACCAACGGTACGGTCTGGTATTCGGGGAGCGCGAGGCCGCGCTGGCCCTCCAGAAGGAGGAGTTTGACAAGGAGGCGTTCCGTGCGAACGCCCAACGATTAGAACAACGTCTTACTAGCTTGGGGCTGCTGCGGCGCCTTTCCGATAGCTGCGCCTACGTCGTGAACCCAAACAAGAGGAGGTCGGTATGACAGGGACGGAACTCATCGGCGCGGTCGCTGCTTTGTATCTCCGCGATCGGCTTTCAGGAAACGATGGCGAGGGAACGGCGCGCTTCATTATCGATGCCCTTACGGCAGAACAGACCGCCGCCATTGCACGGGCCGTGATTAACGACACCCAGCTTGCGGCAGACATCGAATTGAAGTTACCAGAGCACTTCTTGCGTGGGTTCGGACTCCCTGACGCAATTCTTACGAAAGAACGGGCCACGTACTACCGCAATGCATATTGCGCACGAAACGCCTTGCTCTTGGCTAACACTGGAGACGACGAGATCCAATCCCTCAAAGAACTTGTGCCTATTGGAGCGGCCCAGTTAGCGGAGGAGGCGCGTCTTTGGATAGAGGTCGCGAGTGCTGGTGTTGCTCTCACTGACGAGCAAAAGGTGTGGTGGGAGAAAGCGCTTCTTGGCCTGCATGGACTGCACGTTTTCTCGCTCGATCGTGTGGCTGAGTACATCATAGAGACACAAGCAGCCATTCGTGACGAAGGCGAAACGCTCATTAAAGCGCTCGGCGCTTCGCTTCCTGCGCTCCATATGCCACGCGACTCTGTACTCTTCACTACACTCAAACCCACTGCTCTCAGACAGCCATCGCGGTGGAAACGCGCCTATAGTGATGCTTACAACCAACGCACTTCATATTTGCGAAAGCAGACGCCGTCCCAATCTCTTCTGACGAGCGAAGACCTAAGGCAGGCCTTCATCCGAGTGCAAGAGAGTATCCCAGAGTATTGCCATCTGCGTGTGCAAGCGTTCATAGATGCGCCTAGCGGTTGGAATCCTGCTGCAGCCGACCTAGCGACTTGTGAATGGGAGACTATCAAGCCGCTATTTGATGGGCTAAAACGGGCCCGCTTCAATTTGGGGGAAGAAACAAAGGCCTTCTACGACGAGCGAGAACCAGAGCTCCTGAGCAACGGCGAAAGGGAGTATTTAGCCCGGCTGGCGGAGGCGCGAAGGCTTAGCGAACCGCAGGATGAGGACAGGCAGTTCTACGAAGCCCATCGCAATGAGCTGAAGGAGGACCCTAAACTCAAGTCCAATTGGGACCGCTTTGTATTTGGCACCCCGCGCGAGTCAGAAGACTTTCTGACGGGGCTCGCACTCTGCATGGAGGCCCTATTCGCTCAACAGCCTCTGAGCCGCAGCCGTACCCTGACGATTCGCTGCGATCGCGCGACAAAGCGTGACCTCAAGGGACTCAACGTGGACGCCGGCCGATATTTCGCTCATCGGTATCGTGGTCTCCGCTCATTGTTGGGTTCGCAGGTCCAGTGGCAAGTCGGCCAACTGTTCGACTTCGACGATCTGCTTGAGGAGTGGCAATCGAAGGAGGTCGCTCTCAATAGGTCGTCTGCTCGCGCAGCCTTGCAACTGAAGTTCACGCTGTATTTAGAAGTGGAGCAACTGACAGGTGGAACCGAAATATATAACGCGCAACTCATATGGAAATACAATCCCAGCCAGGTATTAAGCGAGTTTGTGAACGATTGGGCACGATTGGTTAAACATCCTCTCGTGTCCTGTACCGTGGCACGTAAGATGTCAGGCCGTAAAGGCCGTGCGCAGAGCGTAGATCTGTCCGATGTCAGGACGCTTTCTCCCGTGTATGGTCAAGATTACGGGTCTTTCGTCGCTGCTTATAAGAAGCGTGACGATATCGCCGTGCTTTGGCGCGCTAATCTCGACCGCGCTGTGCAGGAACAGCTGATCGGTAGTGCCACAGCGGGAACTCTTTCTCAGGCCTTCCAGACATTTCAGGAATGCTATGCCGCAGCAATACAGGGTTTTGCTCAACGGGGGTTGGCTTGCAGTGAGCTTGAAGAACAACTCACGGTATATGGCAACCTTCTGGAGCGCATCTGCCTCGATGCACGAGGAGACAAGAATAGGGAACTATTATTGCGTCCGCTCCTGGGCGTTGGAACAGTACAGGTGCAGGGTGGACGTGAGACTGCTATTGTGGCGCCGTGGCATCCCCTCCGCTTGGCTGCCATATCTCGCAAGGCGCACCTGGTAGCCGACCTCATCCGCTCTCTACTCAGCAGGGAGCAGATCCAGTTTGGTGACACTCGACTGTATTTCCAAGACTTGGTGCAGGAACTCCAACATCCTTTCTATCCCGAGGTCGTGCTAGGCTGGCATGGCGACAAGGCCGTATTACTCTCACTGACTGACATAGTTGGAGATTACTCACTTCACGAGCCACCTATCGCAAGCCGTACGGCATGGGACGACACGAATGAGAATCCGCTTCCTGCTGCGAATACGGTACTGGACCTAGTAGGCCGTTATCTCACTTTGTATCCGCACAAGCAGGCCAATTTGTCAGTGGTCTTGTACAACTGCGACTCCGCACGTTTGCCGCAAGCAGTCGTGGACAAGATCGCATCTGTCTACGAAGACGAAGAGGATGTACGCTGCCAGGTAATTCTTCGCCACCGCGACGAAAAACGCCTCAGGTCGCTGTACGAACGCATCGTTGAGATGTCCGATACCAATCCGGATGCGTTCAGTGCGAGCGAAGCGCAGCAGGATTTTATGGCACGTCTTCGGATTGCCATCCTCGCAGACCAAGCACCTGCACCGACCCCGCAAGACGGGTGTTTCGCAGATATAGCATTCTCCCAGGACGTTATCGCTCGGCATGCTCATTTGGAGTGGTACTATGAGACGGCAAATCCTCTGCCGGTTGCACAGTTGGTGCCACCGCGTTGGTCGAGACGGCGCGCTGCGGCGAAGGATGACATGAAGTCTGTCGTGTACCTCTGCTGTCCTGTCCAAAGCATAGAGGGATGGAGTTTCCTGACTGCGCTCACCACGTTTATCAAAGGCGATTGGGATGGCGATACGTCCCGGCGTCTCCTTCCAGCACGCCAGCTAGACTTCCAGGACCCTGATATGGCGTCCATCTTTGCGGATACGCATAACCTTGCAACGTGGGTGGTGAATTACGACGAATTACTAGACCGGCGTCAGCTGATGAACCAGGGCGTACAGGTGATTCGCTACAAACAATCTGCCACGCAAGGCCGAAACATCGTGATTTCTTCGACTGCTTCGCTCGATCTACTCCATCAGATGGTGCTAGGGCGTCTACGCGACTTGAACCTTGAGGTGGATGAGCAAACATATCAGGATCTTGTGCGCCGATTCATCGCGGACGCGAACGGCATCTCTGGAGACATTGTACTGCGCGCGGCTAAACATGGCCGGAATGCCAGCGAATTGATGGGGATCGTACTCAGCCGATATCTCATTCAGCATGAGCTAGGGCTCTCTCGACACTACGGCTGGTATTTTCTTGATGACTATGCAGATTGGCTAGGACAGCGCGAGGAGCAAATCGCAGACATACTCGCCTTGAGCCCTGAATCTCTACCCGATGGGCGCCTGCGGTTGGCTATCATGGTTTCAGAGGCAAAGTACATCGACGCCTCAGGGGTTTCTGCCAAGCGGAAGGAGTCCCAGAAACAGTTGCGTGATACGGTCGCCCGAGTAAATGACGCATTGTTCGGCGACCCAGAACGTTTAGATCGGGACCTCTGGTTGGCGCGGCTTTCTGACTTAATCCTTGACGGGGTGCAGTTCCCTGCTAGCGCGCGCATTAACTTGGCAGATTGGCGCCGAGCGATACGCGAAGGCAAGTGCGAGGTGTATGTCCGTGGCTATTCTCATGTCTTCGTATCTGGCCCTGTTGCCGCGCCTGATTGCTCTGACTTTGCCCGGGTTGCTGGGCTAGACAACGCATTCCAAGAGGTATTCGACCGCTCACGGGTACGTCGCCTCGTGCTAAGCTATCTGCGCAATGAGAGCCCACTGGTAATCCGCGAGGAGATTGCCGAAGAACCGGTATGGAGGCATCAGGTCTATCAGCGCCCTGTAGATCGCGTGTTGGTCGACGTGCTGACACGTGACCCGCTTTCCGCGGCTGACGTCGATGATCCCGACGAACTCGCCTCAGGAGATGACGCTGACTCTGGTGATTCCTCATACGTTCCTCCCGGTCCTCGTGATCCATCCGCGAGTCCACATGGAGCGGTGCCACCGACTCCTCATAAAGAAGAGGTAGGTGAAAGTATGCGAGGGCAGTCCGAAGAAGGTGGCGAGATTCGAGATGCGGCCGTTGGGGGTTGGGCTTACCCCGGAATCGCCTCACTCCTCGCACAGCAGGGCCCCAGTCATGGACGTGACGAGGTAGATCGTGTGTGGCTGCATGAGATTGAGAGCCGCACCAAAGCTGCGCTCCAGCAGTTTCAAATGCGCTCAAAGCTAGTGGAGAGCATCTTGACGCCCAATGCTGCCCTATTGAAGTTTGCCGGTAGCGAGGATCTTACGGTTGAACTCGTGAGTAAGCGTCGCTCACAACTGCTGACGACATTTGGACTGAACATAATTTCTATCCAACCAGAGGCAGGCGTTGTGTCGCTCGCAATCGAGCGCCCGAAGCGTCAGGTGGTACTCCTGTCGGACCTATGGCGGCAGTGGTCACCTGATTGTACCGATGGCAACCAGGAATTGCTGATTGCGACTAGGGAGAGCAACGGTGAACTACTCTATCTTGCCCCTGGTGCTGGGCACGCACCGCACACATTGATCGCCGGATCGACCGGAAGCGGTAAATCGGTCCTGCTCCAAAATATTATCCTTGCTATTGCTGCGACTAATCTTCCGAGCCAAGCACGTCTGATCCTCATCGACCCGAAGCAGGGAGTAGACTACTTCCAATTCGATGCGTTACCACACCTCGATGGCGGCATCATCGATCAAGTGGATACGGCGCTGGATCGCTTGCATGTCCTGGTCCAAGAGATGGACGCAAGGTACAGCAAATTCAAAGCAGCCCGCGCTCCTAATCTGAAGGCGTACAACCAGAAAGTACCGCAGGCTGAGCGCCTTCCAGTCATCTGGCTTATCCACGATGAATTCGCTGAGTGGATGATGATCGACGAATATAAGCAGGAAGTCACATCGATGGTCAGCCGCTTGGGAGTTAAGGCGCGCGCAGCAGGCATTTATCTCATCTTTGCCGCTCAGCGCCCAGATGCCAACGTTATGCCGATGCAACTTCGTGCAAATCTTGGCAACCGGCTCATTTTGCGGGTTGACTCGGAAGGCACCTCTGAGCTAGCGCTCGGCGATAAAGGGGCCGAGCGGTTGCTTGGCCGTGGCCACCTCCTGGCGAAATTGGAAGGCGAGCCGCTATATTACGCCCAGGTTCCGTTCACCGAGGAGGCCTTCATGGAGCGGCTCATCTCATTGATCGAGTAGCATTCTGAACTAAAGGCCCGTGAAAAACTATGACCAGTCTGATGCCGGGTAACCCCTACCATACACAGCCTCTCGCCTCGCAAGTTATGAGGGCGCGGTTTTTGCATAATGGTGAGCGAGGGGCGACGCACCGAATGGCCATAAAACGAGGGTATCGATTCAACGACGGAACACCGCTCCCCGCTGATCCTAGGAGGCTCATCCACCTTCAGTTGCTGGCAGAGGGCTCGACGGGGACATCAAGATCCTGGATGATCCTGGCGCGAGAATGCAGATAGCCAGCGAGTTCTTGCGCGAACGCTATATGGTAGCAGACACAGCCAGGGCAGGCTAGAACCAAGCATAAATGCCCAGGAGATCGTGGGATTGACCTTTGTTGCCCGTCATAGCACCGCCATTGCACGTACCGACCTGTCACGGCCGGTTGCATTAATGCTCAACGATGGTCTGCTCACGCCGGAGACGACCTTCTTCGACTACGGGTGCGGGCGCGGAGGTGACCTCCATCGCCTGGCAGAGCTTGGCTATGATGTAGCGGGATGGGACCCAGCCTACCGTCCAGGCGCTGAGATGCGGCCCTCTGATATCGTTAACCTCGGCTTCGTCATAAACGTAATCGAAGATCCTTCTGAGCGTGCCCAGGTACTCAAGAGCGCTTGGGCACTGACGCGCAGTGCGCTCGTGGTCGCCGCGCGTCCTGATTGGGAAGCGCGTAGCGTGCCTGGACGCCATTATGGGGACGGCATCTTAACTGCCAAGGGGACATTCCAGCGGTTCTACGCCCAAGAGGAGCTGCGTGCCTGGATCGACGGTGTATTGGAGGTACGGAGCATCGCTGCTGCCCCTTGCGTGTTCTACATCTTCCGTGACGAGGTGCGTGCCCAAGGGTTCCTCGCGGCCCGGGTGCGGCGACGCCCCTTACCTAGACCACGGATACCTGCCCCGCGTCGCCCGCGCGTCAGCGAGATGCTGTACGAGGCACACCGGACAATACTCGATCCAATCGTAGCGTTCATCGAGGCGCGAGGGCGGGCACCAGAGTCCTTCGAGTTGCCTGAGGCGCTAGCCGCGCGGGAGCAATTTGGGAGTGTCCGGGCGGCGCTCGCTGTTTTGCGCCGAATCACTGGCGACACGTCGTGGCACGCGGCTCAGCTAGCCGCGACTCAGGATCTCACCGTGTACCTAGCTCTCGCCGCCTTTGGCCGCCGACCGAAGTTCACCGACCTGCCAGCGGACATCCAGGTCGACGTCAAGGCCTTCTTCGGATCGTACAAGAAAGCGTGTGATGTTGCTGATGCCCTTCTTTTCCAGGCCGGCGATCAGTCAGCGATCGACAAGGCGTGCCGCGAATCCCAGATAGGCAAGCTCACGCCGGAGGCACTGTATGTGCATATCACCGCGCTGCCACGGTTGGACCCGCTTCTGCGCGTGTACGAGGGATGTGCTCGAACGCTCACCGGTGCTGTCGAGAGCGCAAACATCATTAAACTGAACCGCATCGAGCCGAAGGTGGGGTACCACGTCTACCCGAGTTTTGATCACGACCCACATCCAGCCCTCGAAGCTTCAGTGCGAGCTGACCTGAGGCATCTGCACGTGAAGCATCGTGACTTCACAAAATCCAAGAACCCTCCGATCCTCCACCGCAAGGAGACATTTGTTGCAGAGGACTACCCAGGAAGGGATACGTTTGCCCGACTCACAGCACAAGAGGAGAAACACGGCCTACTGTCGGACACTGTATCGATCGGCACCAGAGACCGGTGGGAACAAGTCGTTGCGAGCAAGGGCCTATGTTTTGTGGGTCATCGCCTTGTACAAAGGAAATTGCCGCTGCAGACTGTGAGCGACTCGTCATTATCTACCAAGAGCTAGCTGCCAGCGGCAGATGTGTGTGGAAGATGGTGTATAATTTCGGGCTTGACATCAGTCGCTCTGCGGATTCGGAAATTGTTTAGCTTCTCTTCCGCGCTTTCGATGACTCAGAGAGCTTGCCCATTAGGAGTTCTCTCCAAGTGATCAGCAAAGGTCCTGAGGAGCTGGTGAAAACTGGGGAACAGCACCTGTGAAGGGCCGCACTCGTGATCCCAATCCAGAATCTGGCCTATCGCTCCGCCCGGTGGAGGTGCCAGGTCAAGACAGGAGAGATTCCCAGCGTTGTCCATCCCAAAGGGAATCCAACGCTGGTGCCACCACACCGGTTGAATCGGTCCAGGTTGCCAGCTCGAGCGAAGCACCCTCTCGTCCGTAAAATAATGGGGGGGCTGGGATGCCCAATCGTCATCGTCCAGCAGTTCGCCTCCGCATCTGCCAAATCTCGATGATGTCCTCCACCGGTAAGATCTTCATCTGTGAACCTAACTTGATCTGGTAGCCTCCATTGTGTCGACGATAGGAGGCCCGGACATCCCCAGGCAGCGTGATGTTGAGGATGCCCTCCAGGTGCTTGATCGCTTCCTCGGATGCCTCCGGCGCGAGTTGGTGCCAGAGCTCTTGAGCCTGGCAGCGCATCCAAGTCTCGATGCGCTGCCAGAGTCCTTCAATCGTCTCCATGGGTACTCCTTCTCGGAGGCACTTCCTGGGACCTCCCGTCCTTTTGGAATCCCTTGCAAGCGGGAGATACCCTGCTTCTGGGACAGGGGATACTCTGCCCAGTAAAGCACACAGGGGCATTTAGTTGATCTTCCACGGAACTTCGCGCCACCCCTGATTTACATCTTGCTTGGCGCGCCGTAGAAACTGGATCAATGCGTCTTCGCCGAAGACGGTGCGATTGCCGCCCGCATCATTTCGCTCAAAGCGGAAGCGACCTCCGAAATCATAGTAGACGGTACATACGATATTAGTGGCAGCGCGATGTGTCAGGTTGGTGCTATCGAGTATTTGCAACACCCCTCCGCTTGTTGGCTCAGGTGTGATCTCGCTCGGCTCCCCTTCTAGCTCTGGCTTATTTGGCTCTAAAGCGAAGTATGTGGAGCCTTCGATATCCTTCCACTGCTCAACAAGCTTGCCGCTCTCCTTCAATTTACGGTAGGCGTCAGCTAGCACCGGCTGCTTATATTTCACAGTGCCACTGGTATAGACCGTCATGAGGAACGCCCTGTCCTCATAGTCGATGTAGAGCAACTCCACCCCTGGCTTGGCCAAGGCGGCGAGGACCTGTTCCTCATTGGCGGGATGAGGGTCTTCGAATTGCCTGAGATGACAATAGCACTGGCACTGCTTATCGTCGTTGATACAGTCCTTGTGGCGATCCTGTTCACATAATGAAGAACGTTTAGGCACTGCCTGCCTCCTTAATAAAATGAGATTGCTGCGCTTGGTGCCTCCATAAAGAAGAGAGCTATCATTAGATGAATGGCACTAGCCGTCATAATGCCTAATCTCCACGCTGAGCGCATTCCATTACCTCACAAAATAGCAGGCGACAGAACCATTGTCAAAATTGAAGTGGCATTTCAGGACAAACTCAGCGAGTTTGAAAGGCATTTAGCTTAGTTGAGGGCGCTGCTCCTTCGTTTATTTATTCACAAGAGGCATCATCTTTCCTCATCGGTTGCACGAAGATGAAAGCACTCACACAGCAAGACGGGGCTAGTATAGACAGCAAGGAGGAAGTGGGGATGCGCTTTGGGAGAAAAATCAGAGGAGTGATTGATAGCACCTGGGTGCAACGCTCGGGCTGAAATTTTCGTCCATTACAGATACGGACTTCGCTCGCTCATTCGCCTTGGTTCAACCGAACTCATTCGCGTGCTGGTCGGAAACGAGCAGCGTTGACCATAATGTCTGAGCCACACTTGGAGAGGTTGCGCCCTCCTCTTCTGGTGCTTCACCCGTAAACATAGGGAGCTCTTCCTCTAGGGACTGGTTCGGGTGTGCTTCAGTCTTGGCGACCACCTTGACTGCGGGCGAACTCGGCTGGGGCACGGGAAATTTCCATACCATTTTCCCGTTTGAAAGAGGACGAGCAAGTTCAAAGCCAGCAAAATCACGCATAGAATCAACTAGCCATAACAGCACCATATTGGGTTTCCTGACGAAACCCAGCAGCTCGAACCCAGGCAGGGTGAGTTGGGTATACTCCACATACTGACCTAACTCCCTTTCCTCATTCCCTGCCTTCCGCACCCAAAAATATCTCTGCTTCACGGTGAGTCGGATCCCAGCATTGGGAAGTTGCTCAACCCCAATGCCGTTTGCTGCTGCATGCTCAGTCAAGTACCCAAGGGCTTTATTACGGACCAAGTCCGCATACAACCAGGGATTCGTGCTGCCCTCCTTCTTGGAATAGGCTCTTGCGTGGGCAATAGCAGCCTCAAAAGCGCTATGGAGCAAAAAGCTGCAAGGCTCTAAGTCCTCAAGTGCTTCTACCGCATCTGGCGGCAATTTCTGCTCTTCCAAGGTACATCCTCCCAATTGGATGGGTTGACCAAATCTCCTTCATATTATGCGTTCCAAGTTAAAAACGTACAAGCGACGAAGGTACAAGGGGATAAAAGCTGACGAAAGCTGCATACACAGAAACACTCTTGTTTGAGACAATAGGGCAGCAAATCCAAGCCAGGTTGGTACGCCTTACTCAGCAAAAGGTAGCATATGCTAGGTACTTCTCTCTGGTGCAGTAAGAAACGGAAGGGGCGATGGATAGCCCGTATTGTGCGGAAATTTCATCCGAGGCTTAGAAGTACAGGGCTGCTTGGCACATCGGCCAGTATACAATGTATTTGCAGCACAAAGCGGCCTATGATGGCCAAAAACCTCACCAGTATACAACTTTCGATATTGAATACCTTGCAAATCTGCACGATTTTCCTGGGCTCATGAGGTAAGCCAGTATACAACTTTATTGTTCGTATACACTTGTTGTGGACCTTGCGAATAAAGTCCTTCACAACCAGATAAAGTCCTTCACAGGGAAATAAAGTCGTTCACAACCAAATAAAGTCCTTCAGAATGTTTGCTGGCTCCTTGTACATTTGTTTGTAGCGGCAAATGGTTTCCTGCAATAACGTGAAGGCCACGAGCCGGGACGGTATAAGATGACCGTCCCGGCTCTCATTGCTTGGAGCGCAGAAGGCAGGAGGGTGGGTAAGAAGGTTAGATCGGGGTGTCCCGTGAGAGGCAGAGAGCACCAGCCCCTCTCGCATGCGGCTGTGTCGGCAGGGTCCAAATGGAGGTACGAATCCGAAGGTTGGGCACAAGAACACAGACAATCATTGGGAAGAGCAAACGAGTGAAACTCACTGAAGCATTTATCAGGACTGGTGTCGCTGGGGCTGAGCGAGGCAACACTGAGACATGGGCCATCATCCACCGGAGCCGCGGCGGCTTTCATCTTAGCCGCTACAGCATGGTCCTGGGCCAGCGGACGTCCCGTCTCTGGACCTTTCCTAACCTCTATGAGCTCCTGCTCTTTGCGCAGACCCAGGGATTTGCTGAAGTTGATCCAGCGGCGGAGGATTGGCAGCCCGTCTTCAACGCCCCTGATTAAGCCTGGCTCCTGTAGACGAGTAGTTGTTTGGTGTGGCGCTGTGAGGGCGGCAGTTTGTAGTGGTCGGGGGCGCGCAGATACTGGCAGCGATCAACCTGGTACACACCAACGGAGACAGTGCTGCAAACTTGTAGACGGACACAAAAGTTTCTCCCGAAAATGAGAATTCGTCACCGCTCTCAAGCGGCCGAAGCTGGGGTCAAGGTGACGGTGTAGCCAAGTTGCTCTAATCGCCGTACGTGGTAGCGCTCAATCTGGGTGGCCTCCAGCTTCTCGAAGTAGTCCGGGCCAAGATCGCTGTAGGGTCTGCCTTCGCGCAGCATATGATAGAGAATGATCAGGACACTATGCGAGACTGCAACCACCGCTTTCTGCTTGCCTCGACGCCGGGCGATGCGGTGAAACTGGGCGGATAAATAATTGTCTTTGGTATGGCTGATCGCCCAGGCCACTTCACCCAGCACCGCTCGCAGGTAGGGATTGCCATGGGTCGTCTTGCCGCTCAAACGCTTGCCGCCGCTTTGTTTGTTGCCCGGACAGACGCCTGCCCACGAGGCCAGGTGCTTGTCACTCGCAAACCGTGTCATATCCGTCCCCAACTCGGCAATGATGGCGGTGGCCGCCGTTTCAGCAATCCCCGGCAGGGTCTGCGCCAGCGCCACTGCCTGACCAAAAGGGACCAGACACCGATCAATCTCCGCCTCTACCTCAGCTCGTGAGGTCTCCAAGAAGTCAATGTGGGCCAACAGCTGCTGCAGCAAGATGCGATGCTGCCCCAAGAGCCGCCCCTCCAAGGCCAACTGCAGCTCAGGCCGTTTCGAGCGCATGCGCCCACGGGCCAGTTCGGCCAGGACGGCGGGATCGTGTTTCCCCCGGATCAAGGCCTCCAGCATCGCCCGCCCGCTCTTGCCCAGGACATCGGTCGCGACAGACGCCAGCTTGATGTTGGCCCCTTCCAGCACCTTCTGCACGCGGTTGACTTCACGGGCGCGGGTCTCCACCAGGTGCTTGCGATACCGCGTCAGTTCGCGCAGCTCCCGGATGGGCGCCGGCGGAATGAAACTGGGCGTGAGCAGCCCATGGCGCAAGAGATCTGCTAGCCACTCGGTTGGGTAGGGAGCAGGCGAGTTACTATTCCAGTCCAAGCTGGGTAGCACTTTTCCTACTCCCCCCCTCCGAACCGGACGTGCATCTCTTAAACGCATCCGGCTCTCCGGTACCGTTGATTATCTTTCGCAAGGTGGA
>DATGID010000071.1:0-79961 GCA_035307385.1 Ktedonobacterales bacterium | reverse complement strand
GATCGCCTGTTACATCACGGGGAGGTGTTTTACGTACGAGGCAGCTCCTACCGCATGCGGGGCAAGGAGTTGGTGACACTCACCGCCAAACCTGAGGCGGGAGCCGCAACAAACAATGGAGCGGTGTAAACGGATGCCGATTTTTAGGCCGGGGACCCTTCCTCCTTGACAACCGCATCCTACAACTGGCGAGATCACGATCTTCAGAGTGAGTGGCGCTAGAGAAGTAGAGCATCTGGATAGCTGCTAATTTCCCGACCTGATTCAGGAGACCATCTCTGGTAGCAAAGAGAAGCAGGGCTGCTCTTGCCTGGCTGCTGCACAGGCGTGTTTTCATCAGTTTTCCGAGGTAATTCAGGGCCTCTCGTTGCTGTACAGGGGACCATGCATCTTGAATAACGCCTTTCAGGTTTGCTATTACTTGAGCCACCAATGTGTGGTCAACTTCGATGGCCTCTACCAAGCAATCACAGACAAAAAACAGGTCCTGCTGGACGATCTGTGTATAACGACTACGAATACTTGGGTTGGTACCTTGGAGGATAGATCGGAGTTGCCTTGTTGCGGGGGCAGATTTGAGCTTGCTGAGCAATAGAACAATAACTTCACGCCAGTGAGGATCATGGAGATTTTCTCGTAAAAAACGGCTGATTATGTCCGCATCCTCTGCTTGTTGATAGCGCTCAAATACGTCAACTGCCGCAAAATATTCCTGAAAGGTTCGATGGATAAACCCGTATAAATCCTCACCACGCTCATCTTTTCCCCGCTCAACAATTAATCCAGCTTCCACTTGGATCAAATCAAGAAACCGCTTGGCCTGGTTCCGCATTTCAGCGCGTGTGTCATAAAAATTCTGGCCTTGGAGAAACGTCTCTATCTCTCGCAGCATAACCCTCGTAGAAACATCGGTTGTAGGAGGGGTGTCTGTGGCATTAAGGTATTCCTTCGACTGCTCTTGTACATTTGAATGCAAGTAGAACCCAAGATGGGCGACACAAGCACGCTGATCGCCTTTTCGTAATGTTAAATCTTGCCAACGTGTATCCGTTCCTCGTAATACAGCCCATTTGTCAAGCAAAAGACCGGCGCTTTCATCGTAAACCAGTATTCTGCTATCTGGGAGGCGCTCATAATGATGTAAAGCGGTGATAACGGTGAGGAGGAGTGGGTTTTCTGCGAGAGCGTGGAGACGAGGGTTTTTTTTCAACTCGTCGTAAAGAGTCTTTATCTCTTGTTGTTCAACGAGAGGAAGAGGTGTAGGAAAGCGTAAGACATATGTATACCATTGTTCTAAAAACTGCTGGATCTGCGCATCATCGAATGGTTGAATTTCGCAAAGAGCAAATAGATGCCGATTGAGGGGGGCCAGCTCATAACCAACAGGACGAGATGTAACCAGGAATCGGTTGCCGGGATAGCTCTGGACAAACCCCTCTATTTCACTCACCAAAATGCTCCGATCGCTTGGGGTCGCTACCTCGTCCAGCCCGTCAAAAAGTATTAACATAGCTCTTCGTTCCAACAATATCTTGAACATTTTTGGGGTAATATCCAGTCCTTCACGTTTCAGCATCACTTCACAAGCATAGGTGAGAAAATCATAATCGGGGCGCTGCTTGCGGTCTTCATTCAAACGACGTAGCTCGATCCGTAAAGGGAGGAGATTATCCGCAAGTAAAGGATATCTTGTCTGAAACAGTGATTTGGAAAGCGTGCTAATCGCATGACTCCAGGCCAGATGACGCGTTGCGGTTGATTTCCCCATTCCAGGGCCACCCAACAATACAAGACAAGAGGACTGATCAAAGGCATTAGTAAGCGACCCACCTGTTCCCTCCTCAGGAGGTGCTTTTTCCTTCAAACGAACACGTAGAGGAACAAAAATACCATCTAATTCAGGGTCTCTACTCTCATTTCCTCCCTCTTTTGGCACCACACCAACCAGTTTGAGATGACGTAGCGAGCGCTCGATATGCACCGCGTAAGCCTGCAGATCTTTCTCAAGCTGTTCTACACTGTAACCAGGTTCCAGTACATCATAGATTTGTCGGAGAGTCTTAACCACGTCCTCGAGTGAGCGCTGCATAGTCACAGCGGACCTTACTCTAAGGACATCGCTGACCTTGTCATGAAAGAGAGGGTCTACGTAAAGTTCCGCTATCAGCGCATCGAAAAAGCTTCTCAGGTATGGTTCTACATCAGTTGGCGGAGCGACCTGGCCCTGCGCATGAGCGCGCAAAGCGTCATTGTAGAGCGCGTTGAGTTTAGTGAAGTCAGGCATTTCGAGCGTAAAAAGGCGGAGCGCTTCTTGACGCAATAAGTCATTCGAGGGACCAGATGTTGACAAGGTGGTCAAGACGTCAGAGTATTGATTATGTTCTTTGAGTGATTGGAACTGTGCTAAGCCCCTCTCAGCGGCATTTTTCAGCGCAAGTTCCATATGTTGTGCCTGCTCATGTTCGTCAAGATGCAGTAGGTCGCGTCCTCTCTCGATGCCTTTATCGACGCCTTTTTCAACGAGTTTCCCCACCAGGGCTTCTCGAGCAGGAGTTATAAACGTATCGTTGATGACAGGCAACCAGCTAGGGGCGCTCTTTACCAAGAGGGAAATTGCGAAAATCAACCCCGAAGAAATCATTATTGTACCCCTTTCTCGACATAAGCTGCCCGTAACGCAATCCATCGCTAGTATACTGACGCACCGATGGAATGTCAAAATCGATACTAATGGCAGTAAGCAAAAAATGCATAGCAATTGTCAGAGGTCAGAAGGTCAGAAAATGCGAGGCAACCTGTGAGAAAGGGCATAGCACCTCAGTACGATGGCGGAACTCAGCATTAATGTTTAACCAAATTCTCTTTCAGGTCGTCAGGGCAAAGACCAGCGCGGAGGGAGCCAAGAACGGGTACATCTGCCTAGTGGCGGCGGTCGTGCCGTTTGCGCTGCCGATCATCCTGGCGCTCGGAGTAGGGGAACTCTTCGCTGGGTTTGAGGGTTTACCTGGATGTGCCAGGCGTGATGGTTCTCCCTCACCGTCTTTAGGAGAGCACTGATGAAGGAGTTTAGGAGTCAGCACGCAGTGATCGGCTTAGGGCCGCAATAGCCGTCTCAAGTGCCACCTGCTCGCGTTCGAGCCGCCGCCAGGCCAGCGTGCCCCGTTCCAGATACGGGCGCACCTGCTGGAGCGCATCCAGGTCGCGGAAGAGTTGGAGTGCCTGTTGGTGACGGGCCCACCAGGCGGGATAAGCGGATGAGCGAGGAGGGTGCCTTACATCGACGCTCCTATCTGCGCCGCGACAGCGGCACATGGAGCCTGGAGTGCTGACTAGGCGAAAGCTACGTGTTGCCTTTCCACAAGCCCTGCACTCAAAGCCGCCAGCACAATTCTGATCCCTCCTTTGAGTATACCTACTACATCTTGAGGATGCAAGCTCCTTGCTGTGCTTTGACGGAGTAGTTGTCCCTGAGGGACGTTTATTGGTTCACAGGGTTGTTGGACAGCTAATGGTAAAAAGTCGGCCCATCAGTCCATGGAGGAAAGAAGGAGACTGATAGTGATGAGCGGAGCATGTGAGATGATCAGCCTGGGCTTTCTCGCATGGCCTCAACTTCCCGCTCTCTTGTCTCTTGAGCAGGCTTCTTCCCACGCGATGCGCAACAGATGGAGTCCATTGGTGATTTTCTCGAAGATGTGTCACTTTTTCTCAAAGGCTTGCTCATTTCGCTGAGGAGCAGCTGGCTGGGTATTCAGCGCGGCAAAATAATCTTGCAGCAACCGGTGGGCAAAAATATAGCCGCCGCCGACCCTGCGCAGCAGAATGCGCTCGGCAGCATCATCCAGGAAGCGCGTATAGCGTCCGGGGCTGGATTTGGTAGCCCAGAGCAGGAGCCGCAGCATGCTGTGCTGGATACAAGCGACCCCCCCATTCAACATCCCGACAGTCAGGCCAGCGCTCAGCCCAGCAATCAGCCCGATCCCCAGCCCGCTAATCAGATCAATCTCCAGAGGGACCTGGTTGAGCAGCCAGTCGCTCAACCAGAAGACCAGCCCGGCGCTCAACGAGATGACCAGCCCAACGATCAGCCCAACCCGCCCACTATTCCGGGCAGAACGCCAGATGCCCTGATTCGGCTTAGCATCGGACCGCCTGACTGAAAGCTCACCCGACCAGCCGGCCATCAGCAGGCCAATCAGCGCAACAACCAACCCAAAGGCCGACGGGAAGAGCAGCAGATTGCCGAGATCCCAGTAGCCCGTACTGAACAGTACATCGACCAAAGCCAGAAGCAGCCCAAAGACTAACCCAGCGAGGAGGCAAAGAACGATTTGCCGCTGCAGACGCCTCCATGCCCAGGTTAGAACCTCCGTTGGCCTGATTTCAGCCTCTAGCTTGAAGAACAGCCCACCTCCCAGGCAGGCGCCTAGCACGGCCAACAGCCAGCCGTTCTCCCAATAGAAGAGAGTATCATACAATGGAGAGGAGTTACCTGAATTCAATGCAAAAACGAAGAAGGCCACCACAATACCCAGACTCAGGGTCAGCCCAATGAGCAGCCCAACCAGCGAACTATTTCGAGCAGAACGCCAGATTCCTTGATTCGGCCTGGCATGGTGACGCCTGGCTGACGGTTCACCCGACCATCTCGCCACGAATAGACCGACCAGCCCGACGATCAGCACGCACTACAGCCGCACTTCCTCATCACAGCTATTGAAAGGAAGCTATGCTCCCTGTTTTCACCTTGCTTCGAGCACATGATCGAGCTGTCACGTCTCTTCATCGGCAACGTCTCCATGGGTTCCAACCACGTGTTCTCCATGGCATGTCGAATTCGGGCGTGGTCTGGGCACTGAACTTGCTCGTTCCCTGGTGAGTCCTCCCACTTCCTTTTTCTGGGACCAACGGAAACATGGCTCGCTTGCGTTTAGTCCTCCACACGCAGGACAATTTTGCCTCGTGTGTGCCCTTTTGCCCCTTGCTCGTAGGCCTGGCGGGCCTGGGCAAGGGGCAGCACCGTGTCGATGATGGGACGCACCTTTCCCTCATCAATCAATGCGCCAATTTTGACCAGTTGCTCGCGGTTGGGTTGCACAATGAACCAGACCGGACGCACGTCATATCCCTTTGCCTCTGCAAAGGAGGGGCGTGGACTGACAATAGAGAGCAGCACCCCTCCTGGTTTGACCACCTGCCAGGAACGCTGCAAGGTGTCCCCGCCTACGGTATCGAAGACGAAATCGACGCCGTGAACCGCTTCTTCAAAGCGCGTGGTGGTGTAGTCGATGATCTCGTTGGCTCCCAGTTCGCGCAGGAAGTCACGATTGCGCGCCGAGGCGGTGGCGATGACGTGCGCGCCGGCCCAGCGAGCCAGTTGCACGGCAAAGACCCCCACGCCCCCTGCTGCCCCGTGGATCAGGATGGTTTGTCCTGCTGCGAGGCGCGCATGGACGAAGAGCGCCTGCCAGGCCGTCAACGCTGTCAGCGGAACGGCTGCGGCCTGCACGTAGTCGAGCGTGCGTGGTTTGGGAGCCAGCTCGCTGGGCAGGGCAATGGTAAACCCTGCCTCGGCCCCATCGCGGCCGTAGCCGAGCATGGCAAAGACCTCGTCGCCTCTGGCGAGCGCCGTGATGCCAGAACCGATCTCCTCCACCACTCCTGAGAGATCGGGTCCGGGGATCGGCAACGCGCGCGGGCTCCCCGCTTTGGTTTGATAGGTCTCGTCCCATTGCAGCTCGGTGGCAATGACCCCCGCCGCGTAGACGCGCACCAGCACCTCTCCTGGATCTGGATGGGGTGGTGGGACGTCTTCATACACGAGGTGATCGGGACCGCCACGGCCGTGGATACGGATCGCTTTCATGGTGTTGTCTCGTTCCTTTCGTTTCGGCCGCTCTGTGATACAGCTGGTTCGACATCAGCATATCCTCGCCGAAGAGCAAAAGGCAAGCTCTGCCCAAGAGCAAAGTGGCTCCGTTCAATATCTTGACCTTGCTCCCAACCCATGAGTAGGGCCCCTCCCCTCTGTGCCGTCAGTGATCGAGCAACGGTTGCTCAACACAAGCCTCATCTGCTTCTTCTTCCCCTAGAACCTGCTCGAGAGCGGTGAACAGAAGTATTGACCTTTATGATACTGTTTCCTCTCCTATTGGTCCCTCGGTGTACTCGGCCTCTTTGGCCCTTGAAAATAATATACCAGCGCTCTGCAGCAAGATCCCTGAAATAGAGGACACTGATAAGAGGCAAGCGATGAATGTGATGCTGCTTGGAATCATCGCCACCTTCATCGTTTGGAGAAGCAGGACTAGCCAGGGCTCCGAGCTTGGTGTGGGTGCAAAGCGCTTGTACATTGCACGGACAGGCCAAATGGGCCCTTATGAAAGGGCCTCTCCCTGCACTCCCCATAGCCCTAGTTACAGACAAATGGGTTTTCTGCTGCTATGTTCTCTCTCAAGGAGTCTTGGCCCGGTGCAGGGCCGCTCTGAGGCCACAGCAGGAGTCCACAGGCAGGGCCTGATAGGGGCTGGGGTGGGACCCTTGGGCCAGGAGGCGGACGAGGGCCACATGAGGAAGGAACAAGACGTGAGTGACGAGCAGCTCCCCACGACACGTATGAGGCATGACGAACGGCTCCACGACGGGGTCCACTATCCCACCAGCCATCTGCTGGCCGCCCTGAGGGATCCGCAGGCGGCTGAGCAGGCGGCCCAGACCCTGCGGGCCGCCGGGTTCGTGGATGTCGAGGTCGTCTCCGGCCAGCAGGCCCTGCGGGCCATTGAAGTCACCGAGCAGCAGGAAAGCCCCCTGAGACGGTCTTGGGAGCGGCTATCGCAAGTGTTGTCAGATGAAGTAGATGCTCGCCGGGAATATCTTGAGGCGCTCGGCCAAGGCCATGCGGTCCTGCTGGTCTATGCCCCCCATCGGGCGTCGGTGGACCAGGCGGCAGACATCCTGAAGGCGCACCAGGCGCATGCTATCCGATTCTTTGGACGCTGGACCATCACTGAACTGGAGCCGTGAGGCGGGGTCAGCTGTGGGCCGGACGTGGGATGGCGCTCCGCACAAGGCTGCGCTTTGGCCCATACCCTGGTGGCGGAGGCGACACCCAGTCAGCAAGGGCCACGGTCACGGCGACCAAGGGGTGGCTGATGGGCACGGATACTCGGTGGGCAATGCAGACCCGGCATCGTGATGGTGGGGAGTGAGACCACTGTGATGGCAGCTTCTCAGCGCATCTGAACGCGCTCACCGAGAGCAGCACATCGCGTGGCAGGTGTCGCGGCGCTTCTGCGGGAGCAGAGGTAGGGCAACGTCCACGCTGCGCCAGGCGGAGGGCACCTTTCCCGCATCAGCAAAGGAGGTAACAAACCAGATGAAAGCCCTCCATCTCTATAAACAGCACGGCGCTGTACAGTTTGCCTACGAAGATGCGCCGCAGCCGCAGCCCCGGCACGGCGAGGTGCTGGTGCGCGTCTCTGCCACCGGCGTGACCCCCGCTGAACCCACCTGGTCGGAGACCTGGAAGACGCGCATCGGTGTCGAGCGCTCCATGCCCATTCCCGGCCATGAGGTCGCGGGGATGGTCGAGGAGATGGGCACCGGCGTGACCACCGTGACCATTGGCGAGGACGTCTATGGCCTCACCGATTTCTCGCGGGACGGCGCCCAGGCCGAATACACCATTGCGCTGCCGAGCGAACTCGCGCCCAAGCCCCGCTCCCTGGATTCCACCCAGGCAGCAGCGGTCCCGCTCACCGCCCTGACCGTCTGGCAGGCGTTGTTCGATCACGCCCACCTCTCCACCGGGCAGCGCATCCTGATTCACGGCGCGGGTGGTGATGTCGGCTCATGTGCCGTACTGGTGGCCCGCTGGACGGGCGCGCATGTCATTGGGACGGCTTCCGCAGAAACGCATGGTCTGCTGCGCCGGTTGGGCGCCACTGATCTGATCGACTCCACCAGCAGCCGCTTTGAAGAGGTGGCGCGGGAGGTCGATGTGGTCCTCGACACGATGGGCGGCGAGACTCTGGAGCGCTCCTGGGGCGTGTTGAAAAAGGGCGGCGTGCTGGTCTCCCTCGTCGAGAAGCCCTCGCAGGAGCGCGCCACCGCGCAGGGCGTTCGCGCCGTGTCTTTCATGGTACGGCCCAACCGCGCCCAACTGGTTCAGATTGGGAACTTGATCGACGCCGGACAGATGTGCCCGGTGATCCAGACCGTGCTGCCGCTGTCCCAGGCGCGCCAGGCATACGAGGGAACGCAGCACCATGGCAAGGTCGTCTTGCGGGTCGTTGACGAAGACCAACTCCTGCGCGACATCGTGGAGCAAGAGCGCGCCGCACGCGCATCCTATCGGGAACTGGGCGTGATGGGCGAGATGAATCAGCAGCAAGCCTATTGGGAAACATTCGCGAGCGGCGAGGTCTCTCGCGAACTGCGCGAGATGCGGCACGGCGAGCTAGGCCCCAAAGCCTACGAATGGCTTGAGGAGGAGCGCGAGCAGACCCAGCAGCCATAGGCATTTCGGCCCATTTGGCCCGTCCGTGCGATGGACAAGCGCTTTGCACCCACACCGAGCTCGGAACCCTGGCTAGTCCTGCTTCTCCAAACGATGAAGGTGGCGATGATTCGCCTGCTCGTGGCTCGTCTGGGACGGAGGACGTGACACGCGCTCGCCGCTGGTTCTGATACGCTCCCAGAGACTGGCTTTCACCTTGGACCTGACGCTCATGCTGACTCTGGCCCAGACCCTGCAGCGGCGTTCACCAAGATGGAGCCATCACGCAGTGGTAACGTTGTAGTAACGTTGTGGAGAGCACTCACGTCCCTTGACAAGGGACTGGTCTGCTCGCCTCCACGCGCGTGGGTTGGGGAGCTGGACTCCAGCACACCTCGTGGAGTTGAGACAAAACAAGGAAGGTGAGCCGTATGCCACGTCTGCTCTCCGTCAACGTTGGTCTGCCCCGCGACATCGCCTGGCAGGGGAAGACCGTACGAACCGCTGTCTGGAAGGAACCCGTGCACGGCCCCAGGATGGTGCGGCGGCTCAACATCGATGGCGATGGGCAAGGAGATTTGGCAGGACACGGCGGGGAACAGCGGGCGGTCTTCGTCTACCAGATCGCGTCCTATCATTACTGGGAGCGTCAGCTTGGTCGCCATGACTTCGTCTTCGGCCAGTTTGGGGAGAATTTTACGATCGATGGGCTCTCTGATGTAGAGGTCTGCATTGGCGAGCACTATCGGATCGGACGCGCGCTCTTTGAGGTCACGCAGCCACGTGTCACCTGCTACCGGGTCGGGATCCGGATGCACGAGCCGCAGATGGCGGCCTTACTCGTCTCACACCGCAGACCGGGCTTTTATTTCCGCGTGCTGCAGGAGGGCGAGGTGGAAGCGGGCGACGACATCGTGAAGGTCGCTGATGGCCCGGAGCGGATGACCGTCGCGGAGATCGACGCGATGCTCTACCTGGGCCAGCATACCCAGGAGCAGCTGGAGCGCGCGCTGCGTCTTCCCGCCTTGAGTCCTGGGTGGAAGGGGTCCTTCCAGGCTTTACTTGAGCAGGTACAGACCGGAGAGACGGCAGGCGGCAATCCTGGACTCGCCCCGGCGAGCGGCCCGCCCCCGGCATGGACGGGGTTCCGCTCCCTGCAGGTGTCCCGCAGGGAGCGGGAGAGCAGAAGCATCGTTTCCCTGGTCCTGGTGCCGGCCGACGAGCATCTCCTCGCCCCAGCCCTGCCTGGTCAGTTCGTGGTGCTGCGTCTGCGACCGAGGCCTGAGGCGCCGCCGCTCTTGCGCAACTACTCGCTCTCTGACGCGCCGAGTACCGATCACTATCGGGTGAGCGTCAAGCAGGAGGTGAATGGTGCTGCGAGTACGTACGTCCATACCCAGGTGCAGGTGAACGATGTGTTGGAGGTGAGTGCCCCACGGGGCGCCTTCACGCTCCGCCAGGGCCTGGACCCCGTCGTGCTGCTCAGCGCTGGGGTGGGAGCGACCCCGATGCTGGCTATGTTGCACGCCCTGGCCGCCGAGGCCTCGCCACGGGACGTGTGGTGGCTCTTCGGCGCACGCAACCGCGACGAACACCCGTTTGCCCAGGAGGCACGTCGCCTCCTGCAGAGCCTGCCCAACAGCCGCAGCTACATTCTCTAGAGCAGGCCTGGTCCAGAGGACCGGCCGGGACGGGACTTTGACGCGGCCGGACACCTCAGTGTGCCGCTCCTCCAAGAGCTGGGCGTGCCACGTGAGGCAGACTTCTATCTCTGTGGGCCAGCCGCGTTTCTGCACGATTTAACCAGCGGCCTCGCCGCCTGGGACATCACCAGGGAGCGGGTCCATACCGAGGTGTTCGGACCGACGCCCTCCAGCACCCCTGGCCTGGTTACCACGGCCCCACGTCTGTCACCGCACCTGCCTGCCGGATCTCCCGGTACGGGGCCGCTAGTCTCCTTCTCCCGCAGTGGACTGGTCGTCCACTGGGATCCTGCCTTCGGGAGCCTGCTCGAACTCGCCGAGGCGTGCGCTGTTCCAGTGCGATGGTCGTGCCGGACAGGGGTCTGTCACAGCTGCGAAAGTGGGTTGCTGGCCGGTAACGTCAGCTACCGGCCAGAGCCACTCGAACCACCAGCCAGTGGCAACGTGTTGATTTGCTGCTCCCGACCTCAGGAGGAGGTCATGCTCGACCTATGAGGCAGCAGTCGTGGAGCTCGAGGCAGACGCATTCGTATTTCCTCGTGAAAGGCTGACGGTTTCTACACCGCTACTCATGCGCAGTGATAGGAGCGACACACTGCAAAACGCGCTTTGGAGGATGATGAACGCCTGGTCGGAACAGCCGAGACCTGGATCTCCCTGGTCGGGATCCGTCTCCTCCCCGCTCGCTTGACACGGCGCTTGATCAGGAGCCTTTTCACCCCCTTTCGGAGTCGAGCCGGAGCGATGCCGCCGCTCCTCACGCCCGCTGCCCCGCATCAGCCCACTGCGCCCGCCAGGCGGCGGCTTCAAAGGGCTCGGCGAAGTACTGGGTCTCTCGCACCACGTGGTGCGCGCGAAACTCCATGATGCTCACCGTGTCGTACGGTTTCCCGTCGTAGGTGATGACCAGTTCGGTGATCCACAGATCGCCGCAGCCGCGCACGCGCCTGACGACGAACTCCCGCCGCGCCGGGTGGTGGCCTCGCTGGCCCTGGATGTTGCGTCGCCCGCGGAACCGCTCGCCCGATTGTGGATACTCAAGGATCGCCTCATCGGCGTAGATCGCCTGCTCCGCGGCCTCGTCCCCCGCCTGCGATGCGGCCCAATGACGCTCGATGGCGGCCCGAAGATCTGTCTCTGCCATGGGTGCTTGACCTCCTTCCTGGTATGCACTGCCGACCCCTCCGGCGAGGCTGCACAAGCTGTACCAACACCGCCAAGGTTCAGCACTCTGGCTTAGCGAGGCGCGCTGATGTCTCTATCTCCACAGGGCGCGTTGCGCGGGAAAGCGGTCGCGCTCGCATCGGGCATGGGGCAGCAGCGAATCTGCACCCCGCCTCTCAGTGTAAAAAGCTCAGTCCGCCAGCCGCATCGAAATGTTCCCAAACAGGCTCTTAAACCTGCCAAGGGATGTGCTGCTCATTCTGGGGGCAAACTGTCCACCCAGAGGGTCAAACCTGCTCACATTTCAGGCCATGTACCATAACCCCCGATTTTTGGCGTCGTTCGGGATCGAGGTGTCCACTGCTGTACGGGTCGAAGCCCACCATGAGGAACCCGGTGGTGATACTGGCATACCTCGTGCGGCGCAGAATGCCTATCAGTGCCGGAAAACGACGTTGCGAAACGCCCTCATACGAGTGGCAAGAGCAACCAGAGAGGAGGACCGCGATGGACATGATTCGTGCGATGGTGGCCGATCATCTCATATACCTCGCGCATCACTATCAGCCTCCTGCTTTCCTCGATGGACTCATGGGACAACATTGTACCCGAAGCTGTCCAACGACCCGGTGAATCAATAAGCGTCCCTCAAGGACCATGACTCCGTCAAAGCACACGAACAAGTGCATTTGGGAGGCCTCGATGAGCGACCAACAGTTCCAGAAGGTGAAGGCCGGGTCCGGCTTCATCGCCGCCTTGGACCAGAGCGGAGGCAGCACCCCTAAGGCCCTCCAACTGTACGGCATTGGGCAGGACGCGTACTCGGACGACGACGAGATGTTCGCGCTGGTGCATGAGTTCCGCAGCCGGATCATCACGAGCCCCAGCTTCGGCGGAAACCGCATCCTGGGTGCGATCCTGTTTGAGGACACCTTGAACCGGAAGATCGAGGGCCGCGAGTCGGCCCAGTACCTCTGGGGCGTGAAAAAGGTGGTCCCGTTCCTGAAAGTTGACAAAGGTCTCGCCGCCGAGGTAGATGGCGCCCAGATCATGAAGCCGATCCCAGACCTTGACGAGCTCCTGGCAAAAGCAAAGGAGCGGGAGGTCTTCGGCACCAAGATGCGCTCGTTCATCAAGCGCGCCAGCGCCGTCGGTATTCAGGCGGTGGTTGACCAGCAGTTCGAGGTGGCTCGCCAAATCCTCGCTGCCGGACTGGTGCCGATCATCGAGCCCGAGATCGACATTCACTGCCCGGAAAAGTCCGCAGCAGAGGCGAGGCTCAAGGCGGCTATCCTCCAGGGGCTGGCTTCGCTGGGTGCCGACGAATACGTCATGCTGAAGCTGACGCTTCCTGACGTTGACGACTGCTACACGGAGCTGGTAACCCATCCAAGCGTCCTCCGCGTCGTCGCGCTCTCCGGCGGCTACAGCCTGGAAGTGGCCAATGCCCGCCTTGCTCGCAACCATGGAATCATTGCCAGCTTCTCGCGGGCGCTCACCGAGGGACTTTCGGTTGATCAAACCGACGGGGAGTTCGACACCATCCTCGACCAATCGATCGCCAGGATCTTCGAGGCATCCAGGACGTAGCTCGTCGTTCGACGCTTTTGGATGAGTGACTGGTATGGTCCAGGCGGAGCGGGCATCAGCGGTAGAGAAGGTCCTGGTATGACGCTGAACTTCTCCATGGGTCAGGGTGATCAAAACACAGGCTACGACCGTCTTCCTGCGAAAATCTCGGTCGGCCTCCTCAGGCGGCCCCTTTTGGAACGAGGGTCACCTGGTAGCCTAACTGCTCCAGTTGGCGAATATGCCGGTGAACCAGACGCTGCGGGTCGGTAGGCTGGAAATACTCTGGCCCTAATTCCTGGTAGGGTTCCCGCTTGCGCAGCACCTGATAGATGACGATCAAGAGGTGATGCATCACGGCTACCATCGCTTTCTGCTTGTTCTGCCGCCGGGCCAGGCGACGGAACCGCGCTCCAAAGGAGGTATTCTTTTGCCGAATGGCGGCCCAGGCGACCTCGCCCAGGAGCGCTCGCAGCCAAGGGTTGCCTTGCGTTGTCCGACTACTTGCATACCAACGCGTCCCTCTCTCAAGATGCGTTCTTCGTCTGAGTTTCGACCAACGAGAGGTGCGCAGTAAGACACACATTTCTCGACACGTGCTCAGTTCTTTCAATCTGGCGACAATCAACTCTGATGGACGCACCCGGGTCAGCTTCGTAGACGGGTTGAAGCGCACCACTGTGAGCCGACCTCTACACGTTGGCCTCGTGGCTAGTCTATCCCATTTTCATCATGCTTCGTAGGGCATTTACCAGTAGAACTCGGCTGCGGTGACGGTGGCAGGGACGCCCAGTTCGGCGGCGACCGCGGTGATCGCGGAGGCGCCAACTGCCAGATCGACCTGGCCATCGGTGGTGAAATACGGGGCGATGAACGTCTCGTAGTGGGCGCGGACTTCCTCTGCGGTGTGGCGGCTGAGGAACGTCTGGAGGTGCCGCAGCGTGGTGTCGGGGTCGTGGTGGAGCACTTGCAAGGCGCGCCGGTGGGCGCGTACGACGGCCTGGACCGCGGAGTCGTCCGGGTGGATGGAGGTGGGGTCGACGGCCACGCCGACGGTGGGGATCTGGAAGTGGTCGCCGACCCAGGCCAGCACCTGCCAGCCGTGCTCGGCGGCTAGCGCCTCCGGCGCCATGGTGCTGCCGACCAGGGCGGCGTCGATCCTACCCTCGTGCAGCCAGCGCAGGTCCATGCCGTAGTCGCCGGGCGGGCGGACGATGGGGTGGAGGTCGTGGTCCGGGTCGAGGCCGGCCTGGCGCAGCACAATCCGGGCGAAGCACCCGGGTGCGGTGTGGGGGGCGTGGAGCGCCAGCCGTCGTCCGGCCAGGTCGGAGAGCGTGGTCAGGCCGGGGCGGGCGAGGAACCAGAACAGCGGGCGGTGGGTGTTGACCTGGAGGGCGACCCAAGGGATGCCACCCGTCATTCGGGACAGCAGTGCCCGGCCGAGCCCGATGGTGGCGCCGTGGCGCAGCCGCTCCTCGTCCCAGGAGCAGCCATCGTGCAGCGCGACGTGGACGCCCTCGTCAGCGTAGTAGTCCTGCTGGTCGGCGATGTAGGCGACCAGTTCCTCGTGCAAGCCCCGCCCGACGTAAGCGAGATCGATCGTGTCCATGAACGTGTTTCCTTGTTCCTTGATCATGTCACCGCCATGCGCCCGCGCGTGCCGCAGGCCCGGAGGCTCGCGGCCCATGGTGCTCCAGGTGACGGTGGGCCAGACCGTCCTGGTCTGGCCCCGTGGGCTCCAGGACAGCAGGGCGAAAGTCACATGGACATCCCGCCGTTGACCGCAGCCGTGGTGCCAGTCATGAAGGCATTGTCCTCGCTGGCGTAGAAGGCGACCGCTTGGGCAACGTCGCCCGGGTGTGCCAGGCGGCCCAGGGGGGTAGCGGCCACCTGCCGCTGCTTGAGCGCCTCGTCCAACACCTCCGCCATGCGGGTGTCCTCTACCGGGCCAGGCTCGACGACGTTGACCGTGATGCCCTGCGGGCCCAGTTCCTGGGCGAGGTACCGGGCGAACCCTGCCAGTGCGGCTTTGGCCGTGCCCAGGGCGATCATGCCCTCCCGGGGGCGGCTGCTGAGGCCGGTACCAAGATAGATGATGCGTCCCCAGCCCTGTTCGGTCATGGCGGGCAGGACGGCTTTGGTGACCGCGAACGCCGCGAGCATCTCGTCGTCGAGCTTGCCGCCCAGTTCTTCCCACGTCATGTCTTGGAACGGCTTGATCACATACGGGGTGAGCGCGTTGTGCACGAGCACATCGATGCCGCCCCATGTCGCCTGGACCTGCTTGATCAGGCGCTCGACCGCCGCTGCCTCGCGCACGTCGGCCTGTACGGCCATGGCCTGGCCGCTTGCGGCCTCGATGCCAGCCACAACCTCCTCGGCTGCCGTGGCGCTGTGGAGGTAGTTGACGACCACGCGCATCCCGCGCGCGGCCAGAAGGCGCGCGGTGGCCGCACCGATGCCGCTGCTGGCCCCGGTCACCAAGGCCACTCTGCCGGTTGCTCCAGTCACGGGTCCACCTCCTGTTCATCATCGCGGGCCGTCGGCATGACCGCCCGGCGTTGTTCATCATCGATGCCGGGGTGTGCTGAGCGGATCCCCCCGTAGAGCACGGTGTCGATGGTCGCCTGTAGCAGATCGGTCGCGGTCCAGTCGAGTTCGCGCGGCACCTGCGGGGTGAGCAGCCGCTCCAACGCGCGGCGGGTGATCTCACCCTGCAGATCAGGCGGCGCCGGCAGTAGTCTAATACACCTCACTTGAGGCTCCTTTCTTGTGGCAAGGGGTGAGGCAAAGACAGGGGTTCAGCCCACGCTCTGTTCCTCCGCGAGGAGACTGGAACACCGGGTTCTGTCAGGGTCTCGCGCTCCTGTGCATCTCTCGCAGAGAGAGGGCCCTCACGAGCCTCCGTCTCCCCTGGTGCGCACCAGGTCCAGTGGCAGCAGACCCTGGCAACGGCTTCCAGTGCTGTGGAGACCTTGCCAGAGGTGCCTTTCCTCCGACCCATTTCCAGACGCCAATGTCAGCGTGGCCAGGCTGGGAAGCAGAGCGGAGGTGCTCGTTCCCCTTCGTGGAGTGGCTCCCCTTGCTTGACTCCACCAGTCCAGCACCCGTTCACACTGAAGACGGCATTCCCAGACGATACGAGCCGTTGACCAGGTCATCAATGACCGAGGAGGCACGTGGGGTCCACCCAAGGACCCGTTTTGCCTTGTCTCCGCTGAACTGCAGGTCGAGCGCCAGGGCATCGGCCAGCGGCCCGAGCACCTCCCGGGCGGCCTCCAGCGACCAGGACTCCGTTCGCCCACCCAGCCCCGCAGGTTGGCTGATGGCCTGGGCAATCTCCTTGAAACGGAATGTCGGCCCACCTGGTGCGTTGAATAAGGAACCAGCTGGAGCCTTGGCGAGCGCACGCACGTAGAGATCGGCCAGGTCGTCCACCTGCACCATCGGGCTATGCTGCTCGCCGCTGCCGATATAGCGGGCAGCGCCTGACTTGCGGGCCAGGTTGATCAGCATGGCCGGAGTCCCTCCACCGCGTCCGTAGACGACTGCGGGACGGATCACGACCGAGCGGATGCCGCGTGTGCTGGCAGCGAGCACTCGCCGCTCCAAGGCGGGACGCCAGGCAACGAGCGAGGGCGGGTCGGTTGGAGCCTCTTCGTCAGCGATAATATCCCCCGTGTTGCCCAGCACCCAGCATCCACTGGTATAGATGAATGGCTTGCTGGTGCCTTCAAGCGCCAAGAGCATGGCGTCGACCGCCGCACTGTCAACCTGGTCCATATCACTGCTGTTCGTCGTCCCGGCCTGGATGACCGCGTCGGCTTGCTGCGCGCCCCTGGTAAGACTCGCAGCGTCTCTGAGATCCCCGCGCATCGGGGAAATAGACCGCGCCTGCATATCTTCTGCCACTTGGTCTGAGCGGGCAAGGCCAAGCACCCCATGCCCGGCACGCAGGAGCGCATCGGCAATGGCTCCCCCAATATAGCCGGTGGCACCGGTCAGAAACACGTCCATGAAGAACCTCCCTTCTTCGTTCCTCAAGGAAACGGGTAAGCACGATTGCAGCCCGCGCATACAGAGGTGCAGGTACAAGAAGCCAGCTTCGACGCCGCACCTGCGAACTTTTCGAGTGCCGGGAGAGGTGTGCTCCTCCTTGGGATACGTTTCGAAAAGTGGGCGAATACGCTAATACACGAAACGATACCAGCTTTTCCCGTTTGGGTCGGTAGGCCGCGCTACAGAGCGCGCCTTCACGCTCGGCGCGTGACCAGCGCAAGACCCTCCAGCCATCGCGCACTCGCGCCCCCTACAACCGGCCTGTTTCAAGCTTGATGCAGATGCTTCATGTGGGTTGAGACCCTGATACTCTAAGGTGGAAGCCAACCTCAAGAACGCCTTATGGGAAAGGAGCAAGATATGAAGCAACCCCGACACATCATCCCAGTAGGAGCCAAAACCACCTTTGTCGAAGTCTGGAAGTGGGGGCAGGAACTCGAACGCCTGCATGCCCACATCGCTCCGCGTTTTGCTCGTCCTGAACCCCGTCGTCGAGCGCTGGCGTACCTGAAAGGCATCGTCAGTGCGGTCGAGCGTAAAAACGGCTGGCAACTGGCCGAACACGCCGGAGAAAGCCGCCCTGATGGGATGCAACGCTTGCTCAACAGTGCGGTCTGGGATGCGGACCTGGTGCGCGATGATCTGCGTGCCTACCTCCTGGAACAGCTGGGTGATCCTCAAGCGGTCTTGGTAATCGACGAAACGAGTTTTCGCAAGCGTGGCAAAAAGTCAGCGGGGGTGGCGCGACAGCACTGTGGCACGACCGGCCACCTGGAAAATTGTCAGGTCGGGGTGTTTCTCGCCTACGCCAGCGCGAAAGGCCACACGCTCCTGGATCGCGAATTGTATCTGCCCCTGCGCTGGATCAAGGATCGCACCCGGTGCCGAGCGGCTGGGATTCCCGACACCGTGCGCTTTCAGACGAAATGTGAGCAGGCCCGACAGATGATTGAGCGCCTATGGCAAGCGAAGATCCCTTTCGCCTGGGTGGTCGCTGATACGGTCTACGGCGGCAATGAGGATCTGCGCACCTGGCTCGAAGCCCATGGCTACGCTTTTGTGCTGGCGGTGGCCTGTGATGAGCCAGTCGAGATCCAGACGCCGGAGGGGCTCAAACGGCTGACCGTAGCCGAGGCCGAAACGCGCTCGTTTCACGATGGGAATTGGCAGCGGATCTCGGAGAGTCAGGGGACCAAAGGGCCGCGACTCTTTGATTGGGCTCTCACTCCGATGCTGCATCGGTGCGATGCGGATGGGAGACATTTTTTGCTGATCCGCCGCTGCGTTGACGATCCGAGCGAGAAGGCATACTACTTCGCGTATGCTTCGCTTGGTACCACCCTGGTCGAGCTGGTCCAGGCGATCGGACAACGCTGGAAAATTGAGGAATGTTTCGAGACGGGCAAAGCGATCGGTTTGGAGGATTACCAAGTGCGGTGTTTCACTGCCTGGTATCGACACGTCACGCTGGTCATGCTCGTTCAAGCCTGCCTGGCAGGAATCTGCGCAGCGGCTTGTCGTGAAGCGACCAAGCTGCTCTCCTCTGATGAACCACCGTTCCCTTACACGCTGCTGCCGTTGACCATCCCCGAAGTGCGTCATTTACTCGCGTCCTTGCTCTGGCCTCTGCCTCGCAACCCAACGCTGCTGCTCTCCTGGTCGTGGTGGCGGCGCTCCCATCAGAGTCGGGCCAGCTATTTCCACACGAAACGCCGCTGTACTGCCGGGTAAGAAGCGACCGTCAGGGCCTTGCCTTGGCTGTTTTGTGTTCCTGGGATTATTCCTGGGATTGTTCCCAGGAGCATGTCCTCTCATGCTCGTCGTTTGCCGAAAGGAGTCTTGCTCATGACCCGTCTTTCTCTGGCTGAATGCGGTCGTCTGCTCTCCATTGATCCCAAAACGCTGCGCCAATGGCTGGCGCAAGCTCAGATGGCATGGCACGCTGATCCGGTGAATGCCAAAATCAAGTGCCTGGAAGTCGAACAGGTTCAGACGTTGGCTCGCCTACATGGCCGGGTGCCTCAGCTTCCTATAGTGTACCCTGGAAACTGAACGAAATTTGGGCGCATTTTCAGGTGCAGGTCGATTGGTCACATGAAGAAACGGGCACACTACTCCGCCAGCTTCAAAGCGCAGATCGTGCGGGAAATCCTCAAAGAGGAGAAGACGATCCCGCAAATCGCCGCCGAACATGGCATCCATCCGAATTTGTTACGGCGGTGGCATGAGATCGCCGTAGCTGGCTTACCCAGTCTGTTCAGCGATCAGGAAGCCCAGGCCCAAGCCGCGCGAGAGGCGGAGCGGCAGCAGACAGAGCAAGAATTATATGCGGAGATTGGCCGGCTGACGACGCAGTTAGCTTGGATCAAAAAAAAAGTTGGAGAGTTCCATGAGTCGTGAGCAGCGCCTGGCCCTGGTCGACCGAGAACATCGGGAACTCCCGCTGAGCGTGCAGACGGAGTTGCTCAACCTCAATCGCTCCAGCCTGTATTATCGCCCGGTCCCGCCCTCTGCCGAAGAGGTAGCACTCAAGCATCGGATCGATGCGATCTACACGGCGACGCCGTTTTACGGGGTGCGCCGGGTCACTGCCCAGTTACATCACGAGGGCTGGTCGGTGAATCACAAGGCGGTTGCCCGGCACATGCAGGAGATGGGCATTGCCGGCATCTGCCCTGGACCCAACCTGAGTCGCCGCGCACACCAAGCCGCCATCTATCCCTATCTACTGCGGGAGGTGACAGCCAGCTCTCCCAATCACATCTGGGGCCTCGACATCACCTACATCCGCCTGGTGCATGGCTGGATGTACCTGGTTGTGGTGCTGGATTGGTACTCGCGCTACATCATCAGTTGGGAGCTGAATCAGTCGCTGCACCTCTCCTTTGTCCTGGCGGCCTTGGATGAGGCTTTAGCCCAGGCCCATCCGGTGATTTGCAACAGCGACCAGGGGAGCCACTTCACCAGCCAGGAGTATTTGGGACGCTTGCAGGCAGCGAATGTCCAGATCAGCATGGATGGCAAAGGACGGGCGCTGGACAATATCTTCACCGAACGGTTGTGGAGAACCATCAAGTATGAAGAGGTCTACCTCACGGAGTATGCAACGCCACGCGAAGCACGGCATGGACTGAGCCGCTATATCCAGTTTTACAACCAGGAACGCCCACACCAAGCCTTGCAGTATCTCACGCCAGCAGAAGTCTACTACATGAAGGAAGGGAGGAGCACCTTAGCAGCCCCGATTTCTGTGTCTTGCCAAGATCCCGTTGGCGAAATCAGAAATGAGGTGAGACACTGGAGAGACCTACAAACGCCACCGAATTTGCCTCAGCAGAGCCAAGGAGCCCAGGATGTCTCTCAAACCTGAACCAATCCCACCCGTTCCTGAACCAACTGCTCGTCTTGCCCACATCGTTTGTCCGAAAGGAAGCTTGTGCCTGTGGCTCGGTGAGGAACTGAGTACGGTCTTCCAAGATGAGCTGTTTGCCTCCTGCTTTCCGCGCCGTGGGCAACCAGCCGAAGCGCCGTGGAGGCTAGCGCTGGTCACGGTGTTGCAATTTGTCGAAGGCCTCTCTGATCGGCAAGCGGCACAGGCCGTCAGGACTCGAATTGACTGGAAATATGCCCTGCATTTGGAGCTCGAGGACCTGGGCTTTGACTTTTCCGTGCTCTGCGAGTTCCGGGCCAGGCTGCTGCAAGGGAACGAGGAGGCGCTTCTGTTCGAGGCGCTGCTGCGCTTTGCCAAAGAGCGCGGGTGGCTCAAAGAGCGCGGTCGGCAACGCACCGATTCCACCCACGTCCTCGCGGCCATCCAAACCCTGAGTCGGCTCGAATGTGTGGCCGAAACCTTGCGCCATGCCCTCAACGTCCTCGCTGCAACCATCCCTGACTGGGTGCAAGACCACGTTCCAGCAGAGTGGTATGAGCGCTATGGCACGCGCTGGCAGGATTATCGACTCCCTTCAGGTCGCCAGGAGCGGCAGGACCTGGCGGAAATGATCGGGCTAGATGGTCGACAGCTGTTCGCCCTGCTGGAGCAAACGCCTGCGCTCACCTGGACCAGGACTCTGCCGGCAATCGAGACCCTCCGGCGCGTCTGGGTCCAGCAATTTTACGCGGATGGGTCATCGGCTCGCTGGCGCGAAGCCACCGATTTGCCGCCCTCCAGTCTGCTCATTTGCACGCCTTATGACCCCGATGCGCGCTTCAGCCAGAAGCGTTCGACGACTTGGACGGGCTACAAAGTGCATCTGACCGAGAGCTGCGATGATGAGACGCCGCATTTGATCACCGACGTGCACACGACATCTGCTCCTCTCTCCGATTTTGATATGACCCCGCCAATCCAGGCTTCGCTGGCTGAGCGTCAGCTCCTCCCCAAGGAGCACCTGCTTGATATGGGCTATGTCACCGCCGAGCATCTGGTGAACAGTCAGCGCCAGTATCAGATCGATCTGGTCGGGCCGGTGGCTCCTGACTCGAGCTGGCAAGCTCAGTCCGACACCAACTTCGGCACCGCCGACTTCAGCATTGACTGGCAAGCAAGGCAGGCCTGGTGCCCTCAGGGGTGTCAGAGTGTTCAGTGGGTGCCGTGCAAAGATCGGCATAGTCATGAGATCGTCCACATTCGCTTTGCTGCCCGCGATTGTTCCCCCTGCCCGGTGCGCCAGCGGTGTACCCATGCCGCCAAGCTCCCCAGGACCCTTGCCGTCCGCACCGAGCAAACTTTTAAGGCACTGCAGAGCGCCCGACAGCGCCAACAGACTCCAGGATTCAAGGAGGTGTACGCGCAACGAGCAGGGATTGAGGGCACATTATCCCAAGGCGCCCGAGCCTTCGAGTTGCGACGCAGTCGCTATGTGGGAGAAGCAAAGACGCGGTTGCAGCATCTCATGATCGCTCTTGCTCTCAATATCGTCCGCCTCTTTGCTTGGAGTGAGGAGCGCCCACGTGAACCCACACGCCGCTCATGCTTTGCCGTGTTGGCTCCTTCACCTCTTGAAGTGGCTGCTGGGTGAATTCGCCAACGGGATCCTCTCAAGGGGGAATACTCTGGCAGGTTTCACTGCTCAGGGGAAGCGTGAACCAGAAGGTAGACCCTGCGCCGGGCGCGCTTTGAACTCCGACTTGCCCCCCGTGATGCTCGATAATCGTTTTGCTGATATGCAAACCCAACCCTAACCCAATGCCAGAGTCGGTTTGCGCTTCAATCCCTGGTATCCGGTGGAAACGTTCCCACACCTGTTCTTGCCCAGCCGGAGAAAGGCCAGGCCCCTGATCGCTTACCCAGACCCGCGCATGTTCGCACTCCGTTCGTATCCCTACCGAGATAGGCGGCCCTGGCGGAGCATATTTCAACGCATTGGTCAGATAATTGGTGACGACCTGCCCGATACGGTCCGCATCAGCAAACACACACACCGATGGCTGGGCAGGCAGGCGCAGCAAGATGCAGCGTTCTGGGGCTGCCTGACGCTGCTCTTCGACAGCAGCCTCAACAACAGCGATCAACTCCGTTGGGCGTTGCTGCAATGGTAATTGCCCTTGCCGTATGCGCGACGTATCCAGAAGATCATTCACCAGCCGACTCAGCCGCCGCCCATGATGAAAGGTATAGTCCAGGATAGATTGGCAAGATGCCACCTCGCCACCCGCTTTTCCACCAGCCTCTGCATTGCCAGCGAGGCGTTGAAGGCGACGTTGAATCATTTGCAGCCCCAGCATAATGGTCGTCAACGGTGTTTTCAATTCGTGGCTGGCAATTCCCAGAAACTCATCCATCTGCCGGGCAGCTTCGCGCAGCGCCAGATCATTCGCATAGGCAGCTTCCTGCTCTTGCAGCAAGCGCTCGTTCTCCAGTGAAGTAATACCCTGGCGAATCATCACCAAAATCAACAACCCCAGACTTACCCCCAAAGGGGCAAGCAGGCTCAGGCGATTGTCGGAAACCATCAATGCCCTGCCCACAATTGCAATGCTCGCCAGAAAAGCAGCAACAAAGGGCAAGAAATAGCGCGCTCTGCGACCAACCCCACTAGACAGTCGCGCCTGTGGCAATGTCTCATCTGTATCCTGCTCTGCTGGAGGGGCATAATGGTATCGAGCAGCGCGCAGTTCAACTAATCCGGCCAGGGCAAAGGCGAGGTAAGATGCAACCCAAAACACATCCGGAGGGTCTCCAGACTCGAACTGACCCACCAGGTTGAGGTATGCATACCAGGAATCCGCTATCATCAATAAAATCACCGCTGCTATCAAAAACTGCATCGAAAGGCGCTCGGCAATCTGATGCCGCCAGCGCATCAGCACAATGGACAAGCCAACCAGCAGCACTAAATCTCCCGCAGGGTACGCCAGCCCTACCAGTTTCCCTGATGGAGATTCTGTGCTGAGCATATAAATGGGCGCCAGAAGAAAATACCAGGAAAGCGCCGTCCCAGCAGCGGTTAAGAGGAGGCTATCCACAATGACTTTGACGCGGCTCATGCCCGGCTGGCCTGGATGCCTGGCCCCAGGGAGCAGCGCGAGGGCGAAAAAAAAGCAGGGGTATTGCAGCAGATAAAAAAGGTCATCCCAATATGGGAATGGAACTTTGCCATCATAGACCAGTTGGTCCCAAATGGCCCAGGAGGTTTGCGCCAGGGCATAAAAGAACAACGCGATACTGAACATCCACCAGGATATTCTGCCAGGCCGCCGGGTGCGTGTCAGCCACAGGCTCGCCAGCACCATGAGCAGCATTTCCGGCCAGGCCAGCGTTGCCCTGAGCCAATCGGTAGCAGGATCGAGCCATAAAGGTCTGAGGAGGCAGGCAATAAGCTGATAGATGGTGATCAGCGCTGCAACAACAAACGCGCCCAGGAGCAGGGCATCATGCCAGACCCACGAAGCCCCACGCGGAGGCTCAGAAGACGTAACCGGAGCCGCAGCCCTGGGGGAAAATCGGGCAAAAAACGTGTCGCCTGTTTTGCCGGAGGCACTCCGTGAAAAGAAGGAGCAAAGGGCCTTCGCGTGGCCTGGCAACAAACCGGCAAATGATGCTGAAGGCGACACAGGAGACACTGAGCCACGAAACTGATTTCGCCTGATACGTAAGGTCATGACAATCCCCTCAACCATCAACGCACGAAAACGGTGATTTCCTTACGCGGCTCTCTCAAGAACAAGCCTTATTCGTGTTGCCAGGCAGGATGACGCTCTGCCCTCTTGTATGCTCTGAAAAGAGGAAAAACCATTACCAGCATATCTCTCTCATTTCAAGCTGTCAAGGGAGCAGGCAGGCTAATGCGCCCAGGTGTCGTGGGGAAGCACTGTTGACATCAACAGAAACAGCGCTTCCCCGGAGACGCAGGCGCGTTCAGCCGTGGCTGGAGAGACCGCGTTATTCTTCAGGCTTTGTGCCGCAGGCGGCAAAACCCACCACCATAATCAAAGGGTCTGGGGCTGCATCAAAGGGAGCAAGCGCCGCGCCCAGCCGCTCGGATGAAAGACCAAGCGCCTGGCGAAAGCCATCCAGGCCAAGCATATCGCTGTGGACAACAAAGGCTTCCAGCCGAAGCTCTTGAAAGCCTGCCGCGCGTAAAATCCGCCACAAATGCCTGCCAATGCTGCGATTGCCACCCCTGGCCGACTGCTCCTGCATCGACTTCTGTCTCATCGCCTCCAGCAGCGGCACGGGCGGATCAAACACGACCGGGAAGCCAATCTCATCAACTTCGATCAATGCAAATCGACCGTTGGGCTTGAGGATGCGCAGCGCTTCACGGGCCGCGCCAACCGGGTCAGCGAGATGTTGGAAGACAAAACGCGCAAAAGCAAAATCAACGCTGTTCTCAGGTAGGCCCGTCTCCATCACCGACGCCTCGACAAACCGCAGCCGCTCACCGGCCTGTGCTTGCAACTGTTGGCGTGCGCTTTCAAGCAGAGCCGGTTCGTTATCGAGCGCGATGATCTGGCTGTGGGGCAGCAGCGTCAAGAGGTGCTCAGTAACGGAGCCGGGGCCACATCCCAGATCGACTACAGACATGCCGTCGCGCAAACCAAATCTGGTGAGAATAGGTGACTCTTGGGGCCAGGCCAGACGAGCCTGTTCGCGCAAGCGGTGAACCTCGCGGTTCAGGGTGAGGAGTTCCAAATCATAGGATTTCGGTGCTGACATCGCTTTCTTCCTGAGAGCGGACGCGCCATCCCTGCGTTAGAGCGCTTCCGCTCCTTTCCTCCTTGTGTGATGATACGTGTGATCTCTTCCTGTTCTATCCTACCGGCCTGTGTCCTCCCTGTCAAGCACATTGCCACGGAACAGCCCATTAGTCAGGAGGCACATCCCGCCGCGTAAGCAAACCAGGGCTTCTGCCTTGTCAGCGGCGCTGCGCTATGGCATACTGCTCTCGTTGCATCAACAGCGTTGACGAAGTTGCTTCTCAGAAGAGAAGCAACTATCATGGCGGTGCTCTGTGGAGGTGCTTGATGTCGCGTCTGGAACTGTTATTGCTCGGCCCGCCACGCATCGAACGCGAAGGGCGGCCCATCACCGTCGATACCCGCAAGGCCATCGCCTTGATCGCCTATCTGGCTGTCACCCGCCAGGAGCAGAGTCGGGATAGGTTGGCCGCCCTGCTCTGGCCCGATTACGACCAGACCCACGCGCGCGCCGCCCTGCGCCGCACGCTTTCAACACTCAACAAAGCGCTCGACGGCAATTGGCTGGACCTGGACCGCGAAACCATCAGCTTGAACCCCAATTCCGACCTCTGGCTAGATGTCGACGCCTTCAACAGCCATGTGGCGGCTACGCGCACCCACGGCCATCCGGCATCAGAAGTTTGTCCCGCTTGCCTGCAACCGCTGGCCGAAGCCGTCACGCTCTATCGAGATGATTTCCTGGAAGGCTTCAGCTTGCGCGACAGCGCAGATTTCGATGACTGGCAGTTCTTTCAGGCCGAAAGCCTGCGCCGTGAATTTGCGGGCGTGCTGGAGCGCTTAGTTTTCGGCTACAGCGCGCAGGACAATTTCGACGCCGCCATCCGGCATGCCCGGCGCTGGCTGGCGTTGGACCGCCTGCACGAACCTGCTCATTATCAATTGATGCAGTTATATGCCTGGGCCGGGCAGCGCGCCACCGCCCTGCATCAGTATCGCGAATGCGTGCAGGTGTTGGAGCAAGAACTTGGGGTCGCGCCGCTGGAAGCAACAACCCAACTCTACCAGGCGATCAAAGAGAATCAACTCCCTCCGCGACCGGCTCAATGGCAATCTTCCGGCTTAGCAACCAACGCGCAAATCGCCAGCGGCTCGCCAGCGCGGGCTAATGGCTCAGGCGCAGCGCCCACCACTGCGGCCCGGTTTCCGCTGATCGGGCGAGCGAGCGAGTGGGCAGCGCTCGGCCACGCTTACCACACCAGCCGCACCAGCGGCCAGATCATCATCATCGAAGGGGAGGCAGGCATCGGCAAGACACGCCTGGCCGAAGAGTTTCTGGCCGACCTGCACCGCACCGGCACAACCACCATCGCGGCACGCTGCTATGAAGGCGAAACGCATCTGGCCTATGGTCCCATCGTGGCAGCGCTGCGCACCGCCCTGGCTCAGCCAGCGTTGGCAGCGCGGCTCAGCGCCATCTCGCCGCTGTGGCTGAGCGAAGCGGCGCGGCTGCTGCCTGAACTCGCCACAACGCGCCCAGGGCTGCCACCAGCGCCGCCGCTCGACAGCCCTGGCGCGCAAAGCCGCTTCTTCGAGGGCATACGTCAGGTTTTGCTCGCCTTGTGCGGCGAGACGCGGCCTGGCCTGATCTTCGTGGATAATGCGCACTGGGCAGATAACGCTTCGCTTGATCTGCTCACCTATCTGGTGCGACGGCTTCCCGAGCAACCGATGTGCCTGCTCCTCACCTGGCGCAGTGAACAGATCACTTCCGGCCATCGTCTCAGCCAGTTGATGACCGATGCGCAGCACGCCGGAAACGTCACGGTCATCACGCTGCCGCGCCTGAGCCAATCCAGCGTAGAAGAATTGACGCGCTCGCTCGCCACCACCCACGAGATGCCGCCTGCAGGCATCGCTGACAGACTCTATGAAGAGACAGAGGGGCTACCTTTTTTCTTGACCGAATACCTGGCGGCACTGGAGACCGGCGTGCTTGCCGCCGACGAGCGCACCTGGTCGCTGCCTGGCGGCGTGCGCGATCTGCTGCGCACGCGGCTCTCTTCTGCCAGCGAGACGGGCGGGCAATTGCTCACCGCTGCTGCCGTCATCGGGCGCTCATTCGAGTTCGATACGCTGCGCGAGGCCAGCGGGCGCAGCGAAGAAGAGACGGTGACGGCGCTGGAAGAACTGCTGGCCCAGGGGTTGGTCAAAGAGGTGCGCAGCGAAACCGGCGAGCAATCGCTGACCTATGACTTCAGCCACGAGAAGCTGCGAGAAATGGCCTATGAAGGAGCCAGCCTGGCCCGCATTCGGCTGCTGCATCGGCGCACCGCCGAGGCGCTGATCGGGCGCGCTCGCGCCCAGCGCGAACAGAGCATCTTTGCGGCGCAGATTGCCCAGCATTATCGACTCGCCGGAAACGACGCGGCGGCAGCCGACTACTATAAACTCGCTGGCGAGCGTGCCCGCACGCTTTACGCCAATACCGAAGCGCTGGAACACTTCCGCACCGCGCTGGCACTGGGCCATTCAGAGCCGGGGGCACTGCACGAGGCTATTGGCGACTTGCATACCTTGCTTGGCGAATATAACGCGGCGCTGCGCAGCTACGAAACTGCCGCAGCACTCAGTAAGGCCGCTGCGCTGGCGGCCATCGAGCACAAGCTGGGGACGGTCTATGAACGGCGCGGCGATTGGGAACAGGCCGAAAGCCATTTCGAGGCAGCCCTGGCGGCGCTCGGTGAACACGGCGCGGCAGATGCACGATCGCGCCTTTACGCCGATTGGAGCCGCAGCGCCCATCATCACGGCCAGTTGAACCAGGCATTGGACCTGGCGAAACGCGCCCTGGAGTTAGCGGAGGCCGCGCAGGATACCCGCGCGCTGGCCCAGGCCCATAATATCCTGGGCATCCTTGCAAGCAGCCAGGGTGATCTGGAGCAGGCACAGCACCACCTGGAAGAGAGCCTGGCCCTGGCCGAGCGTCTGAATGACCTGAGCGCCCGCGTGGCCGCGCTGAATAACCTGGCGTTGGTCTGCCGCGCCAGCGGGGCCGTTGACCGCGCCATTGAACTGACCGAGACGGCGCTGGCGTTATGCGCCGCGCAGGGTGATCGCCACCGCGAGGCCGCCCTGCACAACAATCTGGCCGACCTGCTGCACAGCAGTGGCCGCACCGAGGCTGCCATGCCTCATCTCAAGCAAGCCGTCAGCATCTATGCCAACATCGACACCGAAGCGGGGCCGCTGCTGCCTGAAATCTGGAAACTCACCGAGTGGTAGCTTATGCGTAAGCCTCACCGTCTAGCGATGCCTGGCGCGGTTCGGGCGTGCGCAGCCAGAGCGAGGCATGCGTTGGCTGCATCGTCTCTTGCACCACCGCCAGCAGATGCTCGCGCAGTTCATGCAGATCAACTTCGTTCCTCAGCGCCGCGCTGAAGGCGGCCAGGGTCTTCTCTGCATCGTACTTGCGGCGATAGAAACGTCGGTCAATAATGGCCTGAATGCGATTACGTGCTGGCGTAAAGAGGGCAGCAATCGCCAGCGTCGAGATGACCAATACCACCGGCTGGTTTGTAATGCCAGTAAACACCCCGGCCATACCGGTTAGCCCAATGATGAGACCCGCGTAGAGCGCGCCTAGCAGCCCCGTCAGCAAGCCATACACCAGCGCTTTGTTAATGATGGCATCGATATCCCAGAGCCGGTAGCGCAGGATAGCAACGCCAATGGAGAGTGGAATAGGCAGCAGGGCAAGCGGGTAGAGAGTATTAATCACCGGCTCGTAGAGTGAGCCAGGCTGGTTGAATGCGGGAATGAACGCAGAAAGGCTCAATGCAATGATACACACGGCAGTGACGATGATTCCGAAGACAGCCCACTTGACCTGCTGACGCTGCACCGGGCTGGCGAGCCGCCGATAGCGATAGATTTGCGAGAAAAGACCTCCGACGATGATGCTGATGAAGATCAACCCATTGACCACGAGGGGCCAGTTTGCCGTATTGAGCGGTGAATCAGCAGGCGGAAAAGCAGCAAGCGCCGTCTGGACAAGGTTCAAGACTCCGATCCAAATGGTCCAGTGTGGCGCAAACCGTCCGCCTGGAAAGACCAGGATAAAGAAGCCATAGATAGCCACACTCAGGACGTTCACCACCTCGACCGGCACAGCCCAGGCCGGGTATGTGAGCGCCAGGGCAGTGGGGGCTGCGCTCTGTTGCCCGGCATTAAAGAGGACCAGCGCCAGCGCGACCAGCAACGCCAGCCAATCATCAGATCGGCGCCAGAAAATGATCATGCCAACCGCAGACCAGATCAGGACACCGATAATATTGAGGGCGACAGTATAGCCAGCATAGCCGCTAAGTGAGAACCCCGCCGCCTGGAGCGTTCGCATGCCCGTTGCGGTCAGCGTGCCATTCAGGTTGCACGCGACAGCACCCACGCAGGGCGTCTGAAGGCGCGCATCATACGCCGGGAGACTGGCGAAGAAGAGCGCGAGCGTACAGGCGACGAGCAGTACCCATGCTACCCGCGCCATCACCAACCAGCGCCCACGCAGGCGCGTATCGCTGGTGATGGCCTGCGCTTTTCCACTGGCAAGCGCGGGAACAGGTGGCACGCTCATCAACATCCTCCTTTGTGGGCGCTGGTCAGCATGTCGCTGCTTAAAAAGCTCCGCGCAAGGCTGCTTTGGCAGCAAAGTAGCCGCAGAGGCCATGCACAGCGCCTCCTGGCGGTGTGGAAGAGGAACACAGATAGAGGCCCTTGGCGGGTGTCGAGTAGGGGTCCAGCCGGATGGTTGGGCGCGTGAAAAGCTGCCAGAGGTCTTGCACGCCGCCGTTGATGTCACCGCCAATATAATTGGGGTTATAGCGCTCCATTTCAGCGGCGGTGAAGACGTGCTTTGCCAGAATCCGGTCACGGAAGCCTGGCGCAAAGCGTTCGATCTGCGCGATGATGCGGTCACTCACATCGCAGGTTGAGCCGCTGGGCACGTGGCAATAGGCCCAGACGGTGTGCTTGCCCACAGGCGCGCGCGTCGGGTCGAAGAGGCTTTGCTGCGCCAGCAACACATAAGGGTGCTCCGCATATTCGCCCCGCCAGACGGCGCGCTCGGCGGCTGCGATCTCCGGCAGCGGGCCGCCCACATGCACGGTTCCGGCACGCAGACACGCCTCTGCTTTCCAGGGGATGGAACCATCCAGCGCAATATCTACTTTGCAGACGCCCGGCCCATAGCGATAGCGCATCAACTGATGTTGGTAGCCGTTCGGTAAGCGGCGATGCGCGATGCGCAGCAATTGGCGCGGCGTCACATCGCAGAGGATGGCGCGAGATGCGGGCAGCATCTCTAGCGATTCCACCTCCACGCCCGTCACAATCTCCCCACCCAGCGAGCGCAAGTACGCGGCCATCGCGTCAACAATGCTCTGTGAGCCACCACGCGGGATGGGCCAGCCAACGGCATGCCCCAGCATCCCCAGCACCAGCCCAAACGCCGCGCTGACCGGCAACTCCAAAGAAAGCATGGCATGGGCGGCAATGCCAGCCACCAGCGCACGGGCGCGTTCGCCCTTGAAGTGGCCTTCGGCCACGCCGCGCACCGAACGTATGGCTTGCAAGCCAAAGCGCGCCATGATAAATGGGTGATGTGGAGGAATGGGCAACGGGCCAAGCGCGTCACCAACCAGTTCTTCCCAACGGTTGACCAGCGGAGCCATCAGCCGACTATAAGCATCAGCATCTTTGCCCAGCCAGGAGCCTGTCGCTTCGATGGAACGCTCCAGCACCGCAACAGAACCATCATCGAAGGGATGGGCCAGCGGCGCGTCCGGCTGAATCCATTCGACGCCATATTGCTCCAGCGGCAGCGTGCGCATGAAGGGCGAGGCCACACCCATTGGATGAATGGCCGAGCAGACATCATGCGCAAAGCCAGGCAAGGTCAGTTCTGCCGTGCGGCAGCCGCCGCCAATCGTCCCCTTCGCCTCAAAAACAATTACCGAACGCCCGGCGCGGGCCAGGGTGATGGCAGCCGCCAGGCCGTTTGGCCCGGAGCCGACCACCACCGCATCATAGGCAGTATGCGTAGCCATATCAACGCCTGTTTCTATTTGGCTTCCGGGCGGTTGCGTCTGCGCATCCAACGCAGCGGCACACGCACCGGAGCCATCATGAGATACATGGTTGTGCGAACACCGGCATTATGCCAGACATTTTTTGCCTGGGACCACTGAATCTTGCGGTCCACACAGATGGCCTGGGTCTCCACCTCTGGCGCTTCCACACCAAAATAGGTTGCCAAAGATTTCAGCGTGTTCTCCCAAAAGCGGTCTTCACTCTTGGCCGCGCCCATGCGAAAGCCGATTTCATAGAGCGGGTCATTGGCACGAATCAACACCTGCACCTGAGCAATAGAGCGCTCGTCATCTTCATACGCGCTGAAGGTAATCCATCCCGCAAATACGTGGCCTTGAGGCGTCATAAACGTGAACGATTCATCGTCAGCATAGAGAATCATCACGCCCGTCGAGAGGGGCACGCCGCCCGGCAGCGCCATATTGATCAGGCCCACCTCGCCGGGGGCAATGCCGGTCAATGGCCCATAGAAACGATTACCTTTCGGCCAGAACTCTGGAAAATGTTCCTTCCAAACCTTAATCACTGCCGTTGGCTGCACTTTCACGCCACTCAGCCGCACGCGATAGGTTTTCTGCCACATCGCGCCAAAGCCCTGCAAGGGGCCAACGGGCCGCTTCCCTTGCACGTTCAAGTTAATGGCCCCGCTGGGCACTCTACCCAGCTTCAACGAAGAAACATTGCGCGCCCAATAATCGGCGTCGCGGGGCTTCCCCTCTTCAGCAGAGGCAACATTTCCCTCTTCAGGTGATACGGACGAGGACATCATAGCTCTCCTCTCTTTCTATACCCACCTTCATGAAACAGGCTGTCAGGGCATATGGGCTGCATCTAGCGCTTCAGCCTCACTGCCAAAAATCCTGATGGCATCGCTCAGGCGAGTGATTTCAAAAATATTGCGGTAGTGATCGCTCAGGCCAAAGGCAAAAAGCCGTAGCTTCTGGCGATTGATGCGAATCAGCAGCGTCACAAGCAGGCCAATACCACTACTGTTCATGTACTCCAACCCACTAAAGTTCAAGATAAAAACGCGGGTGGTTGGACTGCTGGCCTGGGCGTACGCATCCATCAGAGCATTTTCGGCAAATGCCGTCACTTCCCCCTGGATGTCGATTATGCTAACCCTGGCGCTGACCTGCCGAGCCGTCATCTGCACTTTTGCTGGGGGCATGTTCGCCCTCCTTTCCCCTGCATGCTTGCAACGCTTCTCACATTAACTCTGGGTTGTTCCCTGGCTGGCGCTTTGCGGCGCTTCGCTCTTCAGGGCGCTTGCCTCATCCTCAAAAACGCTCATAAAATCGACCAGGCGAGTGATCTCGAAGATTTCGATATAGTGTTGGCTCAGGCCACATGCCAGCATACGTCGGTGCGACTTGCGCGCCCGTGCCAGCAAGCCGACAATCAAGGCAATGCCAGTGCTGTTGATATAGTCCACATCGGTAAAGTTGAGCAGGATGGGGTCTTGCTCCTGGTGTTCCGCATCCGAATAGGCGGCATTGAGCGCGGCCTCGCCAAAGGAGTTGATCTCCCCATGCATATCAATAATAGCAACGCCCGGTTGATGACGGACATGAGCTTCAAGATTCCTCGCTGGCATCGCTTTCTCCTTCCAGGCGCATGATCAATTCAATGGCATGATGCGTCTCGTTGCTGCTCACGCGCATATCATCGACCAGATTTTTAATCAGGAACAATCCCCAGCCGCGCGGCGATTGCACCTCCGCCAGCTTTGCCTCAAGGTCGGGAATGATGGCATCCGGGATCGCCTGCGCGCCGCCCTCATCCGTGATGCGCACCAACACATCGGTGCTCGAAGCCAACACTTCCACTTGCACAGGCGCGTCGGGCCGATAGTGGTTGCCATGCTCCATCGCGTTCATCGTTGCCTCTGCCACCGCCGTCTTGAGCTGCTCCAGGCGGCGCCCCGACAGGTGCAGCGACTGAACGATCTCGGCCACCTCATCCATTGCCACGCGCTCATTGCCAGGTTCGCTGGGCACCGACAGATTTGCCAACGTCTGCCAGGAGGCATCGCTGGCTCCATCTTCAGCAGAGGCTCGCGCAGGCACCGGCACGATGGTTTGCTGATCGTCCTCCAACCGTTGCAGCGTCACCAGCGTCACATCATCCTCTTGCTCCCAATCCGCGCCGGTGAAGTCGGCCAGATTCTTCAGCAGCAGATCAACCACCTCAGCAGCAGCGCCCTGCTCCGCCAGCAGCGCCATCAGCCGGGGAAAGCCAAACATCTCGCGCTCCGGATTATGCGCCTCCACCAGCCCATCGCTATAGAACAGCACGCGCTCGCCCGGCTCCAGAATCGTTTCTTTCTCCTCGTAACTCATGCCCGGCATCAAGCCCAGCGGCATGCCGGTTGCGCGCAGTTCAGCTGATGTGCCTTTGTGGTGACGATAGGGCAGATCGTGACCGGCGTTGGCATACTGAAGCCGCCCGGTGGCGGGGTCGAGAATCGCGTACAGGCAGGTAACAAACATCTTCGGCGGAATATCCGGGCAGAGGAGGTCATTCGCCTGCTCCAGCGCCTTGCCCGGCGAAACCAACGCCTGGGCGGCAGAACGCAAGATGCTGCGGGTGGTTGCCATCACCAGCGCCGCCGGAACGCCTTTATCGGTCACATCCCCAATCACCAGCCCCAGGCGACCATCCTCAAATGTCAGGAAATCGTAGAAATCACCGCCAACCGCCCTGGCCGGTTGATAGTACGCGGCCACCTGCCAGCCTGGCAGCGCGGGCAGTTCCTTGGGCAGCAGCGTGTGTTGAATTACCCGCGCCACACGCAGTTCCTGTTCGATGCGCTCGTGTGTGCGAATGGCCGCCTGCTGCTCACGCACCAGTTGCGCCACCCGAACGGCAGGCGCGGCCTGTGTTGCCAGCGAGTTGAGCAGCCCACGATCATACGTTGAATAGTCCTGTTCGCTCAGGCGCGGTCCCAGGTTCAGCAGGCCAACCAGTTCGCCCTGGCTCACCAGTGGAATCGCCAGCTTCACTCCTGCCGCCCGAAGCGCGCGCAGCGCTGGCGAGTTGAGGTGCAGCCGCTCGATCTCCACCGCTCCGGGCGCGCTGAGGAAATAGGCCACGATGGGGTCATTGGGCGCAATGGACACTGCGCCAACCACCTTCTGGCGGCCTTCCTCGGTGACAGCGGTGCGCAGCTTCTGAAGCTCTTCCATGCTGACGCCGCTGGGCGCAAGCGCTTGAGCCAACTCTGCGGTAGGCAAATGCTCCAATTGGTTTTTCTGCTGCCGAGGCCGTGGTTGTCGGAAGCTCTGGAGTATCTTAGCCATAGAAACCCTCTTCCTCTCTGTTCATCTCCGCCCCAACGCAACCTCCAGCCTGAATGATCGGGGTGAGGAACATTTCACACTCCTATCTTACGGTTCGGGCGTCACCCAAGCGTTACGAAAAGCGTTACGAACGAGAAAACTGCCGGTGTGCCCCATTTTCCCCGATTGAGCACATCCTGTCTACTGTTTCGTGAAGTAGCTTCGGCAGTTTTATCTCAATCACTGCCCATCATTTTCCTGCCAGACAGCCTTGACAGAGCTGAGCTTTTTATGTTATCTATATCCGTAGCAGATATATCGAGCACGGTTAGATTAATCAACGAAAGGACATATGACAACGTGACGCACCTGTACCTGATACGCCACGGTGAGTATATCGACGTGGAGCAGGGCAGATACCTCAAGAATCCTGGGCTTTCATCAGTGGGAGTGAGGCAAACCGAACGGCTGCGAGATCGTCTGGCGCGCACAGGAGAAATCCAGGCCGATGTGCTGCTGACCAGTCCATTGCGACGCGCACAAGAATCAGCCCAGATTCTGGCATCGGTCCTGGGCCAGCCTGTGATCGTGGACGAAGACTTCCGCGAGTGGCACAGCGATGATGGCAACCTTGTGTCTGGCGAATTTAGCGCGCGCTGGCAAGAGACACCTGCGACACAACGTCCCTTTTTCCGCTGGGCCGATGGCTGCGAAACGTGGCTAGAGTTTTCGGTACGGATACAACAGGCGCTCAATCGCATCCTTCAAGAACACGAAGGGAAGACGTTGGTCCTCGTTACCCATGGCGAGGTTATCCAGGCTGCGTTTATCTATTTCTTCGGCCTGAGCGCTGTTAACACCCCAGGAGTTTCGCTCGACAATATGTCTCTTACCCACTGGTTCAATTCAGACCAGTCGCACATGTGGATTCTGGAACGCTTTAATGACTCCCGGCATGCTTAGAAGAGTTTACAGAGTTTGTAGGAGAAGAGATGTGTCAATCCGAACAGTGATTTTTGATATTGGTGGGATACTGGAAATCATCCCAGATGGCGGTGACCCCACAATTCGATTCCCCTATATGCTGGCATCGTGGGAGGCGCGGCTCGGCATGAAGCCAGGGGAACTGGATGCCCGGCTGGATACGCTAGATGAGCAGCTTCATTTTCGAGGGGAAGCTGGCTTGCTCGGCACCTGCACGGAAGAGGAATGGCAAGCGGGACTGCAACAGGCCACCGGAATGGATGATACCCAACTGGCCGCTTTCCTGAATGATTTCTGGGACATCTATATGGGAAGTCCCAATGATGAGCTTATGGCCTACTTTCACGGTTTGCGCCCTCGTTATCAAACGGCGCTCCTCAGCAACAGCTTTGTCGGCGCGCGGCAGCGAGAGCAGGAGCGCTTTCATTTCGCTGAGATGACCGATCTCATCATCTACTCGCACGAAGAAGGGATTGCCAAACCCGACCAGCGTATCTTTCAACGAGCCTGTGAGCGCCTGGGTACGCTGCCAGAGGAAATCGTGTTCCTCGATGATGTCGAACAAAACGTCGCGGCGGCCAGCGCGTGTGGCTTTCACACGGTTCTCTTTAGAGATACAGCCCAGGCTATTGCTGACATCGAAGCCTGTCTTCAGGCTTCCCGATGAAAGGAGGGATTTTTGGGCAACACTGAGCAAAATGTCGAGAAATTGCTGCCGCTGACGCCCGCCGTGTTTGCCATCTTGCTGGCCCTGGCCGATCAAGAGCGGCATGGCTACGGCATTATGCAAGAGCTTGCCCTGCGCACCGATGGCAAGCTGCGCATGGGGCCGGGAACCCTGTACGGCTCGATCAAACGCATGCTGGCGGATGGCCTCATCCGCGAATCAGGGGAGCGTCCTGATCCAACCCTGGATGATGAGCGCAGGCGCTACTATCGCCTGACCGATTTTGGTCAGCGCGTCGCCCAGGCCGAGGCGCGCCGCCTGGAGCAATTGGTGCATGTCGCGCAAAGCAAACGGCTGCTGCCAGAGGGCGGCGGGATAGGAGGAAATCGATGAATCCTCTCCCACCTGATGCCCGGCGCTCGCAGGCACGCGCAGAGCAGTTCTATCGGCTCCTCCTTCATTTGTACCCTGTCGCATTTCGGCGCACCTACGAGCGAGAAATGCTGCTCGCCTTCCGCGCGTGCTATCGCGATTTGCTCCAACAAAGCCATCCACACGAGCGGCTGCGCTTTTGGAGCATGATAGCCTTTGACCTGGGCATCACCGTCTGCTCGGAGCGTCTACGTTCGTGTGTCGCTTTTTGCAAACGTCTGCTGGGAAGAGAAAGGAACTATCTGATGGCTTCTGCCCTGCTTCGGCTCGATGTGGCCGCTCTGACTGATCGCGGGCTGACCCGCGATGCAAACGAAGATACGCTGATCTCCGTCGTCCCACCCGATACACAGACCATGCAGCAGAAAGGTGCGCTCTTCGTCGTCGCTGATGGCATGGGCGGCCACACCATGGGCGAGGTTGCCAGCGATCTGGCTGTGACGACCATTCGCGAAACGTACTACCAGAATCCGGAAAACGATACCCTGACAGCGCTGCGGCAAGCGGTTGAGCAAGCCAATGAAACAATCGTCCAGCGCAATGAAACGTTGCGTACCAGGGAAGAAGCGTCCAGGTGGATGGGCACCACCTGTGTCGCAGCGGTGCTCAAAGATGACCGTGTGTATATTGCCAACGCGGGAGACAGCCTGGCCTATCTCATCCGTGACCAGGAAGTCTTGCAACTCGCGCAAAATCACTCCTGGGAAGTAGAGCAGGTGCGGCTGGGAGCCATGACGCTGGAGGAGGCGAAAGCCCAGGGGAAAGGCAACGTCATCACCTGCTGCCTGGGTGACACGCTCGAGCTGGAGGTCTATGCAGCCACCGAACAGGCCCAGGACGGCGATATTCTCGTTCTCTGCACCGATGGTTTGCATGGTCTGATTGGCGAGGAAGAGATACGCGCCATTGTGCAGCAGTATGGGCCAGAAGAAAGCGCGGCGCGCCTGGTGGCGCGGGCGAACGAAAGCGGCGGCCCGGACAACATCACGGCAGTTGTCGCACGCATCTCGCTGGCGGCGTAAGCGCCGCGCCGGATGCGGCGCTCTTTCAGCTTATATGCTTACTGTCACGCGCTGAAAGAGCGCCGCACCTCATGCTGTCCTGTTAAGCGCCAGAGTCTCTTCTGGACCTTGCACCGTAACGGATATATCTGGATCAAGCCCAATATTCACCTGGATTCCATCTGAAGAGGCGAGCGTAGTAGGGTCGAGTGCCTGCAACTCAGGGTAATCTGACGTGAAAGAGCTAATGCCGCTCAAACTCAGATGGATGGCAAGGCTCGCGGGCAGCGTAATAGAATCATTCCCATGGTCATCGACGATGGTAAACGCGGAACCAGGTTTGATGGTTCCCACAAATCCAATCTGATTTGATGAACCTATGATCTCCACGGAACCGTTCACCTTCGTGTTTTTGAACGAGATTGATTCACTATCGGCACTAATCGTCGCGTTGGAAAGGGTGCCCCCTTGCGCTGTCGTCTGACCATCTATCTGAATTGGGCCGGTCAGCGTGCTATCATCGATCTGAAAAATCCCTGAAGACAAGCTGCTGCCATCGATGGCGCTTGAGGTGATATGAACAGGACTCCCGTTGCTCATTACCTCTACATTTGGCCCCAAGGCCGAATGCGTGATGGTGATACCTCCGCCGTTATTGCTCACCGACGAGCCAGCCAGCAACGTGCTGCTATCGATGGTGATGGTCCCTGCGTTATTGCTGACCGTTGAGCCAGCCAGCAACGTGCTGCTATCGATGGTGATGTCCCCGGCGTTATTATCAAGCTCCAGATTGCCAGTTACCCCGGTGACGGTGAGGCCCGCATCATTTCCTGACAGGTTTACATTCGTATGGGTGGGAACAGTCAGCGTAAAGCCACATACATTGGCATTGACATTGAGGATATTGTTTCCTAGATCGTAGTTTCCAAAGCCCTCTATCGTCAGCAATCCGGCTTTCAAATACACCGTATCAGCAGTTGCGCTGCCCTGAATGGTCATCCAACCAACATTGCAAGTGCTCATAATTGTCGGCTGCGCCCTCACCCGAACCGAATAGCCCTGGATGAAGAAAAAGTAGACTGCAAACACCACCAGCAGCGCCAGCGGCATACGGAGCAGCAGCGACGAAAGCGACCGGCGGTCAAATCGCTCTGCCAGCCCACCATACCAGCCAGGAGTTTCAGCGCCAGACGAAGCGCCAGACATAAAGGCATCCTCGCTCCGGGCGGCGGAATCGGGGAGGGCGCGCCGATAGGCAAAAAATAAGACGATCAACACGATCATCCAGGGATGCATGAGGTCTCCACCAATAAACCAGAAATATAGCCAGGGGAATCCTACCCCCGAAAGAAGCAAGATACAGACACCGACGATAATCAGCAGAATCACCCCAAGCCGGACATAAGGGCGTCTAGAAGAACCGCTGCGCGAAGGGCTAAGCGCTCCTGGAGCGGGACCGCTCGGGTCATCGAATGGATAAATCGAAAGCATCACAGCCACATCTCCCTCTTTATTCGCTCCGCCCAGCAGGTTGACATCGTACAGAGAGCCGGGGAAAATATCTTCACCTGAAGTAGTATATCAAAGCCAGGTTACATGAAGGTCAAGATAGAGTGAAGCTTTCGTTGCTTCAGGCATCCTATTTTTCCAGCAGGAGCCATTGCGTGTACGACAGCCCAGCAGAGCAACCACCCCTTCTTCACTTACAAGACGCAACCGTTATCAAAGGAAACCGACAGCGTGTTCTGGACGCGATCAGTTTGTCCATCCGAGAAGGCGAGCATACGGTGATCTTAGGGCCAAACGGCTCCGGTAAATCGTCGTTGATGCGACTCATCACTCGCCAGGATTATCCTCTGGCGCATCCAGATGGCAGCCCCGCCATGCTGGTCTATGGGAAAGCGCGTTGGGATGTATTTGAACTTCGCAGTCTGCTGGGCATTGTTTCTGTCGATCTGCATCAGGTGTTTGTCGACAGTTTTGCGCAGCGCGATATACCGGGTCTGGATATGGTGATTTCAGGATTCCTTGCCAGCACTGGCCTCTTTCCACATCAACAGGTGACGCCGTCTATGCGCCGACAAGCGATAGAAGCCCTGGAGCAAATGGAAGCGCTCCATCTGGCCCGCAAATCCATCGCCGCCATGTCCACCGGGGAAGCGCGCCGCCTGCTCATTGCCCGCGCGCTGGTCCATCGCCCGCGCGCCCTTATTCTGGACGAGCCAACGACGGGCCTGGACCTGCTAGCTCGCCAGCGTTTTCTGGAAAGCCTTCGCACACTGGCGCAGAGAGGAACGACGATTTTGCTCGTCACCCATCATATCGAAGAGGTTTTCCCTGAAATTGCGCGCGTGATCTTGCTGAAAGATGGGCGCATCTTTCACGATGGCCCCAAGCCCGAGGCACTCTCGACGCAGCATCTTTCAGCGCTGTATGAAGCGCCCATCTTGCTCGAACAAGACCGGGCTGGCTACTACAGCGCCAGAGTGGGCGAAGATGACTATCAGACACAGTGAAGCCGATTACATCGCGAGGTCGACCGCAACGGGCAGGGAGGTGCGCGCCCAGTCGGTGAGGTCGTCGCTGTCGCGGGGCGTATATTTGTCATACACAATTTTGCGTACAAGCGCGTCTTCGTCTGGTTCCGTCACCAGGCGCGCCTGTCCGGCAAAAACGCGCTCGCCAATCTTCACCTGCACCTGCGGCTGGCGCTGGATATTTTTCACCCAATCTGATTGATCGCGCCCGCCCGAGAGCAAATACAAGCTGTGCCCCTCGGCGGCAAACCAGATTTCGATGGTATGGGGACGCCCCGAACGGCGCCCCGTTGTGGTTAAATAGCAATAATCTTCGTCAGCCAAAGGCTGTAGTTCAGCGTGCATACAAGCTCCTTGTTTTGGATTGGCAAGCTGCATGGGTGAGTTCGTACCTGAATAACTTTTATGAGCATACCAGCGCCGCCAACTCCCGTTCGATGCATGGCGCATAAAAGTGCTCGCCGATTTGCTCACAGATTGCCAGCGCTGCCTCGAAGTGTTGGCATGCCTGCTCCTGCCTGCCCTGCTCGGCAAGGAATCTCCCAGCGGCATGGAGCAGGCGCACCTCTTGATGGGGATAGGGCATGCTCCGGCAAAACGCCAGCGCCTGTTCCAGTCGGGCTTCGATGCCATCGGATGTTACTTTCTGATGTGCCAACAGGAGCAACTGAATCCGCACTGCCTCGACGCGGGCAAATCTAGGCAATTCCGCGCTCGCGTGGGGCTGAAGCGAATTGACCATAGTCCAGGCTTCCTCTGTCTCTCCCAACTCGCCCAGTGCCCAGGCCAGCAGAAGGCGTTGCCAGGTCCAGCTATCATTCTCCACCAGCCCAAGACGATCCATTGGCGCGAGCAGACGCATGCGAGCCGCCGCCGGATCACCGGCCAGCAGGTCGCGTTCGGCCAGCGCCCAATACATCACATCCAGCGATAAAACATCCTCGGGCACTACCGCCTCCGCTTCTGAGAAATACGTCTGAGCGGCCTCGGGCTTGCCCTCGAAGAAGCTCAACACGCCCAGCCAGGAAAGCGCATTCCCGACGGCATAGGTTACCCCAAGTTCACGGCTGAGGGCCAGCGCACGTTCCAATTCATCGCGCGCTTGTTGCCATTTCCCGAGTAAATAATAATGCGCGCCGCGCCGCCACAAGAAAACCAATCGATCAGCCGGATCACCAAGCTGCTCGGCGGCGTCCAGCCCCCGTTCCAGGCACTGGCTCACCCTGGCAAGTTCGCCTCGCTGGAAATAGGCTTCGCTCCCATTCGCCAGGGCAACGCACAGCCCGGCCAGGTCTTGCTCCGCTTCCAGCGTAGGCAGGGCGGCTTCAATCGCCTGAATGCCTTCTTCGTAGCGGCCAAGATCAATGCAGGCCGTTCCCCGGCGTATCTCGGCCTGGGCAATCAGGCTCGGATCAGCGGCGGCACGCGCAAGCTCCAGCGCGCGTTCTGTCGCGGCAAGTCCTTCAAGGGGCTGGGAGCGATCACTGTTGGTATAGAGGCGCGCTAGAGCCGTCCAGAGCATTGCCAATCCACGCGCGTAACGTGCCTCCATCTGCGGTGTGGAGAACCGCGCCAGTAGCGCTTTCAGACGCGCTGCCAGGCGCTCCACTCCAGCCGGTTCCGTTGTCTGGCGGATATGGACATGCCCAATGAGCGCCGTCGCGCGCAAGACCCCATCCAGGTCACCCACTGTATCATAATAGGCTGCCACCGCTTCAAGCATCTCCAGGGCTTCATCATAGCGTGCTAACCGGCTTAACACCTGTCCAAGTCGTTCGCGTGCCTGTGCTTCTCCGCTGGAGTCGCCCACTTCGCGGGCCAGTTCAAGCGCTGTCTGATAGTGATGTTCCGCTTCGCTATGCGCGTAGACCGCCTCGGCCTGATCTCCTGCCCGAAGCGCATATGGCAAAGCGCGCTCGGGAACATTGCCCTCTAAAAAGTGCCAGACCAATTCGGCGGCGCGGCGCTCAGACCGCGCCTCGCGTTCAATGGCTTCCCCTGCCGCGCGATGCAGGCGCTGTCTCCGGCGCAGTGGAATCTCTGCTGCGAGCGCTTGCTGAGTGAGCACATGCTGAAACGTATACCCTGCCCGTTCGGCCTCCCGCACAATGCCAGCTTTCGTCGCCTCTTCTAACGAGGCCTCCAGCGCTGCCTCGTCGCGCCCGCCAACTCCTCGTAAGTCCTCAAAGGTGAATGGCTGACCCAAAACGCTGGCCTCAGAGAGCACGTCTTGTGTAGTTGGATTCAGGCGCGCAACGCGCTCGCCAATGGCTGAACGGATACTTTCGGGCACAGCAATATCGGCAACGGTGCGCTGCTCCCAACGCCCGCCCGCGCGATAGACATCGCGGCGGGCTGCCAGCACACGCAGCACTTCCTGCGTGAAGAACGGGTTGCCCTCGGTGCGCTGGTGGATGGCATCGGCCAAATCTCTGGAGGCCGCCTGGTCCAATGTTGCGGCAATCAGTGCAGCCGTGCCCTCAACAGGCATGCGCCGCACAGCAATGCGCTCTATCAGGTGCTCGCGTCCGAGGGTCCGCAGGGCCGCCTCCAGGGGATGCTGCCGGTTCACCTCGACATCGCGATAGGTGCCCAGCAGCAGCACCCGCGCGCCGCGTGTGTGACGGGCCAGATGCTGAAACAGCCCCAGGCTAGCTTCATCTGCCCATTGCAGATCATCCAGCGCCAGCATGACGGGCGCTTCCCTGGCAAGCTCCTGCACAAAGCCGGTCACTGCCCAGAACAGCCGCTGCTGGTCATCATAGCCCCGCATCTCAGGCGGCGGCTCGATGGCGCCCACTCGCCATTCAGGCAGCAGGCGGGTAAGGTCAGGCCAGCGGCGCGACGCTTCCGTCTGGAGTGATGAGGAGGCGGCCTGAAAGACGTAGGGCAAGGCTTCCAAAAACGGATAATAGGCGACTTTCTGCTGCGCCTCATAGCAGCGCCCGGTCGCCAGATGCCAGTGGCAATTGCGCGCCGCCAGTGTGGCTTCCTGGGCCAGTCGCGTCTTGCCCACGCCTGGCTCTCCTGCAAGCATGACCAGGCGGCCGGTGCCAGCATCCACCGCATCGAGCATGCGAAGCACCTGCTGGAGTTCATCCTCACGCGCCACCAGCGGGCTATCTGGCAAGGCTCCCAGAAAGCCGCCAATAGGCCAGGACACCCCTTCGCGCAAGGAATGCCCATCGGAGATGGACGCCGCAGCCGCAGGATGAGGGGACGCCTCGCCTGCTGTGTCAGGCCGCTCGGCGCGGACTTGCACGACGCGCACCGGATCGGCAAACCCTTTGAGTTGTACCGCGCCGCGCTCGATATACACCAGCTTGTGTACTTTGCGCGCCAGATGGATGACCGTCTCGCTTGCCAGCACTTCGCCCGGTCCGGCCAGGCTGCACAGACGCGCAGCCAGATTGAGCGCTGCCCCACGATAGCCTTCCTCCACCGGAACAGCCTCTCCGGCATCCAGGCCAATGCCTACCGGAGGAAAGGATGGGTCGGTTTGCCGGGCCGCGGCCACACCTGCTTCAAGTTCAATGGCTGCCCATAACGCCTGGCGAGTCGAGGGAAAGACCGCCAACACTTCATCTCCCCGCAACTCCACCACCTGCCCCCCACGCGCCTGGACGGTCGCGCGGGCAAGCGTGGCAAAGGTCATCGCCAAATGTGCTGCGGCTTCATCTCCGTGTTCCAGGGTGAAGCGGGTGTAGCCGCGCAGGTCAGCAATCAAAAACGTCTGGATGGTGGAGAAAACTGGATGTTCCTGATCTGTTGTGCCCATCGTTCGTGCCCTACCCCGCAGAGCGGAGGTTTCGGAAAGAGGACTATCCAGTTATTATTCTCGCACAAGCATGCAAAAGTGGAACGAGGGGCAGTTCCTCACCGCATCAGAGCCTCGCCTGTGTGGTGCGCTCCAGCAACCTGTGTAACTTTTTCTGTTGGCTCTCTGGCAATGTAACCAAAACCAGCGATGTCTTCAAACCATCCTGGCAGTGCTCGCACCAGAGCAGCACGCACTGACCGGTCGTATCATAGCGAGCGGTGAAGGTGCGACCGCAGCGTTCGCAATAGGTGGGTAGCTCTGGCAGTAGCGTGTCCATCTGCTTTCTCTGGGTTTGCGAAGGGAGAACCGATGCCTTTTTCAGAAGCCGAACCATCGAGGCCGCCTAGCCCCTAGAAGGATAGGCGTCCTCAATGGTTCACCCTGAAGTCCCATAAATCGCACAAGATAGGCCACGCTGCGGCGAGCGAGATGCCCAGGCTATGCTGCCCTGGGCGTAGAAGCTTAGATTAACTCGAAATAGCGGCGGCGGTCCCAATTCGTGACCGCTTTTTCATATTCCCGTACTTCCCAACGCCGCGTCGCCACAAAATGCTCAACAAAGTCTGCGCCCAGATACTCTTTGGCAATCTCGCTGCGCTCCAGCAAATCTGTCGCGGCTGAGAGGTTGCGCGCGAGGGGCCGCACGTGGGTGGTTTCTGCGGACGCGGCAACCGTGCCCTGATCATAGGCATTGCCGGAAAGCCTGGCTGGCAGTTCAAGCTTCCGCTCGATGCCATACAGCCCGCTGGCAAGGATAGCGGAGAAGACCAGATAGAAATTGGCGTCGGCCCCCGGTACGCGATTCTCAATGCGAATCGAGCGTTTTCCATTATTGATGACGCGCACCGAGCAGGTTCGGTTGTCCATGCCCCAGGTCGTGTTCAGCGGCGCCCAGGTGCCCTCCACATAGCGTTTGTAAGAGTTAATCACTGGCGCGTAGAGCGCCATGAATTCTGGCATCTTATCCAGCACGCCAGCCAGAAACTGGCGCATCAGGGGAGACATATGAGCTTCGGCATCCTGCTCCCAGAAGAGGTTACGCTCTCCGTTGGTGTCCCACAGGCTCATGTGGCTGTGACCGCTGCTGCCATCTTCCTGGTCATTCCACTTTGCCATAAACGTGGCAGCCACACCCATCTGATAGCAAATCTCTTTGACGCCCGTTTTGAAGAGCATCGTTTTGTCGGCAGCGCCGAGCGCGTTGGCATAGTGAATGTTCATCTCATACATGCCGGGGCCGTGCTCGCGGTTGTAGCCTTCGATCTCGACATTGTGGTCGCGCATCATCCGCGCAATGCGCCCCAACAGTTGATCGTCTGCGCTGGATTGGCTGATGGCGTAGCAGTTGAAGCCAGGATTAAGCGGCGTCAGATTGGGACCGAAATCTTTCTCGCGCAGCGAAAACTGACTTTCCTGGAAGAAACGAAACTCCAATTCAGAAGCGGCCATTGGCTCGAAACCCAGCGAGCGCGCCCGCTCGACCACGTTATTCAGGATATAGCGCGGGGAAATCGTCACAGGGTCGCCGTGTTCGCTCCACAGATCGCAGATGCACGAGGCAATATGATTTTCCCAGGGCACAAGCGCAAATGTGGAAAGATCAGGCTTCATCACAATATCCGCGAAGCCGCGCTCCCAGTTGCTAAATTTGAGGTTGGGCAGCACATTTTCTGCGATGTCCCAGCCAAAGAGCACATCGCACTGCGCGAAGCCATCTTCCAGCGAATTAAGGAAAAACTTGGATGCCACGCGCTTGCCCCGATAGACTCCCTCAATATCAGGCGCGCCAATCTTGACGTACTCGATCTGGCCCTCATCCATCAGCCGTTTGATGTCAGCAATGTCCATAAACGGGGTTATCCTTTCTCATGCTTCGTCTGCACTGCTGCGTACAACCACTGCCGCCGGGACTTCGACCATCATACCGATTGGAACGCGGGTTGGCAAGTCCACCTCCGGCCCCACTGTCGCGCTGTGCCCTCTGTAGCGATGAAAACGGCCAGGCGAGGCAATCTCCTTAGTTCATGCCCTGGCAGGTTTCGGCGAGACAACGCAGCATATACGCGCTGGATGTCGAGCCGGGGTCCTGGTGGCCGATACTTCGTTCACCCAGGTAGCTGGCGCGGCCCTTCTTCGCCAGCAGTGGAATGGTTGCCTTCATGCCCTCTTCGGCGGCATCGGCAGCGCGCCTGGTAATCTCCTGGAGGCCACCGCCATTGTCCAGAGCCTCTCTGGCAGCGGCCAGGGCGGGAGTCAGAGCGTCGATCATGGTCTTTTCGCCGGGCTGCGCTTTCCCGCGCGAGACAATGCCCTCCACAAACGCGCCCAGCATGGCAACGATATCCGCCGACGTGAGCGCCTCTTTGCCCGCCGTCGTCGCGCTCGCCCGCAAGAATGCCGTGCCATACAACGGGCCACTGGCTCCGCCCACGGTGGAGACCAACGTCGTTCCGACGGTTTTGAGTTGCCCAGCAATATCCATGGAGGCCATCGCGCCGAACTTCTCGCGAACAGCGGTGAAACCTCGGTCCATGTTGATGCCGTGATCCGCATCACCGATGGCAGAATCAAGCTGCGTCAAATAGTTGCGGCGCTCGTGCAGCACATCGGCAACCTGAGTGAGCCAGCGCAACATATCCTCATTGGTCATTGAAGCCGCCTTCTCTCTAAAACCAGCTATCAATGGGTAAAGTGTGCCAGCAGCCTCCGCACTGGGAAAGCTGCTGGCACACTAGCTTCTCTACAGCCTCACATCCCCCAGCGCAAACCAGGCGTGTGAACTGGCGCATCCCAATATCTGGTGAGTTCATCATCCAGGCGCACCAGCGTAATCGAGCAGCCCGCCATCTCAAGCGAGGTAATGTAGCTCCCGATCAGATTACGTGCTATGCTAATATTTTTGCCTTTCAGGATGCGATGCAAGGCATTGTAGACAACGTAGAGTTCAATCAGCGGCGTTCCCCCCATGCCGTTGACAAAGGCCAGCACCTGGTCGCCAGCCTTGAGGCCCAGGTCTTCAATTACCGGGGTGGCTAACATCTCGGTGATCTCGTCCGCCTCAGCGAGCTTCACGCGGCGGCGTCCTGGCTCACCGTGAATGCCGATGCCGATTTCCATCTCATCTTCGCCCAGGTCAAAGGTTGGCTTCCCCGCAGCCGGAACGGTGCAGGAGGTAAGCGCCATACCCATGCTGCGCCCGTGATCATTGACCTTGCGCGCCAGCGCCGCAACCTGCGCCAGCGGCGCGTGTGTCTCGGCCAGGCCACCCACAATTTTTTCCAGCAAGACGGTGGCGCCCACACCGCGCCGCCCCGCTGTGTAGAGGCTATCTTGCACGGCCACGTCATCATTGGTCACAACGCTTTCAACTTCTATCCCGTCAGCGGCAGCCAATTCGGCGGCCATCTCGAAGTTGAGCACGTCGCCCGTGTAGTTTTTGACGATATGCAAGACACCCGCGCCCCCGTTGACGGCGTGGGTCGCGGCGTTCATCTGGTCTGGCACCGGCGAAGTAAAGACCGCGCCGGGGCAGGCGGCATCGAGCATGCCCACCCCGACAAACCCACCATGCATGGGTTCGTGGCCGCTGCCGCCGCCAGAGATGACGCCAACTTTGCCCTGCACAGGCGCGTTGCGTCGCACGACGATAAACTGTCCACCCTCGACCGACTCGACGCGAATCAGGTCGGCATGCGCCGCTGCCATGCCCTCCAATTCTTCCTTGACGACATCCTCTGGCTTGTTAATGAGTTTTTTCATCGATGCTGGCTCCTTCTACGCTAGTGGGAGGGTAGCTCCAACGTTGCTTCGGCAGCCAGTTCTTCCCCGATGGCTGCCTGAAACTCACCAATCAGCGCCTGCTGCCGCTCGGATGACCATCCAAGCTCCTTTGCCATGAGTCCGGCCACCGTGCCGACCACGTTCATCCCCCGATAATAATCCTCAAGGGTGATCGAGGTACGCCGGGCCAGCACATCATAGGGAGTCATCGCCATCTCGGCGCGGCAGGCATGCACGACCTCAGCGCGAATATAGGGAAGGTCATCAATGAGCGGCTGCGCCAGCGAAGCATCGCCTTCGATCAGCTTCAATACCTGCGCCGCTTCGGCCCCATAACTCTTTGCCAGATGCGAGATCGTCTTTGCAGAAAGGCCCAGGCTGGCGCCCTTCACCTGCAATTGATGCTGCGCGTCAGGCCAACCGGTGCCGCCATACAACAACAACCGCTCTGTCGGATGAATCGGCGCGGTCCCATCGCGGCGACTCAGCACATCAACGGTATCCTGCGCCATGCGCCGGTAGGTCGTCATCTTGCCCCCGACAATGGTCACCAGGCCAGATGGACTTTCCAAAACGGCATGCGTGCGCGAAAGCTTCGCCGGTGAATGCTTGGAGCCACGCCCAGGTCGCACAAGCGGACGATACCCGGCATAGGCGCTGATGATATCATCGGTCGTGAGATTGATGGAAAGGTAGCGGTTCAGATGCTCCAGCAGGTAGGAGATATCTTTCTGGGTGGCAAGCGGGTGGTTCAGATCACCGGAGCCGGTGTCGGTGGTGCCGAAGATGGCGCGTGACCCCCAGGGAACGATGAAGAGGATGCGCCTGTCATCTGTCTCTGGCAGCACCACGGCGAAATCATCCACCTTGATTTGTTCGCGCGACAAGACCAGATGGACCCCTTTGCTGGGTTCCACACTGACCTGCGGCTCCTTCCCCGTCAGGCTTTCTACTTCCTCGGAGAAGATGCCAGTTGCGTTGATGATATGGCGCGCCTGGATGGTGAACTCCTGGTTGCCGATGTGATCGCGAACAACCGCGCCGGTGACCTTCCCTTGTTCCGTGACAAACGAGATGACTTCCGCGTAGTTGGCGATGTCGGCCCCATGCTGCGCGGCAGTGCGGATGAGTGCCATGGTGAGCCGCGCGTCGTGCGTTTGCGCATCGTAATAGATGAAACCCTCTTTCAACCCTTCTTGAACCAGGGTGGGGGCCATGCGCAGCACATCTGCGCGGCTGAGATGCCGATGGCGCTGCACATTGCGCCCGCCCGCCAGCAAATCATAGAGCCAGAGGCCGATGCTGAGCACATAGCGCAGGCCAATGCCGCCCGGCGTGGTCAATGGTAAGCCGACCGGGTGGCGGTCGCCTTTATACAGAGGAAGAACGAAACCCACCGGCTCAACCAGAAACGGCGCGTTTTTGAGCAAAATGCCTCGTTCGGTCAAGGCTTCACGCACCAGGGCGAAATCAAAGTTCGGCAGATAGCGAATGCCGCCGTGAACAAGCTTGGTCGATTTGCTGCTTGTTCCGCTGGCGAAGTCCGTTTTTTCGACGAGCGCAACCCGATATCCACGCGCCGCCGCATCCACAGCTACCCCAGCGCCGGTGACGCCACCGCCAATGACCAGAACATCAAAGCGCTCATCTTTCATCCGAGCCAGATTGCGCATGCGCACGGTTGAGGATAGTGGTTCCATGGCAGTAGAAGAAGAGGGGAGCGTGCGAGCGGTGATTAGCGTGCTTTTCAGCACTCCCCTCTTCTTTCCCTTTCGTGCTTATGAAGCGAGATCAGTTACCAACAGCCGTGTCGTGTATAACGTGCGAAGGGATGAATTAGTCTCCAGCCGTCGCGGTGACGGGGGCTTTCTCCGCTTCAGCCGCTTTCTCCCTCGCAACCAACACCCGGCCCAGAGTATACTTGTAAATCAAACCCCCCGCAGGCCCACCGAGCAGAGGCGCAACGATGGGAATCCAGGTGTAGCTGTTAAGCGCGCCAGTTCCGCCACCTGCAATCGCCATCCACAGACGTGGACCGAAGTCGCGCGCCGGATTGATGGCATATCCAGTGTTGAGGCCGAAGGAAGCCCCGATGGCGACAATCAAAATGCCGATGATAAGCGGGTTCAGGTTAGCCTGCACGGGCTGGTTGCGGCCATCGACAATGGCGAGAATCAACCCAACCAGCAATGCCGTGCCGACAAACTCGTCGCAGAACGCGCCAAAGGTGCCGACGAAGGATTTATTGCTGGTATAGAAGACGCCACCTACCTGGCTCACGTTGCTGGGGGAAAGGGCAGCGCCGCCCAGCGCATTTGAAATCGCTCCCTGATAAACATAGTACAGGATGAGGGCAGCCACAAAGGCTCCCAGCACCTGGGCTATCCAGTAGGGAATCACTTTGCGCCAGGGAAAGTCGCCGGTCACAGCCAGCGCCAGCGTCACGGCGGGGTTGATATGCGCACCGCTGATCTTCCCGGCAACGTAAATACCGAGCATCACCGCAAAGCCCCACCCAAAGATGATGACCGTCCAGGTGTTTGCGAAGGGATTGGTAGACACTTTGTTGAAAAGCGCAAAGGACGCGACACAGCCATCGCCAAAGAGGATCAGCACCATTGTGCCAAAAAATTCGGCGAGGGTCTCACCAAACAAGCCCGCTAACATTGCAGGTCTGGCTGCCGATTGAGCTGCCATGAGTGCTCACTCCTTCTTCATGATGAAAATATGACGACGGACCAGGAAAACATCGCCGCCTGACGAGACCACGCACTCCAGGGACGCACTACATATTCGATATGGTGATCTGGAGGAAGCGGCGGCGCGCCTCCTCCAGAAAGGCCCCTACGCCTGCTCCCACTTCAGAGACCGTTCCACCGCTCGCTTCCACCCCGCATAGAGCGCGTCCCGCTGATCGGCGCTCATCTGTGGTTCAAAGGTGCGATCCACTGCCCATTGCTCGGTGACCTGCTGCGGGCCGTGCCAGAAGCCTGTTGCAATGCCTGCCAGGTAGGCCGCGCCCAGCGCTGTGGTTTCAGCGACCTTCGGACGCTGCACCGGCACGCCCAGAACGTCGGCCTGGAACTGCATCAACAGGTTATCCACCACCGCGCCGCCGTCCACGCGCAGGGTCGTCAAGTGGACGCCGCTGTCGGCGGTCATGGCCTCCAGCACCTCGCGTGTCTGATACGCCATCGATTCCAGTGTGGCGCGCGCGATATGCGCCGCCGTCGTCCCGCGAGTGATGCCGACGATTGCGCCCCGCGCGTAAGAATCCCAATAGGGCGCGCCCAGGCCCACAAACGCGGGCACCAGATAGACGCCGCCGTTATCCGGCACGGAGGCAGCCAGCGCTTCCACGTCACTGCTGTTTTTGATGATGCCGAGGCCATCGCGCAGCCACTGCACAGCAGCACCGGTGACAAAGATCGCCCCTTCAAGAGCATAGGTAAGCTGGGCATGGGCCGGGTCGCCAGTTCCCCAGCCAATCGTCGTGAGCAAGCCGTTTTGCGAGGGAACGCCTTTGCTACCCGTGTTCATCAGCATGAAACAGCCGGTGCCATAGGTGTTCTTTGCCATGCCCACTTCAAAACACGCCTGGCCGAAGGTCGCGGCCTGCTGATCGCCCGCGTCCCCGGCAATCTTGATAGGCCCACCGAAGAACTCGGGGTCTGTCTCGCCAAAAACCCCACTGGAGGGCATGACCCTGGGCAACATGCTGCGCGGGACGCCGAACTCCTTGAGGATGACATCATCCCAATCGCTGTTATAGATGTTGAACATCAGCGTCCGCGAAGCGTTGGAGTAATCGGTCGCGTGCACGCGCCCTTTGGTCAGACGCCACATCAGGAAGGTGTCCACGTTGCCAAAGAGTAATTCGCCGCGTTCGGCCTTTTCGCGCGCGCCAGGAACGTTATCGAGAATCCACTTGACCTTCGTTCCAGAGAAATAGGCATCTGTGACCAGACCGGTGCGAGCGCGGATTTCTTTGTCAAATCCCTTTGCCTTCAAGGCATCGCAAATAGGCGCCGTCAGGCGGCTTTGCCAGACAATAGCATTGAAGACCGGCTTGCCAGTCGCTTTCTCCCAGACGATGGCCGTTTCCCGCTGATTGGTGATGCCGATGGCGGCAACATTGGCAGCGGTAGCGCCTGCCTTCTGCATGGCTTCCTGGGCCACCGCCAACTGACTCGACCAGATCGCCTCTGGGTCGTGCTCCACCAGGCCGGGAGCAGGATAAATTTGAGGAAACTCCTGCTGCGCGACGCTGACAATCGCCCCGCCATGATTGAAGACAATGGCGCGCGAACTCGTGGTTCCTTGGTCCAATGCGAGTACATACTCTGCCATAGACAGCCCTCTTTCTGCTAGGTGGGGAGGCGCCACGGTTGGTTCGATGTGGCTAAGGCAGCGTCCCCGTCGGCAAAACGTTATTGATCAAGCGCAACACCAATTGTTGTGCTGAGATCACATTAGTGGGCCGAGAGAGAGGAAAGCGATTGCTCGTCACCTGCAAGCTGATTCCGCCAGAGCGCGCTGCGCTCCACGATCACCCCGGCGGCGTTAGCGCGCAGGATGGCTTGTATCTGCTGGGTCGTCTGAATCAAGCCCGAACCGATAAACGGCAGTGGTAATGGGCTGGACAACCCGGGGATGACATGCGGAATGACCAGCGCGGGCGAAATTTCCAGCAGATCGGTATGGTCGCTGTCAATGGATTCCAGCGCTATTTCCAGGCCGGTTGAATCGACGGCGAAAATGCGCTGAATCGTTTCCAGCCCAAAGCTGCTGGCGAGCGCCAGAATTTTCGGGTGATTCGAGACCACGCCCGCGATGTGGAACTGATCGGCAAGGTAGCGCAAGCCAGCCGCGTCCGCGTGGATGCCATGAATGTGATCGGCATTCACATAGATGGCGAGTTTGCGCCGATGCGCCTGTTCCAGCAAGGCTTTGAACTCGAATAGGTTGCAGTGTCGCAGCAAGACAGCAAGAACGTGGGGAGAATCGAAAACTTGCGCAAACTGCATCCGGGTTTCAACAACCGGGATAGTCTTGCTGCGCTTCAGGAGGCTGAGCAGTGGACTGGTGGACTGCGTTAACATGCCTGTACCTCATCGTAACAGTAAAAAAACAACAAAGCCCTAAGCCTGTTTTAGAGGATCGGCTCAGGACTTTTCATTTCACTGTCCCGGTGCATGTATACGATTGTCCAAACAATGCTGGTTGGCAGGCACCCCTTGATAAAGAAAGGAATGGTTAGTTCGAATCCGGGCTGGTGGGATGTGGTGGAACGAACTATACAATGGTATATAGCTGTTCTATAATGGCAATTATACTCAGCAGGCCACGAGTTGTCAAGTATCTCACTCTTCAAATCTCAGATTCACAGAGCCAGTCGGGAGGATTGCGGATTGCATGACAAAACAAGAGTTTCTGCGCCTGGCCCGCCTCTTTCCGGTGGCAGCCGCCATCAAATCAAACGAAGACTTCCTCTTTGCGTTGGATTCTGATGTGCATTTACTCTTCCTGCTCAAAGGGGATGCTTTGCAGCTTGTCCCCCTGCTCGACAAGGCACATCAGCATGGAAAAGGGGTGGTGGTACACATCGACCTCGTCAGCGGCATTGGCAAGGACCGCGCGGGCATTCAATATTTGCACGACCTTGGAGTTGACGGCATCATCACCAGTCGCTCGCAACTGGTTGCGGCGGGCAAAGCGGAAGGACTGATTACCATTCAACGCCTGCTCTTGTTGGACGATTATGGCCTGGAAACTGGGGCGCATACCATTGCTCGCGCTGCCCCCGACCTTGTCGAGATTCTTCCGGGTATTATCCTCCCAGAAGTGATCTCACTGCTTCGACAGCTTCTTCCTGGGCCGTTTATTGCTGGTGGGTTCATTCGCACTGCCGGTGATGTCGCGCATGTTCAAGCGGCGGGCGCGCTCCTGAGCAGCAGCAGCACCTACGAACTCTGGAAGAAGGGGGGCCACAATTCCTCTCTCCGGAGTTTGGTGTGATACTCTACTTTCAGAATGGGTATCGAAGGGGAGAATTCACATGCAAAATGTGCCGAACCTGCTGAGCGCCAGTCGAGCCATAGCTGCGCTCTTCGTTTTTATTCTGGTGCTGACGAACCAACCGTGGTCTTTTCTGGCTGCAACGGTGGTATTTTTGCTCGCTTCGATGACAGATTATTTCGATGGGTATCTGGCAAGGCGTTTCCAGGTGGTGAGTCCGCTGGGGATATTTCTGGACCTCACTGCCGACAAAATCTTTGTCTCTATTATTCTGATCGCGCTTGAGCAAATCAATCTGATTCCTGCCTGGGTTGTCGCCGTCATTATTACCCGTGAATTCCTGGTGACCGGCTTGCGCTCCGTCGCGGCTGCAAAAGGGACTGTGATTCCTGCGGGACAATGGGGAAAACAGAAAACCTTCATCACCCTGATTGCTTTAAATGTCTTGCTCCTGGCAAAAGGACTAGGGGCGCATCTTCTGTCGTTGTTTCCTCCCGCGCTCGTTTTCAGCAGTCAGACCGTGCATGCGAATGAACTGCTCTTGTTGCTCGCCGATGTCTTGCTGTTGGTCGCCGTGCTGTGGACCATTATTTCAGGGGTTGAATATACCATCGGCGCGCTTCCGCTTTTGAGGGCAAGGACAGAACCCCCTGCTGTCAAGGCGTGAGGCTTGCTCTGGCAGCGGCACAGATGGTCTCAGGCTTGCATATTTGATGCGGCGTTGGTTGGAGGGGACACGATATTCTCGATGTTCACCTTCTGCCCAATCTTGCGCTCTGTACCCGATAGCAAACGGCCAATATTATCATGATGGAGCAGGATAACCACAATGGGACCGGCCAGCAGATAGAGCATGGTTGGAACGTTCACCCAACCCAGGAAGACAAAGATCACACCGCAAACCATGGTGGTCAGCCCGCCAACAATCGAGCCAAGCGAAACATAGCGCCAGAGCGCGATGGTGCCGACCGTGGCAAACGCAGAGATGAAGAAGACGGGTGGCGAGAGCACGAGGATGGCCCCGCCGCCAGTTGAAACGCCGCGCCCGCCCTTGAACCCGATGAAGACTGGAAAACAGTGGCCGATCAACGCCATAAACGCCGCAATTGGCGGCCCCCACCCCCCGCCATAGAAGAAGGTAACCAGGAGCGCGAGCAGCGGCGGCAATATCCCCTTGGTGAGATCAAAAACGAAGACAATGAGGGCAGGAATGCGGCCAAGCGTCCTGAGCACATTGGTGGCCCCAATTTTATGGCTCCCGTAATCCCGAATGTCGAAATCCTTGCCACGGAGCAATTTCCCCATCCAGTAACCGGATGGGATCGATCCCCATACATAACCGATGAGACCTATCAGCAAGAGCTGACCAAGTAGACCTAGCATGGTGGCCTCCTTCATGATTCGAATCCGAGATATGGGTCTCCCGTCGAGAGAAAGAGCGTCCTTTGTGCTTCGAGCCTTTCTTTATAGGTAGCTTGCCTTTGCTCAGGTTCGTGTCGGAACTCATCTCAAATAATATCATAAATGTTCATGCTGTGTGCTGGGGTTTTAAGGATCGCATCATTAGTGGGTCGCAGTTTGATATGGTTGCTGCAACGCCTGGTGAAAAGCGGTCCCGCGCAAAAGTGCATAACAGGCTCTAGAAGAAAGCGGTGCCCGAAATACATGCTCCCGAGAGACCAGTTGATGTTCGCCAACACTTCCTGAGTAGCCAGAAGGAGACGGCCTCTCTATGAAGGATGTGTCGGAGCAGTTGCCAGAAGTCTTGACAGCCAACGAAAGCGCGCCTATAATGAGTAACAAATAAACAAAATTTGTGAAAGTGAGAAACCATGGGAGTTGATGAGCAAGCGCGTGAGCGGGCCATCCTGGATGTGACTGCCCAACTCCTGCTTCGGCATGGGTACGACAAAGTGACGATGAGCGACGTGGCCGATGCGGTTGGCTTAAACCGCAGACTGGTCTACCTCTTATTTCCATCCAAGGATGCCTTGATCAAAGCCTTGCTGCTCCGAGAAGTGAACACCTATGTGGAAGTCTGGAATCACTACCTCGAACGTGATCCTTTGGGAGGCACGGTCGCCAGCGTCTATCGGGGTCTGCTCGCTGCCCTCAAGCAGTTACCCTTGATGGCTGCGATGTATACGCGCGATGAGCAGACGTTTGGCAAATATCTCTCCAGACCAGGCAGTTTCTTCGCCTCCTGGCCGCCTGATCCTGGTCCGACACGGGCGTATCTCCAGGCCATGCAAGAGATCGGCGTCGTGCGTCAGGACATCAATACGAGGGCCATGGCGTTCATTCTGGACGCGCTGGCTCCTTCCATCCTTGCCGCCCTCTCTGCTCACACGAAGGCCCCTCTCGATGGCTCCACCAGGCCGGACCAGCCATCGTTTGATGAGGTAGTGGAAACCGTAGCCGAGCTTTGCGAATGCTTGCTCACGCCGGAAGCGGGTGCGAACCTCGAAGCAGGGAAAGCGCTGATGCGCCGGAAAATCGAAGAGGCGCAGGCACAGTTGACTGAAAGGAGCCACCAATGACAACGGAGAAGATATCCTTTACCAGAGAAAAAGAAACAATGCTCATGACCTTGAGCAGTCGAGCGCTCCAGAGCCAATGGGAGCACCCCATCTTGCGTGATCCCTGGGCGGAAGAAGCCATGCGGCATATCGATTACGACATGAGCAAGACTCTCAAGGGAGTAAGCTCGTGGGGCATGTGGAAGGAGATCGGATGTACCATAGTCGCGACGCGCGCTGCGACCTTTGATCTGCTCACGACCCGCTATCTGGCCGATCATCCAGATGCGACGGTGCTGCATGTGGGCTGCGGCATGGATAGCCGTGTATTCCGAATCGATCCGCCTGCCAGTGTCCAGTGGTTCGACGTGGATTACCCCGATGTGATCGACCTGCGCCGCCAACTGTTCCCCGAACGGGACGGCGCCTATCACCTGATTGGTGCGCCGCTCTCGGATGTGCGCTGGTTGGACGAGGTGCCACGGGACCGGCCCGGGCTTCTGATCGCCGAGGGTGTGCTGCACTACCTGAGCGAATCGGAAGTGAAAGCGCTGCTCAATGCGGTGGTCACTCACTTCCCCGGCGGTCAATTGATCTTCGATATTTGCAATCCGTTCATCGTGAAACGGACGGGCGCGAACGTCGGGGGCACAGGTGCCACCTACAAGTGGGGTCTGAATGATCCCCAGGACATCAAGCAGCTTGAGCCAAAGCTGGAACTGATCAAGGAATTCAGACCAAGCGAACTGGTCGCGTTTTCCCGCTTCCCCTTCTGGTGGCGGGTCCTTTTCCGCGTCCAGGAGGTCAACCCCACGCTGCGGAGGATGGAACGGACCATCGTGTACCGCTATTAAGAACGTAAGCTCGCAATCCCGATCCTGAGCCGGGTGAAATGGGAAAAAACGTCTGGCAGGGGAAACATGCCATTGAGCACGTTTTGAGAAGCATGGGAAATGACAAAGGGGGAGGGAAGCACCGCCAGCCGGATGATACATCTGCAGGCTATCGGGCACATGAGATTCCGCCCGCACAAAGCCACCTCCAGGCCTCTTTGCACTGCCAAATATGCTCTTAGATCGGCTTGCGCCCGAACGCCAGAAAGCCGCCAATCGCGCAGAAGAACCTTCCGGCATCGCACGCGTCAGCCAGGGACGCCAGCCAGTCCATTGCTCGCTGTGGGGCGATCACCCTGGCGGCGACCGCGCGCTGGGCCATGGTCTCCAGATCGAAGGCGCTCTCGATCAGGCCCAAATCGGTCACCTCGTGGATAAGCGGGGTCGCCTGCACGTCGAGCAGCCCCAACTGCTTGAAGCGTCGATAGAGTTCGTGACCGATACCGCCATTGCGGAAGTTGTCACAGATGTAGCGCTGCACCGCTCGGCTGGTCTGGTAGTCTGGCGCGTCAAGCACGAAGAGGTCCAGGTCGGCCTCCCAGATGACGATCCGCCCTCCCGGCTTGGCGACGCGGACGATCTCGCTGAGCGCCGCATCGGGATCAGGGACATGCTGCAAGAGCCGCTCGGCACGGACACCATCAAACTGCGCCTTCGGCAGGTTGAGGCGTTGCACGTCCATCGGCGCGAACTCTGCCACGATCCCTGTGGTCGCCGCGCGCCGCACGGCCTCGGCAAGCATCGTCACACTCGCGTCCACACCAAGCGCCCTCCCACCAGGGGCGACGAGCCGCGCCAGCGCCAGCACATCCTCGCCCGTGCCGCAGCCAACATCACAGACGTGGTCGCCAGCACCCAAGGCGAGCAGGGCGTAGCTGCGCTGCTTGATCTCCTGAAAGAATGCGGTGGCGCGGGTCGTGTCTAGATAGCGTACGAACGTCTCCGGATCGCTTGTGTGGTCCACCCGATCGAAGTCGGAACGTAAAGACTTTTCCATCTGCGCTTCTCCTGTAAATTACTCCTCGAGCGTGCTCCAGAAGCAGGCCTCTGAACCACAACCTGCTGAACACCTTGTCTCGCGCCGGATGGCTGCCTCCCCCTAACAAGCTAACTGGTATCGCAAACAGGCGGCCACGTTTAGCGATGTCCTGATAGTCGTAAGGCGACATCTATGGAGCCATCTGACCTTTCACCTATCCCCTTCAGATGTCGATGTGATTTTTAAGTGCCTCGTTCGACGTTCACCCAGCCCGCGCACGCGGCGTGTTACTGAGGAATATGGTACAAAGCCAGGCTCAAAGGATGCCACATCAGCCATGGGACAGCGTGAACGATTGACCGGAAGCCAACTGCTGCACGCTGACGACGAATTGCATACTATAAACAGCAGTTCAGGATACGAGCTAGACAACGTTGAAGTAAGGGCAACGCGACCCCTTCTCATCACAGATATCCTGCTGAAATGTTGATGAAACTGCGCGCCTTCTAGACAAAACAGAGGCGCCTACACAGACCATGACCAGAAGTACCTTGACGGCAGAAAGCCATCCCCCTGTGCACGAGCCATCTTCATCAGGCCGGTAATTTCTCTTTTCGCAGGAGCAACGCTCTCCTGGTGGAACCTATAACGCCTCCCTTGCTCGCGGCTAGTGGGCGAGAACGAAAACGTTTCCCCCAAGCCAGATCAGACAACATATCCAGAGATGAGGGGATGAACCCCTGGATATAGGGCTTGACGCGCAAGATGCCTTTGAGCTGTACATACATCAATCAAGCTCTCTCTGGTGAAGCCAGAAAGGCATGGCAACCAGCGTTTCCCAGTTCTGTATAGGTGGCATCACCGGAGGAGGTCAGAGTGCTTGCGGGTGCCTTGCCCATACGCTATACTCTCTGAAGAGTGGCTCTCCTCCAAGAGCCATTCGATGCAATATTGGAAAGACCACTTGTGGAGGAGCCATGCCCCCACCTAAACTTGCTCCTGATCTCGATTTGCCGCTGGTCCTGGATCAAGGGGCCCGTGCCCCCTTACAGCAACAACTGCGGGAACACCTGCGGCAAGCGATCCTAGATGGGCGCCTTGCACCAGGGACACGGCTGCCCTCGACGCGCACCCTGGCAGAGGCACTGGGTGTCTCCCGCACCGTGACCAGTGCTGCCTATGATGATCTCCTGGCTGAAGGATATCTTGAAGGGCGTCGCGGCTCAGGCACCTATGTCGGGAGCGATCTCCCCCCGCTGCCCAGGTTCCGGCGGTCTGTGCCGAACGTTCCACCACGTTGGCTTGCCAAAGCGCCTCTGGTGGCCCCTGACGAGGCAGGCGAGCCACCGACGATCGCATTTCACTTAGGGATGCCCTCCACAGCCTCCCTCCCTTCCCGCGTCTGGCGCGAAGCCTGGAGAGCGGTAACAAGTCAGCTCCCTCCCAGTGGCTATGGCCCACCCGCGGGCGATCCTGCGCTTCGAGCAGCGTTGGCCTCTTATCTGGGACGATCGCGTGGGTTGGCCTGTACACCTGAGGACATTCTCATAACGGCAGGAGCCACGCATGCGCTGGACCTCATCGCGAGAGCGACCCTGTCGGTTGGGGATGCGGTGGGACTGGAGGAGCCAGGCTATCCTGCTGCCCGCCACGTGCTGCTCGCTCGGGGAGGGCGACCCGTTCCCATACCCATTGACGAAGATGGCCTGCAAGTCGAGCGGCTGCCGCTGGGGAGCGCTGCCCCATTACTCGTCTATACCACACCGTCGCATCAGTATCCACTTGCCACACGACTCTCGGTGGCCCGACGCCTGGCGTTGCTCACCTGGGCACAGACCAATGAGAGCCTCATTGTCGAAGATGACTATGACAGCGAGTTTCGCTTCGATACCTCGCCACTCCCCGCTTTGGCTAGCCTTGATGGCGCCGGGTGTGTAGCCTATATTGGAACCTTCTCCAAAGTGCTCACCCCCGCTCTGCGTGTGGGCTATCTGGTGGCTCCGCCCCTGCTGCGTCAGCGCATCGAACAGATCAATTATCTGACCGATGAATACGCCTCCTGGCCGCTCCAACAGATGTTGGCTGCCTTCATCTCCAATGGGCATCTGGACCGTCATATTCGACGGATGCGTCAGCAGTATGCCCAGAAACGACAAGCACTGGCGCGCGCTCTAGCTCCAATTGCCCCGCTGGCCCAGCTTCGCGGGTTGGAAGCAGGGTTACATGCCTATCTGGAACTCCGCTCTGACCTCAACGCCAGGCTCGTGACCGAACTGGCACGCCAGCGCGAGGTACTGGTTACTCCCCTGGATAGCTACTATGTGGGTCAGCCAGATCGCGCTGGGGTGCTGCTCGGCTACGGAAGTCTGGATATTCCTGATATTCTCCGGGGGGCAACAATTCTGCGAGAAGTGATTGAGCAGGTTGCCGCCCGGTCCTAGGATTTCTAAGCGGGGGACCGCAGGAATAAAACCAAGCATCGGCAGAAGCCGCTGTTTCCGATTTGAAGGCAATCGAGCAAAGCGACTCTCAAGGGTGAGGGGTCAGTGATATCTGGGCATCCTGAATGCAGAAGCGTCACGAAAGACGTTCTCCAGTCCAAATGCAGATGGATATTCTCTTATTGTGCCTCCCGAGGGCGCTCTGGTGATCGGGGAGACAGCACATCAGCTATGGAGTGGCGTTGAACAATTGACCAGGTGCCAACTGCTGCACGCTGATGACGAACTGCATGATATCGGGGATCGATCCAGTGACCGTCAGCTCCACCGGAGGATGCGACGGTGGTCGTACCTGAGTACCTATGCTCGCCGCTTCGCTGGCCCAAGCGGATGTGATCCATGCCTCATAGGGAACGAACGTTGCTGGGCCTCGTTTGGCCGGACGACGGCGAGCATTTCCAGTATTGATCGGAGTCAAGGCAACCCTCTCAGCATAAGCAGCTACCAATCTGCTCGCATCCACGGTCAAGACCATCTGCGGGCGTGGATCACAGGCAGCACGCTGCCGATTGAGCCGCGCCGGGTCGAGCCAGAAGAAGACGTGCGCATTGATGAGCGCGTACCATTCGGACGGGGATACGCCAATCAAGCAGGCTGCTAGAGCAGTTGGTGGCATGGGCCGCTGATCCCGGAGCCGGACACCGCTTGGAAGCTCAGTATGCGTCAATCGCTGGTGTTGCTCTAATCGTTCTCGATCCTCTCCGAAGATGCCTGCGATGTCCAGGAGCGTACTGGCGCTATGGAGACCATCCTGCTGGATCGAAGGCCAATTTGCAGCTTCAGCCATATGATATATGTAGGTTAGCTGAATCATAGATTACTCATGCGCTCCCTCCTGGAGACTGCTCTCAAGGTGATGTCTATTGCGAGGCGGTGTGTGAGACTGTACGCGTGATTGGGTCTCCTGCGCATGTGTTTTCCCAAGGGCGCAATGGCTGCGATTATCAGTTCAAGTGTCTTGCCCATGACTGCTTTAACAGGCCACTGACTACCTTATGTACTACGTGTCACCTGACTCGCCTTTGCTTCTTGCTCCGCTGGTGTATGCGTAAGATGGCCCGTCAGGGCCAAGGACGACGGCTGGCCTCGCCTTGAACTGGGAGGAGGGGAGGGTCCGCAATGCAAGCCAGACGACGAGGGCCAGCGCCTGGTCAGCCGGGGGCAAGGCTTGAAAGATCTCCTGGGGATCAATCTCCCAGCGGGGATAATCGGCTGGGAGCCGGTCCCGGTAGAGCTTGCCATCTCCCAGGCGCATCAGCCAGGTCCGCAGTTCATCACGCACCTGGAGTATCTCAAACGCGGTCACCTGGTCCGGCAGCACTTCCCAATGGACTTCTTGCACCCAGCGAAAGAACCAGTGGAGGTGCGGCAGGAGGAACTGGACCAGATAGGCTTCGAGAGCCTCTTGCTTGGACACAAAGCGTTTTTCCAGCCCCAGGCCACGAGCGAGAATACGCAGGTCAAGCTGCTGCTCATATGGGTCAGCCGTGCTGGTGATTTCGCTCTCCTCTTCTACCGCCAGTTCCAGCAGACGCATAAGGAATGTGGAGAAGCGCGAGCGACCAATCCGTTTGCGGATGCGGCGAAGGGGCTGCGCGGGCAGCGGCCCTCCGGCATAGTGCTCAATCACGCTCAGGGCCTGCTCGGCATCCTGCTGACGGATGGTGTGCTTGAAGCCGACAAACCACTGCATCCAGCCAGCGATCCGCCATGTTGCCTGGCGCAGTTGCCCGCGAATGATCCTGTCGTCTACATGGTAGCCCGCCAGCCATAGCTGCCAGGCCAGGTGAGCGAGCCGGCGTTCTCGCGTGCGCAGCGAGCAGAGCAGCAGCAGTTGCTCGCCGGTACCGGGCGGATAGAGCGAGCGCGTTCCCCTGGCGGCTGCGAGCGGCTGCTGCTGGGGGCGCGGCAGCAGCCCGGCACGATGCCAGCGAACCAACTGGAACGCGCTGATGGGAGAGCCCTGCTGCCGTGCCAGCCGCAGTAACTCCGCGCTGGTCTCATAGGATGCATCACTGTTCATAAGCCAAGTATACCAGCATTTTTCTGCGTGATCAGCCTGATGCGAATGTCTGCGGGAAGTGTCAGGAGCGAAATGCTACACTCAGCATACCACTGCAAAGAGGGAGGAAACGTATGCAATTACTGCATTCGCGCAATGCCTGGTACTACCGTGAGGGGCCGGAGCCGACCGTCGATTTCTGCCTGTGGGTGCTGCAAGTGGATGGGCTGCGTGTTCCACCATTCGACCAGCATCCCGATGGCGATGGCTCATTACGGGCGCTTGGACTAACCGCTGCTGATTGGCAGACCTGGTTCTTACGGGTGCTTGACCCCGCTCAACGAGAACAGGATGTCGAGCAGCTTCAGCAGCTTCTGCTAGCAGAGTATCTTCGGATCACTAACATGGATAGAGACCAACTCAAGCGGCGTCACCAGGCCGAAGCGCTCAAGATTTCAACCAATCCGCCTCTGCCCCCTCCACCCCCGTTTTATCCCCATCAGGCTTCCTGGCATGGCGGCGATGCCATCAAGCAGAGACTTATAGAACTCGAAGCGCACTATCAGCAGATGGAGAGCCAGCGAGAGAAGGAGAGTGAAGCGCTGGAAAGAAGCTTGCTCTGGCAAGAGCGAAAAATGCGGCCTCGGTTGTACGATGAACTGAAGCCCTATCATCACCACCTGCCCCCACTGAATATTTACCTGGCCGCGTATGCCTTTCCTCTCGATTATCTTGTTACTCCGGCGACGCTGTTGATGACCGTACAGGCAGGGCAGCCGGACCCGCGGGAGTATCGCGAGCGCGTGCTTGCCGCAGCGGCGGAACTGGCCGCGCACCCGAAACGGCGAAAGCAGCCATCGGCGTATTTGGCGTATACAAGGAACGAGGTGGGTAGCGGTCAGTTCGTGGCCTATCGCAGCTACGAGCGCAAACTGACCCCTCCGCCCCCGCCGCCAAAGCCCGAGCCGCCGCGATTCGACGATCCCCTCAAACAGATGGTAGTAGAGGAGCTGCGGGATGAGCGAACGTTCGAGATCGATCTCTCAACGATTCACTTCCTACGAGAGAAGCAGCGACCTGGCTGGCGGTTGTATGAAGTCACGTTTCAAGAAGCCGATGGCGAGCCGCAGCGGATGGTGGTGATCCTTGAACAAAGCGACGATAACTCCTGGCGCTGCAATGGCGGGGGCAGCAGCGCCGATATGCAGCAGCGCTGGTCCGAGCTTGTCGCGCCAGTGCATGATCATCCGCTGCTGTTTCTCAATACACAGTGGTTCTCCTTCGAGCATCAGCAGTATTTGCAGAGCGCTCACGGCCACGTCATTGACAACGGCTTTCACATTGAGCGAGTGCGCCTGGTCAATAAGGCGGGGCAGGCGCTTGAGGATACGGTTGAAGATGGGTATGTGTTCTTTGCCTGTACGCCAAAGGAGCTGGTACAACTGCCCATGCAAGCGGAACTCTATGATCACTTGGGCAAGCTGGTCTGGCAGCAGAAAATCCCCGACCAGGGGTTACCTCCGTGGCTGAAGGTAAGATATCAGCACTAACACAATTCAAGCAGGTCCGACGAGTGGATGCTTGAGCAGCGTCTTGGACCAGTGGTGCTGCTTCATTTGTCTCATAATGTCGCAGGCATTGCAACATCCTTCACCTTATATTTAGTACGACGACCAATCAAAAAAGATGAACATTTGGAAGGGATTTGCGAGAGGACCTGAAAAGAAGGGGAGCATTCACCCTCTAACAGTGCATGCGGTAATTGGGGACTTCCTTAAGGAACGGCGGGAAGAAGAGGTCTAAAACATGGTCTATATGCTGGCGTTCTGTCGAGTGGTGATTGGACTCGTCTTCGCCATTTCGAGTTTCAGCAAGGGTCGCGATTTTGCCCAATTTCACCAGGCTATCTTGGGTTTTCGCCTTCTCTCCCGGCAGTTGAGCAATTTTGCAGCTCCCCTCTTTCTCTGTGGAGAATTCGTTGTGGCCCTGTTCATGCTCATCGGTGGACCACTCCTCCTCCCTGGATTTGCCTTGGCTATTGTGCTCCTGTTCATTTTTTGCGCGGCCCTGGCGTCTGTGCTCCTCAGAAAGCTGCACACCCAGTGTCACTGTTTTGGTTCAAGCAGCAGACCAGTTACGCCTGTTGATATCTGGCGCAATGTAGGTTTTCTGCTCTGTGCCGGTGGCGGGTGCGAAGCCCTGATCTGGACGCGAGGAATGTCAGAGGGTCCGGCGTGGATCGGGTGGCTATTCATCTGCTTGGGTGCAGGAGCATTCGTCATCATTTGGATACAGCTTGGAGAAATTGTGCAGCTCTTTCGCCAGGGGTGAGGTGACACTCTTGGCAGAACACAGCAAGAGAAGAGGACAGTGTATTTATGCCCTGGTACGGAATACTCTTTGTGCCGGGAGGAGTGCTGTTGCTCCTCTGCTTCGGCGTTCTGCTGCTGGTCCGTACCTGCCTGCTCGTCATCACGGTGCAGGGTCAGAGTATGGCTCCTACCCTGCACCACGGAGATCGTGTCCTGGCTATACGCCCTCTTCGGCAGCGCTGGGTACAAAAGGGTCAGGTGGTGCTGTTCAGGCAATCGTTTTCCGGCGAGGCGCCAGATGATCTGCCGCTCTCGCTCCATATCAAACGTGTGGTGGCACTGGCCGGAGAAGCGTATCGGTCCTCCATCCATCCTACAGAATATAGCGCGCATGTCTTCCAGGAGGAGCAGGCTTATCTCTGGCAGGTCCCACGGGATCACATCTTTGTCTGTGGCGATAACCGCGAGCAGAGCATCGATTCGCGTAGCTGGGGACCGCTCCCACTACGGAACGTGCGCGGTATTGTGGTGAAGCAATTGCCGCCTTCACCTGATGCTCTTTCTGCTCAGAGTGAAATAGCTCAAAGGAGTATATGTGATGAACAACCGAACTGATTCCATGTTGAGGGTCGTCGATCACGCCAGCTCGAAGCTTGGCCCGCTGAGCGCTTTGCTGGACAAGTTTGTAGAGAAAGTGGTGCCCGCGACGACAGCGGCTGCGTGCGGCGGATCAAGGTGCCAACTGAACTGCACCAGCGCGCGGTGTGGCCATGGTTTCGGGGGATATTACTACTGGTCTACCGCCCCTCGTGGGTGCGAACAGGGCATTTACACCTGCACGCAATACGGCTGCTTCTGCTAAGGAGAGATTTTCTTGGGCGTGTATCTGGTGGCGGGTGCGAAGCCCGAAGCCCTGATCTGACACTCGGGGCGAGCGAGCCAGGAGAAGGCGGTATTGTGGTGAAGCAACTGCCGCCTTCTCCTGCTCCTCTTTCTGCGGAGGCGTGAAAGGGCTCAAGGAGTATATGTGATGAACAACCGAACTGATTCGGTGTTGAGGGTCGTCGATCGCACGGATTCAAAGCCTGGCCTGCTGAGCGCTTTGCTGGACAAGTTTGTGGAGAAAGTGGTGCCTACGACGACGGCAACTGTGGGCTAGGGTCAGAGTGCGTGCATATAACCTGTACGGCCATTCGCTGTGCCCATCGTTTCGTGGGGTATCACTGCTATTCCACAGCCCCACGCGGGTGCGAACAAGGCATTTACACGTGCCGCGCTCTAGCCTGTTTCTACTAGAGAGTGCGGGAGAAGGGATAATTCAGTTGGAAACAGCTCTTGTGATCAGCTCGGTCTTTCTCTGGCTGATAGTGCTGGTCAATATCTTTTTGTCCCTGGCGCTCATTCGGCGGCTCAATCGGACTGGACAATCTATCCTAGAAGTTGGGCTGAAAGCGGGCACAACGGCTCCCGATTTTAGCGCACAGACCTTGCAAGGAATCACAAAAACGCGGGCCGATTACCTTGGCCGGGCTATTGTGCTGATCTTTGTCTCTCCGACCTGCGAGCCCTGCCGGGCGCGTTTACCCATGCTTCAGAAGACTGCTGTTGAAGCCAGAACCAGCGCCGTCGAGTTTGTGCTCGTCAGCGGTGGCACGCTGGAAGAAACGCGGGCATGGAATCAGGAAGTGGATATCCGACTCCCGCTGCTGGTTGCGACTCAAGATCAAAATCCGTTTTTTAAGGACTACCAAATCACCAGTACACCCACCTTCTGCCTGCTTGGAACGGAGGGGAAAGTGCTTGGCTCGAATATCGTTGGGCAGAATCTTGAAAACTGGAAACTTCTGGCTAAAGCCGGTTCGCGAGCCTCAGTAGTGCCATAGACTATGCTCATGCAGCGAGCGATAGAGAAGCAGGACCGGGCGAAATGAGATCGTATGAAGAGAATGTCTCTCAAGCTTAAAGAGCTGGTGCAGGCGCTTGGGGAAGCTCTGAGCGCCCTGCCCCAGATGGCGCAGCTTCTCTTTCGCGCTCAACCCTGGTATGTCTTTGCGCTCATTGTGATTCAAGGGGTGCAGGGGTTAACCCCACTTCTCGCTGCCTGGATCACGAAAGAACTCTTTGATCTGCTGGCACGCGCCGTCCAGCAAAGGCAAACGACCGCGAATACCCTTCCTTTCTTTCTGGTGCTCCTGGCAGCGCAGGCCGGGACGTTTCTGCTGAGCCAGGTTTTGGCCCCTCCTGGTCAATATTTCCAGGTCCGGCTCAATCTCACGTTATCTACCATGATCAAAACCAGGGTATATCAGAGAATCGCTGGTTTTGTGGGGTTGGCGTATTTCGAAGACCCCACCTTTCACGATAGCATCCAGGTTGCCACCAACAACGCGCAAATCGGGCCGCAACAATTACTGAGCACATCAATCACGCTCTTTGAAAGTCTTGTGACCCTCGGCTCTTTTCTGGGTGTTCTGCTCGCATTTCAGCCTGTGATGGCCCTGCTGATCCTCCTGGCCGTTCTTCCACAACTGTATGCCCAGGTGCACTTCGGCAGCCAGCGGTTTCGCCTCATCCTCACACAAACGCTCAAAGAACGCCTGGCCGCCTACTACGGACAGGTGTTAACCTGGATCGACTTTGCCAAAGAAGTACGGCTCTTCGCCCTGGGCCCCTACTTTCTGCGCAAATATGTTCGTACTCTCGAAGAAACCACCCAGGCCCAGGTGAGGCAGCAACAGCGCGAACTCCACTGGAATATCCTTCTCGCAACACTGGCGGCTCTGGTTTCCGGCGGCATGTCTGTGTATGTTGCCCTCCAGACCTTTATTGGTCGCCTCAGCCTGGGCGATATGGCCCTCTATCTCAGCGCGGTCTCTAGCCTTCAGACAACACTGCTTGGGACCATCCTGGCGCTGACAAATATGCCTGAGAGCGTGCGCTTCTTTCGCCAATATATGTCCCTGTTGGCCCTGCCACAGCCTCTCCCGATCAGTCCCACCCCCCAACCCATTGCCCCCCTCCATACGGGGATCGAGTTTCGCGACGTCTCCTTCCGCTATAGCGAGCAGTATCCCTGGACACTGCGCCACGTTGATCTGTTCTTGCCCGCACGCCAGTGCCTGGCCCTTGTTGGTCTTAATGGTGCGGGGAAAACGACGTTGGTCAAACTATTGACGCGCCTCTACGACCCCACCGAGGGGCAGATTCTCTGGGATGGGACGGATATTCGCGAGTTCGATCCGGGCGAACTCCGCCAGCATTTGGGAGCTATCTTTCAGGACTTTGCCCGCTACGACCTCTCCGTGCACGAAAATATCGGTCTGGGAGATGTCTCCCAAATAGAAAACCGCCTTCGCATTGAAGAGGCTGCCAGGAAAGCTGGAATCCACGAATATATCGAGCACCTGCCTCTGGGATATGAGAGCATCCTCAGCCGGATGCTGGCGCGTCCCGAGGAGAGCGTAGATTTTTCCGGAGGTGAATGGCAGAAGCTGGCGCTGGCTCGCATGTTTCTGCGCCATACTGACCTGCTCGTCCTGGATGAGCCTACTGCTGCCCTGGATGCCCAGGCTGAATACGAACTCTATCAGCAGTTTTACCAATTGATGCGCGATCGTACCTGCCTGCTGATTACGCATCGCTTTAGCACGGTGCGAATGGCAGACCACATCGCAGTCCTGGAGCATGGGCGGATCACCGAATATGGGACGCATGCTGAACTCCTCACACGCCAGGGCACCTATGCAAAGCTCTACGCTATGCAGGCTGAAAGTTATGCAGAGGCAGGTTTGCCTCTCCAGGCAAGGGGCATATAAAGCGTTCCGTTCCGAAAAGCGCAGTTTCCGTTTTTCCTGCTTTGTCAGAGATGAGCCCACAACTCGAGATGGGCAGCAGCGCGGGACCCTCCCTCAGTTCCCCGGCAGAACCCTGCCGAAACCTGAAATGGCCCCGTTCTTCCGGTGCGTCTGCCTCGGTTTGCGCTACCACCATGTATGCTATGGCGCTGGCAAGAGAGGGCGTTTCTCAATCTAAGAACAGCGAGTCGGATGACTCGTTCGTGCAGCCGCCTCTGTTCGAACGGGCCATCCTCACTGCTCTCAGGAATTTGGAAACGCCTTCAGATACAGGGTGCAGAGTATGAAGCAGGCGATGCCGAGCATCGCTGCGCCGTATAAGATAGCATATTCAGGCCAGGAGAAAATGAGCATATCTCTGGTTTGAGTGGGTGGAAGAGTCAGGCAGATTTCGCCCGCTGCCATTTGAGGTAGAGCGGGAGAGCGCGTTCGCGTTTAGGAACGGTGACGCGCGGCTTGCCTAGCCCACAGATTGCGCAACGAGCTGCACTTTTGCGCTGAGAGGTTTTCAAAGGAAGTGGCGGCAAGCTTGTTGCGCATCCCGTGGGCCTGGCAGAGTGTCGCGTGCCCACCTTCACAGTGCCAGGCGTATGCGACAAGCATGAGTCGCATACGCCTGGCATCCCTTCGGCTATATTGCCAATCAGATGTGCATGTAGCTGGTGTCTCAACCCCCTGAGCCAAGAGACAAGACACGCCTCGAGACGAACCAGTGTCCGATCACTCTCCCGTCGAAGACAAGAGAGTCTTTGGCCTCCCCCATCCCGGACCATTAACAGGACGGCTGTATCGCTGGCTAGCCTTTCGTGGGCTGTTCATCCGCCAGCCGAATCGCCACCTCGGTTTCCCATTTCGCCTGATCCGGCTCCTCATCCGGATTGGTGAGGAACGTCTCGTAGCGCGCCCGGAAGGCGTGGCCGTTCTCGGCATCCCAGGCATCCCACTCGATGCCCTGCTCCTTCGCCCAATCGACCAGGACCGCGTTCCCCTTCCTCCCGTTCTTCGGGCCAACATAGACAAGCGCCGCGTAGCGGCCTGCCGGAAGCACGCCTGGGCAGACACGGCCATCGCCCGTCAGCGCTCTCGCAACCGGCACACAGAGTTCCACCTCCATCTTGGCTGTCATGTTAATCACGTGATAGCGCATGAAGGGCGCACCAGCCGGGGCGATACCCTGCTTTCCCAACCAGGCAAATACCTCTCCAAGGAGCTGGGGAATTACCTTGCGAAATTCACTTCCGGCGGCCTGGGTGCGAATACCCACATACTGCTGCTCGCCGCGTTCTTCTATCTTTGGTTGGATAACGATCATGACTGCTAATCCTTCTCGCTGCCGCTGGCAGCCTTTTCAATTGGGTACTGAATTTCGGTGACATAGGAGGGATCATCCTGGCGAATGGGCATGCGGTTGTAGAGATAGACCTCTCGTTCCGGCCCGGCAATGCGATAGCCATTTGCCTCAATCCACCGGATGACTGCCTCATGCGCGTCCCCGATGGTCTGGTAGGGGCCATGATGGATGGTGGCCGCCATCGTCTCGGCGGGTAACTCGTGGACACGCATTCGTCCGCGCTCTGGAACACGGCAGCGCAGCAGAAAGGCGGCTGCCCCATCAACGTCCGTCTCCTTGAACTCGGCGTCGTACCACAGCGCCAGCGTTTGCCCACCTTCGCCAGGGTGCGGCCCCAGCGCTTCGGCTACCTGCGTGCCAATGGCCTCATAGACTTCCCCAAACAGCGCTCCCACTGCGCTGTGGGTCGGCAGGATCGTCCGGACCGCAGCAATCAGTTGCGGTTCGACCACCTTCACGAGCACATCATAGGGGGAAAGCAGGTTCTCTCGTTCGATCTGGTGTAAACGCACCTCCACCTCGACCAACTGATCCTGCATCTCGGCCAACTGCTGGCTGATCTGGGCATGACGCAGCCGGAGCATGCCTCGCATCTGCTCCAGGGTCAGCCCTTCATCCAGCACCAAGCCAATATGCTCCAGCGAAAAGCCGAGCCCCTTCAGCGCCAGGATGCGATGCAGCCGGGGCAGTTGGCTGGCCGAGTAATAGCGATAGCCCGTCTCGCGATCCACCTCGACCGGCTTGAGCAACCCTACCTGATCGTAATAGCGCAAGGTGGCAACGGGCACTTGCGCTATCTTGGAAAAGTCTCCGATTCTGAGCATCATTCCCTACCTTGTCACGCGCTGCCCCAACTCCTGGGTGCTGATCCGAGTATAAACTCTCAAGCCACTTGAGAGTCAAGACATGTGTTCTATAAGCATGACATAGGGTGGGAGAGGCACCTTGGGAAGAGAGGTCGGCGGTCTCTCTGGGACCAACCGCTGCTATCACTGGGCCAACCTCCACATCGAGATCGTCACTCACTCTTCAGCAGCCCGGACGGAATCAACGCCGTCCAAATCAGGCAGATCACCGAGAGCAGACCGCTTGGGGCGGCCCGGAGTAATGCATCGAGCGTGCGCCAGGAAATGTATGACCGCATCCGGGCGATCCGGGGACTGGTGGCGGCCATGGAGGCGGCAGTAGTCAAGCCTACGGTGTTTGTCAGCGCATCCTCGGTGGGCACCTATGGCTTCAACGCCGCGAGCTTCATCAATTATGGGCATGATTTCAGTTCGTTACTCATGTCCTTGGGATTCCTGCTCGCCCTGGTCTCCTATCTGTTTGGCCTCTATCTGACTGCACCTACCAGCAGATAAGGGAGGATGCGAGGATGCTGGATAGAAGGCCTGGCGAGGTCTGTGTGATGATAGGCCATGACTGGCCTGGGGTATCGGGGGCATCTTGATCTCGTCAAGCACCATGAAGACCACTTAGCTTGCCATTTAACCAATAGCAAGGAGCAGGTGAAGAGGAATAGACAAGAAAGGCGCGTTTTGGCATACTCACAGCATGAACACACCGGCCCTTGAGTGCCTACGTGCCCTTTAAGTAAGCCTGCCTGCTGTAAGCGTGAAAGGGTCAGCAATATCTCCCCAGTTGCTCGAGATACCAGGAGTGCGAGATCGCGTTGGAACATCTGGAGCATTGAAAGCGCTGTCGCGAATATGACAGCAGGTGTCAAGAAATGGAGCCTACACTTTCTGTGTTGATGAGGAGTCGCAGCCGGAGAGCTGCGTTGGCCTGCGAGCGAAAGGCGGCTCTGCTATGAAGTATGGACTAGACGTGTCAATTACTGGAGCCTAAACTGATGCCAGCCTGCTGGCTGATCTGGCGGCCCTTGCCGAGGAAATAGGGTGGGATGGCTTTTTTGTCCAGGACGGCTTACTCAACGCAGCTTCGGAAGCCCTGGGTCAGAGCAAGCGAATGGAGCGCCTCTCACTCCGGGTGATCTCAAAGAAGCCCTGGCCTACGTCACCACCCAGCGAACAGCAACCACCCATTTGAGGTGGTTTTTGCTGGAATGGCCCCAACCGATGCCAAGCAAGACGTGAAAATGGTGCAACCCTATGGGTCGGCAGGAGTGACCTGGTGGTTGGAGGGCATCTGGCCCGAGCGAGGATCAGTCGAGGACATGAGGGAGCGCATTCGACGTGGTCCTCCCAACGCGGGATGACCCAGGACCGTGAGCTGGGTACTATCAAGAAACCAGCGGACAACGCTCCCTGGTGTGGTGCAGATGGTAGGTTGAGTCATAGGGATCCCTTGTGGTCGGGGCAATGCAATGGCAGGCGAGGCTCAAAGGTGGCACCTTCCCAGTTGGGTACTGACCTCCGCGCGGAGGTCAGTACCCAACTGGATGCAAGCAAATGCTCAGCTTACGATGATTGCATTAAGTTGCGTCCAGGTGTGCCCGCCATCTTCCGTCTTGAGGAGGAGGTTTGCACTATACTCGACCGCCCAGCCGATCTGGCTCGACACGAAGTTGAGTGTGCCGTCCCCGATATCGGTGAAGTTGGCGCTGGTCGGCACCTGTGTCCAATGACGCCCGCTGTCGCTGGTCGCCATGAGGTGAGACGTGGGGGTGTTGATGCCAGACCAGGTGGTGTAGATTGCCCAGCCATGCAGGGTATCACTGAAGTCTGGGGAGGAGCCCGCATCTAACAACCCCTGCTCGGCGTTCGGACCTTCCCAGGTCGTGCCGCCATCGTGGGTCACGTAGATCGCGTCCATGCCGGGTGCCCCGCTAGCAGGCTCGTCATTGACCTGCTGCCGCAGCTTGCTCCCGCTGCTCGGATAAATCCCAACCAGCACGCCGTCCTGGGCGTTGAAGAACACGGGAAGGTAGAATTGGCCGGTAGCAATTCCCCCCGGTGCTGGGTCAAGCTGTTGGGGCTGCCAGGTCGCTCCGCTGTCATGGGTTACCAGGAGAGTCGTGGTGGTGGTGGCCCACCCGGTAGTCAGATTGAGAAAGCGCATGCCCGTAAAGTAGTCGCCATACGGAAATGCGCTCCCGCTCCGCTGCATCTTGGTCCAGGTGGCGCCGCCATCGGTGGTCCGAAAGACCACGACCTTCCCGGCATCTTCCGTGATAACCCAGCCATGCAGCGCATCGAGGAAGGTAAACTCCCGCAGGTTCTCTCCCGGTGCGGTTTCTGGCTGCCAGGTCTGCCCGCCATCGGTGGTCTTGAAGAGATGGTTAGGCAGGAGCAGCACCCAGGCCACCGAGCCGGTCAGAAACTCTTCAGTGACGGGGACGGGAGGACCGCCGCCCGAGAGCGGGTGGAAAGAGGCACTGCCAGAGGGCGTCCCCGATGCGGAAGATTTAGGGGTGATATTCTTCCAATGGAGGCCGCCATCGGTGGTATGCAAGATTTGCGTGTCGTTGGCGCCAGTGTAGTTGGCCGGGTTGGCAGCCCTGGCCCATCCGTCGGTCGTGTTATTCATCTCAATGTCGGAGAAGGTGAGGTCACTGCTGGCGATTGGAGGTGTCGGCGTCGCGGTGGGTGACGATGCTGCCTCCGTGTTCGAGCCGCCGTGACGCACCAGAATCAGGCCCGTGACCAATCCGCCGACCAGCCCCACCAGCAGCACGGCGGCAGCCAGGGCGGTCAGTCCGCGCGAAAGACGGCTCCATGTGGGCTTATGTTCACTCGTTTGCTGCTTCATCAATGGTATCCTTTCCTCGTGCCTCCGTGATATGCTTAAAGGCACGATCTTTGCTTCCCGGTGTCCGTGCTCTAAACGCGCCTGCAAGCGTCTCTGCACGCGCCGCAGAGATTCCACGTCAGCGCGCAGATCAGCAGAGGGCGTCTGGTACATCCGCTGAAGGTCTTCCACCAGATGCCTCGCCGGCGCACCCAGGGAGCCAGTCGGTTGCTCGATCTGCTGCTCTAGCCGGGCAAGTTCAAAGTCCTGGTCGCGTTCAGCCATTACCAGCCCCTTTCTGATCACTCGTTGTCATAGATGCCACGCAGGTGTTTGAGTGTGCGATAGAGAAGCGCGCGCGTCGCTTTTTCGCTTCTCCCAATCACTTGCGCAATTTCCCCGCAGCTTAGCCCTTCGGCAAAGCGCAGTTGCAAAACCTCTTGCTGGGCCTTCGGGAGTTTTCGCACCTGAGCTTGTAATTGGGTATAGGCTTCCTGGCGCAGAAAAGCTTGTTCAGGTTCGCGCTCCTCAGCTTCGTAGATGTGTTCTTCGACATTGGTCAGCGGCACATGAGAGCGTCGGCGCGCACGCCGGTAGTAGTCAACGACCTTATTGCGTGCAAGCGCCAAAATCCATGCACGCACGGCGCGCTCATCGCGTCGCAGTGTCGCTTCCTTCTCCACCACGACGGCGAATACTTCGAGCAGTACATCTTCCGCCTCTTCACGCGAGCCAAGCTGCCTCAACAGATACGTCAAAACGACTGGCGCGTGGCTCTCGTAAAGCGCTGTTGCCTGCTCGAAGACCGGCTTGGATTGGTGCATAACTTACTCCACTCTGTACGCCACTCTCATTGAGATCTCGCTTATATATTCGTCAAAAGCAGCAAAATGACGCGCAAAGTCCATGAAGTTGCTTGATGAGAAAATAGATCAACCAGGATCAGGAAGTCAGCCGAGCGCAGGAAGATGTGCTGGAAGAATGGGACCGGGCGCGAGGCTTAGATGGTACTCTGCCCAGGAGGGCGCTCTCGCATCTGCTGGCCGAGACAGCAGGCCGGCGCCTGCACAACTGCTCCAGTCTCTGGCGCTGCCTCCACCGGCTGGGCATCCATTACAAGCGCGGACGCAGCTACAGACCTCCCTTATGATGGTTGACAAATCCAGGTGCCATCATGGCCGATGCAGGCGTAGCCTGGCAGGTGGCGTTTGAAGGGAGGCGGTTCGTCAGTCGTCGAGAACCGCTGGGAGCGGGTGCAGCCTTTGATCCTACCCACCCCCTCGCATGCAAAAGTACGCATTCCTGGCTCAATCGGTCTCGTCGTCTACTCGTCCGTTGGGAGAAGAAGGTCGAGTATTATGCGGCGTTTCTCCATCTGATGTGTGCTCAGCTCATGCTTGCCAAAGTCTTCCGTGGGAAATAAGCACATCTTTCGTCTGCCAGGAGCAATGAGAGATGGAACCATTTGCTCGCTAAACAGTCTGTGAGGAGGAGAAGGAGGCCGTATGCGTTATGCTTATGCAGTCACCCAAACAGAAGCATTCTCAGCAGTCGTGATGGACGCGCAACCGCTCATCGCGTCTCTCACAAGTTACGCACGTTGGTTAGAGACGCTCGGAACGATTGAAGAGCCGCGTGGGATCGTGTTTCATGATCTGGCTTCGGCAACCACCGTTTTTTCAGAGTTTGTCCTTCCGGCGTGGACTAATGGGTCCCTGATTCATCTTGATCCCGTGATTGATGATTGGAAACAGATCTATCTTTCTGCCCTTGCTCCTGACATGTCTGGTCCGACCCAGGCACTGGTGGCGGATTACTACCAATCATTAGATGCGCTCGATATCGCCACCATCGCAGCCCATGAACTCACTCATCATCTGCACCGGTTCTCCGATACACCAGAACAAGCCGCCTGGTTCGAGGAAGGCTTCTGTTTCTATGCGCCTCGCAAGCACCTCTTACCAGCGGCTCGACTGAGCCAATTGCAGCAAGCGGAGAGCGCTCTTATTGAGGCTCATGAGGCGCGTCTTGGAGGACATCCCGTTTGGCAGTTTGGCTTCGGGAAGACAGGAGGGGAATTTACGGATGCCCTCTTTGATTACTGGCGGGCGATTCATACGGTCTCCCACCTCAGCGAAACCTATGCACATGGTGATGTGAAACACCTGCTTACGCTCTTTGACCAATGGAAGAGCCAGCATGAGCAGACGAGCAGGCTCGATGCATTTTTCATTGAGGCCCTCGGGATTTCCAAGGATGATCAAGAGGCACTTTGGCTCGTTGAGAGCACGTCCTAATTGTAAATGGCTCGATCACTGGCTCGCTCTGCTCTCTTGCCGTACAGGTTCCTCTCCAGCATGGACGACAGGCACTATGGGATTGGCGCGGTCAACTAGCACACGGAGGAAACGGTGGTCCTGGTAAGGCCCATCAACGCCTCGGGGTCGCTCAATATCAAGGTGGATACTAAGGGCGCAAGAGGGTGATATCCAAGCAATTTGCGTCACTTTGTGTCACGTTTCGTCACAAGTTGGTCCACGAGAGCAATCCCGCGCCAGATCCGCGCAGTGTTCGTTCGGTCGGCGCGGCAGCCATGCCCCTTCACCTGCGCGATAAACACTCTTCGCGAGAGAGGGTAGCGTTCGTGACCATCCATCACCCAGCGTTCATACGCCTGCCAAAGGTCAGTCGAACGGCACCAGGCGCGTGGATGCAACTCGCAGCAGGCCTCGAAGAACGCCTGAAGGGGCCCATGCTGAGCGCTGTATGAGACAGCCTGAAAAGCCTTGGAGGGCTTTTCCATCCGCTGGCGCCTTTCGTTATGGGCCTGCGCAGCCTCTCTGGCGCGTGTTCGCTCACCTGGCGAATCGTCCTGCCCCTCTGTCTGTTCCCGGAGCAACTGCATCGAGAGTGTACGTGACTCAACGGTCTGGGGATGCACATCTCCTAGGACCAGCGCGCGGATGGAGCGCGCGCGTTCCGCCAGGGCGCGCGCTTCGCTTCCCCGGCCCTGCTGTCGGCGCAGCAGGGCAAGGTCATAGAGGGTCTGGGCAGTCTCGGGATGCTCGTGCCCTAATTGCTGTTCCCGCAGGCAAAGCGCGCGGTGAAAGAGGCCCTCCGCCTGCGCATATTTCCCCTGGGCGGTATACGCCACAGCCAATCCATTGAGCGGATCCGCTACACAGGGATGCTCGCTCCCGAGCGCGTCCGTTATAATGTGCAGCGACCGCATGTAGAGCGGCTCGGCTGCCATATACTTACCTTGCCTGGTATAGACTTCAGCCAGGTTGGTGAGCCCAAATCCCACCAGGATATGATCAGGACCGAGCGCTCGCTCCCACAGGTGCAAGGCGCGCCGGTAGAGCTGTTTTGCGTTCAGGTATGCACCCTGTTCTACGGAAATGATCGCCAGGTTGTTGAGCACACGCGCCACATCTGGATGCTCCGGGCCATACGCCTCCTTCCAGAGCCGCAGCGCGTGCCGATAACGCGTTTCTGCCTCGGCATGCTTGCCCTGTTTCCAGCAGACCGTCGCCAGGGCATTCAGGGCGAAAGCCACCTCCGGGTGATCCCGACCCAGGGCGCGCTCCCGCAGGCGCACCACGTGCTGACAAAGCCTTTCCGCCTCCGTATAGCGCCCGCGCATCTGTAGATGCTCCGCCACCCTGGAAGCGAACGAAGCCAGGGGAAGCGGGTCATCCTCCAGCTCAGAGGAAGACAAGCACAGCAGCGCATGGGGCAAGAAGCGCTCCACGTGCTTCCAGAGCGCAGGCCCCTGCGTCTGAAGCACGCCTGGAATGACAGCGCCCAGGGCCTGGATGACTCGTCTCCTCCATGTCGCTTGTTCTGCTGGGGGTATCTCATCCAGCAGCACCGTTTGCACCAGCCGATGCAGGGAAAGCGTTTGCTCCTCCCTCTGCCGGGAGAGGAGCGATGAGGAACAGGCCATCGCCAGCAGGCGATCCCACTCCAAGGGATCGCGACAGACCGGCTCCAGAGCAGGTCCGAGGGAGCTGCCTCCCTGGCGAAAGAGTTCTTCCGGGATGGCATCGGGCTGCACAAGCGCGCAGACCCGCAGGAGATCCCCGACCGCAGGGTAACGTTGGGTCGCTGAAGTCAGGGCAAGGGTGAACGTGGTGGAGACCGATGCCGGGTGGTCACGCGCTCCCTCGCCTCGTTGCCCGAGCAGAACCTGGCGCCGGGTGTGAAATAGGTCCAGATACGCCGACACGCCACACTGCGTGGCTTCAAGATACGCTCCTGCCTGATCCAGGGCCAGGGGCAGCCCCCCGAGTGCCTCCACCAGTGCGGTGGCTGCCACGTAAGGGGCTGGATGCTCCTCTGCAAACTGGTGCATCTGTTGGATTCCTGCGTCAGGCGCGAGGAGTTTAGCGCGCCGCAGCAGAAACAGGAGTCCCTCTTCCGGCTCCATGGGTGCCAGATCCAGGCCGTAGGCCCGCGTCCCCAACGACTGGCAGCGCGTGGTGAGGAGGACGGCCCCAGAGCAGGCAGCAGGCAAGAAGCGATCGAGCAGGGTCAGCTCTTCGACATTATCTACGATCAGCAACCACTGGCCGTGTGTCGAGAGCCAGTGATGGACAGATGCGATCACACGCTGCTGATCCTTTTCGTCTCGCCCGGGCAACTGAAGTACCTCGGCGACACGCAGCAGACCGGAGGCCATCTGCTCCTCAGTCTCTGCCCCAATCCAGAAGACGGCGCTATATTCCAGGGCATAGCGGTAGGCATACTCCAGGGCGATCTGGGTTTTGCCGACGCCACCGAGCCCATGCAGCGCCGTAGATTGGGCCAGCCCGACTGGATGTTGATCGCCCAGTCGGGTGTGCAACGCCTCCAGTATCTCCTCGCGTCCGGTGAAGTAGGGATTACGTGGCAAGGGAACGGACCAGGGTGGGGTGAGCGCTGTGAGGCTGGCCTCGAGAAGCTGACGGGCTTCCTGGTCATCGAGCTGTAGGTGGCGGGCCAATTCCAGGACCAGCGCCTTGCTTTCGGGCAGGTAGTCTCCCTGTTCCCAGCGGATCAGAGTACTGCGATGGATTCCCAGGGCTTCAGCCAACTGATGCTGGGTGAGGTGTCGACGCTTGCGCAGCGATTTTAGGAGGGTTCCGAAAGAGTCGTCGTCACTGATCAGGATCATATCGGGGTCTCTTTCTTTGGTCTGACAGGAATTGGCTATTTTGTTCCACGATGTCGCAGGAGTCGCAACATGATTTGCTCTATATTTGAATACGGGAAGGATCGAACAGATCTCACACCGCATATCTGCGGACCAAACCAGGAGCTGCTGGTCGCCGAACTCGGCAGCCCAGCACTGTCGGCAGTCAGGGGACTTACAAGGCTCCTGATCACGCTTCTGGATCGATTCGTCGCGAGGTTTCTGATCGCCTTTGCGTCTTTACGCTGTGACTCCGCTGCAGTTGGACCACCCCAGCAGCGGAATCTCAGCCGAGCGTTGGGAAGGAGGTGTCTACTCTGATGGTTCGCCTCAGGCGGCGTGTGCCAGGCGAACGCAGCCTGCCGGGACTCGCCACAGCATGGCCTGGAGCGCTTGGCCGCTCGTCTTCTGGCGATGCCAGTGGCCCCACGCGCGTTCGCCCTGGATACGCTCCCCTCCCTGGCACTGACCAGGGAGCCGCCGGAGTGTCTCGCACATTGCCTGTGGAGCACCTCAACCGGATGCTCACTCGATTCCTGTGAAAGAGAGGATGATGGAACCGGGAGCGCCAGGCGGCACACCGAGAGTAGCGCAAGCAATAGGTGGTTCCTTCCCATCTGATTGCTACCCTTCACCCATCGCCCCTGCCTCTTGATCCATCCTCCCCATCAGATGCGTCGATGTGAAATCCTTTCAAGTCGACTGAACCGGCGCCTCTTGCCAGAGGTTGAGGGGCGCTAAGAATGGAAGGAAACACAGTTTCATGCGGAAGAAAGCATTTCTCATCTCACAGGTGCTGGTGCTGGCGGCCTCAATCGCCCTGATTCTGTCAGGCTGCGGATCGTCGAACACCACCACCAATCTTGCCTCCAGCCAGAAGTTAGTC
>DATGID010000070.1:0-81589 GCA_035307385.1 Ktedonobacterales bacterium | reverse complement strand
CGACCTCCGCTGCGTGCTGGAAACGGGCGGTCGCACTGGCCAGGGCATCGTCGGCCTCGAACTCTACCATCGGCCAGACCACCAGCCCAAGCGCGGACACGGCCTCTTCGGCCAGCTCGAACTGGGCGAGCAGGGTGGGGTCCACGCCCGCGCCGGTCTTGTAGCCGGGGTAGAGGCCGTTGCGGAAGGACTCGATCACGTGATCGAACGCGCAGGCCACGTGGGTGATGCCCGGCGTGGTCAACAGCAGCAGCAGGCTGCGTAAAAGGCCCAGCGTTGCGCCGACCTCGCGCCCATCTGGTGCCTTGCGCGACGGCGCGCCGAAGTGGCTGCGAAACAGCTCATAGGTCCCATCCACCAGGTAAATCTTCATAGAATAACCAGTGCTCCTCCCATCATTTCAGACGTGCCCAGTCTCTGCTCAAATAGACATCACCATAGAGCGAGTGAAGGAATATCCTCCAACTCATGTGGCTTCGCAGAGTAAAGTGGAGCGAGATACTCCCCATTGCCAAGACCACGATGGGCCAAAATGCACATGGACCAAGCGACTAAAGAATTGGCTGCTTCTGCTGAAGATAGGCTTCAGCCTGGGTCAGATAGCCCATCGCTTGATGCGGGCGTTCCCGAGGGTTCCTACGCCGCCACGTTTGTGGCACATTCCAGCGACCGTTTTACCTGTCATCTGGTTGTGTATTTTCTACCAAGTTAGCACTCTATTTGTCGTAAGCCAGGTGACGGCTCTACTGACCAACAGGCGGCTCCCAGAGCTCGACCTTGTTGCCTTCTGGATCAATGACCCAGCCGAACTTTCCGTATTCCGAGTCGTCGAACTTGTCCAGTACGGTGCAGCCCTCTTCCCTGAGGGCCTTGAGGAGCGCGCGGAGGTCGGCTACTCGGTAGTTCACCAGAAAGGAAGCCGTACTTGGAGCAAAAGCGTCACCCTCGGCGGGCACGATGGACCAGGCCGTTGTTCCCCCTACCGGTTTTCCCTCTGCGTCAGTCCAGTCGAAGGCGGCGCCTCCCCAGTCTTGCACGTCGATGCCGAGGTGCCGCTTGTACCAAGCCTGCATGGCCTTGGGGTCTTTGGCTTTGAAGAAGATGCCACCAATACCAGTCACGCGGTTCATGGATGCCTCCTGCGCAAAGATACGCATGCTGACATAGTGTGTTGCATGAATTTCTATTTTACTGCTTACCCGATTGAATGGGAGCCGAAAGGCTCCTCCCGTCCTTCTCTTTGCTACTGAAGCAGAACCACTCCGGAATCTGAGTCCTCCCCTGGTGACATCCAGAAGGTTCTGGATTGGCTTGTACGCTTCCTATCCTGCGATAGTCACAAGTCGCAAGGTCCACCAGACTTGTAGGCCGACAAACTCTGGCGTGGCGGACAGCGCGCTTTGGAACGAGGACCGTTCCGCATACGGCTGGTTCGTTTGCGTTCTTGCTCGCCTTCCAGCGCCCGGCTCGGACAACCCAAAACAAGAACAATTGTGCTAGGAGGAAGGATCGCACAGTGACGTCTTGTTGTCAAGGCCCTTCATCCACGGGGTGACCAACACGGGTGTAATGGCCACTTACCTCATACGGGGATAATAGAGCAGGTCTGCGCGGATCTTCGGTGGACAGATACCTACGGGAAGTTTTATGCGAAAAACTCAGTGTGTGGCCTTTTCTGTGATCTGTCTCTACAGGCCGAAGTAGAGAAATTCATGGAAAAGTTATCTGATTGAAAAGCGAGCTTTATTGTGGGGATGCAGACTTTCTCTATTCAATGTATTATTTGTGCTGACGCTTTGCCCGAAAGAAAGCCACGGAGGGCATCAGGCGGTACTACAACACTGTGAACGCGGTGGAGTGTGACCGACGACATTCACACGGACGATACTCTTCTTGGCACATGGTCGGCGATTGACGAGAGTCGGACGGATGAGCTACCGTTCTCAGGTTCCAAAGGTGGGACCCAGGACACCCCGGAATGAGAACTGAGGAAAAACATGTTTATGCCGGAGCAATGGAGTAACTTTTTTGTCATGGTGGGTAGCGGCGCGGCGGCACTTGCCGGTTTGATTTTCGTCGCGATGTCGATCAATCATGAGATCATTATCCGAAACACGACCCATAAAAACCGGGCAATTAACATGCTAACGGGCTTCACTGCCGTTTTCATGGCAAGCGGCTTTGCGCTTATTGGAAATCAAGACCTTGGAGTGCTCGGCTTTGAGTGGCTTGTGCTCTGGCTCATCGCAACAGTCCTCTTTATCAGGGGCTATGTTAAAGCTCTCAGATCGGGCATGAGTTCTATCGGATTGAACCCGTCGCGACTTGCGGGCGGCACAATGTGTTACCTCGCTGAAGTGATAGGCGCAATGTTCCTTATGCTCGGATATAGTGTAGGGCTTAACATCGCAGCCATCGCCATCATTATTTTATTCGCATTCCTCATTTCGGGCGCATGGCTCCTGATGATCGGCATCTACGAAGACCGACCGAAGTGAAAAGCGTTAGCGTCCCGTCAAGTGTGTAGCTTTGTTCTCTGTGGTTCTCGCTCGGTTGGAAAACCCTATTGCGTTACGTTTGCTATCCTTCCTGCCCGGTTGTTGCAGCGACGAGCATACAGGCCCCGGTGTTCTCTAAAGCGGTCTTCTGGGTCAGTTTTGCCAGCGATTCGGCACTGAACTAGCGCCGACTGACCTGCCACTCGTCGTGTTGCTCAGCCAGGATGGCTCCCACTAACCGCACCACCGCCACCTCATTGGGAAAGATCCCCACCACATCGGTCTTCCGCTTGATTTCCCGATTGCGCCGCTCCCGCGGATTGTTACTCCAAATCTGGGCTGCTTTTGTCAACGTCTCAGCTTTTACACACATCTTGGGATTCTACCGTTGCGGACGTGATTTGAGTCAAGGCACCGTATATCAAAGCGCGCTTTTCTTGTCTATTCTTCCTTATTAATGAGCCACTTCAGGCGATGGTTGCCTTTGGCTTCGACCCCGTTGGAGCCCTGCGCACCATCACAGCGTTGAGCAATTATGTCGGCGGCTTCATCCTTCAGGAGCAGAGCGCGCCGCAACCCGCGACACAGGGGTCCGTCACCCGTCAGGAGATTCGATCCAATGAAGCCTGAGAAACATGGCGTATAATGGTAGCGGCACTGGGATATAAGGGAAGAGGCTCTTTGGACAAAGGTGGCAGAAGGATAGCCAGCCCAGGACAGCTCTGACGTCTCAAGGGGAGCGGGAAAGGTTGCCTGACCAGCGAGATGAGGCCCACATCGTCATGGGTCAGTGGCGGGAGGAGGTCACTTGTTCAGGACACTTTTGGAGCCATCAGGCGATCTCGGCTGACGAGACCGTGCCACCCTGGGATCAAATCCCAGGCGACGCAACCACTCCCACCCACGCTGCGGGTACACGGGATGACCAACTTTGGTGGCAATCCAGGCAGCCACTTGTGGACCAGTCCAAAGGCCCTCGCTCGCCGAAGCGGCTTAACGAGAACTGGAAGCATAGTATGGCAGGTTCTGCCATACTAATGGGTAAAAACACAATAGGGACAAGAATCAGCGATATGATCGAACGGTACAACACCGCAACAATGCAAGCCATCTGGTCAGAAGAACATAAATTGGATATCTGGCTAAAGATCGAGCTACTCGTCTGTGAAGGCTGGGCGCGCGAAGGCGTCATCTCCGCGCAGGATATGGAGAAGTTACGCCAGGCAAGCTACAACGTTGACCGCATGCAGGCCATCGAGCGCGAAAGTCATCACGATGTCATCTCCTTTCTACGTTCCGTTCAGGAGCAGCTTGGCCCAGAGGGACGTTTCTTACATCTAGGCATGACCTCATCCGATGTGTTGGATACCGGCCTTGCCATCCAGATCAAGGAAGCTGGCGCAGTGCTCGCCGCCGCGCTTGATCACCTGATTTCTGCCACGGAGCGCGCCGCGCTCACCTACAAAGAGACGCTGATGGTTGGGCGCACGCATGGCATCCACGCTGAACCAATGACCTTTGGCCTCAAACTGGCCCTCTGGGTGGCCGAACTGCGCCGCGCCCGCCAGCGGCTGAGCGAAGCGCTGGAGCAGATTGCTGTTGGCGCGATATCTGGCGCGGTGGGCACGCATGCGACCATCCCGCCCACCATCGAAGAATATGTCTGCGCGCAGCTTGGGCTGTCGGTCGATCCGGTCTCCAGCCAGATCATTCAGCGCGACAGGCACGCCCATTTCCTGACTACGCTGGCGCTTGTTGCCAGTTCGCTGGAGAAGATGGCCCAGGAAATCCGCCATCTTCAGCGTACTGAGGTCAGCGAAGCCTTCGAGCCATTTGGCGCAGAACAGCAAGGCTCTTCCGCCATGCCTCACAAGCGCAACCCGGAAAAATGCGAACGCATCTGTGGCCTGGCCCGCGTCATTCGCGGGCACGCGCTTACAGGCATGGAAAATGTGGCCCTCTGGCATGAGCGCGACATCAGCCACTCCTCAGCCGAACGGCTGATTATCCCCGACAGTGCGACCCTGCTGCATTACATGCTCGATCTCTTTGCGGATGTCGTCGAGCATCTGGACGTGGATGCTGAGCGAATGCGCCAGAATCTGGAAAGCACACGCGGCTTAATCTTTTCGCAGCGCATCATGCTCGCGCTGATCGATAAAGGCATGCCCCGCCAGGCTGCCTACAAACTGGTGCAGCGCAACGCCCAGCATGTCTGGCGCGGGAAAGACGAACAGGCGCATTTTCTGGTCCTGCTCGAAACCGACCCGGAGATACGCGCCCACCTCTCACCAGAAGAACTGCGCCAGCTCACCGATACCAGCTTCTACACGCGCTACATCGATACCGCGTTTACACGCCTGGGTCTGATTGCACCGGCAACAGCAAACGATGCTGCCAAGCAGGCTCCCGACAGCACCACCTGAACCCAGCCCGAGCAGGCGCGGCCCTCCTGCCAGTAGCGCTTGGAACGGCAATGTGCTACATTACGGCCTGGAGATACGCTGCCCCTGCTTTTTCCAGCAACCCACTGCGAAGCCACCAGGCAAGCGCCTCATAGAGAGGAAACTCTTCCTCCTCTGTGGCCTGGCACATGGCTTCGTAGAACATAAGGAGTCTGATTTGGCTGCACTGGAACAGAAACAGTATGTCATCATTGGCAACGGCATTGCCGGGACCACCGCCGCGCAAACACTGCGCAAGAACGACCCCAACTGTTCGATCTTCCTGATCACCGATGAACCCTACCCGCTCTATAACCGTGTCTCGCTGCCACGCTTTCTTCAGGGCGTGCTGACCGAACAGAAGGTGATGATTCGCAATCTGGAATGGCACGAGCAACAGGGCATCACTCTGCTGACCGAAACCAGCGCGACAGCCATCGATACCGAAGGGCACGCCGTCACCTTCCAGGATGGCCGCACGCTGCCCTATACCGCTTTGCTGGTCGCCACAGGCGGGCGTGCCAATCCGCTGACGGTGCCTGGCGCAGCGGGAACACGCTTTATCTTTAATTTTGTGACGCTCGACGATACCAAGGCCATCATCGAACGCGCGCTGGAATCGCGCTGCGCCGTCACCACAGGCGGCAGCTTCATCGGCTACGAGATGACCGAGGGATTCAATGTGCGCAAGCTGCACGTGACCTGGCTCATTCGTGGCCCGCGCTGGCTGCGCACTGTATTGGACGAAGAAGGCGGTGCGCTGGTCGATGACATTGCGCGCCGCCACGGGGTCGAGGTGGTGCATGGCGAAGAAATCCGCGAGGTCGTCGCCGACCAAGGCGTTCCCAAGCAAGTCATCACCACCAGCGGCAAGACCTATGACGCCGATGTGGTTGGCGTTGGCCTGGGCATCACACTCAGCACAGGCATCCTGCGCGATACGCCGGTTGCGTGCAAGTCAGGCATCATCGTCAACGAATATCTGGAAACCAATGTGCCAGGCGTCTATAGCGCGGGCGACGTGGCCGAGTTTTACGATCCGGTGATCGAACGGCACCACACGATGGGCACCTGGGATAACGCCATGGCGCACGGTCGCATCGCTGGCATCAACATGGCTGGCGGCCATGAACCTTATATCGATGTGCCAACCTATACCAGCCCGCTCTTCGATACCAACATCGCGGTGATTGGCACCGCCGAGAGCAACAACCCCGAACTCACGTCGATCAGCCGTACCATGATCGACGAGCGCGGCGAACGCAACTATCGCAAGTTTTTCTTCAGAGGCAATCGGCTGGTTGGCTCCGTCTTTGTTGGCTCGCCAAAGGGGCGCAAAAAGATCGTCGAAATTATTCGGGTCGGTCAAGAGTTCGCCACCCAGGCCGAGCGCGAGGGGTTATTCGATGTCCGCTGATGAATTGAAGCAACTCCTCGATGCCCTCAGCGATTGCTGGCGCAAGCGCGATGCGCAGGGCGCAGCCGAACTCTTTACCGAGGGAGCCATTTACTCCGAACCGCCCGCGCATGAACTGCATGGCCGCCCAGCCATCGCCAGCTTTTTCCGCGCCTTTTTCGCCAATCACTACGACATTGAATTTGGCTTCAGCCGCATCCTGATCGGTGATGGCGAAGCCGCCGCCGAGTGGTCGTTTAGCTATTTTAGAAACAGCGATGGACGGCAGCGTCGGCTGGTAGGCATCGCATTCATCGACACCGCCGCCGGACGCATCCACGTCTGGCGCAGTTTCTCCGCGCGGCTGCAATAACAACCTCCTCAGGCGTCTGCCCCACAATAACCACATAGAGCATCCCTTGAAGGATGCTCTATTGCATTTTCAGGAGCCATCAGACCTATAATCCTGGCAAGACAATATGATTTGGTGCTGCATCTTTCCATAAGCTCAACTTTCATGCAAGGAGGGATGTTATGATGCTCATCACCGGGTCAACCGGCTTTGTGGGACGTCATCTGGTCAAGCGCCTGGTCGCGGAGGGCGAAAAGCCGCGCTGCCTGGCGCGCAGCCAGCAGAAAGCCACCCAGACATTGCCCACTGACAAGATAGAGGTTGCCATTGGAGACACCACCAGGCCAGACACGCTGGAACCAGCCATGCGGGGCATCGAAACCGTAGTACACAGCGCCTTCATCACCGCCGACATCAAAGAAGGGCGCGGCGTTAGTTACCAGGCGGTCAACGTCGAGGGCACCAAAAACATCGTAGAAGCCGCCAGGCAGGCGGGAGTGAAGAAAATCGTGCTGGTCAGCGGGCTGGGAACGAAACCTGATAAACCGGGCAGCTATATGCAGGGCCGTTACCTGGCGGAACAATATGTCAAGAACAGTGGGCTGGCGTGGTCAGTCATCCAACCGAGCGTCCAGTTTGGCGAACACGCAGCCTTCTTCAAGGGCCTGGCAGACTTGATTCGCACCGCGCCCATCGTTCCGGTCATTGGCACCAGCCAGCGCAGGTTTCAGCCCATCTGGGTGGAAGATGTGGCTCGATGCCTCACCACGCAAATCCGCGAAGAGAGCCGCAACGGTAAAACCTACGTAGTTGGCGGCCCGGAGCAGTTTACCTATGGTGAGGTTCTGGACATGCTGGCCCAGGCGCTCGGCAAAAAGCGCCTGAAAGCCCCTTTACCCATGCCGCTGGCCTACATCGGCGCGGCCACCATGCAAACTGTCCTGCCAAAACCACCCATCACTGCTGCCGCGCTGACCCTCTTCACCTTCGAGCAAACCACCGATCTCAACGCGGTCGAACGTGATTTCGGCTTCCAACCGTTGTCCTGGCGTGCGTATCTAGCAGAACATGGGGTCAACTAATCATCGGCACCAGCCCAACGTGTGAACTACTTCACAGCATCCCAGGCAGGAAGATGGTACGCTCTGGTTACTGGCCCTGGCAACAAATCGTCACATTGATGGTAAGATAACGCGCAGAAACGTTCAGCGATCCTCGCGTCAAGAGAAAGGCAGGAACATATCTATGGTCTGCACCCGCTGCGGGGCTGTGCAGCGGCGGGCATCTGCCAGGTTTTGCCATGAATGTGGAGCAACGTTCGAGCTGGCGCCCACCAATGTTCAACCAAACACCCCTGAGAGGCCCGCTTTTGAAGCGCCGCCTCAATACACGCCATCAATCAGGCCGGTAACCTTTACCTCCTCTGAAGCCGACGAAAATACCAGGTTGCAAGAACAAAAGCCGCCTGAGCGCCAGCTTTCTCAGCCACCCCCGTCAGGCTACCCAAACTGGCACGACGAAGCCCCCACCGCACTGAGTGCCCAGCCAGCAGCCTGGCCCGAGGAAAATAACAGCCCGTCGCCAGCCCCTCCTGCGTCGCCAGCCTGGCCTGCGGCTCCTCATCAAGAGCAGGCAGCGCCTTCCTTTAGCAACCGACAAGAGCCGTTCTCACCATCAGCAAATCGGCAGGCATTCATGCCAGATAATCAGCAATGGCCTCCCGCGACTCCGGCAAGAGGCCCACGCTCCGCTCCGCCCGCCTGGACAGATGACCCGCCCGCGTGGGAGCGCCAGCCCCCGCCAGCATTTCCACCCGCCCGAAATGCTCCGAATGTGCCCAATCAGAGAGCATTTGACGAGCGCGCCGAGCCTCCTCCTGCGCCCTGGCAAACGCCTCTTGCAGATCGCTCCAATCGGGCAGCGACAAGGGGACCGGTCCCGGGAGCATTCCAGCGCTCCAGGCCGATCAAGCGGCGGCGCATGCCTCTGGGAGTCCTCATCACACTTGGGCTGTTGCTTATTTTTGTGATTGCTGGCGTGGGCATCTACGCCATTGCCAACGGCTCAGGCGGGCAGAACCTTCCCGCGTTCACAACGTACAAGGACCCAGGCAATCAGTTCAGCATCCAATACCCCACGGTGTGGACGGCCAAGAAGTTATCGAATGGCGTCCAGTTTTCTGACGCCACCAATACCGTCTCACTATCAGTAACCTACACCCCTAACACAGCAAATCTCTCGGCGACGACTTTTGCCAACCAGGAAGCCGCGAAAGAGAACATCAACACACCTGATTCACAAACGTTTGCCGGAACAACCTGGGTGCAGCGTTCAGGCATTGTCACCCAAACATCCGGCATCAGCCAGGACATTTTTATCTTCGTGGCTGCCTCGAATAATCTCCTGTATGAAGTGCGCGAGGTTGCCCCGCTCGATGGATATAAAGAACCAAACCAGACCGATTTTATGCCCATGCTGAATTCGCTGAAATTGGGCCAGAGCTAACCAGATAGGCAGAGGACAGACTGCCCTCTGCCTATCAAGCCTTGTGTACGTCAGAAAGCCGTGGCCCGCCGTCATGGGAGGTTGTTCAGTGCTGCGAAATCCTTACATTGTCGGAGTAGAGCGATTTGAGACTCCTGTTTTCAGCAGTAGTCAATCGGCTTATCGCATCGAGCAAGCGGCACACTTCTGCCTATTGCTTTGGCAGCAATTTCAGCCCGAACTGCGGACCATGCGCTATACCCTCACCTGTGACCACGACGCTGACTCCGTCAAAGAATTTGCGCAGCCGCCGCACTACGACGAGTTGATCGCTTTTGATATGGACGACGCCCAACAAATTGACATCGAGTTCATCAGCCAGCAGCCCGCCGCCACGCGGAGAGACCTGCAAACACATCTCGGGCAAGGGGATGAACACTTCCCTGCCTTTCTGGAAGTGTTCATCCCCTTGCCCGACAGCCAATCCCAGCCGCGAACGGCTTCCCCTCGCGACACTTCCAACGAACGCCTGGTCATCTGGTGCAGACCGAACCTCCTGCCAAAAGTCACCGCTCTTTGGGAGCGCGCGGCGGCCATGCTCGCCAATCAATCATAACTTACACCTGATGAAATGAGTATGCCATCTCTTCCTCTGGTCAGGTCGCCTTGAAGGAGTTGCAGGCCCCTACTGCGCTGTGTTATACTTCAGGGACGGGGGCAAAGCCCCCGCTTATTACGCACGCTCCCTAACCATCGGGTTCCTGCCCGCTGAAGGTACGTCTTCCTCTGCCGCCTGGCATGAACTTCCATGTCTGGATACAAAGGACTGGAGAGCACATCCTCTCGGCGCGAAGCGACCAAAGGGACGTCCCAACGGGAAACAGGGAGTGGAGGTTTAACTAAGGAGGCCCGTCGTTGGCAAACATTGTTTCAATGAAACAGCTTCTGGAAGCTGGGGTCCATTTTGGGCATCAGACCCGCCGCTGGAATCCCAAAATGCATCCGTTTATCTTTGCGGAACGCAACGGCATTCACATCATCGATCTCCAGCAAACCGTCACGCGCCTGAACGAAGCTTACAAATTTGTGGCGACCATCACCGCCGAAGGGGAAAGCATCCTGTTCGTGGGCACCAAAAAGCAGGCGCAAGAAGCGGTGGAGCAAGAAGCCAAGCGCTGCGGCATGTTCTATGTGAATCAGCGCTGGCTGGGTGGCATGCTCACCAACTTCCAGACGATTCAGGCGCGTATCCGCTACCTGAAAGACCTGCAAGCCCGCAAAGAGCGCGGTGAATTCGAGCGTCTGCCAAAAAAAGAAGCGCAGCACCTGGAAGAGCAAATGGCTCGCCTGGAGCGCACGCTGGGCGGCATTAAAGAGATGCGCCGCCTGCCAGCCGCTCTCTTCGCCGTGGACACGCGGAAAGAGCACACTGCCATTCTGGAAGCCCGCCGTCTTGAAATCCCCGTGATCGCTCTGGCCGATACCAACTGCGACCCGGACGAGATGGACTATCCAATCCCAGCAAATGATGACGCCATCCGCGCAGTGCGGCTGCTCTGCACCAAGATAGCCGATGCCGCGCTGGAAGGTCGCCGCCAGCTTGAGGCCCAGCAGAAGGATCAGGAGCCGGGTGAGGAAGAAGCAGCCATTCCAGAACTTAGAGAAGAAGCAGGTATAGAGACGGCTGCGCCTGAAGTCACGCCTGAAGCCGAAGCAGCCCCTCCAGAACCAGAACTGGTTTCCGAGGAGGCGCATTAAGCGTCCTGGTATTTGCGCAGGGCGTCCTACCTCGTCCGCTATCGGGCCGGTGGAGGCGCCCTCTCTTTGTGAAGTCTCTCAGCCTGGTGCTGGGATAAAGTGCGTGGACGTGATACTTTTGCATGTCCCGCATCGTTTCATGTTCAGAATGCTCGCACAGCCTTACTTCCAAAATGGCTGTGGCGCAGCAGAGGAGTGCGAAGAAGCATGGAGTACACAGTTAAAGATATACAGCGGCTGCGCGAAACCACCGGCGCTGGTCCTCTCGATTGCAAAAAGGCGCTGGAAGAGGCCGCCAGCTTCGAGGATGCCATCAGCGCGCTTGAGGCAAAGGGCAAGAAGCGCGCTGAGAAAATCGCCGGACAGGACCGCGAAACCCGCCAGGGATATATTGCCGCCTATACCCATTTTGCTGGAAACCTGGGCGTGCTGTTGGAGTTGAATTGCAGCACCGACTTTGTGTCGCGCAATGATGAGTTCCGCAACCTGGGCAATGAACTGGCAATCCAGGTGGCGGCCATGGACCCCAAATATATTACGGCGGAAGAGATACCGGCTGAGGTAGCTGAGGGCAAGACCCCCAAGGAGTTGGAGTCCCTGGCACTCTTGACGCAGCCCTGGTTCAAGGATGAGAAAGTCAAGATTGCAGACCTCGTCAACGATCTGATCCACAAGACTGGCGAAAATATCGTCGTGCGCCGCTTCGCGCGCTTCAAACTAGGGGAGTAAACGCAAAGCGAGCATGGGACATCGAGCGCTGCAAAAGCATCCCATGCTCGCTGCTGCGGAGGGTCTATGGCCGATAAAAAACCAGCCTTTCAGCGTATCCTGCTGAAGCTCAGCGGCGAAGCGCTGATGGGCGACCAGGGATACGGCATCGCTCCAGTGGTAGTGCAGCGCATTGCCAGTGAGATTCAGTCCGTACACGCGCTAGGAATAGAGATTGCCATCGTGGTTGGTGGAGGCAACATCTGGCGCGGCCAAACCGCTGCGCATGGCGGGATGGACCGGGCCACCGCCGACTATATGGGTATGCTCGCCACCGTGCTGAATGCCCTCGCCTTGCAAGAGGCCCTGGAACAAATTGGCTTGATTACGCGCGTCCAGACCGGCATCGAGATGCCATCGGTTGCTGAGCCGTTCATCCGCCGCCGCGCTACTCGCCATCTGGAAAAGGGGCGGGTCGTCATTCTGGCAGCCGGAACGGGCAACCCCTATTTCACCACCGACACCGCCGCCGCCTTGCGCGCGGTGGAACTCAATTGCCAGATTCTGCTTAAAGCCACCAAAGTAGACGGCGTGTATGATAGCGACCCGATGCGCAATCCCAACGCGCGCAGGTTCACGACGTTGAACTATATGCAAGCCCTCAATATGGGGGTTCAGGTGATGGATAGCACCGCTATCTCCCTGTGTAAAGATAACCACTTGCCGATTATTGTTTTTAACATGAATGAGTCGGGCAGCATTGAAGCCATCGTGACGGGCGAGCAGCGGGGAACCCTGGTGTGTGACCCCGAATCGCCCATACAATGGCAGCCCAGTTAGGCGAACCTATGGCGCGACACAGTGTTGTGATGAAAAACCACGCCACAACTGAGCCAGGGATGTTCAATACCCTTAGAAGGAGAGGCGCCTATGCCAACCGATCTTTTCAGCGATGTTGAACACCGAATGAAAATGGCTGTAGAAGCCTTGCAGCGCGACCTTGCGACGGTGCGTACTGGCCGCGCCAGCCCTTCACTGCTCGAAGGGTTAAAGATCGATTATTATAACACCCCCACGCCATTAAACCAGGTTGCCACCATCCACGCAACCGATGCGCGCACATTGACCATTCAACCCTGGGACCGCAAAGTGCTTGGCGACATCGAGAAAGCCATTCTCAAATCCGACCTGGGGCTGAACCCCAACAACGATGGACAGGTCATCCGCCTTTCCATCCCACCGCTGACCGAAGAACGCCGCCGGGACATGGTGAAAATCGTCCATAAAAAGGTGGATGAAGGCAAAGTTGCGGTGCGCAACTGCCGCCGCGACGGACATGACCGGCTGCGCGCTGAAGAGAAACGTAAGGAAATTTCGGAAGATGAGTTGAAGCGAGGCACTGACCGCCTCCAGAAACTCACTGATCGCTATATTGATGAAATGGATAAAGTCGGCCACGCCAAAGAGACTGAAATCATGGAGGTCTGAAGCGTCGCCAGGAGGATGGTTGTAGAGACATGGCATCGGCAATCTCGAAGCTTTTTGATTTTCTTGGCTCCCGCAACGGGGCGAGCAAGCAGTCAAACCAAGAGCAGGAGAGCATCGCACAACGTCAGGTGACACCTCAGCATGTTGCCATCATCATGGATGGCAACGGGCGCTGGGCCACCAGACGACATTTGCCGCGCTCGTTCGGGCATAAAGCCGGTGTCGATGCGCTTCGGCGTGTGGTCGAATGCGCGACCGATGAGCACGTTCCCATGCTAAGCGTCTACGCCTTCTCCACCGAAAACTGGGACCGCCCACAGGATGAAGTCAGCGGGCTGATGCGCCTCTTCTGGGAAGTCATCCAATCCGACGTTGATCGCCTCCGGCGCAATGGGGTGCGCCTGCGCCATATTGGTCGGTTAGAGGGCCTGGCGCCCGATCTGCAAGAAGCTATCCAGCATTCCATCGATGTCACCAAAGATAATACCAAGCTGGCATTCAACGTCTGCTTCAACTATGGCGGGCGAGCGGAATTAGTTGATGCTGTGCGCAAGATCGTGGCTGAAGGCATGGCTCCTGAGATGATTACCGAAGAGGTCATCAGCAAACATCTGTACACCAAAGACCTGGCTGACCCCGACCTGGTGATCCGCACCGCCAGCGAAATGCGCCTGAGCAACTTCTTAATCTGGCAGGCGGCATACAGCGAATACTACGCCACCGAAACACTCTGGCCCGATTTCACTCGTGAAGATTTCCTGGAAGCGCTCAACGCTTTCAGTCAACGTCAACGCCGCTTTGGCAAGGTTGCGCCAGTTGAAGAACCGCAGGTAGCGCTAGAGCAGTCAAGCGCTGGCATTCGCTAGAAGCCTTTCTACCGAGCCAGCGCCTGCAAGCAAAGGAAAAAGCGATGCAGCAGTCAGCCCCTCCTCCGCCGGTGGTAAATCCCCCTCCAGATGCTGCCGCCAACCGCCAATGGAGACGCTCCTTGCTGCTGCGCGTGCTGACGGCAGTTGTAGGCATTCCAACGATCTTGATTCTCCTCTGGTTTGGCGGCTGGGTCGTTTTTGGGGCGCTCATCGTCCTGGTAGGCTGGGCATCCTATGAAATGCACCATATGCTTATCGGCGAAGGCAAACATCCCCTCAGCCTCCTCAGCCTGGCCCTCAGCCTTGATTTCCTGCTCGCAGCCATCCTGCCAGCCCAACGACCTCTCTTGCTTGAAGGCGGCATCAGCCTGCTGCTGCTGCTGTCGTTTACCTGGTTCCTCCTGATGCGTAAATCACTGGATGGCTCACTCACCGACTGGGCGCTGACCGTGGCTGTTCCCTTTTATATCGGCTGGCCGCTCAGCTTCTTCCAACTGCTGCGCGGCGATGAGAGGGGCTTTAGCTCCGGCTTCTGGCTGGTGCTGGTGGTGCTGGCTGGCGTGTGGACCTATGATTCGATGGCCTTCTTCGCAGGCAGATTTTTCGGACGCCACAAACTGGCAACGGTGGTCAGCCCAAGCAAAACCTGGGAAGGCGTCATTGGCGGCATCATCGGCGGCGTAGTGGTCACCGTGCTGACCACACGTCCTCTCAACATCCCGATTTATCACGCGGTCATCCTGGGAGTTTTGCTCAGCATCGCGGGCCAGATCGGTGACCTGGCAGAATCGCTGATTAAACGCCAGACACATGTCAAAGACAGCGGGCATCTGGTCCCGGGGCACGGTGGTATCCTTGACCGCATCGATAGTCAGTTATTTGGGGTCATTGTGATGTATCTCTATGTCTTGTGGGTATTACCACAACTGCTCTCCTAAGTTCGTTTAGGAGAGCCTTCTTTATGCGTATTAAGCCAGAATCAGGCGAGCATAAAATATCAGCAGCGCTATGCTATAATTTGTAATGAGGAACCATGAGGAATAACCAGATACAACAACGGCTCACATGGGCCATCAATCAAAACCATATAAGCAAGGGACAATAATGGGGCCGCAGCGGCAATTGTCAGAACAAACCAGAGAACATCTTACTTCAACTGCACCATTCCCAAGGCGCATCGCCATACTGGGCAGCACCGGGTCGATTGGGCGGCAAACGCTCGACGTTATACGCAGCTTCCCCCAACATTTCACGGTGGTGGCCCTGGCTGCCCGCAACAATGTGTCCCTGCTGGCCGAGCAGGTCGAGGAATTTCATCCGGCGCTGGTAGCCTGCACCGCCGATACCCCCGAAGCCGAAACGCAGCTTCAGCAGCTTCTTCCACAGGCGCTGCGGGGTATGGAAGGGCTGGAAGCCGTTGCTACCTATGGTGATGTCGATATATTAGTCGCGGCCACCTCTGGACTGATTGGCCTTCAGCCAACGCTGGCAGCCATTCGCGCGGGCAAAACCATTGCCCTGGCGAATAAAGAAACGCTCGTCATGGCAGGGCACCTGGCAACAGCCAGCGCCGAGGCTGCCGGAGTCGCCCTCCTGCCGGTAGACAGCGAGCACAGCGCCATCTGGCAGTGCCTGCGTGGCGAATCGCGCGCAGAAGTCTCTAAATTGATCATCACTGCCTCTGGTGGGCCGTTCAGAAAGACGCCCCTGGAGGAGCAGCGCCAGGTGACAGTAGCCCAGGCGTTGGCGCACCCGACCTGGAATATGGGGCCAAAGATCACCATCGACTCGGCCACGCTGATGAACAAGGGCCTGGAAGTCATTGAGGCACACTGGCTTTTCGGTCTGCCTTACGACCAGATTGAGGTCGTCGTGCATCCGCAGAGCATCGTGCATTCGATGGTTGCCTTCGTCGATGGCTCCATCAAGATGAAGGCTAGCCTTCCCTCGATGCATCTGCCCATTCAGGTCGCGCTCAGCGCGCCCCATCGACTGAACAACGCCGATACTGGCCTGGTGCGCCCGCTGCGCTGGCCGGAGGTTGGCTCCCTCCAGTTCGAGGAGCTAGACGTGCAGCGCTTCCCCTGTTTCCGGCTGGCCCGCGAAGCGGCGGTGCGCGGCGGCAGCTATCCTTCCGTGCTGGTGGGCGCTGACGAAGAGGCTGTTGCCCTGTTCAGGGAGGGACGCATCGCCTTCACGCAGATTGCTGAACTCATTGAACAAGTGCTGGAGCGCCACACGCCAATTGCAAACCCTGACGTTGATGCTATTCTGGACGTGTGCGCCTGGGCGCAGCAGACGTGCCGGGAACTGGCGGCTAGCGCCGATCTGGGAGTAAACTAATGAGTGGTTGGTTTCTTTTAGCGGCTATTCCGGTCTTTGGACTGCTCGTCTTCGTCCACGAATTCGGGCATTTCATCACCGCCAAATGGTCCGGCATCCGCGTTGAAGAATTTGGCTTTGGCTTTCCACCGCGCATCTTTGGCATCAAGCGCGGCGAAACCATATACTCCATCAACTGGATTCCCCTGGGCGGCTTTGTGCGCATGCCGGGGGAAAACGGCGAGACCGTCGATGACGAAGGCAACTACGATCCACGCAGCTTCGCCTCCAAGCCAGCCTGGCGACGCGCCATTGTCCTGGTCGCTGGGGTCACCATGAACGTCATCCTGGCGTTCCTGCTTTTCGGCCTGGCCTATGCCAGCGGCGAAAGCGGCTATAGCCCGCTGGTTCAGTCGGTGTGCGCCGGTTCGCCTGTCGCTCTCGCCGGGATGCAGCCGGGCGATAAGATCATCTCGGTTGATGGGCAATCCACCGTGTTGAATTCCGATGTCTCGCAGATTGTCCAGAACGACATCAATGCCGCGCCCAAAGGGGCCACCAGCGTACCCATCCAGATTACCTTCCAGCACGCGAATGGCACGACCCAGACAGAGACCGTCGGGGCCAGGACCACTGACCTGAGCAACACACCCTGCAAGAATGCTTCGGGAGCCACCATCAAAGATAGCCAGGGCAACCCGATCAACTCTCAGGGGCCATTAGGCATTGTATGGAACAACTCCGTCGTGACCACCCATCATTATCCACTCATCCAGATTCCAGGGTTGGCCGTGCAGCAGGCCGGAATTATGCTAGGCGGATTTGCCGACCTGATTCGCAGCATCTTCGACGGCGCGTTTAACGTCCATCAGGTGGCCGGACCCGTCGGCATCGTCAACTTTACCGGTCAGGCTGCCAGCCTCGTTCCTCAGCTTGGCTGGTTCCCGCTGCTCAACCTGACAGCGTTCCTTAGCCTGAATCTTGCCATCATCAATATCCTGCCGTTCCCGGCGCTCGATGGAGGCCGTCTGGCCCTGCTGGGCCTGGAAGTGGTTCGGCGCGGCAAGCGGTTGGACCCGCGCCACGAAGGGCTTATCCATCTGGCGGGCATGGCCGTCTTGCTGATATTAGTCGTTATCATTACCTGGAATGACATTGGCACCTTGATTAGCCAGCGATAAATGCTGCTCATGCTCCACTGCAAGAGCGCGCAGCGCCAAGGAGTTTCTTGAATGCGTCGTAAAACTCGGCAGATTCACGTGGGGAACGTTGCCATTGGAGGTGACGCCCCGATTGCCGTTCAATCCATGACCACCACCTATACCCGTGACGTGGAAAGCACCGTCGCGCAGATTCATCGCCTGCAAGACGTGGGCTGCGAACTGGTGCGCGTGGCCGTCCCTGAAGCGGAAGACGCCGCCGCGCTTGGCGCGATCAAGCGCCAGATCGCCATCCCACTCATCGCGGATATTCACTATGACCACAATCTTGCTCTGGAAGCCGTGAAACAAGGGATCGATTGCATCCGCATCAATCCTGGCAACCTGCTGCGCGGGCACGACTCCTTCAGAGAGGTACTGGCAGCCTGCAAAGAGCGCGGCATTGCCATGCGCATTGGCGTCAACTCCGGTTCCATCGATGCCCTCGATAAAAGCGCTCAGGGCATGAAGCGCATTCAAGTGCGGCTGCGTGACGATGGCGTGCTGGAGCGCACCGACCCTGCCGAGCAGCGCCGCCAGGAGCGCGAGCACCTTGCCGAGCGCATGGTCAACAAAGCGCTGGAATACGCAAGTTGGTGCGAGGAAGAGGATTATCACGAATTCAAGATTTCGCTCAAATCCTCCAACGTGCTCACTGCCGTTGAAGCGTATCGCCGCATTGCCGCGCGCTGCGACTACCCGCTGCACCTGGGCATCACCGAAGCGGGCACGCTGGTCACGGGCGCGGTCAAGTCTGCCGTTGGTCTGGGGATGCTGCTGTCCGAAGGCATTGGCGACACCATCCGCGTCTCGCTGACCGCCGAGCCAGAAGAAGAGATTCCGGTGGCCTACGAGATTCTGCGCTCGCTCGATCTGCGCCAGCGCGGCGTCACCTTCGTCTCTTGCCCCTCCTGTGGCCGCGTCGAAATTGACCTGCTGGAGATTGCCAACGAAGTCGAGCGGCGGCTTTCCAAGGTGCAGACGCCCATCCAGGTCGCCGTGATGGGATGCGTGGTCAACGGCCCCGGAGAATCGCGCGATGCCGATGTCGGCCTGGCAGGCGGGCGCGGGCGCGGCGTCATCTTCCGCAAGGGCGAAGTCGTGAAGACCGTCCCCGAAAGCGAATTTCTGGACGCCGTGTTGAAAGAAGTCGCCAGCCTGCTGCCAGAAAGCGAAGCCAAACTCATCTATCCAGGTGACGGCCAACTTGGCCCGGTCAGCGGCGGGCGCACCCGCGCCACCGGCACCGGTAACAGGCAGCTACCTGTCCTCCAATAACCGGAGCTTATAGCAGAACACATGGGCCAGGGCAATGGTGCCCTGGCCCGTCTGTTTACGAGCGCGGCATTGGAATGAGGCCCATTTCAAGCTTCAGGAGCAGAATACGCTGCACCGAAGCGTCAATCCGCTGCCGGGTCAGCTTCCCGCTGGCGACAGCCTCCTCCAGTGTGTCTTTGGTCTGCTGAATTACTTGAGGACCGATGAGGCCAGAGACCACATCAGCGCCTGCCTCAATGGCAAGCAAGCTAGCATCGGGCGTCGACCAGCGGGCGCTGATCGCATCCATTGAGAGGCTATCGGTCATTACCACGCCGTTATAGCCGAGTCCCTTTCTCAGCAACCCGTTGATCACCGCTGGCGAAAGGCTAGTCGGCAACTGCGCGTCGACGGCAGGAATCATCTCATGGGAAACCATAATAGCCCGCACATGCTCGGTCTTGAGCATCACGCGATAGGGCTGCATATCTATCTGCTCAAGCTCTGGCAAAGAGCGGTTGAGCACTGGCAGCCCAATATGCGGGTCTGTGGTGGTGTCGCCCAGCCCCGGAAAATGTTTGAGGCATCCTGTCACCTGCCCGCCCGCCTGTAACCCGTCCAGATACGCGCTTGCCATCGAGATGACACGATCAGGCGTCGAGCCAAACGTGCGATCAACAAGCTGAGGATTGGAGGTGCCCACATCCACAACAGGAGCCAGGTTGAAATTAAAGCCAAACTCATGCAGCCAGTTCGCATCCTGTTCGCCGCGCGCCTTTGCCATCTGCGGGTCCGTCAAATCACCCGCGCCAGGCAGCGGTCCAACCAGATCAAGCAGCCGATTCACCGTGCCACCCTCCTGATCGACGGCCAGCAGCGGCGGAATAGAGGCCACCTGCTGCAACTGCGCGTTCATCGCGCGAATCTGGCTTGCAGAGCCAATGTTGGAGGCATACAAGACCACACCGCTAATGCTCTCGGTATCGAGCATCTCGATGGCTTCAGGCGTGACACCTTGCCCCGCAAACTGGCCCACCATCATTTGTCCCAGTTCTTGATCCAGCGTCAGGCGCTGGGTAAGCAAAGCCGCGTAGCCAGCAAATGTGAGCGGCGCACCTGTCCTGGTGGGCACAGATTTGGGCGCTTGACACAAGGCACATTGCGCCTTCGGGATGAGGCTCCAGCCGATGATGCCACCGCCCGGAGACATAAAGGCGGCACTGCCCAGGCCAGCCTGCACTCCAAGGATAAGCAGCGTCAGCAGCAATCCTGGCCGACGCAGTCCTTTGCGCGGCAAGGCCGGTGGACTGCCAGGGCTATTGAAAAAAGGTGATTCTTCGCTCATGGCGCATGTGTCCTGGTGTCTCGTAACTCCAGGAGCCAGCAGCGTCCAAGCCACCCCAGCAATCCCAAAATGCCGAAAAGTTCGAGGGTGCTGACCGTGTTCGCCGTATGCGGGTCTTGCACCAGATAAAATGGCCCAATCCGCTTCGCGGCGGCTATCGCAAACACCGCTAGATCAAGCAGGGCCGGAAAGGTTGCCAGGATGATGGCAACATGCCAGCGGCGGCAAAGCAAGCCCGCCAACAGTGGCAGCAGATAGAACGCGCCAGCCACCACAGGCGCGAGGGCGTTCGGGATGGGGCCTGCCGGATAACCATAAGTCGCCCAGACGCTGGGAGGCACCAGCGCAATCAGCAAGAGCGCGGCCTCTGCCAGCACCGAGACCCAAAGCAGCGGCAGCCGTACCATCAGCACTATCGCTCTGATGCGCTTGTGGGCGCGGGTGCTCCAACTAGCTGGCCCACCAACACCTGAGAACCGGACTTTGCCCGGTGGCGGGCTGGGCGAGAGTCGCTGCGCCATGTGAACCTCCTCCTTGTGGCACATGCCTATCCAATGCATCCCCTGAGCACGCGGGGCAGTCGCAGGACTCAGACCAAGCTCTTCTGCTATCAGCATGCTGTGATACACTGAAAGCAAATTTCGCTGAGCATTGCGCCCATGGAAAGAGGCCATATGACCGCCGAAGAACTCTTAGCAGCGCTAGAGCTATTGCCCCACCACGCCAGAGTGCAGCGAATGGTAGAGTTGGGCCGTATGGCCGCTGGAGATGCCAGCGTCACCGCGATGTTGGCCGCTTTCGAGCAAGGCGAGTTTTATGAGCGCTGGCTCGCGCTGCAATCCTACTATGGCAGCCGCGATGGCGCGCAGGTGTTGCGCGCGCTGAGCGACCCGTCGCGGCTGATTCGCGCGGGCGCGATCAAGCTCGCCGCCCTGCTCTGCAATGACGCGCAGGCCCAGGAAGCGCTGAGCCTGCTAACCATCGATCAATGTCACCGCCTGCTGCTTCGCCTGTTCAAGCGCCACAGGCAGACGCCCATTGATGCTTTTCTCACCACACTGGCCGCCAGCGGGGACAGCCGCCTGCTGCTGTTTCTCCCCTTTGGCTCGCCAGCCATATTCAAGCAATACCTGGAGCAAGTATTGCCGACTGCCGGGCAGATCGATTATCGGCGGCTGGCCCGCTTCCATCCGACGCTGGTTAGCGCCGCGCTGCTGCAACGCGCGGCAGAGACGACGCAGCTAGATCAGCGGCTGATCTGGCTGGCAAATGTCGTGCTGCCAGAACTGGCAGATAGATTGCCCGACGAGGCGTTGGCCCTGGTCCGATCATTGATGAGCCATGTTTCGTTGGCCGCGCTTGATCTGGCCCAGCTTGCGTTGCGCCGCCCAAACGAGGTAGCTGATCTTGTTCTGGAGAGCGATACTCAGCCTCGCGCCGATTTTGCCCGCGTGGCGCATCGCCTCCATCCAGAGCGTTTACACGACCTGATTGAGCGCGGCCTGCTGGCGAACCCAGAGCACTGGCTGAAGCGGCTGAAGCCTGATCAGCGAGCAAGCGCCTATGCCATTGCCCGGTTGGGCTGGCGCGATGCCGATGGCTGCCTGCCGGTGATGGTGGTCGGGCTATTGCCTGCTGCTCTACGCGAACAAGAAGGCCGTCGCCACCAAACGCTGCCAACGCTTGCCACGCGCCCACAGCAGCGCTTGCCCTATGCCGCGTTTCTTCCCTGGGATGAAGTGCTCGCCGCCCTGGACCCTTTTATCCGCCATCCTGACCCCGACCTGCGCGGTGTCGCGCTGGCAGCGCTGGTGGCCGCCACTCGTTTTCACCGTGACCGCCAAAGCGATCTGCTGGCGCTGCTGCACGTGCGCCGCAACGAGCAAGACCCGGTGCGCCAGTCGATGTTAAGCGCGCTCGCCAATCTGCCGCCAGGGCGTTGGCAGCCCGAACACCTGGACGGCCTGGGGCACGTCATCCGTGACGCCCTGGATGCCGCTGATCTTTCGCACGCCACAGCCAGCGCCATCGAGCGGCTGGTAGCCGCGCTGTTACCGTTCCATCCTACCTGGAGCGCGGCCTGGCTGGCAACACTGGCGCAGGAACGTGGAGCGCTCAACCTGCCCCAAGTGGAAAGGCGACTTTCGGATAAAGACGTAGGCCGATTGGCTCCTGCCTTGCTCCCTGTGCTGCACTCCTGGGAAACGCGCGAGCGCGAGCGCCATTTGATAACCATTGCGTGGTGCTTTGGGAAGCGCTTGAAAGTCTTTGACGCGCTGGTGGAAATCATCGAGCGCGTGCTGCAAGAGACCCGCACGGCCTGGATTCCCAGTTACGCGCTCGCCATCCTTGCCAGGCATCGCCCTGAGCGCCTCGCTGACCTCATCCCCAGCTTGATCGCCCAGGATGCAAGCTGGGTAACCCAGCAGACCGTCTATGAATACCTGCACCGCAAGCGCCAGGATTTGTTGACACCTTTCCTGGGGCAAACTGCCTATAAAGGACGCTTCAGCACGGGCAAAACACGCTTTGTGCTGCCCTTGCTCGATGGGTTCCATCGCTGGACCCCAACCCAGCAGGCGCTCTTTGCCGAAACACTGACCCAGGTAACACGTGATGAAAAGCGCGACACGCCTGCCCTCTGGACGGTAATTGAGCAGCTTGGAGCGCTGCCCGCCATCCCTCCAACGCGCCTGATCGCCCTCGCGCACGTAAACGCGAAGCTAACGGTACGTGATCGCGCGCTGCGCAGCCTGGGCCGCCTGGACGCCGGACAAGGGATTCCCACGCTCCTGGAGGCAATGGGCGACGAACGGGCACGCATAGCCATCTATGCCCTGCGTGGAGCCTTGCTGGAGATGCCCACCGCACGCGCGGCGGAGGTGCTGCGCGGCGTGCCGCTGGACAAAGTCACCGTTGCCAAGGAAGTGGTGCGCCTGCTCGGGGAGCTTCCTGGCGAGGCCGGATACCTCGACCTGCTGGCGATGGAAGCGCGCGACCTGCACCGTGATGTGCGCGTTGCGCTGCTGCGGGCGTTCTGGGACCATCTGGAACAAGAGAAAACCTGGCCGATTCTGGAACGCGCCGCGCGCTCCGCTGACCCGGCCATTGCCGCAGGCGTGGTACGCATTCCGGCTGATCGCCTCTCGCCTGGGGCACAGCGCCGCCTGGCAGCGCTCATAGCGCTCCTGCTGGCGCATCCTGACCCGAAGGTCCGCCTGGACACGCTTCAGCGCGTGGCCCAACTACCCCTGACCGATGTCGAACAAGCGCTGGTTTCACCGCTCTTTTCAGCGCTGGAGTCTCCGCTGCCGGACGAGTGCATGGCAGCCGCCGATGCCATTTTCACCACCTACGTTGGGCGTGACGCCGCGCTGATCGCCAACGCCATCGAGCGCATCATCAACCACCGCCGGGCAATCGTCACCGTCTCGCACGTGCTCCAGAAGGCTATCTGGCAGAGCCGCAGCCAGATGCTTCCCACTGCGCGGGCCGTATTGGCCGCGCTGCGAGCCGACCCGCTGACCGCTGCCATACAAGCCAATCTGGCAATCATCGCGCTGCCATGGGAAGACGTGCTGGACATCCTGAGTAACCTGGCAGCTTCCAACACACTGCACAGCGAAGCGCTGATGGCTGCCGTACAGGCGATACAATCTGCGGCGCGGCGGCCTGACGCGGCTGGCCTGGCGCGGCTGGAGGAAACGCTGAGGCAGAACGATGATGAACGCCTGCGCCGCCTTGGGCTGGCCGCCCTGGTGGCCCTGGCAGAGCCGCCGCGTGGGTGGGACCAGGGGCGGCTGGCCCTGTTACAAGCGTATCGTGCCGATTCAGCGGCGCTGGTAGCTGCCGCCGCGCAGTTCACGCTTCCACTGGAGGAGACCAATCTGGCCTAGCTCAAGTCATTCAATCTACCCATACAGCCGCGCTTCTTTCCAGTGGAAACACACAGAATCGCCCGAGGTGACAGAAACAATAGTTCTCCGTTATACTCTTCAAATAAGATTCCAGGCAAACTTTTGGGTGGAAAAGGGAAGGAACCGGTGATAGTGAGAAGCTGTCGCTGCAAAACCTCTTAGGAAGAGGGTCTTGCTGTGGCCGGAGTGGAGCACTGCGATGTGGCAATCTCAATCTCCTCAACTCGGTACTCAGGTCTCGTCTCCCTTGGGCAAGCGCGCGGGCATTGCAGGCTGGTGGCTAAACCTGACAGCGCCGCCACGGCCCAGCGGAATCCTACTTCTTTTTGAGCGCGAGCGCATTCGCAAGGCTGAACTTTCCAGTTATAGCATTCTAGCGGTGTTCTTTTTCCTCCTGCTCCTCGTCTCCGATACGCTCACCCAGCCGAGCGCGCGGTTTGCAATCATCGGCATGGCAATCGGGTTGTGCATAGCAGCGCTGTTCAATCGCTCAGGCTGGACACGGACCGCCGCCTATCTGGTGCCGTTGCTGCTGATGGTCTTTATCATGGCCGCCATCCTCATGATATCTGGCGGACTCTCTCTTCCCTGGCTACCCACGTATGACCTCTTTGCCATCCCTATCTTTCTCTCCTCAATCACCCTGGACCGTCGCGCCCCCTGGATTCTGGCGCCCATCGCCATCGTCTTTGTCCTGCTCGATTTCCAATTTCAGACACGCAGCATCATCAATATCCCTGGCGTCGTCAACTTCGACCACATCACCTACACCGAACGCACCGTCGGCTATTGGGGCATGGTCAACCGCCACGTCGCCCTGATCTTCTTCGCAGCCTTCTTTAGTTGGCTGGGCGCGCGTTCGGTAGAACAAGCCATCGCCCGGGCCGACCAGGCAGAGGAAGTCGCGAAACTCGAAGAATCCTTCGCGCAGGCCGAGCAAGAACGCACCGAGCTATTGAATGCTTTCATTCAAGAACTGGTAGATGCCTTTGTGGCGCAGGCCAACGGCACCGAGCGCTATCTTCAGGTGCCTCCGAATCACCCCCTTGCAGCAACCGTTCAATTCTTAAACCAACGCCTCAAACGCCTGCGCGAAGGAGGCCAGGATGAAGTCTGGCGAACTCGGCAGGTGCAAGCGGCCAACAAACTGCTGGAAGAACGCCTGGGGCATATCGCTATGGGCGAACTGCCGCTTGCTGCCCTGCACGCTTCCAACTTTCGCACCAATGTGCCGCAGGTAGATCAATTGGCAGCCTATATGTACACCATAGGCGAACAACAACGCCTGGGCGCAGGCAGAGGCCCAGCCAGCCAAACCAGACCAGCTTCGCCCGATACGTCCTTCCCACCACGCAAACGGCCTGACACTGGACCTACCTAAAACGGCGCTGCATGGCTATACGAACGGGAGCACCCTCCTTGACACTCAGGCTCTATCCCGGTATACTGTTGTAACCAGACCGAACGGTCTGATAGCAAAGGGAAGCAGCGATGAGCAAAGGCGAACAAACCCACCAGATGATCGTCGAACGGGCGGCCAGTTTCTTCAGCCGTTATGGCTACTTTGGCTCCTCTATAGACGACCTCATGCAAGAAACCGGGCTGAAAAAGGGCGGCATCTACAACCATTTCCGCAGCAAAGACGAACTCGCGCTTGAGGCGTTCGATTACGCCATCAAGCTCACCTGGAGTTACATCGAGCGCGAGATATCGGGCAAAACCAACGCGCGAGACCGCCTGCACGCCATGCTGGTGGGCTATCGCCGTCTCATCGAAGAACTCCCTCTACCTGGGGGATGCCCGCTGCTCAACACCGCTGTAGAAGCCGACGACGCGCATCCGGCGCTGCGCCAGCGTGCCCAGCAAGCCATGACCAACTGGCGCACCTGGATTGCGCGCACAGTGGCACGTGGCATCGCCGCTGGCGAAATCCGCCCGGAGACTGATGGGAATATGCTCGCCACCATCATCATCAGCACCGTCGAAGGCGCTGTCATGATGAGCAAGCTGTACGGAGACACCATCCATATCCAGCGCGCAGTTGATTACCTGGCTACCTATCTCGACACCACCATCCGGCTCTAAAACACCTGCTCGAACGCAGGTATTATTTTGAGCGCTAAATCAGACCAATTGGTCTGATTTCAACCAGGGAAAGGAAACAGAGCGGAACCAATGAGTAATGAGGGACGGGTTACCACAGAGCAGCGCGGCCATGTGCTGCTGATCGGTCTGGATCGCGCCGCCAAACGCAACGCCGTCGATTACGCGCTCTTCAGCGCCCTTGGGCAAGCCTACGGAGAATTGGACCGTAGCGACGACCTGCGCTGCGCCGTCCTATTCGCCCATGGCGACCACTTTTGCGCGGGCATCGATCTCTTGCAGTTTGCTCCGGCCATAGCCCAGGGACAGATTACCCTCCCCGATGGCGCGCTCGACCCGACGGGCCTCTATGGCCCGCGCCTGAGCAAGCCCGTCGTCAGCACCATTCACGGCGTGTGCATCGGCATCGGGCTGGAACTGCTGCTGGCAACAGACATCTGCATTGCAGACGCCAGCGCCCGCTTTACGCAAATTGAGGTCAAGCGCGGCCTCTATCCTGCTGGCGGAGCAACCATCCGTTTCCCGCGCCAGACCGGCTGGGGCAACGCCATGCGCTATCTGTTGACAGGCGACGAGTTTGACGCCGCCGAAGCGCTGCGCATCGGCCTGGTGCAAGAAACCACCGCCCCCGGCGAACATATCGCTCGCGCCACCGCGCTGGCCGAAACCATTGCCGCGCAGGCTCCGCTTGGCGTGCAGGCAACGCTCGCCTCGGCGCGGCTCACCATCATTGAAGGCGAAGAGGCGGCTAAAAAGCAGCTTCAGCCTGATTTTGTTCGCCTGCTTCAATCAGCAGATGCCCAGGAGGGCGTGCAATCCTTTCTGGAGCGTCGCCCGCCACAGTTCCGGGGGAAGTAAGAAACGCGCGCCTCGCCAGCAGTGCTTACCCCTTGAACAAGAGCCGGATAGGCACGCATAGGAAGAGGCGGCTGCTCATGAGCAGCCGCCTCTTCCTATGCGTTCGAGCCAGGCCCAATCTGCAAGCAGATTTGACAAAGCAAACCCTCATCAGTATACTTATGAGCAACCAGAGCCGAAATCGGTTACGGAATCGGTTACGGAACTGAAGTGCCACACTCCCAACGACCACATGAGCGATATTTCCTCAGGTGCCGATTTACCGGAAGGGAGCACTCACCAGGGATGACCACGCTGACCAGCCCGAAACCCGCTCTATCCAGACCCCAAAGCAAGCTTCCTATTTCCTCAACGATCACCCTGGCCGGGTGGAGTATACGAGAGACCTGGCGCTTGCTCATGGTCGCCGCGCTGGGCATGATCGTGGCGGTTGTGCTCATCTGCACCGTTCCGCTTTTCTCGACGGTTTCCCTGACTGCCGGGCTGCGCTCCGTCTTGACGGCCACACCGCAAGACTCCGAAGTTTCGCTTTCGGTTGGCGCTGTCGCGCTTGACCAGCACATCTTCTCCCAACAGATTAGCTCCCCCTTGCAACAATTCATGCGGCAGCGGTTAGGGTCATATATCGATACTTCACCGGAATTGATCTTACAAACCCAGGGCATAGACATCGTGGCGGCATCGCATAACGCCAACACCAAAAGCGATCAAATGACCCTGCTGGGGTACGACATATCCCAGGCCGCAGCGCATGCAACCATCCTCCAGGGGCAGTTTCCGCAGGCCCAGAGCGCCCAACTGGAAGTTGCCATCACGCAGAAAACCGCCGATGCGCTGCACGCTGCGGTTGGCAGCAGCATCCCGCTGAAGTTCACATATCAAAACGCGGCATTGCAATCTTTCACCCAAACCCTTGCCCTGCATGTCGTGGGCATCTTTTCACCCACCAGCGCTGACCCCTACTGGCAAAACGCCAGCTTCGACCCCTCTTCTCAAGGCCCGTTCACCAGCTATGCAGCGCTCATGTCCACAAACACCTTCCTTGCCACGCTCAGCCAGATGGGCGGGGGCAATGGAGTCTTTTTTTCGGGAAATCAAGAGCCACTGCTCAATTGGTATTACAACCTGGATGTCAAGCGCATCACCTTCACTGACCTGGATAACCTGATCGCCCGCCTCTCTGCTGCTCAAACGGAGATTGCCAATAACTATAGCAACTACAACCAGGTCTCTGTATTCAATCAAACGCAGCTCTCCGGCCCGGCCCTGGAACTCTACGGCGCGCCCAGCACCATCGAGCGCTATCGTGACCGCTCCTCTGTTGCCACCATCCCAGCCGACCTGCTGGCCGTGCAGATCGGGGCTTTAGTGCTCTTCTTTATCAGCATGATCGCTGACCTGCTTGTCGAGCGCCAGGCCGGAGTAATTGCCTTGCTGCGCAGCCGGGGCGCGAGCCGCCGCCAAATCTTCGGCTCGTTTCTCACGCAGAGCATTGGAATCGGGCTGGTGGCGCTGGTCATCGGGCCACTGCTGGCAATCCCAACTACACGACTCCTTGGGCAGCGAATGCTCGCGTCAGCCAATCAGGGCGCGCTCAATGTGCTCACCGGCAACCCAATCCAGGTCGCGCTGACGGTGGACTGGTTTGCTCTGGCTGCGGCAGTCTGCGCGGTCATCACCATGATTCTCGCCTTGCGCGGTTCCGTCAGTCAGGATGTCCTGGCCCTCCGCCGCGAGGCTGCCCGCTCCACACGTCGCCCGCTCTGGAGGCGGCTCAACCTCGACATCATCTTCATCATTATCGCCGTGACCGGCTTTATCCTCTCGCTCTATGTCAGCACCTCAAGCGCGCTGGACCCGCAGACCAATCTCCTCATTTCCACGCCCTTGACGCTGGTAGCGCCCCTTCTGCTCGTCCTGGCAGGCGTGCTGCTCTTTTTGCGCTGCTTTCCATTGCTCCTGCGCCTGGGCGCTTCGCTTGCCTCCAGACGCCCGGCTGCCCCACCGATGGTCGCCATAGCCCAGATGGCGCGTTCCCCACGCCATGCCACCCGCATGATTCTTTTGCTCGCCCTGGCAAGCAGCTTTGCCGTCTTTACCCTCATCTTCACTGCCACACAGTCCCAGCAAATCTTCAACCTCACCGCGCACGAGGTCGGCGCAGACTTCAGCGGGACCATTGCCCAAAACGCCTCGTTACCGCCCTCGCTGGCGCAGCAGACCGCTGCCTATCGCCACATTCCTGGCGTCCTCTCTGCCAGCCTGGGCTATAACACGCAGGCGACCCCTCTAGGCGGCGCTCAGAACCTCACTGTCGAAATCAGAGCGGTAGATACCAGCACCTATGCCCAGACAGCCATCTGGACCAGTCAGGATGCTTCCCAGCCGCTTCCTGCCCTCATGCAAGAACTTTCGCAGCGCGGCGCGCTGCATCCGACCCCCGTTCCGGCCATTGTCGACGCGCTTACCTGGAACGCACTCGATCTCTCCAAAGGAGCGACCTTCGCCCTTGCGCCTTCTTCCCTTTCTCAGGGGATCACCTTCCTGGCGCTCGATGAAGTGCAGCACATCCCCACCATCAACGATAGCCTGGCATCCGGCGGCACAAGCGATTATACCCCTCCTGGGGGCATCCTGGTTGATTACCAGACGTTTGCGTTTGTACTGCAACAGACCGCGAAGACGGCCACGCAGCCGAACCAGGTCTGGCTGCGCACAGCCAGCGATGCCGCTTCCCTTTCCAGCGTGCGCGCAGCTTTGAAAGCGGGGCCATTAGCGCTTACTTCGGTTGAAGATCGGCGCGCCATGATGGCCCAGGCTCAAAGCGACCCGCTTTACACCAATCTGGTTGGCATTCTGGCCCTCGGCGCAGCCACAGCCATGTTCCTCGCGCTGGTGGGCAATCTACTCGCCTCCTGGCTCGTTGCCAAAGGCCGCCTGACGAGTTTTGCGCTCTTGCGTGCCCTCGGCTGCACGCCCGGCCAGATTGCCAGCGTATTGCTCTATGAGCAAAGCATCATCTACAGCGCGGCAATAGGGCTGGGATTCCTCTTCGGCGGCTTGCTGGCGGCAACGGTCGTTCCCGCGCTGGTCTTCAGCAGCACGCCCCAGGCACGCAACATAGGCAGCGGAGAATTTTATGTCATTCAGCGCGTCCTACCAATTCAAATTATATGGCCCTTGTCGCTCCTGATCGCCTTCATCTTGCTTGTCCTCTTCTGTATCGCTGCGCTGAGCATGATGGCCCGCATTGTCTCCAGGCCATCAATCAGTCAGGCGCTCCGTCTCAATGAAGATTAACGCCAACATCATCCTGTCGAGTCGCCTTGAGGGACCTGCAAGGGCTTGCCTTGCATCTTCTTCTGGTTTCTGATAGGCTCCCTTACGATTGTGAAATTGGATAGCTGCGATTGCCTTTCTATCAGAGAAATCTCTTGTGCTGTTCCAGCGCTTTGTCCATCTCCCGCGTGACCTGGCCTCCGGTATTGCTGGCAAAGGCCCGGGTCTCTATCTCTGCCGCTCATTTGCCGAGGCCATGGGCAGCAAGGTTTGGGTCGAAAGCAGCGGGGTTCCGGGCGAAGGGTCCACCTTTCATCTTCAGCTTCCTGTGCCACCACCCGGCGCAGCATAACAGAACGAAGAAAGAAGTATGCCGCATGGCCGAACAAGAACCGCTTCCCTCGCCCACTGACCGCGCAATGGAAATTGTGCTGGAAGTCAGCGACCTCGAACGCGCCGCCTCTTTTTATCGAGATGTGCTGGGCATGCCCGAAGTTGCCCGCTTTTCATCAGAACGCCCCGCGCTCTGGGTGAAAGCAGCGCCCGGCACCTACCTTGGCCTGTGGACGCCCCAGGCTGGCGGCCCTGGCGTTGGCATCCATGGCTCGCAGGGAGGCGCGCACGTCCACCTGGCTTTCCTCATCCCTCAAGGCCAGCTTCAAAGCATTGAAGACCGCCTGATCGCTGCTGGCTTTACACCAGCCGGGCGGGTAGAGTTCTCCCCGGAGAACCATTCGCTCTTCGTCCATGACCCCGATGGCAACGTGATTGAATTTGCCGACTGGGCACGCTCCTGGGAAAATCTTCCCGTGGAGCCCTGACCTGCCAACAGAGAGATGGTTCCTCTGCCTATAAACAGACAGAGGAACCATGCTTCACATCTTCGAGAGCAGAGGCCGACCTGCTTACGAGCCAGCCGGTCTATGCTGCGCCACTGGCTGCACAGGCGCGGCGGCGGGCACGGCGGGCCTTGGGGCGGCAGCGGGGAGCGGAACTGGCTGCATCGTAGGCGCAATCCCGTTGATATTGAACGGCTCGCCAATCGCCATATTCGGCGCAGAGATGATGCCATGCTGCGCCATCAGCATCGCCGTATAGTAGCGCACCGCGTCCACTTCGCTTAACCCAAACGCTTTTAACGCGATCAAGGAACGCATGCGCTCGTCGCGCGGAAACACCAGCACCTTGACTGTATCCAGCGCAATGCCATAGCCCGCCAGGAACTGCTGCAAGTGTTGGAACACCACCTGCGTCAGTTCATGAATCTTTTCATTGACCGACTCCAGCGCCGTCACCTGAATTACCTGGTTGATGGCCTGCTCGACAACTGGCCCGGCATACACGTTCACTTCGGCTGTCGTCAGCGCGTGCCCGCGATAGGGCATATGCTGCACCAGCCGTACCGCATCTTGCGCCGTATTGACGTGGATATAATAGTCCACATCATAGGTCATTTCGGCCATTTCCCGCGAAAGCGCGACCCCTCTCGTCTTCACCACCAGCTTTGCCCGGTTGATGTACAGCGCCTCATATTGCCAGGGACTCTGCCCGCCATAAAACGCCTGCTGAATCGAACCGAAAATAGGCCGCTGGGGTGTCGCAATGGGATATTGCCCCGTTTCATACACGTTGAGAATCGCTCCGCGCGACTTCAGCACGCAGAAATGGTTACTCTCCACCGTAAGCAGCGCCCCATTGAGGATATCATTCCTCGGATAGTGCCAGAGCAGAATCTCTGGCCCCATCACCTCTTCACCATCGGGGCCAAGGGTAGAAATAACCTGCGCAAGTGCCATGTTAGATTCCTCCTGTTGAGCAAGCATGCTCTTTCAAATATACATAAAATACAGTGACCGCACATATAATCTGTTACGTTCCGGCTGGCTTCGGCTTCGTGAAGGGGAACTCGTGCCGAAACATGCGGGCAATCACCGCAATGGGCAGCAACAGCCACGGCAGATTCGCCAGCAGAACGAGCGGAAGATGAGGGCTGGCGTGGGGGCCATAGATTTCCTCAGAAAGAATAATAATAACGTTCGTCATCATCACCGACGCCCAGATGATGCTGGGAATGCGTATCCAATCTTTCGCCTTCAAGTAAGCGTAGATGGCGACAGCGTAGAAGGGGCCGAAAAAAAGAGAATCAATCCAGATCGTAGCTTTCCACCAGGGTGGACGAGCCATCAGCAAGGGATCATAGGTGTTGCCATACGAATGAATGAGATCAACCAGCGGCGCGGGCGGCCAGATAGGATACTGGAAGTGGTAAGGGTCGGGGATAATAATTTGCTCGATATCGACAATGTACGTGATAAACAACAGATTCACCAGAAAGAACGCCACAAACACCAGATCGAGCCACCGCTCTCTGAGCGCAATCGGCACCCGCGCAAGCTTACTCGTCGGCTTTGGCGAATCAACTGCCTCCTCCATCGGTTGCGACAAATCGGCCACAAGACCAACTCCTTCCCAAATCTGGATACAAGCATCCTCGTACGATGATACCTCATCAGTCAACTGAGCGACGTTGCCATCCATGCGGGCCGATCAATAGAAGCGCGCTGGTCCACCCAATCGAGCGCGGAACTGGGTCACGGACTCCGGGTTGACATGCGCGCCAATGCGCGCCAGGAAGATATTAGCCGGGTCCATATGTAGATTGGGTTCGGCTGCCGCCATCTGCTCGAAGCCCACCTTCTGGAACAGCCCGCGTATCATCCCGCCATAGCGCATGCTGCCCAGGCCAGTTCTCTCCATATCCCAATGCCAGGCATAGCCCAGGGCAAACAAAATCACCTCTTCAAAATACGTTGGTTCCAGGGCAAATTGAAGCAGCGCGCTTGCCAGGCCCAAATGCCGCCAGTTGGCGCTCACCTCAATTGCCACCTCATACAGATCATGAATGCCTTCCCACCAGCCATCGCCAGCGCAGATGCTCACCTGCCCAATCAACAACCCTTCCGGCGTATGCGCCACCACCAGTTCGGAATCGGGCCGCAGCGCAATGCGCTTCAGCAGCGCTTGCTCCCGGTCGGCCCGGCGCGCAAACGATTGCAAGCCCTCATCCGGCTGCAAGCGTTCCACCAACGATGGCGGGCACCAATCGCGCAAAAGAATGCTTCCGCGCGGCGTCTCCAGCGTTTTCACACGCGGCTCTGGCGTCTGCCCGGCTACGCGCAGCAGATCAGGCACGCCCGCGCTGGTTGCCTCCGGGCGCACTGCGGGAAATGAGCCTTCTGGCACATGCGGGTGCGCGTGCGGATACGCCTGGCGCACCTGCGCGGGCAGAAAGAGGCGGCGCGCCTGGGCCACGATGCGGCGATTATAGCGCTCGATTTCTGCGCGTCGTGGCTTCGCCGGAAAGTCATCTGGATGGTCCAGAAACCGCAGCGGCAGCGCGTCAGGGCTTTCAGCCTGCCAGCGATCAAGCCAGGCATTGGGAATCGCCTCAGGCAGCGGTTTCCCCGCTAGCTCCGACCAGACCAGCGCCCAGGCGCGGGGCACCACGCGATAGATATCATAGCCGCCGCCGCCCAGCGCGACCCAGCGCCCCTGGCAGTGCTCGTGCGCCAGATCATGGATGAGTTTGGCCTGCGCCGCCGCTGCCCGCGTCGTCAGCGCGAGATGCGTCAGCGGGTCCCAGGCATGTGTATCACAGCCATGCTGGCTGACAATCAGATCAGGGCGAAACGCTTCGACCAGCGAAGGCAGCAGCGCTTGAACCGCTTCCAGCCAGGAATCATCCTCGGTGTACGCATCCACCGGAATATTCACGCTAAAGCCACGCCCGGCCCCCTGGCCCAACTCCAGCACATCGCCCGTGCCGGGAAAAAGATAGCGGCCCGTTTCGTGAAACGAAACCGTCATCACGCGGGCTTCGTCGTAAAAGGCCCACTGCACCCCATCGCCATGATGCCCATCGAAATCGACATAGAGGATACGCGCCTCGTATTCCCGCAGCAGCGCGGCAATTGCCACCGCCGCGTCGTTATAGATGCAGAAGCCAGAAGCGCGGTCACGCATCGCGTGATGCAAGCCTCCAGTTGGATTAAAGGCATGGCGCGCCGTGCCAGCCATCACCGCCCGCGCGGCAGCCAGCGTTCCGCCAACAATCCGCGCCGAAACGGTGTGCATCCCCTCAAAGATCGGGTTATCGCCCATCTCGAACCCATACAGTTCTGGATTGAGCAAGCGCTCGCCGGTAAATCCATCGGTCCCGCCCGCGCCCCCTGGAGCACTCAAGCGCTCCACAGCTTCCACATATTGGGCGCTGTGCGCCAGCAGTAACTCTTCCCGGCTCGCCTCTTGTTGATTCAGCGTCTCGGGGCCATCAAGCTGAAGCGCACCAACAGCCTCTAACAAATCGACTAGCAGCCTATGGCGACGCGGGCGTAGGGGATGCTCTGCCCCAAAATTGTACTGCTCCAACTGGGGGTCATGCACAAAGAGCACCCCGGCCTCTGGTGGTGTGGCAGTGGTAGGAACGGTTTTCGGGCCGCCTTGCGCGCTCTGGTCATCTGAAAGGCTCATGTGCCGCCTCCTTCTCGCTACGCATTACCAATGTTCCCCTGCTCATTCTTGTTAGGCAATGATACCAGCACCTGTCGATGATGGAAAGAAGCAGCTGTGATTTCCACCGTATCTGCGAAACGGAAAAAATTGACCTCATCTCCAGCGCAAAGCAAGATAATCAATAATTCTTGATCCTCATTCCACATGTCCTAACTGCGAAAAAATTCCACCACAACTGCGAAAAAATTTCATTTTTCCATCGTAACCGCGAAAAAATAAACAGGTCCTCTACTGGGGTTTGAGCAGCACCACCCGTTTACGAAGGACCAACCTCTGAAACCTTTCAGCCCAGAAGCAACCTCCAGCTCATATCACCAAGTGCTCTTCCTGCTACCCAGTCTGCGCCTCTCGTGCATAGCCATCATTGCTATTTAAAGCCAGGCAAGGGCGGTTTTGCGACCAAGCGATATGACAGATGCTGCGCGCATGTGCTTGGTAGGTACCGGACATTATCTCAGTCTATCTATCCCGCTTCTCAGGAAGGGAGTGGTGTACTACAATACAGGCGGCCAAGGAAATAGCCCATGAATCCAAGCCCAAGAGGGAAGTATATGGATCCATTCGCTTATCTTGATCGGCTTCCACTGCATCCCCAGCCAGAACCATTGGAGTCTTTTTCGAGCTATCTGCTGCGCCTGACCGAGGCAAATGAGCACCGTCGGTACAGCGATCTGTCCCACCTGTTCTCCATCCCAACCTCTACCTTTTTCCAGATCGCCGATTATCCCCTCCGCTCCTTTGGGGTCCTGCCAAAACGCACGGGGTGTTCACTAGACCGCCTGCTGGCCACAACACTATTTCACGTCGCCAAGAAGTTTCGACGCTCGACCCTCCCACTCTTCTTTTCGCGCTTCTTTGCTGGGAGCCTGGGCAACCATCTTCGCTACTGCCCAGCGTGCTTGAGAGAAGCTCCCTATTACTCGCTGCTTTGGCGTTTCCTGGCTCTTCCGGGATGCGAGCAGCATCAAACGCGTTTGCTGGAGCAGTGCGGATGGTGTGGAAGCAAGATTCCCCTTTTTCGTCTCCCCGCTCGAATAGGAATCTGTCCGGCATGTGGTGTCGAACTGCATACGTGCAGAGCCGATCAGCTCACTAGAGCCGAGCAACACCTGACCACGCTTCGGACCGGCGATCTTACATTTCTTTTGGCACCCCACGCCTTGGAAGAGGAGGTAGGGCTCGAACGAGCGACTGGGCAGCGATGGACCACCCTCAGACGTACACAACGGTATCTGCGACAGGAAATGGCTGAACGTTTGAAGTTACCGAAGTGGCAGGTTATCAATATTGAGCAAGGAAGTTCCGGTCAAGGCGGACCATTGCTCAATTATTTCCGGTATGCCGACGTGCTTGGCATCCCTCTCCAGGCCGTGTTTGACCTCGAGCTTTCTCAGGGAGCAAATCAGTTACCAGTGACGCAGGACAGACCTATTCTACAAACTGAATGGCAGGTGAGAAGGCGACGGCGCGAAGCGGACCTTGTTGCCCAGGTTCAGGCAGTAATACATGAGCAACAATCTCGTGGAGAGCCTGTTTCCCTTGAGGGGGTAAGTAAGTATCTCGGCGTAACCTATCAGCTTCTTCAGCATTACCCTGCGGTCAACGCCCTCTTTGACTTGGAATCTTTAAGTTCCTCCTCAAAGAAAGAGGTGATTTAGGGTAAAGCAAAGCATTTATCTGCATTAAATCCTGGCACAGCTTCCTTGGCGTATTCAGAGGAGCTACGACAAGATAGACCAATTTGGTGGTGGACTCCTTATCAGAGAACCCCAATATCTTGATTTTTTTAGGTCAGAACCTCTACATATGGGTTTTTTCGGTTATTTTCGCGGGTAGCGCTAAAGCCTGGAAGAGTGGTTCCATCAGCGTAGACCAGACAAGGGATCTCGCTAAATCGGTGACAGTCGAGAAGATTTTCTATAATGCTCCCTGATTTGTGTATGTTCACAATAATGTTTGACACTTTTCAGCTTGCCATCCCAGGAAAATCGAAGGGTTTATCACAATGAAAGTTTGACACTAACAGCGAGCGCTCGTTTATACTATCGCTCGGTTGTTTACAATAATGTTTTCCGCTCGTCTATTAGAAAAGGGCTTCCTGGCTACTCGCTGGGAACCTGCTCATCTCTGATAGGTGAGCATCCGTTCTACGCTGCCATTTTCAAATTCATCTTATGAAAATCCCAGATTTTTGAACTTATGACTCAAGTAGCCAGGACAGCTCCAGGCAGCCGCGCGCTAACGCATTATGATTAGCTGAGAATTATTTCTAGGAACGGATTCATCGTTCCTGATCCACTCACCCAGAGGAGTTCGCGCGCCCGTGTCATAGCCACATAGAGCAGCCGACGTTCAAGCGCCTCATGTTCGGCCCGGCCTAATTCATCGTCTCCAGGAGACTGAGTAGCAAATCGATCAACTGAACAGCCCACAACAAAGACGGCGCGGAACTCTAGGCCTTTTGCTCGGTGAATCGTCATCAATTGGACGCCTGGCCCTGCCGTTCCGCGTCCTTCCAGTTTTGTCCCTGGAATCCCGCAGGCTTGCAATCTGCGATAATACTGCGCAATGATGCCTTTCGTTCGGGCAATAATGGCAATTTCTTCAGGAGATATATCTGCGGTGGCTTCCTGGATAGCGGCTGCAACTGCTTGCTGTTCCTCATCCTCGGTCTCGAATGCGCGAATGATCGGCGTTGCGCCACTGAGCAGTGAGATGCCCCCATCTATTCCGAGTGCTTCTCCATTGAGCGCGCAGGCCGAGCCTGCCACCTGCGAAGCGGCTGCCCGAATTTGCTCGGTAGTTCGGTAATTGATCTGCAACTGCACATGCCTGCGCCCGATGGGGATATTGAGCAAACGAACATATGAGCCACGCGCATAGATTTGCTGGCGTGTGTCCCCCAGCAAGAGCAGACTGTTTTCCCCTTGCCCAACCAGCGCCAGCAGCAGACGTATCTCCGGCGTGCCCATGTCCTGGGCCTCATCAACAATTACCGCTCGATAGCGATAGGGCAGGCGTATCTGCCCGCTTACCAATAACTGTCGGACCCGCCGCAGCACATCCGGCCATTCCTCCCAACCGCCGTCGGCCAGGGACTGCCGGTATGCCTCGAAGACCGGCCAGATTTTTGCGCGCTGATTCTGAGTGAACGCTCTCCCTCGCCCGGTACGATCTACGCGGAGATAGTCTTCCAATGTAGAGACATCCCGCTCCTGAACCACTTCCTTCCATTCGGCCCGATAGAAGGATGGCAAGAAACCAAGCGTATCATGCGCGTGAACCGCTTTCCGCATCAGATAGGTGGCTCGGCCCTCTTCGATGATCGTGAAGGATTCATGGGCCAGGTCGCGCAATTGCTTTGCCAGGGAATGGACATGCTTCACCTGAATGCGCCGTCGGGTCTCCGGGTCATTCTCGCAGAGACTCTCTAGTAGGGTTGCCAGGTTCTCTGCGAGATTGATGGTGAACGTCGTCAGCAGCACGTGGTCATCCGCGTCGGGATACACTTCAGCAGCCAGATAGCGCGCGATGCAAGCCAATCACCGTTTTGCCTGTGCCCGAGCCGCCGCTAACCAGCGCCGGGCCATCGAAGCGCCGCTGGACGATACTCTGCTGGCTCGGATGCAAAAAGAGCCGCCAACGCTCCAGAGGATAATTCAGCGCCTGCTCAAGCTCGTGCTGGCTGGTGACCATCACGAACCGCCGCCTGCTTTCCGGGCGAGATAAGGCGACCTCGATGGGGTCAGGCTCAGGGGTGGCAGCCGGGGTCAGTTCTGGCTCGCGCAGCGCGAGTGGGCGTTCTCCAGGGTTGTCATCCAGCGCTAGATGCCTGACGGCCTCGGCAACGTTTGCTTGCAGCACGCCCAAGACCTGCATCAGCGTCTCATGGGTGGCACAGGCTCTGAGGGTTGGCATTAGGATGGCAGGCACCCCTGCCTGGAGCAGTTGTTCATCGGTGCAGTGAGCCAATAGGCCAGCTTCTGGCGCGAGCGCGGTTCCCAGCGAACTCGCGGGCGACTGGGCATCTCGCTCGCTGGTGGGGACAACCACCAGCCCACGCGCGTCATCGGGCGACAGATAATGCGTCCGCGCCCAGCGATAGGCCGCCTCGTGCTTATCCACCCAGAGCAAGACATAGGTGCCATCGCCCTGCGGGTGGGCAACGATGGCGCGATAATCATCGGTGACGCGAATGGAGCGCAAACGTGGCTCGCGGGCTTCCCGAATGCCCTCGTAGTTGAGCGAAGGATGCGCCGGATTTTGATAAAATAAGCGAATTATCTGCCTAACCCGTGGGCGCACCTGCCCTGGCAGCTTCTCCAACGCGCCCAGAAAATCATCAGAGATGGCAACCTGCGACGCCGGTTTCCTGACAAGCGCCATAGATACTCCCCTTTCACTCGACCATGCGCAGCTTGCACGGCGTTGGATCGATATTCAGTAGCAAGGGCCGGGCAAAGCTGCTCATCGCCACCAGCGCCTGCCCTGGAGCCAGATTTGGCAGACGCTGCCAGAGCGAAGCATCCACGACCCCCAGCGAGCGCTTGAGCCGACTGATAACGTTGGTATCGGCAATCTTATGCAGCACATAGTTGTTAATCAGGCCCAGCACTTCATCGGGCAGATGCTGCGGCAACTGCGTGACGAAGACCATCCCCAACCAGCGCTTGCGGCCCCGACGCGCCACGCGCGCCACCTGCTGAAACAGCACCGGCATTTGTTTGATGCGTTCCGAAGACAGAAATTCGTGCGCCTCTTCGATAATAATCATCACGCGGCGCTGCGTTTCACCCTGTTCAGTCCGTTTGTAATTGTCGTTCTGGGCCAGGTGCAGCCCGCGCAGCAGCTCGGCAATCACCAGGTTATTGATCTGCGGGGAATCGGTATCGCTCAGGTCAATAATCACCACCTGGCCTGGCTTCGTCATGCCTGGATAATCCAGCGGCGGCGCGCCGGGGTTATCGAAGATTTTCAAGCGCAGTAACTGACTGAGCTTGCCCTGCACCACGCGCCAGCTTGCGGGCACCTTGGGCAAGTCCTTTTCCCGGCCAAGCGCCTGACTGACCTTATCTTTGGACCGCGAAAATTCCTGGCTCATAAAGCGCTGCTCAGGGGAATTAAAATCCTCTGGCGTCTTTTCCCCGGCCACGATCTCCCCGCAGGCCCGCACCATATCGTAGATATGCTCCAGCCGCATCCTGGGATAGCCTTCCTCCAACTCGTCCAGTTCCAGCAGTTGGTCATGCTCCTGCGGCGTGGAGGGAAATACGCCAATGTCGCGGAGTATCTGCTTCGTAAGATCGTAGGCTTTCTGATAGCGCTGCTGCTGGGCATCGTTCAGATCCAGCACCTCCATGACCAGGTAGGGAGAAAGCCGACAGAACGGGAGCGAGAATGCCCTGGTGCGGCGAGTATCTGGGCAGGTGGTTTCACGTCCCACCAGATGACAGACAAAGACATGCTCTACCCCTTGTGGCAAACGCCCGCGTTTGGCCAGAGCGGCCAGCATGACGGGATCATCTGTCGGCTGGTAGATTTGCGTGTATTCGCCTTCGGTGTCGATCAAAATCGTGGCAAGGCCAGCCTGCTGAAAGCTGCTGACCAGTCCCGAGACGGTGGTTGATTTACCGCCGCCCGTCGTGCCCAGAATGCCCAGATGCCTGGGCAAGACCGATTTCTTGCCCGAGGGAATGGCCGCCACGATCTCTTCATAGCCCACCGGCACGCCCAACGGAATATCGCCGTCCAGGCGCAGCGTCTCGCGCGTAGTTTCGGTATCCAGCACAAAGACGGGGCTATTGGGCAGGGGACGCAGCCGGGGCGGAATGAGGATGCCGTCCAGGTCTTCGCCAAGCAGTTCTACCTGCACCCGGCCATGATAGCGCGGCAGAAAGATGCCACCGCGCACTGCCGTCGTAATCATAATCGGCGCGTCGCCGCGCAAGCCGTCAGGTTCGGCGAAAGGGCCTTTCACCACAATGCCCACGTACCGCCGTTCATCCGGCATGCTTTTGACTCGTATCAGCGACTGCGAGGGAACCTTGCTGATCTCCTCGCGGGGAACAAGCACCGTAATGGTATTGTCTTCGCTGCTGGGTAGGTCGAACATCGTGCGCCCAACAGCGCCCCGATATTCTGGAGGCTCGGTCCACTCGCCGCCTGCCTGGGCAATATCCTGATCGAGCCGCTCCAGCGCATCTTGAGGAATGAGCGCGCTCAAATAGTCATGCTCTCCAATCCCGTTGTGTTCAAGTTCGCCCATCAGAAAGCTCCTCTTCTCATCGACGCGTCTCGCGCTCGCCGAGATAACGGAACGGCTCGCCAACCTCGGCATAGGCAAGTTGAATGGCCGCTTTGAACGTTTCCGGCCCGAAGGTCACGCGGCAGATGGTATCGGCCAGATCGATCAACATGGGAAAGCCGCGATGCTCTTGCAGCAGACTATCAGCCATCACGATCAGCGCGGCCTCGGCTGCGTGGTCACGATGCGCGTAGAAGACATAGGGCGGCGCGGCAGGTGACGCCCGATAGATACCGACGACAATTTGCTCGCCCACCTCGTCCACAAATTGGCGCGCTTCCCGCTGGAGGCCACGCGGAAGATGTCCATCCACAATGTCGCGCATCATCTGAACAGGCGTGTCCACCAGCGCAAACTCCAGCGGATAGAGCGCGTCACCTAGCGTCAACACCACGCGATCTGCCGGCGCGCTGGAAACAAAAACCCATTTGCGGTGATTGATGAGCAGGTCACGCCAGAGCGAAAGACTGTGACGCAGCAGCGGCATATCACCATCAATGACCAACCCGCCTCCGGTCAGCAGTTCATAGGGAATAGGATTGCCATGCCCCATACGCCAGAGCGCTTGGGATTTCTGCATGAGAATCGCGCGCTCGGCATAGGCCATGATGCCGCGTCGGGTCAGTTCGCTCAGCGTATCGCGGGTATGTTCCGCGTTGATGCCATCGCGTTTTTCTCTGCGCTCCAGTAACGCAATGGCCTCAGCTATAGGGTCGAATCCGCTGACTCGCAAATCGCGCCGATAGAGCCGCTGAAGCCAAGTACCTTGGTCACCTTGATAGGAAACCAGCGACACCCCAATCTGAGTAAGCGTCATAGGCAGCGCGTCATGTATCTGGCAGGTGCCATCACACGCTTCAACCGCTCCGTTAAACAGCAGCCCGCGCTGGATACGTTCCAGCATGGCTGGCTGCGCGCGATAGTATCCGGCATTGGCTGGCCGGTTGGGCCGGCGGAAGACGTAGGGAAAGAGTTCAGCGCGAATGCGTTCGCGCAGATGCGCCTCCTGCCCCACCGCTTCGGCCACTTCCTGCTCAAGCCGCTGATACATCTCGGCCAGGTCTTCGCCGGGTCGCCAGGTATCCAGATTCAGGGCATCTTCGAGCGCTTCTCCAAAAGCAGCCTTGAACTCATCGCCCTCCAGCGCGAGCAGGTCTTCTGCATTCGGCAGGCTCCATGTTCCATCATTTGGTGGCTTCCCGCTGACCATCGTACTCACCTCATCTTCACCACGTGCCCAGCAGCCAGTCACGGAAGCCAGGGCCACCTTGCTGGCGGAGCAAGTATCGAGCATACGCGGCAGCTTTGGCCGGGGGAAGGTTCTTCTCGGTAACGAGCGCGTGGGTCAGGAATGCGAGCCGCTCCCGAAAGGCAAGGGGCGCAGATGGCGCGACCATCCGCTCAAGGAGCAGACGCGCAGGGGCCAGCAGTTCCAGCGCCAGCCGGTCAGCTCGATCTTCGACCTCCAGCACCGTTCCGGCGGGAAGTCCTTCATCAGGTCGCTCCATGAGATGGTGCAGCACACCCAACGGCACGTGAGTCAGCACAGCATGCAGTCGCTCCTCCACCGTGGGCGAGCGTGCGCCGTCCAACACCGGCAGGATGGCTTCGCCAAGCGCGGCCAGCGCGCGCTGGCGCGGTCTTTGATAATCAAGCAGGAAGTGCGCCAGTTCATGGGCCAGGGTGAAGCGCTGCTCATCGGGCGGGTCGGCGGCGTCAATCAAAATCAACCCCTTGCCGTGATACGCGATGAGACAGCCTCGCAGTCGCCGGTCGCGCCCCATCAGCGTGGCATCAACGCCGAGATGTGGCATTCTGGCGGCCACGTGATGCAGATGCAGCCGGGCCTGAAAGGCGATCTCTACGGGCAAGGCCCACCCGGCAGCAGCCTCTATATCCACGGAACCTTCAGGTCCATAGCCGGCGAGATTCCAGAAATCTTCCGCCAGCGTCTCCAGCAAATAGGGGCTATCCATCAGATGGTTCCTCATCATCCGGGTCTTCATCTGGAGCCTCATCATGATCTCTCGCGGCCAACAGCAGCGGGGGCGGCACATCAGCGGCATGCTGGAGCGCCGCGCGTGTCTCGACGGCTCGGACCAATTTCATCAGACTCAGCGGATTGACGCCGGCATACTGGGCAATCCGCTCAATATCTTCACGGAACGCGGGTATCTGTTGGCGCGGCCGGCGGCACAGGGCCAGTTTCGGCAGAGCCGCGTCATCACAGCCTAAAAAGGCGGCCAATTTCTGCTCATCCAGCCCTTCCTGCTGCTGATAGGCAAAGAGCAGCCCAGCCAGCAAGGTTGGGCGCTCACGAGCGCCTTGCGCAAGGCGAGCAAGCGATGGCATGTGGTCATTCATCGAGGTTTTCTCCTATCCGGCGCAGCCGCCTGGCAAGCCGATCTTTGACCCGTTTGACAGCCTCTGCCTGTTCGTCCGCCGACAAATGCGTCAACCCCAAAAGCTGCACATACGGCTGCGAGGAACGCACACGATCTACCAGAAGCCCTACGATCTGCCGTTCTATGGGATCAGGGAAGTATGCTTGTACTTGCAGCCAGAGGTTTTCCGCATCGATGCGAGCGATCACTCTATCTATATCCTGTTGCTCGTCGATGAGATCAGGTTCTTCTTGCTCTGGCGTAAGCAAGGTGAGATAGCGTTGCGAGCGGGTCTGCCGGGCCTCTTTCTGACTCATGTTCTGAAAGTCACGGTGGGCAGCCATTACGAGATATCTTTGCAGCGAAGCGAGTTCTGGGTCATAGCGCTCAGGACCTTCGAGATAGTCGAGCAACGCCTGGCCGACAGCCTCCTCTACCAGCGCTGTATCAACCGAGCTTACGCCGCCGACAGCGGTAGCGCACACGCGAGCATAGGTTTCGCGCATGAGCGCTTCGTAGAGCCATTCGGCCATTTCAGCCGGGGCGGTTGAGTCATCATACGCCAGCAGCCGTTGGTGCCAAGCATACTCTTCAGGTGTTGCTTTCATACGCATCATGCTCCTATCTAACTCATGTTCCCACGAATCCGCGAAACTTCGACACGCGCCTATGATTTGCTTTTTTGCAGCACGAGGACATATTCGGTGCGCATGCGCTCTTCCATGCCGATATACGGCATGAGACGCCGGCGATCACTGATTGTGCGAGCTTGCAGGAAGACCGGCGCGAAGCGGTGCTGCCCCGGCAGTTCCAGGGCGGCAGCCATTTCCTGAAAGGCTAGATGGGTGGGGATGGAGATTTTGCGAATGTTAGAAGGGCAGACCACGAGCGCGGCATGCCCACCGGGCCGCAAGACGCGCCCAAGTTCACCAAGCACCTGCCACATATCCGCAAAATAGCGTTCAACCACTACTGCCTTTCTGCAATCTAGTTCGCTTACCTGCGCGATCAGGCGCTGTACGAGGGGAACCTGCCAGGGCTGGTCTCCATTTGCGGAGGGGGCTGGCATCGGCCCGCGCTCCGCGCCAATGTAGCTGTGACCGAGCAGGCTATATTCTTGCAGGTTGATGGAGAGTACATCCGCTAACCAGCCAACAGCCAGCTTGTGGGCACGGGTGTAATCGAGTGCGTTGCAATAGGGTGGAGAGGTGACAACCAGATCAACCGACGCTTCGACCAGTGATAAGCGCCGCGCATCCTGGCCGACCATAGAAGCCGTGGCTGGCTGCGGTGCCTGAGTTATCTGCTCCACAAATTGTTGCATCTGCGCGGTCATACGTTTGAGGCGCTGCCGGAAGAGGGCTAGCACATCCGGGGGCATGGGATGCGCCAGATAATGATGGCGCGAATGGACGACATCTCGGGCGTTGGCAACGCTGGTCTTTGCCAGAATCAGCGAGGAGAACGCGATATAAAAGAAGCGTTTCTCGTCGTCCGACGCAGCGAGGTCCGCAATGGCTTGCTTGATGAGCGCGAGCTTTGCTGAGACTTCTGGCAAAAACCAGTAGTCCCGGTTGTGGAAGAGCGGCAGCGCTGGCACATGCTGGCGCTCTCCCTGATCATAGCGCGTGCAGGCAGCTTCAATGCTCTTGAGCAATTGTTCGCTGGAGTATTGCAGTCTGTCAGCAGGCAGCGGCGTGGTTTTGACCTGGCAGAGCAAGCGCGCCAGTGGGTCGATTTCGACGCCCAGCGCTTCCCGGCCCAGCAGCAGCGATTCGACCAGGGTGGTGCCGCTGCCTGCCATCGGGTCCAGGATGCAATCGCCTGGGTTGCTCCACTGGCGAAGAATCCAGGCAACCAGGGGAGGAGGGCATTTCGCTGCAAACGAGTGCAGGCCATGTGTGGCATAGCTTGTTGGTTGATTGAGAAAATCAAGATCAAATTCCTGACCCAATTGGCTCGATTGGAACATATCCGCTCTCTTTAAAACTCTCTGTTCCATCAAAGCTTCATCTCCCTGGCGGTAGCTTAGTGAATCATAAGGCTAATCCGCAAATCATTGACGGCCTGACGACATTCTAAGTGACAATGGAGACGATTGCAACGAGAGGTAGAATAGATGAGCGAATGCCCCCTTTAAAAAACTAACTCAACACACCTCATGGTAAGCAATATGTCGAAGATTCTATCCTTCATGGGAACAGTATATAGAGACAGGCGCATATTTTCTTATCAAGCATCCTACCTGAAATGAAGGTCAAAAGCGCCCAATAGATACGAGTACTCTTTAGGAGATGAGCATGACTGCATTTGCCCATTCAAAAAATGCCTCCGGGCAGAGGCAAATCCTGATCGACCATCTGCGGCAAGTGGCAGAGCAGGCAACACAATTTGCAGCCCCTTTAGGTGCCGCTGAACTTGCCTTCATCGCAGGCATACTGCACGACATTGGCAAGTTTCATCCAGATTTCCAACACTATCTGCTCGCCGCAGAGGCAAACCCGACACAGCGACACCATGGGCCTGACCATAAGGGCGGAGGCGCTGTCCTGGCAACGTCGATGCAGCTTGATTCCCTGGCCTTTCTGGTTGCAGGCCATCACGGTGGTTTGCCCGCGTGGTCAGAACTGACCGTCTGGCTGCGCGAGCGCGCCGCGAATCCCGCTGTGCAGCAGGCCATTCAATTGGCACAGGGCGCCATGGTTGAGTTGCAGACGCGCTCTGCCCCGCATCTCCCAGAACACCTGAAGCAAGCCCTTGAAGCCGAGTTGTTTGTTCGGCTGCTCTTTTCAGCGCTGGTGGATGCCGATTTTCTGGATACAGAACAGCATTTTCAAGGGCACCAGGCAGCTTTGCGCAGTGCAGCGCCAAACCTCACCACGCTCTGGGAGGCTTTCAGCGCCAGCCAGCAGCAGCTTTCTGGTCAGCGGGCAGATCGTGTCAACACCATTCGGCATGAAGTGTATCTTCACTGCCAGGAAGCGGCCACTTTACCTCCAGGATTTTTCCGGCTGACTGTTCCAACTGGCGGGGGTAAAACCAGGTCCAGCCTGGCTTTTGCGCTGCTCCATGCACTGAAATATGGCTTGCGCCGGGTGATCTATGCCATTCCCTATACCAGCATTATTGAACAAACTGTTGATGTCTTTCGAGACATCTTCCCTGATGAGAAAGCTGTTCTGGAACATCACAGCGCGCTGGCTCTCAAAGAGCCTGCTTCCACTCCTTCGCTCGCGGAGCAATGGGCGCGCCTTGCTGCTGAGAACTGGGATGCGCCGCTGATCGTTACAACGACTATCCAATTCTTCGAGAGCTTGCTCGCTTGCACCCCAAGCGCCTGTCGCAAGCTCCACAATATCGCCCAAAGTGTCATCATTCTTGATGAAGTCCAGATGCTCCCCACCCATGTGTTGGAGCCAATCCTCGATGTCCTGCGCCAACTGGTGAGCCGCTATGGCGTCACGGTGGTACTCTGCACGGCCACGCAACCAGCGCTCGACCACCACGCGGCATTCTCTGCTCTGGAACATATTCGTGAGATCATCCCCCAGCCGGAGCGGTTGTTTGCGGAACTGAAGCGCGTGGAGTATCACTGGCCACAGCAGGGAGAATGCTGGACCTGGGAGCAGGTGGCTCAAGCCATACAAGCGAGCCAGCAAGCGCTGACTATTGTGAACACCCGCGCTGATGCGCTGGCCCTGGTTGATGCCCTGGGATCAGACCCGGCGGTGCTGCATCTTTCTACCAGGATGTGCGGCGCGCATCGTCGGGCAGTGCTGCAAAAAGTCCGCCAACGCCTGAACGACGAAAAACCATGCTGGCTGGTTTCCACCCAGCTTATTGAGGCGGGCGTAGATGTAGATTTTCCGCTCGTCCTGCGGGCGATGGGGCCGCTTGATCGGATTGCCCAGGCCGCCGGACGGTGCAATCGGGAGGGTCGACGGCCATCAGGCGAGGTCATCGTCTTTGCCCCCGCTGCGGGCAGATTGCCTGCAGGACCTTATCGAACCGCAACTGAGGTGACGCAGGGCTTGCTCCGGGGCGGGACACTTGACCTCCATGACCCTGCTTTGTACGAAGCCTATTTCGCGCGCTACTACCGCCAAGTCGATAGAGACGAACCACATATCCAGGAGGCGCGGCGGCGTCTGGACTATCCAGCAGTCGCCGAACGTTTTCATCTGATCGGCGATGACACGACTTCGGTCATTGTCCACTACGATGCTCCAGACAGTCCTGGAGCGGTAGCTCATCTGCTCCATACTTTACAGAGCCAACCTGCGCACGCACGCGAGTGCCTGCGCAGACTCCAGCCCTACATCGTAGGGTTACGACCCCACGAATTGACGCAGGCCCAGAAGCGTGGGCTGGCAACTGAGGTGATTCCTGGTCTCTGGGAATGGTGCGGGAACTACGACCATTTGCGCGGCATCATGCTGGATAGCGCCTATGAGCCAGATCATCTAATCTGGTGAGGACACATACAGAAAGGAGCATCTATGTACTATCCGCCAGTTGAGGTGAAAGTCTGGGGCGACCTCGCCTGCTTTACTCGCCCCGAAATGAAGGTGGAGCGAGCCAGTTATCCGGTTATGACGCCCTCAGCAGCGCGCGGCGTTCTTGAGGCGATTTTCTGGAAGCCAGAGTTTCAATGGGAGGTACGGGAAATTCGCGTGCTGCGTCCAATCCGCTATTTTTCGATGCTGCGCAATGAGGTCAAAAGCCGGGCGAGCTATCGGAGGGCGCAGCAGCGGATAAAAGGAGGCGAAGGCTACTTTGCCGATGAAGATCGCACCCAACGACATACGCTGGCGCTGCGCGATGTGGCCTATATCATCACCGCTGATGTAGCGCTCCGGCCAGGTGTCAATGAGGAGGCTACGAAATTCCGCGACCAATTCCGGCGGCGCGTTGAACACGGCCAGTGTTACATTGTGCCTTATCTGGGCTGCCGCGAGTTTGCCGCTCACTTTGCAGAGCCTGATGGCAAAGAGCAACCGCTCGACCTCACTGAAGATTTAGGGCTGATGCTTTTTGATCTGAAATACCAGGGCGCAGGCAGCAGCAGAGGCGAACCCTATTTTTTCATGGCCCGACTGGAACATGGCATTCTGCGCGTGCCGCCAGCGCTCTATCCCAGGAGAGTTTAACGATGCTCTTACAACGCCTGAGCGAATACGCCGATCAGCTTGATCTCCCGCCAGCCATGTATCAAAGCGTTGCCATTCGCTACGTCATCATGCTTGATCGCGCCGGACGCTATCTGAATATCGTAGATCGCGCCAGCCAAAAGCAGAAAAGTGGAGTCGAGAGGCTAGCTCCTGACTGCAAGCGAAGTTCAGCTATTAAGCCCAAACTCCTGGCCGACAATGCCGAATATGTCCTGGGTATAGGACGGCCAACGGGTGACGCCGCGCGGGTGAGCGCCCAGCATGCCGCGTTTGTCGAATTGGTGCGCAACTGCGCGACAGTAACTGGGGAACCTGCCGTGGAAGCGGTGGCACGTTTTCTGGCAGAGCTTGCCCCCCAACATCTCAACTTGCCAGATGATTTTGATCCTGGCGCGAGGATGACGTTTGAGGTCGATGGCAGTTACCCTATAGACCTGCCTCGCGTTTGCTCCTACTGGGCCAGTGCCGCCGCTGCAACATCTGACGAAGACCCCTTGATGCAATGCCTGGTTTGTGGGCAGGTGCGTCCTGCCGTTGAGCGGCTGCCAATCCTGATAAAAGGTATTCCCGGCGGTCAACCAATGGGGATGACGCTTATTTCTGCAAATGAAGAAGCGTTTTTATCCTACGGCCTAAAAGCCTCTCTGATTGCGCCTACCTGCGAGGATTGTGGGCAGCGTTTTGGCAACGCGCTGAATGCGCTGCTCCAGCGGGAGGACACCCATCTCAAGGTTCCTCCAGTGGTCTACATCTTCTGGGCGCGGGAGCCAATGGAGTTTTCACTGGTCTCTATGTTCTCCCAGGCAAAGCCAGACGAAGTTCGGCAGTTCTTGCAGGCTCCCTGGCATAGCAAACCTGAGGCAGCCCATTTAGACACCGTTCCATTCTACGCGGCAGCGCTCTCCGCCAGCGGCGCGCGTATCGCCATCCGCGATTGGATTGAGACTACCCTGGGCGAGACACGCCGCCATTTGGAGCGCTACTTTGCGCTTCAGCAATTGGTTGGAAGCGATGACCAGACAAGATGGTTCCCTCTCTGGCGACTTACGAAGGCTACCATTAATAGCAGGGCAAAAGGCGAGGAACCAGCCCCACAAGTAGTGGAAGCCCTGCTGCACCTGGCACTCAAAGGTGGACCATTGCCAGATTGGTTGCTCTATCAGGTTATCCGACGCATCCGGGCAGAAAAAGAGGTCTATCCCGCGCGAGCGGCGCTCATCAAAATGGTGCTGCTCTCACAGCAATCAGATTTTGAAGGAGAAGATGACATGGCTGAACTCGATCTGTCCAACCGCGACCCTGCCTATCTCTGCGGGCGACTGCTGGCCGAACTGGAGAACATTCAAGAAGCCGCACTGGGGAATGTCAATCAGAGTATTGTAGATCGCTACTATGGGACGGCCTCCTCGGCCCCGGCCCTCGTCTTTGGGCGGCTGCTCGAGGGCGCGCAGAAGCACCTAGCGAAACTTCACCGCGACAAGCCAGGCGCCTATTTCAGTCTAGACGAGCGGCTGCGCGAGATTCTCAGTGGCATCGATGGCAATACCGGATTTCCGAAGACACTTACCCTGCGAAATCAGGGGTTATTCGCGCTGGGCTATTACCATGAGCGTGTTGCTAATATTCGGGCGGCCCAGGCAAAGCGGGCAGCGAAAGAAAGCTCTGGCACTCCTCCACCACCAGAGGAGCAACCCTAGCTCACAGGACATTCGACCAAGAAGTACTGGTAAGAATCGATACTACCAGAAAGCAGAGACATCCAGAAGGAGCAATGAACATGAGTACCTTGATCTACTGCAACGCCGAGAAGCGGCACGACTTTGTGTACCTTTTTGATGTGACCGATGGCAACCCTAATGGCGACCCGGATAACGGGAATCTGCCGCGCGTCGATCCTGAAACGATGCGGGGCATGGTCAGCGATGTTTCGATCAAGCGCAAGGTCCGCGATTGGGTGGATGCAACCCATGGCGAAAAGGAGCACTATCGGATATACGTTCAAAACAAGGGCATTGCACTGAACGATCTCCACAAGGAAGCTGACGAAGAAGTGCAAAAAGAAGCGCGCGAGAAGCAGCAAGAGAAGCAAGAGAAGGCCGATGGCAATCAGAAGCGGAGCCAGGAAGACGCGCGGCGGGAGTGGATGTGTCGGCACTTCTACGATGTGCGCACCTTTGGTGCCGTAATGTCTACAGGCGATTACTCAGCAGGTCAAGTGCGGGGGCCAGTGCAATTAACCTTTGCCCGGTCCGTTGATCCGATTACACCACTGGATATTACAATCACCCGCGTTGCGATTACGAAGTCAGGCGAAGACAAACGAACCGAGATGGGACGAAAGGCGCTGGTGCCCTACGCGCTGTATCTGGGCTATGGCTTTTTTACCCCGCACTTCGCCAGGCAGGCAGGATTTTCTTCAGAAGACCTCACCCTCTTCTGGACTGCCTTCCAATCAGCCTGGAACCTTGATCGTTCAGCCAGCCGGGGTCTGCTTGCCTGCCGCAGCATTTACATCTTCAGCCATGAACATCCGCTGGGCAATGTCCATGCTCATCGTCTGTTCGAGCGCATCAAAGTGCAGCGGCGCGCTGAGATTGAAATCCCCAGACAATTTAGTGATTATGCTGTGTTAGTAGATGACACAGCGCTCCCGCAAGGGGTGACATTGACGACGATTGAATGCTAATGGCCTGGCAGTGGTTCTCATCCCACTTGATAGAATGAGAACCACTGCCAGGCAGCATCCCACATCAACTGTCAGGAGGTGACATATCGTGGAGTCAGCAGACGCCTGGGAAGCAGAAGAGCCAGAGCGCATCATGATTTCCGCCCTAGAACACTACAGCTATTGCCCGCGCCAGTGCGCGCTCATCCACCTGGAGCACCTGTTTGACGAGAATATCTATACCCTCCGAGGACGTTTAGCGCATGAGCGTGTGGATACGCTGGCTAGTCGCCAAGAGGAGAGCATTCGGGTTGAACGAGCTTTTCCGCTCTGGTCACAGCGGCTAGGGCTGATTGGTCGCGCGGATGTGGTTGAGTTTCACGGGCAGACACCCTATCCAGTCGAATATAAGCTGGGAAAACGCAGAGAATGGCGCTATGAAGCGCTTCAGGTGTGCGCTCAGGGGATGTGCCTAGAGGAAATGTTCGGCCTCTCGGTAACACATGGCGCCATCTATTATTGCGCTTCCCGCACACGCCGGGAGATTAGCTTTGATGCCATGCTCCGTTCGGCAGTAGAGGAAGCAACAGTTGCGGTGCAGGCCATGCTCCGGGGAACAGCACTGCCCTCCGCGCCCAACGATCAACGGTGCGAGAAGTGTTCATTGCTCGAATCTTGCCTTCCTGGAGCAGTGGCTCAATCCCATCGGGTGCACCTATATGAGGTTGGGTTATTTCAGGTGGCAGATTCACTCCCTAAGCTCGATGACCGTGATCCATAAAGTGGTTTTGAACGGATTGGTCAGGAGGAAAGCGATGCGAGAGTTGCTGAATACACTTTATGTGACAACAGAGCGTGCATATCTTCATCTGGACCACGATACGATCCGCATGGAGCAAGGGGCAGAAACCTCATTTCGCATGCCGCTTCTCCATCTGGGAAGCATCGTCTGCTTTGGTGATATACTGCTCAGCCCAGCACTCCTCCATCGGTGTGCTGATGATGGCCGGTCCATCGTTTATCTTGACCGTGCTGGGCGCTTCAAGGCACGCCTTGAAGGCCCAACCAGTGGAAATGTACTGCTTCGATGGGCACAGTATACAGCTTCAGCAGACCCAGCCCGCACGCTGGCAATCGCTCGCAGTTGTGTGGCTGGGAAGATTCAGAACTGCCGACAAGTTCTTCTGAGAGGTGGCCGGGAGACCACTAATCCAACAGCGAGTACACAACTTTCCTCAGCGGCGGCAACACTAGCCCAGACACTTTCTCGGATTCAACATTGTCAGGATACTGATACTTTACGTGGACACGAAGGCGAGGCAGCACGCACCTATTTTGGCGTGTTCAATGCTATGGTGCGTGAGAATCGTGAGGCATTTCACTTGAATGGCCGCACGCGACGCCCACCGTTAGACAGGATGAATGCCCTCCTGTCATTTTTATATATGCTGTTGCTTACGGACTGTGTAGCCGGGATTGAAGGAGTGGGCCTTGATCCGCAGATTGGGTACCTTCACACGCTACGCCCTGGGCGTCCAGCACTGGCGCTTGATCTCCTTGAGGAGTTTCGACCTCTTTTAGCAGATCGGCTAGCACTCTCTCTCATCAACCGTCGCCAGGTCACCCGAGATGATTTCCGAGAGTATGAAGGTGGAGCCGTGTATTTGAGCGAAAAGGCACGAAAAGAAACTCTTATGGCTTACCAACGACGCAAGCAGGATGAGGTCTATCACCGAGTTGTAGATAAGAAGGTGCCATTAGGACTTCTTCCGCATATCCAGGCGCGTTTACTTGCACGCCATCTCCGAGGCGATCTCCCGGCATACTTGCCTTTTCTCTACCGTTGAAAGGGCTGTTTGTCAAGGCAGAGCCTGAGCAAGCTAAACAATGAAAGGGATACAGGTTGGATATTCTAGTTGCTTATGATGTCAGCACGGAGACTGCGGCTGGCCGTCGACGATTACGGAAAGTGGCTGAGGTTTGTCTCGCCTATGGACAGCGTGTGCAGAAGTCTGTATTCGAGTGTTCCTTGAACGAGATGCAGCTGGAGGGGTTGCAGTACCGGTTGCTCCATTGTATTTCTGAGCAGGAGGATCGGTTGCGTATTTATCGGCTGCCACAGCCCAGAGAACGCTATCTGTGGGTATATGGTATAACCAACGAGATCAACTTTGACGCCCCTTTGATTGTTTGATGAATTTTTCGTCAACTCCTGCCTACCCCGCATCCAGCTTCTCAGCTGGGTGCGGGGTAAAATAACTAAAGAAGTAGCAGATGAGTAGAAAGCAAGCGATGGATGCGCGAAAGGGGGGTGATGACAAAATGCCAGGGGATTCGCGCAGCGCACAAGTCAGCTTCAATCCAGGGATGAGCCTTGAAAGATCACAGATCAAGAGTTGGCTAGGTACTACAAACAGGACATTTCGCGCAAGGAGGCCAGTCCAGTCAAGTCTAGCCTGGCTTGGCTGCGCGAGCGGTCGCATCCGGCCTTTGGGCTGGATGAGGGTTGAAACTCCAGCTTGCGTCGGGCGTGCCACGCTTTGACGCCAGCGTCGCATCCGGCCTTTGGGCTGGATGAGGGTTGAAACGCAAAGAATGCCTGACCTACATGGTTGGTGACGCGTCGCATCCGGCCTTTGGGCTGGATGAGGGTTGAAACTTTTTGTGCGTATAGCGGTCTGCTACTTGCTTTTGGCGTCGCATCCGGCCTTTGGGCTGGATGAGGGTTGAAACATGAAGGCGCGTAACTCTTGCGCCATGAAATTGGAGCGTCGCATCCGGCCTTTGGGCTGGATGAGGGTTGAAACCTGATGAACAAACGCCCAATGCGTCCTCCACCGCGTCGCATCCGGCCTTTGGGCTGGATGAGGGTTGAAACACCTTCATATGTCGGGCTTCCGGCCTATCCACCGAGTCGCATCCGGCCTTTGGGCTGGATGAGGGTTGAAACATCAGGAACTCGCCCAAGGCAGAGGACACCACGGCTGAGTCGCATCCGGCCTTTGGGCTGGATGAGGGTTGAAACTTGTAACTGTTCGACCCATCTCATGCCAACCCCATTGTCGCATCCGGCCTTTGGGCTGGATGAGGGTTGAAACCTCTGTCATTTCATCGATGATTTCACCAATAGTACAGTCGCATCCGGCCTTTGGGCTGGATGAGGGTTGAAACTTTTTAGGGCCATACCCGCAACGGGCAATTGCCTGTCGCATCCGGCCTTTGGGCTGGATGAGGGTTGAAACACCTTATAAACTTAGGAATCAGCCAACATCACCGTAGTCGCATCCGGCCTTTGGGCTGGATGAGGGTTGAAACGTTATAGGGATCAGTTTCAAGATGCGTCGTTTCCGCTGTCGCATCCGGCCTTTGGGCTGGATGAGGGTTGAAACATTCATCGTCCCTGGAGTGATTTTCCGGCCAAGTTTGGGGTCGCATCCGGCCTTTGGGCTGGATGAGGGTTGAAACTTGAACATATCCACCGCCGGGGGCTGGGAACGCGCCAGTCGCATCCGGCCTTTGGGCTGGATGAGGGTTGAAACATAGATGCCAGCAGCATCAGCCATCTTGCCCAGAGTCGCATCCGGCCTTTGGGCTGGATGAGGGTTGAAACCCAGCCAGTATCCCTAATAGCCTGGTAACGCTCTAGTCGCATCCGGCCTTTGGGCTGGATGAGGGTTGAAACCTGAACAGCGGCCACGATGGGCGCGGCAGCGGGCACAGTCGCATCCGGCCTTTGGGCTGGATGAGGGTTGAAACCTTGCGCCAGGCGCGGCTGAGGCCCCCAGCGGGGAGCCTCATGTCGCATCCGGCCTTTGGGCTGGATGAGGGTTGAAACAGTTCCCGCGCGTCGTAGGTGTCGAGCAGATGGAAGCGTCGCATCCGGCCTTTGGGCTGGATGAGGGTTGAAACGTGAGGCGCGAGGTGTGGTTATGACGTGGCAAGAGTCGCATCCGGCCTTTGGGCTGGATGAGGGTTGAAACAAGTTGACGCTGACGCGCACCTTGAAGCCTTCCAGGTCGCATCCGGCCTTTGGGCTGGATGAGGGTTGAAACACGGTGACAGCGACCAAGTTCGCCCATGCCAACGGCGCGTCGCATCCGGCCTTTGGGCTGGATGAGGGTTGAAACTTGAAGAGCCGCTTGTCTCCCGATATCTTACCGTGTCGCATCCGGCCTTTGGGCTGGATGAGGGTTGAAACCTTGAGTTCGGGCAGGATGGCTTGGGCAGCCTGCCGTCGCATCCGGCCTTTGGGCTGGATGAGGGTTGAAACCATCCGAGAGCTGCACCTGCTGCAAGAGGCTGTAAGGTCGCATCCGGCCTTTGGGCTGGATGAGGGTTGAAACATGTTCAGAGAAAGGCAACGCCCCGGCGGCTACAGCCTGGAGGGCGTCGCATCCGGCCTTTGGGCTGGATGAGGGTTGAAACCTCCACAAATCGCTCAATGAGCGCTGAAAAGTCCTGTCGCATCCGGCCTTTGGGCTGGATGAGGGTTGAAACATCGTCTTCCGGCTCATCAAACACTTCCTGCGTGGCGTCGCATCCGGCCTTTGGGCTGGATGAGGGTTGAAACATCCTCATATTCGCTGTAGAAGATCAGTTTATGCCGTCGCATCCGGCCTTTGGGCTGGATGAGGGTTGAAACGCGCAGACGCATAGCAGCAGTGGCACCGTGCAAGGCGTCGCATCCGGCCTTTGGGCTGGATGAGGGTTGAAACTCCTATGACAACAGCACCCAGGCGAGCGTGCCCGCCGTCGCATCCGGCCTTTGGGCTGGATGAGGGTTGAAACATATAGCTGGTGCCATCGCGATAGTACGCGATGACGTCGCATCCGGCCTTTGGGCTGGATGAGGGTTGAAACACCAGCGAGCCGTGGGGCATCGCCGTTGCCAGCGTCGCATCCGGCCTTTGGGCTGGATGAGGGTTGAAACCTGTATACCCAGATTCAGGGTGGGGTGACGTTGGACGTCGCATCCGGCCTTTGGGCTGGATGAGGGTTGAAACGGCAAGTGGAAACTGATGTTAGCCATGTGCGCTGGCGTCGCATCCGGCCTTTGGGCTGGATGAGGGTTGAAACCTTGCTATCGCGGTTGGCACCGCTGCCCAGGCTACAGTCGCATCCGGCCTTTGGGCTGGATGAGGGTTGAAACCTGTACACGCTGGGCGGAACGTCTGGTGACAAAGAAAGTCGCATCCGGCCTTTGGGCTGGATGAGGGTTGAAACAAACTGGCCGGGGTAAAGATCACCGCGAGCACCCGTCGCATCCGGCCTTTGGGCTGGATGAGGGTTGAAACCTCGAAGGGTTGGATTTGATGCTCAAGCAGGGCAGGGTCGCATCCGGCCTTTGGGCTGGATGAGGGTTGAAACACCAGGCCTATCGGCGTGAGATCGTGCGGATCGTGGTCGCATCCGGCCTTTGGGCTGGATGAGGGTTGAAACATCAGGTTGCAGCTATCATCATCGGTCAATTGGAGCGTCGCATCCGGCCTTTGGGCTGGATGAGGGTTGAAACACCATCTCCCCGCTGCCAATACCGGCAGTGTCTCCGTCGCATCCGGCCTTTGGGCTGGATGAGGGTTGAAACCACTCTGCTAGGATCAATGGGAATTGCGCCAGGTCTGCAAAGTCGCATCCGGCCTTTGGGCTGGATGAGGGTTGAAACTGCTGCTCTTGCCACCGCCCGGCCAGCGCGTCCAGAATCGTCGCATCAGCCTTTGGGCTGGATGAGGGTTGAAACGCTTCACAGCCGATTTTTGTAGCAGGTGGCGCGGTGTCGCATCCGGCCTTTGGGCTGGATGAGGGTTGAAACAACGGCGGCATCATTGTCGAGCCGACTGCTGGCTTCGTCGCATCCGGCCTTTGGGCTGGATGAGGGTTGAAACGTGCCGTCGTCAGCGGCACGACGATCACGTTCTCGTCGCATCCGGCCTTTGGGCTGGATGAGGGTTGAAACTTGATCGGCGCCGTCTACTATGTCGGCGTGAGTTCGTCGCATCCGGCCTTTGGGCTGGATGAGGGTTGAAACGTGTTCTCGGTACTGTTTGATGGGGCTTGCAATGAGTGTCGCATCCGGCCTTTGGGCTGGATGAGGGTTGAAACAATCATATTCACCCTCATATGGCGCGCTTCTGGCCGTCGCATCCGGCCTTTGGGCTGGATGAGGGTTGAAACTCCTGGTCCTCATGATTATTGATCGGGCCTGGCGGCGTCGCATCCGGCCTTTGGGCTGGATGAGGGTTGAAACTTTAATTTGACCTATTAGGCCCGCCGACGAAATTTACAACGCTAAGGAAAATTCCCTGCTGAGAGGCGCTCTCATATAGCCGTCAGGTTGTTTATAGGCGCAATCACTGGCTCTGCTCACCCTCAGAAGAGGGGCACAGCGGTACGCAAGGGACGGAGTTGCCCCTGACGTTTCTTCGGTGCCTGGAAGTCAAAATGGTGCGAGCCGTGCAGATTGATGTGCCCCGAGAGCAGCGGCGAGAGATGCTCCAGGTCCCGCTCCAACACGGGATACCCTTCCGCCCGCAGATGGTCCAAGGCCGCCTGGAGATAGCGGGTATTCCAGACAGCCAGCACATTGATCAGCAGGCTCAGGCAGGTGGCGCGGTTAAGCTGGCTGGCAAAATCGCGGTCGGTGAGCATGCCAAGTTGCCCATAGGCCACATCCCGCGCCAGGCTGTGTACTGCCTCCCCCTTATTCAGCATGCGCCCCACTCGCCGGCGATAGGGTGGGTCGGACAGGAACGTCAGGAGGTCGATGGTTTTGAGCAGGCGCCCGTATTCCTCCAGCCCCCGATGAATGAGGTTCTTGCTCTCCAGCGCCTGCAATTTCTCGACGAGCAGCACGGCGGTAACCGTCCCATCCTTGAGCGAAGCCGCCACCCGGTGCATATCGTCCCAGCAGCGCACAATCAAGTCCCGCTGGATCGCTGGCCCTCGGAAGAGCGGCTTCAAGACCCCATAGTCCACCGCGCTTGCCAGGGGATACAGGCGCTGACCGGGCAGATCGCGGATGCGCGGCGAGAGGATGAAGCCTTGCAAATCGTAAAGCGCATACATCAACTCCGTAAACCCGGCGGTGTCCACCATCATCTCTCGAATGGGCAACTCGTTTTCGTGGTGCAGCATGGCATCTAGTGCCGCGTGGGCCTCGCGCAGATGGGGCGCGATGATCTGGATGTAGGGCTGGGAGTATTGGTCGCTGATCATATCATGCAGCGTCAGCCCGCGTCGGGGACCAAAGTAGCGCGCGTGGTGCTGCGCTTTCAAGGACCGAGAGGTGACCTCAAAACGAATGCCATCTGACATCGCCATCGTGCCGGGACCAAAGGCAGCGCTGAGCGGCAGGCTGTGGTGGTAATCCACCAGGGCAATGATCGCCTGGCGAATGGTTTCTTCGCGCAGATACCAGTCTGAGACATGGGTGATTTCGTAATAAGGAATATCCGTCGCTTCGGCCATCGTGGAAAGCTCGAGATTGAGGCCATGCGCCAGGATGGCTGCGAAGAGGGCACGGTCCACGCGCTGGTCGCGGGTCCTGGCGGCCTGGCGCTCGTTGAGATGGACAAAATGCTGCCGCAGCCTCACCCAATCATCGACTTCGATGAGGACATCGGCCAGCCGAACATGAGGCAGCAGGAGGATGACCGCTTCCCGCAGGGGCTCGACCGTCGCAGGGATGGGCAGTTTCTCATCCTTGGAGAGATCAAGCGTCGCCTTGCCGTCTTTGACGACCACCTCGGCAAAGTCATTGGTGTCCCAGCCCTCCAGGACCCTCTTGAGGGTCGCCCGATACCGCTCCTCTAATGCATCGAGATATGCCTCGGCCTGTGGCGCCCCGTGCCAGCGCGCGAACCAGCTCACCTTTCGGTCTGCCCAGGCCGCAGGGGAGTGCAGGTAGGAGGTCCAGACCTTGTGCTGACGGCTTCCAGGCACCGAGAGATCGGAGGAGCGCAGATGCTGCCGCATCTGCTCGGCCAGGCCGAGTTCCCACAAATGTTTGATAGTGACACCACCCACCGCATCAATAGCCTTGCGCCAGTCAGCAGGCAGGAAGTGCAGCGGGGTGCCCGGTGGCAGTCGGCGGCGTCCTTCGGCATCCATGCGTTTGAGCGCTTCGATGGCGTGCAGGACGGGCTTGGCTGCGCTGGTCCCCGTGAACTCCAGGGCGGTGAGGATATCAGGCAAGAACTTGCGCAGAAACGTGTAATGGTGATCAAGGAGATCGAAGGCTTGCCCATCCTCCGGGCGTGCCTTCGCTCCCGCGTCGTCGTAGGCGTCTTGTAATTGCTCCTGGGGCACGACGGCAAAGATGCGCGGGCGCACTTCTGCGTCAGGAATGGAGGTATCGAGTACGATCCTGGCAATCTTGCGGAAGGTATGGACATGCTGCGTCAGCGCCTTGCCCTGCTTGACGTGGTGCCTATTTTCCTTCTGTTCCGTGCGGCGAAAGATGCCCTGCACCAGATCGTTGAACGAGATCAGGAGCCGATCCAAGAGTTCCTGCTGGAGATCCTGGAGGTAGCACACCAGCAGTGCCGCCCGTTTCTGTGGCGAAAACCGAAGCAAGGAGTCGCGGTGATATTTCTCCCCCAAATGGGCCAGCACGCGCACCCGATTGCGGTTGAGCCGCGAGAGATCGATAGTGCTCACGCGGGTCTGGCGCACGGTTTCCAGCTTGGCGAGCAGCATCTTAATCGAGGCGGGTGTGGCCTTCACCGCCGGTTCTTTGAGCCAGGCCAGGGTCGAGCCACGCTTGCCCTGATCCCGCAGGAGCAGATCTTCCAGCGCCTGCGTCTGAGCAGCGGTCAGGTGGCGCGTGATGTGGGCGAAGAGCTGGCTTTCGGCCTGGGGCCGCGCCTGAGCAATCAACTTCTGGAGGGTGCTTTCAGCGGGATAGAGGATGCCTTCAGCGCGCAACCACTCCTCGGCCTCTTCCAGCAGGACCGCCGGGTCATCCCGCTGGAGCGCCCGCGAGAGGAGATACTCAGCCAAACGGGGATCGTCCTCCAGATGGAAGTAGGGGCGGAGCTTGAGATAGGTGCGGATCTGCACCAGATGTTCGTCGCGCGTTTGGGGCCGTCGCACGCTGTAATCGGCAAGGACGTCGGGGTGGACATTGAGTTGCATGGCGACAAACTGGATGATCCGGGGCGGCGCGAGGGCCACATCAGGAAAAGGGCAATGGAGCAAGCGCAGCAAGAGCAGGTTGAGCGCGAACCCCAGCCGGTTGGCAGTGCCACGACAAGTACGCACCTGGAGGAGATCCGCGGGCGTGAGCCAAAAGAAGCGGCCCAGTTCCTCAGAGGTCCACTCGCCTATCAGGGCCTGGAAGCGCCGCGGTTCGAGTGGTTCATCGGACATGGGATACTCCTGTGGAGCAAGGCTTGCTCGCCGTGGGGATTTCTGCTAAACTACCGTAGCAGATGAATTACCGGCAAGAAAGCAGGACTTTTGTCTGCTAAGGTTGCTCAGAACAGCCCTATGGGATGTCTGCTAAGGTGCGTGGAGGGGAACAATGAAGCGGGAGGCGCTCCCTGCCCTTTCTGGGGCAGGCGAACAGGCCTTGGCGAGCTACGAACGCGCACTGTGCCAGGAAGAAGACCTGGCATGGGCGTCGCTCCGCAACTACCTCAGCGATCTGCGCCACTTCGCCGCCTGGTGTGAAGCGCGCTGGCGGGAAGGGCAGGAGCAGGAGCCACCCTTTATCCCCGCAGCCGTGACGACCCCGACCCTGACCCAGTATCGGACCTACCTCCAACACACGGCTCATCTTAAGCCAGCTTCGGTCAATCGCGCGCTCATCAGCGTCAAACGCTATTTTGCCTGGCTCCTCGCAACGGGACAGATCACCTATGACCCGGCCAAAGTGGTGAAACTGGTCGATGAAGAACGTGCCGCACCCCGCCAGGTGAACGACCAGGAAGAGCAAGCCCTGGTGGCTGCGGTGACGGCGCAGGGCACCCTGCGGGACCGCGCCATCATTGTGCTGCTGCTGCATACGGGCCTGCGGGCACGAGAACTCTGCACCCTGACGCGGCGCAACGTGCGCCTGGGCAAGCGGAGCGGAACGCTGCGGGTGCTGGGCAAAGGGAATAAATACCGCGAGGTTCCCTTGAACGCGACGGCGCGCGCTGCGCTGGAAGCGTATGATCCTACCCTTCGCCAGCCCTCTCAGGAGACGATACCCCTGTTTCCTTCCCAGAAGCGGCAGACACCGCTCACCGAGCGAGGACTAGGGTATCTCGTCAAAAAATATGCCGCGAGCGCCCGTCTGGAGGATGTCAGTCCCCATGATCTGCGCCATCGCTTTGGCTATCGGATGGCGGCGCAGGTCCCCCTGCACCGGCTCGCACAGCTCATGGGGCATGACTCACTAGATACGACGCTGCGCTATGTGCAGGCGACGCAAACGGATCTGCAACACGATGTCGAAACGATTGCCTGGGTGTGAAGGCCAGCGGCACGCATCGCCGAAGTGTGGAAGGAGGAGGTATGAGCACCAACAGCGGCCACCAAAGCGAGAGGCAGCAGGAACCGGCTGCTTCACTCACTCCAACGTTGCGCGGGAATCCACCTGTCTTTCTCACGCCGCTCGTGGGGCGGGCAGAGGATCTCGAAGCCATCTGTGCCCTGCTCCAGCGTCCAAACGTGCGTGCCCTGACCCTGATGGGGCCAGGCGGTGTAGGCAAAACCCGCCTCGGGCTGGCCGTCGCTCAAGCACTGCGCGCGTCCTTCAGTGATGGGGCCTGTTTCGTCTCGCTGGCGCCTCTGCGCGATCCCCAGTTTGTCCTCTCCGCGATTGCTCAGCAACTGGAGGTGAAGGAGACTGGAGGGCGCCCACTCCTCGACCTCCTCAGCACCGCACTGGAGCACAAGCACCTGCTGCTCCTGCTGGACAATCTGGAACACCTCCTGGTCGTTGCGCCCAGCCTGGCCCAACTACTGGCCGCCTGCCCACGCCTCATGCTCCTGGCGACTAGCCGCGCAGTCCTTCGCATGGAGGGAGAACACACCTTCTCGGTCCCACCTTTGGCCGTTCCCGATCTCCTGCACCTTCCCAAGCAGGAGGCGCTCGCTGAGTTGCCAGCTGTGGCCCTGTTTCTCCAGCGCGCCCAGGCGTTGCAGTCAGACTTCCAGTTGAATGATACCAATGCCCAGGCAGTCGCCGACATCTGTGTGCGGCTGGATGGGCTCCCGCTGGCGATTGAACTGGCAGCGGCGCGCATTCGCCTGCTGGCGCCCTATGCTTTGCAGGCGCGCCTTACGCAACGCCTGGCGGTTCTCACGAAGGGGGCTGCTGGGGCGCCCGCCCGCCAGCAGACACTGCGCCAGACCCTGCAGTGGAGTTATGATCTGCTGGATCAAGAGGAGCAGCGTCTCTTCCGCCAGCTCTCCATCTTCGTCGGCGGCTTCACCCTGGAGGCTGCCGAGGCGGTCTGTGGCGCGCTGCAAGCGGATACACAGAGGGCAGGAGCGGTCCTGGATGGGGTGGACTCGCTCCTGGAGAAGAGCCTGCTGTATCAGATGCACCAGCATACGGGCGAGTCCCGTTTCTCGATGCTAGAGACGATCCGCGAATATGGCCTGGAGTGCCTGGAGGCAAGTGGGGAACTGGAGCGGACCCGTCAGGCGCACGCGACGTACTACCAGGCACTGGCACGCGAGGCCGGACCCCACCTGCACGGTTCCGTGAAAGGCCCGTGGCTTGTTCGGGCAGAACAGGACCAGGAGAATCTGCGCGTCGTCCTCTCTGGGTTGTTGGCGCATGGCGAGGCAGAGCAGGCGCTGCACATGGGAATTGATCTCTTCTTTTTCTGGCTCCTGCGCAACCACCCGCGTGAGGGACGCACCGTGCTGGAACGGGGACTGGCCGCTCCGGGAAGCGTCTCGCTCACCATCCGGTCCTGGGCGTTGCAGTTGCTCGGCGTCCTGGCTCATTACGAGGGCAACCCGCCCCAGGCAGTTGAGTATTGGCAAGCGGGCATAGAACTGTTCCAGGAGGCAGGAGATCAGCGCGGCAGCACCTGGGCACTGAGCAATATCGGGCATGAGAACATCCTGCTGGGAGCCTATCCCAAAGCGCGACAGATCTTAGAGGAGTGCCTGGGGCGCTTCCGAGCGCTGGAAGGTCAGGAAGACCAGACTCCCTTCCCAGGAAGCGTCTGGTCGGTGTCAGGTGGGGTGGGATTCGTCCTCTATCGTCTCGCCTGGCTTGCTGGCCTCCAGGGAGACGACGCCAGGGCACGGACCTATGCCGAGGAGAGTCTGGCAGAACATCGGGCGGCAGGCGACCGCTACGGGATGTCGGTGGTGGCGCCAGTGTTAGTTGCTGCCCTGCTCAACCTGGGGGATTACCGCGCTGCCCAGAGCATCCTCGCAGAAAAGCTCGCGATTGAGCGTGCGGAAGGCTACACGGCGGATATACGCTCGAACCTTGCGCTCCAGGGACGGCTGGCATTCATGCAAGGCGAGACGAGCCAGGCGGTGGTGCTCCTGGAAGAGGGGCTGGCACTCTTGCGGGAGAGCGCCGCCAGCGAGAAGGTCTATCAACCTGCGCTGGCCGATGCGCTTTCCGTCCTGGGGAGAATCGTCACACGCCAGGGAGACCTGACCCGTGCCCTAACCTTGCATGAGGAAAGCCTGGCAAGCGCGCGGGACACCGCCGCTCCGCCGAACATGGCCTTCAGCCTCGAAGGACTGGCCGACCTGGCGGTGGCCCAGGGTTTGCCGGACCTGGCAGCGCGACTCTGGGGCGCAGCCCAGGTGCTCCGCGAGACGGCTGGAACTCCTCTGCCAGCGATGTGGCGTTCAGACTATGACCGTGCAGTCGCCGCCGCTCGTAACGCTCTGGGAGAGCAGGCGTTCTCCATGCTGTGGGGCGAGGGACGCACCCTGCCGCTGGACCAGGTGCTCGCCGACCAGGAACCACTGCCAGCAGCACCTCCTGCGAGCACCGCCGTGCCCGCTCCGGCCACGATTGCCGGACTCACGCCGCGCGAATTGGACGTGCTGCGCTTGCTCGCCCAGGGCCTGACCAGCGCGCAGATGGCCGAGCACCTGGTGATTAGCCTAGTCACGGTCAATTTCCATGTGCGTTCGATCTACAGCAAGCTGGGCGTCACCTCCCGAGCCGCCGCAACACGCTACGCCCTGGACCATCATCTGGTGTGAACCTGACGCAGGCATCGGCTGCGCATCTCACTCCCGCCGCTGCTCACCTGCGCGCTCGTTGTCGCCCCGTCAATTCTGACGGGGCGACCTCACCTGCTCTTCCCCTGTTGCCTCCTGAAATCCCTCAATTCTGACGGCGCGTATTCCAGCGCTACACGCTAGACTGGAGATGTGAGCAGGAAGGTAGTCCCGGAGGAACGGCGGAAAAAGGAGCTGTGCACCTCGCTTGTCTCTTCCTGAAACGACTGCCAGTGATGAACAGCATTATGTTCGAGGAGGAACCAGCATGATCCAGTTAACCGTCTTGTATGGGCATCCCCAGGACCCGGCGGCCTTTGATCGCTACTATCGGGAGGCGCATGCGCCGCTTGCCAAGCAGATTCCAGGACTCAAGGGCTTTACGAGCACCAAACCCACATCACTCGCGCCGCAGGAGGCATCCCCCTCCTATCTCATTGCCCAGTTGTATTTTGAACACATGGGCGCGTTGCAGGCGGCCTTGCAATCACCGGAAGGCCAGGCCACAGCGGGCGATTTGCCCAATTTTGCGACGGGCGGCGCCACGCTCGTCGTTGGCGAGGTAGACGTGTATGCTCCCGTAACCCTCGGCTAAAACGGCTCCTCACGGCGTATTCGTGTCAACAGCATGCCCGGCGAGGCACCTCACCTGAGCTGGCTCGCCAGATGTATCCGAAGCGCTCGGGCGTGCCAACCATGTCGAGCATGCTTGCTGGATACGAGCATGGGCCAACCTCAAGAAAGCGTGTCGTTGTCACACTCAAAAGGAGAGACCAGCATGACACACACCCATCTGTTGTTACTCGGGTTTCCAGACCTGTCCGAGGAGGCCTATTGGGAGGTCGTTCACGCGCTGGAACGCAACCCACAGCATCCCTGGCCGCCCCGACAGATGCTCTGGCTGGCAGCCTACCGCGACCAGGAAGGCTGGCTGCGGGTGGCAGAAGGATATTCCGATCCAACCGCTATCAACTTCGAGGTCCTCGGGCAAGCGCTTCAGGCCTGTGGGGTGGCTGGACCCAAAGAGCGAGCGCTCTTTCCGGTTACCGCTCTTGCACCTCTGGATGCACCGGCGGTAGCATCAGTGCCTTTGCACCAGATCGTGGTCCTGGAAGCACGCTATTCCCAGGCCGGACGAGATGCCTACCAACGCGTGATGGCGCATCCAGCGATCGAGCAATTTGCTCCCCACGTCATTGTCCATGCGGGAGGGGCTGACGAACAGGGTACGGTCCAGGTGTTGAACCTCTTCCCTTCTCAGGAGGCAGCCAATCAGGCATTTGCAGTGCTCGGCCCAGTGTTTGCCGAACTGCACTCGCCTGCTGCTGACCGCCAATTAACCGGCACCCTCATCGACTTCCGCTGGCTCGCTGCCGACAGGCCGTGATCCTTCGAAGAGCCTCCAACGTGTCTGGTGCGTTCCTGTGACGCTGAAAGGATGATCTGTTATGACGGCGCTTGAGAGCAGACGAACGACCTTGCGCTGGTGGGAGCGTATTCTCGAACGGATCGCCGCCACTCGGCCAGGGGGTGGTTCTACGTCTCCATTGCGACCTGGCTCGATCAAGGGCTGCTCCGCCTCAGCCGGGGACGCGTCAGTTGCGCCCTCACCTGGCCCTCGCTGTTGCTGACCACGACTGGGGCACGCACTGGACGCACGCGTACGGTGCCGCTGCTGTATCTGGCCGATGGGGACCGCCTCATCCTGGTCGCCTCCAATGGTGGTAGCCCGCACCATCCCGCCTGGTATTACAACCTGAAGGCCCATCCGCAGGTCCAGGTGGCGATCCGAGGCCAGAGGCGGACCTACCTGGCACACGAAGCCAGCGTGGAGGAGCGCGCCCTGTGGTGGTCCAGGGTAGTGGACCTGTTCCGGGGCTACGCCAGCTATCAGGAACGCACTACCAGGCGAACGATTCCGCTGGTCGTCCTGATCCCGGAGGTTCCAACCTGAGGGCACCTTCTGGTGCCAGCCAGAGGGAAGTGCCAGCGAGTGGCGATTGCCTCCTGGTTTCCCTCTGGCACTTCCAGACAATGAGGTGTGCGTTCTCAAAGCGGACCAGAAGGACGCTGGCCTCCCTCAACAGAAGGCCACATAGTCACTTCCTTTCTGAAAGGAGCGCGTCATGGCAACACGCAAGAACTGGCTGATCACATTGGCTCTGGTGACGGTTACGCTTCTCGTGCTTCTGCTGGCTGCTTGCCACACACCTTGTGACGCCGGGTGTCCTGGCAATGGACCGCCGCCACCATTGCACACGATCACCGTGCCCACGCAGTTCCCAACGTGTCCCCCCGACACCTGCACAGTGCCCTAGCGATTCGGGAGCTGCGGTGAGGGGCATCCACCGCAAAATAGCTCAGCAGTCTCAACAACCCGGCGAATCTCTCCCAAGCGCCGGAGAAATACACCTGGAGCGGTCATGGTTCTTGCCCGACCATTGCTCACACCCTCGTTTGATGCAACTTTGGTCGTTTAGCTCGGTTGGCAAGGCGTTGTGATGCTCTGGCAAATGCGCTTGGCAAGGTACAAGAAAGAAGGTGCTTAGCAATGGCGAACAGGATATACGAGCGGTTAAAGCAGGACGTCAGTCAGATGCTTCAGGAACCCTGCATCGCAGGTAGCCAAGTGGCTCCTCCGCACAGCCTCAGACGGAACGTGAAGTTTTTTCATGAGAACATGTCTGGCCCCCCTGGTGGCGGTGCCATAGGCGCCCTCTTTGAGAGTTTCGTTGATGATGCGGTTGATGCAGTCCTAGAGAGCATACAAGATCACCGTCCCCAGCGTTTCACCTTGTATCCCCTCATGTATACATTTGTAGGGCCAACCAAGTTATGCATCTATCAATTTGGCTGGCGCGGATGGTATATTTTTCAGAAATACTGTTTAGGGGCGCGAGTCCTGATGATCCCCAAGCACCAGATCCTCCGCTTTGAAGTGACACCCCGCCTCTTAGTTTTGAAAGTGACCGTCCACTTTGTCGATGGCTCCCAGTTGAAGCTGGAAGTACCGCGTGGAGCGCGGAAAAACTTTGAGCAAGTGGTTGCAGCAACTCTTGAGCGCGACGTGATGGGCGATGCCAAGGGGCGAAGCTTGCAGCGGCAGCAAGAAGAAGTGTTGCAGCGCCAGCCGCAAGAGCAGGCTAAGAAAGGAGAGTCGGTTCAAAGTCCCTCTGGACTCCCCAAGCCACTTCAGAGCCTATCAAGTCAGCAAACGGTTACCGTACAGCCTGCTCCTGGCAAGCAGAAAGGCAGCCAGGAGTATATTGCCCGGGTGTTCGGATCAGTCTTAGCTCTTGCGCTGTTCTGTACATCGTATGGAATCATTGAACGAATAGGAGACGCTCAGTATCGAGGTGAACTGGTCTTTTGGATTCCAGCGTTCTTCCTGTTGCTCGCTGCCCTGGTTGGTGTTGTGGTCTGGGCAAATCGCAAGGCAAGCGAAAAGAAAAAGATATAGCTGGCTGCTCATCCCACCAGGGGAGCTGACCCGCTCAACACACCTCCCATGCCAACTCCCAAGGGCAGCCAGCCGCGTTGCAGCGAACCCCTGGCCGCCCTCTCCTTACGTTTCACAAGCACTGAGTATTCAATCGCTTCCCACCTGGCTCTATCAAGCCAGAAGCAGAGATGAAAGCCTGCTGCTCGCTGACCTACCTGCTGCCTCTTTTTCTGCAATGCAGGACGGCACGCGGATGTACCCCATCCGTCTCCATTGTCGGATAGAAACAAACAAGCGCTGGCTAAACAACGGGCGCTTGAGACTGCATAGCGCGGCTATATGACGAGCACCCAGTAATCTGTTAGCGTTGTAAATTTCGTCGGCGGGCCTAACGACGGCGGCAAGAAGATCAATGGGCGCAAACGGCACATTTTGGTAGACACCCTGGGCTTGCTCTTGAACGTCGTGGTGCATCCGGCCAATCTCCAGGACCGAGAGGGGGCCAAGCTGGTCCTGGGTGGCTTGCAGCAGCGCTTCCCTCGCTTGCGCCATCTCTGGACCGACCAGGGCTACACGGGCAAACTGCTGGAGTGGATCGAGCAAGAACTGGGCTGGAGTGTAGAAGTGGTCGAGCGTTCACCGCGGCGCGGGTTCATCGTCACGCCAGATCATCAGTTTCAGCGGGTGGTGCTCCCCGCCCAGTTCGAGTCCCTGCCGAGGCGGTGGGTGGTGGAACGCTCACTCGCTTGGATAGGCCGCAACCGCAGAATGAGCAAAGATTATGAAGCGCTGCCTGCCAGCAGTGAAGCGCTGGTCTACCTGACGATGATTCGTTTGATGCTCAAGCGCTTGGTATCGGACAAGGCACAGAAAGGGCTCGCAGCATGAACTCAGACCCAGCGGCTTCTCAGACGCCCTCTAATCATACACGACCACAAGAAGGGAGGCTCTATTTTCCGCGTAACAGCCCAGCCCTGGCATGGAACACACGGATTGTCTCGTTGCACTTCCCACAGGAAAGGATGACTATGATGAGTATCAAGCGGTTCTTGCCATTGCTTGCTCTCCTCGCGCTGGCCCTCTCTTTCACTGTCGGAAGCCCTGTGACGGCTCACGCCGCAACCAACACAAGGGCCACTCCTGCACTACCATTGGGCACACCTCCTCCCAAGCACATTGGTCAGCAGGCACATGAGCAATCGGCCTCTGCATCGACAGGTGTGACACCTGCGGATGTTTATTTTTGCGACATCTTTGACTATTCGAGCCAGTCCGGCCTGACTTTCAAACTCCAGGTTTTTGTCGTTTGCCAAATCGCCTCAACGATCCAAATATCAGCCTGGATGCAAATCTGCGGGTACTGGAACTACTCGCTGAATCAATGCGTAGGAGGATGGACGAACACAAGCACCGTTTCCTGCAACAGAAGCAATGTACAAGGGTTGAAGTGCCCAAACCCTGCCCTTCCCATATCAGTCTCGTCCGGCGAGACGGTTCGCGGAGCCTTTAGCGTAACGACATACACCCCAGGTTATACGCCAGCTACCGGGACGTATTACGGCCAAGTATTCCATTTCTGATGATGGAAACGTAGTATTCATTCTGGCGGCATCGCTCCCAAAGGCGTCATACTTTCTGTCACAGTGAGCGCCCATGAGGTGATTGGCAAGATTCTGCTATACAATAGGGGAGCAGGTGATCCTTACGGCCTCAAAGGCGCTCACTGTGACAGAAAGCAGTGTATGTCCTATACTACGTATGGTGTACAGCACGCGAGAAAGGTTTCTCTCCAAAGGAAGGTAACAGCCGATGAACAGCACTGGTGACGACGAGCTTCAGGGGGGCCAGGGAACCTGGAACACTGCGAACTTACTCTCAATTGAGCAGCTAGCTCGCATCGTACCGTTTCCCATGTACGGCCTTATCCAGACGCCGGACGATCTGACGCTACACGGGATCGGATACTCCACTGCCGACTCGGGGTGGACTCACCCTGCTTCGCCGTCGCTGCCCACTCCGTCACAGTTCATTTGGCAGGTGGTCTTGACCTATGGATACCCGCCCAGGCATCAGAATAAGCGTCCGCGTCTGGAACTGTCTACAACGTCCTTGGCGGGGATACCGATGCCTGTGCCCCCCATCGAGGAGCTTGTTCGGGCGTCCGCAACACACTACCCGTCAGAAGATGCGGTCCCACTGCTCGATTCACAACCAGCATCCTTTCTCATCGAGCGCTTTGCCACCGTGAATGGGCAGGCATTGGCCGCTGTCACACACATCCCCGACCCTCCCCAACTCATGCTGCATCCAAAGGATGCAATTGAGAGACAGATGCACAAGGCAAGCGATACCAGCGTAGGCCCCGTCGCACCTGTGGCCGCATGGTCGATTACTACCCCTGATTGGTCATTCACATTGCGCAACGCCCAGATGTGGGTGGAAGGGCAGGCTTATGGGTGGACTCAGGCAGCGATCTTTCAGGTTCTCCACCAGCTTGCTCCCATCAACGACAAAGCAGACGTTTTGGTGCGCTACCATCAAGAAATAGTGGCGTGGGAACGCTTCATACGTTCGTCCTGAATCCGACGCAGCCGTTCATCAATCATCGTCGTCCCCTTCATCGTGCCATTCAAGGTGTAAATGTGCAGATTGGCTATCTTCCTATTCCAACTTCCTGTTCTAACCATGGGCAAACCCCTACCATGAGCACAACAATGGCACCACCTCATGGAAAGGAACGCTCTCCTCATGAAAGCATCTTTCTCTCTCTGGCGCCAGTGGTCCGCCCAAGTGCGCCAGTTCCTCCCAGACGTGCATGGACACCGTACCAAAAGCCTCGCCTTCTTTGTCTTCGGGCTGGTGCTGTCCGGCAAAGCCCGCCTCCCACTGGTGGCCGAAGCACTGCTGCGCATCAGTCCCGCCAAAACCCCTAGCATCGAACGCCGGTTGCAACGCTTTCTGTCCAATGAGCAGATCGCCGTCGTGCCCATCTGGACCAGTCTCCTGGCGTACCTGCTGCCCTTCTTTCGAGACAAGCGTCTGACGTTTGTCCTAGATCCCACGCCGCTCTCGGACCGCGCCTGTGTGGTGTATTTGGGGCTGCTGGTCCATTCACGCCTGCTTCCAGTGGGCTGGCAGGTCATGCCGCTCCAGGAGACCTGGGAAGAAGGGCAGTGGGCCATCGTTGGCATCTTGTTGGATCGCGTGACACCGCATGTGGGCCAGGCCGAGTGTCTGCTCATTGCCGATAGCGGGTTGGCTGGCATGTCCCTGGTCCAGTTGTGCCAAGCAAGAGGGTGGCATTATCTGCTGCGCCTCTCGAAAACACACACCTGCTGCCCCGCCTGTGGCAAGCGCGCGGACCGCTGGTGGGCGATGAGCGATCTGGTGACCCGCGTGGGCCAGCCCTGGTTTGGCCCAGCGCTCGTCTGGCAAGAGCACCGCCTGGACGCCTTTCTCAGCGCCGTCTGGGAGCCGGGCTATCACGATGCCTGGTTCTTGCTCTCCGACCAGCCCGCTGGGCGCGCCCGCCTGCAAGCGTACCGGCGGCGCATGCGTGTGGAAGCCTCCTTTTGTGATTTCAAACGCCGCGGCTGGGACATCGAGGGGACGGTGGTCGCCGACCGTGCTCGCCTGGAGCGGCTCTTGCTCGTACTGTTTCTGGGGGTCTGGTGGGTCAGCCATTTGGCAGCAGCCTGCATGCACGACGGGCACCGCGAGCGGTTCGACCGGCATGACCGACGGGACAAGGGCATCTTTCGGATTGGGCGCTTGTGGCTGCACGATCTGTTGCGGCGAGAACTCCCAGCTGCCTCGTTCGCCCGCTGTTTGCCCTTCCACCGCACCGGAACCGCTCTCGCCTTCGCCCTCCGCTTCTAGAAAAAACTGTCGGGGGGAGAGGATGTTCGCCCGCGCGTGCTTCCAGTTCCAGACTCACCCGTTTGGCCGGATGCGGCATGGTGCGGGTGAGGACCTCCTCGGTGAGGCTCGTGCCTCCCTGTGCCAGGGTCACGGTGACGGCATCGACCAGCCAGTCCTTCAACACCCCAATGCACCCCACACTGCCTTCGGCAAACCACCGCCAGCGTTTGAGCAGCGCCTCCACGTCACACGTCAAGGGAACCCGTTCGAGCAGATACTGGACAGCTCCCGCAAATTCTTGGCGTTCTTCGGCTGAGCTGACATGGTAGCGCTGAAAATGCACATCGCGTCCTCGACGCGCGAGTTGCCCACTGGTATTGCGAAAGCCAAATAAAGCATACGGACCGGCCAGCATGTGGACCACATTCGTGCGATTGGTTAAGGACTTCAACCATTCCAGTTGTGCATCGACACTGTGGCTGCCATCCCCTTGCATCAGACGGTGTCCTTCATCCGCGAACACGGCTTTGACACGCGCCCGAATCAGGGCTTGCTCCGCCACCTCCCGCAGATCAAGCCAATTGTCGAAAGAACCAAAAGTTGGTTCTTACGCAGCCTCGCTGATCTAAAAGATGATATACTGAGGGGTTAAACGCTTGTTCCAGCTTTCCAGCAGTGTCGAGAGCGAAACTGCACTTCATTATGACCCTGCTGCATCTCTCGTGCTTGTGGACAAAGCGACCTATGTGGCAGAATAGACGGTGTGGGAAGAAAGTCGAGAAGACGCATGAAATGAGAATGAACTATGCCTACCGATGAGATGTTTGATCTCCTTCCTCAAGATGCAGCCTGGGGACATGCAATGGCTCATGATGCTGATGGACTGGACCTGCATTATGTGAGGCGAGGACAAGGGAGCTCAACTGTGCTCCTGCTTCACGGCTGGCCCGGCTTCTGGTATGACTGGCGGCGCGTCATTCCTCGTCTGGCACCACTCACCTCCGTCATTGCCATGGATTTTCGCGGATTTGGTGGCTCTGCAAAACCCGATTGGCCTCCCCTTGTGGCCTACTCCGCAGATGCACAGGCCAGAAATGTGTTGGCCTTGCTCGATCAGTTGCAGCTTGAGCAGGTCATTCTTGCTGGTTATGATATCGGCTCGCGTGTGGCGCAAACCGTCGCGCAGATGGCTCCTCAACGCGTCCAGGGACTCGCATTAGCCGCGCCCGTCTATCCCGGCTATGGCACACGTCCCTTAGAGCCAGCCGCGCAGAAGGAACGCTGGTATCAGCATTTTCACACGATTCCGCAAGCCGATCACCTCATCGGCCATGATCGGGAAACGGTTCGCCTCTATTTGTCGTATTTCTACGACCATTGGGTCGGCAATAAGCAGGCGCTTCGTCCCAAAGAGTTTGCGGCGATTGTGGATACCTATGCTCAGCTGGAAGCCGTGCGAGGAAGCATTGCCTGGTATCGAGCAGGAGGTGGCTCTGGACAAATTGCAGCATCCCCTCCGCAGAACCAACCAGCTCCCATCCTTCACCCGACCGCGGTCGTGTGGGGAGAGGCTGATCCGATCCTCTTGTCCAGTTGGGCTGATCGACTGGAGGACTCTTTTCCCCATCTCGTCGGTGTGCAGAGGTTAGCCGGCATTGGTCATTTTGTGCCCTTTGAAGCCCCTGATGCCTTTGTGGAGGCCATTCGCACCGTTCTGTAGCCTCCCGTTGTCTCACGGGTCTCATCTGGCTTTGTCCACTTTTACGCCACCTCACGCATGCCAACGGTGGGAGCCTGAGAGGTGAGGGTGTTTTCCTCTGCTCTCAACTTCTGGCTTCGATTCCTCCGAAGCTTTTGATCGGCTCCTGTCTTTGCCGCTTGAGCCACTTCTCTCTCTGCAGGATGGTGGAGCACGCGAAGCCGAAGCAGATCAAACTTCGCGCGCCCATAGCCCTGTCTTTTGATCAGCTTGAGCCGATTGATGTGTCCTTCCAGCGGGCCTGTACTCCAAGGCAAGGTCAATGCTGCCAGGACAGCATCTTTGTCTTGTCGAAGACTGGTGACAAATGATGCAAAGGCTTCGAGCTGGCTTGCCTCTATCTCTTTGAGCCAAGCTTCAAGTTGTTGTTCTCCTGTGCGTTCACGCACCATATGCAGAAACGCTTCGACGAGATGGTAGGCCACCTTCGCCTTTGGACTGGCCTGCAGAAGCGAATAGAGCTGCGCTTTTTCTTCTTCCTTCAAGTCAGCTTCCCTACGGAAAAAGAACCAGGTGGCCTGTGACGCAGAAAGCGTCAGAGTCGGAATCGGCAGGCTCTGTGTCCCGACCGGTACAGGCGCAGGTACAGGACGACGCAAGCGTGTCGGGAGTGCAGAGACAGAGAGCGTCTCCAGGAAGCGGTAGATGCCTCGCTGGGACCCAGTGTAGCCCCTGGCTCTGGCTTCTTTTTCCAGTTGGGAGCCCTTGTGACATCCCTGATTCCAGCGCTCAGTCAAGTAGATGCGGTACGGGTCAATAAGACGAGGGCGAGGACTGCGCTCTCTGGAGTAGGGAATGCCTCTCTGCGAGAGCCAGTGTCGGACCGTTCGCTCACCCAACCCGAGCCTTTCTGCGATCTCATCGGAGCTCATCCCCTGATTGCGCAGGGCGATGATGGTCTGGTAGCGTTGCTCTCGCTCGGCCTTTCGAGCCAGTTGCGTTTGTCGAACCGCCCGCGTTCTGCTGAGCTGAGGAGCTTGTTGGCTTTGGGCCTCCCCTTCTTTCGGAAAGGTCAGCTGAGCCGCACGTCGGATCTCGGTCAGCGATTTCGCTAGAACCACTGACACACAGCCTGCAAGGTTCTTCGTTAAATGCCAGCGGTCGCTCACTTGCCTGGCTTGAGGAGCCCCTTTCTTGATAGCACTGGCATATTCCGATGAGCCATCGCGGCTCACCAGTTCTACCGTTGGGTGGGCAGCTAACCAGGCAGCAACCACTTCAACGGAGCGATCAGGCAGCATGTCAATGGGCACGGAGCGTTCTAAATCACAGATGAGCGTCCCGTAGCGCAGGCGGCGCTTCCATGCCCAGTCATCCAGGCCAATCCTGCGAGGCGCAGGAGGATCTGGCAAAGGATGGTGGCGAACCAGACGCAAGATCGTATCTCGACTTCCAAGGATACCCAGCTCGCTTCCGAGCCTGGCTCCTGCCTGCCCTCCCAGAACCAGGCCAGGTTGGCTGAGGGCTTCTTGCAGTCGGATGGTGCATTGTGCGTGAGGATGGCACAGCTCTGGCAAACGTTCGGCGAAAATCTTTTGTGTACAGGTGCTCTTGCTACAGAAGAAGCGACGTACATACAGAACTAGATGGACAGGGCGCCCACCTGCTGGAAGATCATGCAGCCTGCGTGTATAGTGACTTTGTACTCGCCCCGAGTCGGTTCTGCACGAAGGGCATGAGGCGGTTTCGGACGTAGTACGTCCCACCAGAGTCATTTCATCGGCCACACTGATCTGCTCGATGAGGACTCCAGCAATCTCTGGAAACATCGTCATAGATGAAATGGGTTCCTCGAAACAAAGGAGAAGCTTGAAAAATGATCAACCTTCCAGTATACCACTTTTGCTCTCAGCGAGGCTGCGTAAGAACCATAAAGTGCCGAAAAAGGACAAACCAATTGGCAAACCACAAAGGCCGTGTCCACAGGTTCCATCGAGACAGCCCTCCTGGCTCAGTAATCGATGGAAGTCTAGCAGAGAGCCGCCCTCGCGTTAAGCAGGCAGGTTCACTTAATCCGAGGAAGAGCCCCTCATTCATTAATGAAAACAATCCGCTTTCATGACTGGTACAGCCATCACGCTTCTCAACTGGAGAAAACGGAGTTGGATGGCCCGTTTGAGCAGAGACTAAATGTGCTCTCGAACCATCCTCACATGCTGTCTGGGGTTTGGAACGCCCTCCAGTTGGAAAAAGACGAGGTGTGGGAGCAAATAGGGCAGAGGCAGATCCCCTCAAAAATGATGAGAGTCTCTGAGAGAGCAGAGGGTACGGTATTCCTGCTCTCCCAGAGAGGAAATGAGCATGCTGGCTTGTCACCTATGCGGCAATCTCGACCGTAAATCCGCCAGGCGCTTGCACATAAAATGTCCAGGCATGACTGCGCTGTGGTGGATGCACATCAAAGCCGTCACCTTTCAGACGTTGATACATCTCGTTCACGCGTTGCTCGCTCTCCTGACCAAAGCCGATGTGAAACGTACCAGGATAGGTGACGTTTGCGGCCTTCATCAAGGTGAGAACCAAGCCGTCATCGTCAAAGAGCGCGCAAAAGCTCTTCTTATCGCTTGGTTGTTTGCGCAACCCGAAATACTTTTCGAGAAAATCTGCTGCGGCCGGGACATCGGTCACACTCAGATTGAGATGATTCAATTTCATGGATAGTTGCTCTCCTTTCAACGAGAAAACGTTTTGCGGCTCAACCGTAATGGTATGTTAAAAGGGTGGTGTAAAGGTGGAGAGTTTGAGGGGGAGAAGTCTCTTATCCTGCGGGGAAGAGCTCGATCATGCGTCCAATTTGCCCAATCATTTCCTGGGCGCGTTGCTCCAACTCTAGCAGGCTCGCAAGCCAATGATCAGCAGCAGCGACAATCAATTTATCGGCATTTTCTTCAGGCGGAATACTCAGTGATTCACGCAGACCCTTCGTGTTCCCGCTATCGAACTGGTGCAACATCCGCAGAATCGCCATGAGACTGAAGCCGCACTTGACAAGCATACGAATAACCCGCAACCGTCCAAACTCGGTACCTCCATAGAGACGGTAGTGGTTGGTCGGGTCACGCGGGACAGTGAGCAGGCCGTTGCGCTCCCAATTGCGCAGCATATCAACAGATACATTCAGATGGTGGGCCGCCTGGCGAATATGCATGGGATGTGGTGAGGCGTCCATGGTGCGTCCCGCTGCCCAACGCTCAAGAAACTCCAGCGCGGATTCGGCATAGGTGCGTTCGACACGCACCTGAGCAAGATACTGATAAGCAAACTCCATCGCCATACCCAGATCGCCATGCGCTGCATGTTTCACCAACAGAATGAGCTGATGCTTATCGCCTACATATGGCCAGCGAAGCGCCAGCCAGGTGAGCCGTGCTTGCTCGAGATGCAGCGCACTATACTGGCGATAGCTATTCGTCCCGCGCGGAATTGGGGCCAGGAACCCGGAGGCTTCATAAAGCCGAATGGTGTTCACGTGAACTCCTAGCTCTTTCGCCAGGTCGCTCGTGCGAAAAAACGCTGTTCCCATACACCCAATCCTACGGCCTTCTTCAAGGAAATCTTTCACGGGTTGCGAGTCGAGGAAACCCTCTACTTATTAACCAATGTTACACGGCATTGCAAGAGAGGCAGGTAAACCGCCATCGATTTGAGAGCGTGTTCGATTCCTGGGGCCTCCGCTCTCTCGCATCAGAAATTCGCGCGGCTTTCGCGAGCAAGTGGTCGTGATGGGGTCAGGCGCACTCTCAGTGGGGAGCTGGTGACTTCTGAGGAAAACTCTTCCTGAAAAGATTTCCGCCGTAGTTTTTTTGCTCGCAGGGTGCTGAGCCATGGCAAACTACGCAACTGAATTGCAATGCCGCCCCGGAACGTACCTCATCACTTGTTGCGTTCTCTTTGCGTAGTGGAAGAAGTGGCTCAACACCTTGCATGTCTGGCAGCCAACGCACCAGGAGTGAACGGTGTTGAGGTGGCAACAGGTGGCCGTCTCTGATCACGGCTCGTTTCAGCAATCACTTACCATCACCAATGCAGAAGACTTTTCAGGTCATGATCACAGGCGATCAGAAAACTGCAAAGATGGTGAGGGACCTTTCCTCATTTCCAGTTCCATGACGACGGCACCCTGTGCCCATCATACAAGCGGGCAATGAAAAGGGCGCTTTAAGAAATTATCTCAAAACGGTTAAGCGAATGGAACGGCGATACCAGATGAGCCAGGGCGATTTAAAAGTCGGGAGGCCGGGTTTCCGGTTGAGCGGTTGGGGGCGGAGAGGGCTGGTAGCACCGCCTGGAAGGCGGTGCTCCACTGGCTCACGTCATGCCAACGTGGGCTTTTACATTGCCTTGGTTGGTAATGAGCGCAAGAGAGGAGAAGTCTGGAAGCCTATGCTGTGATACGATGAGCAGGTGGTGAAGAGCGCGTCTCACCACGCTCTGGCGGCCAAGATGAAAGCGAGCGCCCATGTCCGAGATGAAACATCCACCAACACCACCGCAGGAACCATGGCAGGTAGCAGAAGACGCTGAGCGTCGAACGGCGCTACGCGAGACACTCTATGGCTCCGCGACTCGGCAGATGCTCGCAGCGGCGGCCATCAAGCCGGGAGATCATGTGCTGGATATTGCCGCGGGAACGGGCGACCAGAGTCGAATGGCGGCACGGCTGGTGGGACCGACGGGCAGCGTCCTGGCGACCGACATTTCCCCGGAGATGCTCGCCGTTGCGGCCCGGTTCGCCGAACAGGAGGGGTTGTCCATGCTCACCACACGCGCCATGAATGCCGAGCAACTTGACCTGCCAGAGAACAGCTATGATGCGGTCATCTCGCGTCTTGGGCTGATGCTCATCCCAGATCAGCAGCGGGCGCTCACGGAAATCCGGCGTGTGCTCAAGCCAGGCGGAAGGCTGGCCGCGCTCGTCTGGTCAACGTCAGAGCGCAACCCCCTCTTCACCCTGGACACGACCATTATGGCGAAATACCTGGGGGAGGCAGCGGAGCAGCGGGATGACGCTTTCTCTCTGGCGGATGTGGCGGTTTTTGCCAGCGCGCTCACCGAAGCAGGCTTGCAACAGGTCCAGGTGGAACCCGTTGCACTCACCACCTTCTCTTTCCCCTCCTTTGAAGTGCTCGCCAACTGGTGGGGGTCTTCGCTCGAGCAAGCCCTGGCACAGCTTGAACCAGAGGTGAGGCAGCGCGCGCAAGCGGAGATTCGGCAAGCCGTGCGGCCATTTGAGGGGCCGCACGGCATTCAGGCCCCGGCAGAAGTGTTGTTGGGCGCGGGGATGAAGGAGTGATAGTCGCACCCTGCTGGCGTGTTTTGTTCTCCTTCCTCCGCTTGGGAGATGCTTCCACCTGTGGCGACGCTACGAAAGACGGTCACCCTCATCGGTTCGTGCCGGGACACGGTGCAGTTTGTCCGGGTTAGCGACGATATCGATCTCTTGAATACGTCCATCCACATTCTCCAGCGCCAGGAGAAAGTACGGCCGATCATTGAGGTACGTGACCATCCCAGGCCACCCATTGATGGTGGCCGTACGCGCTGCGAAGCTGGGCAATCCATTGAGTTTCCGCCCCACGCCGAGGAAGAAGCGCATCACCTTGTCCGCACCCTGGAGCGGATGGCGAGGCGCAACAGCCTTGCCGCCACTGTCGGAATAGGCCACGATATCGTTCGCAAGCAAGGCCAGGAGGCCGTCCATATCGCCATTCGTGCAGGCGCGGCGAAACTGGCGCAGGAGGGCGGTGTGCTGCTCTTTGGAAGCAGGATAGGGTGAGCGCCCCCCTTCCAGGTGCTGACGTGCTCGGTGCCCGATCTGACGACAGTGGTCCGCACTCTTCTGTACTACGACGGCAATTTCGGCATAGTCATAGTCAAAGACCTGATGCAGCAGGAAAACGGCGCGCTCTACGGGAGACAACTGCTCTAACAGGCGCAACAGGGCGAGTGAGAGTGCTTCTGAGCGTTCTGCCATGCCGGTCAGACTGGTCTCATCGCTGGTCACGAGGGGCTCGGGGAGCCAGATCCCGACATAGTGTTCGCGCTCTTGCCGTGCTGAGCGGAGGTGGTCAATGCACAGACGGGTGACAACCGTACTGAGATAGGATTTGGGGGAGCGCACCGCTGCTCTCTCGCCCTGGTGGCTGGCTCCATACCAGCGCAGAAACGCCTCTTGCACACAATCCTCAGCATCCGTGATGCTGCCCAGCATGTGATACGCAATCGAAAAGAGTAATGGTTTATACGCGTGAAAAATGTCTTCCTGCTGCATCTGGCTATGCCTTTGAGGACTTTCTGCTAGTGTACCACGGCAGCATCGCCAGGCTTCGCGGCGAGCGTCGACATGATCATACGCGCGGCGCTGCGGGCACTGGCAAAACAGGCATCGGCAAGCTGGCCCTCGGTGCCCACCCAATCACCTGCCACATAGAGATGGCGTATCCCCGGCACTGCGGGGCCAGGTCGCCCAGGCAACCCACCCTGCCTGGCCAGAACCATGGCATGCGAGGGCACCATCTGGGGCAAGAAGGACTGCTCCACCACTTCCGCTCGCCAACCCGGTTGCATGCTATCCAGCAGCGCTTCCAGCTCTTGCCGCGTGGCGAGAGGCTCCGCTGGCTCGTCCGGCTGGAGATTTTTCAGCGTATGGACCAACGCGCTCCCCTCCGGCGCCAGTTTGGCCCAGGCGGAATGCACGGCAGCGTAGAGCGGACGATCAATACCGAGCGCGAACAGGTGCTGCGGCTCTGGGAGGCGACGCAACGCGACATCGAGGCACGCAGCACGAGCTGGAACGGACTGCCTCGCCCAACCGCTCAGATCCTTATGCGCTCCCTCTGCAACGAGAGCTGAGGCAGCCTGCGGATCAATGGCCAGCACCACCGCTGACGCCGGATAGGACGCCCCATTCGCCAGGCGCACGGTGTGCCTCTCTTCAGCACTCTCAATCGCCGCAACTCTGGCATGCATGATCAGCTTTGCACCTGCCTCTTGCGCCACCTGCTTCAAGCCATCTACCAGCGTCTGCCAGCCACCATCCAGGTAGAGCGCCTGAGCAGAGAGGAGTGGAAGGATCAGACCAGCCGGGACCAGTGCGGGGGCATGGCTCAAGGTGGTCAGCCGTGCCAGAGCCAGCACAAATTGGCGAACCTGCGGATGCGGCACCTCCTGGTCCAGCCAATCGCGCAAACTCACGTGCTGGAGGTGCTCCTGAGGGAGGCCCTTTACGGAGCGAGAGAAACGGGCCAATGCGGCGGTGGCCTCGGGATGCCAGCGTGGCATCCCCGTCAACGAGGTCGCACGCGTGGGCCACGCGTGCAGCTTTCCGCGATCTCGCACCAGCCACTTGTCCAGGGCTGGAGGGGCGCCACAATAGCGCACCCCCAGTTCACTCAAGAGTTGTTCGCCCGCTCCGCCCAGATAGAAGGCATGCGCCCCCAGATTGAAGGTGAAGGCACCCTGCTGTTTCGACCTGGCATCCCCCCCAGGGACGCTCGCCTTCTCAAAAACGGCCACGGCGTACCCGGCACGTGCCAGGATCGCTGCGGCAGAGAGCCCGGACAAGCCACCTCCAACAATCATCACCGGCGGGTGAGCACGTGTGTCCAGCATCTTTTCTCCGTCTCCTTTGTCACAGAAATGGATGGAGAGTGATCCCATTCAAGATCCGTACACGAGACGGAATAGGCGGTGTGTTTGTGACAAGCTTGCTCTCTTCGCTCCGCTGACAGGGCCTTTGGCAAAGGACGATGTACCCATCTAGAGCCTGTTATGAACTTCAGAGACAATGAGCCAACACCAGGATAAAGCGATGCAGCATCAGGATAGCGAAAGCCAGGAAGTGCAGCCCAGCCAGCGTTTGAGGCAGGCGTTCATAGTCGCGTGCCAAGCGTCGAAAGCGAGCGGTCCAAGCGAAACTGCGCTCGACGACCCACCGACGTGGCAGCAGGACAAAGCCGCG
>DATGID010000069.1:0-124131 GCA_035307385.1 Ktedonobacterales bacterium | reverse complement strand
GCGCCCCTGATGCGCCAGTTGCACCAGCAGGTCGACGATGCGCCGCCCGGTCTTGGAGTCCAGGTTGCCGGTTGGCTCGTCGGCCAGAATGACCGATGGGTTATTTGCCAACGCCCGCGCAATGGCCACGCGCTGCTGCTGTCCACCGGAAAGCTTGCCTGGCCGGTGGAAGTGGCGCTTTTCTTCCAGTCCCACCTGACTGAGCAGTTGGCGCGCTCGTTCTTCGCGGTCTTTGTGGCGCGTGCCCGCGATTTCCATAGGCAGCATCACATTTTCCAACGCCGACAGGTTGGGGATGAGGTTGAACGATTGGAAGACGAAGCCCACCTTCTGACGGCGAAAATCATCCTCCGCGCGCCCCCGGAGCGCGGCGACATCGACGCCATCGATGAGGAGCTTGCCAGATGTGGGCTTTTCCAGGCTGCCCAGCAGATACATCAGGGTGGTTTTGCCGCAGCCGCTGGCTCCAGAAATCGTAATGAGCTGCCTGGGTGCAATCCTCAGATTCACCCGATCAACGGCTTTGATCTCTTCCCCGGCCTGGATAAAGTGCTTGCTTAACCCCTCCGCGATGATGATAGCCTTTTCTACCTTCTCGACAGGCTGAGCCGGGGCAACTTCTTGTAGCTCTGCACGTGCTTCTTGTTCTTCTTGAGGTGAGGACATCTCTCTTGCTCCTATGCCGCCTGGCGCAGTACGCGAGCGGGCTTGGTATGGGAGACAAACCAGGTCGGGATGAGGCTCGCCAATAGGGCCAGCCCCAGGCCCACGCCCAGGATGATCAGCAGCGTCTGGGCATTCAGGGTGGCTGATGCCAGATGGATGTTGCTGAGCGCGTTGGCTGATGCACTACCTGGGCCTGCGATCCTAACCTCAACCCCGCCGCCAGAACTGTTGAGGCCGGGGCCATTGTTCAGCAGCGATGACGGGTCAATATCGAACTTCTGAGAGATGAATGGTCCCAGCGTCACCAGCAGGATGACGGCTATCGCCGCCGCCATCGCGCTCAGGGCCACGATTTCGGTCCAGAACTGCCGCAGGACTTGCCAGTGGGACGCGCCCAGCGTTCTGAGGATGGCAATTTCGGCGATGCGTTCGCGCACCAGCATCACCACGGCATAAATCGTCACGACTGCCGCGATCAAGAGCGAGATGACCATCGCTACCTGGATGGTCGTTTGCGCGACCTGAAGCGCGTTGAACACTTTGCTGTATTGCGACGCCTGGGTGATGACATTGTACGCGCTTCCCAGGGCTTTGCGCAGCCTGTCTGCCACGGCGTCAACCTGCTCGTAGCTGGCGGCAGTGGCCGTAATCGAATCGACGCCGTTGATGCCGAACACTTTCTCCATCGTTGCTATCGGAATGACGATGCTGTTGTCCGTGATCTGATCCGACGTGGTATACAGCCCGATCAGCGTGAATGTTGTCCCCTTCAAGGTGAAGGTCGAGCCAACACTCAGCCCATTAGCCTGGGCCACTGCCTGGCCCATCAGAGCCACGTCGGCATTGGCGTCGATGGCCTGGAAACTGCGCCCGGTAACAAGGGTAGGTATCTGCCCGCCCGCCAGGGTAAAATTGGTGGCGTCGCTGGAGATGCCACTGACCAGCACGGGGGCGTTGACTTGCTGACCGTTCGGCGCGGTGATCGTCGTGCCTTTCAGTGTGCCATCCTGGTCGGGACGTGATAAGTTCTCCTGTGTGCTGACCACACCCGGAACATTTTTGACTTTCGACACCGCGCTGTTGGGAATGGGCGTGGGTGCGAAGAACACGGGGCCGCTTCCACTGTTTCCAGGTCCGCTGCCTCCATCAGCGATCTGCCCACTGCCCTGGGCATTGTTCGCGGCGTTCGTGGCGTAGTTAATGGTGATGGTGGTGCCAACCTGCTGATGTACGGCATCCAGTTCTGCCTGGGAGTTGGCGTTGAGGCTCACCGTCGCGGCGACAAACATCAGGCTGGCCCCCAGAATCACCATCACCAGCACCATCCTGAACGGACTGCGCAGCACATTCTTGATGCTGCGTACAAAGAGTTTCATAGAAGAGATTCCTTTGCTCGCTATCAGTCGGATATGGACAGAGGCCATCACGAGAGAGGCACAACGGCCTCTCCCGTCTCTCTGCCATGTCCAGAATAGCGAAGGGGAGCGAGGAACTATTGAGGAACTCTTAAGGAACTTGTAAGGATGGGCAGGGTTAAGGCGCTTTCAGCAACTGGCAGCGTGAAGGTAAAACAGGTGCCCATTCCTGGCTGGCTTTCGACCGTGATCTGCCCGTCGTGCGCCTCAACCAACTGCTTGACGATAGCCAGGCCCAGCCCCGTGCCTCCGGTGGCGCGGGCGCGCGAGGCGTCGGCGCGATAGAAGCGCTCGAAGAGGTGGGGCAGGTGTTCGGGCGCAATGCCCACCCCGGTATCCTGCACGCTGATCTTGATGATTGATTCAATGCGGCTGGCGGTGATGCTGATCTCCCCCTGGCAGGGCGTATGCGTGATGGCGTTGCTGAGCAGGTTGCGCAGAATCTGGCCGACCCGCTCCGGGTCGGCATCGACACAAGGAAGATCAGGGGAAATATACATATGCAGCGTCAGGTGTTTGCGTGCCAGGTCTGGCTGGGCCACCTGCTCCGCCTGGCTGACGACTTCTGCAAGCTGGATAGGCTGGCGCGTCAGGTGCAGTTGACCGGCCTCGGCCAGCGATAACTCCTGCAAGTCGGCGACAAGCCGGGTCAAGAGCGTGGTTTCTTCGTAGAGTGAGGCAAGGGTCTGCGGCGTTGGCTCAAGTACCTGATCTTGCAGCAGTTCCAGCGAGCCGCGAATGTTCATCAGTGGATTGCGTAGTTCGTGGGCGACATCGCTGACCAGATTGCGCCGCAGTCGCTCCGCCCGGCTCAGGCTGTCGGCCATCGCGTTGAAGGCATGCGCCAGCGCGCCGATTTCGCCTCTGGTTTTGATGGCAACGCGCTGGCTCAGGTCGCCTTGCTCCATGCGATGGGCGACTGCTTTGAGCGTGTGCAGCGGTTTCAGGAGCGTGCTGGCAAAGAGCAGCGCCAGCAGCAGAGCGGTCAGCCCGGCGATGAGCACGGCCAGCCAGAGGGAGTGGTTCACCGAAGTAAGAAAGTTTTCTTCTAGCGGACCACCGGCGATGGGGGATGCGTCCTGGACCTGCGCCTGATAGAAGAGAGCGCTGCCAGAACTATAAGGCGATGATGAGGGTGGATAAGGGATGAGAATGGTAGGCTCGGTATCAGGCGGGGAAGCGGAAGGAGGGCCGGAAACAGGTAGTACCTGCCCAATCAAGGTGTGGTTTGAATCGGCGATGATGCACCTGTTCTGGTCGACCACGATAATGTGGTCGTGCAGGCTGCGCGCTAACTGTTCGGTCAATGCTTGCAGTGCTGGCTGGCTCGCGTGCTGATGGTAGGCCGTGAGCAGCGCCGAGTCGATCTGCTGAACGTCCCTCGCCTGTATATAGATATGCAAGTCGTTGGCAGTCGCCTGGCTGGCAAAGAAGGCAACGGTGCCGACGGCCACCATAACGACCAGCATAAACATGACAATGAGGCGCAAACGCAGGCTATGCAACATCATCACCGCTCCTGAACTTGTAGCCGATGCCGAACACGGTCTGGATGTAGGGGGATTGGCCCGGGTTGGTCTCGATTTTCTTGCGCAGGTTACCCAGATGAAAGTCGATGCTGCGGTCGAAGCCATCATAGTCGGGGCCACAGACCCGTTCCACCAGTTCCTGGCGGCTAAACGTCCGGCCAGGGGCGCGGGCAAACGTTTCCAGCAGCTTGAACTCCTTGGGCGTAAGGTGGACCCGCTTCCCGCAGAGCCAGACCTCGTGCGCCTGTAAGTCGATCACCAGATCGCGCACATGCAGTGTCGCGGGTCGTTCCTCGGCCTGATACGTGCGGCGGAGGACGACGCGCACGCGCGCCACCAGTTCGCGCAGGCTGAATGGTTTGGTCAGATAATCATCTACGCCAAGGGTTAAGCCTAGAAGTTTATCTTCTTCTGTGGCTTTGGCGGTCAGCATAATGATGGGAACAGCCGACTCTGCGCGCACGATGCGGCAAAGGTCGAGGCCGCTGACCTGGGGTAACATCCAATCGAGAATGATCAGGTCAGGAGATATGCTGCGGGCCAGGGTCAACGCCTCGACGCCCTCGTAGGCTCCCACTGCCTCAAAGTGCGCGTTCTCCAGCGCCAGGCGAATCAAATCGACGGTTTTTCGGTCGTCATCCACGACCAGGATTTTGTATTTCATGGTGTCGCCCTTGATCATTCGAGCGGTTTCCCAGGTGCATGTTGGCACGTGAAAGCGAGAACGGCTGCTCTATCGTCTCCAGTGTATCAAAAAGTTGTGAGGTTTGTGTGAGGAAATGCTCGCACCACCCTTACACGCGGGGCTGCCGCTTCCGCTGGCATGGCTCTTGCCGCACACCTGAGAGCAAATATGTAGGCATTCAGCAGGAGCAGCACATGAGCGGATCAGGCCGCCCCAAAATTGTGATTCTGGGAGCGGGTTTTGCGGGGATGTATACCGCGCAAGCCCTGGGAGAACTCCTTCCCCACGCGGTCGATGGCGAGATTACCTTGATTGATGAAAATAACTTTTTCGTGTTTACGCCGATGCTGACCGAAGTTGCCAGCGGCGACTTGGACACGCGCCATATCGTCTGCGCAATTCGTCGCTTTTCCCGGCGCATCAACTTTATCCAGGCCAGCGTCAAAGCCATCGACCTGAAGCGCAAGCGGGTCACCATTGCCCTGGGCCGACCAGAGGAAAACTTTCCCGATGGGCAGCGCACGGTGGAGGCCGATCACCTCGTCATCGCCTTGGGTTCGGTGACGAATTATTTTGGCATCTCTGCCTTGAAAACGTATGCGCTCAACATCAAGAATCTGGGCGACGCCGCGCTCATCCATAACCGCGCGCTGGAACTGCTGGAGCGTGCCGACGCGGAACCAGACGCGGACATGCGCCGGGAACTGCTGACTTTTGTGGTCGGTGGTGGTGGCTTCTCGGGCGTGGAAACGATGGCCGCCTTGAACGATATGGTGCGGGAAAACGCCCGCAAGTATCAGCGCATTGTGCCTGGCGACATTGGCACGGTGCTCGTCGAGGGCGCGGGGCGTCTGCTGCCTGAGCTGGACGAAAAGCTGGCGGCCTATGCACAGAAGAAACTGGAGCAGCGCGGCGTTGAGGTGCGGCTCAACACACTCATCAGCAATGCCGGGGCAGACTACGTGGAACTGAAGGGAGGCGAGCGCATCAAAACCCACCTGCTCATCTGGAGCGGCGGCGTTGCGCCCAGCCCGGCGGTGGAACATCTGGAGTGCGCCTATAACCGTCACGGGGGCATCATCACCGACGAGTATTGCCGGCTGCCAGGCTATACGGATGTCTGGGCCATTGGCGACTGCGCCTCCATCCCCCAGCCAGGCAAGAACGAGCCATATCCGCCGCTCGCCCAGAACGCCACCCGCGAGGGGCAAGCGGTGGCCCGCAACATCGTTGCCACGCTGCGTCGGGAGGCACTTGAGCCGTTTGTGTACCGGCCCATCGGCGAACTGGCAATGGTGGGCAAGCATACGGGCGTGGCAAGTATCCGAGGCATGCGCTTTTCTGGCAAACTGGCCTGGTTTATGTGGCGCACCGTATATCTCTTGAAGATGCCTCATTTGAGTATGCGGCTGCGGGTCGCGGTTGATTGGACAGGCGACTTTCTTTTTGGCCGCGAGCTGGCCGAGCTGCCAGTCACGCGCAGCGCTCCTCCAGGGCCGTCAACCCCGGAAACACAGCAACCGGAACAACACGAGCAGGTCGTCGCCTGAGCTTCACCAGGGACCGGGCAGCAGCGCGCAGCGTGTCTCGCCAGCGTATAGCCTGTTGCAGGCCACCATCCCCTTGTTGCACGATATGGTAAGATAATGGGAGCAGGGGAACACTGGTGAGGCTTTCTCAAAGCCAGGCCAGATACGAGTGCAGCGAGGCAATTCAGAGCAGCGTGGACTGCGGAAGGAATGATGTATGCAATCTCAAGACGACCAACCGCCAGGCGCGAATGACGCGACGCTGGTTGCTCCACGCGCTCAGCAGGGTTCGGCCAGACTCATTTTGCGGCGAGCAGATGGGCAACTCAAAGAGTATGGACTGGACAAAGATGAGGTGACGATTGGACGCCTGGCAACCAATGATGTCGCCTTGCCTGATGATCGCAGCGTCTCGCGCCGCCACGCCGTCATTCGCCGCAGCAACGTTGGCTATGTGATTGAAGACCAGCAAAGCAATAACGGTACCTATGTGGATGGGGAAAAGATTCTCTATCCCTTTGTGCTGCATAACGGCCAATCCATCAAGGTCGGCTCGAATGAACTGACCTTCACGATGGTCAGCGCCGTGGTGAGGCCAGCGCCAGAGGGGCTAGAGAACCAGCCTGTGCCACCGGCTGCGCCAGAAGCGCAGGAGCCGTTTTACAATCCACCCATTCCACAGCCAGCTTTCGATGCGCCGCCACAGCCAGCCTTCAATGCCCCACCGCAACCGGCCTTCAATGTGCCACAACCAGGCGCATTTCCTGCGCCGCCAGCCATGGACCAGCCGCCGGGGCCTTTCGAGCAACCTCCGGCTGCGCCAGCATTCCAACAGCCGCCGCCAGGCCCGGCCTACCCACCCGCGCAGTCATTCGGCCAACCACCCGCGCCTGAGCAGCCATTCGGTCAGCCGGGCGGCGCGTTTCCCGCGCCGCCGCAGCCAGGCGCATCACCATACGCGCCAGCGCCAGGCTTCCAGGCTTCTCCAGCGCCCGCTGCATCTCCAGAAGCGGGCAAAGTGATCTGCCAGAATTGTCACCAGCCCACGATGGCAAATAAAGCGTTTTGTTTGAACTGCGGCGCGAGCATGGCCGCGCAGTCCGCCCCGCTGGGGTCGGCATCTGGCGGAATGAATCCTTATGGCGCGCCTGCCAGCTTCGGTGGCCCGACAGCCCCGCCCATGGCTGGCCCCGGATCACAGCCCTGGCCCGCGCCAGCGCCGAGCCAGCCGCAGCCCTGGCCGCCGCAACCAGCGGGGCAACAGCCCCCGCCTGGAGCGCAGCCCTGGCCCCAGGCACCTCAAGGGTCGCAGCCGGTTGGCGCGCAGCCCTGGCCGCCGCAGCCAGCGGGGCAACAACCGCCGCCAGGGGCACAGCCCTGGCCGCCGCAGCCGCCAGGCGCAGCGCAGGGATGGCCGGGCCAGCCTGGGCAGCAGCCTGGTCCGTTTGGCGCAGGACCGCAAGCGCCCGCGCCTGCCGCCGGACCATTCGATGGAACGATCTTCTTCCCCAAGGGGATGCGCCCGATTCAACCCAGCGACATCAAAGTGCGCCTCGCCGCCACACAGTTTGGCGGGCAGAGCAGCGTGCAAGCGGGCGCGAATATCACTGTGCGCGTCTGGTCTGCCGCGCAAGACGCCTTTTACTTCGCTGCGCCTGGCATCACCCTGCGGGTGCCTGCCCCTGGCGCTGTCGAGGAAGGCAGCGTGCAAATTACACCGCTGCGGCCAACTACCCCAGGCGCCACCGACCAACTGCTCTTCATGGTTGTTGACGCCAACAATGGGCAGCCGCTGCATCCCTCGCCAGTGGCAGCCGATGTCGTCATTGCCTATCAGCCCGCGCCGCCATTTGACGGACCGGGCACACTGAAATTGCCCATTTAAGCAGGCAGGACAACGCCAACCACGCAAAAGAGCGCGCCCGGGAATGGGGACCAGCGGGCGCGCTCTTTTTTGCTTTCAGCGGGCGGTTTGGAACCGCTTGCGCTCAGCTATGGTGCCAGGTCACGCTGAAGCTGTTGCCACCGCTCAGCCCGGAAGGCTGGGCCTTCACCGTGCCGTTCGATGTCTCCATGACGATCTCATCAGGATTGGGGTTGCTGGAGATCGACACGCCATTGGCCGTGCAACTGGTGAAGTTGACCGTGCCGAAATTGGCAAGCGGCAGCACACCAGAACTGGACGATGGCGCCTCGGCAATCCATTCTGCTGAGCCAAGCGCTGGATTACTGAGACTCTGATTGGTGGTAAACGTCCAACCTTTGGTGTTGTCTTTAATAGTCAGCGTGAAGCTGCTGCCACCGTTATATTTCACTTCGGCAGTAAACGAATCGCCCGGAGAGACCGGATTTGAGAGGTTGACCGGGAAAGCTGGATACATTTCATACCAGGCATAGTACGTTGGTCTCCCCCTGGAGCAGTCAGAATCCGTGCCGGTCTGCTCTACTGAGTTGGTGCCGTCGCCATCGATGCCCACCCAGAACGAAGAATAGGCCGTCTGCCGCCGACTGCATGTGACTGTTGGCTCGACCCAGGACCCCTTGACATCGCTATAGGTCGTGCCGGTGGTCGCATAGCCAGACCAGTTGCTGCTGGTGCTGTTGGAGTGCCCGTGAGAAACCCGGTTCTTCACAGGGCTGTGAAAGAGCTTTGCAGCAGAGTTGGCTGCTGCGGGCGCCGAGGCGAGAGCCATCAGAGAAAAGGCCAGAAGCGCCACCATCGCCACCACACCCAGCCGACGAGTTCCGGCCAGAGAAAGCGATTTCGCCATAAACGTTTTAACCTCTTTCGTGAAGATATATGATCGCACGAAGCCCCATTTCTTCGGAGATCACACCAGGTAAACGACGCTAGCCATGTTGAGTCATGAGCGCCATCTATCGACAGGCCAGCATCGAGGGGAGCAGTGGCCTGGCTGGTCAACCAGACCACCATGCTCTTGCGAGCGTCGAGCGATTTAGAAGCCGCCTGTGCCGTTGGGTGTCCCCAGGCCCGTCGGACCATCCCAGCCGACCCCGGCGTTACAGAGGTCGTTGCCGCAGTTGCCATTGCTGCCGCTGGTCACATCGTTCAGGCTGCTGGTGTGGCTATAGGGGAAAGAACCATAGGTCACGCTGCTGGCATTGCCCGCCAGCGCATAGATGCTGGCGATGATCGGCGAAGCCACGCTGGTGCCACCAAAAACCAGCCAGCCGGACTCGTTGAAGCTGTCAAAGACATCGACGCCGGTATTCGGGTTGGCTACCGCCGAAACATCGGCCACTGCGCGGCGGCTGCAATGCGCCGTGATGTTGGCAATGTTCTGCCAGGTTTGCTGCGCTTCAAACGCGCTGCAACCGCTGCCAGCGCCGCTCCAGGCGGTCTCGGTCCAGCCGCGCGCATTGCTGGCGCGGGTCAGCGTCGTACCGCCTACCGCCGTTACAAAGCGCGAGGCAGCCGGATACTCCACACCAAAGCCGCCATCACCAGAACTGGCGGTGATAGCGACGCCAGGGTGGTTGTAGTGGGTATCGGTGCTGGTTTCGGTGCTCGACTCTGCGCCGCCGTAGCTGTTGCTGACTTCGGTCGCGCCCAGGCGAACCGCCGTATCAACTGACGCCGCCAGATTGGCGTTGCTGTTGGAGGTCGCTTCAACCAGCAGAATATGGCAGTTGGGGCAGAAAGCGCTCACCATATCCAGGTCAAGCGAGATTTCCTCAGACCAACCGGTGTTATTGCGCGGATAGCTTCCCTGCACGCCGCTCTGATTGACTTTCTTGAAGCAGCCATTCGCGGTGGTACAGGCTGAGAGGCCAAACTGCGCGCGATAGGTTCCCAGGTCAGTTTCGGCATTGGGGTCGTTAAAGGCATCGACAATGGCAACCGTCTGGCCGACGCCGCCCGTCGAGTTGACCACGTTATACGCTGACTGAAGATCACAGGGGGTGTAGCCTGTGGCCGGATTGGTGCAACTGGTTACGTTGGGAGCGACGGCCTGGGCATGGGCTGTGGTGCCACCGAGCCGCTGGATAGCGAAGCAACGGGCAAAACCGGGAGAGGCGCTTCCGCAAGCATTGGTAAACCTGACAGGCGCAGCCGCGCTGGAGGGCGCAGCGTTCGCTACTCCGGCGAAAGCAATCGTCAGCGACAAAGCGGTGACGAGCGCAAACGCGCTGGAGAGCGACAGGACACGTCGCAAAAGGTGCATAGGTGCCGAGTTCCTCCTGTGGTTATAAGCAAGCACCCATCCACTAGAGCGCTTGCCCAGGCAAAATCAGACCTTCGACCTCGTCTTTGAGGTCAAAGGGAACCTGGCAGCAGAGCAACCTGGATAGATTCCTTTTGTCTTATCTCCAGATAGCCGTATATGCAGATGGCTGTATGGCAGCCAGCGATGCTGTTACACGCCTGGTTGGATAGAAAGAAATCGACACATGCCCGACGCAAGACATTGAACAAGAGGGCTCATCCGTGATATTGAGCGCCATTCCATTCAAGGAGTCCGAAGGAGCGGTCCAAAGAAAGCATACCATGCGGAGGGCTTTCCGTCAACCCTGGGGTGATGAAGAAACTGTAAAGATTCCACGGCAAAAAAAACTTTGATAGTGCTCCTATCAAGTATTCTTGCACGAAGTCTATCAAGATGTTATAATCTCTGAAAAAGGGGGCGCTTCTTGCTCCCGCCCGATTCCTAACTTACCTATCAGCCTGCCCTACTCTGAGCAGGAGGAGGAACGCCGATGGCGATGAAGATAGAGCGCTTCACCGAGAAGGCCCGCGACGCGCTGGGCCGGGCGCAAGAGATGGCCCAGACCCTCAATCACCCCCAGGTAGACGCCGAGCATCTGCTTTCCGCCCTGCTGGAGCAGGATGGCGGCATCGTCCCCGAAATCATTACCAAAATTGGCAGCAATCCTTCTCTGCTGCGCAGCCAGGTCAACGCAGAACTTGACCGCCTCCCTAAAGTCTACGGTGGATTGGAGCCAACGGTTGCATCGCGCCTGCGCCTGACGATTGAGGACGCCTGGAAGCAGGCCGAACAGTACAAAGATGAATACCTCAGCACCGAACACCTGCTGCTGGGTTTGGAGGGTCTGCGCGACGGCGCGGCTCCGCGCCTGCTGCGCGCAGCAGGCGCAACGCCCGACGCCACGCGCAAGGCGCTCAGCCAGATGCGCGGGTCGCAGCGCGTCACCGACGCCAACCCCGAGGGCAAGTATCAGGCGCTGGAAAAATATGGGCGCGACCTCACCGAACTGGCCGAAAAGGGCAAGCTGGACCCGGTGATTGGCCGCGACGACGAGATTCGCCGCGTCATCGAGGTGCTCAGCCGCCGCACCAAGAATAACCCGGTGCTGATCGGCGAGCCGGGCGTTGGGAAAACTGCTATCGCCGAAGGGCTGGCGAACCGCATCGTCAACAAAGATGTGCCGACCACGCTGGTCGATCATCGCGTCGTCGCGCTGGACCTGGGCGCGCTGATCGCTGGGGCGAAGTTTCGCGGCGAGTTTGAAGATCGCCTGAAGGCCGTTCTGCGAGAGGTCACCACGTCCAACGGCCAGATCATTCTCTTCATCGACGAACTGCACACCGTCGTCGGCGCGGGCGCAGCCGAAGGCGCGATGGACGCCTCGAACATGCTCAAGCCGATGCTGGCGCGCGGCGAACTGCACTGCATCGGCGCAACCACGCTGGACGAATATCGCAAGTATATCGAGAAGGACGCTGCCCTGGAACGCCGCTTCCAGCCGATCATGGTCGGCGAGCCAACGGTTGAACAGACGATGGAGATTCTACGCGGTTTGCGCATCAAGTACGAGGTGCATCACGGCATCCGCATCACCGATGAAGCTCTGGTGGCCGCCGCCGAACTGTCGCATCGCTATATCACTGACCGCTTTCTGCCAGATAAAGCTATCGATCTGGTGGACGAAGCCGCCAGCCGCCTGCGCGTCACCTTGAACAGCAAGCCAGTGGAACTGGCCGATGTGGAGCGCAAGATCGGGCTGCTGCTGGGCGAGCAGCAAGAGTTGCAACAGAAAGATGACGCCGCCAGCCTGGAGCGTCTGGCGCGCGTGGAACATGAACTCGCGAGCCTGCGCGAGCAGCAGAAAGCCATTCAGATGCACCTGGAGAGCGAGCAGGAACCGATTGCCCAGATTCGCGCCCTCAACGAGCAGTTGGACCAGGCACAGATTGAACTGGAGCGCGCCTTCCGCTCGGCCATGGAGATGCAAGCGCGCGACCCCAAAGCGAAAGAGACTGAAAATGCCTGGGCCGCGCAGCAGGAGAAAAAGAACGTTGTCTCCAGCCTGGAGCGCCAGCTTGAGCAGGCCAAGGCGCGTCTGGACGAGCTTCAGCAGAACCGGCGCATGCTCAAAGAGGAAGTGACCGCCGAAGACATCGCCGAAATCGTCGCCCGCTGGACCGGCATCCCCGTCAGCCGCATGATGGAGGGCGAGCGCGAGAAGCTGCTGCACATGGAGGAGCGCATCAAACAGCGCGTCGTCGGCCAGGACGAAGCGGTTGCCATCGTTTCGGATGCGGTGCGGCGCTCGAGGGCGGGCCTGCAAGACCCGAATCGCCCGCTGGGCAGTTTCATCTTCCTGGGGCCAACCGGCGTCGGCAAGACCGAACTGGCCCGCGCCCTGGCAGAGTTCCTGTTCGATGATGAGCAGGCGATGGTGCGCATCGATATGTCCGAATATATGGAGAAGCACACCGTCAGCCGCCTGGTCGGCGCGCCTCCGGGCTACGTCGGCTATGATGAGGGGGGCCAGTTGACTGAAGCCGTACGCCGCCGCCCCTACAGCGTGGTCCTGTTTGACGAGATCGAGAAGGCGCACACGGATATCTTCAACATCCTGCTGCAACTGCTGGACGATGGCCGCCTGACAGATGGACATGGGCGCACGGTGGACTTCAAGAACACGGTCGTCATCATGACGAGCAACCTGGGCAATCAGTGGCTACATGAACTGGACGGCCTGACCGAAGACGAACTTGCCAAAGAAATCCGCGAGCGCCTCCACGAATACTTCCGGCCAGAGTTCATCAACCGCATCGACGAGATCATCGTCTTCAAGGCGCTGGGCCAGGAGCAGATCAAGCAGATTGTCGAGATTCAGACGCGCAGCCTGCAAAAGCGGCTGGCCGAGCGCAAGATGGCCCTGGAACTGAGCGAAGCGGCCAAAGAGTTGGTGGCCCGTGAAGGCTACGACCCCGTCTTTGGGGCGCGGCCACTCAAGCGTGCCATCCAGCGCGAGATCGAAAATCCGCTCTCGAAGCTGCTGCTTCAGGGCGCGTTCAACGATGGCGACACTATCGTCGTCGACGTTGCTCCGCTCGGCGGCGGCCTGGCCTTCGAGCGCAAGCTGCCCGCCGAGGTCCAGAGCGCCTAGCGCCGCCAGTACAGCGAGCAGTGTAGAGTCGTATGGGCGTGCCTATACGACTCTACACTGCACAAGAAGTAACATCCATTCGCACTTTCCTTCCCCAAAAGTACTACTTGCTCTTGTTGAGTTGTCGTGCCTGTGCTACTCTGCACCTACCAGGAGGACAGGGGAAGGCACGCTGCTTCCGGCTGATCGCTCCTACTCCCAGAACCATGTCCGCCAGCGGTTTGGCCTTGTAGTTTCACCTGCATTGCGACACAGCAATTCTCATTCATCATCGGAACCTGTTTGATGAGCATCTTGGGGAAAAACGCGCTGAAGCTTAGCCTCATCCTGCTGGGCCTGTTTCTCGCCGCTGCGGTGTACGTGGGTGGTGGCTTGCGCTCCTACCAACTCTATCAGCAAGCCTACGCCTTGTACGGCCAGGGGTCATGCGGCGCTGAGTTCACCTGGAGCATCACTCCGCAGGCGCTGGCTGCCACCAGTGGCAACGGCCTGCCGCAGTTGCTCACCGGCTTCTATGGCAATCTGCCCACGCTGCTCACCGTACGCTATCGCAGCGCCACGCCGCAGCAGATCACACTCAGCGTCCAGATTCCCAATTTTTCGCAGATGCAGCCCATCACGGTGGATGCCACGCCTGGCTGGAAAAGTCAGGACTTCCACCCGCCGATGCTGCCAGGCGTGATTGACGCGCTGGCAACCATCCCCTATCGCGATAGCCAGGTGGTGTTGGGCGTGCGCGATGCGTCGGGCAAGTCATGTGCCGATAGCAAGCCGCTGCGGCTGCTCAGCAGCCGCGACATAAGCTGGCTCTCTCCGCAGGGACAGAACAATGCCGCGTTCCTGGCAGGCTGGGTGACGCCGCAAGACCCTGCTATTCGCCAGTTGCTTGATCGCGCGACGCTGCGCCTTCAGAACAACCCCTCACTCTATCCCGGTACCACCTCGATGGTCGGCTACGATGGCACCCGGCAAGACATCATCAATCAGATCGACGCCATCTTCGATACGCTGGAGCAGGATTATCACATTCGCTACAGCCGCATTACCATTCAATATGGCCTGCCGCAGTTACAGGATATTCTGCTCCCCAAGGATGTGCTGCAATCGGGGTTGGGCATGTGCGTCGAAACGACGTTGACAATGGCCTCAGCCGTCGAAAGTCTGCATATGCGCCCCTATATCTATCTGACCCAGGACCATGCGTTTCTGGGCGTCGCCATGGGGCCAGACAGCACCCAGCGCGAGTTCTGGGAAACCTCGTTGTTGGGACAAAATAATCTGGGGTCGCAGGCGAACCAGGAAGGCGACAGCGAAGCAGTCCAGGACGCCAGCCAGATCACGCAGATCATCGATGTGACGGCAGAGCGCCAGCAAAATAACATCTGGCCGATGGAGTGAGCAGTATGCTGATTACGGCAGACTTCCCCACCTGGTTCCGCGCGGGCTGCTATGGAGGACTGGGGTGCAGCTTGCTCGTTGCGGCAGGGGTCGCCACCTACGCGCTTGCTCGTCGGCGCGGCACGCCTCGCCAACTGGCGGGCGCGATGTTGGGGTGCCTGGCGGCTGCGGTCTGCATTCTGCCTGCCATCATCTGGAGCGAGACCCGGCTGGACCTGCAAGGCCCAGCGCTGAGCGTCTCCGAGGTATTGCTCTGGCTGGCCTGGGTCGCGGTCATCGGCTGGATGCTTCCGCTGGGCATCAGCGCGGGCTTCCTGCTGCTGGCCCCGCCCTTCGATACACGCCAGCTTCGCCAGCGCCAGGCCAGCCGCAGGCTGCGCAGCGTGGCCGCCACAGCCAGCAGCGCCGAGCGCCAGCATGAACCGCTTGGCCCTGAGGTGCCCTGGGGTCGCCTCATCCATCAAGATGAGCCTTACGCCAACCGCCAGATCGCGCTCAGCCGCCAGATCGTCTTGCTGGGCCGCGAGCGCGACAACGACATCCTGCTGGAGACTGATCTAGCCTCGCGCTATCACGCCGAACTGCGCCTGGAACGTGGCCGCGCCTATCTGCTTGATCGCGGCAGCATGAACGGCACCTCCGTCAATGGGCAGAAAATCTGGGGGCTGATGCCACTGCAAGATGGCGACCTGCTAGAAGTTGGCGGCCAGCACTTTCGCTATGAAGACCTGTTTTCTCAAGCGCAGACAAGTGCCAAGGCCGGGACACCCCCCGAAGGCGAACGCGGCGAAGGCCATGACGAGACCGCCAGACTGGTCGCCGTGGTTGCTCAGCCGCCGCCCGCCAACGTTGCGAGCGGAACGCTGCTGCTCAGCGGGGGAGCGGGCGCGGGGCAAGTCTTCGCGCTCAGCAAAGCCGTGCTCACCATTGGGCGCGACAGCGGCTGTGACATCACCATCTCCGACGCCTCGATCTCGCGCCAGCACGCGCAGATTATTCGCCAGGAAATGGGGTGGTATCTTCAAGACCTGGGCAGCCGCAACGGCACCGCCATCAATGGGCAGCGCCTCAGCGCGCCTCAACGCGTGGAAGATGGGGACGTGCTGACCATCGGCAATATCCCGCTGCGCTATCTTGCCGAACGTCCTCGAGAGGAAGCCGCTGTCCCTGAAGAACCTGTCACGGAGACGCTGCCAACCAGCAGCCAGGAACCCGCAGCCGAAGAAATCACCACGGCCACACCCACCCAGGCGTTGCCGCCGAAAACACCCACCGTTCCCCTGCGCGGGCGCGAACACCCCAGGCCGCTGCGGCTGCCCACGCGCCCGCTGGAGCCATCACCAGCCGCGCCCGAGCAGGCACCCGAACCCAAAAGCGTCGCGCCTGCCGAACTCTCCAATCATGTGTTTCGCCCGCATCGCCTGGTCGCTGACCGCGCCTTTCTGGCTCCGCTCAATCCACCACAAGCCGAGCAAGCCTCAGACGAGTAGCCCTTGCATCTGGCGCTACGAGCGACGTACCTGCTTGGCTGGCACGTTGCGCGGGCGATAGTCCGCTGCCTTGATGTGACAGCGACGCACCAGCCCAATATCGAAGAGGCGCGATTGGATACGCATATCGAGGCCCTTCAGGTCTGTGTTGGTAGTAATAATGGTGGGCATGCGATATTCGTAGCGGTAATTGATAATTTGAAAAAGCTTCTCGGTAGCCCAGGCTGTGGAATGCTCCACGCCTAGATCATCCAGCACCAGCAGATACGCCTCGCGAATGCGATCAAACAATTCATGATAGGGCATCTCGTTGCTGGGGGCAAAGGCCGTGCGCAGGTGGTCTAAGAGTTCGGGAACCGTCGAGAAAATCACCAGGCTGTCACGCTCAAGGCAGACGTTGGCAATCGCCGCCGCCAGATGGGTCTTGCCGCAGCCCACCGACCCGCTCAAGACCAGCCACCCCTGCGGGTCGTCAGCATAGGCGCGGGCCATTTTATACGCTTCCTGTACGCCAGGAACAGATTGATCGAAGGTGTCAAAGGTCTGGTCCCAATGGGAATCCAGCCGGGCCAGCCGTCCCAACTCCAGCCGACGCTTTTGCTTCAGTTCCTTCTCTTTACAGGAGCATGGCACAATCTTGCCAAAATTGGGGTCGTCCACCGGCAGGTCTTGGGACAGGTAGCCCGCGCCGTGGCAGAACGGACAAGGCTGCTCGCCCTCTTTGCGGCGCGCGCCATTTCCTGGCTGCCTGGCAGCGCTTTCTTCAGCCCGGCGCGGCCCCTGCGCGGCAGTTTCATCCAGCAGGTGATCCAGCGAAAGCTGTTCGGACGGGCCGTTGCCATTGGATGGCTGCCGTCGCCGGAGCGGATAATTACCGAGCGTATCGCCCAGGCGTTCCATGGTTTTCGCCCCCTTTTCCTTCGGTTTCCCAGCGCCGCAGAATGGCGCGAATATAGCTCCAGGTACGTTTATTTTGCTGCACGGCCTCGCGGAAGGCATCCACAATCCAGTCTTCCGGATAGTGGTCGGCGGCATCCTTGAGGTCTTCGGCTATCATCGGCGTCAGCAAGCCGATATTTTGCTCATACAGCATAAAGATATTGGGCCGGTCCACTTCCACCGAGATGGCCTCCGCTGCAAAGGCCGCGCCAGCCTCGCTCGTCGGCCCCTCCTGCTTCAACAGGCGCGTGGCGGGCAGTTCACCTTCTTGAAGCTGCGCCACCGCCTGGCGGCTTGCCTCGGTATTGAAAAAGTACCAGCTTACCAGTTCATCATCCAGGCGCAGCCGCACAGAGAGCAGCGTTCCACGCGCCACCGCCAGTTCCAGCCCAGCGCGGATGCGCTCCTCTGGCGGGCGTGGGTCACCCTTGCGCCGCAGGCTCCGCCGCAAGATCGGATCAACCGCCAGTTCGCGCTCGCTGGCGCAGCGCGGCGTGCCGCGCTTTTGCGCCAGCAGCCAGAACAGGTGCAGCGTCACCTTCAGTTCGGCGTAATCCTCGATCTCCGGCAGCAATGTCGTAAAGAACTGCTCCGGCAACGGGACAGAAGGGTTCTTCCCTGGAGGAAAACCACTGAAGGCTGGCATACAAGTACGCTCCTACGGCTGCGGCCCATGCAGATCAAGGTTGCGGAACAACGTCTGGCTGGACTTGAAATAGAGACTAAACTGCCCAATCGGCCCGTTGCGGTGCTTGGCAACGATAATATCGGCGATATTTTTGCGATCGCTTTCGGGATTATAGACTTCATCACGATAAATGAATAAAACTATATCGCTATCTTGCTCAATTGAGCCCGATTCACGTAAATCGCTCAATTGTGGAACCCGTGATTGGCGGCTCTCCACTGCGCGCGACAACTGCGAGAGCGCCAGCACCGGCACATCCAGTTCACGGGCCAGCGCCTTCAGGCTGCGGCTGATCTCTGAAATCTCCTGCACGCGGTTCTCGTTGCGCCCGCCTGCATGCCCCTGCATCAATTGTAGATAATCCACAATCACCAGATCGATGCCGCGCTCGGCAGCCAGACGGCGCGCTTTGCTGCGCATCTCCATCGTGGAGATGCCCGCCGTATCGTCGATATAGAGATCAATCTGCGAAAGTCGCCCGATGGCGTGGCTGATACGCTCCCACTCGTCATCTTCGATCATGCCGGTGCGCAAGCGCTGCTGATCGATGCCTGCATCCATCGCCAGCAGGCGCTGCACCAACTGTTCTTTGCTCATCTCCAGCGCAAAGAACGCCACGCGATTCCTCCGAATCGCCGCGTTATACGCAAGCGACAAGGCAAACGCGCTCTTTCCAACAGCCGGGCGAGCGGCCAGTATTATGAGATCAGATTTTTGCAGGCCACCAGTCATTTTATCGAGATCATGAAAACCCGTTGGCAAGCCAACCAGCGAGCCGCGTTGTTCATGCAGTTTATCGAGCTTTTCATAATAATCTTCCAGCAGCGTGCGCAGATCATCAAAATCAGAGCGATTATAGCGCTGGCTGATAGAAAAAATCAGTTGTTCGGCTTTATCGAGGGCCACATTGGCGTCGCTCTCGTTATAGGCCAGCGCCGCCATCTGCCCGGCAGCATGAATCAGCCGCCGCATGATCGACGCGCGCTCCACGATGCGCGCGTAATATTCCACGTTGGCGCTGGTGGGCACCGCGTTCACCAGCGATGAGATATAGGCCGCGCCGCCCACTTCCTCCAGGCGCCCGCGCCGCTGAAGTTCATCACAGAGGGTAATCAGATCAGCCGGACCACGATCAGCATAGAGGTCAAGCACCGCCTGAAAAATGGCGCGGTGCGCGTCGCGGTAGAAATCTTCGGGGCGCAGGAAATCAGCAACCTGCACCACCGCTTCGGGGTCGATGATGATGCTGCCGAGCACTCCCTCCTCGGCTTCGATATTCTGCGGCAGCAACTTTTCCATAGGACATGCTTTCTCTTGAGAGAAACACTGGCTCTCAGCCCAAACTATCGAACAGCAGTTCTAAAGTGATTATAGCATTAGCTTGCAAAGCACATCAGCATCTTTGGGGCCACGAAGTAGGCGGTACTTTTCTTTATACACTCGATTCCTGCGCTTTGCAACTTGCCCCGTTGAGCTAGGGCTGTGGATATGTGGAAAAATCTCCTGCCTTTGAGAGCGTTTTTCGTTGCCAAATAGCCACAATTGCCCGTTTTTGAACGCAAACGGCAAGTTACTAACAGGCATTGGGGATAAGTCGGCACTTATCCACGAATTTACTGACAAAAGTATCCACAAGGCAGCCACTAATAGCTCAGCCCAGAATTGGCAGTCGTTGACGTTCTGGGATTCAAGAGAAACGTAAAACCCCTGCCTTGAGGTAGGGGAATAGACGAGGCTTTGCTACCCTTGTTGTACTAGCATAGGATATGATATTATACCAGTATGGATACCTCACCTGAACGCAAATCACAACGCTGGATGCTCTATCTACCACCTGCTTTGCTAGCCCAGTTCAGGCAATTGGCATCTCTGCATCGACGGTCCCTGAACAGCGAACTGGTCTGGGCCTTAGAGCAGTATGCTCGCGCTGAAAAACGGAAAAGGAAGCGCGATGCTGACGAGGAAAGCCTGTAGGTATCGGCTGTATCCGACGCCCAAACAGGAGCAGCACCTGCTCTTTGTGTTGCGTCGCTGTCGGGAACTGTATAACAGTGGCTTAGAGGAGCGCAAAGCCTATTATCAGATGCGCCGCAAGAGTCTAAGCTACACAGCCCAGGCAGCAGAACTCCCTGAGATCAAAGCGGCCTATCCCGCCTACTATGACATCTACGGACAGGTCTTGCAGGATGTCTTGCGTCGGCTGGACAAAGCCTTTGCAGCCTTCTTCCGACGTCTGAGAAACGGAGAGAAGCCTGGCTATCCTCGTTTCCACGGGAGGTGAACCAGTGGTATATGATTTTTTCCTGTAAGGTGGAAGAAGAAGCCTTGCCACTCTGTGAGGATGCAGTTGGCATTGATTTGGGTCTGCTGCGTTTTGCCACACTTTCAACGGGGGAAATCATTGAAAACCCGCGCCTCTATCGCAAAGGCTTGAAGTGCCTAAAAGTGCTTTCCCAGGCTAAGGATCGGAAGAAGAGGGGAAGCCGCCGCCGAAAACGCGCTACTCTCGCGTTGACAAAAGCACATCGCAGGGTACGCAACCAACGCCGCGACTTCCAGCACAAGGCAGCACGCGCCTTGGTCAATCGGTTTGGTCTGATCGTCTTCGAAGACCTCAAGATCACCAACATGAGCCAAGCGCCTGAACCGAAGCCAGACCCAGAGCACGAGGGCGCATATCTGCCCAACGGAGCAGCGGCCAAGGCGGGCTTAAACCAGTCGATTCTTGATGCTGGCTGGGAACAATTCCAGCAGTTCTGTGTCGCCAAGGCTGCAAGTGCCGGACGACAAGTATTGTTCGTGAATCCCCACATGACAAGCCAGTTGTGCAGCGGCTGTGGTCAGGTTGTTCACAAGGAGCTAGATGAGCGTTGGCATTCCTGCGAGTGCGGTTGCTCGCTAGACCGGGACCACAACGCGGCCTTAAACATTTTGTTCCGGGGCCAGGAAGTGGCCCACAGGCTCACGGGCCTGTAGAAACCCCATGCTTTAGCAAAGGGGTGCTTCACGAGTTGCATCGGAACTGCCGGACATGTCGATCACGGCAAATCAACGCTGGTCACCGCGCTCACCGGCATCGACCCGGACCGCCTGGCCGAAGAAAAAGCGCGCGGCATGACCATCGACCTGGGCTTCGCCTGGCTGCACCTGCCCAGCGGGCGCGAGGTCAGCATTGTCGATGTACCCGGCCATGAAAACTTCATCAAAAACATGCTTGCCGGGGTGGGCGGCATCGATCTGGCCTTGCTGGTCGTCGCCGCCGATGAGGGCATCATGCCCCAGACCGAAGAGCACCTTGCCATCCTCGATCTGCTGCGCGTCAGCCGGGGCGTCGTCGCCCTGACGAAATGTGATCTGGTCGAAGACGACTGGCGAGAACTGGTGCGCGAAGAAGTGGCCGCCCGGCTTAGCACCACCACGCTGGCGGGCGCGCCTATCCTGCCCGTCTCAGCCTATACGGGGGCTGGTCTGCCCGAACTGCTGGAGACGCTTGATCGTCTGTTGGAAACCACCTCAGGCCGCCAGAACATCGGGCGACCGCGCCTGCCGGTTGATCGCGTTTTCACTATCCAGGGCTTTGGGACTGTCGTCACGGGCACACTGCTGGATGGCACCTTCAGCGTCGGCCAGGAAGTCGAGATCGTGCCGCAGGGGCTGCGCGCACGCATCCGTAACCTGCAAATGCACAAAACCAGCGTCGAAACGGCCCAACCCGGCGGGCGCACGGCGATGAATCTGGCGGGCATCGCCAAAAACGACCTGGCGCGGGGCGATGTCATCACCCTGCCGGGTCGGCTGCGCTCGACGGCCCTGCTGGATGCGCGCTTTGAACTGCTGGACAGCGCGCCGCGCCCATTGGAGCACAACGCTGAAGTTGACCTGTATGTTGGGGCCAAAGAAGTGCACGCCCATGTCCGGCTGCTGGACAGCGACGAGTTGCAGCCCGGCCAGCGCGGCTGGGTGCAGTTCAAGCTCGCCGAGCCAGTCGCCGTTGCTCGGCGTGATCGCTTTATCCTGCGCATCCCCTCGCCCAGCCTCACCATCGGCGGCGGTGAAATCATCGATACCCAGCCACGTCATCACAAGCGCCACCAGCCTGCCGTGCTGGCCGCGCTCGAAATCCTGGAACGCGGTGCACCCGAAGAAGTGCTCTTTGCCGCTCTCAATACCGCATCAGGAGCAAGCTCTAGACGCGCAGATACCAGAAAGCCGGGCGGTGTTTCGCGAGGGCAACCTGGACTTCAGGGCTACGAGGAAGAGGAAGCCATCCGGCGCAGTGGCCTGCCAGCGGCGGAGGCACGCGCCGCGCTGGAGATGATGCTGGAGCAAGGGCAGGTCGTGCGCGTCGGGCCGTTTTATTTTGCCGCGCCCGTTTGGGAGCATCTGCGCGAGGCCGCCAAAACCCTGGCCGCCGAATATCATCAGCAGTACCCCCTGCGCGCGGGGCTGCCCAAGGAAGAATGGCGCGGGCGCCTGGGGCTTGCGCCGCGCCAGGCCAACGAAGTGCTGGCTGCCCTGGTGGCCGTTGGCGATCTGGCCGAAGCTGCCTCGGCCTCTGCCGTGCGGCTGTCAGCGCACGCGCCGCGCTTCAGCCCAGAGCAGCAGCGCCAGGTGGACACCTTGCTGCGCCAGTTCCACGAGAATCCGTTCAGCCCGCCAGGACGCGCCGAAATCGAAGCGGCGGTTGGGCCAGAAGTCATCGCCGCATTGATCGAGCAAGGCGCGCTTGTCAAAATCAGCGATGCTGTGCTCTTCAGCCGCGAGGCGTATGATGAAGCTATTCGGCGCATCGTGGCGCATCTGCGCGCGCACCAGACCATCACCGTCGCCGAGGCCCGCGACCTGCTCGATACCTCGCGCAAATATATGCTGGCCCTGCTGGAGCACCTTGATGAGCGCCGCATCACCCGGCGGCAAGGTGATGACCGCGTATTGGGTCCAGCAGCCGAACGGTGGTAATTAGTCCCTTTTGACGCCCCATCAACAGGGCAGACAAAGCGGCTTCCCACCTTGTGCTGCCTGGCATTAAGCTCAACCGCGCGGCTTGCATTTGCGCGGGGCTGCATGCCATAATCAAGGATGGATTCCAACGCTTCAGGCGTTCAACATCCAGCAGCGGCAGAGTACCCCAGACATCCAGGAGGTTTGAGCTATGCAAGAAGACATTCTTGGTACGCGGCGCACCGCTTTTCCGACCAACTATGTACAGTGCGCCCGCTGCGGGAAGCCCACCTTGCGCCAAGAGGCGCGGCTTGTCCCCAGCGATGCGCTTTCTGATGAGCGCTCCGAGTATGAATATCTCTGCCCGACCTGCCAGGCCGAGCTTGATAGTGGTGAAAAAGACCTATCAGAACCGAGGTGATTGCCCATGCGCCTGCGCTATCGCTCTGTCACCTATCGTTATATTCAAGGCTCGCAGCAAGAGCTTGAGCGTCGCTATCACCAGCTTTGGCATGAATTAGTGCGCCAGAGTCAACAGCAAACCCTGATGCACCGCCCCAGCCAGTGGCGTCCGCCTGCCGACATCCACGAGACACCCGACGCCATTACCGTCAAGATCGAACTGGCAGGGATGCGCGGAGACGATATTGATGTGACCGTCTATGATGACGCGCTCGTGGTCAGCGGCGAACGCCACGACGACCACGTACACGATGACACGATCTGCTACCACGAAGCGCAGATTCGCTATGGCCCCTTTCGGGTCGAGATTATCATCCCCATGGAAATCGAACGCACAAAAGTCGACGCGGAGTACGATGATGGCTTCCTGAAGGTGCTCCTGCCCAAAGCAGCGCCCAGCGAGCCAAAGCCTATCCATCCCCCTGACAAAACCAATGACCAGAAAGCAGCAGAGAGCACGCCGAACACCTCAGACAGCGGCGAGACCGGCAATCTCCCCCCTCCCCGGCACTACCATGCTCCGGCCAACAAGACGCTGATCGTGAGCGGCAAAGGGGATACGCCCCATGCCTGAAGAGCGCAAAGATCGCGAGGTCAGACCGGTCCCAGAAGATACAGAACTGATGGAAGGCGATCTGGAAAAACTGGAAGAACTGCTGGACGAACTGGAAGAAGCCGTCAGGGGAACGTCGGCAGAGAGTGATTACAGGAACAACGAAGGCGTGCTGTTTGCCCAGGAAGAGAGAGATGACGAAGAGGAAGACGATGAGGAGCCGGAGCAGCCTGAAGCAGACGACGGGGAGGAAGAGCCTGTTCTGGAAGTGGAGGAGCCGCGCGCCCGCCCGCAGGCGGAGGAAGAGCGCCGCATCCCCATTCCAGACGTGTTGCCCATTTTGCCGCTGAAGGAGACCGTCGTCTATCCGCTGACGATGATGCCACTGGGCGTCGGCCAGGAGCGCTCGATCAAACTGATCGATGACGCCATGCGCGGCAATCGCCTGGTAGGTCTGGTGGCCCAGGAGTCGACGGAGGTAGAAACGGCTGGGCCAGACGACACGTTTAAAATTGGCACTGCGGCGCGCATTGCGCGCATGCTGCGCACGCCCGATGGCACCATCCAGATCATCGTGCAGGGGTTGGAGCGTATCCGCATTCTGGAATACACCGCCGAGCAGCCGTACCTGATGGCGCGCGTCGAGGTCGCGTCGGAAACCGTCGAAGACGGCGTGGAACTGGAGGCACTCAAGCGCAACGCCGTGCAACTGTTCCAACGGCTGGTCAGTCTGGTGCAATATCTGCCCAACGAACTGGCGCTGGCGGCCCTCAACATCGACGACCCTCGCCAGGTGATCTATCTCATCGCCAACAGCGTGCAGATGGACCTGGACTTGCGCCAGGGGCTGCTGGAGGAAGATTCCGTCCAGGAGAAGCTGCGCGTGATGACCCAATTCCTGACCAAAGAACTGGAAGTGCTGGAATTGGGCAAGAAGATTCAAAGCCAGGCCCAGGAAGAGATGGGCAAGGCCCAGCGCGAATACTTCCTGCGCGAGCAACTGAAGGCTATTCAGAAGGAGCTGGGCGAAGAGAGCGAAGAGGCCGCCACCATCAACCAACTGCGCGAGCAGATCGAACAGGCTGGCATGTCTGAAGAAGCCAGCAAAGAGGCGCTGCGCGAGCTATCCCGGCTGGAAAAGCTGCCTGCCGCCTCGCCTGAATATTCGGTCATTCGCACCTATCTTGATATTCTGGTCAGCCTGCCCTGGAGCAAAAGCACCGGCCAGAAGATCGATGTCTCTTACGCGCGCCAGGTGCTGGATGAAGACCATTACGATCTCGAAAAGATCAAAGGGCGCATCCTGGAATATCTGGCGGTGCGACGGCTCAAAGAGGACCGGCTGGGCAGCGAAAGCGGCGTCGAGGCCCAGGAAAAAGACGGCAAAGAGCAGAAAGTTCCCGTCTGGGTGGGGCGCGAGCCAATTCTCTGCTTTGTCGGGCCGCCAGGCGTGGGCAAAACCTCGCTAGGCCAATCCATCGCCCGCGCGTTGGGGCGCGAGTTTGCGCGCATGTCGCTCGGCGGCATTCATGATGAATCGGAGATTCGCGGCCATCGCCGGACCTACATCGGCGCGCTGCCAGGGCGCATCATCCAGACGCTGCGCCGGGCGGGGGCGAACGACCCGGTGATGATGCTCGACGAGGTCGATAAAGTTGGCGCTGACTGGCGCGGCGACCCCTCGTCTGCTCTGCTGGAAGTGCTGGACCCCGAGCAAAATTATAACTTCCGCGATAACTATCTTGATCTGCCGTTCGATCTTTCCAAGGTCATGTTTATCGCCACGGCGAACTCGCTGGAGCCGATTCCCGCGCCGCTGCGTGACCGCATGGAGATATTGGAGCTTTCCGGCTATACCGAAGAGCAGAAAGTCCATATCGCCCGGCGCTATCTGCTGCCGAAGCAAATTAAAGCCAATGGCCTGAAAGACGATGAAATCAGCATCGATGATGCCACCATCCGGCGCATCGTCAATGAATACACCCGCGAGGCAGGGGTGCGCAACCTGGAACGCGAGATCGCCACCGTCTGCCGCAAGGTCGCTATGCGCATCGCCGAGGGCCAGGCGGGACCGTTCCACGTCACCGCCGACCAGATGCCTGAACTGTTGGGCCGCCCGCGCTTTATGGAAGAAGTGGCCGAACGCATAGACCGTCCCGGCGTCGTGACTGGCCTGGCCTGGACGCCCGTTGGCGGCGATATCCTCTTCATCGAGGCCGCCATGACGCCCAGCAAAGAGAACCGGCTGATTCTGACCGGCCAGCTTGGCGACGTGATGCGCGAATCGGCGCAGGCCGCGCTGAGCTATGTCGAATCCAACGCGCCAGCGCTGGGCATCGATCCCAAGGTCTTCGAGGACAAAAACATCCATATCCACATCCCGGCGGGCGCGACTCCCAAGGATGGCCCATCGGCGGGCGTCACCATGACCACCGCTCTGGCCTCGCTGGCAAGTGGGCGCAAGGCGCGCTCGGATGTGGCGATGACCGGCGAAATCTCATTGCGTGGCAAAGTCCTGCCCATTGGCGGGTTGAAGGAGAAAGTGCTGGCCGCGCATCGGGCGGGCATCAAAACGGTGATCATGCCCAAACGCAACGAACCTGATCTGGAAGACCTGCCCAAAGACCTGCGCGAGAAGATGCGCTTTGTTCCGGTTTCCGATGCATCCGAGGTGCTGGCCGAAGCGCTGGAGCCTGCCCAGCCGAGCGATCTGAGCGCGTTGGGGGTCGAAGACCTGCACCCCAACGCAGACATGGCTGCCAGCCAGGGGTAGCAAAACCCAGGCTGCGGCGTATCAGGGCCTCCCCTGTACAGGGGGGCCCTTTCTTATAATGGCTGCTATCGTATCAGCGCTGGGGACGGCGCAGCCTTCTGCGCTCGCTTGCGCAGGCGCTCTGTTTGGATAAGTAGCAAGAAGCCGAGCGTGAAAAGCAGCCAGGACAGAAAAAACGTGCTGTACAAGACGTGGTAATATGCCAGGAACGCGGTAAACCAGTGGAAAATAATAAAGTATCCCCCAGGAGCCTGAGTTACAAATAGAATAGTACCCAACACCAGCAGGAACGTCAGCATAGGTTGTTGTTTCCAACACATCGGCCTCAGCAGGAAGTTGGACGCTGCAAAAAGCGTCGCGGCCACAGTAATCCAAAGCAGAAACCCGCTTCCGCCATCCTGTAACCAGAAACTAAGATCGTCGTTAGTAAGCAATTGAAAGAAAAGATACGAGGCAACACCACTCACAATGATTTGTAGCACTGTAAGCCCGACATCTGGCACTTTTTGCCAGGGCGCTATCCCATAGGAGATGACGATCAAGCTAGCAGCATTGAGGGCCGTCAAAATGAAAGGTAGGATTACATAAATCCACCTGGCATACGAAAGATCGGCAATCCCTCCTGTATCCAGGTGCAGGACGAGCGCGCTCTCGATAATATTACTTACGAGGGAGCCAGCTTGCAAGATCAAACCAGCGCGGAGCAGGTTTGAGCGCACAAAACGCAAGCCGACCAGACATATCGAGACCATTACCCCCAGAAAGACCAATGTTATCCAATCGATGGCGACAGAGGAGCTAAAGGAGTCGTTGAAGCTGCCAATGAGAATGTTCACAATCACTGTGACGACCCCACCAATGATAGCCATTACGACAAAGAGCCAGGCAAAGCCTTGAGTCCATATCTTCAGCTTCCTTGGGGCGAGAGGAGAAGGCCCAAGAATAGGGGGAGGAACGGGTGTTGCCGAGCCAAAGAACCCGGGTGATGGGGGCGGAGGAATAAAGGGTTGTCCAATCGGCGCAGAAGGAGCAGGCGCTGCTCCAGCCAGCGTCGGGCCAGCAGGAGAAACCGGCGGGATCGCCGCTCGCAATGTGGGGTCAAGATACACCTGGGCGCGCTGCGTCGGCTCAGCCGAGCTCGCGAATTGAAGCATTTGCCCACCCAATGCAGCCCTGAAATCAAAGAGCAGCTCGCCCGCGCGCCCATAGCGCTGCTCGGGCTGTTTCGCCAGCGCTTTCGCCATGACGGCATCCAGCGCCACCGGCAAATCTGGCCGCGCGACCCGAAGCGATGGCGGCGGTTCGGTCAGGTGCTTGCGCATCACCGCTGCCGGAGTAGACGCCTCAAAGGGGTGTCTGCCCGCCAGCATCTGATAGAGCATCACCCCCAACGCATAGAGGTCGCTGCGCTGGCTGGGTTTGCCATCGAAGTGTTCGGGAGCCATGTAGAGGGGTGACCCAAATTGTAAGCTTGTTCCGCCTTCGATGGCCCCCTGCTCCATCAAGTGCGCCAGGCCAAAGTCGGAAAGCAGCAGCCGCCCATCCCGATGCACTAACAAATTCAGCGGCTTCAGGTCCAGATGCACGACGCCTTGCGCGTGCGCATATCCCAGCGCCGAGCAAATTTGCTCGAGATAGCGCGTCACTTCATCCACTCCCAGTGGCCCCGAACGCGCTTTAAGGATGTCTTGCAGCGTGCCACCGCTGATATAGGGCATCACCAGATAGATCAAATTGCCTTCCAGGCCAATATCGTCCACATGCACAATGCTGGCGTGGTCCAGCGCCCCCAATGTGCGTGCCTCGCGGAGGAAACGATCACGAAATTTTTCATCGTTGAAATGCTCCTCCAGCAGCACCTTTACTGCCTGCTGGCGATGGAGCATCTGATTTTCTGCTTTATAAACTGCGCCAAAGCCACCCTTGCCCAGCAATTCGCCCAGCAGATACTTGCCACCCAGCGTCTGGCCGGTCAGCGGCCCCTGTTTTAGCATCGGCGCATCCTCCATGCACAAGTATGCTCTGGTTTCAAACAAACCAGCCCCACATCGACCCGAGTATAGCAGACGTGAGGCGAGGTGTATAGCCCGTTGCCAGCGGCAAAAGGGCCCAAAAAACTACATCGGCAATCTCTGGTGAACTGCCAAGCAGCGGGTCCATTCAGTAGCCCAGCAATTCCTGGAGGGACTTCTCCGATTGCCTGCTGAGGGGGGATCAACGTCTCCTCCTGGTCATCCAGGAGCAGCAGATAGCTGCCACGGGTGTATTGCACCACGGCTTTGAGATGCTGGAGATTGACGGGATAAGCACGATGGGCCTTGAAGAAGCCACGCCCGGTGAGACGGGTCTCCAGTTCCTGCAAGGTGCAGTGGGTAAGAATCTCTTCCTCAGCGGTCCGCAGATACGTTTTGCTGTCGCGGCTGGTGGCATAGAGAATAGCGCCAGGATCGTAGAGGAGAATGCGGTCCTCTTTGTTGGCGGGCACTTTGAACGGCGTCAAGCGTTCTACCGTCGTGTTCTCGGTGCCGAGGCTGCTGCGCGTAAACGCATAGCTCTTGGCGACCTGACCCTCTTGCAGTTCCAGGACGCGCGTACAGCAGGTGCTGGCCCAGGTCAGATCAGCATCGGTCACCAGAATCATGGAGTCTGCTTCGGCGGCCTGGCGAATTAAACGCGCCATGAGCTGCTGCGTCTCCAGATCCGCGCGCAGGGTCGGCTGGTCGAGCAGGAGCAGCTGGCGCTGCCCCAGGAGGATGCGCGCAAAGGCCAGGCGACGCTGACCAGACGGGGTCAACTGTTTCGCGGCGGTCTGCGCCTGGTCGCTGAGACCGATCTGCGCCAGCACCTCGCTGATCCGACGGGTGGGCAGACCCTGCCACTGGCAGGCGAGCACCAGGTTGCGCCAGACGCTGAGCCGCTCGTAGAGCAAATCTTCCGCGAAGAGCACACTCATCTGCTCCCGCATCCGGGTCGGTCCAGACACGAGCGGGTTCCCATCCAGCAGGATCGTTCCCCCACTGGGCGGCAAGACCCCGGCCAGGAGCGCGATCAACAGGGACTTCCCAGCGCCAGAAGGGCCAAGCGCCGCGACTACGTCGCCTGCCTCGATGGCGAGTGTCTCGATGGCGAGCACACAACGCCCATCGATGAGCTTTTCCAAATGGTGGATCTCTAACATGCACGGTGTCCCCCTGAACGGATCTGGCTGTATTGTATCAGCCCAACAAGCAGCCGTGCTGCGCTGCACCATTCAGCCCCGTTTTTGCACCGGTTGGCCTCGGTTTTACACCACGCAGCCATTTTTTGTCGCGTACGGACAATCCTCCATGTTACAGTGTCCTCTAGCCAGGTTCGCCAGACAATGCACACACACAAGCAGGAGGTAAGGCCTCCGCTCTGAGCCCTGCAACGAGCACAGGAGCGGCAGATGGGTGGACCGATCTTCCGGCAGGAACCTGCTCGCTGTGGGCGTGCTCCAGGCGACTATGTTGGTCGTGGTCCTGATCGCTATCTGGATGCTTTGCCGTCGGGCGTCCGTGGCGGGGACCAGCTCGTCAAGTAGGAGGAACCTTCATGTCCCCGCGCATCATTCGGGCCGCTGTGCCTGGTCCTCTGTTCGTGCTGCTCCTGCTCCCGCTGCTTGGTCTGGCCGCCTGTGGATCAGGATCAGCCACCACGCCCTGCCATCCCTCGGGCACGGCGACCGGTACGTGGCCGCAGGCCAACGCTGACTATGCCAACACCCGTGACGCTGCCGCAAGCCTCCTCTCCACGCACAACGTCAAGGCGCTCTGCGTGGCCTGGACGTTCCAGGTCTCAGGCATCGCCGCCTCTGGCGCGCTGGCGACCAGCCCCATCGTGCAGAGCGGCATCGTGTACCTGCAAGACCTCCAGAGCAATGTGTACGCCATCACCCTGTCCAGCGGCACCCTCAAGTGGGAGCACCGCTACAATGCCGCCAACGGCGGCCCCAATGGCGTGGCCGTTGACCAGGGTATGGTGTTCGTGGAGAGCAGCATGCAAACCGTTGCGGCCCTTGACGCCGCGACCGGCACAGAGCGCTGGTCCTGGCAGATTCCCCAGCCCACCAGCCAGGGGATCGACCAGCAACTCACCGCCTCTCAGGGCACGCTCTACCTGAGTACGGTGCCTCTCACCAACACCACTGGTGTCTACCAGGCGGGTTCGATGGGCATCATCTACGCCCTCGATGAGCAGACGGGCAGCATCAAGTGGTCGTTCAACACCGTCAAGGATGGCGACCTGTGGGGCAATCCCCAGGTGAACAGCGGCGGCGGAGCGTGGTATCCACCAGCTATTGACACGCGGACGGGCACGACCTACTGGGGCATTGGCAACGCCGCGCCCTTTCCTGGCACCCAGCAGTACCCCAACGGGTCCAGCCGGCCTGGTCCTAACCTCTATACCGACTCGGAACTGGCCCTCACCCGTTCGGGGCAGTTGCAGTGGTACCAGCAAATCAAGCCTCACGGCCTCTTCGACGACGACTTTCAGGCTTCGCCCATCCTCACGACGGCGATGGTGCAGGGGGTCGAGCGGCAGGTGGTGATCGGGTCGGGCAAGCTCGGCTCTGTCGTGGCCTTCGATGCACAGACCGGCCAACCGCTGTGGAAGACCGCCGTTGGTCAGCATCACAATGACGAGACCCAAACCATCCCGGCAGGTCAGACCATCACGGTGCTGCCGGGAACCCTGGGAGGGGTAGAAACCCCAATGGCGCTCTCCGATGGGGTGGTCTATGTGCCCATCGTCAATGCCGCCGCAGAGTTTAGCGCGACGACCGTCGTCAATCAAGTATTGACTACCGGCACGGGTGAGCTTGACGCGCTCGATGTCAGCACCGGCAAGCTCCTGTGGGCAGCTCCCCTCAAGGCGCCAGACTTCGGGGGAGCGACGGTCGCCGGGGACCTCGTGTTCACCTCGACCTTTACGGGCCAGGTGCTCGCGTTCAATCGATCGTCTGGACACCAGGTATGGTCGTGGCAGGCGCCGACGTACACCAATGGTCTGCTGACCGTCGTCGGGGACACGCTCCTGGTTCCGGCGGGCCTTGGGAAGACGCCCATGCTGATGGCGCTCAGCGTCGGCACCACTGGTGCGGCCTGAACGCCACCTGCGCGGTTTGGACCTCACCGACGGCGACACGCTGTTGCTGACGCGCTCTGAGCGGTTAGCCATCCTGGTTCCTTACGTTGATGGGTGGAGCTATCCTTGGTGTGCTGGTGAGGTGAGGTCCAAACGCACGCTTGGGATCATGGCTGCGCTGCTCCAGATAGGATGGTCGTTCAGGTTTATGTACCACCCGAGAGAAGAGCGAGGCCAGATTTGGGGCGGTTTCCGTGAGAGACATATGTACCAGTATTCATGCTTCGTGCCAGGTGCTCATGCTTGGCCCGAAAACCTGCTCACCTCTTCGCGCTTATGACCAAGAGGAGACACGAAAGGACCCCTGCATGCTCCCACTCATCTACACGACGCCTGCCTATATCATCACCTTCGTCAGTGTCATCGTCCTCTCGCGCGCCTCCGAGGCCATCGGCATCTACTGGCGGCGCTCCCAACGCGACCCCACCGCGCGCCAGGCAGATCGCGGTTCGCTCGTTGTGATGATCCTGGTGACTGGCGGAGGCGTGATCGTGGCGTGCGCCCTGGCCGCCCTCTGGACGGGGGCAGCGATTCCCTGGCTCAGGCAAGAGGTGACGATTGCCGGTATCGTCGTCATTGTGCTGGGCACGGTGCTGCGCTGGTGGGCCATCTTCACGCTCGGGCGGTACTTCACCATCGACGTGGCGGTGCGCTCCACGCAGTCGGTCGTGCAGTCCGGGCCGTATCGCTTCGTGCGACATCCCTCTTACACGGCTATCCTGATCATGTTGCTCGGCGTGGGCCTGGCGCTGGCGAATGGGGCCAGCATCGTCATCATGCTCGTCGGTGGACTGATCGGTCTACTCTATCGCGTCAGGGTGGAAGAGCGCGCTCTCTTAGAAGCGCTAGGCCAGCCCTACATGGACTATATGCGAACGACCAAGCGCTTCATCCCGTTCATGTTCTGAGCGTGCGCCGCATCAGTGCGCTTGCGGACGCACGCCTGGCGAGCGGTGGGCCGTTGCACGCCCCTGTGGTACATTCGTAGAAGAGCGACTTTCGTCACCACCCAGGCTCGGCTTTCATCACGCCATTTACCACCGGCTGAGTCAAGAAAGGGAGCGCCTATGCACCCTCGTATGGTACTTGCCATGGCGCGCAAAGACGCGCTGGCTCTCTGGCTGGATAAAGCCAAACTGTTTCCCTTGTTGGTGCCGCTGCTTATTGGAAGCCTCTGGCTGTTCATCAGCCTTTCGGCGGGGAGCGGCCAGCCCACGACCACGAGGCTGCTGGTCTACAACCCCGGCCAATCGCCCTTGCCTCAGTTCATCAGCAGCACCCTCACGAGTGCCCAGATCACCGAGGCCACCTCGGCAGACGAGGTCAGCGCGGCCTTTGCGGCCAACGGCGCTCACCCATATGATGTGGGCCTGATCCTTCCCGCCGACTTCGAGCAGCAGCTGCGGGCCGGAGACCAGCCACACGTCACTCTCTATCTCAATGGCGCCACGCTGGACGCCCGGCAACGCGCCACGTTGCAAGGGGTCGTCTTGTATTACGCGCGTACGGTCGCGACGCCCCGTCCGCCGCTCGGGCTTGCAACTGAAGCCATCAATACCGGGCCAGTGCCCGCCAGCCCGCCGAACCTGGGCACGATTTACAGCATCATCATGCTGCCGCTCTCGTTGGTCGTGGGGCTGACCCTCCTGCCTGGGCTCATCGTTGATGAAAAGGAGAAACAAACGCTCCGCTGGCTGCTGCTGCCGCCTGGCTCGCTCAGCGACGTGCTGGTGGGCAAGGTGCTGGTCACCCTGGCCTATCAACTGGTGATCTCGATAGGCGCGCTGGCGCTGCTGGGCGGCTTGGGGGACAACGCTCCGCTGCTGCTGCTCTATATCCTGCTCGGCGCGTGCCTGGCGCTGGCGCTGGGGCTGCTCTTTGGCGTGTTCTTTCACACGGCGAGCGCGGCGGGGGTGGTCGGTGGGTTGTCGATCTTCCTCTTTCTCCTCCCAGCCGTGATCATCCCGTTGGCCCCGTTCATCGCCAGCAATCCGATCACGGATGTGGTCAAAATGCTGCCGACTTACTATCTTGCCGACGGGGCCAACAACGCGATCCAGCACGTGGGGACATCAAGCCGGAACCTGCTCGATGTGGGTGTGCTTCTGGCGACCACGCTGGTTGTGTTCCTGCTGGTCATCTGGATACTTCGCCGTCAGGCGTCCGTAGCAGGAGCCATCTCGCGCAGGGCCAAGCGTCTATGAGCAGTCAAGGGGTGGCGGAAGGGCGTCGCCCCTCTCCAGGCGCGCAACCAGCGCAGCCCAGCAAGAGACGAAAAGGGGGATTGGATCCTTGGCACGATGAACACCTGGCCCGCATCCCACATGCGCCTGCCATCTGATGGTGCAACACCCCACGTGTGCACTGTGTGGCGCCCTCCTCCATGGCGCGCACTGCACCTCCCGTACGATTCACCGATTGGATGGCGTCTGGCGCCTGACCATGCTGCTTATGCGGTGTCTCAACCCCCACTGCCCTTGCTTCCGCAAACTCTGCCGCCCCGAGGAGGAAGGGGCGTGGGCTTTGCCGCATGGCGAGTTCGGCTTTGATGTGATCGCGCTCGTTGGGCAGTTGCGCTATGGGCAGCATCGGAGCATCCCTGAAATCCATCATGAGCTTCGTGGGCGAGGCATCGAGATTGCCGAACGCACGGTGACGAATCTGCTGGCGCGGTATGAGGAACTCGTAGCCCTCCGCCTGACCGATGCAGACGTGCTGCGCCAGCGCTTCCTCCCACAGGGGCAGATCATCCTGGGGATCGATGGCTTGAAACCCGATGTGGGCCATGAAGTGCTGTGGGTCCTCCGCGATTGCCTCTCTGGTGAAGTGCTGCTCGCGTGCAGCTTGTTGAGCTAAGCCGAAGAGGAACTGGTCGCGTTGCTTCGGGAGGTGCAAGCTTTGGTCCGGTTCCCATCACTGGGGTCATCTCCGATGGACAAACTGGCCTTCGGCATGCGGTCGTCAAGGCCCTGCCAACGATTCCTCATCAACTCTGTCAGTATCACTCGCCTCAGCGAGGCGGCAAAACCGATCCATGAAGCGGACCGCCATGCGAAGAAAGACCTCAAAGCCTTGGTCCGCGACATTCGCCCGGTGGAACGCCTGATGGAAGCGGTGCTCGCTCACCAACCGGGGATCACCCCAGCCTATATGCGTGGATTGAGCGAGGAAGAAGCCTGTATCGTGCAAGACTACTGCCTGGCAGCTCGCAGCGCCCTGACTGACGATGGACAACCACCCTTGTGCGCCGCTGGCTTGCGCTTACAGGAACGATTGACCAAGATTGCCGCGTCCTTGCGAGCCTCCATACTAAAAGGGGGATGATTGGCGCCTGGCCTACGTGCTTGAGCGCATCCAACGTTCCCTCCAGCGCGGCTTGACCCACACGGCGGCCCGATGGCCTCCAATTCAGACAGCCTATGCCCTCGTCTTTCGGGCCGTGCATATCCTCAACAATGATGAGCAGGTCTCGGCAGCAGGGGTCCGGCGGCGCTATGTGCAGATCCTCGCTGAAATGGAGACAGCCAGTGCTGACCCAGGTATAGACACCCTCGTGCAAGGCTGGTACACGACCTTCCTCAAGGTGACGGCGAGCTATGGGGAGGCGCTCTTCTGGTGCTACGATCATCCGGACCTGCCGCGTACCAACAATGATTTGGAACACCTCTTCGGCTCTCTGCGGTATCATGAACGCCGCGCCAGTGGGCGCAAGCAGGTAGCCCCGACGCTCTTATTACGAGGGCAGGCGCGGGTTCTGGCCAGTGTGAGTACCCGCCTGCGCCCATATCAGGCAACCGATCTTCCAACAGGGAGCCTTGTTCGCTGGCGGTCGCTGCGGAAAGCACTCGACGCCAGGCAAGAAACCCGCCGACAACAGCGTCGCTTTCGCCGGAACCCACAGGGCTATCTGCTCGCCCTGGAGGAGCGCTGCGAGCAGGTGACACGGCACCAGGCAGCAGAAAGGTGCTCCTCGTAATAGGTGTGCTATCGAAACAAATACCACGAGGGTGCTGCTCATGCTGCTCGTCACCTGACAGTTCACCAATGTTTGCCGACGTAGAAAAAAAGGGGCAGCGCCAGCCAGGTGCCTTGCTGGTGACTGTCCCTGATGCTCTGTACCAAAGTAAGCAGAAAATCCAGGCGCGTTAGCCGTTTTCAGGGGTGAGGGCGAAGCGGCGTCCCTCGATCTCGATGACCACATTGGCCCCGGCGCGCAAGGCAGCCAGTTCGCGGCGCAGGCGATCATTCTCCTGAATCAACTGCTCCATGCGCTTATGCAGCGTTGAAAGGGACGAGGCCACCCGTGTAAACTCGGTTTCCATCATCGCCTGCATCTCTGCCCGTGTGCCCAGGTTTGATGTTACCACCGCCGTAGCTGGCGTCGATGACAGGCTCCCGCTGGTAATATCTCCGCCCAACTGCGCCAGCGGGGCGCTCCCACCTGCGGCTTGTCGGGGGTCCGTATCCCGAATTTGCATGACTGGCCCTCCTGCATATCCTCGTACGTGGTTTTTCTTTCATGAGCTATGCATACACAACATGACCTCCCTGCTTTCTTTGGCGAAAAACAGGGAGAACATGGTGGTTCTGCTCGTAAGTGAGCGTACTATATATCTAACGGCCCAGTCGCACAAGAGAAACAGCCCAAATGGGCTATCCCTTGGTTGGCGTCGCCGCTGAGGCGGGTGTTTCGACAGAAACGGACCCCTCATTCGCAGACGCCGTTGTCCCACCGCCTGCTGACGGAGGGCCAGCCTCGGCAGAGGGCGCGGGCGGTTCCGGCGCAGCAGAGGATGCCTCAGCCTTCGTTGGCGATGCCTGCGCAGCTTCGGTCGCCTTCTGGTCAGTTTCAGCCGTCGCTGCCGCAGCTTCGGCGGTGGGTTGGGCTACCGCTTCAGCCATCTTCTCAGCCGCGGGTTCGCCAGGGGCCGCTGGCTCTTTCGCCGCTGACGGCTCCGCCGACGCGGCTGTGGGCGCTTCTTTTTCAGCAGAATCCGTTGGCGCGTCAGATGGCGGGGTCACCGCTGGCGCGGCTGAAGTGGCTGGCGCGGGCGATTCCTGGGCCGCTGGAGTCGCCGCCGAAACAACCTGAGCCTCAGAGGTTGGGGCGGCGGGCGGCGCATCCCCAGAGGGGGCAACAGTCTCTTGCCCGGAGGCAGCCGCCGCGCTGGCAACTTCGGCGGGCGGTTGGTGAATCTTGGCAAGCGCCGTCGCTGCCACGATGGGATTCCCCATGCCTGGCTCCAGCACGTCGCGCTCGAAATGGATGCGCTGCCGCCTGACCGGCATACGCGCCACCAGCTTATCCGAATGCTCGGTATGCGTCAGTTCTACATCCACGCCCGTCTCATCGATCTCCACGTACTTGGAGATCACCTCCAGCAGTTCGCCCTTAATGCGGTCCAACAGATCAGGCGTCAGCTTCAGGCGGTCATGCACCAGCATCAGCGTCAGGCGCTCCCGCGCCAGTTCGCTGGTCGAGGGCGCGGGTTGCTTCTTGCGCCCGAACAGTTTATCAAACAGTCCCATAGCCTTCTACTCCATCCCCTGTTGAGGGTCAGGCCCTTTTTTCGGCGGCGCGGGGCCTTGGGCTTATCAAACGGCGCAGACGGTCGAGCAGATTTTGGGGCGCGTCCAGTTCTTCAAGGGCCACATCTTCGCCCATCACGCGCCGCGCCGCGTTCGTAAATGACTTTCCGGCCAGCGACTTCACATCCATCACCACCGGCTCGCCCCGGTTGGTGGCAACAATCACCGCTTCATCTTCGGGAACCAGGCCGATCAGACCGATGTTGAGCACTTCCAGCACATCGGTCACGTCCATCATATCGCCGCGCCGAATCATATCGGGGCGCAGCCGGTTAATCAGCAGCAGTGGCTCGGGCTTGCCTGCCGCCTCGATCAAGCCGATAATGCGATCAGCATCGCGCACCGAAGACATCTCCGGGTTCGTCACGATAATCACCTCATCGGCTCCAACAATCGCGTTGCGAAAACCTTGCTCGATGCCCGCAGGGCAGTCGATCACCACAAAATCAAACTGGCGGCGCAGTTGATGGCAAAGCTGCTCCATTTGCAGGCTGGAGACGGCATTCTTATCGCGAGTCTGGGCGGCAGGCAGCAAATACAGTTCTGGCAGGCGTTTATCTTTGATGAGCGCCTGGCCCAGTTGGCATTGCCCCTCCACCACATCCACCAGATCATAAATAATGTGACTCTCCAGACCCATCACCGCATCCAAATTACGCAGTCCAATATCACCGTCCACCGCAACGACGCGGCGACCCATCATCGCCAGCGCCGTGCTCAAATTGGCGGCAGTGGTCGTTTTCCCCACGCCGCCTTTGCCCGATGTAATGGTAAGCACTCGACTGTCCATGCTTCCTCCTGAAGAGGGCCTGCTTTACCGACGGGAGGCCCGCCCGGCATTCCAGCTTTCAACGACAATCTGACCGTTTTTCACCGACGCCACCTCTGGCAACTGAGGGGGCAACGCGCCATCTTCTGGCGGACGGCTGGCGAGCTTGCCAATGCGCAGTTGGACGGGTGCCAGCGCCAACGCGCAGACAATCGCCTCCTCATTGCCAGGATACCCCGCGTGGACCGTTCCGCGCAGCGTGCCCCACACCAGCACATCTCCTCCTGCAATCACCTCTGCTCCCGCGTTCACGTCGCCCATAATCACCACCGAACTTTCGTAGCGCAAACGCTGGCCGGAGCGAATCGTGCGCCGCGTAAACAGCGTGTTGGCCGCATCGCTGGCGCGGATTGCCAGCGTCGGCGTCGTATCGCCTGAAGGAGCAGCGCGCGCAGCACCGCTGGGCAAGACACGCGGGTCATACAACTCATCGCTCCCCACTTCCTTGAACGCCATCTCATAGGGAGCCAGCAGCGCCCGCAGCTCCTCGACTTCCTGCGGCTCCAACGCACGCCGCCGCGTATCCAGGCTCAACAAAGCGCCCTGAAAAAACGTCGGCGATTCCGCCAGCCGCGCCGCCAACACCTCCAGCACTTGCGACCAGACGTACCCTGGCTCCAGAGTCAGCAGCAGACCGCTGCGCGACCCTTTCAAGAGTTTGCGCGCCAGCGCCCGGCGCGTCTCCTCCATCTGCTCAGGTGTGGCCTGGGCAGCCTGCTCGTTCGCTGCGCCCGCCTGTGCGCCTGCGCCTTCCACCGGCGAAGCTGCTGGCGCGGCGGGGCGCTCCTGCGGCGTCTTTGCCATATCGGCGTTTCCTCCCTCCGCAGACCCGGGCGCGGCGTCGCCGAGCGGCTCCGTCAGGTAAGAGCGCGGCCCGCGCACCGGCTGGCTGAGCCGCGCAGGAGTCACACTCCGTACCGGCCTGGTTATCCTGCTCATCGACGGCTGCTCGCGGTCCTGCCCGGGCGGCCATTCCCCGGCTTCCGTTTTGGGTGGATGTGCATCCCTTGTCGCTGCCTCCTGGCCGGATGAAAGCAGGCGTTTTCCCCAGGTTCGTAGATGGCTCATCGCCTCCTGGACACGCTCGCGCAGGCGTTCCAGGGGTGGTCGGGGTTCAAGCTCAGAAGGGCGCGTTAGTAAAGGTTTCATCATGAACATCCCATATTCGCTGCTTCTGCACTGGACAATGTTCGGCTGCTCAGTGATGTACGATAGCACAGATGAGCCAGACTCGCAAGAGCCAGAATCGTGAGATGCCAAAGGTGCAGGTCTCTGTGTGGCTGACCAGGCACGCGATGCCTGCCCAAAGACACAGATAGACCATCTTGAAGAAGGATGGGAAGGGAGGAAGCATCAGGACGGCGGCTGATGGGAGAATGCGCGCCGTCCTAATAGGAAAGTTCGCCTCTGGCAATCCAGTTGCCCCGAGCATTCTTAACCAACCCGGTGCAGAGAACGGTAGCTCCTAGCGCTTTCGCAAAGCTCAGACTCTGAAGACGCCAGAAGCGCTGGGCCTGAGCGATGGCCGTGTCGTCGCCTGATTGAAGCAGTTTCAAGAGCGGCTCGTTGACGATGGGGGAAGACTCAACAAAGCGAGGTTGTGGGATACCAGCCGCCCGAAGCGCATCCGCGAACAGGGTGGCACCCAAAGCGCGATTTCCCTGTCGCACCCGAATGTAGTCGAGAACGACCCCATCTTCTTTCGGGTAAAACTGCACAACCCCTCCGGGGCCTCCAGCCTCTCCCCACGTGACCCGAAGCGCGCCCCCTGGCAGGGTAGAGATGCGAGGAGCCGTTTGCAGCACTATCTGACCTGACATGGTATCCACCCCTGCAAAAAGAGGCAGGGGTGCCGCGAGAGAAACCCTGTGCGACACCCCATACGTCTTAGAACTGAACTTGCTCGGCTTGCGAGATCAGGTTGATCTCAGTCTTCAGACCGTTGACCATCCGCGGGCCGACATCATAGATGGTGTTCACGGCGTTGCAGTACGTCACCCAATCATTCACAAAACTCTGCTTGTTTGGGCTTACCCAGGTGCCTTCCAATTGACCAACCAGGCTGAAAAGCTGGGCACGATACTGGTCCACATCAGCATCAGTAGCCGCCAAAAGTTTCTCTACCTGCTCCGCCAGACCAAGATCGATTGAATACAGACCACCAGACATTGTGTGTCCCTCCTAATGGGTGTTTTTGTGCTGCCTCAGCCCCCAGTGGGCTTTGTCCAGCTTCATTTTGTTTGGCAAGCGCTCGATTGGCTTACCAGAAAGGGAAACGTTCCAGAAAGGTCTTTTTGAGTATTGTTGTCTTTGTTTCCTCTGGTCCGTTCGTTCTTTCTGTGCAGAGTATACATGACCCAGCAAGGGAAAACTATGCGTTGGCTCATCTTTCGGATGTGATGTAGCTCTCTTTGCGAACAGGCGCGCGGCGGGCAGGAACCAGAGCGTGGCTTCGCTCGCTCTTGAGATTGCGCCTGAGGTCAGGCTGTGCCTATAATGCAGAGGATTTGTACCTTAGCATCCGTATACCCAAAAAAAGAAGATACACACCAAAGGAATATTCAGGAATACGATGGAATCTCAGCCAGCACGTCTGCGTCAGGCCCTGATGATTGCCAGCCCTCATATCTATGAGGAGCAGCTTTCTATAGAATCTGCCCGGTTCTTTTTACGCCAGCAAGGTATTATCGTCAATCAGGTCTACAGCGTCACAGCGCTGGATGGTCGGCCACCCTTGGCCGAGGAGTGGCGCTTAGCAGGCGTGGAACTCGTCATTGCCGCCGGAGGCGATGGCACCATCGGCGCTGCCGCCACACATCTGGCGCACAGCGACATACCGCTGGGCATTCTGCCTCTGGGGACATCGAACGACTTTGCCCGCTCGCTCCGCTTGCCGCTGGAGTTGGCCGAAGCCTGCCAGGTAATTGCCGCAGGCTCGATGATGTATATCGACCTGGGGCGTGCCCATCCGGCCATCGCCGCGCCGCACGCGCTCCAGGAAGCCACAGCCAACGCTCCAGGCGCATCTGCTGCTGGGGAACAGAGCAGCGCGCAAGCCTTCTTCACACACGCCTTGACGCTGGGGCTGAATGTTGCCTTTGCTCAGTTGGCAACCAACGCCACCATGCGCCAGCGCTTTGGCCGCTTCACCTATCCCGTTGCCGCGCTGGAGACGTTGAGCGCCTCGCAGATGGTCGACTTCACACTGCGCTTTGGTGACGTGGCCTGCGCGCTGGCTCCCGAGGAAACCGAGAACGATATCGAGGCTGATCGCCCCTACCACTATCAGGCATTACAGGTGGCCGTCATCAATGCTCCCGTGTTTGGGGGCCAGTTTGGCTTCGCCCTTGCCGGATGCGAACTGCAAGACCACCTGTTAGACATTTTGATCGTTGAACGATTTGATCTGCGCCAGTTGCTTGCGGCGGCTCAGATGGCGCTCACACCGCCGCTCAATGGGCGGCGCGAGGCCGTCAGCCGACACTTTCCCGGCATTCATCACGTCAAGGCGCGCCAGGTGCTGATTAAAACCACCGAGCCGGTGGATGTGACCCTGGATGGCGAACTGCGCGGGCGCACGCCCATTCTGGTATCTTCAGCCGAGCGCGCCCTCAACGTCATGGTGCCGCACGCAAGCCTTATCTCTGCGCAGAGTGGAGAAGCAGGTGGTTGACGAACTGTTAGAAGCCTTTGCCAGCGAGTATCCTTTTCCTCTGGACCCGTTCCAGCGCGAGGCCATTGCCCATCTGGCCGAGGACCGCTCGGTGCTGGTGGCCGCCCCCACGGGCACCGGCAAAACGATAGTAGCGGAATTTGCCATCTGGCTGGCGCACCGCCAGGGCAAGCGCGTCATCTATACCGCGCCGCTGAAGGCGCTCTCCAACCAGAAATTCCGCGACCTGCGCGCACGCTATGGCGCGCAGATGGTTGGCCTGGTTACGGGCGACATCGTGGAGCGCAATCAAGCGCCCATTCTGGTGATGACTACCGAAATCTACCGCAACATGCTGCTGGAGGAAGAGGCGCGCGACCAGGACAGGACGCGCAGTGTTCCCCCCGGAGCAGGCGAAGCCACCGCCCTGGCCGAAAAAGCCAATGAGGCGCGAGCCGAGGGGCAGGTAACCGAGACAGCGCCCCAACCGCAGCCCTTCATTGCGCGCCTTAACCCTGAACTGGACGACGTAGGCTGCGTCATCTTCGACGAACTGCACTATCTCAGCGACCCGGAGCGCGGGCCGGTCTGGGAAGAGGCCATCATCCACTCGCCCAAGCATGTACTGTTGATTGGCCTGTCGGCCACCGTCAGCAATGCGGATGAGCTATCCCTCTGGATCAGCCGCGTGCATCGGCCCATCAGCCTGGTGCTGCACACCGAGCGCGCCATCCCGCTTGATCACTACTACTACATCGATGGGCGGCTGCATCTGGTGATGAACGCCGACGGCAAGCGCGTGGAACGCTTCCCCAAAATTGGCGGCGAAGCCAAACGCCGCCACGAGCGCGGCGAGGGCCGCATCTTTACCTTCGGCGGCGAGGGCAAAGGTCAGCGGCGGCCTGCCGCGTCAGGTACATCAGCAGCCCAGCCAGCCAGCGCCGCGACCGAGCAGAAGCCGCGCCCCAACGAAGAGCGCGAAGCCATCGAGCCAGGCGAAATCCTGACCGCGCTCCGCCAGGCCGATCTGCTCCCGTGTCTCTATTTCCTGCCAGGGCGGCGCATCGTCGAAGAGAGCGCCAGCAGCGCCGCAGGCCATCTGCTGACGACACCAGAAGAACAAACCCTGCTGCAAGAAGAAGTGCGCGCCTGGCTGGAGGCGCTGCCATCCGAAGACCGCGAACTCGACCAGGTGCAGCGGCTTACGGCGCTGCTGCCGCGCGGCCTGGCATATCATCATGCCGGGCTGCTGCCGGGGCTGAAAGTGCTGGTGGAAACGCTTTTCCAGCGCGGACATCTGCGCGCCGTCTTCGCCACCGACACCCTGGCGCTGGGCATCAACATGCCCGCGCGCTCCGTCGTGGTGGGCAGCCTCAGCAAATTCGATGGCATTGGCATGCGCCTCTTGACGCCCAACGAATATCAGCAGCTTACCGGGCGCGCTGGCCGACGCGGCATGGACGAACGCGGCGCGGCCATCATCCCCTATTCGCCATGGGAACCCTTCGAGCCATCTTTCGCGGCCCTCACCGGCGAGTTGTTACCCGTCAACAGCGCTTTTACCATGCGCTATAACTCGGTGCTAAACCTCTGGCGCGGCGGCGACATCCGCCGGTTGCGCCGCGATGTGGCCGCCAGCTTCCGCGAATTTCAGCGCTATAGCCATCGTCTGCTCTATGAAGAACGGCTGGCACAGCAGGAACTCCCGTCTCTGTCTGCCGAAGAACAAGCCTTTGTGGAGGCGCTGTCATCTCCAGGAGGGCCTTCTGCCGCCAGCCTGAGCCGCCGCGCCAGGCGCGAACGCAAAAAGCCACCAGCCGAGCGCGAGCGCCATCGCGCGCTCAGCCGGGCAGGCGCGGCAGAACTCAACGGCATCATCAATTTGCTGCGTTCGCTCAGTTATATCGACCCCAACGACCGATTGACCATCAAGGGGCGGCTGCTGCGGAGCATCTTTCATCCTGCCGGAATCCTCTTTACTGAATTGATTCAGGCCATTCCGCTAGAACAATTGCACCCCTCTGAATTGGCGGAGTTGGCAAGCTGGTTTGCCTTCGATGATGACCGCCCGGTGCGCAACCGCAACACGCTCTGGCGGCAACTGGCGTATCTGCGCCGCGAGGTGTATCAGGTCATTGGCCGGGTGCAGATGAGCGAAATTGAACTGGGCCTGGATGTCAGCCCGGGCATCAATGACGCTTTCCACGGCGTCGCGCTCTACTGGTGGCGCGGCGCGTCACTCGCCAGTTTGCAGCGGCACATCGATCTGGCCGAGGGTGACCTGCTGGTCATCCTCAACCAGACCATCGATCTGCTTCAGCAGGTGCAGGCGGCTGTCGGCCAGGTGCTGGATGAGAAGCGCCTCTGGCAGACGGGCGACATGGAAGACCAGAGCGAGCGCATTCGCGCCGTGCAGATTCAGGCTGCGCGCCAGAGCCTGGAAGAACTGCGCCCCCGGCTAGGCGCTGCGGCCAAAGGGCTGATGCGTGGCATCGTCCTCCAGAGCCGCACAGTGCCCGCGATGGCCGTCCAGGTGGCCGAGGAAAGCGTGCCGCTGGATATGGAAGAGGACGAAGACAAGCCCGATCTGCGCGCCGACATTCCTGAGGAGTTCTAAAAAAACGATTGACACTTACCCGAGTGAGCGAGCCTGGCATCTTGCATTAAGAGCAAATTGTGAACTGGTTCACAGTAATATTGTGAGCCAGTCGCTATAATAAAGGCTGGCAAGGCGTTTCTGTTCAGGAACAAAAAATGGTCCCCCCGGCCATTGTTCCTCACCATTGCGACCCGTACTTGTTGGATGAGAAGCGCCTGGCCTGTTCTTTTTACCGTCTTGGACTTATCCTTCTTTGAAATAACGCACTATCGCCTGCTCCAGTTCATCCAGATGCTCAGTCAGAAAATGATCTGCCCCTGGAATAACCTCCAGATGCCTGGGTGCGGCAATGCCAGCAAACCAGGCGCGCAGTTCGGCTTCCGGCCCATATTGATCGAGCGCGCCCTGCACAATCAGCTTGGGCTTGAAGCAGCTTGCCATCTGATCGACAGACAGCGATGCGACCGGCACACCTACGCCCACCAACTGCTTGACGCGCTCCTCGCCGCAGCCCACGCGCAGGCCAACCCACGCGCCAAACGAGAAGCCCGCCACAGCCAGCGCCACATCCGGGAAACGACGTTCCAGTTCATCGAGCGCCGAACGCACATCGTCTTGCTCGCCGCGCCCCTCGTCATGGCTGCCGGTGCTCAGGCCCACGCCGCGAAAATTGAAGCGCAGCGTCGGGATGCCCACCTCGTTCAGCGCCGTCGCCAGCCGGAACACCGTCTTGTTGTGCATCGTGCCGCCATACAGCGGGTGAGGATGACAGACCACCGCCGCCAGACGCGGCGCGTGCTCCTCTTCCTCCGGCAGCCGCAGCAGCCCTTCCAGCCGTCCGTGCGGCGCGGGAATATCCACATGTTTCAATTGCGCCATGAATGACCTCCGTCCTTTCAGTATATGCGCTCGATGGTTACTGTGTCTATGGATGGTGTGCGCTCTTCCACACCAGGACAGTCAACTGATTCACAGAGGCGAGCCAGCGTCAGTTCTATAGTGGACCTATGAAAACATCGAGCGGTCTGGATACTGGCCTCTTGTTCCTGACATGTTGTACACTAGATGAAACAGAGAGTTGCTCTTCCCTGGCAGTGGGAAAGCGGGCTATGCTGCCTGGTATGGGAGGCAAAATGATGCAATGCTATCAATGCGGGTCAAGCGTCTATATGACCGACCGCTTTTGTATGGAATGCGGGGCAGAACATCCATCGCTCGCCTCTGCGGCGCGAGAAGCCAAAGCAGCGGCAGCGCCCGCCGCTCCCCCGCAGAAGGCGACGCCTGCTCAACCAGCCCTCAACGAGCCTGAGCGCCCCCAGGAAGGCGATACTATTGCCTGCCCCAAATGTGGCTCCAAACTGCCGCGCGGCGCGCGTTTCTGCGGGGACTGTGGCGCATCTCTGGCCGCCGCATCCGGAGCCGTTCCGGTAGCCGCTTATCCGACCCGTGTCGCCACTGCCGCGTTGCCCGATCCCATTCCGCCGCTCGATAGCACCGCGCCGACAAAGCCAGCGTCTGGCCCGGCGCAGCCGGTCCTGCCACCGTTTCGCGCAGGCAACTGGCCCGAACAACCTGCGCCCCAGCCTGCTCCTCCGGCAAAGCTTCCTGAAGAGGTCAGCGACGAGGCCCCGACGCGCCTCTTAAATGAGCCAGCAGCGTCACCCATCCAGCAGCCACCATCTGCCTGGGTCAGCCCACCCGCACCGCCTGCCCAGCCGCCTGCGCCAGCTTTCGCACATCAGCCCGCGCCGCCCAATGGGCCAGCGCCCGCGTGGGTTGGCCCGCCTGCTGCGCCCAATGGGCAACAAATGGCATCTGCGTGGGCGGCACCACCAGAGCCACCGGCCTGGGGCGCGCCACAAGCGCCTGCCTGGCAACCGGAGATGGTCCAGGGAAGCGGCAAAGCGCCGGAGTTTTCAGCCCCAAATCCATTCCCCGCAGGGCCAATGCCCGCCGCGCCGGTTCAGGGGGCGTTTCCTCCACAGCCAGCCCCCGGGAGCAGCCCCTCTCAAGCATTTGTGCAGGCAATCAGCGCTATGCCTATGGCTCCGGCCCTCCCAGAGATGCGCGCGCCCAGGAAACAACAGCGCTATCCGCGCGGCCAGGTTATCACCATGATCGCCGCTGCCATTGTCACGGTGATGGCTGCGCTCGGCGGGGTGATCGTGCTGCTCCTCTCCAACAAGTAATCCGGCTTGATGCCGCGGCCCGCGAGTGTTATCGTTAGTAAGGCTATTGGAGGCGTTGCCGCCTCATTCCTCATGCCTGAAAGGAAGACACTCATGCCTGAAGAGATGCCGAGCGGCGCAACGGAGCAGCCGCGCACCATTCGTGCCCCCCGTGGAAATGCCCTCTCGTGCAAGGGATGGCAGCAGGAAGCCGCCCTGCGCATGCTGATGAATAACCTCGACCCGCAGGTCGCCGAGAAACCAGATGAGCTTATTGTGTACGGTGGCATCGGCAAGGCGGCGCGCAATTGGCAATGTTTCGACCGCATCGTCGAGACGCTCAAGAACCTGAACGAAGACGAAACGCTGCTGGTGCAGTCTGGCAAGCCGGTGGGCGTCTTCAAAACCCACGCCGACGCGCCGCGTGTCCTCATCGCCAACTCCAACCTCGTGCCGCACTGGGCGACCTGGGAGCATTTCCGTGAACTCGACCGCAAGGGACTGATGATGTACGGCCAGATGACGGCTGGCTCCTGGATTTACATCGGCAGCCAGGGCATTGTGCAGGGAACGTATGAAACTTTCACGGAAATGGGCCGCCAGCATTTCGGTGGTGACTTATCCGGCAAATGGATATTGACTGCTGGCTTAGGAGGCATGGGCGGTGCGCAGCCATTGGCAGCCACCATGGCAGGTGCCTCTATGCTTGCGGTGGAGTGCGATGCCACTCACATCCAGCGCCGCCTGGATACCGGCTACTGCGATGCCATCGCTAGCACGCTTGACGAAGCGCTCGATCAGCTCCGCGAGGCGCGCAATGTGGGACAGCCGATCTCTATCGGGCTGCTGGGCAACGCGGCAGACATCTACCCTGAGCTAGTGCGCCGGGGCATTAAGCCTGACATGGTCACCGATCAAACGTCTGCGCATGATGTCCTGAATGGGTATATCCCTGCCGGTTTGAGCCTTGCGGAAGCTGCGGAGCTGCGCCAGCGTGACCCGCAAGGCTATGTCGAACGCGCGAAGGAATCTATTGCGAAACAGGTGCACGCCATGCTGGATTTCCACCATCAGGGCATTCCGGTGGTGGATTATGGCAATAACATCCGGCAGGTGGCCTATGAGGCGGGCGTAACCAATGCGTTTGATTATCCCGGCTTTGTACCCGCTTACATTCGCCCCTTATTCTGCCGGGGCATCGGGCCGTTTCGCTGGGTGGCGCTCTCTGGCGACCCAGAAGACATTTATAAGACCGATGCCAAGGTCAAAGAACTGATCCCGGACAACCCGCACCTTCATCGCTGGCTGGATATGGCGCGCCAGAAAATTCATTTCCAGGGTTTGCCTGCGCGCATCTGCTGGGTAGGGCTAGGCGAACGGGCCAGGCTCGGCCTGGCGTTCAATGACATGGTCGCCAAAGGCGAAGTACGCGCGCCCATCGTCATTGGCCGCGATCATCTTGATTCCGGCTCTGTCGCCAGCCCCAACCGCGAAACCGAGGGGATGAAAGACGGCTCCGACGCGGTATCGGACTGGCCGCTGCTCAACGCGCTGCTCAACTGCGCCAGCGGCGCGACCTGGGTTTCCATTCATCACGGCGGCGGAGTCGGCATGGGATTTTCGCAGCACGCGGGCATGGTCATCGTCGCGGACGGCACCGAAGCGGCAGCCAAACGCCTGGAGCGCGTGCTTACCAATGACCCGGCAAGCGGCGTCATGCGCCATGCCGACGCGGGCTACCCGGAAGCTATCGAGTTTGCGCGCGAGCAGGGCGTTCAGATTCCCATGATGGGCAGCTAATCCAGGCGGGGCAAAAGGCCGCGCTCCATCGCCACCGCGACGGCGGAGGCGCGCGAATCGACGCCTAGCTTGGTAAACACATTATTGAGGTACGAGCCGACGGTGCGCTCGCTGATGCCCAGGTGCACCGCAATCTCTTTGCTGCGTTCGCCGCGCGCAACTCCCGCCAGCACTTCGCGCTCGCGCTCGGTCAGGTCCAGCGGGCCACGCGGCGCAGCCCGCATTGGGGCACCAGCTTGCGCGGCGCGGGCGAGAATGCGGGCCATCACCTCCGGCGGCACCAGCATCTCGCCGCGCGCCGCCGCGCGGATGGCCTGCACCAGCGTTTCCAGCGAGCAATCCTTGAGCAAATAGCCGCAAGCCCCCGCCTGAAGTCCCTGAATCATCAGGTCATCTTCGTTGTAAGTTGTCAAGACGACAACGGCCATCTCAGGCCAGCGCTGGTGTATGTGCTTGATCGCCTCGACGCCGCCCATCCCTGGCATGCGCAGGTCCATCAAGACCACCTGCGGCTGCAACTCAGCCGCCAATTGGAGCGCCTCTTCGCCAGAGGCCGCTTCCCCCAGCACGCTGATGTCGGTCTGTGTCGCCAGAAAGGTCCGAATGCCCCAGCGCACCAGTTGATGGTCATCCACGATGAGCAGGCTCAAAGGTTGGGTCATACTTTACCTCGTCTCCGCTTGATCTCTCAGCTTGCGTCAATGCCAATGGCACCATCGCCTCCACACACGTGCCCGCCGCATCGCTGAACATCCGCAGCGAGCCGCCCACATCTTCGGCGCGCTGGCGCATATTGCTCAAGCCCTGCCCGCGTCCTTCGGCATGCGTAGGGGTAAAGCCGCGCCCGTTATCCTGAATGCGCAGCGTCAGACGCCCTGGTTCCTGGAGCAGGTGCAAGGCAACCTCGGTCGCCCCACTGTGCCGGGCAACGTTATTCAGAGCCTCCTGCGCGATGCGGTAAAGCGCCTGCTCTGTTGCCAGCGGCGCTTGCAGGCCATCCGGCAGGTGCGCCTCGGCAGCGATGCCGGTGGACTGTTCCCAGCCCGTCAGCAGGTCGGCCAGCGCCGCGCTCAAGCCTTTTCCGGCCAGCGCCAACGGACGCAGTTCATGAATCAGCGCGGTCAATTCTTGTTGCGCCTGGCCGGTCAGACGCACTGCTTCATCCAGCGTCTGCGCCGCCTGGGGATGGTCGGGAACCATCTCCTTGGCCGCGCCAACCAGCAGCGTAATCACAAACATCTGCTGCTTGATGGAATCGTGCAGATCGCGCGCCAGGCGATGGCGCTCCTCCACCACAGCCAGTTCCTGGCGCGTGGTGAGCAGCGTTTGCAACTGATCGGCCATGCTGTTCAAGTCGCGGGCAAGCTGCCCTAGCTCATCACGCGCGGCAGCCTGCACCTTGACGCTGAAATCGCCCTGACTCCAGGCTTCCGCTGCCAGGGTAATCTGGCGCAGAGGTCGCCGGATGCTGCGCGACCCAAGCATCCCCGAAAAGATGCCAATAGCGCCCGCCAGCGCGAGCAAGGGAAATTCACTGCTGAGGTTGATCCACAGCAGATAGGTGAAATCGCCCTTGGCAAGGGGCGCAGGTTGGGGCACCGGCCCCGTAAACACTGTGAAGAAGACCCCAAGCTCCTTGATGGGCAGCGCAATGAGGGTTTGCCCGCCCAGGGCACGAACCCTCGCCGTTTGCGTCTCTGTTTTTGGAGAACTCGCACGGGCAGCCTGAATCAGCGCCTGAGACTGCGTATTCCAGAAAAACTTCTGCATGGTGTTTGTATCGTTGGGGGCAGACGCCAGAATCTGCCCATCTTCATTCAGAATCACCGCCAGCACATACTTGCCCGACACGGACTGCCCTGAGGGACTCGGCGGAGCAATAAAGAACGTGGCCCACTTGCTAAGGGCGCTCTGGTCCGGAGGGTTTGCTGCCAGATACGGCGCAAGCTGCGGAATGACAACATCTCCCAAAGACTGTGCAAACGTAGCAGGTTGGTCAAGCTGTTTGCTCGTCGTCTCGGTGAACGAATTGACGCTCTCCACAGCCAGAACCACCACCAGCGTCACCAGCAAATAGGAGAGCGTGAGCCGCCATTGCAGCTTGCGAAAGGACCGCAGGAACCAGAGCATCGTTTTCATAAATCTTCTCCTCTTGCAATACGCCGCCTCTGACGACTATCAGCGCTGTTCTAGTATATCAAGGCGTTCGCCCATCCACCATGCGTATTCTACCCAGGTAATTCTGACATGGTGAAGATTACGCTGCGCAAACAACCGATGTGCTCCTCCGCGTGTCCCGCTAGACTGAATGGCAAGAGAAAAACCTATGTCTCTCTCAAGGGCGCTGAAAGGAGTTCATTTTTTATGAAACGCTCTCTACAGTTTGAAGAGTCTCGGCCCAGGGGAACCATTGCCGCGCTCGATGGGGTGCGCGCCATCGCCTGCCTGATGGTCATTGGCTATCACATCAGCCTGATGGCCCGCGATACCCACCTCTGGTCGGAAAACAGCGATTCACTCATCACCGCGCTTCTCCTGGCGGGCAACGCGGGCGTCACGCTCTTCTTTGTGCTTTCCGGCTTTCTGCTCTTCCTCCCCTATGCCAACGCCCTGCTGTTTGACCAGCCCTGGCCGAGCATGCGGCGCTTCTATCTGCGGCGCGCCCTGCGCATCATCCCCGGCTATTACTTCTCGCTGCTCTTGATCGTGCTGCTGGCGCACCCGGAATATCTCCAGCCAGCGCGCTGGGGGCAGCTCGCGCTCTTTCCCATCTTTCTCATGGATTCCACAAAGGCCACGTTTCAGCAAATCAACGGCCCCTACTGGACACTGGCAATTGAATGGCAGTTCTATCTGCTTTTGCCATTCATTGCGCTGGGCATCTGCGCGCTAACTCGGCTGGCGACGCGCTGGGCGCGGGTGCGCACCGAAAAACGCCTCTGGGTGGTCGTCGGGGGTTTGCTGGGAGTCGTCGGCTGGGGGCTATGTACCCGCTATTGGGGCGCGTACTTTATGGCCCACCCGTCGGCCACCTTTCTGGTACCGCGCAACGTCTTAAACATCGTACTCTTCTTGACCTACGGCTTTGATGGCAAGTTTCTGGAGGATTTCGCCATCGGCATGCTCGCTGGCCTGGCGTATACCCGCTGGTGCCCCATGGGCCAGCCGCTGGCTGAAGAACGCAAGGCACGCTGGCACAGCGGCTGGCTGTGGGGCGGCGGAGTGCTGATGCTGCTGTTCATGGTGATGCAATACGCGCCAGCCCTCAAGAGCCTGTTTCAACCGTATAGCTGGTTATCCGAGCTGGGCCTTTCCGTGGGCTTTGCATGCTGCATTCTGGCAATCCTCTTCGACGGCGTGATACTCCGGCGCTTTTTCGAGTGGGCGCCGCTGCGCTGGGTGGGGCTGATCTCCTACAGCTTATACATCTGGCACTTGCCGCTGTTGAATGCGTTTCAGCGCAACATCGGCCCCTACCTGACCAGCCTGCCCCATCTGCTGGCCTACAGCCTCTACTGGGTCTGGGTCGCAGCGATCGTATTCCCCTTCTCGTTTGCCGTCTACAGGTTGATTGAACAGCCAGGCATGCGCCTGAGCCATCGGCTGCAAAAGCGCTGGGCGAGGCGACCAGAAGCGACGCCCAGGCCAAGAGAACCGGAACTCATTGGCCTGGCAGTGCCGCAGATCAGCCATATCTGAGGGCCAGTCAGTGACCGTTGTTTTTTTGCCGCATCAACCGAACCAGACCAGCGCGAGCCGTCGGTCCGCTGGAGCAAGCGCGATCTGCTGATAGACCGTCAGCGTGCTGCTGCTGTAATCGAGCGTGAACTTGCCGAACTTGCTCCAGATGTCCGAGCCGAGCAAACCTTGAAAGCCAGTGCTGCCGCGCTCATGCGGGATGGCAGCACTGGCAATCGTCACCGAGGGCAGACGAATTGAACCAGTATTCCAGTCGCTTACCTTCACCGGAACAGCCTGAGTGACGCCGCCAATTCCACTGATCGGCTCGGCGCTGCCAGCTACAGGCAAGCCAAGCTGCTGGGCCACCGCGCTAGAGATAAGCGAGGTGCTGGCTCCAGTATCAACAGCAAAAGTAAATGGTCCTTTGCCATGAATCGTCACTGGAGCCAGCACCAGCGTTGCTCCACTCTGGTCCTGAACCACCTGCACCTGCTCCGAAATCCCAGGGCCAGTAGTCGTCGAGGCGGGAGCATTCCCAATTGTAACCGAGCAGGCCGATAGCGAAAGCAGCAGAACAAATGACAAGATCAACAAAACGACCAGGGAAGGTCGAAACTGCTGCTGGCGCTCTGTTTGCCAGCCGAAGCGTTGATGCATAGACATGGATGGCTCCCCCTCTCCAGTTTCCGAGTGCGAACGAATGGCAGGTTCTAGAAAGGAGGGTATGCACTCGACATGCCAGTCATTGCCACAGATCAGCCATGTCTGAGCGCTGAACGCTCTGGATGACCACGATGGGTGTTTGCTGCCTACTCGTGCTGCCCATCTAGCACCGCCTGAGCCAGCCGCTCGATGTCTGGAGCGGGCGGGCGATCATCAGTCAGCGCGGGAACGAGTCGTCGCACCTGCTCATAGACCGCCTGCACGCCTTTGCCCGGCTTGAGCGGTTTGCGAAACTCCAGCATCTGCGCCGCGCACAACAGTTCAATCGCCACGACGCGCGCCGCCAGCCCGACAGCCTGGCGCGCCTTGTGCGCCGCCGTCGCGCCCATGCTGTTCCAGTCCTCCATTCCGGCAGAGGTTGGAATCGAATCGATGCTGGCCGGATGCGCCAGCACCTTGATCTCGTTGACCAGCGCCGCCGCCACGTACTGGGGAATCATATACCCAGAGTTCAGGCCAGGATTTGGCGTCAGAAAGAGGGGCGTATCTTTTTCATCCCAATCATGCGGCCCCAGCAGGCTAAAGATGCGCCGTTCGGAAAATCCGGCAAGCTGGGCAACGGCAATCGCCAGCATATCCAGCGCCAGCGCCAGCGGCTGGCCGTGAAAATTGCCGCCCGAAAGCGAAAGCTCATCATCCGGGAAGAGCAGCGGGTTATCGGTGACCGCGCCTAGCTCGTTCTCGAAGACGCCCGCCACGTAGCCCAGCGCGTCGCGCACCGCGCCCAGCACCTGGGGAATGCAACGCAGCGTATAGGGGTCTTGCACGCGCGGGCAATCCTTATGCGACGGATTGATCTCGCTCTCTGCCAGCAGATCGCGCATGCGCGCCGCGACAGCGGCCTGCCCCGGTTGGGGTCGCAGCGCGTGGATGCGCACATCGAAGGGCACGAACGACCCCATCAACCCCTCCACGCTCATGGCAGCCGCCGCTTCCGCCGACGCCAGCAGCGCCCGCGCATCGCGCAGCGTCAGCAAGCCCATCGCTTCCATCAAATGCGTGCCATTGATGAGCGCCAACCCCTCTTTGGGCTGAAGCTCCAGCGGCGCAAGCCCCACCAGGCGCATCGCCTCGGCGCTGGGAAGCTGGCGGCCATCATAGAGCGCCTCGCCCTCACCGATCAGCGCCAGGCCCAGATGTGCCAGCGGGGCCAGATCACCACTCGCGCCCACCGACCCGCGCGATGGAATGAGCGGCTGCACATGCGTATTGAGCAGCCCCAGCAGCGTCTGAATCACCTCCACGCGCACACCCGAATGCCCACGCGCCAGGCTGTTCGCCAAAAGCAGCAGCATCGCCCGCGTCACATCGGCGGGCAACGGCTCGCCCACGCCGGAAGCGTGGCTGCGCAGCAAGTTGCGCTGCAAATCGGCGAGTTGCGCCGACCCGATATGCACCCGGCTCAGGTGCCCAAAGCCCGTCGTCACGCCATAGACCACCCGATCTTCATCGGCAATGCTCTGCACCAGGTTCCGCGCCGCCTGCACCCGCGTCACGGCCTCAGCCGCCAGTTCCACCCTGGCCCCCTCGCGGGCCACTGCCACCACTGCCTCAGATGTGAGCCGCGCTGCTCCAATCGTTACGGTTGGCATCGTCGCCCCCCTTTATCGATGAAATAAGAGCGTTCAACATAAAAAGAAAGCGCACCTTTCTTCGGTCTTGCGCAGAGCATATCATATCCGCCATGCCAGGCAAAAGCGCTTGACAGGTTGGTGCCTGTCTGGTATCCTCTCTGGTGAAGAGTGCTGTCTTCTGCAACCATGGGTACAGATGAGAGAGGTGATGGCGATGGCTTTCAACGACATGGGCCAATATCCGCAAGGTCAATTCCCCCAAAACAACATGGGTCAATATCCGCAAGGTCAATTCCCCCAAGGAATGTACGCTTCTTCTCCAAAACGCTCCAATCCATCCCGTCGATACTGGATACTCGCCGTGCTGCTAGTGATCATGGCCGTTATTTGCTTTCTCCTCATCCAAGGAGACCTCGCGTTCCCCGGCATCTACTTCTGGTTCATAGGCGGGGACATCATGCAGTTCTGGTTCATTGTCCTGGTCATCCTGGGGTTCGTCTACTTGGGCAACTCCGGCGCTCGCAAACAGAGCAGCGCTGGGGGATTCTCCCAACGGAGCGATCCCTATGGCTATGCTGGCAATTTCGGCGGCTTCCCGGCGCAGCAAACACGTCGCGCTGCTCCCTCGCTGCTGCTGCGCCTGCCGCTGGTGCTGCTGCTGGTGTTTCTCATCTATTATTTCTTCATCCAGGGCTATACATTTCGGATAAACCCGAATCCAACCCTGATGGGCGATTGTAATGCCGGGTCCATCACCGTAGTGGGCAATGCCACCTCAAATCAGGTCTCTCTAAATGCCGGAATCACAACAATTGAAGGCTATGGGAATTACGATCAAGCCAGCAATACCCTCAATATCAATGGCAACCTGTGTGGTTTGACCATCAGCGTCCCGGCTGACAGCCACCTGCATATCTCAGGAAATGATGCCGAAATCTCGGTCACAGGGATAAAAGGGAAAATAGAACTGGACGACAATGCCGGGGACATCACAATCAGCGGAAGCAGGTTGTTAGCTGGCTCTGTCGTTACGAACAATGCGGGAAACATCACCATCAACCATTCCTGCTTGCTAGATAACTCGGATGTCGAAAATAACGGCGGAGCAATCACCATCACGAATTCCAACGTGTCACCGAGCGCGAAGGTAGATATTAACGGCGGCTCTCCCACGATTACCAGCCCGACTGACGGGTGCCCTGTCTGAGGGGTCAGTACCAGCTTTCCTACGCCGCTTGACAGGGCCAAGGCAAGCTGGTATACTTTTCTTGCTCGGAACACATCTACTCGTGACGAGTTGTGCTGGAACGGCATGACGTGGCGATGAGTTGGTCACCGCCGCGCCATTCCCCCAGACCTGGACGCGCCAGGAATGGGGCTGGGGCATTCTATCACCGGATATTTTGCCTAGTTGGTAGATTGCTCAACGGCCCTCTCCTGGAACAAGGCTGGGCTTGCCACTTGTCGGCAGCGGCGAAAGCGGATGCTTTCGCCGCTTTCCCGGCAAGCTCGTGTCAGCGTCAGCGCCAGGTGGGGGCCGTTTCGGCATATTGAGTCGTTTGCTCAAGGAGCCGAAAGGAGCATCCCCGTATGGCATTCCTCATGGGCCAACCCAAAGCCCCATCGTATCCTTCTGGTCGCTACATCCACACCAACCCCTTGCGCCGCGAGGGCGGGCTGCGTCTGCTCACGCAAGACCTGCCGGAGCCGCTGCGCTGGGCCATCATCCGCGCCTGGCGGCAGCCTGTCCACTTCGATGGCAACGAAGCCATCCAGAGCGTACACCGCCAGCGCCCCGACGATGCCCAGCTTGCGCGGGCCACGCCGCGCAGTATCCTGCTGCTCGCCTTCGTAGAAATGGAAGTTGCGCGGCGCGTGGTGGAAGCGCCGCAGGCCAGCATTCTCCCGGCCACACGCAACAATCTGCTGCTAGTTCAGGGGGTGTATCTGCGGCGGCTCTATCTGGCGCTGGCGCGGCACATCGGCGAAGCCACCGCCCTGGCCGAGTTTCAGCGCCTGATCCTTCAGGCCAGCTAACAAGCGCCCGGGTGAACGTGCCTGAAGCGACTCTCCCGGCACGCTCACCTGGCCGTTGCCGACCTGCATATCGTCTGAAACCTCTTGCCACCATCCTGTAATCTAAAAACCACCGGACGTTGTAGGGAAAGACAACAAGACCTGCATCTTTCGGCAGAAGGCTTGTTGAGAACGAGGGAGGGAAAAGAGATGGCCGCGCACAATCAATTAGAAGAGACCTGGGGAGTTGCCGCCAGCCATGCCGAACATCGGGTCGGCGACTACATTCGCTACAGCGTTGAAGGGCAGGTGCGCAGGGGCACGATCATCTGGATATGCGCTCCCACCGAGCAGGAGGGGCAGCCGCGTTCCGTGCGTTACGTCGTGCAGTCGGAAGAGAGCGGGCAGGCTCCAGACCTCATCTGGCCGGGCAACATCCTCATCGGCAATGGGCAACCCACAGAAGACCACGACAGCGTTGCCAACATCGCCGAACTCGAGCAAGCGCTCACCGAAATGTTTGCCACCTTATCCATCCCGATCATCATCTACCCGGAGGTTGACGACAGCGGCCAGCCGTTCTATGTCTGGCACATTGGCGAATCTACGCCTCAGCAGCCCTTCGGGATGTATGTCGGCATGGATCGGCATCTGCTCGGCGCGCTCAAGTATGCCCTGGAAAAACTCATCAAGCACCTGGAGCCTCCGCAGCCTGCTTCAGAGGAGTGATACGCTCTCGGGGTATTATTCCTCTGGCTCCTCCGGCTCGCCCCTGAAGACCTTGCGCACACCGCGCCCAATCAGGCAGAAGACCCAATACAGCACAATCGTCAGCAAGGCCAGCGGCAGCGCCAGTGTCAGCAGGAACACTCCGAAATCCAGACGCCAGAGCGACGCAGGCACGCCCAGCACCAGCGAGATCGCCGCCGCCAGCCCGAAGCCGGGGGCAGCCGGAATCAGCACCGGCAAAAGATACTTGGGGAACGCGGAAAAACTGCCATCGTTAAAGCCCAGGAAGATGCCCGCCGCCAGCGCTCCCGCCATCCAGAGCGTGGCGGGCAGCGCGGTAAATCCCAGGGCGATCAGGCGAGTCCACAGGCGGCGCGGCCCGAAGCGCTCCAGGACAAAAACCCAGAGCACCCAGACGGCCTCGAGCAGCAGCCAGAGCGGCACCGCCAGCAGCACCACGTCCGCCGCCAGCAAGGGCAGGCTGATATAGTGAAAAGCAGGCGTTGGGTCCACCTGGCTCAGCGGCACTTGCTGAGCATTGACATGCGCGTAGGCCAGCGGCCAGCCAGCGTTATAGCTGATATTGCTCACGGTCGCGCCGTCAATCGTCCCTGGCACATATTGGCGGCGGCTGTGCGATTGCAGCGAATAGGCCGCAATCAGCGCCACAATGATCAGCGCCAATCGCCCCAGCACGCTCGAAAAGCCATCATTCCTGGCAGGTGGCGGAGGCGCGGCCCGGTTACGCGCCGACCAGGGCTCCCATTCATCCTCATCATCCTCGTCATCCTGGTAGCGTCGGGGAGATAAGCCCTGGCCTGGTATGCCGCTGCGCCTGGGAGGCTGACCCGGGGAGGGCGACCACGACGAACTGGACGACGCATAGGCGCGCAGCTTTGCGCTTGCACCGGACACCTGGCCCGCCGCCGTACGGGCAGCAGCAGCGGGGGCTGGCTGTATCTGTGAACGAGAGAACGAAGAGGAAGCGCGCGACGCGGGCCGATCAAATGCCTGCTCGAACGCTTCGACCTCTGGTAACTTCTCGTTTTTTCTCGTCATCGCTGGTCCCTTACCAGGCGCCCTAAAGCGCCAGCGTCATCTCAAACAGTCGGTGCGCCACCGGGCACCCTGCTGCCTCCAGCACCGGGCCAAGCGGATTGCCAGGCGGAATCTCTTCGGCGCTAAAAGGCACGCCGGGATGCTCCTGGGCAACCGCTCTCAGCAAGAGCGTTGCCAGTTCCAGCCCGCCGGTCACATCCGCCCCTGGGCGCGCGCCAAAGCCCAGCAGCCGCACCTCATCGGGCCGAGGCTCGCTGAAAAGCAGCGCGGCAGGCCCAGCGTCGGTATCTTCCCCTGGAATTGCCAGTGCCCGCAGACGCCCGGCAGCAGCCAGGCGCGTCAGCACAGGCTGCTCGAACTCCCAGGAAGGCCGCACCAGGCGCATGTCTTCATAGAACGGCAGCGCTGCCGTCGCCTCCATCGCCGTGGGCATCTGTTCGGCAGGCGTCGCCTCTTCCCCTGCGCCCTCATCGCTCAGGCCGGGCAACATCAGCGGTCCGGTAAAGGCGCGCTGCGCCACACCATGCGCCAGCGGCCCGGCATAATCGGTCAGTTCGCGGTCAACACGGAAGCCCAGGCTTTGGTAGAGCTGAAACGCCACCGTATTCTGCGTATAGACCTCCAGCCACATCTCCTTCAGCTTCCGCTGGCGTGCCTCCTCAATCAGCCGCTGCATGAGCGTGCGCCCATAGCCGCCGCCGCGAGCCGTCGCCGCCACGCCCAACGCGCAGCACCAGCAGCGTTCGCCGCGCACGCTCAGCAACGCCACTCCAGCAGGACCGCTTTCATCCTGCAACACAAAAGAGGCTTCCAACAGCACATCTTGATAAGCTACACGCTCGGCCATCGCCTCTGGCGTCAGTTCGAGCGGCACCACATACTGCTCAAAGCCGCGATTAAAAGCCATTGCCAGCTTATCGATGGTATACTCGCTGGCACGAAGAATCTGAATAGCTGGCATGATACAGGCGCACCTCTGCAAAGAAACTCGAGCATATCGCATGCTGAAGGTATGATAACTGAAGTGCTGGCCCCGCGCAAGAGACCGCGTGCCAGCCGCCCAGGCTGCGGCAAAAAGCGCAGCCGCGTTCGCACACCTTCAGGCAGAGGATGGCACACATCAGGGCGCAGCGGAGGCCAGCAGCGGCCTCGCCAGGAGCGCCTATCGCCTCTTCCTTCTTGACAATATAGAACTTTTGTTCTATACCAAAGAGGCATGGCAGCCAAAATGCACAGAGGAATACCAGGCCAGACACCTGTGCCGGTACTAGCCTAAAAGTATGGGGAGAAGAAACAGACGAGCAAGAAAGCCTATACTATCTTTTCGGATGAGCTTCGGCAGGACTACAGACAGACACGACATTGTTCCGTAACTTGTTGTACAATAGAGGGAGTAAGATGACACACCTTATCAACGCAGAGGAACTGAACGCCCAGGCCGAAATTGCCGTCGCAGAAAAGCTGCTGGGCATCTCCGGGCAAGGAGTGGACAGCCACTCTACTGTATATGATGAATCAGATGACGGCGTTGAGGCGCTGATCGTCTTTATGGATGCGACAACACTTGAGCATGTGTTTCTTCAGGCGCAGCGGCAGATACAGCGCGAAGCCGCTAATGCACTCGGCGATGAACAGCGCTGAGCGCAGGCACGCCAGCCGGGGCGCCTGTGTCCAGGTCGGTTCACAAGACAAGGGGCTGGCTCGAGAATGGAAGTAGTCAAAGTCTCGCCACGAGGCTATTGTTATGGTGTGGTGGACGCGATGCAGATTGCGCGCAATGCTGCAAAAGACGCCACCTTACCCCGGCCAATCTACATTATTGGTTTGATCGTTCACAACCGTTTTGCCGTCAATGAACTCACCAGCCTGGGCATCATCAGCCTGGATGGCCCGGACCGCGCCGCCATTCTGGAGCAAGTCCAAAGTGGAACGGTCATCTTTACCGCGCATGGGGTCTCGCCCCAGGTGCAGGAACGCGCAAGGGCGCGCGGCCTGCACTGCATCGATGCTACCTGCCCCGATGTTGCCAAAACCCATGAACTGGTCAAGCGACTGGCAGCCGAGGGCTACCATATCATCTATATTGGCAAAAAAGGCCACCCCGAACCAGAGGGCGTCATTGGCGAAGCGCCAGACCAGGTTCACCTTATCGAAACCGAAGAGGATTTGAACGTCCTCCACCTCAGCGAAGAGCAAACGCGCAAACTGGCCCTTTCCACCCAGACCACCCTGAGCCAATGGGACACCCAGCGCCTCATCGACGCTGTGAGGGCGCGCTGGCCTCATGTCGTAGTACATAACGACATCTGTATGGCGACACAGCAGCGCCAGGAAGCAGTGGCCGCTCAGGCACAAGGCGCAGACCTGACCATCGTGGTAGGCGACCCGCGCAGCAACAATACGAATCGGCTGGTGCAGGTCTCGGAAACCATTGCAGGGACACCAGCAGTGCGCATCGAGCGGTTGGAAGACCTGCAACCAGAATGGCTGGTGGGCAAGAAGCGGATTGCCATTACGGCTGGAGCCTCCACGCCCAGCCAGATTACACGCGATGTCATCCGCTACGTTGAGCAATTCGGCGAACAGGAGAAGGGGACGCCATATGCAAAGCCTGGGGGGTATTCTGGCAAGTCGTGATGTTGACGAACTGCGCAGCATCGCCGCGCTCTGGGGGCTACCTCCTCCCAGAGATGTCGATATGGGGTCAGTCAACCGCCTGGAAAGCGGCATCCGCGATACCATCAGCGCCCGTTTTGTCTGGGAACACCTGGATGAAATCGAACGGGCCGTGCTCTACGCCATCCTTGGCCCCTCGGCGCGCAACTGGCGTCCACTCGAACAACTCCCCGAACTAACCAAACTGGAGCCAGCGCCCCTGCAAGCCACGCTGGAAAAACTCAAGCGCCGCCGCCTGGTCTTGGAAGAGATTGCCAGAGTGCAGGGCACCGAACTTTACGGACAGCGTGCCGTCTATTTCGGCTACACCTTCAACCGCCCGGCCAACCAGCCCATTGAAAACAAGCAAATCGTCTATATCCCCACCGAAATTGCTACCGTGCTCTACGCAACAGGCCGCGAGATTTTCTCGCCGCAGGGCAGCCGTGCCGACAAAACGCTAGATGACATCCTGATGCCCTATCGCCAGGGCGACCTCGACCAGATTGGCCGCCGCTATGGCCTTGTAGTTCAGTCCTATTCCTCGCGCAACGACGTGCGCCAGGCGATGGCCGCCAATCTCTGCCAGGCCGACGCCGTGCGCTATGCCCTTGGTCGCCTGGAGTCCGGGCTGCGCGGCCTCTACGAGACCTTGATGCAGCGCGATGGCCGCCTGACTCTGCGCGAGGTTCGTCGCCTGACTGGCCTGGACGGCCCCACGCTCAATGCGGCATTGCACACGCTAGAAGAGTTTGCTATTGCCTTTGACACCTTCAGCGAAGGGCAACGCCTGCTCTTTATTCCCCGCGAAACGCTGGAAAACCTGCGGCGCGACGCCGCCCGCCCGCGCGTGCAGGTGGGCCTGCGCCCCTGCGATGAGCCGCGCAGCACCGCGCCTGCCAATCCGTCGTTTCTCTGGGATTTGGCGATGTTCGTCGCCTCCGTCTATCAGCAAGAGATCGAACTGACGCGCTCGGATGGGTTGCATAAACGCATCGCCATGAAACTGCTCCCCACGCTGAACGGGCCGCGCGCCCAGGCTCGCGATGAAACGCAGGCGCTGGGCTATCTGGAAATGCTCAAGCAGGAAGCGCGCGAACTGGGGCTGGTCAGCATCGTGCCACTGGCCGAAAAAGCCGCCGAGCCAGCGAAACCAGCAAAAGGCCGCGCCAAGGCCAACAGCATCGTCGAAGAAGCCAAGGGCCAACTGGCGCCAGGGCCAAAGCTGGAAGCCTGGGCGCAGTGCGACCTGGCGGGCCAGGCGCGCAAACTCTTTCGGCGCTGGCTCACTGATCGCTGGTGGGTCGATCAACTTGGCGCAGGCTATCGCGGCTGGCTTTCGCATTACATCGATGTGGGCGCGGCGCGGGCCGCCATCCAGAAGGCGCTGCGCGGCTGCGAGCCGGGCGTCTGGTATAGCCTGGCATCGCTGCGCGACACCATCAAGGGTGACGATCCCTTTGTGCTGCGCCCTGTGCAGCGCTTCGCCGGGGAGGCAGGCTTTAAGCTGGCCGATCAACTGCGCGAGCGCTGGGACCAGACCGATGGCGAAGTCATCGCGGGCATCGTGCGTTCTTCGCTGGCGGAAATGGGCCTGGTGGCACTGGGCTATCAGCGCGAAACCGCGCCAGGACTCAACGAGGTCATCAACCCCGACACCTTTATGCTCACTGAGCTTGGCGCGGCGGCGCTGGGCGTGGGCACACCCGTCTCAGAGCAGACCGAGACGCCCGGCGAGTTTCCGGCTGTCAACAGCAGCGACCTCTCTTGCACCATTCCTGATATGCTAAAAGACTGCTCATCCCAGCCGCTGATCGTCCAGCCCAATTTTGAAGTGCTGGTCATGGAACCGTGCATGCCCGTCCTCTATCACCTGCCGCGCTACGCCGTTCCAGAGCGCATCGGGCGAGTCAGCCGCTTCACCCTCACCCGCGAGGCGCTGCTGCGCGGGCTGGCCGGGGGCCTCGCGCTGGATGACCTCCTGGCCTCCCTGGAACAGCAGAGCCAGAAAGGTCTGCCTCAAAACATTGCCTACACGCTGCGCGATTGGGCACGGCAGTACAAAGAGGTGCGCGTCAAACAGGTCATTTTGCTGGAAGTCAGTGATGAGACGCTGGTCAACGAACTGGCAAACTCCGGCAAGCTGGCGGCCCTGGGCTTGCGGCGGCTTGGCCCGTGCGCGCTGGCAGCGCCAGGCGAAACCAACCTGCGCGACCTGCACCGAGCGCTCAAAAAGCTGGGCGTGGCCGTCAAGTTCGGCGGCGGCCTTCAGGAACCTGACGACCCTGACGAGCGCCCCGCGCCTGCCGCTGCCCGCAAAAAGAGTGCCGTCAGCGCGAGGAGCACTTAGCTCCTCGCGCTGACGGCACCCGGCTTATGAGCGGCCTTAGCATGGAAACGCTCTAGCACCGCTCTTTATGGCATGAAAGCAGGCAGCAGAAAAGATCATTTATGAGAAGTTGACACCCCACACGAGTTCGTTGCCGGTGTGCGCATCAAAGACATCGTGTCCATATTCTGCTGTGGGTGGTAGATTGGCACCGGGTGGAACATGTAACGTTGAGGTGAGAAATGGCCCCTTGACTTTGACGAAGCAGACGAGATAGTTATCAGGGCGGCCCACACTTTCTCCTGCCATGAGATCGCTCGCTTGCTTTGCAGACACAAACTGAATGCTCAAGATTTGGAGGTGTGCCCCTGGCGCAAGCGGCAAGAACCCATGCTTTTGGAAATAGGTAGTTACATCAGCCTGTGTGAACGCTGGTCCTGATGTATTCGGCGCTGTGCGGAGCTTTATCCCTGGGGAGCCAGGAAGATAGGTTTGACTAATTTGGAAAGGCTTATGTGTCGGTGGTGGCGCGGGGGGCTTGGAGTTAGCCACCGCAGACCCTCCCAGGAATCCGACCCCCACAATGATGAGGGCAAGAAAGACGACGATGCCGCCAGAAATTCTGAACCGTGACATCTGCTAGCTCTCCTTTCTGAATGCAGCGTCTTTAGAAAAGATGTTGCTTTTTCTGTAGAAGTTCCCTGCCTCGGGGATCAAGCAAAAGTATTTCGCAACTCCGGTTGCCGCATTTTTTCTCAGCACCTCCATGGCTATCGCACTGCTTTCAGGATACGCCAATAAGCGGTCCTCAGATGGCTTATAGCTATAATGGTACAAGCATAGAAATGCGGGTCGTTCCTTGCTCCTAACAAACTGGATGATAAACCATCCTCAATCCCATGTTTCAAATGATCTACCAGGTTGTCAGTGCAACTACACGGGGTCCCACGTTTCAAACGATCCGCCAGTGTTGCCGGTGCAACTACACGGGTTTGTGGCCCAGGTTCCATCAGGAGGTTCGTCAGTGCTGTCGTTAGTTCCCTGTGTCGTCTGATAGTTCCAGCTACCGTTATTACTACTCTCCCACTGATTGAGTTGCAGGTAGATGGAATCAGCAGAGCCTCCTGAATCTGATAACTCGGAACCAATAGTGATTCTACTGGCGCTCATAGAGTTCATTTTGGATTGTCCGCTCGGTCCAGCTATCCAACTTCCGTTTTTATAAATGTTAGTAGTCACATCCCAGGTAGAGCCACTTGACGAATATCCCACATCGTTGGCAATAGTGATATAGAAAAGATAAGGCGTTAAATCAACTCCATCTCCACCAAAGTTATACAGCGACCACTCGTTGTAACCCCCTGGATTTGGTCTATTATCCGCCCAGTAGCCGCAGGTGGAATCAATCCCTTGATTGCAACTGTGGGGATCATTTGCGGGCCAGGTAGATACTCCTGCTTCCACCCAGCACGCGCCATAGACAGTGCTTGTGCATTGTTTACTGCTATAATCAGAGAACCACATTTCATCATCAATGAAACCAGCGCAACCATAGCAACGCAGTGCCCCATAAGGATTGATAAGCGTGGAGGCACCACCAGCTTTTCCACTCCAATATCTCTCAGCATAGCAATGGGGGTGTGGATTATCACAATATCCTGTCGTCAGCGGAGTCTGAGGAGTCAGGCTCGCGGCCATAGCTGTACCAGTAAGAAAAAGCGATGAACCGAGTAAGACTATCAGTACAAACAACCCAGTGACAGCCTTATCAGCCAGGGTAGAACAAGTTGCAATGTGAATATCCTTTGGGTGTTTCATCAGCATGAATGGAACTCCTTCTAATCAACTTCAAACGACTGGGAATTTTCCATTAAGGCTCGCAATTTCAAAACTGCGGAGGCTTGACGCCCCACCGCACCTCTGCTATATTAGCTTCGCTATCTTACTTCAGTGAAGTAAGTGTATAGCCAGGCAAACCGAATAGTAAGTTGTCTGAGGCATGTATGCCAGAGGCAACCTTGCCTCAGACGAGTGTAAGGAGCGCCAGACATGGAAGACAGCCCCAGGGGCGACTTTCGGAGGTGGTTGCAGCGAACACGCAGACAGCAAGGGCTATCACAGGCAAAATTGGCAGCGTTGATGGGATGCACAGCTAATTACATCTGGCGGTTGGAAAAGGGGGAGCGGCACCCAAGCAAAGAGTTTCTGCAATTACTGAGATACAAGCTACCCCTTACCACAGCAGATATGCCAGTGCTCGAGGCATTTCTCCAGATGATGCAGTATCGAGGCAACGGCTTCGAGAGAGAGAGAGAGAGAGAGAGAATAAATAGCTCTCTCGCTAAGATAGAAAGCAATCGAAAGAAATATGCGCGCCGAGGCAGAGAAAAGCAGTTATCTCTGCCTCGGCGCTTCATGCCCAACATCGCTACTCCGGCTTCAGCTTCAGCTTGCCCTCCGTCGCTGCCTCGACCTGGTCGCGCTCGAAGAGCAGCGGATAATGTTTGACCTCCAGCCAGGTTTGTATCATATCGGCATAGTGCGGGCTGCCAGGGTGCCCTGATTGCCCGGTGGGATAGCTGAAGAGGCCCGTGCGCGTATCGGCCAGATCGATAATCTGCCGAAACGACGGCATCCAACTGGTCGCCGCGTAGGGCTTACCCGGCGCAAACGCCATCTGACACACCGTATCGGTATCGCCGCTCACCGGGAACGGCCCGCGATTGAAAAGCCGGTTCAGCGGCTTCACCTGCCCCAGCGGATGCCCGAACGTCACGCTGTGCAGCTTGCCCCACTGCCAGCCCGCCATATCCCTGCCCAGCTTGCCGCGCAGTTCATCCAGCGCGCTCTGCAAGCTCACCTGCATCGCCTCCTGCCAGTTCTTTGGCCCTTTGGGCAAGGCGCTCTGCCCAAACCAGCGGTTATCGCCTTCGTTGAGCAGATCGATCAGCAAGGGCGTGCTGCGGCCCGCGTAGCTGTTGGTTGACGAAAGCACATTCAACCCCTTGCCCACATATTCTTCCGCCAGTTCCTCGCCCAGCACCGAGCCAAAGGTCACCTTCAGCATGCGCAGCAAGAACACCTCGTAGATCGAGGCCGCCGCACTGTCTTTATCCAGCACAAAGTTCCACGAGCGCAGCAAGCCCAATGCCTGGCGCTGCTGCTCGTTGCGCGCTTCCAGCTTGAGCAGATGCGGCACAATCTGCGAGGCCGGAATGGAAAAGAAATCGCCATGAATGGCCGCCATATCCACCATATTCAGCCGTTCATGCTCATTCAGCAGATCGCTGATGCGCCGCGCGCGATAGCCATTGAAATGCTCGTGTGTGATGAAGTGCGGAAAGTCGTCGCCCACGATGCGATTATTCGCCGTCACAATCTGGTGACTCTCGGGGTTATACGCCTGGGGCAGTTCCTCGAACGGCACCGTGCCCGTCCACTCGTATTCGCCCGTCCAGCCGGGCACCGGCAGCAAGCCCTCGCCTTTGGCGCGCACCGGCACGCGGCCCGCCATATAGTAGCCAATGTTGCCGTCTACATCGGCATAGACAAAGTTCTGCGCCGGGGCGTCCCAATGCTTCAGCGCGGCGGTAAACTCCTGCCAGTTGCCCGCCCGATTCAGGCCCAGCACCGCCTCGGCGGTGGTCGCCGGGTCGTGGCTCGTCCAGCGCAAGGCCATCGGATGGCCGCCTGGCTCGTTTCCGGCGATGATCGGCCCGTGCCGCGTCATCATCACTTCCTCCACTACGGGCTTGGCGCGGCCTTTCACGCGAATCTCCTCGCGCACCACCGTTGCCTCTTCCCAGTTGCCCTGATACTCGTACTGCTGCGGATTCTCAGGATTGAAACGCTCCAGATAGAGGTCTTGCGTATCAGGTCCGGCGTTGGTCACGCCCCAGGCAATGCGGCGGTTGCGCCCGATAATCACGCCAGGCAGCCCCGGCAGGCTGGCCCCGATCACATCCAGGCCCGGCGTATTCAAATGGCAGTGATGCCAGATGCCGGGCATCTGCGCCGCCAGATGCGGATCGTTCGCCAGCATCGGCTTGCCGCTCAGCGTGCGCGTGCCATCCACCACCCAGTTATTGCTGCCATGCGTCGGGCTGAGTAGGCCCACAAGTTCTCTCATCTGCCGATATTGATCGAGCAGCGGTGTATATAGGCCCTCATAGCTCGTGCCCGGCGGCACAATCAGCGGTGTGCCTCGCCCCGAAAGCGGCTCGATGCGCGCCGCGCGCTCGGCTCCCAGCTTCGCGACAAACTTCGCCCGCATCAACTCCGATTCCCAGTTGCCCGCCAGGTTCCACGCCATCATCTTGCCCCAGGAGAGCGAATCAACCACCGACCAGGGTTCCGGCTGGATGCGCAAGAACAGCATCTCCAGCGGCAGCCGCTCCTCGCGACGTTCAATGAACGTATTGACGCCCGCGCTGTACGCATCGCTCAGCCGACGCGACTCCTCGCTCAGCAGCGGCGCGTCCTGCTCAGCGGCGCGGCGCAAACCGATGCGCCGCAGAAAGCGATCAGCCTCCAGCGTCACCTCGCCAAATAGCTCCGAAAGGCGACCAGCCGCCACGCGCCGATTCAACTCCATCTGCCAGAGGCGATCTTGCGCGTGGACATAGCCCTGGGCAAAATAGAGGTCTTCAAGCGTGTTGGCAAACAGATGGGGCACGCCCAGGCCATCACGAATGACCTCGACCTCGCCCTTGAGGCCAGGCAAACGCTCTTCTCCGCGAATCTTGGGCAGAGGCCGACGCAACAGCACGTAGGTTGCTCCACCCACCAGGCCCGCCACGCCAGCTCCAACTGCCAGCGTGCTACGCCACCAGGATGCCATAGCTTGTTCCTCCTGCAAATAACGTGAGAGATAGTGATATATGGCTCTGTTCCGCGTGCAGTGTAGCGCACTTCAACGCGCCCGGCAAGCGCCTGAGAGCAGCCCTGGAAAACGGTTTTCAAGAGGACGCAGTGGCAGCGCGGCGAGGCCGAGCTTGCAAGGCAACCCAGATACAGAGCATCACACAGGCAAGCAGCATGGCATAGGGCAGCAAGGTCCATAACCCCACCTGCTGCGCCAGGTTACCAGCCAGCCAGGGGAAGAGCGCTCCGCCCAGGCTGCCCAGGCTAGCGAGAAAGCCAATCGCGCTGGCCAGCAGGCGCGGTTCCACCAAATCGGGCATCAGAGCAATTGTCGTAGGGAAGAGCGGCCCCAGGCTGAAGCCTGTTAGCACCAGACCAATCGCCGAAATCGCCTCGTTCGGAGCCAGCCAGATGAGCAGGACACCCACCAGCACGCCGCCCAGGCAGCCTTGAATCAGACGCCTCTTGCCAAACTTCTTCGCCAGGTTTGCTAGCGTCAGGCGGCCCAGCGTCAGGCCCAGCCAGTAGCCGCTGACCATCCAGCCAGAGAGCAGCGTATCGCCGTGTCGCGCCTCGGTGAGAAAGCTATAGCTCCAATTGCCCAGGCTCACCTCGGTGCCAACATACACACACAGGAAGAGCGCGCCCAGCCAGACCACACGCAGCCTCAGCGCCGTCAGCAGCACACTGCGCTCACGCGGCGCATCGGCGGTCTGGGGAGGAACTGCCTGGTGGCCCCGAAAGGTCAGGGCAAAGCCAATCAGCACCGACAGGCCCAGCGCTATCCAGACCAGATAGGCGCTGTTCCAACCAAGCTGCGCCGTCAACAGTCCCGAAGCGATGACCGGCCCAAGCCACGCGCCCACTCCATAAAAGGCGTGCAGATAATTAAGTTTGGCTGTGTTATCAGGCAGGCCCGCGATGTAAGCGTTTAGCCCGGCATCGATACAGCCAATGCCAAAGCCAATCAGCAGGCCCGCCAGCAGGATGAAGATAAAGAACGGCATCAGGCTATACAGCGTCGCGCCCACGAGAAAGCTCCCCGTGCCAGCTACCAGGAAGCGGCGATATCCCAGCTTGCCCGCCAGCGGCCCGCTGTTAAAGGCAGCCGTCAGATACCCTAGAGAGCCAGCCAGAAAGATCAGGCTGATCGTTCCCTTATCCACTCCATAATGGGCGCGTATGCTGGGCAGCAGCACACCCAGCGCGCCATCGTTCGCCCCCATCAAAATAAACGCGGTAAACGAGAGGCCAAGCTGCCAGCGCAGCGACGCGCCCGGCGTCGCTGGCCGTTCCTCGAGGATGGTTTGTTCTTGCACTTGCTGCCCTATCTACGCTCTGAAGATGGAATCGCGGAAGGTTCCATAACAAAATATCTCTGAAAACTTACTCTGCCTGCCAGATGTGCACCGTCTCATCCCAACTGGCCGAGGCGATGCGCGTGCCATCGGTGGACCAGGCCACATCCGTAACAACCGTATCGCCTTCGTGCCCCTTATAAGTAAAGAGGTTCTTCAACGAATCGGCATCCCAGATATGCACAAAGCCATCATAGCCACACGAAGCCAGGCGTTTGCTATCGGCAGACCAGGCCAGAGCCATCACCGTTTCTTCGCTTTCGCTGAAGCTCCACTGCCCGCCACCGATGGATTTCCAGAGGCGAATCACGCCGCCCTCGCCCGCCGAGGCGATCAAATTGCCATCGGGCGACCAGGCCAGCGCGTAGAACACTTCGGGAAAATCTAGCCCAAAGAGATAGGTGCCTTTGGCGGCAGCATAGATGCGCGCGTTCGATTCGCCGCTGCGGCAGGCTACATGTACGCCATCGGGCGACCAGGCTAGCGGAGACTGGCCCGGCCAACTGGTAATCAGCGCGCCGCTGGCAGCGCCCCAGATATGCACCTGCTCATTCTGGCCCACGGATGCGATACGTTTGCCATCGGGTGACCAGGCAACATCGAGGACGCGCCCCTCGTGCCCCTTGTAGGTGAGTAGGAGCTTGCCGCCATCCTGCGCCTCCCAGATGTGAATCGTGCCATCCCAACTGGCCGAAGCGATACGGGTATTGTCGGGCGACCACGCGACCGAAGCCACATAATCGGTATGGCCTTCATAGGTGAAGAGCCGTGCGCCCACGTCGGTATCCCAGACATGAACCACGTTATCGAAGCGCTGAACAGAGGCCATACGCGCGCCATCGGGCGACCAGCCTATATGAAAAACCTGATTATCATGCCCCGCATAGGTGCAGAGCAGCGTGCCCATCTCGCTTTTCGGGGCCACCGCAACCGCCGCGGGTGTCTGCGTGCGCTGGACTGGTTCCGGCTGGCTGGCGCTCTTTTGCTCAATTTCAAAGAGCGCGCCTTCTGACGAACGCATATATAGCACAGGCGTGGCCCATTCCAGCGTATTGGCAATCTCCAGCGAGATCGCCTTGCGCGCCTCGCTCACCGCCGCATCCACCGGCAAGTTATCGGCCAGCGCTTCATAAAACGAGCGCGTACATTCAATTGCCGCGCGGTCAGAAATCTCGTATTGCATCGCCAGCACTGCCGGGATGCCATGCCGCGCCAGCGTCGCCGCCGTGCTGGAAAACAGGTCGCGCTCGTTGCCCTGCGCGCCCTCGCAGGCATTCAGCAAAGCCAATCGCAGCGAGCGATGATCGGCCAACAGATGCGCCATCTGGGTGGCCGTCATCAGATGCGTTCTACCCTCCTCATCGGCCAGCGCCAGCAGCCCTTCGCCCTCGTTGGGGTCCACCCCGCCATGCCCGATAAAATGGAAGATATGCCAGGGTCCGCCGCGCATCGCCCGCTGAAGGTCGCGCCAGGTCTGGCCTCCCAGCCAGGTCAGTTCCACCAGCCCATCGGCCATCAGGTCTTTGAGCGCTTCGCGCACGCGCCCCTGTTCTCGTTGGACATCCAGCGCGTCCTGGTCGCTGGGGCTGGCGATCATACAGAGAATCTTCAAGGGCGGCTTCACCGGCAGCGCTTGCGCCGACTGCGACAGTTCCAGATAGCGCACGATGGGCGTCTGGCGCGAAAGGCAGACATATTCGCCCTGGCGCATATCATAGAGAAACTCCCAGGGCAGCGCCGCCAGTTCAGGCGACTGGATGCGCAGCTTCACCCGCAAGCCGCGATCATCCTGCCGAGCCGCCTCGCGCAGACTCACATCATAACAACTGCGAATATCTCCGGTAAACAGCGCCTCGAACAAGCTTTGCCCAAACGCTTGCACCGCCTGCGCGGCCTGGCGGCGTGCCTGGCCTGTACTCCCCAGCGCCGTCTGCACCTGATCGAGCCGCTCTTTCAGCGCCTCTTCGTCAAAAGGAAAGCGCAGCGTCCCATGAGCCTCGCCCGCAGGCGAACGGATAATAGCCACCGGATAGGTCTGGCCGCTGCCAGCGCCAATTTCCAGATCGAAGTCCAGATATTGCATCGCTCTCGTCTCCCATACCTTGCGCAGCGCTTTCAGGGGCGGCAACCTGCTGTGCCCTGGCGTTCGCCAGGGCGCGCGCCCGCGTGCGGCAAGCATAGCAGAGCGGCGAGCGGTCGTCAAGGCGCGAGCGTGGCTGAGCCAGCCCGGCAGAGCTACTGGCGATGTAAGGCCACCGCCAGCGCGGCCACCGAAACGGCAATCTGTGGGACCAGGCCCCAGCCTTCGGAGGTTTCATCCTGAATATCGCAGTGCCAGAGGAAATAGCGCTTCAAAAAATCGTTGCGCAGCAAGAGCGGATTGGAGCACGCCAGCGCATCAAGATCAGGGAGCGTTCCGGCCAGCGCCCCGACCACCGCCGCGCTCGCCAGACCGCGCTGGCGCTTGCTGCCACGACGGGCAATCCAGGCCACGCCAAGCGCCGCCAGACTCAGATCAATGGGAATGCGTATCCACGTCGCCACGGTCGGGCGATAAGGAGAAAGCGTCTCTTGCCAGTGCGGCACGGTATCTAACAGAAAATGACTTGCAACAGCTACAGGGATGATTCTCAACGGGTGTTTCAGGCGCAGCCCAATCGCCGCACCCATCAGGGCATGGGGAGTAATTAACATCTACGCTCCTGGCCTGTCTGCGCCGTCCCTGGCGAACTTCAACATCAGCAGACCCCACTATACTCTATCTCAGCGGAATTACGCCAGACCTTGTATACCTGACCTTGTGTAAAGGACGGGTAAAATCACCTGGCTATAGACCAGTGCAAGGTACAAAAAGTCGCCCTCCGGCGTTATTTTGTTGATTGACAGCCCTTAGCTCTTGCCCGTATACTCAACAGGAAGCGAGGCAATTGTGCGCCCGCTGCCAAAACAGATCAGGAGGGACTTATTTCATGTCTTTCGGTGGCCCCTCAAAAACGTGTCCGCGCTGCAATAGCGTGCTTCCAGCGTCGGCCACATTTTGCGGCACATGCGGGCTGCAATTCTCAGCACCGGCTGCGCCAAGCGCACCACCTTATGCACCAACACAATACGCAGGTGGGTCGGGCTATCCGCCACAAAGCGGTCCGAGCTATCCACCCCCAAGCGGCCCCGGCTATGCGCCCCAGGGCGCGCCTGGGTATCCACCACCGGCCCAGCCTGGCTACGCTGGCTATCCCGCGCCAGGCCAGCCTCCTTACCCTGGTGGGTATCCTGCCCCTGGAGCGCCACCCGCCAAAAAAGGGGGAGCAGGGCGAGCCATCATTCTTGTGCTGGTGCTGGTCGTGCTCGTCGGTGGCGGCGCTGCCGCCTGGTTCCTTTATCTGAATCCGGCGCATCCAGGCAGCCCGCTCTTTGACCGCCATGGCCTGCCAAGCAATGTGCCGTTGCCTAACGGCACTTCGTTCTCCGGCTTGCAGAAAACGTTTACCTCCAGCCAGGACAATGTCACCGTCAGCGCCAACGCCTGGGGCTGGACCGTCAGCGGGAGCAACGCGGTTACCGTACAAAAGTTCTACCAGGATAACCTGTCCAGCAACGGCTGGACAAAAATACACCCTCTCAACGGCGACAACGGAGAAAAGGATGTGTACGGCTGCCAGAGTAATCAGATACTGATCATTGGAGCCAGCGACACAAAATTAGAAGCAACGGATTCGAATGGGCATGTCACTGACACCGTCACTGCTCCCAGCGGCGGCTCAGCCTTAATAACAGAGTTGAGCAGCAGCCCCGCACTCGTGCAACTCCTCTGCTCAAACACACCTATCCTACCAACGCCCTAACTACCGAAGGCCAACCAGAGAGGGGAGCCGAACGACGGCTCCCTTCTCTTTTGTGCTTTTGCACATTTGCGCCCCATGCACCGGCAGAAACAGCGCCAGCATCAGATTGACAAACGCCTTTTCGCGTTCCTATACTCCAATAAGACCAGGTGAGACCAGGCAACAGCAGGGCTTGTCCGGCATAGGCGATCAAAAGGGGGTGAGCATGTCATCCAATGGACCATCGAGGCAGTGCCCGCGCTGTGGAACGCTGCTTTTTGACGAGATGCCATTCTGCCGGGCCTGCGGGTGGCAGTTTGCGCCCGCTGACAGCGTGGCCGCTCCACCTGGCATGCCTCCCTCAGAATACATCCCCTACGACGGGCCAGACCAGACAGAGGATATGCCCGTGGCTCAACCAGACTCCACCCTCCAGCAACCTGGCGCTCCTTTTCCCAATCAAACCCCCTACGCGCCTGCAACGCTCTCAGGCTGGCTGCCGCCCACAGCGGGCGGATATGCGCCTGGGCAGATGGGAACGAACGGCTACGCCACTGCCCCGCTGACGGCTGCTCCGGCGCGCCGCTTCCCTCGGGCGTTGATCTTGATCGCGCTCATCGTTTTGCTGCTGGGCACAGCCGCCGGAGGCATCTTCTTGAGCTTCCATCCCGCTCCCACGGCCTCCACGCCGATTTTTGACCGACACGGTCTGCAAGCCAACGTCCCCTTGCCTGATCACACCGCCTTTGCCTATAAGCACACTGTCACCCAGGGCACGCTCACCGCCGACGAATGGATTTGGAAGGTCACGCAGAATGAACCGGCGAGCCTTCAGCAGTTTTATCAGAAACACCTTCCCCAATACGGCTGGACACATTTACAAATGACCCCAGGCGATACCCTGGGCGTGATTGGCTGCCAGGGCGAACAGGTGCTGGTGATTGGCATTAGCAAGCATCTCCACGACAGCAACGATTCCGGGCCTGCAACCATCACCGACGCGCCCGCCGGAGGCTCGGCGCTGGGCATTGCCCTGACCAGCAACCAGGCCATCATACAGGGATTCTGCGAGACGGCTCAGCCATAAGGGGCTGGCTTCCTGCCTTCAACTGCTCAGCATATACGTGTAGAAGGCCACCTGCCCATCCGGGCCATTCTGCGGCTGATACTTGCCTGCGGGCAGCGCGCCGGGGACACTGAGCAGCGCCTTGAACGCATCGACCCGCGAAAGTGTGATGATAATCACCGTGGGTCCGGCGCGCTGCGCCAGCATCGTGCGCAGTTCCGCCGGGTCGCCGGTCCGCTGGCCGCTCACCTGCGTATCCAGAAAGCGAATCGGCTCATACGTCCAGATGATGCTGTCGTCGCTGAACAGCAGCACCTGTGTGCCAGCCGGTAACTGCGCGGCATAGCGCGCAATATCGGTATAGAGCGCGCGATAGGCGACGCCGTTCACTTCCTGCCCATAATCGACGAAGTAATGTTTGATGCTCTGGCCGCCGCTGTAGGCAAGCACCACCAGCGCCAGCAGCGCGCCCAGCATTGCCGCGCGCCAGCGCCGCCCCACGTCCCCCGGGGCCAGCGACCATTCCAATCCATGCCAGGCGCGCGCCACCAGGCGCAAGACCTCTTCCAGCGCCAGCGTTCCTAACAGGCAGAGCGCTGGAACCATCACCAGCAGGCGCGGCCACCAGGGCATGTCAATCGTCAGCACGCCGCCAAAGGCTACCGTGCTGGCGACCCAAATCACCAGCAGCAGGCACAGCGGGCGAGTCAGGTGCAGCAGCGCGTAAAAAAAGCCGATCATCATCAGCGCCGCCACCACCGCGTCGAACATAGGATAGAAAGGGCCATATTGCAGGCTCTGGTCGGGCAGCCCACCCACCAGCAGCGGCACCGTCGCAAGCTGGCGCTGGAAGATCGTCCAGAGGTCCACCGTGCCAAACTGACTGAGCAAATGATCGCGCATCTCTTGCGTCAGATTGGGAATGAAGACCTCCGCCGAGCGCGTTTTGAAGGCATCGGTATCCTGCAAGAAATAGACGCCCAGCGGTCCAAACGACACGACAAAGCTCAGCAGCATCCAGCCCAGCGCCAACAGCCGCCCTTTGAGCATCTGGCGCTGGAAGATGAACAGCCCCACCAGAAAGAGTGGCACAATAAGAAAGATAATCCGCGCGCTGAAATAGACTTGCAGGGCCACGCTCAAGCCTACGCCTGCTACCACCGCTGCGAAGGGGCTGTTCGTGCGCAGCGAGCGTACCAGCATCCACAGCGTCAGCAGCACCGCAAAGGGGGCGTGGATATAATGAATGCCCATGCGGCTGAAGTGAATCGAAATGTTGGCAACCGTCATCAAGCCCGCCGCGACAAACGCCGCGCGCCGCCCCAGAAACTCGCGCGCCAGGGCATAGAGCAGCGCAATCGTCAGCACGCCGATCACCACCGACGACAACCGCAACCCCAGCAAACCAGGCCCCACCACCTTCATAAACAGCGCGGGAATGCCATAGCCCAGCACTGGCAGGCCATACCAGCCCACCGAAATCAACGACGGCACGCCTCCGCTCAGCCAGCGATACGCCTCCAGCCCGCAGGCGGCCTCATCGCCATGCACCACATAGGGCAATGTTGTCAGATTCGGCAGTCGCAGCAGCACCGCCACTTCCAGCAAGATCACCAGCAGCAGCGGGTCGCCAATCGCCTCCCAGAACCGACGCAGACGGCTCGCGAGGGTAGGCGGGGCGGTTCTGCGCCGTCGCCGAACAGACGCCGGAGCGGGTTGCGCTGGCGCGGCTGTGGGCTGCTGGCGCTTCAGGCGCGTATAGACAGCCGCCGTCACCAGCAGCAGCGCCGCGCTGCCAATCCACCACCACTGCGCCACCGGACGCCCCGCAAACGTGCGCGCGCCCAGATCAGCGATCAGCGAGGCAATCAGCGAAACCACCACCCCAAGCGCGCAGAGCCATTCGCGCCAGGCGGCGCGAATCTGCGGCCAGCGCAGCGAGCACAGCGCCAGCCAGGCCAGGCCAAGGCGGCTGATCACGGCTCGCAGCCGCGAGCCGACCGTAGGACGCGGCGCAGGCATGGCTGGCTCAGGCTCCGCCTGAGCATCGTAGCGGGCATGGAAGCGCCTCTGCAAATCGCGCCAGCTCAGCAGCACGGCCACAAAAATGCATGAAAGCAGCGAAAGGATGACCGTCAGCGGCGGCACGCTGACCTCTGCCGCGCCGCCGCCCGAGGCCGCGTACGTGCCTAACTGGGCCTGTCCAACGATAGCCCAGGCCAGCCCGGCCAGCACCAGCAGCAGAAAGAGCAGGCGGCGCGTCGGACTCAGACGTGCTGGACGCAGACGACGCGCAGAAAAGGCCGGGTCGTCACCTGCGCCTTTCTTCCGGCGTGTCCCGGCAGAGTCCTGGCGCTCTTCAAGGTCGGCCATGCGGCACACTTCCTCCTGCTCAGCTTGGTGGATTCGACAAGGAGCATAGCACAATTGCGCGAGCGGTGTCCATCAGAGCCATAGCTCCCCTGTGGTATACTCTCGCAGGATACGAACGAAGAAAAAAGCACGAGGAAACCGTGATGCATATATTAGTCACCGGCGGAGCCGGATACATCGGCAGCGTGATTGTGGAGCAATTAGTGACGGCGGGGCATCAGGTCGTGGTCTATGATTCGCTGGTCAAGGGCCACCTGGACGCAGTTCACCCCGAAGCCACCTTTGTGCGCGCCTCCCTGGCAGCGCGCGACCACCTGACCCACACGTTGGAAGACCATCAGATCGAGGCCGTCATTCATATGGCCGCCTTCAGCCTGGTCGGGGAGTCCGTCGCCCACCCCGAACAGTATTTCGAGAACAACGTCTCCGGCAGCCTGGCAGTCGTCAGCGGCATGCTGCATGCAGGCGTCCAGCGGCTGGTCTTCTCCTCTACCGCCGCGCTCTATGGCGAGCAGGAGCACATGCCCATCGACGAGGACGCCCAGACACAGCCCACCAACCCCTACGGCATGTCCAAGCTGGTGGTGGAACAGATGCTGCCCTGGCTGGCCCAGTCCCATGGACTCGTCTGCACCTCGCTGCGCTACTTCAATGCCGCCGGGGCCAGCGAGCGCTATGGGGAAGATCATCAGCCCGAAGCGCATCTCATCCCCCTGGTGCTGGAGGCCGCGCTGGAAGACCGCCCGATAGAGGTCTTCGGCACGGATTACTCGACGCCTGACGGCACCTGCATCCGCGATTACATCCACGTGCTCGATCTGGCGCAGGCGCATATCCAGGCGCTCACCCGCACCGAGCCAGGGCTGCGCGTCTATAACCTGGGCAACGGGCAGGGCTATTCCGTGCGGCAGGTGGTGGACAGCGCGCGGAGGGTGACCGGGCGGGCGCTGCCCATCCACGAGCAGCCGCGTCGTCCGGGCGATCAGGTCGCCACCGTCGCCAGCGCCGGGCGCATTCGCGCTGAACTGGGTTGGCAGCCGCAGTACCCTGACCTGGACAGCATCATCGAGAGCGCCTGGAAATGGAAGCAGCGGCATCCTCATGGCTATACGCAATGACCGCCTTCCCTTGTGCCTTGCCCCCGCGACTCCAGCAGCTTGGATACAAACGTTATGAGGAAAGCGCTGCCAACGACCTTGCTCCCGCCTGCTGCATCGTCCCGCCCCTGTGCAGCGTGCCAGCCGGGCCGTTCCGCATGGGCAGCAGCCGGGCGCTTGACAAAAAGGCCGACCCGCACGAAAGCTTGCAGCACGTCGTCACCCTTCCTGCCTATCAGATCGCCCAGTTCCCCTTGACCGTTGCCGAATATGCCTGCTTTCTCCAGGCAACGGGAAGCGCCGAGCTCCCCTCCAGAGGCATCACCTGGCAGGCGCAGCTTGCCCGGGGCCTGGACCATCCGGTGGTCAATCTCTCGTTCAGACGCCTGGAGGAGTACGCGCGCTGGTTGACAGACCTGACCAACCTGCTCTGGCGACCACCCAGCGAAGCTGAATGGGAGAAGGCCGCCAGAGGAACCGATGGCCGTCTTTATCCCTGGGGCAATCGTTGGGATAAGACCCGGGCCAATACCAGCGCGGGCGAAACCACACCTGTAGGCAGCTATCCCACTGGAAGAAGCCCCTACGGCCTCTTCGATATGGCCGGGAACGTGTGGGAATGGGCTGGCGACGCCAGCGATCCGAAGCTGTGCGGCGGTTCCTTCGAAGACGAACCGCATCTGGCACGCGCCGCTGCCCGCTACGATCTGGGCTATGGGTGCTTTTACGACGATGCCAACGGCGCGTATCTGGCTAGCTGGGGCGGGAGATTGGTCGCTGAGGAACACACTTGACCAGCTTCCTCTGCCTTCTGTGAAGCAGCAGACATTCCATCCGTAACAAACTTCATAGTTTCTTGTCTTGGAATAGCCTAGAATCAGAACAGGCGGCTGGAAGATCGTCGCGGGTGCCAGCCGCTGCAAATGGGCGCTGGTACATGGGGGCCAGCGCCCAGCGTTTTTCCTGGCTGATCGCCGTGCGGAACCAGAAGTCCTATCCTCTGTACGGCTGACCGTTCTGTGCATATAATGTGCTGGCTGTGGAAAGGGAACAATGCTCGCTCCCCCGCTCCATAGGCATATATTGTGCTAATTGTAGCTTTTGCCTACCTAAAAGCAGGCTTATTAGAGAGAAAGGAGGCCCTTGCCGCATCAGGGTACGTACTCCCTACGCTACGTTGCTGGTAGCGGCGCGAGCACATTTGTAACGCTGGCTGTTAGCGCACATTTTCCGTCGCGGCATTGTGGGCAGTTTTTGTATGGATGTGGTGAATGTAACGCGAATGGAGGCCACAACCCATCGTGACCTCGTGATTGGCCTGGACTGTGATGGCGTCCTCGCCTCCGGCCAGGAGCTTTGGGAAGCGCTCTTCGCGGCTTTTCCCGATAGCATCCCGAACGCTTATTCCTCCCTGACCAGCTATGACTGGCCTCGGATCACCCCCGAAACAACCGAACTCTGCTTGCGGCTCAGCGCCGACGCCGAGTTCACCAGACGCTTCAGCGCCATGCCCGACATGGCCTCGGCCATCCGTATCCTTCATCTGCTTGGCTGGGAAATCCATATCATTACCGCGAGACCTGCGGAGGTCCACCAGGCCACCCACGACTGGCTGTATGCCCAGAAGATTGGGCACCTGATCAACGCCGTACACTGCACCGAAGACAAAGCACCGTTGGCGATGGCGCTCGGCTGTGGGGCCTTTGTTGAAGATAACCTGCGCACCGCCGAAAAACTTGGCGCGCTGGGAATGCGCAGCTATCTCATGAACGCCTCATATAACCAGGCTCCGCTTCAGAGCAGCATTCGCACCAATGGCTGGCGCAGCCTGCTGGCCGATCTCCTCGTTTACCAATGCGCCCTTCAGCCGTGGCTGGTTCAGGCGGCCAGGGCATACGCGCGCCGCACCCCAGAGCGCAGCCGCAGCCCACTGGCCGACCTGCTCTCGACCCATTCGGCTGAACCGCAGACAGCCGCCTGAGCATCTGCCACGATCAGGCTGGTGCTTTTATGCATCAGGAAAAGCAACGCGCCGCATAGATACACGCTGTTGTATCCATGCGGCGCGTTCTCTGTGTCTGCTCCAGAGAGCCAATTACTTGCGGCCCTGCCGACGCGCTACCCAACGATAGATGGCCCGGCGCATGGTGTCGCGGACAAGGGCCGCAAGCATCGTCGCCAGCACGATACCGGATAAAATGACAATGAGGGCATCTTTCTGATGGTTATCAAGAGGAATGGGGTGATTCACAAACACAGAGGTATACAGCAGCCACCCAAGCACACCCAGGACCGCGCCGAAGAGCACGAACAAAATCCAGAAAACCGCGCGGGCAATACACCCGATGGGGCGCTCAATATCAACGACCAGTTTCTCTATTTCTTGCGCCATGCAATCCTCCGCTATATGAGAAGCTTCTTTCCCCGCAGCCTCCGCCCAGCGCGCTCAGCATACAGCAACGCGCCGGGCAATGCAAGAGCGGGCAAGGAGCGATAGCGTGCTCTGGCAAGCATACACAGGCGCAGCGTGCTCAAAACCGTCAAGAGGGGATGATGCCTGAAAACAACTGCACCTCCAGCCCCTCCTGGCGCAGTCGGGCCACGTAGGGCAGGATGCCCACGCTGTCCCCGGCAATATGGCCCATCACCAGCAGATTGCCCTTGATGCCCTCCTCGGCCAGCCGCCGGGCATCCTCCGGCGGAAAGTGGATGCAGCACATCGTATTGACGCCGTTCAGGAAATAGGCGCGGGCCACCTGATAGCCGCCGTTCGTATACGCGCCATGCGACACCACCACGCGCCCGGCTGGCGCGTCCCACTCGCCCAGCGCCACCAGCATCTCGGTCTTCGAGGCGCGATAGGCAGGCATCTCCAGCAACGCATCGCGCACATCGCGCACGCTGGCGTCCGGCTGTTTTGCCAGGCGATCATCGATCTTGTCTTGCATCATGCGCCGTCCCAGTTCATCCAGCGGCGCGTGAATATTCAGAAAGGGCATCTCCAGCAGACGCGCCACCGAAGAGACGTGATCGTAATTCTGCATCTGGGCGCGCGCCTGAAGATCGCGCACACGCACGGCCACCGCCGCCTCAGCCTGGTCGGCTGGCACACCTGCCGCCACCATCTGGCGCACATGATAGCGATAGACCTCCCAGGTGGGGCCGGTAAAGCCCGCGGGATGATGCGCAATCACCGCGTGAAAGCCAAGCTGGCGCGCCATAAACAACTCGCCCGCGCCCACATCAATACCCATCAGCACATGGTTGATGCGCGAACCGGGATAATAGATGGCGCTGTCGGGCGGAATCTCATCCCAGTCCACCAGTTCCAGCGCCAGTTGCATCAAACGTTCCGTGGTCACAGCAGCCATCGTGTTCCTCACTTTGCTCTGATTGTTGATCTCTCAGGAAGCGGCCCGCTGCCCGGCGGGCAAGCTGATCGTTGCGGGGATTGGTGGCTCAACCTGGCCGAGATGCGCTGCAAAAAAGGCAGCCACACGCTGGCTATATGCCTGGCGGTCTTTGAAATACGAGCAGCAGTGTTCCATGCCTTCCACCAGCCAGAGTTCCTTTGGCTCTCCGGCGGCATCGTAGAGGCGCTGGGAATCCTGCGGCGAGATGATCGAATCTTCCAGGCCATGAATCAGCAGCAGCGGGCGCGGCGCAATGCGGGCCACGTCGCGCAGCGGCTCGACTTCGCGGAAACGATAGCCCGCCCGCCAGGCCAGCAGCCGATCAGCCAGGAAGAGGAACGGCGCGGCAGGCAGCCGGACGGTGCGCTTAAAATTATACTCGACCACGCCCCAATGCGTGGCAAAAGCGCTGTCGGTCACCACCGCGCGCACCTCTGGCCTGCGCGCCGCCCCCATAATCGCCACCGCACCACCCATCGAATAACCTAGCACACCGATAATCGCCTCCGGCACGCGCCCTTGCACGTAATCCAGCGCGCCCAGCAGATCGTTCACCTCACGAAAGCCCAGCGTCACCGGCACGCCCCATCCCGCGCCATGTCCGTGATAATCGAAGAGCAGCACGTTGTTGCCCTCGCGCCAGAGATGCATGCCAATGCCCAGCAGATCGGCTTTTTGGCCGCGAAAGCCGGGGCAGAGAATAATCACGCGCGATGTCTCTTCGTGCGCCAGAAACCAACCATGCACTCGATGGTCGCCATTCGCCGGGGCAAACGTCACCGGCTCGAAATCCACCCCGAACTCGAAGGGCGTAAAGGTGTAGGTATCCCTCAGTCCGGGCTTGACGGGGCGGGTCAGTTGGTTGACCATATAATAGGCCACCGAAACTGCGCCGCCCAACGTTCCTAAAAGTGTCGTGAGGCCACCGATGAAAAGTGGCCTGAAGGGAAATCGTTTGCTCATTGTGGTTGGCCCCTTGGACTTCCTGGCCGACGAGGAGGATAGCTCACGGGAGATGTCGGCATTGACTAGCGTAGCAGGAGACAACGGTAGAACCTCTATTTCAATTGTAACATAGACAACCATGCTGAGGCTAGCCGCTTTGACACTTGACAATCGGCTGTTCGCTGAGTACCCTATGGTTGTTTGATTTTCAAAACCGCCTCGTCTCGCACGGGATTTCAGAAAGGACATCATCGGACGAGCAAGAGCACGCGACCCGATGCGAAAGGGGAAGACATATGCCAGGCGATATCCTTGTCGGACTTGCCATCAGCGTCATCGTCATCGGTTTTCTGATTCTGGCGGGCGTTGCCATCTGGCTGGCCGCCGAACGCCGCCGCACGCTCTCGGCTGCGCCAGGCCGACCCGCGCCGCAGCGCGCAAGCCAGCCCGCCGCGCCACAACAGCAGCCCGCCACGCAGCCTGCCAATCAGGGACAGCAGGCAGCGCCGCAGCCTGCCGCGCCGCCAACGCCCTCAGCAGCGCCAGCCGCTGCGCCAGAGAAGGCAAGCAGCGCCGCGCCAGCAGCGCCCAAAGCTCAGAAGGATGAACACTCCTCTGGCGAATATCCCTCGGCGGCGAACTACGACCAGACCATTCTGCCGGAGCCACCCAGGCGGCGCACTCGGCCACGCTCACAATAACGCACCAATCCCCGGCTCCTCACGATGGATGAATGAATGCTCAGTCATTGCTTGAAGCAGAGGAAGCTCTTGCATTCGAGCTTTTAGGGATGAATGAACGCTCAGTCATTGATCCAGGCACCATAGTGGAGCAATCGCTACCCTTCGATAATGAGTGAACGCCCAGTCATTGGCTGGGGCTGGGGAATCTGCAAAAGTTGCAGGATGGTGGGCGCGACATCCGCCAGAATGCCATCGCCGCGCAGACGCGCGCTCTGCATCTGCGGCACGGCGAAATAAAACGGCACTGGATTGGTCGTATGCGAGGTATGCGGCTTGCCGGTGTCATACTCGATCAATTGCTCGGCGTTGCCATGGTCAGCGGTAATGAGCGCCGCGCCGCCTTTCGCCAGCGCTGCCTCCACCACGCGCCCCACGCCTGCGTCCACCGCCTCCACAGCCTGAATGGCCGCATCCAGCACAGCGGTATGCCCCACCATATCGGCGTTGGCATAGTTCATAATCACCACGTCATAATCGCCGCTGTTGATGCGCCGCACCGCCTCGTCCGTCAGTTCGGGCGCGCTCATCTCCGGCTTCAAATCATAGGTCGCCACCTTGGGTGAGGGCACCAGCAGCCGATCTTCGCCGGGGAACGGCGCTTCACGCCCGCCGTTAAAGAAGAAGGTCACATGCGCGTATTTTTCGGTTTCGGCGGTATGGAACTGGCGCAGCCCCCGGTCAGCGAGAATCTTCGCCAGCGGCAGATCAACGTTATCCGCCGGAAAGGCCACATCCACCGGCAGCCCGGCCTCATATTCCGTCATCGTCACGAAGACCAGACCATCCAGCTTTGGCCCGCGCTCGAACTTTCCTTCGGCCTGCTGCGGCAAGGCATCCAGCACAAAGGCTTTGGTTAGTTCGCGGCCACGATCAGAGCGGAAGTTAAAATAGATCACGCTGTCGCCCGGCTTGACCGTCGCCACCGGGCGGCTATCCTGCATCAGCACCACCGGTACAATAAACTCATCGGTCACTTTCTCATCGTAGGACTGCTGAATCGCTGCCACCGGATCACTGGCCTGGCGGCCTTCGGCGCGCGTCATGGCGAAGTATGCTTTGGCAATCCGGTCCCAGCGATTATCGCGGTCCATCGCGTAATAGCGTCCCGAAACGGTGGCAACCTGCGCCGGATGCTCCGGGTCGATCTCGCGCGTTTGCGCCACTAGCTCCTTCATATACTCCAGCCCACCAAAAGGCGACGTATCGCGACCATCGGTGAAAGCATGGATATAGACCTGCTCAACGCCATGCCGCGCCGCCAGTTGCAGACAGGCATACAGCTGGCTCTGGTGCGCGTGGACTCCGCCAGAGCCGATCAACCCGCACAGATGCAGCGCGCTGTTGTTGCGCTTCACCTGTTCAATGGCTTTCAGCAGCGCGGCATTCTCAAAAAACGTGCCGTCGTGAATCGCGGCGGAAACACGCGTAAACTCCTGAAGCACCCGTTTGCCCGCGCCAATATTCAAATGGCCCACCTCTGAATTGCCCATCTGCCCTTCCGGCAGCCCCACTGCCGGGCCACTGGTGGCAAGCTGCGTATGGGGAAAGGTGCGCGCGATCTGGGCAATGTGGGGCGTGCGCGCCAGAGCAATCGCATTGGCATCAGAGCGGGGATTGATGCCCCAGCCATCCATCACAATCAACACTAATGGGCGGGGAACAGCGCCAGGCATAACCATCAAGCTCCTTTTATGTTTATCAGTTTGAAATAGCAGGGGAGAAAGCAACATCGAACTGGCCTCTTGCAGCCAGTCCGGCCCATTATATCGCACTTCTTTCTCAAAATCTCCACACCAGCAGCCATCATCAGGGGAGATTCAAAAAGGGCGAGCGCGGAGTCCCCTGCCGAAAGTCTTGGGGAGGAAGCGCCGCTACGTTCGCTTGATATTTCAACAGCCATATGATATTATCTTTCTTGATGAAGCAACAAGTCACCGCCAAACTGAAACTCACCATCACGCCTGACGAGTTCGAGTGCTCCGGCAGACCCAATTAGCCTATCGGGACGCCCTGAATTTTGTCAGCCAGTACGCCTTTGCGCATGGCAAGACCAGCAATGCGTTGCGTCTGCAAAAAGAAACCTACTATGATGTACGCAGCCAGTTTGGCATTCCTGCTCAGATGGCCTGTAACATCCCCCGGCAAGTGGGAGCTACCTATAAAGCCCTGTGGACCAGGGCTAGGAAGAACGCGGAGGCCCGCCGCTTGGGCTATACCAAAAAGCGGTTTAAGGGACTGGATACGCCACCCAAGTATGTCTCGCCCACACTCACCTACAGTTATGGCCGCGATTATTCTTTGAAAGAGGGCCAGCGGGTGAGTATCCTGACCTCCATCGGGCGGCTGATTCTGCCCTACCACGGCTATGACAAGCATGTGGCCTGGCTCGCAGTGGGGGCAACCATCGGGGCAGGAAAACTCTGGTATGATCGGAGCAAGCGGCGCTTCTACTTGCTCATTGCGTTGGAAGTGGACATCCCTGACCCCACGCCGGAAAGCCATACCACCATTGTCGGGATCGATGTGGGGAACCGCTATCTTGCCACCGTTGCCACGCTGGACAATGGAACACAGTTCTACAGTGGAAAGGAAGTACGCGCCAAAGCTGACCATTACGCCCGCCTCCAAAAGAGGCTTCAGCAGAAAGGCACTCGTGCGGCCACAAGACGACGCATCATCATCGGCCAACGAGAGAGACGGTTGAAGCTGAATACCAATCATACGATCAGTAAGCACATCCTGAGCACTCATCCCAAGAGTTTCATCGGCTTGGAAGACTTGACTGGCATTCGAGACCGGACCAAGCGCAAACATGGTAAGAAAGCCACAAAGAAGCAGCGGAGAGTCAACCGGCATGCTTCCAAGTGGGCGTTTGCAGAGTTGCGCAGCTTTCTGGACTACAAAGCCATCCTCGCAGGCTCCCTCTGTGTGAAGGTGGACGCCGACTACACCAGTCAGGCATGCCCACACTGCGGCTATAGCAGCAAAGCGAACCGGCCCAGAAAGGGGCTGCTCTTTGTGTGCCAGTGCTGTCATTACACCCTCCATGCCGACTTGATTGGGGCCAGGAATATCAGCTTACGAACGCTTGCCATCCGGCAAGACTGGATGGCAACGGGGCAGTTGTCAGGTGCCCCTGATGTGACGGACGACGAAGCCAAAGCGGCACGCCTGCAAAGGTATGCTGAATTGCGGTGGAGTCCGGCCACAAGCCCCGCACTTTAGCGCGGGGTACTGACGCATGGAATACTTCTTGCAGGCACTACATGGCTGATTATTTTCCGTATGTCAGGAGCGCCTCGCAAAAGGGCCGACGGAGGGCAGCGACCATGCACAACGTCGAGAAAAGGGCGGAGCAGATGCCGAGCTATAACGTGCTGGTAGTCGATGATGATAAAGGCATCCGCGATTTGTTGGAGGGGTTGTTGCAGGAAGAAGGCTATAATGTCGCGGCGGCGCGCAACGGACGCGAGGCGCTGGAATTACTGCGCGCGCGCGCCGACCTCGGCCCGCATGTGATCTTGCTCGACCTGATGATGCCGGTCCTGGATGGCTATGCCGTCATGGAGACACTGGCCGCTGACCCGCAACTGCGCGATTCCCACGCGCTCGTCGTCATGTCGGCGGCGCAGCGTCTCTATGAAGGCCATTTCGACCTTGCCAGCGCGCTCTTGCCCAAACCGTTTGCCATTGATGACGTGTTGGAAACCGTCAGCCAATGGACACAACGCATCACCCATCCCGATGAAACCGGCCAGCATGGCGCGCAGCCCACACCAGGATAAGCCTCGGGAGGGCAAAAGCATCCTTGCTTATGCCCCTGAGGCGGTTTTGGCAGTCATACCCTGGCTGGCGGCCCAGAACAAGAGCAGCGCCAGTATAACCAACGGGACCGGCTGAGCCAGCCACGCGCCAAGCGACGCGCCCTGAATCACGGCATCATAGATATGGTTGCAGGCGTGGAACAGGCTGCCCATCGCCGCAACCCAGACGACCAGCCCATACCGAGACGGCGAGCGCGCCGCAAACAGCAGGCCAATACCCAGCGCCAACAGGAACGCTCCCAGATCGCCCTCGTAGTGACGGTTGAACGGCCCGAACGTGCCGACATGCTGGAAAAACCAGACGGGGGCAAACAGCAGCGCCCCAGCCGTCAGCACATAGAACGCTCCGGCCACAGCTACCACGATTTGCCCCAGGCGCACCCGAACACGCGAGGATGGGGGCGACAGCGCTATGCCCGACTTCATGCGCTCCTCCTCAGATAGCGGGCCAGATAGAGCGAAGGGGCAGCCTGGTTCTGCCCATAGGTTGCCTGCAACCACTCCTCCCAGGTCAGCGTGCCGTCTTTATGGTCAGGGCAGGTGATATAGCCGCGCCGGAAGGCATTCGCCGTCTTCCCCGGCAGCGGCATATGGATGATGGGGCGGCGCAGCACGCGCGCCGCTAACCAGGGTTGTGCCAGACTGCCCAATGTGCGCACCTCGGGTCCGCCAATATCCGGCAGCCTTCCGCCTGGCCCGGCAGCGATGGATTCTACGATCCGCCCGGCGGCCTGGCGGATATCCATCGGCTGAAACTGAAAATCGGTTGGCAGCAGCGCCACCGGCCAGTGGACGAAGGCGCGCAGAATCAGATCAATAAAGGGGTGAAACTGCGCCGCCCGCTGAATGGACCAGGGAATGCCGCTTTCCTCCACCAGCGCCTCGGCCTTGAGCTTATTCTGATAGTAGGCAAAGGGATTCCGTTCGATGCCGACAATCGAGACATAGAGCACATGCGAAACGCCTTCAGCGCGTGCCGCCTCCAGCAGCCGCCTGGTCCCGGCGACATCGACCTTGCCGCTGGCGAAAAAATTGGTAGCAGCGTGCACAATCGTATCCACGCCAACAGCGGCTTCGCGGATGCCTGCCCCTGTGCCCAGATCAGCCTGTGCCCATTCGATCTCGCGCGGCTGCGCTGCCGGGCGGCTGCGACGGCTCATCACGCGCACCACATCGCCTTGCCCCACCAGTTGGTCGGTCAGTTCGCGCCCCAACGCGCCTGCCCCTCCGGTTATCAGGATTCGTTTCATGGCCTTGCCTCTTGAGTTTTGCTTTCGCCGTGTCCATCTGACGGGATGCACAGCCCCGATATGGCTGTGCCCTAGCCACGGGCGGCTCGCCAGATGGGGCTGTCGAGAAAGTGGTTATCGTACAACTCCTGCGATGCCAGCACGTCTCCCAGCGTTGCCTCTCCTTTGGTGAGGCGTTCCACCAGCCGGAAATAGCCGAACCGCTCCAATCCAGGCGCAAGCACGATCAAGAAATCGGCGCTGTGGCCGGGCGTGGTTCCGAAGGCGTGGGCCATATTGGGCGGAACGACAATCAAGTCTCCTTTCCCGGCGGTAATCACCCGTTCACCAGCCAGGACTTGCAGTTCCCCAGCGAGGACATAGAAGAGTTCGGCTGATTTGGTATGCGTGTGTGGCCTCGCCCCCTCGATTCCTTCCCCCATGCTCGTTTGCATGATACTGAGCGCCCCTCCGGTGGCATCGCTGTCAGCCAGCAATCGCGTGGACAAGGCGACCCAGCCAAGCACCTCGGCATCAGCCTCCCGCACCACGACGGCATCATCAAAACTCGGCACAATCATGGTCATATCTGCATCCTTCTTTCATCTTTCTTCGTGCTCATGTTTGGAAATACCAGGAACGAGAAGGAGACGAGAAGGGCGACGCAGACGTGACATGAAGCGAACGGTGATAGAAGAATGGAATCAGTCTGTTTGAGTGGAGGGGCCGCTACACTGATGGAGGGAGAAGCCCACGCGCCTGAAGCTGGCGCTGGAGATAAGCCAGTTTGTCCGGGTTCATGATGCCATATATCTCCTGAACCTGCCTGCCATCCAGGCGGAAACCAGCGGCCATAAAGAGCCTGCTGCCGGTCCAGAAGAGCAGCGCTGGCCCACCATTGATGGTCTCTGTGCTGATCGTCAAATCAGCAAGCGACTTGCGCACCAGCCCCTGTATAAAGCGAATCACGCGCTCCTGACCGGAAACCGGACGCAGCGCCGCCGACACTTTGCCACCGCCATCCGACCAGGCCACTACATCCTGCGCCAGCACGTCCGTCAGCGCCTGGACATCGCCAGATTGGACGGCCAGCAGAAAGCGCCCGACTAACTCGCGCTGCGCCTCAGGCAAAGGCGCGAATCGGTGCTCGCGCGCGGCCAGGTGCTGCTGCGCCCGGTGAAACAGTTGGCGGCAATTCGTAGCGTTCTTGCCAATGATCCCCCCGATCTCTTGATAGGGATAGTCAAAGACTTCATGCAGCAGAAACACCGCGCGTTCAGGGGGAGTGAGCGCTTCCAGCAGCACCAGAAACGCCATCGAAACGTTTTCGCGTTCTTCCAGGGTTGCGCCCGCGTCGTCGGTCAGCAGCGGTTCAGGCAGCCAGGGGCCAATATATTGCTCGCGCTGCGCCCGTGCCGACTTGAGTTCATCCAGGCAAAGGCGGGTAATAATGGTGGTCAGATAGGATTTGAGGGAGTGAATCTGGTCGTCCTGGGCCAGTCGAAAGCGCAGATACGTTTCCTGCACCATATCCTCGGCCTCGCTGGCGCTGCCGAGCATGCGATAGGCAATGGAAAATAAAAGCGGGCGATAGGTCTCGAACTCGTCCATACATGGCTTCTACTTGCTGGCGGCTTCCGCTTCTTGCCCGGAATAGAAGGTTTGGGCCAGCAGCCGCAGCGTCTTGATAAAGGTCTGCTGCTCCTCGGGCTTCAGCGTCGCCAGCACCGAGCGCATCTGGTTGCGGCGCTCAGCCATATGCGCCTCGGCCATGCGCTGCGCGTGGGGTGCCAGCCGCACCCGCACCACGCGCCGGTCCTGGCTGTCGCGCAAGCGCTCTACCATGCCGCGCTTCTCCAGCTTATCCACCAGGCCGGTCACCGCGGGCGTCGTCACATCCAGCCCCTCGGCCACCTCGCTCATCGTCTGCGGGCCATGCGTCGCCAGATAGACGACTAGCTTGATCTGTGCCCCAGGGGTACGCCACTCCATACCTGGCGAGGCTTCCGCTGAGCCAACATCTACCGGACAATTCTCAGGGCGCTGAACATCCTCAGCAGCGTGGAGATAGTGGTCGTGTGGATGAGGATGAAATTTTGCCGCCAACGCGCAACGCACAAGGTCGTTCAGGGCCACCAGCCCTTCATGAACCTCTTGATCTTGAACGTCCATCGCGCACCACCCAGGAATCATTCAGTACGTGAATATTTAATCCACTTAAAATTATAAAACGCCTGGAGGGGCATGTCAAGCACTGCCGCTCTGGTTGAGGTTGACGAGGTACATCCTTGAAAACGGCACAAATATCTGCTATACTTTAGTTTAGTTCAATCTTCGACCCCACTAGCAGAAGATTGAAAGGGTTGAAACGGGGCGTAGCGCAGCCCGGTAGCGCACCTCAATGGGGTTGAGGGGGTCGGAGGTTCAAATCCTCTCGCCCCGACCGATCTAGCAGGCTTACCAGCGACGGTAAGCCTGTTTTTCATTGGAAGCACAGAGGCGTGAGCCAAGAGAGAGAGCATGAACCAGCGCCGTCTGGCCGTACGAGTAGCCCATAAGGTGATACAGCACGTCTGCCGCTTGCAAGCCGATGATGTCGCGCTGCTTTGCGGCAGGCGCGATCAGCTTGATCTGCTGCTGGACCTGGAGTTTCAAGCGCTGGCGGCTGGCGCACGCGCGCTGATCGTCATTGATGACGAGGAGCGCCTGCGACACCTGCTCAGCAAAGCATCTCCCGCCAGCGCAGCCAGCGAGCGCCTTTCCCTTTTGCCCACCGCACAAACCGCAACTCACGTTGTGAACCTCAACGGCTTTCCGCCCGACCTGCGCGGTCTTCCTCAAGAGACACTGCGCGCCTGGAATGACGCCAACCATGCCCTGCAAGCAGCGCTGCGCCTGCATCAACGTGCCCGCATAGATGTCGCGCTGCCCTCGCGTCGCCTGGCTCAGCGCCTGCGCCAGCCATTCCATCCATACCACGATGCCATCTGGCAGGCGTTGGACTGCGACTATCTCCTCATGGAGCAGCGCGAGCGGCGCTTGCAGGCAGCGCTCTCAGGCGCGCCGCTGCTGCGCCTGAGCGACCCACGCGGCACGGAATTGACTATGCGCCTGGCGGCAGACACCCCCAGCCGCGATGAGAGCCTGCTCGGCCTTGATGTTCAGGCAACGGTTGATGGCTGTGTCAACAAGCTCTTGCCTGCGGGCGAGTTCCGCGTGGCCGTTGCCGAAGGCACCGCCGAGGGAGAAGCGATCATCGACGCAGCCTGGCTCCAGGGGCAGCCAATGCGGCATCTGCGCGTGCGTTTTCACCAGGGGCGCATCGCGGGCATGGAGGGCGCGGGCGCGGCGCAGGCCGAAGTGGTGCTGGCAAGCGGCGCAGGGGCCGCGCTGCTGAGTCAGCTTTCCATCGGCTTCAATCCTGCCGTGTCGACGCTGCGCCCCTATCCACTGGGAACAGAAGCGGCTTTGCTGGCTTATCGCCGGACGGGAGCCGTTTTCCTGAAGCTGGGCGAGCAGCAGGTCAACCAGAACAATAACGGCCCAACAGCGATCTGGTGCCTGGGCTTGGCCCACGCCATGCTAGAGGTGGACGGCCAGGTACTGCTGCGCGGCGGCGCGTTCGCCGCTAACTGAGCACACGCTGGCCCGATCTTCATACTTTTTTTAAAGATACCTGGTATACTCGATGCGATAGCGCAACAGGCAGGGAGGCTCTGCGCCATGGGCAAGAGCACAGAAGCAAAATCGGTCCGCTGGCCTACTTTGGTGACACAACATAACACGTCTTCGTATTGTAAAGAGTAATGAAACGACAGCAATCGCTCGCCTCCTCAACAGAAGATCACGTGCGCGCCAGCAACACCATGCAGCAGCAAACGACTGAGCAAACCTCAGCGCAGACCGAGGTGCCCGGCCCGGGCGCGCTCGACGCGGCGCCAGCGCCAGCAGGCCGCGCGCCCACGAAACTGCTCAAGTTGAGCAGGATAAAAGGGCAGCGCGCGCTTCGATCTACCTGGCAGTGGGTAGAGCAGCCGGATATACAACTCAAGCTGGCCTGGTGGCTGACCATCCTGCTGATGGTCAGCTATATGGCGCTCCTCGGCCTCTGGTCGCTCTATCGCTATTGGACCTTTGAAGCCCAGGCATATGATCTGGGCAACATGGACCAGGTGATCTGGAATACCCTGCATGGCCGCTTTTTCGTGTTTACCAATCGCGGCTGGGACTATTATGGGCCTCCAACCAGGCTGGCGATTCATGTGGAACCGATTCTGCTGCCCTTGTCGCTGCTCTATCTCATTCACTCCAGCCCGGAAACCTTGCTCATCTTCCAGACGCTCGCGCTGGGTCTGGGGGCCATTCCAGTGTTTCTGCTGGCGCGGCACTGGCTCCCGCGCTGGCCGCTCGTGGGCGTCTTGCTGGTCATCACCTATCTCTTCGCGCCCGCGCTGATGGGCGAAAACCTGTTTGACTTCCACCCCGTCGCGCTGGCGACACCGCTGCTGCTGGCAGCCATGCTGGCAATGGAAAAACGCCGCTATGGCTGGTTTCTGCTGGCCGCCGGGCTGGCCGCCATGTGCAAAGAAGACATTGGCATCAGCGTCGCTATGCTGGGCATCTACATCGCCTTCTGGCAGGGAGGGCCGCGCGAGGCAGCGAAGGGGCGGCGCTGGTTGGGACTGCTCACTGCAGGTGTCTCGCTCGCCTGGTCGGCTATCTGCTTCCTGGTCATCATTCCCCACTTCCTGGATAGTCCCCAGGTCGGCAATAACTATTGGGAGCGCTACGCCGGGCTGGGCAGTACGCCCGGCCAGGCCATCCTGCACCTGATTACACAGCCCTGGCTGATTTTCGTGACCATCCTGACGCTGGATAAACTGCGCTACATCCTGGGGCTGCTGCTGACGGGCGGCCTGCTGGGACTGCTCTTCGCGCCAGTGGCGCTCATTCCAGGGCTGCCGGAACTCGCCATTAACGTCCTCAGCGACAAACCGGCGCAATACAGCGGGGTCTATCACTACAACGCCGTGATGGTCGCTTTTCTGCTGGTGGCAACCATCCTGGGGACGGCGAAAGTCGCCCGCCACATCGAACGAGACCGCGACGGTTGGGCTGCCCTCAACCGCTTCGGGCGCATCCGCGCCATGCTCCAGCAGCGGTTCCCCTGGCGGTGGGTGCCGCTGTGGGGCTGGTGGCTGGCAATGAAAATTGGCGATGGCTGGGCCTGGCTGGTGCGACGCATTTCGCCGCGCGTCGGCATGGCGGTGGTCTGCCTGGTGCTGCTGGCTTTTACGGCCATCAACCTGGTGGCCGAAGCGGAGCAGCTTGCCCCATTCATCCCGGACCTCAGCACCGGCACACGCGAAGAACGCATCAACAACTTGCTGGCGATGATCCCGCCAAACGCCTCAGTTTCGGCCAGCGATACCCTCAACCCGCATCTGAGCGAGCGCCAGGACCTGTACCTCTTCCCTGATGTGGGGCGCGGCGACGACATTGCCCAATACATCGTCATCGACATCGATTATCTGCCCTACGAAGATCGCTCAGCCGCCATCTCCACCTTCGATCAACTCACCTCGCCCCAGCACGGCATCTATCGCATCATCGCGCGCGCAGGCAGTGTCTATCTGGCAAAGCTCAAAAGCGACCCTGGCGGATGAGAGTTTTCAGTGGTCCTCATCGTATCTTTTTCTGGAAGGAGAGAGACGATGCCACTGCCAGAATCGCTCATGACCCGTTATCGTGCCGCGCGACGCGGGCTGACGCGCCGCGCGCTGATCATCGCTGTCGTCGTTGTCGTGCTGCTGGCGCTGGCTGCCGGGGGCACAGCCTACGCGCTGCTGGGCCAGACGGCAACCACAGTCATCATCACGCCGCAAAGCAGCGTCCTAAGCCAGACGTACACCATCTCAGCAGTGACATCCCTGCCCGACGCCTCCAGGCAGCAAGTGGCCGCGCGGCTCGTTTCCGCAACCACCCCGGCGCAGACGAAGACGGTTAACGCTTCTGGGCATCTCGCGCTCAGCGCCACACAGGCAAAGGGGACGCTCATCCTGCGCAACTGGGACACCGTTCCCAAGACGTTTCCTGCCGGGACCGACCTTTCCGACTGGAGCGCCGATATGGTGATCAACTGCGGAGATGCGCCCAGTCACATCATCCTCGATGCCACCGTGACCGTGCCTCCCGCAGTGGGGACTGCGGCGGGCTATGGTGTGGCCTACGCGCCTGCGCATGTGCTTCAGCCTGGCCCAGGCGGCAATATTCCTGGCGCCACTCCAAGCGATGGCAGTTGCTTTTATTTCCTCTGGGCACAGGGGAAGAAGTGTATCCCTGGGTATTATAGCCACTGCTGGACGATAGAGCCAGCCAGCAGCTTTACCGGCGGCCAGGACGCCTACAACGGCCCCGTCGTTCAGCAGAGCGACATCGACACCACCGTCAACAGCCTGACCTCCGCCCACCAGCCCAACGCGCAGCGCGTCTTGCAACAGCGGCTTCAGCCTAATGAGCAGTTGGTGGGCGCGCCCCAATGCACCCCACAGGTGAGCGCCAATCACCAGGCGGGCGATCAGGCCGCGCAGGTGCAGGTGACCGTCGCGTTTACCTGTACCGGCGAGGTGTACGATCACACCGGAGCGATGGAGATGGCGGCTGGCTTCTTGTCGCAGCAGGCGGCAGCGAATCCCGGCGGAGCGTATCGCCTGGCGGGCACCATCAAAACAACCGTGACCAACGCGGCGCTTGGCAGCCAGAAAATCATCACCCTCACCATCGCGGCCAGAGGCGTCTGGGTCTACCAGTTTACGGCTGCCCAGCAACAGCAGTTGGCGGCGTTGCTCGCGGGCAAGAGCGCGCAGGAAGCCGCCCGGCTCGCCTTTGCTCAACCTGGCGTTGCCAGCGTGACCATCCATCTGCCCACCGGCCAGCATGCCTTGCCCGCAGACTCTCGGCAGATCACTATCGTCTTGCAGACGCCCTCCTCAGCATAGAAGGGCGCTGCAAGAAAAGCGCTTGCTACTCGTTCAGCTATGCTATAATGTGGAAGGCAGCCAGCAGGATGCAGGTCGGGGCAGGAGATGCCAGGAGAAGAGTCGGGGCTGCCAGAACGGGTGGGCAACGAGGCATGCAGAGCTACGGACCGAACGGCGATGACTCCTACGAGGGAGACCAACCACTCCCGCAAGATGAGGTCAGCACAGCCCAAACAGAGCAGCTTTATTCCGACTATGAGGACGAGGTTCCCCCATTGCCGCCGCGCTCAGCCCCTCCCCGTCCCTATCGACCACAGACCTATGGGCGTTCGCCTTCAGGGCCTGAAGTCGTCTATGATACTGAGCCAGAGCCGCCGCGCTCGCCAGGCAATACCGTCACCTTCACCGTCGCCAAATTCAATCAGTTTCTGCAATGGCTGCTCTGGGTGATCGAGGTCATGTTCGCGCTGCGCTTCTTCCTCACCTTTTTTTCCACCAGCAACAGCAACGCCTTTATCTCCCTGCTCACCAGCATCACCGACCCATTACTCGCGCCCTTCAAGACGGCCCTCAGGGTGCAGGATACCGGCGTTGAGTGGTATATTTTGCTGGCAATGCTGGTCTATTTTCTGGTGATCCTGGCGCTGATTCGTTTGCTGCGCCTGTTTGTCACTGAACCCGAACTCTAGGGGAGTCTTGTCATGATCTGGATGCGTCCCGATTTGTCTATAGATCGTCCGATTGACAGCGCTGTCTTTGATGTTGACGGCGTCTTGATTGATACCACTCGTTCCTATCGTCTTTCCGTCATCGCCACCACCGAATATATTGTTGGCGACCATCTGGGCCTCTGGCAGCGCGATGCCGCAGCCAGCGCTCCATTGGTGACGCTGGAAGATGTGCGCGCCTTCAAGCTGGCCGGTGGTTTCAACAACGACTGGGATTTGGCGTTCGCCTTTACCGCGCTTTGCACTGCCCAGCGGCGCGAATGGCGCGGCCAGCCAGAAGCGGCGCGGTCTTTCAGCGATTGGGCCGCGGGCGCGCACGAAGCCATCCAGCATGGACATGGGGGCCTCGGTTGGGTGCGCGCCATCGTGCCTGCCTCGGCCCAGCCAGACTATGACCTGGTGCAAACCATTCACGACGAATATTATTGGGGCGCAGCGCTGCTGCGCGAACTGCTGCATCGGGAACCACGCTACGCGCTGGACACGCCCGGCCTGGTGCGCAACGAAGAGGTGCTGATGCCAACCTCGCTCCTGGCAAGCCTGGCACAGCAGGGGGCACAGCGCTTCGGCTTGATTACCGGGCGCGTCAGCGCCGAAGTGCCCTGGGCCGTTCGTCTGCTGGACGAGCGAACCGAGGGCAGCGCCCTTCAGCGCTTTTCCAGCACATGGGGGGTATCACCGTTCGCGCAGATCATCAGCGGCGACGAGATTGCCAAGCCCGACCCCGCCGCGCTGGCGCTCGTGGCCCAGCGCCTGGAAACCGGCGCGGGCTTTTACGTGGGCGACACTGCCGATGACCTGGGGTTGGTGCTCAACTATCGCTCCGCCTATGGGGCCAGCCAGCCACCTTTTCTGGCGATCATCATCGCCACCGGCCACGAAGCGGAGATTTATCGCGAGCGCGGAGCCGATCTCATTCTCTCGCATGTCAGCGAACTTCCCGGCGCGCTCGAAAAAGTACCCCGCGTCTAAGCGCCGCAAGATTGGCATAAAAATCGCGTGCACAACGCCTGATCGGAATGTTGGCGGTTCTGTTTTCTCAGAACCGGCACGGAAGCAGGCAAGAAAGAATGCGAACACGATGCAACAGCACAAGCACTTCTGGCATTCGAGGCGGCTGCTGAGTCGGCAGCCCTTGTTGCTGGCGTTGCTGGGCGCGGGGGCGCTGCTGGCCCTGCTGGTTGTGGCAGGCTGGGGCAGCGCGCGCGCCGCCATGGCCTCTGCTGGCTCGCCAACGCTCAGCATTGTGGGCAGCAGCGGCAGCACGGTGACGCTCGAATTTGATTTTTGGGCGTTCAACCAGCCTCTGACACTAAGTTATCTTCAGGGCACCGACTGCGGCGACAGCACACCGCTGCCCACTCCCGACTTCGAGGTCTCTTCGGCCCATTTCCAACATCCCTACACTTTGCCCGGCGGCATCCCGCAGGATGCCGCCTATCATCTGTGTGCCAGCGACCCGTTGGATGGCACCGTCGCCAGCGCCAATACCTTTTTCGTCACCGCTGGGGGCACGATACAGCTTACCCCTCCCGTTCCCACCTCAACCCCGACCAGTCCCAGCACCAGTGGCAGCCCAACGCCACCCCTGACCAGTACACCAGGAAATCAGGGGACATCAGCGAATGGGGCAAGTAACGCTAACAATTCTGGCGGCAATACCCTGGTCGCCATCATCTTACTTTGCTTGCTGGTGCTGGCCTTGCTGGCCTATCTTATTCGCTTGTGGCTGGTGCAAGGACGCCACTCCTCGCCAGGCGGCGGGCAGACACCACCGTAGATCAGATAGACTACCGCAGAGCCATTGCCAGGCATGATATGATAGTGATGGGCTTTACTAGATCGAATATTAGGGAGGTTCTTTATCTCAATGCAACAATTCTGTAATACCTGTGGCGCGCCCATCACAGCAGGCATGACTGCTTGCGCGCGATGTGGCACACCGGTCACCACCGGAGGGGGAGGGGCCTATGATCCCACCGTCCGGGCAGGTTCGCCACCAGGCTCCGCCTATGGCTCACAGCCGTATGGTCCACCACCTACTGACCCGTATGGCGCGCCACCACCGCCACCACCATATGGCTCACAGCCATATGGCTCACAGCCACAGCCAGGGTATGGCGCACCACCCCCACCGCCAGGATTCGGCCCACCACCGCAGCCGGGGTTCGTCGGTGGACCGCAGCAGCCGTTTATGGCTCCGCCGCCCCAGCCCAAGAAGAGCAGAACCTGGCTCTATGTGGTGCTGGGCATTGTCGTCGTCATCCTGTTGGTCTGCGGCGGGGCAGCTTATGCGATTAGTCGGGCAGTGAACAATGTTGCCAATACGGTAGCAACCACGGTAGCCACCGTCACTATACCTGCAACCGGCACGCATATTACCAATGTGCAGATCGGCAAGGGTGATGACCAGGGCAACATTACCACCAAGACGAGTTCATTCACTCAGAGCGATACCATTGTCATCGACTACACCGCTACAGCCAGCGATACCACTTCCCAGGTGGCGCTCAAAGTCCTCGCTTCTGATGGTACGGAGCTAACCGGCGGCCCACCTCCGCAAGACCTGGAGAACGGACAACACGATTACTTCTTTGCCATCACGATCACCGGAGCCGACAGTTATACCGCCGAGCTAGACTACAACGGAACTGCCGAGGCGTCCATTCCCTTTACCGTCGCGTAATAAGCAAAGATGCGGAAGGAATGACGCCGGTCCTGAAGTGATTGTGGCTTTCCGATACAGGCCAGAGCAAGAACCTGCCTTTCCCATGCCTCGCCGTCGGGGCAAGGCAGATTCTTGTATCAAAGCGCCGTGGTATACTGACGCCAAATTATGAAAGCGCCAGGCGCAGCATCTCATCTTCATCTCTCGCCGTTAACGCTCCTGGCAGCGTTCAGCGCCTTGATTACGCTGGCGCTGGCGGGCACCCTCATCTATGTCTTCCTGCCCAAAACGCAGGGCGGCAGCCCATCCGCCACCGTGGCCGGAGGAAACTATATCACCACTGTCCAGACATCTTCCGGCGTTCATCAGGATGGCAGCCCACTTGACTCCCTGAGCAGTTTCAGCGTCGGGCAAAAGGTCTACATCGTCTACACCATCACCGACGCCGGGCCAGGCATCGCAACGATTAAGCTCTACGATGATGGCCTCTTCGTCGACACCATGAGCCAGCACTTCCAGCAGCGCAGCAGCTATAACGCCTATTTCACCTTTCAGGCCACCAAAGCTGGCGACTGGGAGGCCGATCTCTACTGGCAAAATCGCGGCGCTTCTGGGATTGGCTCCCTGGAACAGCGCGTCACCTTCCTCGTTGGGGAAGCTTCCGCCCAACCCGGGCCATCTGTCGCAGGCCCGTGGGCTGGAGCATCCCGCAAACCGCAGATATCGCCAGCGCATGATATGATGAGCTTGCGCGCTATCTGGTGATCGCGCTGACGCTGGGGTCGCCGAAAAATAAGCAGCGCGGCAACGAGGAGGATTGTATGCAACAGACGTGTAGCCGATGTGGAGGGGTGCTTGCGCCGGGCGCCAGCGTCTGCCCATATTGTGGGACACCCGTTTCTTCTCACGCTTCGTCGCAGCCGGGCAGCGGTCCGGCAGCGGGGCAAACAAAGCCCTCATCTTCTGGTTCGCGGCCATTACGCCAGAAAAGATCGCCTGTCCTGCTTATCACCCTCATCGCGCTGGTCGTCGTGCTGGGGGCTCTGCTGGGCGCGGCAGGGTACGTGCTGCTCGGGAACAAGCACACGACGCAGAGCACACCCACGCCCACGCCAACACCATCCGGTATACCATCGCTCTACCAGGCCAGCCTGACCCGCGACCCAGGAAACTGGCAGTGCACCACGGTCACAACCTGCTCGTTTCACAAAGATGGCTATCATATCACCGGCATTAAGAAGGGCTTTATCTCCGATAGCCTTCTTATCAAGCAAGTGTTTAATGATACCGTCATTGAGGTCAAGGGGATCATCGTTCAGGGTGACCCCCAAAATGCCGGAATTGGCATCGAGTTTCGCGTACCCCAGGACCACGAAGCCGCAGGCTATGGGTTTATGATCTATGACGACGGCACATACGATGTGCAGAAATGGGACGCGCAGGGAACCTCCAGCGATCTCGTTGGCACCACCCCGTCCGGCGTCGTTCCGCGCGGATTGAATCAACTCAACGACCTGAAGATTGTCATCAAGGGCACGCAGTTCACCTTCTATGACAACGGCCAGCAGATCGCCACAGCCAGCGATACAACCTATACCAGCGGCTATATCGGCCTGGCCGTCGCCGAGCAAGGCACCGAGGCCATCTTCTCCGACCTGCTCATCACCACCCCCTAGCGGCTGATCTGCTGCTTGACGTTCTGGTTGCCGCAAACATATACTCAGCATAGGAAAGCAAGCTAGATAGTCAAGGCAACAGGCAGGATTGCTGGAGGTTTTCTATGCTCGATGCGGGCACCTATCGACTGCTTCTTCTCGTCGTCGCGCTGATGCACATCATCGTCTTGCCGCTTGCCATCTTGCTGCTTGGCGCCTACTTCACCAGCCGCGTCACCGGGCGACCCAGAGGAGGGCGCACCGGCATTTCGCTGCTCTGGGTGGCCTTTGCCACCGCGCTGGCGGGCGTGCCTGCTCTGGTGGGCGGCCTGGCCTGGAACCCCAAAACCGCCGTCGATCAAATCACCATTTTCTATCTGCTGATGATCTTCGGCGGCGCAATTGCCGCGCGCGTGCCCGGCTTGATGAGCGGCCTGCGGCTGCGCAAGCTGCCCTTTCACAGTATCGCTTTTTCGCTGCTCGCCGCCATCGGCGATATTCTGGCCTGGGCCTGCCTCGATCTGCTGCTGCTTTCCGGCTTCAGCGGCGGCTATATCTGGCTCTTCATCCTGGTCGGATTGCCCGCATTTCTTGGGCGCATCGCCGCGCACAACTTCAACGCCATGGCCCAGGTTGGCGTCAACCCCTCGCTGGCTGCGCCTTCCAACTCAGTGGTCGTGCCCAGTCTCCCAGGCGCGCCCGACCACTAGAGTCGCCAACGTCGACAGCAGACACATCACTATTGCTGGCATAAACATTGCCGCAGCTATTGAGTGAGAAGCGCTGCATCAGCGTTTCTTAGACGATTTGGGAACTTCCAGAGGGAGGCGCCCATGTACATCGCCATTCACGTGCGGCACGGGGTCTGGCAGGTGGACAGAGCAGGCTGCCGGGAATGAGGCAGCCTGCATAGAGAAGGGATGCCTCTGATAGTGGGCATTCCTTCAGAGAGAGAGGACGCCTTTGATAACGGGCGTCCTCTCTCTGCGCCAGCCGACTAGTGCAGAGCGCTAAAATAACGCTGCACCTGCTCCAGATTCAGCGGCCCGGAGATACTTCCGCGAATAATGCCCTGCGAATCAATCAAAAATGATGACGGCGTAGAGGTTACGCCATAGAGGTCTAACGCGCGCTGGTGTGTATCCAAAACGACAGGATAGGTGATGCCAAGCTGTTGAAGATAGAGCGATGTGGTGTTGGCATCGTCCACAATATCGACCCCCAGAATCACGACATCCTGGTCTTGGGCCTGGGCGTAAAACTGCTCCAAAGCCGTCATCTCTTCCTGGCAACCGGGGCAGGCCACATACCAGAAATTCACCAGCACGCGCTTGCCGCGAAAATCGCTCAGCGCCACCGCCCGATTTGTCAGGTCCTTCAGCGTAAAGTTCGGCGCGCTCTGCCCGGCCCGACCATAAAAATCAGGCAACGACGCCCCGCCGGACCCCGGCGTGTTCGGGGCCGGGCGTGACACCAGCAGCCCCCAGCCAATCAACCCGGCCACCACCACCGCCGCCGCCGCGCTGACCCACTGCACCAGACGATTCTGCCGGGCGCGCCCAGCCCGCGCCTGCTGCTTTGTATGTTCAGCCATCCCCTGGCTCCTTTGTTCCCTTGACCAGCAGCCGCCATACCCACCTCCCCACTGTATGAGTGGCACCTCTCGACTTTACCGGCAAAGTATGCTATGCTGGCATTATACACTTTCCAACTCTTATAGCCGATTGTTCAAGCAGTAGTCTCTCTTCGTGAGAGAACGTTTCTCCGAAGCGTATCTACATCAGCGTAGACTCTATAAGAGGCGGGAAGGGCGAAGGGTGCTCCCTTTTTATGTAATGTATCGCATCTTTCTGGGCACTGGTCTTATCTAACATGTCTATGGTCCTGGCAGCCCGTCTATTATGTTGGGATTCTCCCGGAGGAGAGGTTATTTGTGTCAGAAGAAATTGCTCTTTTCATTGATTTTGAGAACATCCGCTATAGCTTGTTGAACATCCAACACCGGGAACCTGACCCCCAAGAATTGATTAGCGTCGCCCGCCACTATGGCACCGTCATGGTAGCCCGCGCGTATGCGGACTGGACCCGCCAACCAGATCAGTTCAAAGGGAGCCTGATGGCTGCCATGATTGATCGTGTGGATTGTCCTGCCAAGCAGCGTGATCGTCTGCGTCCCTATTGGGTCAACGCCCCCGCCACTGCCTCTGGAGAGAGCCGTCCGCTCGACCCTTCCAGTTCAGGCTATGGGCTTTCTGCCCCGGTGAGTGAGGATACCCCGGAAGAGGACGACGACGACGAAGATCAGCAGAACGAAAGTCTGGACGACTACTCGTCCGAAAGCGCGCCCAATGGCTATGGAGGTTATAGCGCAACCGGCCAGAGCAACGGCCTCGCCGGGCAAACGCTTTCTGGCCCGCTCGGCCCACTGGTTGGCCCGGGCAGCAGCACCTCGTTCAAGAATGAATCCAGCGAAGGGCCACGCAGCGGCCCGCTGAGCAATCCCTCCAGCGGCAACACCGGCTCGATGGGGGTCATCCAGAGCACCGTCTCCCAGAGCACCGTCGATCTCAATATGCTCATGGATATCATCGAGACGGTTTTTGACCGGCCTACCATCGGCACCTTTGTCTTAATGACCGGCGACCGCGACTTCACGCGCATTTCGGCGCGGCTGAAGCTGCGGCTCAACAAAACCGTCATCATCGTGGGCGTTCCTGGCACCGTCAGCCGTGACCTCATCAGCGCGGCCAGTCAGTTTGTCGCGCTCACCCTCCCCGGCGCGCCAACCATGCCGGGCGGCCCTGGCAGTTCGCAGAGCTTCCCCTCGTCGATCATCAGCGGCGCGACCGGCCCCATGCCTGCCGTTGGCCCCATGACCTTCCAGGGCACAGGCGCAATGCCAGCGCTCGTCGACCCGCTGGAGCCAGGCTTCATCCAATTCCTCGACTATATCGACCGCAACTGGTCCTGGCGCACCGTCATTGGCATCTCCAACTTCGTGGGCGACTCCATCAACCCCAAGAACCGCTTCCGGGGTCGCCTGACCCGCGAAAGCGCCCGCGAACTGCTCAACATCTGCATCCAGGAGAAAATCCTGCTGGCCCAGCAAGACGCGGGCGGCGGCGAAGACCTGCGCCTGAACCGTGCCCATCCGCAGGTGGAAGAGGTGCTTCGCCAACTTGCCCGCAGCTAAAGGCAGCAGAAGAAGAGGCGACCAACCCGCGCGGGTTGGTCGCCTCTTCTTCTGCTGCCTTGCTCGATTTGGGCAGCGAGGCTTGACAATCACCCGGAAAAAGTGTATACATTCAGCAGAACACAGCCATTTCGGGCGCCCATGCGCTTACATCCTCGCCGCCGCATGCAGCAACGCCTGTGGCAGCGACGCAGCCCCACATGCCCGCAGCCTGCAAAAAGCAAAAACGGCAAAAGTGCATACATATTTCGGACCCGCTTCCTAACCACCAGCCTGGGAACCATCAATGAGGTGACTGCTGTATGGCGCTCCAGTCCGTTGATGCCAGTGAAGGCAGGATCGTAATCGCACAGGTGCATAAGCACCTGCGCCAGCAGATTCTCGACGGCACCATTCCCCCTGGCACCATTCTCTCGCAGGTCCAGCTTGCCCAGCAGCTTGGGGTCAGCCGCACTCCGCTGCGCGAAGCGCTACGGCTGCTGCAAGAGGAGCGGCTGGTGCTGGCCGAGCATAATCATCGCGTGCGCGTGGCTGACATCAACCTCGAAGAAGTGGAGTCCCTGTACGCCAGCCGCATCATGCTGGAGCCACTGGCCCTGGCCCTCACGATTCCCCATTTCACCGAAAGCGACCTTGACGCGCTGGCCCACACCCTCCAAGACATGTCCGCCGCCAGCGCCCAGCATAACACCGACGCCTGGGAAGCCGCCAATGGGCGTTTTCATGAACTGCTCGTCATCCATGCTGAAGAGCGCATGCGCGGTTCCATCAAACGCTCCATTGAAGCCAGCGAGCGCTACTGCCGCATCAAGTTCCAAACCATCCCCAACGCGCGGGAAGTTGCCGAGGCAGAGCACGCCGCTATCTTTGCCGCCTGCTGTGACCGCAACGTCGATTCAGCGGTGGAACAACTGGCGCTCCACCTGGCGCGTTCCTCGCTCATCATCATCGCCCACGTTGACCCCGAATACGAGCCAACCGCCGTGCGTACAGCGGTCAGGATCGTTGCCGGAAAAGCAAATACCTCAAGCCCTCTCAAATGAAGCGTAGAAGGAGGTTAGCGGTCCAACGCCAGAAGGCACCCTGGTCTATCCATTGAAATGGAAGCGCTAGTGCTTGTAAACAAAGGAGTTACACATGGCATCCAATCGGACTCTGCTCAAGAACGGCACCGTTATCACCGTTGATAAGCAGCTTGGCAACTTTCGGCGAGCCGATGTCCTCATCGAAGGGACAAAGATCGCCGCGGTTGGGCCGGACCTGGCGGCAGGCGACGCCGAAGTCATCGATGCCTCGAATATGATCGTCATGCCGGGCTTCATCGACACGCATCGGCACATGTGGGAAGGCATTCTGCGTAACATCGGTGTCGATTATCCGCTGGAGGGCAACGAGAGCTATCTGGCGTTTGTCTTGAACGTGCTGGCCCCCGTCTATCGCCCGGAAGATGTGTATGCAGGGAACCTCATCAGCGCGCTGGGCGCAATCAACGCCGGAATCACCTCGATTCTCGACTGGTCGCATATTCAGGCATCGCCACAGCATACCGACGCGGCCATCAGCGGGCTGAAAGATTCGGAGATGCGCGCCGTCTTCGCCTATGGCCCGCCCTGGTACGAGGCCATGAAGCCAGAGCATCCCGATTGGTTCAGGCGCGCCGCCAAAGCACATTTCTCCTCCAAAGACCAGTTGATCACGTTAGGCTTCGCGGCCCTGGGGCCAGAGTTCAGCACTGTGGAGGACGTGCGCGCCAACTGGCTGGTGGCCCGCGAATGCGACGCGCGCATCACCGCCCATGTGGGGGTCGGCTCCTTTGGCAAGAATATGAAAGTGGCGGAAGCGGGCCGGACGGGCATCTACGGGTCGGATACCACATTCATTCACTGCACCACGCTCAGCGATGAAGAAATCCAGATGATCGTCGACACAGGCGGCACCGTCTCGCTCGCGTCCCCAGTGGAGATGATGATGGGCCATGGCCTGCCACCCACGCAGCGCTTCCTTGATCGCGGCCTGCGCCCCAGCCTGAGCGTTGACGTGGAAACCAACGTGCCTGGCGACATGTTTACACAGATGCGCTCGGTCATCTCCTTGCAACACGCGCTGCTCTTCGACCAGAAACTGGCGGGCAAAGAAAATCTGCCAGCACCGCTGAACGCCCGCGACGTGCTGGAGTTCGCCACCATCGAGGGCGCGCGTGCCAATGGCCTGGACCACAAAGTTGGCAGCCTCACTCCCGGCAAAGAAGCCGATGTCATCCTGCTGCGCGCCGATGATGTCAACATCGTGCCGGTCAATGACCCCATCGGCGCGGTCGTCTGGGGCATGGACACCAGCAACGTCGATTCCGTGTTTGTTGCTGGAAAAGCCCTCAAGCGCAACGGGCATCTGACCGGCAATGTAGACCGCGCGCGCAAACTCGCCATCGAATCGCGCGATTACGTCGTCTCCACGTCAGGGTTCAAACTTCCGGCGTTTTAAGCTGCCCACGTCATATCCGGCCACAGCGGTTTGCCAGGCAAACCGCTGTGACCCCTCCAGCGCCTGGAAGCAGCGCCAGACGCCTTGCCCTGCGCACCCATGAAAGAGGACCCACATGTTTATCGGCATCTCCACCTACTTCAAACCGCTCGAGGAACTGGACGCGCTCTATCCCGCGCACTTTGCATGGATCATGAAATACTACACGTCGGGCGTCATTCTCGGCTCAGGGCCACGGGTGCCGCGCACGGGCGGCGTCCTCATCGGGCGGGCAGAAAGCCTGGAAGCCTTCCGTGCTCTGCTGGATGAGGACCCCTTTGTACAAAATGGGGCTGCACGCTATGAGATTGTCGAATTCAGCCCAGGGCCGCTGCCGCGCCGTTCCGCAGAATTAGAGGCTTTCTTAAGCAGGCCAATTCTGACCGAGCAAACAGCTACCTGATCGCCATTTGCCATAGACACACAAGCTCAAGACACGTGCTTGAAAGGAGCATACCATGGAATTGGGGCTGCGAGGACGCACCGCCGTCATCGCTGGCGCCAGCAGCGGCATCGGCAAGGCCAGCGCCAAAGGGCTGGCCGCCGAGGGCGTGAACCTGGTGCTGCTGGCGCGCGGGCAAGAAAACCTTGAGAGCGCCGCCAAAGAGATTGCCAGCGTCAGCCCGGTCGAGATAGTGACGCTCCCAACCGATATGAAGGATGCGGCTTCGGTCAATGCCGCCGCTGCCGCTGCCGCCGAGCGCTTCGGCACGCTGCATATCCTTCTCAACACTGCGGGCAACCGCATGCGCCGCCCAGGCAGGCAAATCCTGTGGGATGATGAAGACTGGCTGGACGATGTCAACGCCAAAATCATTGGCATGCTGCGGGCCATCCGCGCCTTTGCGCCCCATATTGCCAAAGATGGCAGTGGGCGCGTCATCAACGTCGCTGGCTCAGCCGGAATGATGGACTGGGAAGGCGCGATGACCCATGGCATCAACAACTCGGCGATGTTGCACGCCTCTACCTATCTGGCGCATGACCTGGCCGCTGACCACATCACCGTCAATAGCGTTGTGCCCGGACTGGTCGCCACTGAATGGCGCGAAGGCTGGGCCGATATGCGCGCGGGCCAGCAAAACAAGAGCCGCGCCGACTTTCTGGCCGACTATTGCCAACAGAAGGGCATTCTGGCCGGACGCTGGGCTGAGATGGACGAGATTGCCGACGCCGTGGTCTTCCTGGCCTCTGACCGTGCCAGGTATATCAACGGCACGCGGCTGGTCGTCGATGGCGGGCTGAGCGTCAACGCGCGCTAGCCGAGCAGAGAGGAGCAAGCAAAGCATCTCATGCGATTAGTTACCTATCAACGCGAAGGACAGGCACGAATCGGCGTGCTGGCGGATGGGCAGATCGTCGACCTCAACCGCGCCTACCGGGCTGCCATACAGGACAGTGAGACCGAAGATGAATTGGCCGTCGCCGACCTGCGCGTGCCCACCGACATGATCGGCTTCCTACGCGGCGGCGAAGCCTCGTTCGCTGCTGCGCAGCACGCCCTGGCTTTCGTGCGCCAGCAGCTTGAAAGCGACGCCAATACCTTCCATGCCCAAGGCATCGTCTACGCGCCAGATGAGGTATCGCTGCTGCCGCCAGTCGTGCGCCCCGGCAAAGTCGTCTGCCTGGGCCTGAACTACCGCGACCACGCCGCCGAATCGGGTATGGCTGTGCCCGAATATCCCATCCTCTTTCACAAAGTGGCGGGGTCGCTTGTCGGCCACCAGCAGCCGATTGTGCTGCCACGCATCAGCAGCCAGGTCGACTACGAGGCCGAGCTAGCCGTCATCATCGGCAGGCGCGGAAAGCACATCTTCGAAAAGGAAGCGCTTGATTATGTCGCGGGCTACGCCAATGCCAACGATGTCAGCGCGCGCGACCTTCAGTTCCGCACGACCCAATGGACCACCGGCAAGATGCTGGATACCTTCGGCCCGCTGGGGCCAGCGCTGGTCACGCGCGACGAAGTGCCCGACCCGCAGAAGCTGTCGATCAAGACCATCTTGAATGGGCAGGTCTTGCAGGATTCAAGCACCGCCGCCATGATCTTTACTGTAGCCTTCACCGTCAGTTATCTCTCGCAACTCGTCACGTTGGAACCTGGCGATGTCATCATGACCGGCACGCCACCAGGCATCGGCAGCGCCCGCACCCCACCGATCTTTCTGAAGCCGGGCGATACCGTCACCATCGAGATCGAGCGGCTGGGGCAACTGACCAATCCGGTAGTCGCCGAAGCGTAAACGCCCGCCGAGGCAAGCACAAAGCAGCGCAGAAAGGTCTTTTTCTGCGCTGCTTTGTGCTTGCTCAGGCATGATATGATAGCCGCGAAGCACCGCACGGCAGAAAGAAAACCGCCGCAGCGCCAGATGTCAAACAAACAGCGGCGGGCAAGCAATGGGAGCGAGGTTGGTATGAGCACTCCAGAGAAGGGTCCAGGTTCAAGTTCGGTCAAGTTCCTGATCGGTCCACTGGCAGGAAAAACCTTTCCTATCACTGGTTCCAGCACGACGATTGGTCGTCATTCCGATAACGATATTGCCATCAAAACCGATCTTGCCATTTCCCGGCAAGAGGCGCTGCTGCTCTGGCGAGACGGCGAATGGCACATTGAAAAGTTCCCCGGCGCGAATACGCTGCTGGTCAATCAGCGCGAAGTGGAGCAGGCCGTGCTGCATCACGGCGATACGGTGGGCCTCGGACCAAACACCGCCTTCGTGTTCTTGATCGAGGTGAAGGAAGCCGCCGCTTCCGAAGAGACGCTGCTGGACGCGATCATCCCACCAGCGCCACCAGAAACCGCGTTTCCTGCCGACATGTCCACGCAAGCCGCCCCAACGCTGGCCGCGCCGCTTGCGCCTCCGCCAGTCGTTCTTGCGCCCGCGCCGCCTGAGCCAGCACTCCCGCTCAGCGAGCAGACGCCAATGCAAGATGGACGCACGCTCAGGGTTTCATCCCAACTGCTGGGTGTGCCCACGCTCAAGATCAGCTTTGGCAACGCAGGCGAGCGCAAGGTGTACCCGCTCACCCAGGACATGATTACCATTGGGCGCGACCCCACCTCTGATATTGTCATCAATCATGGCGCCGTCTCGCGCTTTCATTTCAAGATTACGCGCAAGGGCCGTCAATTCACCCTGGTTCACCCTGACCCCAGCCAGCCCCGAACCACCAATGGCCTGCTGTATCAGGGGCAGAAGATTGGCGGCGACGAAAGCTTTCAGAGAACGCTCGCCAATGGGGATGTCTTCCGCATCGGCGACCAACAAGGCGAACTGATTACCCTCCTGTACGACGATGGCACGGGCATCGCGGTGGAAGAGACGCCTGCCATGCAGCCGATCAGGCTCGACGCCGCTGAAATCACCATCGGGCGCAAACCCGATAACCTGGTGGTTCTCGCGCACGCCATGGTTTCGGGGCACCACGCGCGGCTGGTGCGCGAAGGTGGCACCTATCGCCTGCTGGACCTGGGCAGCACCAATCACACCTATGTCAACGCGCAGGCCGTCACCAGCTATCTGCTCAAGCTGGGCGATGAGATTCGCATCGGCCCCTATCGCCTCATCTACGAAAGCACGCATCTCACCCCCTATGATGAGAGCAACAACATTCGCATCGACGCGCTCAACCTCAAAAAAGTGGCGGCAAATCAGACGACCCTCCTCAATAACATTTCGGTCAGCATTCCGCCGCGCACCTTTGTCGCGCTGGTCGGCGGCTCTGGCGCTGGCAAAACGACATTGCTCGACGCGCTCAGCGGCCTGCGCCCGGCCCAGCAGGGCCAGGTGCTCTATAACGGGCAGGATTATTACCAGAATCAGGCCGCTTTTAACACCCAGATTGGCTACGTCCCCCAGGACGATATTGTGCACCGCGACCTGACCGTCGAGCGCGCGCTCTACTACGCGGCCAAGCTGCGGCTGCCGCGCGACTTCACCGAAGGGCAAATCTGGCAGCGCATTGCCGAAGTGCTGGAAGATGTGGAACTGACCGAGCGCCGCAAGCTGTACATCAAGAAGCTTTCCGGTGGGCAGCGTAAGCGCGTCTCCATTGCCCTGGAACTGCTGGCGAATCCCAGTCTCTTCTTTCTGGACGAGCCAACCTCTGGCCTGGACCCTGACCTGGACCGCAAGATGATGGTCCTCTTGCGCAAGCTCGCCGACAAAGGGCACACGATCATCCTGGTGACGCACGCCACCAACAACATCAACGTCTGCGACTATGTCTGCTTTCTGGCGCAGGGCGGGCGCGTGGCCTTCTTTGGGCCACCCGAAGAGGCCAGCGCCTACTTCGGCAAGAACGACTTTCCCGAGATTTACAGCATCCTTTCGGCCACCGAGGAAAATCCCAACGTTCCCGCCGAAGCCGAAGCCCACTTCAAGGAATCCAGCGACTACCAGACCTATATCGTCGACCCGCTCAAAGAGCGCACCGCCTTCAATGCCAGCAAACCCCTCACGGCCAGGCCAATCAAGCGTTCCAGGCCAGGCAGGCTATGGAAGCAGCTTCTCATTTTGTCGCAGCGCAACCTGGAACTGCTCAGAAATAACCGCAGCACCCTGTTTCTGATGCTCGCGCAGGCCCCGCTCGTCGCCCTGTTTCTGATGCTGCTGGTGCGCTTCGAGATTGGGCCGGGCGTCTTCGAGCCAAACAATCTGGTGCTCTGTCAGCCGCAAATCCTCACCGCTGCTGGCCCCGTCGGCATCGCGGCCAAAGCCGGAACGGTATCTTGCGATCAGATTGCGACGTTCTTGCAAAGCAATCCCCAGGGCACGGCTTACGCGCAGGCCAACGGCGGCGTCAACGCGGCGCTCCAGAACTTCATCATCCCAGGGCAGGGCATCGATGGGCAGCGCGTCCTCTTCCTGTGCGCCTTCATCGCGGTGCTCAACGGCGTGCTGAACGCCGTGCGCGAGATCGTCAAAGAAGGGGCTATCTATCGGCGCGAGCGCACCGTCAACCTGGGGATTGTGCCCTATGTCCTCTCCAAAGTGCTGATCCTGGGTGTGCTGGCGCTCTGGCAAAGCGGCACGTTGATCTTGATCGTCAATGCCTTCGAGCCACTGCATCAGGGCGTGTTTCTGCCAGTGCTGCTCGAAACCTATATCACGTTGGTGCTCTCGGCGCTGGCGGGCATGATGGTCGGGTTACTCGTTTCGGCGCTGGCTCCCAATGAGGATACCGCCAACAGCCTGCTGCCCTTCATCCTCATCCCACAGATCATCTTTGCCGGGGTCGAAATCCCGCTGCGCGATTGGGTTACGACGGTACTGGCGCTGTTCTTCCCCACCCGCTGGACCATGGCGGGCCTGGGTTCATCGCTGGGACTGCACGGCGATAAACTCGGCGGAGATAGTTTGCTGGTCAATGATCCGACGTATCATGGTACGCTCTACTCAACCTACACGCAAAGCGAAGCCATGAACCGCATTCTGCTGTCCTGGGCTGCGCTGGTGCTCATCATCGCCATCTTTGGTATCGGCGTGGGCATCGCGCTGAAGATGAAAGACCGGCGCAGTTAGAGCAGCAGCCGCGCCATAAAGACCGGCGAAAGCACTCTGGAGGGCGGCAGAAAATCGCCGGTCACGCCCATAATCGTATCGGCCAGCGGCTTGCGATGGGCAAAGCGCCCAGCCATATATTCGCAGAGCCAGGGGCGGGCAATCAATTCCTGCACCAGATGTTCCACCAGCCGCTTGCCCGCGAACTCGCGACGCTGCACTCGATCATAGGCGCTCAGCCGTTCAGCCGAGCAATCGCCAACGGCGAGCGCCGCGCCCGCGACTCCGGCCAGCAATTCAGCGCCGCGCAGGGCACGATAAATGCCCTCGCCGGTAAAGGGGTCGTAAAAGCCGGTGGCATCGCCCACCAGCATCACCCCATCAGCCGAAAAATGCTGCGCGCTGACCGCCAATCGGCTGATCGCCAGAATGCTCTTTGTACGCTGCGCCTCGCCGAGCCGCGAAGCCAGGGCGGCAAAACCCGTAAGCGCCTCATCGAAAAAAGCCTCAACGCGCCCGGCCAGGCGCGGCGCTTCGCCTTCGTCCACCACGATAGCCACGTTGCACAGGTCGCCAACCTCTGGCGGTTCCAGCGGAGCCAGGCCCACGTAGCGCCCGCGCCCTACGTGCATTTCGCCATAGAGACCCAGGCCACGAATGCCGCGCATATGTGTCACCAGCGCGATCTTGCGCTGACGCGCCGAAGGGCGCTGCACGCCAAGCCGCCGGGCAATCAGCGAATGCACGCCATCGGCAGCCACCAGCAGCCGCGCCCGCAGCGTTTGTGTCGATGCTCCCGCTGGGTTCTCAGCCTCATCGCCACCTGGCCCGAAGATGTGAGGCACAGCAGCGCTTCCTGTTCCCTGGCGCGCTTTGCGCGCAGGGTGCGCCGTTTGCACCGTCGCGCTCACGCTTACCGTTCGAGGGCCAGGGTGTTCCACCTGGAAATCCTGAAGGCGCGTGCCCTCCAGCACCGTCACGCCCAGGCTGCGTGCCCGCTCGATCAGCACATGATCGAAGATGTAGCGCGGCAGCGCCAGACCATACTCATGGTAGGGTTTGCCATCGGGTCCGGTGACGCCCGCGAAATCGGCGCGAAAGGTCCGCCCGGCGGGGGAGAAAAGATCGAAGCCGCGCAAATGGGCCGGGCGCGCGGCCTCCACCTGTTCCAGCACGCCCAGACGCTTCAGAATGCCTTCAATCGCCGGACTCATATACTCCGCGCAGGCTTTGTCGCGCGGAAAAGTGGCTTTATCGATCAAGCCAACGCGGTAGCCCTGGCGGGCCAGCGTAATGGCCGTGGCTGAGCCTGCCGGTCCTGCGCCAACGATGGCAACATCAAAATCAACTGCCATGCGCGCTCCTCCGTCTTACAAAAAGGGGGTAGAAAGCCCTACGCTTTTAAGCCAGAGATGAATGGCCCTCGTTCGCCTTGACATCAGGCCCCTCCTTCTGCAATACTATCAGCAGCCTCCCATCTGATAGACATCAGATGGCTTGTACCTTCAAAACTCAATCATGTTTGGGCGTTTCAAGGTAAGCCGCTCCCTTGAGTAAAAGCATGAGCGCATCCTCGACGGTACAAACAGTCACCAGGAAAGGAAGCGTAGAGCCTTCGCAAGAAGGGCATTGCACCTGCCTCACGGCTGGTCTCCTTTCCGGTTTGGTCCGATTGTACTGGCTCCGTACCGTGGGGCACACGGGAACGGGTCTCTGCTTGCAGAGGCGTAACGCTTCTGGACAGATGGGCCTCTGGCTGGTGTCAGCGATGACATCAGGTAAGCCCGCTGGATGAAGGAAGAATCTCCCGGTTTTAACCGGGGGAGTGTCAAACCTTTCGCAGCGCCACTACAACGTTGGCCCCGCCCACGGCTCGCCCACCCAGCAGGGCCACCGGCTGCGCAAACGGGCGCGCTTCCTCTCGCACCAGGTCTAGCCGATAGCGGGGGTCAAGCTGCTCGCAGTTGATCGTTGGCGGAATCAGGCCATGCTGAAGCGCCAGCAAGGCGGTAATCGCGTCCAGCGCGCCCGCCGCGGCGTAACTGTGGCCGATCATCGTGCGCGGCACGCTGACGGGCAGCCGCTCAAGCGCGGTGCCAAAGACCAGCCGCAGCGCCTCCGCTTCCCCGGCATCGGACGAGGGAACGGCGCGCCCATCCAGGCTGAAATAGCCAATCTCGTCAGGTGAAATCGCCCCCTCTTGCATGGCCTGGCGTATTGCCCGCGCATACTGTGCCCCGTCTTCCGCTGGCGAGGTCAGCCCATGCGCGTCGTTAGTCTGTCCATAGCCTACGATTTCGCCGTAGATCGGCGCGCCACGCTGCCGCGCGTGCTCATACTCTTCGACGATACACATCCCGGCCCCTTCCGCCAAGATCAGCCCTGCCGCGCGGCGATCAAAAGGGCGATAGCCACGCACATCCCCATCCGTCACGCAGTAGCCCTTGCGCGCCAGCACCAGAAAAATGAAGGGATGCAGCAAGACCTCGCAGCCGCCAGTAATCAGCACATCTGCCGCGCCGCGCCGAATCGCGCTGCCCGCGATGCCCAGCGCGTCCAGCCCACCCACGGCATCGTTCACGGGCGTCTTGCAATAGCCCTGAATGCCATAGCGGATGGATGCCTGGCCGACGTTGGCTACCTGAAGCCAGGCAATCGACGTATACGCGCTCATGGCGCGCGGCCCGCGCGTGAAGGCCGCGCCAATCTCGTTCAGCACGAACTCAACGCCACCCATCGTGCAGGCAATCACCGCGCCCACGCGCTGGGGATTCTCCTGCTCCAGCACCAGCCCGGCATCCGTCAGCGCTTCCTGCATCGCGCCCAGGGCAAAATGGGTCACGCGGTCCGTGCGATTCGCCAGCTTGCGATCAAGCACCTGCTGCACCACAAAATTATCGACCTCACCACCCACCTGGATGGGCAGGTCGCTCGTTGAAAAGCGCCCAATGGGCTTGATGCCCGCTATGCCGCGCTGCACAGCGTGCCAGAATGCTTCTTTGCCCAGGCCATTGGGGGCGACGACTCCCAATCCGGTGATAACCGCCCGGCGTCCTGCTGGTTGGGTCATCGTATGCGCTCCAGCAGACGCCGATCAGCCCACTCCGGCGCGACCAGCAGCAGGGCGGTGTTCACGCCGCCAAAACCGCTGGAATGCGAAAGCGCCACCTGCGCCGGGCTGGGGCGCGCTTCATTGGGGATATAATCGAGATCACAGTCAGGGTCTGGCTCGTCCTGGTTGATGGTTGGCGGCAGCAGATGTTCATCCAGCGCCAGGGCCGTCACAATCGCTTCAATGGCACTGGCCGCGCCCTGAGTATGCCCGATCATCGATTTCGTGGAACTGATGGGGATACGATACGCCTTCGTACCGAAAACAGCCTTATAGGCCGCCGTTTCGGCAGCATCATTGGCGGGAGTCGCGCTGCCATGCGAATTGATATACTCAAGCTGCTCGGGGGTAATGGCAGCTTCCTCAAGAATCTGGCGCAGAAGCTGCTGAAGGGGCATGCCATCCGGTGGCAGCGCCGTCATATGATAGGCATTGCTATTCGAGGTAAAGGCAACCAGTTCGGCATAGATATGCGCGCCCCGCGCCAGCGCCAGGCCGCGCTCTTCCAGCAGCAGCACGCCCGCGCCCTCAGCCATCACAAAGCCATCGCGCCCGGCATCATAGGGGCGCGAGGCCCGCGCTGGCTCAGCGTTGCGCGTGCTCAACGCGCCAATTACATTGAAGACACCCAGCCCGGAATAACAGATGGCGGCATCGCTGCCGCCCGCCAGCATGCAATCAGCGCGGCCCTCTTGAATGACCCAAAACGCTTGCCCAATGGCGTCAGCCCCGGCAGAACAGCCGGTCGAAAAGACCGCGCAGGGGCCATGAAGCTGATGATGGACGGCAACCGCCGCCGCAGGTGAGTGAATCACCAGCAAGGCATCAGACATGTCCACGTCTTCGCGCTGATGCAGCGGCAGCGCACCGTCATCTGTAAGGCGCAGCCAGACCTTTTCAGCCTCCTCGCTGGAAGCCATCGCCGTGCCCATAAAGACGCCCATCTGATTGCGGGCTTCCTCGGTCAAGGCGGCAAGGCCCGCATCATCTAAGGCAAGATTGGCAGCGGCAACCGCAAACTGGGTGTTGCGGTCCAGATGGTGACGCTCGTCGCATGTCAGGCCGAGCGCTGCGGGGTTGAAGTCTGGCACCTCGCCAGCAAAGCGCGTGGGTAAGCGGCTGGCGTCGAACTGGGTAATGGGTCGAATGCCCGAGCGTCCAGCAGTGCAGGCTTCCCAGAAAGCTTGTTTTCCAATACCATTGGGAGCAACAACACCAAGACCAGTAATCACAACTCGTCGAGCAGGGGGATATGCCATCTCCACCAATCCTTACAAGGACACCTTCCAAAGACACCTTCAGCCGCTCTCTTGCCAGAAACCTCTCCGTTTTCTCCGGAGAGCACCTTCGAATGCGCTCACGCACATGCTTGCACGTTTCTAGCCGACTCAACCTCCTGCCTGGTCAGAGCTATTGTATCATACTTGCAGAGCACAGGCGTGCTTCCTGTTCTCCTCGCTCACCATACAATACAGCAGCCAGATACAGATTACCCAGGCTGGGCAGGTTCATCTCAAAAGTGGCATAATAGAGCAACATCCGGCGCTTCAGCACCGGGCACCCTGTTTACAGAGAGGGGCAGCCTATGGAGATTGCCAAAAAACGCAGCTTTGCTGACATCGCCCTGGGCTTTTTCCTCCTCTCGCACCCTGGCCCCGTCGCTTTCCATATCGCTGCCGTGGCGGCCTTTGCCATCTTCGCCGCCTGGGGTCATCTGGTCTGGGGCATCATCGCGCTGGTAGTCGCCGCGCATGCGGCAATGCAGCTTTCCATTTCGACGATCAACGATTATTGTGATCGTCGCCTGGACGCGCTCGGCAAGCCCGATAAACCACTGGTGCGCGGGCTGGTCACGCCGCGTGAAGCCCTGGTCGCGGGCATCTTGATGATGCTGCTCATGCTGGCCCTGCTGCTCTTGCTCAATCCGCTGGCGCTGGTGATTTCCCTGGCCTATCTGGCGCTGGGGCAAGGGTATAACCTGGGGCTGAAATCAACGCCCTGGAGCGGGTTGGTCTTTTCCCTGGCGATTGCCCTCATCCCCCTCTACGCGCTGGCGGGCGTCAATCGCATCACTCCGGCCAGCTTCTGGGTCGTTCCCGTGGGCTTTCTGGTGGGGGTGGCGCTCAACCTGGCGAACTCGCTGCCCGATGTCGAAGGCGACCAGGCGGGAGGCGCGCGCACGCTGGCTGTCATGCTGGGCCTGAAATGGTCGTTTCTCTGCTGCCCCTTGCTGATTGCGGTTGCCGTCGCGCTGATGGTCAGCCTGATCGGGCTGGGCGTCGTTGCGGCGCCGTTCTGGCTGACGCTGGCACTGCTGGTGATCGCCTTTGCGGCTATAGGAACGATGCTCAGCTTCTTTGGGCCACAGAAGTCAAAAGAAACTCGCCAGCGCTACTTCTATCTGGTCGCAACCACCTGCCTGCTCTTAGGGATAGGCTGGTTTATCATCGTCGCCGTATAATCACCAGAATATCAGCACCAGCTTCGACGAAGAAAGAAGAAAGAAGGAGACCGAACATGCCTGGCTGGACCTATACCCGAGGACTGCATGATCTGGGCAACTCGGTGTATGCCTATCTGCAACCAGATGGCACCTGGGGCTGGAGCAACGCGGGCCTGGTCACCGACGGCGAGGCATCGCTGCTTATCGACACCCTCTACGACCTCAAGCTGACACAGGCGATGCTCGACACCATGCGCAAGGCGGTTCCCGCAGCGGCCTCGTTCGATATGCTGGTGAACACGCACGCCAACGGCGACCACTGCTATGGCAATCAACTGGTGGCTGGCGCACAGATCATCGCCTCGGCGCAGACCGCCGCCGAGATGCTCGAACTGCCACCCAGTCAGATGGCGCTGCTGCTGCAAGCAGCGCCGCAGCTTGGGCAGCTTGGCGAATATTTCCTGCACTGTTTTGGCGCGTTCGACTTTGCAGGCATCACCTTGACTCCGCCAACCACGACCTTTGAAGGCAGCCTGAACCTGAAGGTAGGCGACAAAGAGGTGCGTCTGCTGGAAGTCGGCCCGGCGCACACGCGCGGCGACACCATGGTCTACGTTCCCGCAGATCGAGTCATCTTCACCGGTGATATCCTTTTCATCGGCGCCCACCCCATCATGTGGGCCGGACCCAGCAGCAATTGGATCAAAGCCTGCGATACCATCCTCTCGTTGGATGTCGAAACGATTGTGCCCGGCCATGGCCCCATCATCGACAAACACGGGGTTGCCCAGGTGAAGGGTTACATCGAATACGTCTTTGCCGAAGCGCGCAAACGATACGAAGCGGGGATGCCTGCCTTCGAGGCTGCCAAAGATATTCCCATGGAGCGGTATGCCACGTGGACCGATGGCGAGCGCATTGCCGTCAATGTCACCTCCATCTATCGTGAACTCAGCGGCGAAACCACGCGCCCCGATATTCCCACGTTGTTTGGGCAGATGGCCGCGCTGGCGCTGAAGTCAGACACCGGCAGCTAGCACTAGCAAACAACGCAGCTTACAGCCCCAGGAAGCACCCCTTAAGCGCTTCCTAGGGCGCTTTTTTCTGCTCCTCCCTTGCCTCATCCAATTTCCCCATGCAGCCTCTGGCACATCTATAGAAGCCGCGCAGGCGTATTCCGTAACGCGCTCCGTAACGTTTCCAGGACGGGCATATGGCATGCTAGACAACGAGAAGTGTATAGACGAAATGGCCTGAGGAAGTATGAACTTGCGCAAACGCGATACCAACGCTGAAGAACTGCTCGATGCCGCGTGCGTCGATGATCAACAAGTGGCCGCAAGCCTGCGCGACCTGAGCCGTCTTGGATCGCTGCTCGGCTGGACACGGCTGGCAGTCCATGATGCTGCGCAGGTCGTGAGGCAGCAGCATTTGTGCGCCTTTTCTGTGCTGGATGTTGGCACCGGCGCAGCCAATATCCCTATTGCACTGGCCCGGTGGGCGCGACGACACCAACACCAGGCAGAGATTACCGCCAGCGACATCAACGAACAGATGCTGGCGGTGGCGCGCGCCAACTGCGCCAGTTTTCCAGAAATCCACCTGGCGCACCAAAATGCGCTCGCGCTCAACTATGCCGATCAATCGTTTGATCTGGTCTTGTGCCAGGGCGTGCTGCACCATTTTTCCGCTGAGGAGGCGCAAACGCTGCTTGGGGAACTGGCGCGCGTTGCCAGACACGCCGTCATTATCACCGACCTGCAACGCAATCTGCCCCTCTATCTGGGAGCCTGGCTGCTCCTGCACACCCTGGTACGCAACCCCGTCACCCGGCAGGATGGCCTCGCCTCCATCCGCCGCGCCTACACACCTGAGGAAGTGCGCAACCTGGCAGCGCAAGCTGGCCTGTCCACAGCCACCCTGCGCACCGCGCTGCATTTTCGCCAATCGCTCATCTGGCAGCGTTGAGCCGCAGCAAATGCCAGACGAGAGCAGGTTGACGCCCGCGCACGGTTGTGCTAGCATACCATTGCATGGCAAAGCAGTCGGTATACTGTATAGGCGTTTTCTCCTCTAGTGCAACCTCTTAGCGCACAACAGACCAGGGAAAGAGCATGGGATTCTTATGAACATGCAGCAGTTCAGGAGATGGGTGACACGCCTGCTCAATGCGTTACCCTGGCGGAGAGCGCAGCGCCCTCCCAAGCCCCTCATGCGCGAGCGCGTGACCTCGCCCCCCAAGGCCAATCGCTTCGCGGTCTCTGACGATCACCACATCAGGCCACAGAAGGCCGAAACCAACGCGCCCTGCTCGACCTTGCACGAAGACTTGCCAGCAGATCACGAGCCGCCAACGCCCCCTCAGCCGCTTCTGTTGCCCGCGCCACCCGCGTCTGAACCTGCTTCCGCTCCCTTGATGGCCTTGCCCGCGCTTCCAGCGATGGGCGCATCGGATGCCTCATCGCCATCTGAATCCAGCGGCGAGCCTCAGCTTTTCCAGGCGGACCCAGAGCGACGCCTGGCCTTTGCGCGCTATCTGTTCAGACGCGGCGTTTTCAACGAGGGGTTTGCAAGCGGAATCGTGCCCGCGCAATATCGCGGCCAGGCACCCCAGGATGAGGATGAGCGCAGTTAGTGAGGCGTTACTCCATCTCCGGCTGTCTCGGCCAATAGATGCGCCAGGTCATCATACACGGCATCCGGTTGGATGGCCGCTGAAGCCACCTGCGCCCTGGACGTAATCCCGCTGAGCAGCAGAATCGTGTCCAGCCCCGCGTTGTGGCCTGCTGGAATGTCCAGCGTCACGCCGTCGCCAATCATCACCGTTTCTGTGGGTTTCGCCCCGATCAGCCGCAGCGCCTCCAGAATGATGCCTGGCTCTGGCTTGCCCACCACATAGGGGCTGTGGCCCGTGCTGGCCTCAATCGCCGCTGCGATGGACCCCGCGCCCGGCTCCAGTTTGCTTTCCACAGGCAGCAGCGGGTCGCGGTTCACCGTCACAAACGCCGCGCCGTTCAGCACCGCCTGAACGGCAATGCTCAGCCGGGCATAGGTCAGCGCGCGATCAAGCCCCACCAGCACCACCTGTGCCCGCGCGCCGTCTTCTTCTCCCAGCAGATGTAGCCCGGCGTCGGCGACCATCTGGGCCAGCGGCGGCAACCCCAGCACATAGGCGCTCGCGCCGGGGTGGGTGTGCCCCAGGTAGGCAGCGGCGGCTGAACCAGCCGTCACCACGCGCTCCAGCGGCGCTGGCATGTCCAGCGCCTGAAGGCGGGCTGCCACCTGCGCGGGCGTGGACATCGAGTTGTTGGAAAGATAAAGGTACGTGCGCCCCGTGGCCTCAATCCACTCGATAAACTCGCGCGCCCCTGGCAATCGCTCGTCTCCCCGATAGATGACGCCATCGAGATCAAAAAAATAGTTCTGGTATGTTTTCATCAGCGGTGTAACGTTCGCTCTCTTTTTGTGGTGTAGTGCTTTCCGTTTCGTCTTCATTGTACGGCATTCCACAGCACACTTGCCAACGCGCGCTCAGGCTTTGACAGGCTAACGCTGCTTGATCCGTTCCGGAAAGTTGGTGAACAGGCCATCCACCCCCCAGGAAGCCAGCTTGCGCATATCCCTGGGCTGATCGACGGTCCAGACGTTCACCTGAAAGCCAGCCTGGTGGGCGCGCTCCACCAGCAGGCGCGATGTCAGGCGCGCCTCGGGGTGGATGGCATCAGCGCCGATGGAGCGCGCGGCAGTAATCATATTCAACAGCCGCCAGCGCGCCCCGCTGTGCAGCGTGGCCGTGCGAATCTGCGGATAGGCGCTTTTCAGGCTCACCAGGGGAGGATGCCAGAACGAGGAAACCAGCGCCAGGTCTTCATAGCCGCCAATTTCCAGCGCCTTCCCGACCACCTTCGCCACCTGGTCCGCCTGCTCCAGCGTGTCGGCCTTGACCTCCAGATTAATCAGCTTGTTCCGCTCCCGGCAGAGCGCCAGCACCTCGTGCAGTTCGGGAATCTGTTCACCGGCTCCGGCATCCAATGCGCGCAGATGCTCCAGCGAGAGGTCAACCACCAGACCGCTGCCGTTGGTCGTGCGGTCCACCGTGGCATCGTGGATGATGACCGGCGCGCCATCGGCGCTGAGCTGTACATCGCATTCGATGCCATCAGCCCCCAACTCGAAAGCATAGCGAAAGGCCAGCAGCGTGTTTTCCGGCGAGTGACCAGAAGCGCCCCGGTGCGCAAAACAGAGCGGCGGGCGGCGGGCAAAAAAAGACTCAGAAGATACCGTGGGTTCGTCCGTCATTGAGGCTCCTATCGATATGATGCGCCTCAGTATAACGGAAAAGCCCAGCACTGGCTAGCAGGCTGCTGGCGGCTGTGTCCTCGTGAGAGGGTTTCTGCTTCCAGTTGAACACCGCCTATCAACTTCAGGCCACGGCGCTGATGCCTTGCCCAAGCAGCAGCGTGCGCAGCAGTGGTTTGGCGCGCTGAAAATAGGTTTTCGCGGTGGCCGGAGGAATATGCAGGCGCGCGCCAATCTCGGCATAGCTCATCTCCGCCGAATAGCGCAGCGACACCACGGCGCGAAATTTGGGGGGCAGCGCGCTAATGGCCGCGCACAATCGCCGTTGCAAGTCGTGCTGTTCGGTCTCTTCATCCGGCAGCGGGCATAGATCAGGCAGCAAAGCCAGCGCCGAAAGCTCATCATCCTCGGCCCGGCGCCAGCCATCCGCCTCCAGTTCGGAAAAACAGATGGCGCGTTTGCGGCGCGTTTCATCGATACAGTAATTACGGGCTACCTGAAAGAGCCAGGCTGTCAAAGGGCGGTCGGTGTGCAAATTGGGCAGGAAAATATACAGTTGGACAAATACTTGCTGGCAGATGTCGCTGGCAGTATCGTAATCACCCACAAAGCGATAAATGTAGTGAAACAGCGAAGTGCTGTGATCGCGCATGGCTTGCTCAAAGATTTCCCCAGTGCTTCGCTGGGCGGAGCGCAACGCCTCTTGATCGTCTGCGATACGTTTGCGCATTGGGTCATCACCTCCTGATACACACAGCGTAATCCGGTGGCGACCCGTGCTTCAAGGCTTTGAAAGCTCCCTGTGAGAAGTCTCAGGGAACGTTAAGCTTCTTCTAATCTTGGAGAAGAAGGGACCACGTCTCAGAGCAGGCCCTGGCAGGTCTTACGGCATCTCAGCAGCCTGCTCGCCTGAAGGTAAAAATAGTATGAAAAGGGTGTAAATGAATTCTGAAAAAGAGTCAAATATCCCCCATTTGGGCTACTCAGCCCTTTTCAAGAGCATCGCCTGATTGGTGAGCAGCAGCCTTCCCTTGAACCGGACCAACTGTGAGAAAGCCACTTTACTTTCTGTAGCAGGGTATGATATAGTCTTCTAAGAAAGGTGAGGGCGCTCGCTATTGCCCCATCTATAGCGTCTCGTAAAAGGCTGCATCAGCATGAAACTGCCTGAATCATTGACATCTGACCTGCAACTCACTGAGCCGGTCTCCCCGCCTGCCGATGACCTCTGCCCGGTGGCCCGCACTGCCGAGATCATCAGTGGGAAATGGACGCTGCTGATTATCCGCGATCTTGCCACCGGGACCAAGCGTTTTAGCCAACTGGAACGCTCGCTTCACGGCATCAGCCCGAAAACGCTTTCAGAGCGCCTGTGTTCGCTGGAGCATGAGGGCATCATCACCCGCCAGACATTCGCCGAGGTGCCCCCGAAGGTCGAATACACGCTGACCGAAAAAGGGCAAGATTTGGTCTCGCTGATCGAGACGATGCGCAGCTATGGCCGACGCTGGCTGCTCTGCAATGACGACTAAGCAGGACAGCGCCGTGGGAAATGGGGACCGAGACAAAAAAAGAGGAGCCTGTTCGACAGGCCCCATGTGTTCGCGTGTCTTACGACTCTGCTAGAACGAGACGACTAACGAGTAGCGCCGATCAATTCACGTTGATGTTCCGCCAGGAACCGGTGCAGCGTCGTGGCCTCGGTCTCATCCACCCTGGTAGATGGCATCTCCGGCGCCGCGCCGCGTGTCACCAGATCGTACACGTCTGCAACGCGATAGTGCATCTGGAACTGCGGTTCCCCAGCACCGTTCTTCCCTTCGATGATTAATCCGTCGTCATCCTCTCTGATGGCAATACTCTTCGCGCCGGATTCATCTAGCACCCGGCCAACAGCGCTCAAGATGCTTTCGTAGGTGAACGTAGTTCGCATGACCCCTCCCTGATTGGTTTGGGCAACAAAATTTATCACATGGACGCCAATGTCCATAGTGTACGGATGGTTAGGGTCTTTCTGCCCCCAATGAAAGAGTGTACCATAGCATCGTTCCCTGGTCAAGACCACCAGCACGCTTTTTGCATCTGAGGCGGAATAGCAGAAGTTATTCGATCTCGGCGAAAGCCTTCCAGAAAGAAAGATCACGCGAACGCTCGAAACAAGCCTATCAGGCGCTCTAAGTAGCTAGACAGAAAGAGGTAGAACTGCTAGACTGGTCTCCAGCCAAGGAGGTGCGGTGATGGAGATCAGTCTGACCGAGCAAGAAAGCCACGACCTGGCTCGTGCGGTGGGCACGGCACGGCAGGTTCGGCAATGGCGGCGCTATCGCGCGATCCAGTTGTTGGCTGAGGGCCAATCGCCCCAGCAGGTTGCCACCGTGCTGAGTTGTAGCCTGGCGAGCGTCTATAACTGGGCCGCTGCCTGGCAGCAGCAAGGGTCCGTTGGATTGGCGGAAGCCAGGCATGCCGGACGAACGCGCACGCTGGACGGCGAAGCCCTGCGCCTGCTGGAGCAGTGGCTGGAAACGGACCCGCAGACGCAGGGCGAGCAGACAACTGGGTGGACCGTAGCCCTCCTGCACACGCGGCTCACGCAAGCAGGCTATCCAATCAGCCAGCGCACCCTCCGGCGCGCGTTACACCGCCTCGGCTGGCGTTGGAAGCGGCCCAAGTATGTGCTGGGCAGGCCCGACCCCGCCTACGATGAAAAAAAGGGGCGCTGGTCGCGCGGGTCCAGCAGGCGCTAGCCGAGGGAAAGGAGGTCTGGGTTGGGGACGAAACGACGCTGCGTGAGTTTCCCCCGCTGCGCTGTGCCTGGGCCAAGCGCGGGCAGCAGCAAGTGGTCGTCATCAGCGGGCGCAATGGTCGCCAGGTGATTCATGGAGCGCTCAACGTCCAGACCGGAGAACTGGTGCGCGTGGTGCGGGAGCGCAGCCGCACCGATGACAGTCAGGCGTTCGTAGAAACCTTGGGCAAGCTGCGGCCAGAGACGCCCAAACTCCTCATCTGGGGCAACGCGCCGCCCCATCATCCCAAGCGGGTGCAGGAGGGGGCAGCGGCGGCGCAGATCGAGATTGTCTGGCTGCCCTTTCGCTCGCCCGAACTCAACCCGTGTGAGGACCTCTGGCGGGTGCTCAAGGCGGTGATTGCGGCCAACCGGGCGTATGCCTCGCTGGTGGAAGAGGCCGAGCGAGCGGTGGCCTGGCTCGACGGCCTCACCAACGAGGGGCGCTTGCGTTGCTGCGGCCTCCGGTCTTCTAAATTCTTGTGGCTAACTACTTAG
>DATGID010000068.1:0-121174 GCA_035307385.1 Ktedonobacterales bacterium | reverse complement strand
CAACTGGCCCGTACTGGGCACCACAGCGGTACAACTGAAGGGCGTCCAGCCCGAGGTGGCAAAGTTGTTCAGGTTGGTCTGGCAGAGCACGGTGCCCCCCGGCTGATCCATCAGCGTGGCATAGGCGTTCGTCTGCCCACCGCTAGACTGGTAGTAGCCGGTGTAGGTGTATACAGTGCCAGCGGTCAGGTTGGGGATGATCTGGAAGACCGTTGCGCAGTACTCGCTGTTGCTCGGGCCACAGTCCGCAGTGGTGGGTGACTCCAGCACACTGTAGTTGCCAACCGCGCCGCCGGAGATGACGCTTGGGTTGTTGTCTCCGCCCACTTGCCAGTCGGTGAAGCCGCTCTCGAAGCCGCCATTCGATAGGAGGTTGTTCGCCGGGGGCTCGGAGAAGAGTTGCTGGCCGAAGTAGTGGATATTCGGCCCGCTGGTGGTCCAGCTGCTGCCGAACCACTCCATGTAGCCGTAGATGTTCACTGTGCCGCCGAAGTTTGCGGACGTGCTTACCCCCACATAGTTCGCGTAGGGTGTGGCCGCCTTGAGACCGTAGAAGGTGTAGTTAGAGTTAGTGGTGTCGTTGATCTGGAACGTCGCATTCGTGGTAGTGTCGCCATCCGTGGCCCAGAAGCTGGAGTTGTTGCATCCGGCGCTCCCGATCTGGAAGTGATCGAGCGACTCGAAGGAGTCCAGGCCGAACGCCTGCAGGTTGCTGCAGTCGTCGAAATAGAATGCCTGCGTGTTGGCCTTGAGCCAGGTCTGAAGGTAGGATAGGTCGCCTTCATCGATTGGCCAGTTGGTCATGATCGTTGGCCCAAAGTCGAGCACGGCCTCATCGATTGCGCCGCCGTTGGTGCCGCCGCCCACCACGACGCCCTCGTTCAGCGCCATGGCCCAGAGGCCATGGATCACGAAGCCGCTGGACCCGAAGGTGCCAAAGTCGGCCACATTGTAGCCGTCCACAACGTCGTCATAGGTCAGCCAGGTGTCCTGACCCGCCGAGCGGAAGGTGTAGGGATAGGTGGAGGGAGTGCTGGTCAACGACTGGCTAGGATAGAAGACAGTGATGCCCCGGACACCAGCGTTGGCGTCTATGGTAATGAAGGCCGGGTCTCCGCCCGGGTTACTGGTGCCCGCGTCGCCGGTAGCCTCCAGCACGGTGCCATTAGAAGCCGTCTCGTGGTTGTCGTCGAAGGACCCGCGCAATTCCACGCCGGGCGGTATAGTGAGCGTTCCTGTCACGTAATACGTGCCCGCCGGCATATACACCGTGCCTCCTCCATTGGAGGCGACAGCGAGCGCGCTCCGGATGGCCTGCGTGTCGTCAGCGACACCATTCCCCGTGGCGCCATAGTCCATCACGTTATAGAAGGCCGTCTTGTTGTTCGGCGCCATCACCGTCGGGATGGAATAGGATTGGTCGACCGCCTGGGGGATCAGGTCGGTGTCGGTGTAGCCCTGAGAATATTGGTTGACCGTGACCTGATAGTCGATCGGTTGGGTGACATGATGCAGCGAGCCGTACCAGTTGCCCAGGGTGTTTTCCTGCATAGAGACACCCTTGAGCGCGTTGGCTATGCTCACGCCGTAGAGCGTCGTGTCGTCGGCGCGCTGGAGCAGGATTCCGACCAGGTGAGTGGTGGTGTAGCCAGCGAGTCCCGCCATATCGGCGCTGCCGGGCTTGGTCGTCACCACCGAGGGTGCGTTCTGCCAGATGCTGTTCGCGATGACGTCATTGCGGATGAAGGAGTAGTCGAGGTCGCCGTCCAACGTCACACAGTTGAGCAAACATGTGGCGTACAGGCCTTGAATGGTGATTGCCGTCGCACAATTTTGGGTCGGCTGGGGAGGGGCAGGACAATTCGCACCGAAGGAGATGCCCTGATAGGAGTCGAAAAGGGTGACGTTCTCCACATTGGTTCCGTTGTCGACGCTCTGGATCGTGTAGGGATAGGCGTTAATGGTAGCGGCGGTATAGTTCTGTCTCGGGTACCAGATGCTCAGGTTGCGCACGGTCGCCGCTGCTTGCAGGGTGATGAACGGAGTGCCCGTGGCGCTGCCCTGGCCGCTGTACGCTTCCAGAATCGTCCCCGCTTGCGCGCCAGGGCCAGGGGCAATCCAGTCCCCACGCAGCGTCACGCCCATGGGCACAGTTAGGGTGCCGTCGATCTGGTAGGTGCCGTCCGGCACAAATACCACCCCGCCGCCCGCGGCCCAGACGTCGTTGAGCGCGTCCTGGAAGGCGCCCGTAGCGTCTTGGCCGCCGGTGTTGTCCGCGTTAAAGGGGGCCTTCGTCACCACCGCGTCGGCCACCACCGCTTCATTGGTAGTCAGCGGAGCCGTGACGATACCTGGGCTGAGGCTGCTGGCGCCACCGATGCTGGTCAACGACACATCACTGATCAAGCTTACCTGTCCGCTTGCGCCTAAAGCCGCGGTCTCGAAGGCGATGGTAGCCGTGCCATGGGTAATGGTGGCCCAGCAGGATATCTGGGTCCAGATGGTGGTAGCATTGGCGGGGATGGGAGCTTTACACAGGATGGTACCACCGGGCTGGTCGTAGAAAGTCAGTTGCGACTTCTCACCCGGCTGTGCAGTGATGGCGGTGGGACCAGACTCGATCCAGGCCGAGGCCCTATAGGTTCCACTGCTAAGGCCCGACAGATTTTGGAACACCGAGACGTCAAAGCTGCTGCCGGCCAGGGTTTCCGCCAGGTTGTGGCTACAGGAGCCGTGTCCACCACTCTGGATGTATTCGGCGCTCGTGGTACCCGCCACGCTCCAATTCGTGAGCCCGCTGTCGAAGCAGCCGTTCTGAATGAGGTTGCTGCCCTGGGCATGGGCCGGGGTGATCGGCAGCAATGAGCCAAGTAGCTGGAATGGGCCGACCGGCAGCATACCGATGACCAGCAGGAAGATGCTCACAAAAACCAGGATGCCGCGGCGTAGCATGTGCGGCGGTCGCGATGTTTCCCGTGGCTTGTGGTCGCCCATGGCGCGTATCCGCTTTGCCAGGAGTGTCTTCATTGCTTTGCCCCTTCCTCATTGACGAGAGAGCTTCACACTCAATAAGCGCGCCGACGAGACCGTGTCCGGCGTTTGGTAAGTAACGGAACAGAAAACGGCATGGTCCATGCCCGCCTGGGCTGCCATTGCACCGGCAAGCGAAGTCGGGTCCGTCCGACTCCACTCTACCGGCGCCGTTCTACCCTGAGCTACCTCTAGCTGGCTTATCCCCCCAGGTCACGCTCCTCCACGCGGCGCGACGCGTGCTTACCAGGCAGCTGGGCTGAGCAGGAAGTCGTCTCCCTGCAGCCACTGGCTGGTGCTGTTGGGGATGGTGCTCAAACTGACTGTCAGCTCGCCGGTGCTATCCACGACGGCGGTACAACTGAACGGATACCAACCCGAGGTGGCGAAGAAGTTGAGGTTGCTCTCGCACAACTGCGTGCCCCCCGGTTGATCCTGCACAGCTACGCCGGCGTTTGGCTGTCCGCCGCTGGACTGGTACCAGCCTGTAAACGTGTACCTCGCGCCAGGCGTCAGCCCGGTGATCGTCTGGTAGGTGGTGTCGCAGGGCAGGTTGTTGCAGCTCGCGACGTCGACATTAGGCAGTTCCTTCAGGCTGTAGCCATCTCCGTCCTGGTCGCCGCCCGACACTATCACCGCATTCGCCGGGACGCCGTCCACCCAATCGGTGAAGTCGCCTGTCTGGAAGCTCGGGTTCAGCAGGCTGTTGGAGAGGCTCTGGCTAGGCATCCCTGGCGTCAATGCGAAATCGTCACCCTGGATCCACTGGCCGGAATTGGGTATGCCGCTGAACGTCACCGTCAGCTCGCCGGTGCTATCCACGACGGCAGTGCAGCTGAACGGGGTCCAGCCCGAGGTGGCGAAGAGGTTGAGGTTGCTCTCGCACAAGACCGTACCCCCCGGTTGATCCTGCACAGCCACGCCAGCGTTTGGCTGCCCGCCGCTGGACTGGTAGTAGCCGGTGTAGGTGTACAGCGCCCCGGGGGTGAGACCGCTGACGGTCTGCCACACTGATTCGCAGTATTGGCTGTTGTTTGTGCCACAGTCGCCGGTGGTGGCTGTTTCCTCGACACTATACCCGCCCGTAGCCCCGCCAGAAACGATCTGAGCATTCACGCCGCCCCAGCCCTCGGTCCAGCCGTTGAAGTTGCCGCTGTCGAAGCCGCCGTTCTGCAGCAGGTTGTTCACCGGGGGCTCGGCGAAGAGCTGCTGGCCGTAGACGGAGATGTTGGTCCCGCTGGTCGACCAGGTACAGCCACTCTGCCAGGTCTCGCCGCCGTAGATGGTGACGCTGCCGCCCCAGTTCGAGGGCGTGCTCACGTCCGCATAGCCGCACGCTTCCGAATTAGATACCAAGTCGTAGAAGGTCGCGCTGCCCCCGTTGATCTGGTACTGGACATCCGCGCCGCTGGTGTCGCTGGAGGTGAACCAGAAGGTGCTGTTGTTGCAGCCCTTTGGGCCGATCTGGAAGTGCACCCGTGTGTACAGCGAAACCATGCCGAACCCGTTGAGGTTGCTGCAATCGTTCAGGATGTACGTCTGCGCGGTCGTCTGCTCGTAGTTTTGGATGAAAGACTGGTCGCCGGTCCTCCCCGGCCAGGGAGAGAACCACCAGGGCCCAACGTCGAGCACCGTCTCGTCGATCCAGCCGGCATTGGTGCCCGCGCCCACCACTATGCCTTTGTTCAGAGGCGTGGCCCACAGGCCGTGCACCACGAAGCCGTTGGACTGGTCGGTGCCGAAGTCGGCCTGGTTGTAGCTGTTGACGAGCTGGTCGTAGGTCAGCCAGGTACCCGCACCGGCCGAGCGGAAGGTGAAGGGATAGGTGACGATGGGCCCTTGATAGGGCTGGTTGGGGTAGAACACCGTCACCCCGCGCACCCCCGCGTTCGCCTGCATAGTGATGAAGGCGGTGTCGGTGTCAGGCGAGCTCGTGCCCTGGCCGGCGTACGCCTCCAGAATCGTGCCCCCGAGCGCAGTGAACAGCCCCGCGTGGTTCTCGTCGTAGCAGCCGCGCAGCTCCACACCACTAGGCACGTTGAGTGAGCCCAGCACCTCATAGATGCCTGCCGGCAGGTACACCGTGCCGCCGTGTGCGTTCGATGCGTCATTGAGCGCTTGCTGGATGGCGTTGGTGTCGTCGTTGGTACCGGTGGGGTCGGCGTTGTAGGGGCTGAGCAGCACATTGAAGAAGTTGCTGTGGTTACTTGGCGCCAGCGTGGGCGGCATGCTGTACGAGGCGGTCACCGCCTGGGGGATCAGGTCGCTGTCCTGGTACCCATTCACGTCGTTCTGCTGGTAGTCGATCGGCATGGTGACCTTGGCAAGGGAGCCGCTAAAGTTGCCCTCCGATGAGGGCGTCATGGAGACGTTCTTGAGCGCGTTGGCCACGCTGATGTTGTAGAGCGTGGCGGTGTCTGCGCGATGCATGGCCACCCCCACCAGGTGGGTCGTGGTGTAGGCGGCCAGGTTGGCCAAGTCCGTGCTGTTCTGCGGCTTGGTGGTCACCGCAGCGGGCGCGTTGTACCAGACGCTGTTGCCGATGGTGATGTTGCGGAAGAAGGAGAAGTCTTCAGAGTAGTCGACCTGGATGCATAGCAACAGGCAGGCAGCGTAGACCGACTGGATGATGGTGCCAACGCCCGAGGGAGAACTCCCATCGCCGAAGAAGATGCCCTGGTAGGAGTTGAAGAGGGTGACGTTCTCCACGGAGGCGTAGGCGGAAAGCGTGCTGCCGTTGGGCAGGTTCTCGATGGTCCAGGGGTAGGCGCTTATGGTGCTGGCGGTATAGCCCTGGTTGGGGTACCAGATGCTCAGGTTGCGCACCGCCGCCGAGACGTACAGGTTGATGAAGGGCGTGCCTGAGCTGCTGCCCTGGCCGCTGTAGGCTTCCAGAATAGTGCCCGCGGCGCCGCCCGGCGTGGTCCAGTCGCCGCGCAGCGTCACCCCCGCCGGCACGACCAGGGTGCCGGAGATCTTATAGATGCCATCGGGCACATATACGACGCCTCCGCCGCCATGGTTGTTGCTGGGACTGCCCACATCGTTGAGCGCGCTCTGAAAGGCAGCAGTGGAGTCGTTGGTGCCCGTGGGGTCCGCGCCGTACTGGCTGTCGGTGACCACGGCATCCGCCACGACCACCTCGTTCGTGGTCAGTGGCGCCGAGACAATACGGGGAGTCAGGCCAGCCGCATGCGCCGGCGAGGTCGGTGCCGCGATGAGAAACAGGCCGCTGGTCAGCGCCAGCAGTGTGAATAGCCGGAGCGCTATGCCGGCGAGGGCACTGTGGCCATCTGGATGGTGGTAGACGAAGTGGACAGGCCGGACAGGTAGAAGCTTCATGACTCAAGACTCCTCTCCTCGTTTCGACAGGCCTTTACTTGCTCGCTCATGTGGCGTACATGCTCTGCAGATGCTAGCAGATGACGGCGATCAAATGGGGCTCCGGCGCGGGGTAGGCTTTGGGAAATGCGCGGCGGCGACCTGGCCTGCACACGAATCACGTAGTCTTCGCGGGCGAGGCCGGTGAGCACCCGCGCAGTCGTGGGCCAGCTCATGCCAAACCGCGCGCAGACCTAGCGCTCTGGAACGCCCTCAGGGATTTCGTGGACGAAGGTGGCAGCGTTGCGCCTCGTGACAGAAGCAACCATGATGGGCTCAGGAGAGACTGAGCTGGACGAATTACCTCCTTTGAACGGTGAATTTTGGTTATACGAGTTAGTAACGCGAGTTATTACGTCAAGTATACAGAATACCTTCACTATATGTCAAGAGGATAGTTTGCTGTTTCCCTATGGTATGAGCCCTCGTCATACGACGGTTACACTGCGTGAAACCCTCATCCTTAGCATTGCGCGCCACAAGGGGCCGAAAGCGTGAGGCGGAATCAGTCCAATGTCGCCGATTAGTAACTCGTTTTAGTAACGCGATTAAATTCTACAATTGTGCCGAAAAGCTCAGGAAAGCGTGCGAAACACGGTCGTGCCCTTCCCCTCTGACCTAGCACTCCCCCAGGTTTGATCTATTGCGGAGACAGGCTCTCAGCAAGCACCAAATCGCTCCAAGAGCGTGCTGGCTCATTCCCAGGCCTGCCGCGTCACTTTGGCCTCATCCTGCGTCGCCGCAGCGACGAGCGCATACAGGGTGGCATTGCCTCTCGCTTTGTCGTTTCCTCACCCTTCGGGAGCAGGCCCTGTCGAAGCACGCGCAACGAGCTGCGTTGGAACTTCAATGAGTGTTGGAGGACGCTGGGGGTCTTGCAATCGCTCAATCACCAGACGGGCAGCCTCCCGTCCCAACTGATGGGCGTTGAAGTCGAGACTGGTTAACGGCGGTGAGAAAAAACGAGCAAAAGGCGTATTGTCAAAACTGGCCACACTCATAGTCGTGGGGACCTCTACCCCCTCTTCCCTCAGTGCTGCCAGCACCGCACACGCCAGCAGATCATTCACCACGACCAGGGCTGTAGGACGTTCTGCAGGTGGACAAGTCGAAAGTAATGCTTTTGTCTCACGGTAGGCCTCATCCTGCGTAGGGCCACAGCGGCGTATCCACGGCTCAATGAGAGGGAGCCCAAGCTCACGGTGAAGCTCCAGGCAGCGCTGCAGCCGACCCCCGAGGATAACGTGATCAGACACGCCATAGATATAGCCAATGCGACGGTGTCCCAGCTGCACAAGATGCTCAAGTACCAGTCGGACTGCCAAGTACTCTTCATTGCAAACGTAGTCGATGCGTGTCTGCTCAAAACCAGCAGTAGTCAGACCGATCATCGTAATAGGATACCCTTTGTCGCTGGTCACCCGCATCTCATGCAGCAACTCACCCCCTGTACTGGGCGATATAATTAACCCATCAATGCGCTGCTGCTTCAACCAGTCCAGGCACTGCAGCGCTCGCCTGGCGTCAAAGGCAGCTGCCGACAAGATGACACTATACCCCTGCTGGTCTGCATACTCCTCAATTCCTGCCTCTACCTCCAGATAGTGTGGATTGTGAGAATCGGGGATCGAGACTCCCAGGATCCGTGACGCCTGGCGACGCAAATTCCTGGCCGCCTCATGCGGTTGGTATTCGAGCTGTGCAATTGCCGCTTGAACCCGTGCACGAGTCCCCTCCGGAATGTTCGCAGTCGGAACGTTGTTGATAATCAGTGAGACCGTTGTCCGGGAAACACCTGCCAGACGCGCGACATCGTCACTTGTTGGCCGCTTCCTGCCGGAAGGTTTGGTGGATGCCATCCCAATTCTCCTTTGTGAGCAAATAGAGGAGTAAGCGTTTTACTCAAAATGTAAACGACCCGCCTGCTCTCTGTCAACTGTTCTGGCTGCTCTTGCCCGCTGATCAAGAGAGCGTTCTGGTTGCCTCAGAAGACAAACGCTCACCTGGGCAACGTTTGCGCCGGGGGAGCGTGCTCCGCCTCCCGCAGGCTGCGGCAGGCGTGCCTGGACCTTAGACATACTCCTCGTCGCCGACGGTGAGTCAAACAAAGATGACTGCGCTCTCATTCAGGGCGCTCCTTGTCCTCTCACTCCCACTTCCAGACTGGATCGAGACGAGCGTTGCAGAGCACATGGAGTGTTTTCGTAGGAGATTTCCCCGTGCTCATCCTTTGAGTGCACCTCCCGTCAGCCCGCGCACAAAATAGCGTTGGAGTATGAGGAACAGCATAATCATTGGTAAAGCGGCAATGGTAATCGAAGCGAACAGCAGCGGCCATTGGGAGCTATACTGCCCCTCGAACGTAAAAAGCGCCAATGATAAGGTTTGCTTCGCTGGATCTTGTAAAAAGAGCAGCGCAGTAAAGAAATCGTTCCAGATGCCGAAGCTTGAGGTAATAATGACGGTTGCGGTTACCGGGCGCAAGAGAGGGAACACAATTTGCCAAAAGGTGCGCCAGCGCGATGCGCCATCGATTTTGGCCGCTTCTTCCAATTCCAGTGGAATCGATTGGATAAAGCCAGTATAGAGAAAAATGACAAAAGGTAACGAGGTGGCAACGTAAAGAAGGACGACACCCTGATAGGTATCGATCAATGTCAGGTCTTTCATCAGGCGGTAGAGCGCAATGACGCCGATTTGCGAGGGGACGACCAGGCCCGCCACAAAATAGATGTAGAGCGCACTCTGCCATTTGCGGACACGGCGCGCCAGGGGATATGCCGCCATCGCTCCCACACAGACGAGGATGGCAAGCGCGGAGGTGGTGACGAGCAAGCTATTGAGCAAAGCTGATCCCAAACCTGCTGTGTTCCAGGCATCGGAGAAGTTGGACCAGAGAAACGCATGGGGCCATCCAAGCGGGTTGGTATAGAACTCAGGGAGGCTTTTCACCGCAATCGAGAAGACGACCCACAAGGGCAAGAGCACGATGATTGACCAGAGAGCAAGCATGAGCAGAGCAAGGATATTTCCAGGCAAACGTCCACGCTGCACGCTGCGTTGGAGCCGCCTTCGCCAGATTTCCAGCCGTGACAGCTGCGGGGATGACGGCGGAGTCGCAGCGGGAAGCGCATCTGGTGTTTCACGCCCCTCACGCACTTTCTGCAAGATCATGCCGTCGCCTCCCGTCGTCGCAGGAGAAGCAGGGTGCTCACCGAGAGAGCAAGCATAAGCACGAAAAACGCCACGCTCACCGTCGTCGCATAGCCGAACTGATTTTCGCTAAAGGCAATGCGATAAATTTGAGGAATGATGGTTTCGGTTGCGCCATTTGGTCCGCCGCTGGTCATCACATAGATGATGTCAAAGGTACGCAGACACCCAATCGTGCTGAGTAAGATGTTAACCGTCATCGCTGGCGCGAGCATCGGAAATGTAATGTGGCGGAAGCGTTGCCAGTCGTTGGCTCCATCAACGTCCGCGGCTTCATAGAGCTCGTGGGGGATCAGTTGCAAGCCGGCGAGAAAGACAATCATGCTGAAGCCCGTCCATTGCCAACACATGGTCGCAATAATGCTCCCAAGAGCCAGGTGGGAGTTGCCGAGCCAGTCCTGCTCAAGTCCCGTCAGGTGGAGCATTCCTAGAAAGGTATTAAGGCCACCGGAAGGGCCTGGCTCGTAGATATAGCTCCAGATGTAGCCAATCGCAACAGAACTCAGTAACATCGGGATCAGAAAGAGAACGCGCAAAAAGGCCGTTCCACGGGTGAAGCGCTGTAAGCAAAGCGCCAGGCCCAAGCCCAGCCCATTCTGGATGATCATCACCGCAACCGTGAAAATCAGGGTATGCTCCAGGGCTGGCCAGAACTGGTTATCCGTGAGCAAACTCTGATAGTTGACCAGGCCAACTGATTGGAGTTGTTGAGAAATCCCATCCCAATTTGTGAAGCTCAACCCCACGCTGCTCAGGACAGGGTAGATGATAAAAAGGGTGAAGAGCAGCAGTGCCGGGCCAAGAAAAAGCATATTTGTCCCGAGATTTCCTAGTGCCGGACGCCAGCGTCTCCGAGATCCATGCCCATCAGCAACGAAGGCACTCATCGCCATAACCGTCTCCTTCCAGAAGAGCTACAAAGGGAAGGTGAGTGGTCTGTTCCTCTCACGTGAGAGGAACAGACCACTGAAGTACAACAACGAAGGCCTACTGGATGGGGGGGAGGCTGCTCTTATTCTTCTGATAGGCAGCATCCATATTTGCGAGCGTCTGGCTGATCGTTGCAGAGCCATCCACCATCCCTTGAATACCGTCATCCATTGCCTGGTCGACTCCGGCTGGCCACTCAGCGTTTAAGAAGTTGTGCGAGCCGCCCTGCGCCTCATCGCTCAACATGAGGTCGTACATGTGATCGGTGATATGGATATTTTTCATGTTTGGAATGCCCTGGACCGCGGTAATATAGCTCGTCAGCTCGCTCTGGCTCGACCAGAAATTCAGAAACTTCTCCGCTTCTGCCACATGCTGCGATTTGCTCGTGACGAGCATAAGCTGCCCAGGGGAGCTCGCGAGAGTGAATGGTGGTTCTTTGTAGGGCATGGTAAACATCCCCAACTGGGCAGAGGGGTTTCCCTTGAGAATATCGGGCACCGACCAGTTCCCAGTGCCAAACATGGCCGCTTTGCCTGTGGCTATCAATTGCACCGCCTGGTCATAGCTGGTCCCATTCGGGCTGGGGTTGGTGTAGCCGTTCTTCACCAGCGATTCAACATCTGCCAACATCCCTTGCCAGGCAGCAGAACCCGAGAAGGTTTGTTGCCCTGAGGCAAGCTGCTGATTGAAGTTGGGGTCACTGCCGAAAACCGCTGTCGGGCCCATCGCGTATGGGATAAACTGGGCCGTGTAGGAATCTTTATATCCAAGCGCGACAGGATAGAGACCTGCCGCCTTAATTTTCTCGCACACAGCCAGAAAGTCGGACCAGCTTCGTGGGACCGAAAGACCCAGTTGCGAGAAAATTTGCTTGTTATAGATCACTCCAATGAGATATTGCTGAAGGGCCATGCCGTAGACTTTGCCGTTCAGAGAGCCATACGCTTTGGCACCAGAAAACTCGTTCGCAACCCAGGGTTGATTGGAGAGATCGACGAAGTAGCCAGCTTGAATTTCGTGGATAAAGGTCTCGCTGCCCCCATGACTGGCCACAATGTCAGGCGCGTCACCGGCGACCAGGCGGGTCTGGAGCACCTGCTCGTATTGAGTGGTATCGATATTTTGGACCTGAATTTTGATCGAAGGGTTGGCTTTCTCAAATGCCGAGACCACTTGATCAAACTGGACTCCCTGGTCGGATTTATTCCAGTTCAGATAGGTCAACGTAATCGTGCCAGAACCACTTCCACAGGCCGAGAGAAACAGCGTGAGCAGAAGAAATGGAGCAAGAGCGAGTGGAAGCAGTCGGCGAGTGATGACGTGTTGCACAGAACATCGCTCCTTTGTACTGGTACTCGTCAATTGAGTACTACGACAGCGTGACAAAGATATCGAAAAGGAGAGCTACCGTTGGCATCAGTGCCAGAAACACTCGATGTTGCTTGCTGGTGTGCGGAAGAACATCCGCTTGAGTTGTTGTCCTTGCGTCACCTCCGAATCTCAGAACATCCTCATAACAGAATCACATGGGCACTCTTTGAGCAACCGCGCCACAGTCAGCAGAGACTGTGCTGTTCGGACCACCTCCTTTCCAGAGAGCCGAGGAGCATATTCCTCAAGTTATACGTGTTAGTGATGCGAGTTATTAAAATCGAGTGTACAGCATAGCTCCGCTTTTTGTCAAGAGGGTCTTTCTTTGTTTCCCTGCCGTTCGCCCATCGCCAGGGGGTGTACTTGAGCGCATGAGCTCATTCTGGTCAACTGTTCCCCAACGGACTGCCTCCGCGGGACGATCAGCCTGGCCATCCTCCTCTCTTTGACAACTATCGGCTTTTCATTCCCTCTCTCGTACAACCTGACCAACTTGCGCTTCATGCTGATGGATGACGCTGTGCACGAGTTGGAGAACTATTCTCAAGCTTTGCGCTCTCGTCATGCTGTCCGCCGGCCACTGTGATGGAGCATGGATCGGCAACCCGCCAAAGGGATTGACAAAGCGATCTAGGATCACGTATACTTGCTAGCAAATATTTGATGAAACGTTTTAGTGAAATGGTTTACTAAATATTTCTCTATTCTTGCTTACACCAGAAAAGCGCATAGGGAAACAACGGGCTTGCCAGGGACAGCATTCGTTCATCGATTGATGGGCTCCAGGAAGCCAGAGGGTTCACCTGTCCTGGCTCGAACAGGTCGTCCGTGATGAGATGTTCAGCAGTATTACCACCAGACAGAATGAGACCTCTCTGGGAGCGAGTAATTGCCAACCTTTCTGCGTGTGCAGCATTTTTCGGGTAAGGGACATCCTTGTAGGATGCCTTGTTGTCGAATCAGCTGAGAAATACTGCGACAGAGAAGCAAGATGGAGAAAACAGGAGAAAAAAACGGTGTAGAGCAGACACGCACGCTTCCCAGCGGTTTCGACGATTGCGGGTGCGCCGAATCGCTGTGACTCGGACGAGCGGAATCTCAGAGACTTTTCCCTCGCCTACGGCCACCAAGGAGGGGCGGGGTATCGGGACACACCTGCCGCTCGACGGTCAAAGTCATCACCTGATGGCTATTGGTTTCTTCTATGAGCGAGCAGCGAAAGACATCAGGAGCTCTTGGGGCGGGGAATGCGACAGCGGGTCGCTTGGGATGAGGGCAGCAATCGAGAGGAAGCGACCCGAATGTCATTACATTCTCTGACAAGCGATCCAAAGGCACCTGATAGACAAAAAAACACTTTTGCAACCGAAAGATCGAGAAAGGAATTCCATGAGATGGGCAGCCGAGTGGGTTTGGGCATCGGATGAGCCTGCCCCGCGTAATGCCGTCATCCAGTTTCGCCGGAGGTTTGTCATCGACCAGGTGCCTCTGGTGGCAAAGCTCCACATTAGCGCTGATTGCCGCTATTTTCTCTATCTCAATGGTACACGTCTCGGTTATGGGCCAGCGCGCAGCTATCATACGCATTATGAATACGATACCTATGAGATTACCCCTTACCTCGTCGCACAAGACAACATTCTGGCGGTGAGCGTGGCCCATTGGGGAGAAAGCACCTTCCAGCATCGAGTGGGGCGCGGTGGTTTACTCGTGCAGATAGACGGGGAGGAACAACACCGCCCCTTGCTGCTCTCGGATACCACCTGGCGCGGCAGGCGCTCCGCAGCCTATCGACAAGATACACCGCGCATCGCTTGCCAACTGCCCTGGGAGGAACAGTTTGACGCGCGGCTCGACAGTGGCGACTGGATCGACCTGGACTTTGATGATACTGCCTGGGAGCAGACGGCCTCACTTGGCCCGGTAGGGATTGTACCATGGGGAACCCTCGTTCCACGAATGATCCCTTTCTTCACCAATGAGTTGGTCGCTCCCGTGCAGGTGACGCAGAGCGGACTGGTGCAACGGCCAGAAGTTGTTGCTGCTGCACACCTGACTCCCTACATTACCCCAGATGATGTGAGTGCAAATCAGCGTGCAATCGATGCACTGCTCGCGACCGTCCTCACTGTTCCAATCGCTGGCCTTGTCACCTTGAAACGGTGTTCTCTCTATGGGAGCGCACCTCGCCTTCTGGTTGACGGACGGGAGCTGATCCTCGAACGTGATCCGGTGGCTGATGTCAGCGCGACCTGTTGGCTCACCTCCGGCTCACATGTTCTCCTGCTTGATTGGCAGGGGGTCGCGAGTGATCTCGATATCACGCTGACGGCGAGCGGAATCGCGGGCATGACACTGCGCTCTCCTTTGCCTGGAGAGGATGCTGGGGTATGGGCGATTACCTGTGCGCCGGAAAGATCTGTACGCATCGCGGCTTGTGCGGCGAACACTCGCGGAGCTTTGCTGACCTGTGGCGCGGTCTGGCAAAGCGTGCGTGCCATTGATACCCCCTCCGCCGATGTGTATATGGATATCACAGCGAGCCGACCGCTGCTCTCCGATCCCCCACATACGACTGCGGAGCGAGCACTTTTCTCTCGCGTGGCTGAGCAGGGCACCACTTTCCCTTTCACTGTGGGCTCTCCAATGGAGCCCAGCCAGGCCGCGCACTTTGTGGTCGATTTTGGACGGGAGGTGATTGGCTGGCTGACCTTTGAGGTCGAGGCACCCGCCGGCGCCATCCTCGATGTGCTGGGATATGAAGGGGTCCAGGGCGATCATCCTGTGTACACTGAGCAAATGAATAATACCTTGCGCTACACCTGCCGCGAGGGGCGGCAACGCTACACGTCTCTCCTGCGGCGCGGTTTTCGTTATCTCTTGCTCGCGGTCCATGGGACGGCGGTGCCAGTGACCATCCACCAACTTGACATACAGCTCGCTACCTATCCAGGGCCCCAACGCGGCGCGTTCTCCTGTTCGGATACCCGTCTCACGCATATCTGGGACCTCTGTGCCTATACACTTCGTCTGTGCAGCGAGGACACTTTCACTGATTGCCCCGCCTACGAGCAAACCCTCTGGACCGGGGATCTCTACACTGACGCGCTCCTCCATGGGGTCGTACATGGGGACCCCCGTCTCGTCGAACGCTGCTTGCGGCTCATCGCGCACTCGTTGGAGCGCCTGCCGCTCGTGAATGCCCAGGTCCCCGGTGATTGGGAAAACGATCCCATCCCAAACTGGAGCGCACTCTGGGTCCTCAGCTGTCGCGAACACTACTGGTATACAGGTGATCTCGACTTTGTTCGGGATCTCTATCCCGCCCTCGCCCAGCAAGGTCGTTACTTTGTCGACACACGCAACGCGTGGGGGCTGGTCGCTCCACGTGCTGTCTGGCACTTTCTCGATTGGATACCTATCGAGGGAACTCCCCAGGATAGCGAAACCCCGCATGTCTTGACACACGAAAGTTGCTTTGCGGTCGCCGCACTGCTTGCCATGGCGGAGATGGCTCAGGCGATAGGCCACCATGAAGAGGCAACGCAGTGGCGACAGATGGCGATAGAGGTGACTGACGCCGTGAATCGTCGCTGCTGGTCTCCAGAAGCACAGGCCTATGTGGATAGCGTACAAATGGACGGCACACCACGTGAGCACTTCTCGCAGCCGACGAATATCATCGCGCTTGTCACAGGCGTGGCGACAGGCGATCGCGTGGAAACCCTGCGACGTGCCCTTGCTGCTCCCCCCGCACATTGGATCCCGACGGGCAGCCCCTGGATGTTTTCGTTCCATCTGCAGCACCTTGCCCGCCAGGGAGCCATCACGGAGATGCTCCACTTGATCCGCCTGCGGTGGGGTGAGATGCTCGCGAAAGGAGCAACGACAGCGTGGGAGACCTTTATCGGATGGATGCCTCAGGGGCTGTGGACCCGTTCCTGGTGCCATGCTTGGTCGGCTCTGCCTGCGTACCTGTTATCGGCATACCTGCTGGGAGTGCGCCCGCTTGCCCCTGGATATACACAGGTGCTTATTGCCCCACAGTTCGGCGACCTTTCCTGGATGCGAGGAACCGTTCCTACGCCCCTCGGCGACATCTCAGTGCACCTTGAGCGGGAGGAGAGCCAGGCAAGCCTTGTAGTCAATTTGCCAGCAGGCATGAGTGCGCAGGTGAGGCTCCCAGAGTGGGAGGCACAGCGCCTCATGCCAGAAGTGAACCGTGAAGATAGCCAGGTTGTCTGGACAGCGAGTTCGTGGGTGATTGCACTTCCTGCCGTCGCTCACGCGACACGGAACACGGTGAGGTGGGTCACTTCCACAAAGGCGCAGCAGGGGAATGAAGATCGACACGAAGAAAAAGCGGAAGAGCATCCCATAAGCGTACCGACGCCAATTCGCGACAACCTGACATGAAAGGAGCTTCTTTCGCTTTTGTTCTCGGAGAAGTGTATCCTCTCAAGAGGGCAGACGTGATGGAGATATCGGTTGCTTCCCTGATGGCATGGGAGATATCAGCCCATTCCGGCGCTGCGGTTATACCACGCGCTACCTCTCAATTGAGATCCATGCCTATCCTGAGAAAATCTGGATGTACATGTGATTACTCGATGGCGTAGTTTTTTTACTCATTCTCTGGCACCTATCACAGGTAGCTTCATCAATGTGAGTGCGCTTAGACCGGCCAGCAAAGTTCTCTGCAACGCTAAGGGAAGAAAAGGACTATACTGGTATTTCGCAGAAAATCATCAAATTTAGCCGTCATCAAGTGACCACAGGTACACCCCGGCACTCGGATGGTCAGCAGATGGGCATCGGATGAAAGCACCGCTAGAGTACGGCCGAGGGCTTGAGAAGACCTGTATCTATGGAACGTTGCACGGGTACCATGGCAAGGAGCCGACCAGCTGTACGGCCTCGTGTAATTGCGCGAATCACATTGAATTGCTGGAGATGATCGAGGCAGATCCACAAAGTCTTGGCGATCATCTACCAGCGGCTCGCGCCAAGAAGCTGTATGCCGACTTGGGGCCGGACTATTTTGATCGCTAGGATGCAGCGCGGATCGAGCGCCAGCATGTCCGACGACTGGAACAACTCGGGTACACGGTCACGCTTACGCCCAAGGGAGTGGCGTAGCAGCCAGGGTCCCGGAGTGGATCTTCGAAGAGCATCTACTAGAAGGAGCACCAGATACCATGATGCAGCATCCGCCCGAACGCATCCATCTGATCTTCAAAACCCATCTCGACCTGGGCTATACCGAGCTTGCCGCAGAGGTGGTGACTCGCTATTTTACCGTCTACATCCCCAACGCGCTGCACACCGCCAGGCGCCTGCGCGAGCAGGGCTCCGTTGACCGCTTCATCTGGACCACCGGCTCCTGGCTCATTTACCACTATCTGGAGCAGGCCTCCTCCCAGGAACGGCGTCTGATGGAAGCAGCGATTGCTGTGGGAGATGTGAGCTGGCATGGGCTGCCCTTCACCACCCACAGCGAACTTATGGATGCCTCCCTGTTTCGCTCTGGGTTGCGTCTCGCGCACCACCTCGACGCCCGCTTTGGCACCCACACCATCGCGGCGAAAATGACGGACGTGCCCGGACATACTCGGGGGATCGTGCCCCTGCTGGCCGAGGCCGGCATCACCTGGCTGCACATCGGGGTCAACGGGGTCTGCACTCCCCCGGCCGTGCCCCCCGTCTTCGTCTGGAGGGATCCGAGCGGAGCCGAGGTGACCGTGATGTACCAGGCGGGCTATGGGGAGTTTGGCCAGGTGCCAGGCTCCTCGGCGGCCCTCGCCTTTGCCCATACCCTCGATAATGTGGGTCCGCAAGCGCTGGGAGAGGTCCCCGGCGTGTACCAGCAGCTGCGAGCACGCTTCCCGCAGGCGCAGATTCGCGCCTCCACGCTCAATGCCTTTGCCGAGGAACTCGCGCCCGTCCAAGCGCAGCTGCCGGTAGTCACGAAGGAGATTGGCGACACCTGGATTCATGGGGCGGGTAGTGACCCACTGAAAATGAGTCAGTTTCGCGCCTTGTCCCGTCTCCGTCGGCACTGGCTGGCCACTGGTCGACTCCAGGAGGGCGAGCCGCGTACCGAGCGTTTCAGCCAGGCGCTCCTGCTCATTCCCGAACACACCTGGGGGCTGGATGTGAAGACCTATTTGGATGACTATACCCAGTATCTTCCTGAGCAACTGAAAGAGCTCCGCAAAACAGCGCGTGTCCAGCACCTCGAAGCGTCCTGGCAGGAGCAACGCACCTACGTGCAGCAGGCACTGGCTGCCCTGGAGGGGTCGCCTGAAGCCGAGGAGGCGTGGGCCATCCTGCGTGCGCTGGCGCCCCAGCCGATAGACAGGACTATCTGGCACCCGGTGCAGGACTGGAGCCAGCGCTTCCAGACCGAGCACTTCATCCTGGGGTTCGATCCCTCCTCGGGAGCAGTGAACTATCTTAGAGACACCGCGACCGGATACGAGTGGGCTTCCGAGTACCATCCCCTCGCCCTGGTGCGCTATGAGCTCTTTTCCCAACACGAGTATGACCGCTTCTGGGCACAATACATAGTGGACATAGAGCAAGTGTGGGGGCAATACATAGCGGACATAGAGCAAGTGCAAGACGCGGCACGGAAAGACTTCACCAAACCAGGCATCGAGCAGTGTATCGAAGCGCACACCTGGTGGAGACCGCAGGTGACCGCCATGTCTACGCGACAGGATGAGCAGAGCATTGCTTTTCTCCTGGAAATGCGCCTGCCCGAGCAATGTACGGCGTTGGGGGCGCCGCGCACCCTGGCGCTGGAATTGGTGGCTCCTCGTGCCGAGCCAACGCTCCAGCTGAACCTGCAATGGGGGGAGAAACAGGCGACGCGCCTGCCCGAAGCCCTGTGGTGTTCATTTCAGCCGCGCATCAGCACCCCAGCGGGTTGGTCCTTCTCCAAGCTGGGGACGACGATCTCGCCGCTGGAGGTCATCTCCCGTGGCAATCGGAGTTTGCACGCGGTCGAGCAGGAGGTGAGCTACCAGGGAAGGGAGGGGAGCTTCCTGCTGGAGACGCTGGATGCGCCTTTGATTGCACCAGGCAAGCCCTCGCTGCTGGAGTTTGCAGACGAGCAGCCGGATCTGCTCGAGGGCATCCATTGCAATCTCTACAATAATGTGTGGGGTACCAACTTTCCTCTGTGGTACGAGGAGGATGCGCGGTTTCGCTTTCTCCTCCGGTTCGGCTAAACCTGGCTTAAGGGGAGACGCGTTCCTGGACGAGCACATGCACCCAGGAACCTCAGCACGCCCGCTCGATCAAATGTGGTATCGACCCTTTCAGACTGGAGGAGCAGGCAGGGGCGATTTGTCTCCGGCGGGCCATGCCGAAAGGAGGCGGCGGCGATCCTTGCCTGGCAGTCCCTTGGCAAGAAGCGCTTGTGAACTTCTCTGCCTCATCCTCAATAGACAAGGAGGTATCATCTCGTCTCTTGAGAGCGAAGTGGGCTTCCCAAGGGGTTCTCATCCCTGGCACGTCCGCACATCTTGGTCGAAAGAGAGAAGTAAACACGTTTCAACCAGAGATCTCCCGGCAGCCAGGTTGAGTATCTTGTTGATGACTCAGCTACCTGTTTCTCATTCCATAGAAGCGAGGAATCTGCTCATATGGGTGTCCAGCCCCGGCTTAATCGCCTGTTTGCCGCCGACGGCAAATGTTTCGATGTTGCCATCGATCATGGTTTTTTCAATGAAGCTTCGTTTCTGGCGGGCATTGAATCGATGCCCGCTGCTGTGCACACAATCGTGGAGGCCGCGCCCGATGCCATCCAACTGAGCGTTGGCGAGGCGCATCACCTGCAAGATATGCCCGGCAAGGCCAGGCCAGCGTTGGTCTTGCGCACCGATACGGCCAACGTGTATGGTTCGACGCTGCCCGCGCATCTTTTCAGCCAGTTGATTGCCGCGCCCATCGAACAGGCGCTGCGCCTGGATGCCGCCTGTGTGGTGGCCAATATCTTCCTGATGCCGAATCAGCCCGAAGTGTATCACCAGTGCGTTGCCAACGTCTGCGCGCTGAAAGCCGAGTGCGAGCGGTTTGGTATGCCGCTGATGGTTGAGCCATTGGTGATGCAGCCCAACGAGCGAAACGGCGGCTATATGGTCGATGGCGATTTGAACAAGATTCTGCCGCTGGTGCGCCAGGCCGTGGAATTGGGGGCGGATATTATCAAGGCTGATCCCAGCGACCACGTCGACGAGTATCATCGCGTGATCGAGATTGCCGGAGGCGTGCCGGTGCTGGTGCGCGGCGGCGGGCGCGCGCCGGATGATGAAGTCCTGGCCCGCACCTATGCCTTGATGCAGCAGGGCGCGGCGGGCATCGTCTATGGCCGCAACGTCATTCAGCACGCCTCGCCGCGCGGCATGACGCGGGCGCTGATGGCGATTGTTCACGATGGCGCGACGGCTGAGCAGGCCCGCGCCTCTCTGAAGGAGGCGTGAGAAATGGCGGCTGAACGTATCATTCGTTTTGGCATCATTGGCTGCGGGCTGATGGGCCGCGAGTTTGCCAGCGCGGCGGCTCGCTGGTGCCATTTGCAAGAGATCGAGGTGACGCCGCAGATCGTGGCCGTCTGCGACGCGAATCCGGCGGCGATGACGTGGTTTAGCCGCGCGCTGCCCGCTGTGCGCACCTATACGGATTATCATGATTTGCTCGCCGACGCGGAGGTCGAGGCGGTCTACTGCGCGGTGCCGCATCATCTGCATCAGCAGTTGTATATCGATATCCTGCGGGCGGGCAAGCATTTGCTGGGTGAAAAGCCGTTTGGCATCGACCGCGAGGCGTATCAGGCTGTGGCGGCGGAGATCGAGCGCCATCCAGACCTGCTGGTGCGCTGCTCCTCGGAATATCCCTTCTTTCCTGGCGCGCTGCGGCTCTTTCAGTGGGCACAGGAGGGCCGCTTCGGGCGTGTCTTCGAGGTCGAAGCGGGTTACTGGCATTGCAGCGACCTGAATCCCCAGAAGCCGATCAACTGGAAGCGGCGCATTGCCACCTGCGGCGAATATGGCTGCATGGGCGATCTGGGCATGCACGCGCTGCATCTGCCGCTGCGCATCGGCTGGCGTCCGGCCAACGTGCGCGCGCTGCTCACCAAGATTGTGCGCGAGCGGCCCGGACCTGATGGGCAGATGGTGCCCTGCGAAACGTGGGACAATGCGATTCTGGCCTGCGAGGTGAATGGTCCAGACCTGACCTTCCCTATGATGATTTCGACAAAGCGCATCGCGCCGGGGCATCAGAGCAGCATGATCCTGCGCATCATCGGCACCGATTGCTCGGCGGAGTTCACCACGCAGTATCCGAAGCAAATCCGCTATCTGCCCTATACGCCAGGCGGTGAGCAGGCTTGGCGCGTGGTGGATGTGCCCTTTCATTCGGCCTATCCGACGATTACCGGCGACATCTTCGAGTTCGGGTTCACTGATGCCATTTTGCAGATGTGGGCGGCGTTCTGCGACGAACTGGCGCACGGGCGCGACGGCATGCTCCAGCCGTTTTACTGCGTGACGCCAACAGAGGCTGCCGCCTGCCATGACCTCTTCACCGCCGCGCTAGCCTCGCAGCGCAGCGGCCAGACGGTGGCGCTCTAGCGTCAGCATGAAGGAGGGCGTCTATGATCAAGCGTTCGATCGCCGTCGCCGGGCATTCTTGCGTCGACATCATCCCGACCTTCGCGGTTTCTGGTGGCACTGGGGAAGCGGCTCTGCCCCCCGGTAAACTGGTGCATGTTGGCCCGGCGCGCTTTGTCACGGGCGGCCCAGTGCCCAATGTGGGCCTGGCGCTGCATCGGCTGGGCGTGCCACCGCGCCTCTTGGGCAAAGTGGGCGATGATCTGCTGGGCGGCGTGCTGCTGGACCTGCTGCGCCAGCTAGACCCGGAACTTGCCACCGGAATGATCGTCGCGCCGGGCGAAACAACGTCGTACAGCGTGGTGATTAGCCCGCCGGGCGTGGACCGTATCTTTCTGCATTGCCCTGGCGTCAATGATACCTATGCTGCGGCTGATCTGGCTGAGGCAGACCTGGACGGCGTGCGTTTCCTGCACTTTGGCTATCCGCCGCTGATGCAGCGCGTCTATCAGGAGGATGGGCGCGAGTTGGTGATACTGCTGGAACGCGCGCGCCGCCAGGGCCTGACGACTTCGCTCGATATGGCCTTGCCTGACCCGGCCTCTGAGGCTGGGCAGGTAAACTGGAGAACCTTCTTGCAGCGCGTGCTGCCGCAGGTTGATCTCTTTTTGCCCAGCGTCGAAGAATTGCTGTTTATGCTGGACCGACCCAGGTTTGAGCAGTTGCGAGCGCGAGCCGCTGGCGCGAATATCGTGCTGGGCATGGATGGCAAAGTTCTATCCTGGCTGGCCGAACAATGCCTGGCGTTTGACGCGCTGGTGGTCGGGCTGAAACTGGGCGACCAGGGGCTCTATCTGCGCACGACCAGCGATCAGCAACGGTTGGAAAACGCGGGTCGAGGTTTGAGCAGCATGTCGTCAGAGTGGTTGGGGAGGGAACTGCTGACCCCGTGCTTCCAGGCGCGGGTGGTGGGCACGACGGGAGCAGGAGACGCGACCATCGCTGGTTTCCTAACCAGCCTGCTCGATGGGGCAGGACCAGAGAGAGCGTTGCGGGATGCCGTGGCGGTTGGCGCCTACAGCGTGGAGGCGGCGGACGCGAGCAGCGCTATCCCAACCTGGGAAGCGGCACAGCGGCGCCTAGCTGATGGCTGGCCGCAGCGCGCCGTCTCCCTCGCACTGCCCGGTTGGCGGCAGGAGAGTACAAGCGGCCTCTGGTATGGGCCACAGGATCAGAAAGGAACCAGCGAATGATCACACGCAGTCAGGTACAGCGGGCACAAGAGCACACGGCGCAATATCTCGAGGCAGCGGGGATTGTGCTGACCCCAGCAGAGCGCGAGCACATCGAGATTGCTGAATTTGGACTGGGGGAATTGGGGCGGACCGGGTTAGAACTCGTCGTGTACGTGAACACCGATCGGTACTGTGCCAAGGAGTTAGTGCTTTTTCCACGCCAGACCTGTCCCGAGCATCGCCATCCCCCGGTGGGATCTGATCCCGGCAAACAGGAGACCTTCCGCTGCCGCTGGGGCATGGTCTGGTTGTATGTAGAGGGGGCGCCTGTGGCTACTCCCCAGGCCCAGGTCCCTCAGGGCAGCGAGGCGTACTATACCGTCTTCCATGAAATCGAGTTGCATCCAGGGGAGCAATATACGATCCCTCCGGATACCTGGCACTGGTTCCAAGCCGGGGAGGAAGGGGCGATTGTGTCGGAGTTCTCCAGTCCGAGTCGCGATGAGTATGACGTGTTCCGCGATCCGCGCACTGTGCGCCTGCCCCAGGTGGTCGAAGACTGAAGTTGGACGTTTTTAGACACCCCACTGGCAGCTCCATCGAGCGCGCCAGTGGGAAGCGAAAGGAGTACACTCTCGTGCTTGAGGCACTACAACAGGAGCTCGGGAACAAGGTTAGCCTGAACCCAACAATTCTAGAGGCCCACGGACATGATGAGAACGCCACGATGGGGCAGCCACCACTAGCCGTCGTCTTCGCCGAAACGACGAGCGATGTGCTGGCCACGCTGGCTTGGGCACGAAGCACCCACACGCCCGTCATTGCCTTTGGCACCGGCACCAGCTTCGAGGGCCATGTCGTGCCCCAGGGTCCAGCCATCAGCCTGGATCTCTCCCGGATGAACCGCGTCGTGCGGATCGCTCCGGAGGACTTTCTGGTTGAGGTGGAACCAGGCGTCACCCGGATGGCCTTGAACACGGCCTTGCGCGACACCGGCTTGTTCTTCCCAGTCGACCCTGGTGCCGATGCCTCTCTGGGCGGGATGGCGGCCACGAATGCCAGCGGCACTACCACTGTCAAATACGGGGGCATGCGCCAGAACGTCCTGGCCTTGGAGGTCATCCTCATCAATGGCGAAGTGCTCCAGTTGGGCCGACCAGTCCGCAAGACGAGCAGTGGGTATGATCTCAAGGACCTCTTCATCGGGTCGGCGGGAACGCTGGGCATCATTACCCGGTTGACCTTGCGTGTGCATCCGGTCCCGGAGCATATCCATACCCTGCGCGTCTTCTTTCCGAGTCTCACTGCGGCGGTGCTGGCGGCCTACGCGATCATGGCCAGCGCGCTCCCCGTGGCGCGACTTGAACTGCTCGATGAACTGAGTCTGCGGGCGGTCAATCGCAGCCTGGGACGCCAGTATGCGGAACAGCCTGCGCTGTTCCTCGAGTTCCATTCCTCCACGGCGGCGGCCATGCAGGCCGAAACCGCCGAGGCACAAGCCCTGGTCCAGGAAGCGGGAGCGCTGGAGATTACCTTGGCCCAGACCACGAAGGAACGGGAAGCCGTGTGGGAAGCACGGCATAAGACCTATTGGGCCCTGGTCAGTCACTTCCCCGGGCAGCGATACACGATCACCGATACCGCTGTTCCCTTGTCCAAAATCGTCGATCTGGTGCAGTATGCCCAGGACTTGTTGCGCGAGCTGGAGCTGGACGGAAGCCTGCTGGGGCATGTCGGGGACGGCAACTTCCATACGTTGATTGCGACGCCTCCAGAGGAGGCCCATCGCGCACAGGTATATTCCGAACGTCTCGTGGCCTATGCGCTCGCGCTGGGAGGTACGGCCAGCGGGGAGCATGGCATCGGCATGATTAAGCGCAAGTTCCTGGCGGAAGAACATGGCGCAGCGCTGGCCTGGATGCGCCAGATCAAGGCCCTCTTTGACCCGGAGAACCTCTTGAATCCCGGCAAAGAGGTCTAGTCCAGGCCACTCGTCCGCGCGGCGACGCCTGGCGCTCTCATTCCGCGCTGCATCTGAGGAGAAGATTGGCGCCTGGATCAGGTCTTGGTAGCAGTACGTTCCAAAGGACAGGAGGAGGATTGATGCCACAACTCTATGGACAAGATTGGAGCCGTGCTGATCTGGAGCGGCACATCGGAAATTTCTCCCAGGTTGCAGGCATCCGCCCGGCGCAGCTCATTGAGGGACGGGCAGCAGGGGTGCGGGTACTGGACGTCGAGGCGGGCGATGGGTTGGTCTTCACGGTGGTCCCTGATCGCTGCCTGGATATTGCGAAGCTGACCTATCGAGGGGTGCCACTGTGCTGGCAGGCGCAGAGTGGTTGCCCCCCAGTATTTCGAGCCAACAGGCGCTGGATGGTTGCGCAGCTTTTTTGGGGGTGCCCTCACCACTTGTGGTCTGCGCCAGGTAGGCGCTCCCTGCGAGGACGAAGGCGAGGCCTTGGGCTTGCATGGACGCATTGCGAACCTGCCCGCCGAGCAGGTGGCCTGGGGCGAGCGCTGGGAAGGGGATCGGCTGCTTCTCTGGTGCCGGGGCGTGGTGCGCGAGACCCAAGTCTTCGGGGAAGACCTGCGGCTGGAGCGGGAGATTGCGGTGGTCGTGGGCGAGCCAGTGATCACTGTACGCGACCGCATCACGAACCTGGCCGAGACGGCTTCGCCATTCATGCTGCTCTATCATTGCAACGCGGGCTTTCCGCTGGTTCAGGCCACCAGCCGGCTCCTGCTGGCAAGCCAGCACACCGAGCCGAGCTCCGCGACCCCACCGGAAGCGCTTGCTGGGCTGGCTGGCTTCGCGCCACCGCAGCGTGGCTTCCGTGAGCAGGTCTTCACCCTCGCGCCGACAGCAACGGCTATGCGACAGCGGCCATCGTCAATGACGAGGTACCAGTTGGGTCCAGCCGGGGACTCGGCTTCTTTGTACGCTGGCAGGTGGCGGAACTGCCCTACCTGGTCCAGTGGAAGATGCTGGGAGAGCGGCTCTATGTCAGCGCGCTGGAGCCCGCTAATTGCCACACCGAAGGACGAGCGAGCGAACGCCAGCGCGGCACCTTGCAGTTCCTAGCGCCTGGGGCGATGCAAGAGGTGCATCTCGAACTGGGAGTCCTGCCTGATAGCACGGCCATCGCTGCGTTCGAAGCTGCTCTCACGTAGGCAGGTGGTGCAAATACGATCCCAATGCAGATATGCACACCAATCTATACAACAACCTGTGGGGCACCAATTTTCCGCTTCGGACAGAAGAGGGTGCTCGGTTCCGCTATACCCTCCCTCCCCAGTCGAAGGCGCTGATCTGAGCAGCAGGCCTTCAGAGCAGGCAGAAGCAGAAGCAGCCACCATCCTGGACCCAGCGCCTCGCGAGGGCGCTTTCAAACACAGGAAAATCTATCGCATAGATCGGAAGAGAAGAGCAGCATAAAGGGAGCATTTCTTCTAAGCTAGAGACAGCCAGGAACCCCCTGGACATGAACCGACAAGAAAGGCAGTAACCTATGGGAACCCTCACACCGGAAGACGTCGCATTTTTCAAAGAACACGGCTATTGTCTGTATCACCAGCAACTTTTTGCGCCGGAACAGTTTGCCCAACTCCACACGATCTTTGAAGAGCAATTGGCCCAAAAAGGAGACAAGCTCTCAGACGAACTCGATACCCCGCATTTTCGTGACGAACGGTTGTTAGCATTTTTGCTCAGCGAGGAGGTGCTGAATCTGGTCGAACCCCTCATTGGCCCCAACATTGGCTTATGGTCCAGCCATTTTATCTGCAAAGACCCCTATACCGGGCGGGCCACTCCCTGGCATGAAGATTCGGCCTTCTGGGAGGGACGCAGCAGCGCTTACGACCAGATCGTGACCGTCTGGCTGGCGCTGGACCGCAGCACCAGAGCAAACGGGTGTATGCAGGTGCTCCCCGGAACCCACCTCGCTGGGGGCTTTTCCGAGTATATTGAAGCCGATTTAACGCACAACACCTTTGGTTCGCAGATCAAAAATATCGACACCTCAAAGGCGGTCTATTTCGAGCTCGAGCCGGGAGAATGCTCGCTGCACGATGCGCGCATCATGCATGGCGCCGACGCCAATACCAGCCCGTATCGACGCTGTGGTTACACGATGCGCTATTTCTCGACCGCGATCCATTTCTATCCCGACAAGAACCGGGGGCATCGCCTCTGGCTGGCGCGTGGGAAAGACCTGGCAGGCAACAGCTATGAGGTGATGTGAGGCTGACATGCAGGGTGAGCGCGAGAAAGGGAAGGGCATGCGCAAAGGCGCCAGCAGACGGCTCAAAGAACCGCAACGCCTGAGCAGCGCGGACTATGTGCCGCACGCGTCCTTGTCGATGCAGGTCTATCGCCCGGTTGTTGGAGAGCCGCTCGGTGTCCACTGGCATGAGTTTTATGAAGTCCACTTCATTCTCGCTGGTTCAGGCATGCACCTGCTCAATGGAACGACTCAGCGGCTCCTGCCAGGCGCCTTGTTTTTACTGACGCCTGCCGACTTTCACGCGCTCACGCCTCACCCAGGCCAGCCGCTCGAACTCTTCAATGTCGTTTTTACTGAAGAGGTGCTCAGCGCCGAACTCCGGCAACTCCTCTTTGCCTCGGAAGACCAGCTCTTTGCCTTGGTGGAAGAGGAGTGCCGGACGGCGCTGGAAGCAGAGTTTCGTCGTCTCCAGACCGAGGCAGCGGAGCAGCGTGCAGGTTATCAGCTCATTATGCGCGCCACCTTGGAGCGATTGCTCGTCGACCTCAGCAGAAGGTGTGCGCAAGCATCCCACAGCAGCGGGCGCGCATTGGCAAGCCCACACCAGCAAAGCCTCCATCAGGCGCTCACCTACATCCAGCATCATTTTCGGGAGCCGCTCTCCCTGGACGAGGTCGCTCGGCAGGCAGGGTTGTCTCCCCACTACTTCAGCGAGTGCTTTCATAAGACGACTGGCTTGACCTTTCAAGGGTATGTGCAAGATCTGCGCTTGCGATTTGCCTCTGCTTTGCTGGGGGTCTCCCAGGTGCCGGTAACGACCATCGCTGCTTCGGCAGGCTTCGCTTCGCTGGCACACTTCGAGCGGGTGTTTAAGCGGCGTTTTGGGCAATCGCCCCGCGCGTATCAACGGCAACGTGGAGCAGCACCACAAGGTGAACGAATAGATACCCTCTATCGCCATTAGGTCAACCCTAACCCTTCTCGTACCGATCGGCCCAACAGATGAGGAAGGGGCAGCCGATTGCCTGAATGTCTTGCCTCTGGCCTGTGATGAGACGCAGGTGCTGACCGCCGTGCAAATCACCATGGCGATCCCTGATGTGCAATTCGGACTGATGGGTCTGAATATGATGTCGGCTGAAAACGAGGAGAGCCTTCTCGCAAGAACTGACGAGGTTTCGTTCACGTAAGGCTGTCGCCAGAAAGGAGCATGGTCTGCTGCACCAGTATGGTCCGCGCGATCATGCATGCAGGAGGCTCATCAGTCCTGCTTTCGTGCCGGTTGTTCATCTGCTACGCTAGTTTAGCAGAAATCAGCACCCCTGTCCAACAGAGAACATAAATCCACCCAAGATGGGGAGTGAGGAGCATTTTGGGATGACCGCAATTGAACGAACGGCATACCCGCGCTTCAAGCGGAGCTTCACGGCCAAAGAGCTTGAAGAGGTGTATACCCCTACCCCAGAAGAGCGCTTCCTCGCGCACCGCTCAACGAAAGGCCTCATTGCAGAAGCTGGCTTTCTGGTGCTGCTCAAGACCCACCAACGTCTGGGTCGCTTCATCCCGCTGGCCGAGGTACCGTCCTCCATCCTCGACCACATCATCAAGATCGTCGATCCCACGCTCCAGGTGGCGGATCTCGCGACGTACGATACCAGTGGAACCAGGCAACGGCATATTCCCCTGATTCGAGCTGCACGGCAACTTGAGTCCTATGGGCCTGCTGCCCGCACCTGTGCCCTCCAGGCGATGATCGAGGCGGCTCGGACCAAAGAAGAGGTGGCCGATCTCATCAATGTGGCTCTGGAGGCGCTCGCCAAGGACTGTTTTGAGCTGCCCCCATTTGCTACCCTGGACAAAGCCGCGCATCACGTCCGAGCCATTACCACGCGCAGGATCTACCGCCAGGTGTTCGAAAAGTTGTCTGCGGAGGCGCGTACCGCGCTGGAACAGCTCTTTGTGGTCCCACCAGGGACGCACCTTTCTCCCTGGGAACTCCTCAAGCAGGAACCCGCAAGTCCCACCCTCATGCACATGCGCTCGCTCATCGATCATCTCTTTGTCATTTCCGAACAGCGCAAGCTCCTGCCTCAAGCGCTTTTTTCCGAGACTGCTGAGGGCAAAATCAAACAGTTTGCGAGCGAAGCCCGCGCTCTGGATGCCACAGAGATGAAAGACTTGGAACCCTATAAACGACTGACCCTGGCAGCAGCGTTTGTCCTGGTCCAATCGGCAGGGGCGCTGGATGACCTGGCCGAGATGTTCATTAAGCGCCTGCTCGCCATCCATCAAAAAGGCAAAGACGCCCTGGAGCGGTATCGTGCTGACCATCAGGCTCGGACCGATGCGCTGGTCGCCACATTGCGTGATCTGGTGGTCGCGTATGGGAAAGAGGGGACAACCGACGAGCGCATGGCCGCGATGGAGTCCGTCCTTGGCAATAAGACTGCCGAGGTGCTGCAGTCCTGTGAAGAGCATCTGGCCCATGTGGGCAATAACTACCAGCAGTTTCTCTGGCCGTTCTATGCGCCGCATCGGGCGCAGCTCTTTCGCTTGCTCTCCGTGATGGATCTGCGATCCAGTAGTCGAGATCACAGTCTGGAGGAAACGCTGGCGTTTCTCAAGCGGCATGAGTCGAGTAAAGGGGAGTGGCTGATCACCGCCACCCTCCAGCATCCTGGCACTCCAGAAGAACAACTGGTGCCACTGGTCGATCTCTCCTGGATGACTGATACCTGGTGGAAGTTCATCACGGGGCACAGTAAACGGAGCAGTTGCCCGGAGAAAGTCCTCCGGCGGCATTTTGAACTGGGCGTGTTCTCCCAAATGCTCTGGGATCTCAAATCGGGTGATCTCTATGTAGAGGGGAGTGATCAATACGCCGACTATCGCGCACAGTTGATCTCCTGGGAGGACTATGCCCAGCAAGTGGAGGCGTATGGAACTCTGGTGGAGTTGCCAACAGATGGGAAGCGGTTTGTGCAGCATATGCGCGACTGGCTGCATGCCAGGATCCTGCAAACAGACGCTGAATTTCCCGCGAACCAGTATCTTCATGTTGAAAAAGGAGCACTGGTCCTGCGTCCGCTGGAGAAACAGGCCGATCCGGAAAGCCTTGCGCTCCTGGAACATATGGTGGCCGAGCGTCTACAGCCCATCAGTATCCTGGATATCCTGCTCAGAACGGAGCAGTGGCTGAATTGGACCCGCTTTTTTACGCCGCTCTCAGGACACGAGGCCAAACTGGACAGCCCGCTCGCCCGCTACCTTGCCACCACCTTTTGCTATGGGTGTAATTTAGGCCCCTCACAAACCGCCAGGTCGCTGAAGGGCTTTGATCGGCGGCAGGTGTCCTGGGTGAACCAGCACCATATCACGGAAGAGAAACTAGATGAGGCGATTCGCTGGGTCATTGCGGCCTACAATCGGTTTCATTTGCCCACCTACTGGGGCACCGGCAAGCGTGCCTCTGCCGATGGTACCAAGTGGGAGATGTATGAACAAAACTTGTTGGCTGAATATCATATCCGCTATGGGGGTTATGGCGGCATTGGGTATTACCATGTCTCTGATACCTACATTGCCTTGTTCAGTCATTTTATCCCATGCGGCGTCTGGGAAGGCTCCTACATTCTCGATATGTTTGAGAAAGAGGCGGCGTCGATTCGACCAGAAACGGTGCATGGAGACACCCAAGCGCAGAGCACCACCGTCTTTGGTCTCGCTCATTTGTTGGGGATCTCGCTGATGCCCCGGATCAGAAACTGGAAGGACCTCACGCTGTTTCGCCCTGACCCGCAGGTACAGTATACGCACCTGGACAGCCTCTTCACCGAGACCATCGATTGGGCACTTATCGAAACTCATCTGCCGGATATGCTGCGCGTGGCGCTCTCCATTAAGGCCGGCAAGATCACCCCTTCCACAATTCTACGCAAGTTAGGCGCCTACAGCCGGAAGAACAAGCTCTATCAGGCATTTCAAGAGTTGGGCCGGGTGATCAGAACGCACTTCTTAATGCACTATCTAGGCGATGCGGACCTGCGCTCGACGATTCAAGCGGCGACGAATAAAAGCGAGGCATTTAATGGCTTTGCGAAATGGGCGTTCTTCGGGGGAGAAGGCGTCATTACTCACAATCGCCGAGCCGAGCAGCGCAAGTGTATCAAGTTTAATCATCTGGTCGCCAACTGCCTGATTTTCTACAATGTCCACGCGATCAGTCAGGTCTTGGAGCACCTCAATCAAGAAGGCATCGAGCTGGATGAGCAAGCCGTTGGAGCGCTTTCGCCCTATCTCCGCTCGCATATTAATCGCTTTGGACAGTATGAGCTGGATATCACGCAACCACCCCCCACGCTTAATTACGACATCCAAGTGATTACTATCCCAGCGAAAAAACGAGCAGTGCCGAACACCTTGGCTTCGCCACCACAGAAGCAGGCAAGACGGAGGCTAAAAAAGAAAAAGGTTGCTCGCCAGATGAAGCTGTTCTAAACTGCATGACTATAGGGTAGCGATCAAGAAGAGATCTTAAACCGTTCTCCAGGGCAAATGGCTGTCCTGGGAAGGAATCCTTGCCATACCCCCCAATCCATCACCCACACAGGCATCAAGCACATCAGCTTGAGCGATGATTCCCCCTGACCAGCTACTGCTGTTCCTCAGCAATCTCCAGAGTCAACAGCTGGACCCCCGCGTTGGCGATCTGGCCGGACTCAGCATACAAGAGGGGCATTGCGGGCGTACTCCACCCGCCTGCATCCATCAACGAGCGCAGGTCCGTTCTGCCCTTGACGGCCCATTTGGTCCAGGTATGCCGCCCATCATGCGCCGACAGGTTCGGGATGCCCAGGCGCTTTTTGCCCAGGGTGTTGATACGCTTGGTAATCGCGCGGGGGGACATGCCTCCGGTCAGCGCGCCTCCTTTGCGGCTACCCCACAGGAGCATGCCCGCTGGCCGATCCTTCTGAAGATAGCGCGTCAGTGCCTCCCGCGTATGCGGGGAGAGCAGATGGGTCTGGTCGTCCTTATCCACCTTGGGCCGATCAAAGCAGATCGTGCCTTCCTCCACATGGACCTGTTCAACCCGGAGGGCGGCCAGTTCGCCGCAGCGCAAGCCATGATCGAAGAAGAGGCACACCAGTACCGCGTCACGTCGCCCTTGCGGCGTGTTGGGCTGTGCCTTGAGGCGAGCGACTTCTTCCAAGGACAAAAAGCGGGGTTTGGCCTTTTTCGCCCCGCGCCGCGTGACGGGACGATCTTTGTCCAGGTGCCGCGCCTCAGCTTTGCGGTAGCCTTTCACCAACTGGATGTGCCCATAGGCTTCCATCGACAACCCGCCTGCCTGCGCCGCCACCCGCGCGTAGGCTTTGATCGTCGAGAGACGCACATTGACGCTGCTGACCGCGTAGCCTGCGCGTAGTTGCCAGGCCGCAAACCCTTGGACCAACCCCCAGGTCATACCCTGCCAGGCAGTGGGGTCGGCCAGCAGATCACCCACCTGGACGCCTGCCTCGGCCAGATAGCGGGTAAAGAGCGCCAGATCGGCGCGGTGGCGACGGCGAGTTTCTTCGGCCAGGCGGCGCTGATAGTCGGCAAACAGGGCATCCGCCGCAATGGCATCAGCGAGAACGCCAGCCTGCTCCAACGTCAGCGATGGGGCAACGATCAAGGTGGTCTGTGGGTCATCCATCCGAAACCACGCTCCTTTAGAATCAATCGGGCACTGATTCAACTTTGATACTGATTTCCTTCCAAATCGGAACTCAACTGGAGCCATTATAGCAAACATCCAGCCAGTCGTCAAGAGCGGGTAGCAGCCTCGAAAAGCCAGCCCTTGCAGAAGAGGAGGCAGGCAGAGCAGGCGGTTGTGAGCGAAGTATTATAAATGCTCACAACTTCTCCAAAACCCATTGGGATGGAGCGGACAGCCCATGCTCATTGCTGCTGCTCGGCCAACCAGGCTTCCACCTCTTCGACTTCTTGCGGTGTTAGTTTCGCCGGGCGGCCTCCGCGTGGAGGTTCGCCGGTTTGTCTGGGCGGGCGCAGAACACGATGGGCAGGCTTACGCTGGATCGGCTGATCGAGCGGGCGCTCCTCCCCTGGCTGTGGTGGGGTTGTCGGGTCGCTCGTATCGGCAGCCTCTTGCTTGCCCAGATACCAGGTGTGCAGCTTTGGCTCGCCCGTGTTCGGGTCCGGCGCACGCCATCTGAAGTACCGATAGGGGCCGTAGCTGATCGCTATCCACCACCATTCTTTACCGCCGGTCTGTTCATTAGGAAGCTGCGCAGCATAGTAGCCCTTGACGATGTGCCGCGACTCGAACCAGCCGCGCCCGCTGCGCTTCCAGGTGGCAATGGCCTGCGCGCAAGCTTCCACAGCCCTCGCGGCTGCCTGGGCCTGCTCCGGCGCTTCAACCTGCAAGAGCGCGGCGGCCAGTCTCAAGGCGGCCTGGGCCGCTTGCAACCCCGCCAGGCGGGCTGCTTCACGCGGCGGGCCAAAGGTGGCCTCAGTCTGCGGAAGTGCCGCCTCGGCCAGCAGGGAGGGAGGCCGCGCCTCGGCCAGCTCGGCCAGGCGCGCTAGCTCGGCCTCCAATGCCTCCACCGACCCGGCGACGGCGGCGACCTCCTCCGGGCGGGGGTCGGCCAGGAGCCGAAAATATCTGCCGCGTGGGTCACTGGGCAAGCCCTGGGAAAAGACATCCCACTGGGGCAGCCGCTGCGGGTTTGCTGCTGGATCGTGTAGGTCTTGGTCGTCGTCGGCGCTCATGGACGTCTCCTCATGGTAGGGTTGTGTGCAACTACTATAGTACGCTCACAACTCCTTGGCAAGCCATCACTCCCTGGGCGGCCATATCCTCGCCTTTTTCCTCCCTGGCTTGCCTGATACGGTATGATAGCGGTGAAATCAATGAACCATCAGAGGAAGGGGACGCGAACGCCGCGTCTCCCGACGCCTCTGACGCGAGAGGAAGAGCAGCATGCCAAAGGGCAAGCGTGGCCCCACCGCAGGCACCGAGGCCGCGAAACGGGGCGGACAGGCGACGCGGGACCAATACGGTCCCGACTGGTATCACCAGATTGGCAAGAAGGGTGGCGCTGCTGCCAGCGCGAGCATCGGACCAGACGGGTATCGAGCGCTCGGCCAAAAGGGCGGCACAGCCACCAAGCAAAAGTACGGCGCAGACCATTTTCGCCGTATCGGCCAACTCGGCGGGAAAAAGGGCCGCCGCTCCAAGCACCCTGACCAGGCGATGGGGTCCTCGGCGGACCAAGAGCCAGCATAAGCTAAGAGGCAAGCGAGGATACACGCCATGATGTTTGATGACATCGAGGAGACCGAGGCCGAGCTGATCGGGCATGTGAAAGCTGCCTGTGATGCGCTCGCCTTCTTACAGGAAGTGAACCTCCGTGAGGCCGTTGAGGCAGGCCCGGTCAACGAGGAGTGGACGCGCCACATGAACGCCCTCAACTGGGCGCGCACGCGCCTGGCGATGGCGGCGGAGTCCCTGCATGACGATCTCAATCATTATAACGAGCAGATGCTTGCGGCTGCGCACGGCGAGTTCCCCGGTATCGTTGAACTGCGGCGCACGACGCGAAGCGACAGGCGCAAAGGGGACGCGGAACCATGAGCGACCGGGCGGGAAGCCGCAAGCGGGGCAAGACAAGAGCCGTGCTGGGGCCGGTGGCCTATCAACTGCACGTCGCCCTGCAAGGCATCGAGCCGCCCATCTGGCGGCAGGTCAGCATCCCCGGCCAGCTCAGCCTGTATGGCCTGCACGAATGCCTCCAGGTGGTCATGGGCTGGCAGAACTATCATCTGCACCAGTTCCTCATTGGTGAGACGATCTACACCGAGCCAAGCGACGAGTGGGAGTTTGAGGTCAAGGATGATCGCCGTGCCCGTTTGGAGCGCGTTGCGCCCCCGCCGGGCGGGAGTTTTGTCTACACCTACGATTTTGGCGACAACTGGAAGCATCAGATCACCGTAGAAGCCATCGTTCTGCGGCACGATTGGTCACGCATCCCCTGGTGTCTAGATGGCAAGCGGGCCTGCCCGCCAGAGGACTGCGGCAGCGTGAGTGGCTATGCCCAGTTGCTCGAAGCGTTGGGAAATCGGCGGCATCCCGATCACCGGCGGTTGCGCGAATGGGTGGGGCCACACTACGATCCGGAGGTGTTCTCCTTGCAAGCGGTCAACTCCGCGCTGGCGGTCCTTCAGGCATACATCCTCCCCTGACCGAACGTGTCACTTGAAGCGCACACGCAGGGCGCGCACGGGCCGATCCGGCTCCGGATCGGGGACGGCTTTGGGCAGAGCCGGATAGTCCGGCAGCGGTAGAACGGGGTGCGTGGCTGTCTCGCGGCGGGCAAGGAGCACATACACCTCCCGGCAGAGGGCGTGCTGCGCTGGGGTGAGTTGGGAGGAGCATTCGAGTTGTCCAACCAGACCCAGGAAGGTGCCAGCGACCTCGGCATCGGTGAGCCTGCCCTGCTCCTCCCGAATACTGAAAGCTGCCCAAGATAAGGCGGAGAGCGGCGTCGAGGTGGTGGTCATGGGTAAGGTGTGCCATAAGCCTCCTCCTGTGTGGATGGTGCCTCAGAGCATTCTACCTCAGAGACGTAGTGGGGTGCCCAAACTAACACTCCGACTCATTGCCGCCCAAGCATTTTTAGCCAATAAGTCCTACCTCAAGCTAGTTACCAGCCTTGACATTACCTACTCTCTGCTGTCATGGTTGACAGAGGAACCTATGAGCGTTATGTCACTGTGATGAGAGGAGTAAGATCGTGGCTGAACCCTATCGCCCCAACATTCCTCCCGGTCGCGCCTCCAAGGCGGGCTTGTGTGCCAATTGTGGCGGGAGCCTGGTAGTCACCGAGGAGGACGGTGGTCAGCCTGCACGCATCAGCATCATCGTCTTTTGCCCGACCTGCGAAACTCGCTCTGAACAGGTGGGTGCCTCACGCTGGCCCTCCCTCACGCCAGAGGACGCCCAAGCGAAGCGAAGGCATCAGGCAATCAAGCGCTATAACGAGTATTGGCGCTGGAAAGCGAGCGAAAGCCGAGAGCAAGAGGAGCGCTCTACGCGGGGAGTACCTGCCCCAGTAGAGCGGTTGATCGCACAGGGCGAGGTCTTACACCAGGAAGGGCGTGTCCTTGATGCCCTGGCGCGGGCAGAACAAGCGCTCGCGCTGGCTCCAGAAGCCGTCGAAGCCTGGAAGCAAAAAGGGATGATCCTCTCCGATCTCAGTCAGGATGAGGCAGCACTGCGAGCCTTTGAACAGGTGAACCAGCTTGATCCCACGGATGCGATTGGGCGCGCCTTGGCTGCTATTCCGCTGTATCGGCAGGGCCAGATTGAGCGAGCGCTGGAGACCCTCGATCAAGCGATTGCCCAGGCACCCAGACCGCAACAAGCAAAACTGTATCAGGTCAAAGGGGATATGCTCTGGCAGGTGGAACGCTATGCGGAGGCGTTGGCGGCGTGCGAGCTGGCGCTTCCGTTGGCCCCGCAGGATGCCTCTATCCATGCGAGCCGAGGAAACGCTCTGCTCCGGCTGGAGCGTCCAACGGAAGCACTCCACGCCTATACCCAGGCGCTGGAACACGACCCAGCCTTGATCGTGGCCTATGTGGGGAAGGCCATGGCACTCCTCCACCTGGGGCGGCAAGAGGAAGCCAGAGTGGCATTGCGCCGCGCGTTTGCATTGCAGCAAGAACAATCCGAATGACGCTGCGGTGCTTGGAGCAGGCGCAGGCTACCGCAGAAGTGCGAGCTGTGATATGCTCTCGATGCGCCAGGGTCGTGGTTCTACTAGCTTACTCCGAATACTAGCGCGCATCACTCTGATGTCTTGCGCCCGCGCACGGTATAGTCAGCTTTATCCACATACTGCTCCAGCGGGGGAATGGGCAGATCAAGCCGTTGGGCTGCTTTCACGGCCTTCTGCCATTCCCGCCATTTCTTGTGATAGGCACGTTTGTAGCTGAACCCGCTTTTGGATGATTGTCGCCATCGCACCTTTTGCTTGCCCATGTGCCTCTTTCCTCTCTCGTTCCGCGCACGCTCCATGTCCCCATCGCACGCGGCAGACCCGCCCGCCACAGAAACAAGATGCCGGAAATCTTTAGCCCTACCCGCGAAAAGGCCCGAAGAATACGAGTGAGCAAGCGCCGCTCAGCACTGCTGAGATCAGCCCTCATCAGGCAGTCAGTTCTGCTGGTTGCGCTCCTCCAGCTGCTCGCCGCGCATCGCGTCTTCAAATGCCTGCTCTTGCGCCTGCTCCAGATACTGGCGCAAGAGCTGCTTCACCGCCGCTTTGGGGTCGCCGGTGGCCGCACCAATGGTGAACATGATTTGCTCCGCCACCTGCTCCGTGAGCTGCTCCAGGTCCAGATTGGTGGTTTCGTCGCTCATGGTCCGGTACTCGTTTTCCAGGTGTTTGTGTCGGTCCCTGCTCACAGCATACCACGCGAGAAGGCGCGTCCATTGACGCACGCGGATGGGAAAAGAGGGCACTGGTTTTGGGGTAGCCTCCTCGTTGCTGCCCGCGCCACGAGCGTCCGCGCTCCCACACGCGTGGCTGGGCAATCCAGGTAATGGCGAGCAGTCGCCGGGTCTTGAGAGGGTGGTGGCTTGTCGGCATGAACAAGAAGCCCGCTCAGCAGTGAATTGAGCGGGCTTCTCTCCGTTAACTGTATCCTTCTCAATGCCCAGATTGCCGTTGTGCTCGCTGCGTCCGTGCCTGAAACCATGCAGCAACATCAGCCCAGCGACTCTCTGGAATTTCCTTGTACGTGCCAACTCGGAAGTGTTCGCGCAGCTCGTCATAGATCGCGGCGTGGGTCTGGCCGGTCAGATCATGCAGCCGGTTGACGCTTGCCTGCACCGTCCGCTGGTGTTCCGGTGAGAGTGTCGTTGGCCCCATGCGCTCTAAAATCTCTGGGACCAGGCCAGCCAGCGCCTCGACGCTCTCTAATCGATTCTCCACGCTCCCTTGCCAGCCTTCCATCTCCTCGCGCCAGGTTTCGATGTCCTGCCGCCAGCGGAGCCAGATGACCATTTGCTCATGATAGGCGAGCCAGGCATCAGGTGGGGCATCCTGGGCAGGTGTTTCTGGTTTCAGAATCGGCTCGGCAGGGACCAGTGATGGTGGCACTGCGAGAGCCTGACGCTTCTGAGCAAAATGCTGGTAGAGGACTTCAACCACCTCACGCTGATACGCAAGAATAACTGGTTCCATCGCTGGGTCAAGCCGACTTGTATCAATCCCGGCGAGCCAAAAGGGTAAGGCGCGCAGGGTCAAAGAAGGCATGGTTTGTTCCCCACTGGCCGTCTGGGCACGCACCGAGATGAGTTCGTTCGTAATAGCCTTCGTGCGCTTGATCCGGCGTACCTGTGCCGTTGGCTCCAAGCCAAGGCTATCACACAGCCAGCGGAGCACGACACAAATCCGGTCATCGGCCAGTCTGACGGCAACCAGCGGCTTGCCATAGAAGGTGAGTTCCTCCTGCTCAACGGGAATGAGGGTATGTCCCTCTTGCTCGCTCGCCATACATCCTCCTTGGGGAGCTGCCATGATGGCAGCCCCCCCTCCTTTCTTCGTACAGATAGGCTGTGCGTGTTCTAGCTTCCAGCATGCCAGGCAATCATGGCCCTTCTCGAAGTTCTGCCACAAGCCATCAAAGGGAAAAGAGACAAACGGGTCTGAGGGGCATCCTGGTCGTTGTCCATACACCACCTTCTTGTTGGTCATGCACGTCCACCGGCTTCCCAGCCGATTTCTTGCCAATATATGCCCCTGTCCATCAAAGAGCAAGCGCTGCCTGGGTCAATCTAGTGCCCGCTCCACCTGGGCCTGGCCCAACTCTTGCATGAGTGCTGGCCTGCGGGTCGCCTGGGCGCTGCTCACGGATTGGGCTGGACGTGAGGGAGCGGTCGTGTGAGGGGAGCGAGGCTCGACCCGCCGCATCGACGACCCGCTCATCCTCATCCACCGCTGGAGCACCGCTGGTCCCGTCGCCCAGCGCAGCCAGGGCACACCAGCCCGCTTCGACCTTCCAGACCAGAGACGGGTGGAACGTCATGGCTTCCCGCCTTTCTCCTCATCCGTCAACTCCGGATTCGCCAGCCAGCACGCATCGACGGCAAGACTGAGCAGCGTCTCCAGGGCGCGTTCTTCCCGATCCGTCATGCGATAGCGCACAGCGCGAGCGCGCAGCGTCAGGAGGCGCTGATAGAGGGCTTCCAATCGTTTCGCCAGAATCGTCCCAGATTCGGCTGCCAGATCTGCGGTCACATTTGGTCGCTCCCGCTCGCGCCGGATCGCCTCGGCCAGCGCCTCGGCCAACGCCGCGCCACCGAGCGCCTCGACCCGCGAGAGCATGCTCCGGGTCGTGGGCTGAAACGCCTGCCAGCGCGCCCGGCGGGCCAACAGTGCTTCTTCTTCCCGACGCCGCGCTTCTTCCCGCAGGTGGGCGCGGCTGGCCGCCTTGCGACAGTCATCACTGCACGTCAACCTGGCCTTGCGCCCCGGCTTGGGCGGCGGCAGGGGGCTCTGACACCCCGGATTCTTACAGAGGCGTTGCGTTTCACCGTTCATACACTTTCCTCATTTCTGGGCCTGGCCGCACAGACGGCGCAGGCCCGCTCTACAACCATGCGCTCAGTAGAACACTACAGCCATCCGGCTGGCGGTGTGGGGTCCGAGAGATTCAGCGCCTGGGCCGTGGCCTGTAAGCGCCCCTTGAGGACCGGCAAGTCGCGGCGCAGCTCTAGCTCCTCCAGCGCCCCGAGTGGTTCCTCGCCCAACAGCCGCCTGCGCCCCTCGGTATAGGCCACCTGATCGCATACCCACATCTGCTCCCAGCGCGAGAGTGCGTTCCGCGCCTGAATGCCACGCCCTCGGCGCTCACTGCCGTACACGCGCGCCGCGTCGATAAACGCCTGGAAGAGCGCGAGCATCCGCTGATCGCCGTCCAGAGCCAACGCTTCTAACGACCACTGTACGCCCAGGGCAAAGCACGCCGTCCCAAGCTCGATACTCTCGATCACATCGTCGGGCGCGAGCGCCCCAATGGCGAGGCCCGCGCCGAGGTGCTTGACGCCCTGGTGGTGGAAACTGTTCACGAGCAAGGGGTCCGTCTTCACAATCTCAGCCAGGCGCGTCTTTGGCACCACACTGACCGGATGGGCCAGATAGGTACGCGCCTGGCGCGTGGTCACATGCGACCAGACGCCCTGGCCCAACTGGCTCCGCAAGTCCTGAAAAAGCGAGCCGCCACAGGCGACATTCAGCACCTGCATCCCGCGATTCACGCCCAGCAGCGGCAAGTGCCAGGTCAGGGCCTCGCGGACCAGGCTGAGTTCCAGCGCATCTTCCTCCACGTCCACCGTCCCCAGCAGGGGATGCGGCTCCTCACCATACGCCTGCGGGTGCACATCGCCGCCACCCGGCAAGAGCAGGCCATCGACGAGCGCAACCAGCCCAGCCAGTGCCGCCGGGTCAGCGACGGGCGGTAGGAGCAGCGGCGTGGCTCCGGCCAGCTCGATCAGTTCCGTAAACGGGCGATACGTGCCCAAGAGCGGATAGCGTGCGCCAGCGCGTTTCGCACCGCAGCACGGGATGCCAATCACTGGGCGATACCAGGAAGCCTCACCCGTGTTATAGTGCTCCTGGCGAGAGGGGGTCTGTTGTTCCACAGCAAGGTTCCTTTCGTTACGGGCGGGTTGGTGATTATCGCACCAACTCGTCCACTGTGCCCTTCAGCATGATACCTGGAGGACAACACACATCGTTGATCGTTCGCGCCGTCTGGGCGGCCAGTGCCGGGCCACTTCGCGTCAGGATCAGCTCCAGACAGGCGCGCAGCGGGTCCGGCCAGCCCTGCCAGAGCGCCCTGCATCGTGCCTGCGCCCGTTCGCGCTTGCGCTGCTGGCACAGGCGCTGACGGCACGCATCAGAGCAGGTGTCCCGCTGCCGACGGCCTTTCGTCTGATCGACTGGTTTCGAACAGCCAAGACCCAGACAGGTCCGCGTGACAACACTCATAGACAAACCGTTCCTTTCATCACCACACCAGCAAATGCTCCACCTGGAGCCCAGCCATCTCTGCCAGGCGCGTCGCCAGCAGGCCACGATGACACAGGGTGGCATTCCGCTCACAGCTGAGCAAGCACGTGGGGTGGTTTCGCGCCCATCCAGCGATGCGTCCGAGCAGCTCCTCCTGAGGTGCGAGCGCGGTCAAATACGCCGCAGCGAACGCATCCCAGTCGCCCTCCTCGCACAGCCGGAAGCGCAGATGCGGCGCGCCGCCGAGCATCGAGAAATGCCGATACGCGATGCCCCGGCCCTCCACCGCGCGGCGCAGCGTCGCCCCATCAAACCCCAGTTGGCCGCTGGACGTGTCCCAGCGACAGTCAACCAGGACGCTGATGCGCCGCTCCAGCAACGCCCGCAACACCGCCTCCAGCTGCACGCCTGCATAGCCGAGGGTGTAAAGCACGGGCTGCTGCGTCCCCTGCTCGGGTACAGAAGCCACTGGTGGGGGGGCGGGCCGCTGCCGTTGCTGCGCGCCACAGTACCGACAGACGTGAATCTCTGCCACCAGCGCGCTGGGCCGAAACGCGTTCGGCATGCCCTGACATCGTCTGGTGCAGTTCATAACCAGGGTTGAGGCTCCCTGTGCCATATGGCATTCCTCCTTTAGTTCAGCCAAACTTCAAGACAGACATACAGATCCAGCCAGACCGCCCAGCAGCCGAGACACTCCAGCCAGGCCGGTGTCCAGATCGGGGCTGGAGAGCCGAGCCAGAATTCCACCACTCCAGGCGAGGCCACCAGCAGCCACGTCAAGCAGAGCAGCGTCCAGCCCCGCCGCTGCGCGTCACTCAGGCTGCCCCGCCGCGAGAGACCGCGCACATTCCAGGTCCGCGCGATGCGCCACAGCAGGATACCCGCCGCTCCAGCCAGCAGCCAGATCGCATCCAGGCTGTGCCCGCTGATCGCCATCCAGGTGCAGGCGACGCCCCACCCGGTCGCCAACAACCACAACAGGTACAGCAGCATGAGCCAGACAACCCCGCCTGGGGACAACGCCGGGCCGCCTTGTTGGATCGACCCGCCCACCAGCGCCAGACGCAAGTGCCAGAAGGGTCGCCAGGCAAACGCTGGTCGGGCGGGAGCGGACGCGCGCACCGGGGCGGTGTTCTTGAGGAGGGCAGTGGTCGGCTCCCGCATTGGCTCGGTGGGGTGCCGCGCTGGAACGCGGCGCAGCCGGGCGACTGCCTCGTGTGCCGCTTGCATCGACGGGAAGCGGTCAGCGGGTTTGAGCGCGGCCAGGCACTCGATGAACGAGGCAAAGTCCTTCGAGAGTGCTTTGTGGTAGCGTTGCGGCTCCAGGTGTGCCGGGCGCGCCACCGGATACCCATGTCGCGGCGCGGGCGTCGGTGGCCGTGCGCCAACCCCCGTTGCCAGCTCGAAGAGGACGATGCCCAATGCGTATTGATCGCTTTTGGGGGTGGCACTCCCCAGGATTTGTTCGAGCGGCGCGTAGGGATGCGTTCCGGTGGAGCGCAGCGCTTCCAGCGTTCCCTCCTGCAGGTACTTGGCAACGCCCAGATCAGTCAGATAGACCTGGTCTGTTGCCCGCTCCAGTAGGATATTCTCTAGTTTGACATCTCGATGCACCAGACCGCGTTGATGCATCGCCGCGAGGGCCTCCAAGAGTTGCAGCGCCCAGGCCCGCAGCCGCTCTTCCGCCACTACGCCAGGAAAGCGTTTCTGATACGCTTTCAAATCACTGCCCTGTATAAAGCGGGACACCAGAATAAAGAGTGGTGCCAGGTCTGAAAACCAATACATCTCCCCAGCCGCGATATGCGGGATACCCGAAAGCTCGCACGCTTTTCGGCCCTCCTCGTCGCACATCTCCTCAAAGAGCGCCTCCATCCCTGGCCGGGGCACGCTCACCTTGATGGCCTTCTTCTCTCCAGACACATCCTCACCCTGAAACACAATCCCAAACCCGCCTGACCCCTCAATCGCAGTGGGGTGCAGGAGATAGCCCCGCTGATCACACTCCTGCTGGATGAGGTCCACCAGAGCAGGGGTCAGACGTGCTTCTTGCAAGCGGCTCCGCACCGCATACGGCAATGAAATCATGCTGCTCCCCCTCATGTCGTGGCCTCACAGCCCAAGATATCCGGAACGTAGTAAAACGTCTGGTTGGCATCTCCAAACCACCAGAGCCAGGTCCAGGGGCCGTCATACCAGCCCTGGCTCGATGCCCAGCCGACGGCAGCGCCGGTAGCGCCGCCACCTGCGTTATAGGCGGCCAGCGCCAGCCCCCAGGCGTAGGCGTTGCGGTTCCCGCCGAAGCGATCAGCGATGGTAGAGGACCAGCCCCAGAAGGCGCGCAGCGCGTCCAGATCGTAGCGGGCCATGCCGTCCAGGGATTCCCAGGGGTTCCAGGGGTCAATCCCATAGGTGGCAGCCGTGGCAGGCATGAACTGGGCGATGCCGATGGCTCCCGCAGAGCTGACGTCATTCGGATTAAAACCGCTCTCCTGCTGCACCTGCCAGAGCAGAATGGCCGCTTCCAGGTGGTAGCGCGGCGCGATGGTGTTGACGAGGTAATCTGCGTATGGCTGCCTGCTGCCAGACGTATTTGGCAAGGTCGGGGTGCGATGGCAATTGGCAGGTCCTTCGTAGTACCCGCCCTCCGGAGTGGGAGTCGGGGTCGGCGTGGGGGCCGCTTTGTTGGCGCTCACCGCCAGGGAAGGAAACGTCCACACCGTCGCCGCCTGCGCCGCGCTGTGAAAGAGCACGGCTCCCGCCACCAAGACCAACAGGGTGCCACCAACCACCCATCGATACAATTTCTTCATGGGAGGACCACTCCCTTCCGATGAAGGAGGACCGCCCTGTGCGTAAACTCATAGTCAAACGCCGCCCAGGACATGCGTGAGATGTCCAGTGTGCTGCTGTCACGGACCCAGACGCCCTGTGGATCACCCGCATTGGTGACCACCAGCCAGTGCCCTGGCTGGAAGGGATAAAAGCGCCCATCCGGGTCCCAGAGGTTCACGAGGACCGCATAGCCCGCCTGAGTCATGGCGCGCAGGTGCGCATCTGTCAGGTGGTAATAGTATGTGCTGTCAAGCTGGGGAAAGTTGCGCTGATCATCTGGAATCACGTTGGCGAAGTTTTCCAGGGAGACGATGCCGTTGTCGTATGCGCCCGCGTCGCGCAGCAGATCCAGCATCTTGCCGACCCCAATCTGCACGCCCCACGCGCGCAAGACGACCGTCAGGCTGGTCGGCCCGCAGGCCGCCCGCCATTCCGCGTTGTACTGGTCGGCGCTATCCCAGCCAATGCTCGCGTCGCATTGGCAAAGTCTCTTCGTCTTGGCCGCGACATCGACCGTGGGCGCGCTGGCCCCCGCTCCCGGCGTGTCCGTGACGTTGGTCGGCGGAGTACCAGGCAGGTTGGACCAGTTCGCCGGTCCTACCGCATAGACCACCTGGCCGCATCCGGCCAGCGCCAGGAGCAACAGGAGGAGCCATCCCTTCCGCATGCTAGCCTCCTTGCGTCACGGTATAGAGGCCGTATTCCGGGGCTGTGTAGCCCGGCGTGCCTGGCGTCGCGCTCATTTGTTCCGGGTGACTGGTAAAGTCGAACACGAACGTCTCGGGAGACAGCGACTGCCAGTTCATGCTCACCTTCACGACCAGGTCCTTGGTCTTGCGGCCCAAATCAGCCTGCACCGCGCTCACAATCTGGGGGTTGGTTGGATGCTGGACGAAGGGCGTACTGATCGTGCTGGCGCGTTTGGCGTCGCCAGCGGGTAGCTCCGTCACGGTAAGATGATCGGTATAGGTGAGGATCAGCGTCGTGGGATGTTTGATCCCCTGTGTGTCGGTCTCCCCCGGCGCGCCAAAGAAGTCGGTTTGTACCAACACCGTCGGCTGATAGTTCGCCGGAGCTGTAAAGAAGTAGGCGATGAACGGCGCACCCGCCGCGAGCAGGAGACATACAGCAAGCAGCGGCACTCCAAAGAAGGCAACAATCAGGACAATGAGGCGGCGGTGGCCCCATTTCTGAGCCTTTTCCGCCAAGAATGCCGTGCCAAGAAAGGTGTGCTTTCTGGCAGGCTTCGGGAGGGAATCAGCGCCTTGGGATGGCCCGACGCCCGTGGGAACGGGCCGCGAACGAGTAATGGTATTATTCCGCATTGGAATCTCCTCCGGGGATTTCCTCTGGCGAGCAGGGGTAGATAAGCGTGCCCCTGCCCGCACCGTTTTTCAGGAAGCGTTAGCGTTCTTGTGGTGACGCACCTCCTCCCTGCTGGTCCAGCCAGTCGAGCATCGCTGCTATCCTGGCTCCCTGCTCCCGCATCCGCTGCTCGACGGCAGCCATATCGACAGTCACTTCCTGCCATCCCGTCACATCCGTGAAGGCATCGAGCACCGCCTGAAGTTCCTCCGGCGACTCCAGCACCGGCGGGGCATCAGGCCGCCTATCCCACTGCTGATGCAGCAGCGTCATCGCCTCCCGCACGGGAAGCGCATACAGCACGCGGGCCTCGCGGTCGAGCAGCAGCCACTGGCGGGCCTCGCCATCACTGCTGCCACAGTCGTAGGCCGAAAGCACCGGCGCAATCTTGGGATGCTGGATGAAGCTGATGTAGGCCGACCAGTCGCCGTCAGCGGAGACCACGCCATCATCGAACCTCGCTTCGTCGCCCGCTGGCTCCCAGTAGAACGCCACCAGGCGGCCCGAACTGGTGTAGCCCAGAGCCGCTTCCAGCATCGGCGGAACGGGCAGAGGCAGGGGAACCAATGCACCCATGTCCATTGTCATCGCTCCTTGCTCCTGCCGCGCGGCAGGAAGTAAGGGCAGCGCTCAGACTGCCCGCTCATGACTCCTCACCCAATACCTGCGCGGGGAGATGGTCGTTCCTCCGCGCCGGGACACGCTCCAGCGGCTGCCAGCCGAAAAGACCGGTCAGGCCGGGATGGTGCGCGAGCGCCGCCCGCAAGTCCGGATAATGCTGCGTGTCGGTCAACACCTTGCCCGTCGCCTCCTCTACGCGGATGCCCCAGCGCCACGTCGCCGCATCCACTAGTTCAACGCTGACCATCCAACGTTTCGATGCCAGGCGGGCGACGGCGCAGTCATAGAGGCTGCACTGGATCGCCTCCCGCACGCGCGGCAGCCACGCCTCCACCATCCGGTTCCAGCCACACACGGGGCAGTGGACCTCCCCCACCAAGGCGCTGCCACAGCGCGGACACCCCACGCTGCTTCCCATCGGCCATACCTCCTTCACATGCCTGCTCTTGCCTGCCCGATGCGTCCCTGCTCCATGGGCAAGCACACAGGGCAGATGTAGCCCTGCTGCTCCAGCAAGCGAAACGCCCGGTCCCGGTCACTGCCGCACACCGCGCAGCGGGTCGGCCAGATGCCATACTGCTGCGCCTGCGCGGCGCAATGGTCGCACATGCCCACGGCCAGCACCGTAGCCGGGTGCTTAGATGGGCACGCAAGCGCTGGCAAGGCGCGGTAGTGGCTGAATGGCTGCGGTGCCTCGTGTTCCAACAGGGGCAAGTGGGTGTTGCCTTGCCACCAGCAGCCCATCTGCCAGCCCGGCAGCGTGGCAAGGGCTGCCGCAACGATGGCCTGCTCGCTGCCGAGCAGTGGCTCCTCGGAGAGAAACATATCGACACTGCCTGGATAGCCCCACTGGAAGAAGAGGGTCGCGTGCGGCCCTTCGATGGGCTGGCGTATCTCTTCGGGGCCATCGATCCCCAGCCCTTGCACCTCGGCGGCGGTGATGACGGCGCGCTGCACTGTCACAATTTCTTCCCCTTCGGCTTCCCAGGGCATACCCCGATAGGGCAGGCACGCCTGTCGCTCCCGATCAAACACAATCAGCAGTTCTTGCTTGCGTCCGCTCATGTCTTCCTCCTTGGTCGGCCTACTGGCCGGATGCCAATCGCTTGCGCGCCACGCCCGGCGGCTGGACGCCAGGCTGAAGGGATACCGCCTGCCCGGCTTGCACCCCCTGGCTCCAGCCGTCTGCGCTCCGCAGTCGCTTGGCGGGAGCCTTTCTGACGTGGGGGTAGTACGTCTGTACCGCCTCCTGAAGCGCGGTATCCTTGACCACCACCAGCGCCCGCGTCTGCTCGGAACTGTGGGCAAATGCCTCTTGTTGCTGGCGCAAGCGCTGATACAGCCCGGCCACCGCGCCCAGGTAAAAGGCATCCTTCCAGGTGACCGCCGCCAGCGCTGACCGGCTCTGACGATACGCCGCCGTCGCCATGCGCTCCAGTTGCGTGACCAGATAGGTGTAGAGGTACTCCACCACCTCCAAATTGTGTGACTCCCCGATGAGGTCCATGCGGGGCAGACCTGGGGTGTAGAGGGCTTTGCAGAAATGAGCATCGGCCAGCACATCCATGAGCGTGCGCCGCCAGCGCTGGCGCGAGCCGATGGAGACCACCTGCCTCAAGTAGAGCGGCTTGGCTTCTGCCGCGTGCTCGACCTGGGCGCGTTCGAGGTTGTACTGCTGAAGGAGGGCCTGGGCTTTCCCTGCGGCGGCCTCCGCCTCTGCCTGGTTGCTGGACGTTGCCAGCGCTAAGAGCTTCCGAATACGTTCGACGATGCGTTCCTGTTCCACGCCAATGCCTCCTCCCGCTCTAGAAGCGGTAATGGTCAACTTCCGATAACATAATAATAACACGGCGCAATCCAATTGTCAAGCGGTCCCGCGTCACAAATAAGCACGAACTGAGAACAATGTGATACACTACGAACAGATGCTTGCTTTGGGAGGTCGCATGACTCACTCCACCTCTGGCCGGGTGTCCTTGCCCTATTTGCGTGCCTGGCGCAACGCACGCTTTCTGACCATTCGAGCACTGGCGAAAGCCGCTCGCGTCGGGCCGATGACCATTAGCGAACTGGAACATGGTCGCCGCCAGGCCAATTTCGCTACCGTTGGCCGTTTGGCAAAGGCCCTTGCCCTCACCCCACACCAGCTTACCTATGCCCCGCCTCCAGCGCCCATCGGAGCAGCAGGACCAGAGCAGGAGCAGCAGACAGATTAGCTGCCTGCTGCCTGCTGCCGTTTCTCCATCATGATTAAATCGAGCGGCCAGCGATAGGACGGCGGATTCAGACGCTCCAGGTGCCCCAGGCCGCCGTTCCACCTGGCCCACTCGGCCAATTCAGTAGGTCGTCGCTCTGGATGGGTGTACGAGCTATCGAGCAGGGCCACCACGCGCCCACCAGGGGGCAGCCGCCGATAGACCGCATAGACCAGCGGAATATCCGCTCGCTTCCGCTGGGACTCCCAATGCATCCCGCCCAAGCGGAGCACCACGCGCTGAAACGGCTGCGACTGTTGCAGCAGATCAGGCTCCGCTGAGTGCTGGAGTGTCGGAAAGAGGCGCGTGAGCACCCCCGGCGCATCCTGGCCCGCATACGTGGCGCGCAGCGTGGGATATTCCTCGGCCAGCGTCTGTGCCAGCAGCCAGGCGTCAAATGAGGACACCAGCACCGACAACCCCTCGCGCAGATCAGCCAGGTCGAGCAGCTTCACCAGCGCATCTCGCGGCGCGTCCAGGCCATTGAAGTAGCCGTGCTTTGCCAGGCGCGACAGCGACAAATCAAAGAGCAGTTCACTTTGCGCATCCGGCGCGGGCAGCAGCGCTTGAAGCGCCTGCACCGCCTCTTCCCACTGCGCGGGCTGAATACGCGCTGAGGCCAGCGCCCTGGCTACCTTTGTATCGAGCGGCAGCCTTTCCGCTCCCTCGTTCTGTGGCTGTGGCTGGCCCAGCCACGTCTCCAGCGCCACTATGGCTTCGACCTGGGGCCGGTACTGGATGCGGGTCAGCAGATCGGGCATATTGTGGCCCTGGTGCGCCTCGGCCAGCGCCCGCGCCGTCTGCCCCAACCGGCGTAGCGGCTTCACCTTCCAGAGCAAGCTGCGCGCATCCCTGTCCACCTGGGCCTCGATCTTCCTCGCTAGGCCCAGCAGCAAGTCGTATTGCCGCTTATTTGCCGGAAGGACTCCTTGTGCAGCCGCAGGACGGGCCATCTCGCCCCGCTCTGTAGCTGTCTCCATCGCTCCTTCGATGGGGTGAATTTCTAGCTCCATTGCTCACCTCTCATCGAATCAATGCCCGTATACGGGCTACCTTCTGCCGGAAAGAGCGCTTCCCTGCGCAACGGGCGCTCCTATCGCGCCTTCCGACTGGCCGGGGCCAGCGTCAATGACTGCTGCAACCGCGAAATCCCCTGCTCCAGCCGCTCCCGCTGGCGTGGGTCGGTTTCCTGCTCCAGCGCCTCTTGCTTGCGACGTAAGGCGCGCTCTTGTCCCTCAGCAGTGAGCAGTTCGCCGCGCACAATCGTCACCGCTGCTGGAGCGGTGATACCCAACTTGACCCGATCTCCTTCGACGGCCAGCAGCACGACGGTAATCTCCCCATTGATGACCAGGGTGTCTCCTGGCTGGCGTCTCACGACTAACATAGTGCTCCTCCTGTGCTTGACCATGCGCGGGAGGGTGCCCCGCGCATGGTATGTCCTATGCGGTTTTGCTTCCCGCGTGCTTGGTCGTCAACCGGGTGCGCTCCTTGCGCAACTGCTCCTCGGTGGCCTGCTCCATCCCGGCCACATCGGGGGCCGCCTCGCCCAGCGCCGCCCGCAGGTACGTGATTTGCGCGGCCAGCGCGGCTCGTTCCACTTCGGCTGGCTGCGCACCGCTGAGCCAGGACCTCAGAATAGTGGCGAGGTCCGGGCCAGGTCGGGGAATGATCGCGCCAGAGAGGGCGGGACAGCGACTTTTCTGGATCAGAAGGGTGTGGTCGGTATCCAGATCACCGACGACATCGAATTCATACTCCACTTGATCGCGCTGGATCGGCGCCATCCCCAGCTTGCGGATGATGGTGCGATGGGTCTGCTCGTCCTTCTCCTGGGCATACTCCATCTTGCTGCGCATGGTCGCAAGCACATGCAGCTTGGCGCCGAGCAGTGTGTCGATCAGGCGGTTCTGAATGGGCGTCGCCTCTCCCCAGGCGACATAGGTGTTCCCGCTTTTTGAGCGCCGGGCAATGCCATCGACCAGTTCCAACAGGCCGCCCTTGCCATTCCAGGCGTGGCTGAGGCTGTCGATGATGAGGACGGCATAGCCTCCGCGCTCGGCGGCTTTGATCGCTTCCACGTAGAGGTCAGGGTGGAAGGTCTCCAGGTTGAGGCAATCAAACGGGGGGAACAGGTCGGCATACTTGCTCGCCGAGCCATGCTCGGTGTCGATTAGGGCCACACCCTGCCCATCAGCCAGCGCTTGAGCAAGCGAGAGGGCGGTGTAGCTCTTTCCACTACCAGGCGGGCCAGCCAGGGCCAGGCGCAGTTTCGCATCCGTTTTCACTGCACGAGTGAACATGAGAAAGCTCCTTTGGAGAACGGCGTGAGGAAAGCCTCAGCCAGCCCCACACGGCACATCGGGCGGATGCTACCAGCTCAGGGAACCCCCAATCCTCGCGGCCTGGTACCGATCCCACTGTGCCTCTTTGGCTTGGTACCACTGCCAGGCATGCGCTGGTCCCAGGACGACGGCATACGCCGCAATCACCACGGGCAGGTACACCAGCGCTCGCAAGCGCTCCTCCTGGCTATACGCCTGCCCTGCCAGGGTGCGTTCGCTCTGCTCGACCAAGTGCAAAGCAGTGTCTGTTTCAGCGGCGAGTGGCTCCTGCGCCGCCTGCTGCTCGTTCAAGCGCTGCTGACACATTGCCAGGTGCTTGCAATAGTGGCGGGAGGGGCAGGTGCAGCACAGGCCGTCATCGGTCGTCTGCACGGTGTAGCGCGTCACGCCATCAGAGCCGCGGACCTGCCAGTGGTCGCCACCATCTTCCGTTACCTGGACGCCATCTTGAGCGGCACGTGCCAGTGCCCGCTCGTAGGGGGTCTGTTCGGTCTTGATCATCTCTTATAGCTCCTTACTTGTTACGAAGGCCCTTGCAGTAGCCTCTCGTAGCACTTTCGCTACAATAATACTACCATAAAACAAGGAGGAAATCAACCCCTACCGATACTGTGTCGGTATTTTTCCTTGCATCATGGTAGCGTTTTCTGCTATACTTAGCTCAGAGACTCACAGCACATCAAGGAGGCGCGATTATGTCGCTCACCAACGACCGAGGGAGGACGAGAGTTCATCTGCCCTACTTGCGTCCCTGGCGCATTCACCAATTGATGAGTCAGGATGAATTGGCAGCCAAGAGTGGGGTGGCGGCAAGCACGATTATCAAACTCGAGCGCGAGGGGAGCCCTCACGCCGCCAATCTGAGTACGGTAGCCAAGCTGGCTACGGCGCTCGGCATTACCAGGCATCAACTGGTGTATGAAAAACCAGCTGAGCCAGGCCACCAAGAGCAGGAAGGGGATACAAAAACGCGGGTAGTGGCCTGAACCATACCCGCGCTCTGCAAGTGTCTGTGCCACTTGTAAGGAGAGTAACACAGACAAGGCAAATTGTAGCACACACCGCCATAGCGCCCAGCAACGTGCTTCGCGGGCCAGCTGCTGAGCGCCATAGAGTCAGCGCCTTGCGACACCTGTGGGGATTATAGAAGATGATCCTTCCGTAATCAAGAAGGGTGCTCCTGCCTGGCTCCCCAGCATGGAGCCGTTGTATGTCCAACGAGGAGAAAGTACCTTATCCTTTTACCGCCATTCCGAACAGGTTCTTTGATGAGCACATGCGGCTCATCAAGCGGGCTAATGCCAAGCTGGCTTATCTGCTCATCTTGCGCAGGACAGTGGGAGGTGTTAGACGGCCCCGCGAAGCACCGATCACACTGGCAGAGTTTCGTGCGTTTATCGGCATTGCTGAAGATCACACGATAGAAGCTGCCCTGACTGAACTGAAAGAGCAGGGGTATATCTTCGTTCACCAGCCAGGTGGACCCAAAAGCGTCAAGTTCTACGGCCCAACCAACAAAGTGCTTCAATCTGTAGAAAAGGCAGATGCTTCTGTAAAAAATACAGATAGGCCCGATGCCCCCGCACCTGAATCTGCAAAAAATACAGAAACCCATCTGCAAAAAAGGCAGAAGGGTATCGGTAAAAATAACAGAAACCCATCTGGTGAAAATACAGAAGCAGGGCAAGCGCCCACAAATCACCAGAGCGCTCTAGCTCTGCTATCAACAGAAAGCAACCAGAGAGCCAAAGAAAGTATTAAAGAAAAGATAAAAGAAATAGGGAAAGAAAGCCAGGATTTGCCAAAGGCAAATCCTGGCGCTCCTATCGTCGCGCCGCTTGTTGATAGTAAAAATCCAGAAGAGGAACAGAAGACAACACCCGTAGAGCGAATTCAGGATACGATGCGGAGGAAAGCAACATGCCAGACGGCAGGAGAATATGCCGCCCCAACGGCTGAGACTGAACAGCAACCAGCCAGCGCAGCGGAACGCTGGTGGCAGCGAGTGAAGGAAGATATGCAGCTGCGCCTCTCGCCTACCGCCTGGCGCAGCATGTTTGAGGCGACGAAGGGGCTGCGCCTGGAAGGCAGCATCTTAACCGTGTGGGTGCAGACCAGCGCCGCCAAGGACGCGCTCTCAGGCCGCTATAAGCGCGAGATTAGCAACATTCTGGACGGCGTGGCCCGTCCTGGGATAGAAGTTCGCTACACACCGGAGGGCTAGCATGGCGCTGAAATACACGATCTTTACCCCAGAACATGCCTCACTGGCCGTTGAAGAATATGGCGGCGGCAACGGCGGCTATGCCTTCGAGTGGCGCGGGTCTGGCCTGACCTTCTGCACCCACCTGATCGTCTCGCTGCTGGATATACGCTGGGCAGAACGGGCAGGCGGCTTCATGGACCATTTCACCGAGCACCAAACCTATCACATGATCTGGCACCACGGAAAGCGCTGGAATGGAGCCACCGACCCGGCCCGCGCCAATGCCGTCTTACGCTGGCTCGGAGGCTTGGAGGCCGAGACGCTCATGCCGGTCCTGCTGGACACGTTTTGTCCAGATCGGGCACAAGCGCGCATGGAGGGCCTCCCCCTTCCCGGCTATGACCATCCAGGAACAGAGCGCTGGTACTGGCACATGGTCTGGCTGCGCACCTCCTGCTTGGCGCTGGACTGTCAGGCGGTCCTCATCACCACCCAGGCCATGCCGATGGAGGAAAGTTATCGCCGGGCCAAGGATAGAACGTTTGTGGCCCGGGAGTGTCGTGCAATGGCGAAGACAGCGCTGCAATTGAGGGAGGGTCGCCAGGTGCAAAAGTAGTTGCAACCCCTCTGCGCGCTGGCAGAACACGTGCTTTGCACTGGGATGGCGGGCTGAAGGTGCTCCGCCAGGCGCAGCTTCCCAAATGGCGCGGCTTCTTCAAATGGCAGATCGAGGCGTTGCAGGCAGCGTACGCCAGGCTACGGGCAGAGTGTGCCAAACCGGACGGATGAGAGGCATTCCAGGCAGAGGACGCCACGTTGCGCGCAGAGACCGCCGATGGGGGAGGATAGGGCCGCGTTCACTGCTTGTCAGTGCAAAAAGGTGTTGAGACCGCCGCGTCTCCCATTCCGCCGCCCCGGCGCGCTAGGGGGTCTAACACAGGGATGGCATGGTGTCAAGGGGCGTCCGAAACGCTCACCTCAGCCATTCATCCTTCCAGTCTCTGCGAGGTGATTTTTCCGCGGACTTTTGGAATCAACCTGATTTCTGGTTATTCGGTGAGGCATCTGGATGGCTGGATGGCTGGCACCAAGCAGCACCTCTGCCGCTTGGCAGTTAGCCTTATCGTAGCCATCGCCTAGATGCCAGGGATAGAACAGCGTGTGAATGTGGGGGATTGCTCCGACCAATCTGATTTTATCAGTGGTTCCCTCACCGCTACTCTCATGTGCCCACTGCCTTGAACGCAGACGAGCAAAGGGAAGTTGCGAAATCAAACTCACCATCGCTCAGCCCACGTGATCTGGAACCGATGGCCGATTTCCTCAACCACCTCCGCCTCCCGTGCCGCAAGACCACATCTGGCGTCCCACCAGAGCGCTTGCCCGTCCCGCACATAGAGTGTTGGCCCCGTGTCTGAAGACGGGTACGGTCTCCAGTTCAGCGCCAGGGGAGTGGTGCTCGCCTTGTTCCAGTGCGCCTCCAACCAAGCTATTTGGGGTTCTGGAAGGTCTGGAAGGTTGGGTTTTGTCCACCCCCCGTGAAGCGCCCCACCGCAGAAGGCAGATAGGTACATCAGGTCATCGAGGAAGTTGGAGAGATGGGCATGGCTCGAGGTCCAAGAGCTGGTTTGTCCCTCCCAGCCAAATGACCCTGGGAGCGCAACCACTACAGGAGGATCCGCCTCCTCCAGCGTCGTGCCTGCTATCCCCCAGGCACAGATATGCTGATCCCCCAGACAGGGCAGCAGCGTATCTTCCCGCATCGCGAGTCGTTCCGGTTCCAATAGCCAATTTCCCTGCTCCGTCATATCGCGCCGTCGTCCCCAGGCCAGATAAAAGTTCCGCAGCATCTCCGAAAGATGTTTGCCCAGTCGTGCTTCTGTCGCCTGGAGGGTGGCCTCGTCGTAGCCATCGCCAGGCTGCCAGGGACGGAACAGCGTGCGGATGTGTGGAGATTGCTCGGACTAATCTAACCCTATCACTTGGTTTCTCTCAGCCTGGTGGCTGGTACTGGACCAGTGTGTCTTCGGTCGCCAGCCAGAGCGTCTTGCCGTTATGATCAAAGGCCAGCGCATGCGTCGGCTCAAAGGCCAGCGCACGCATTGGCTGGTCCAGGCCACAGGACCAACGCTGCTCCAAGACCCCATCTTCGGCCCGATAGACCTCGACGTTGCCGCCCTGCACCGGTACGAGCAGCGCATGCCCATCAGGTGTGAAGAGGCAGGGTCCGGCCCGTTCCGACGTACTGCGGGTACACCAGAGGCGCTTTCCAGAATGGACCTCATAGGCCACCAATTCCTTATCCCAGGAAGATGTGCCGGTGAGGCAGAACACGACGAGACGGCCATCTGGGCTGAAGGCCGTCAGACACTCTGTACCCAACAAGTCCCATTCCCGGTCAATACCCGTCCGGTCTAATTGCTCGTAGACCAGGGTTAAGGCCATCGGGCCGCTTACCACATCCTGCGGCGGCGCCTCAGGCCACCAGTCGTTTCTGACGGGCCGCAGGACAAAGCGCTCTGCGGGATCCAGCCGCCAGAGGCGCAAGCACCCGCCACTCTGGTCGGTGGCTACTCCTGCCACGAAGGTGGCGGTTGGATCAAAGGCGAGCCCATTGGTGTCATCTCCCCCATCCCAGTGGCGGCTGCTTTCGGTGCCGGTCTGCCACTCAAGCAGGTAAATATAGCCCGGCTGCCCCAGCACCAGCCAGCGCCCATCAGGGGAGCATGCCAGACTAGGTGCCCCGTCGAGCTTGTCGGGAACCTCACGCATCCTGACTAGCGAGAAATCATCCCAGCGACGCCACTCTAGTACGCCGGGGTCCAGACTTACAGAAGGATTGGGCCGGAGACGCTGATGGGCAAAGAGCACTCCATCGGGGCTGCCCGTCACCCCCCCAAAGGTCAGCAACTGGCCTCCCGGGGCATACACATGATAGAACACCGACTCTGGAGCGGTGGGCATCTGCGCCAGGATCGTAGCTGGGTTGGTATCGAGCGACCAGCGCGTTAGCGCCGTCTCGCTGGCCGTGATGGCTTCGTGACGCGTAGGGTGGAGATGGATTTGCATAGATGGGAGTCCTTAGATTCAATAGCCGAGCGCTTTTGTTCAACGGTCCGGGCCAGCTTTTTCAACCAGGCCAACTCTTATTGGAGTTGCTCAACCTGTTGAAACGTCTGCTTCCGCTCTGCCTCCTGTATTTTCTCCCGGTGCCTTTATGGGGGCTTTAGACCTGGGGCAGCTTATCGAGCGCGTGCTTCTTTCTACTCGCATATCAGGTTGGGATGGACACCGAACTCACACAGGCTGTTCGTTGATGGTTTTCTGTTCACGGATGGCTTCCAAGGCTACGCGAACTTTGGCCAGCGCTGAAACTGCGCCGCTGTTGTGCCATAGTGCACTCCTTCATTGCTATTGTTACTTGTAAACTTTGAAATTAATCTGGTGATATCTTTGCAATTCCTCTGGTGATCAGGTATACTCAGGGAAGATAGCGTTGTTCGGCTTCAGCTCAGGGAAGAGATGTACCATGACCGCATCCATGATCCCGCTCACGGCGCTTTCAGAAGGGCAACGAGCGCAAGCGCTCTCGCGTCTTGCCATCATTCGACCTGCTCTGGAAGACGGCGTCTCCCAGGCACAGGTCGCGCGTACCCATCACCTCGCCGCCTCGACGATCCAGTCCTGGATCAAACGCTATCGAGACAAGGGCCTCAGCGGCCTGGCAAACAACGTGGGACGCTCGGATAAGGGCAAGTCGCGCCGCCTGCCACCAGAAGCGATCCGCTTGATTGAAGGGTTGGCGTTGCAAACGCCTCCTCGTTCTGCCGCCTCGATTCATCGCCAAGCCAGCACCATGGCCAAAGAACAGGGGTGGCCGATACCGAGTTATCACCGGGTCTACACCATCATCAAGCAGCTTGATCCTGCCCTGGTAACCCTCGCTCACCAGGGAGCCGCTGCTTATCGAGAAGCGTTCGATCTCCTCTATCGGCGAGAGGCGCCCCATGCCAATGCGATGTGGCAGGCCGATCATACCCCGCTTGATGTGTTGTTGCTCGATGAAACCGGGAAGCCTGCCAAGCCCTGGCTCACGGTGATCGAAGATGACTACAGCCGCGCCATTGTCGGCTATCGGCTCAGCTTTCAAGAAGCGACCGCGCTCACGACTGCGCTCACGCTTCGTCACGCGATCTGGTACAAAGAAGACCCCCGCTGGCCTGTCTGCGGCATCCCGACGGTCTTCTACACTGACCATGGCTCAGACTTCACGTCCAAGCATCTGGAACAGGTGGCCGCAGATCTGCCGATGGAGCTGATTTTCTCACAAGTGAGCATCCCTCGCGGTCGTGGCAAGATCGAGCGCTTCTTCCGCAGCGTGGATCAGCTTTTGCTGCAAGACACTCCAGGATACGCGCCGAAGGGATCGACCGGGGTGAAGGCGCAGCTTTCGCTCCCAGCCTTTGAGCAGCGCTTTCGCACCTGGGTGCTCGAAGACTATCATCTGCGGGTCCATGAGGAAACAGGGTACAGGCCAGTCGAGCGGTGGGAAGCCGGGGGATTTGTGCCGCGCATGCCCACGTCGCTCGAACAGCTCGACCTGTTGCTGTTAACCGTCGCCAAAACGCGCCGGGTCCAGCAGGATGGCATTCGCTTTCAAGGCTATCGGTATCTCGATCCAACCCTGGCAGGCTATGTCAAAGAAGACGTCATGATCCGGTACGATCCGGCTGATCTGGCGGAAATCCGCGTGTTTTACCAGGATCGGTTCCTCTGTCGCGCTATCTGCCAGGAACTCGCGGGGCAAACGATCAGTTTGAAGGAGATCGAAAAAGCCAGGACGCAGCGTCGCAAGCAGGTCAAAGCGGGCCTCTCCGAACGCTCAGCGCTGGTCGAACAGTTTGTAGCGGCCCATCAAGAAGAAGCTCCGGCCCGTGTGAAAGAGGTGAAAGAGCCGAGTGAGACGACGGGGCGACCGCGACTCAAGAGGTACATCAATGAGTGAGCCACACGAGCGTGAGCCTGCGACGTTTGTCATCACGAAAGCCTATCGGCGCTTCACGGAAGTGTGTGATGCCTGTCGGCGCTTCCGGTCTATCGGTCTGGGATATGGACCTCCAGGCACCGGAAAAACCGAGTCGGCCAGGTATTACGCGCAGTGGGAGCAGGTCGAAGCCTTCTTGCCGGAACCCTTGATCACCTTTACCGGGCGCAGCGCCGTCGATGAGTTCTACCCCTACAAACCGTTCACCTTTGCTGCTGCACACGCCTCTGCGGCTTTGCAGGAGTGCCGAACCGTGTTCTATACAGCCCCGGTTGCTGCTTCTCCTGCGCGTATCGAACGACAGGTGCTGGCCTTATTCGCCGCTTTCTCCTATCTGATCGAGGCTGCCAATGAGCGCCATCAGGGCAAGGAAGAGTTTTTGGTGACGCGCCGCTCTTCTCACTTCATCGAACTGCTGATTGTTGATGAGGCGAATCGCCTGAAAGATGCGGGGCTGGATATCCTACGCGATCTCTATGATAAAGGGAGATTTGGCGTCGTGTTGCTTGGCATGCCGGGACTGGACAAGCGCCTGCAACGCGCGCCGCAATTGTATTCGCGGGTGGGATTCGCTCACAAGATGGAGCCCTTATCCGAGGAGGAGACGCGCTTTTTTCTGGACCAGCGTTGGCGTCATCGCGTCAACGCCTCCTCAGACGATTTTACCGACCGGGAGGCAGTGGCGGCGATTTTGCGCATCACACGCGGCAATATTCGCTTGATCGACCGTCTCATGATGCAGGTTGAACTGGTGTTAGTTGCCAATGAGCTGACGGTGGTGACCAAAGAAGTGGTAGAGACCGCCAGCAAGAATCTTATCATTGGGTTCGAGTAAGCAACGATCTCCACTACTCCCGTCGATCTGGCAAGGATGAGCTGTCTCAAAACCGTTGGTTTCTTGCGACAAGTTTTGTTTTCCGTTGATGCTGTTCTGCTCCCCAGGAAGCAGAACGTGCGACTCTCGTGAGGACCTATGACTCTCGCAGTGGATACACCAATCACCTGTCCCGTGCTCATTGGCCGGGATCACTCTCTGGCAGCCCTGCGTAGGCTTGTGGAGCAGGCGAGGAGCGGACAGGGTCAGGTCCTCCTGCTCTGTGGAGAAGCGGGCATTGGAAAATCACGCATCGTAGCACAACTGGAAACGGAGGCCCGAGCTGCGGGCTTCCTGTCCCTACAAGGCCATTGCTTCCCGACCGATCGCTCCTGCCCCTACGCTCCCCTGCTCGACCTACTGCATGCCTGTTTCGCTCCCCTTGCTCCCGCCGAGATTGTTTCGCTGGTTGGACCCTTCGCCCGCATTCTCGCTCCCTTGCTCCCCGAGCGGGTCTGTATGCTCTTCGACCCGACCAGTCTGCCGCTATTGCCCTCGCTGGACCGGGACCAGGAGCAACGCCGCCTCTTTGCTGCTCTGGCTGATTTCCTCACGCAGCAAGCCATGCCTCGCCCGCTCCTGCTGATCGTGGAAGACCTGCATTGGAGCGACGAGAGTAGCCTGGAGTTCTTGCACTACCTGGCACGCCGCACATCGAAGCACCAGTTGCTGCTGCTGCTTACCTATCGCAGCGATGAAGTCTCTCCTGATCTGCTGCACCTACTGGCACACCTGGACCGCGAACGGCTGGCGCGCGAATACCCGCTGGCACGCCTCTCCCGAGCCGAGGTTGAGGCGATGCTGCACGCGATCTTTGCCGAGCAGCCTGTTGTCGGGGGCGAGCTGTTGGAGATGCTCTCTACCCTTACGGACGGCAACCCCTTTTTTGTGGAAGAAGTGCTCAAGTCGATGCTCACCAGCGGCAGGATCGCCATCACCGACAGCGGATGGGTCCATCTGCTGCCTGCTCCTGCGGAAGTGCGCCGGTTCGCCATTCCCCGCAGCGTGCAGGACGCCGTACAGCAACGCACCCGGAGCTTGAGTCCCAAAGCGAGACGATTGCTCATCCTGGCAGCGGTGGCGGGACGGCGCTTCGACGTGGCGGTCCTCCAGCAGTTGCTCCGCTACAAGGCATCCCAGATGACACCGCTCCTGGGCGAGGTGGTTGCCGCCCAACTGGTGGTGGAGGAATCGGCGGATCAGTTCTCCTTCCGACATGCCCTCACGCGCCAGGCGATTTACGCCGGACTCCTGGCAGGAGAGCGCCGGGCATTGCACCGCCGCATGGCCAGGACCATCGAACAGTTCTTCAGGTCACCTGCGGCCCTGGAGGCGCACCTGGCCGACCTGGCGTATCATTGTTCACAGGGCGAAGACTGGGAAAAGGCGCGCGACTATGGTCAACGTGCCGGGGAAAAGGCGCTGGTCCTCTGCGCCCCCCGCGCGGCCGTCGAACACCTCAGCCGGGCCGTCGAGGCCGCTACGCATCTCGAAGCCGCAGCACCAGCCACGGTGTATCGCGCGCGAGGACAGGCGTACGAACTGCTGGGCGAGTTTGAACGGGCGCGCACCGACTACGAGCAGGCGGTAGTTCTGGCACAAGCAGGCCAAGAGAGCTTTCTTGAGTGGCAAGGGTTCTTGGACCTGGGCTCTCTCTGGGCCAGCCGCGATTACAGCCAAGCGGGTCAGTGGTTTCGCCGGGCACTCGACCTTGCTCAGGCGTTGGCCGATCCCCGGTTACACGCCAGGAGCCTCAACCGCCAGGCCAACTGGCTGGTGAACACCGGGCAGGTTGAAGAGGGCATGCATCTGCACCAGCAGGCGCTGCGGATGTGTGAGGCCCAGCAGGACATCCTGGGGATGGCGGAAACATTCGACCTGCTCGGCACAGCCAACGGCTTCTTGGGGGACCTGGTCACCGCAGTGCAGCAGTATGGCCAGGCCGTTGCGTTGTTTCGAGTGGGAGGCGACACCAGGAGCCTGATCTCTACGCTCAGTATGCGTGCCGCCTACTCTAGCCTGATGGCGGCTGAAACCTCTTTGAGCCCGCTCAGAACGGGGGATGAGTGTGTGAACGAGCTAGCCGAGGCGCTCCAGTTGGCGCGCCAGAGCGATTCGCAGGCTGCGTTGGCCTTTGCTGAGGAGGTGATGGGCTTTGTCTCATCGGGCTTCGGTGAATTTGGCGCTGCCCTGGCGCATTTGCACGAGTCCTGTAAGATTGCCACCGAGATTGGGCATCAACAATGGATCACAGGAGGGTATTGTCACCTGGGAAACGCGTACGTCCTGATGCTCGAACCCACCCTTGCCAGAGATGCGTTAGGAACCGCACTGAGGCTTTCGCGCGAACTCGGCTCGGCATGGTGGACGGCCCTCAGCACGGCGTTTCTCGCTCGTGCCTTTCTGCTCACACGCGAGCTGGGACGGGCCGAAGCGGTACTCGCCGCAGGGCTACCACGCGACCAGCGCCCGCGCGACCTGGGAGAGCGCTTGGTACACCTGGTCTGGGGCGAGTTGGCTTTGGCGCAGGGCCAACCTGAGCGAGCCTTGCAGGTCGCGCAGGAGTTGCTCGACACAATCCCCAGGGAAGGCGTCAGGCTTTCCAGCCAGCCCATCCCCTGGCTCCTGACGCTACAAGGGGAGGCGCTCCTGGCGCTCTCGCGGCCCGACGAAGCCACGCTGGTGTTAGAGGAAGCCAAACGTGGCACGATCGAGCGACAGGAACGTTCGCGCCTGTGGTATATCCATGGCCTGCTCGCACGCGCCTATCATCAGGTGAAGCAGGAAGAGCAAGCCAGGCGTGAAGGGATCGCGGCGCGCAACGTCATCGCCGGGCTTTCTGCGACGATTGACGAGCCTGCTCTGCGTGAACAGTTCACCCGCTCAGCGCTTACGACCTTCTGGCCTGGAGAAAAATCCCGGGCTTCGCGCCTGCTTGCCGCAGACCAGTATGGCGGCCTGACCGAACGCGAACGTGAGGTCGCCGCCCTGATCGCCCAGGGCCAGTCCAACCGCGAGATCGCTGAGGTGCTAGTCGTCCACTACCGCACCGTGGAGACCCACGTGAGTAACATCCTCTCGAAGTTAGGTTTTACTTCACGTGCACAGATCGTCGTGTGGGCCGGTAAAAAAGGGCTGGCCCGGTAGAAGCACCTTCCATTCGTCGATGGTCATCTTGCTCCTCCTCCCTGCCTCTCGGTGTTCCCTTTCTCCACCTCTACGTGTGCCCCTTTCTGTTCTCTGTGGTCTCTAGACGTAAAACTCTGTGCTGTCACTGAGGATAGTGCGCTGTTTTCCAGGCATACTCTACAGAGCAAAGCAAACCAGTTCCCCCGCAAGGGAGAACAAGACCAAAAGACAAAGGAGGATTCTTTCTCATGACAACGCAACCAACCACCGATCAAGCAAAAACCGACGCATTTCTGGGCAAGGTGCTCACTAATACCAGTGGCATGACCACGACCATCATGGCGGCCATTGGGGATCGCCTCGATCTCTTTCAGCAGCTGGCACAGGGACCAGCAACCAGCACGCAATTGGCCGCCCGTGCCGAGCTCAATGAACGCTACACCCGCGAGTGGCTTGGCGCAATGGCGAGTGCTGGTTACGTGGAATATGATCCGGGGAGTGCCACGTTTACGCTTCCGCCAGAGCATGTTCCGATTCTCGCCCAGGAGAATGGCCCCATCTTCTTCGGTGGCATTCACCAGGAGTTACTAGGCATGGTCGGGCCACTCAACCAACTGATCCAGGCCTTCCAGCACGGGGGAGGCGTCCCCCAGTCCGCCTACGATCACAACATGTGGGATGGGTTAGAGCGTTTCACGGCGAGCTGGTTCGAGAACCTCCTGCTCCCCGTGTGGCTGCCCGCCATGCCCGAGGTACAGGCCAAACTGGAACAGGGCGCCCTGGTGGCCGATGTCGGCTGTGGGCGCGGTCGGGCGCTGATCAAGCTGGCGCAAGCCTTCCCACACTCGCGCTACGTCGGCTACGATATCTTCGCACCGACCATCGAAAAGGCTACTGCGCATGCTCAGGCAGCAGGAGTCGCCGACCGGGTGCGCTTCGAGCAGCGCGACGTGTCCGCAGGCTTGCCCGAACAGTACGATGTGATTACCACCTTTGATGTCGTCCACGATGCCATCGACCCACGTGGCTTGCTGCGAGCCGTTCGCCAGGCCCTCCGCCCAGATGGACGCTACGTCTGCCTGGATATCAACTGCGCGGAGCACCTGGAAGGCAACGCCGGGCCGCTCGGCAGCCTGTTCTATGGAGTCAGCGTGCTCTATTGCATGACCACCTCCCTCTCCGGCCACGGCGAAGGGCTTGGCACCGTGGGGCTGCCGGAAGGAAAGTTGCAGGAATTGAGTAAGGAGGCCGGCTTCAACAGGGTGCGGCGTGTGCCACTAGAGAATCCCTTCAACAACCTCTACGAACTCCAGCCCTAGCAGTAGCGCCCACTGCGATATCGGCCTATCAGTGCATCATTAATGCACTGATAGGCCGTATGTGCGCGTCTCCAAGCAAGAGCAAAACGAGGAATTGCAGATTGGCCCATGAAGAAGCAGGATGTAAAAAATGGTTTATAGACAAGCTAACTGGCTCAAAGGCGGAACGAAAAGGACTTGATGAGACACTGGCATATCTACGACCAGGAGATACATTTGTCGTCTGGAAGCTCGATCAAGCTGGACGCTCTTTGATCCATCTGATCGAACTGCGCAAGTGCCTCAAGGAGCGGGATATTGAATTCATCAGTTTAACGGAACAAATTGATACGACGACTCCTGGTGGCAAGCTCATTTCTCACCTCATGGGCGCCCTAGCCGAATTTGAGCAGGATCTCATCCGTGAGCGTACCAACGCTGGGTTAGCAGCAGTCAGGCCACGAGGGCGCGTCAGTGGACGACCGCGAAAGCTCAAGACGAACGGAAAGGTGGCACTGGCCCGGCAGCTGTTTGCGGATCAGGGTCATTCCATCCCGGAGATCTGCGCAACACTGGGGATCTCCCGCGCCACGCTCTACCGCTATGTCAAATCGGCAGATTCACCAGCATTATTGCAAAGATCTCACCAGAGTAATTGCAAAATTTACAGCATGTCCTCCACGATCAGCAGCAGCGGACACTGCCCTGCCTGCCGCGTGAAGAAGTCCTCAAGGGCGGCAAAGAGGCGGCGTTGCTCCTGCTCGGGGGGGAGCTCGAGCAACGGGGGCAGGCTCGCCAGCTCAGGGAGCAACAAGACGCGCTCGGGGAGCAGGGGAGCGAGGGCACGAGCGGAGGGGCCAACTGCCGCGACGATCGCAGTCGGGGAGAGGGAAGCGAAGCAGGAGCGCAGGAGATCGCGCAGAGGCGCGTAGGGAGCGGTGCGGTCGGTGGGGAAGCATTTGCCTTCCAGCACGTGAAAGCCCTGGGCAGTGGCGGAGGTTATGAGTTCAGCGACCAGTCGTGACTTGCCGATGCCTGCTTCGCCACAGAGCAGGAGCAGCTGGCCCCATCCGCTGCTCGTCTGGTTGAGCAGGTGGCGCAAGTCCGCCAGTTCTTGATCCCGGCCAATGAGCACCGGACAGATGACTGGTTTCTCCACTGAGAGCGTCATATCCTCACCACTGGTGCGCTTTCTGCTTCCTGTAGCGGAGTACAGCATCAACGGAACACCTGGCTTGTCGCAAGAAACCAACGATTCTGAGACAGCTCACGCGTGCCTGCTCGACACACAGTTCGAACTCTTCGATCAATTCAGCCCGATGATGAGATTCTCGCGCGCGGTCTCCACCACCTCTTTGGTCACGACCTGAAGCTGGTTGGCGACCAAAATGTGCTCCACCTGCATCATGAGACGTTCGATCAAACGCATATTCCCTCTGGTAATACGCAGAACCGCGGCGACCGCTTCCTTGTCCGTGAAATCGTCTGAATACGCCCTGACTCGATGGCTCCAGCGTTTCTCCAGAAAATCGCGCGTCTCGTCATCGGACAACGGCTCCATCTCATGTGCGAAACCGATCCGTGAATAGAGTTGCGGCGCGCGCATCAGGCGTTTTTCCAGGCCGGGCATCCCAAGCAGCACCAGGCCAAACTCCCCACGATCCACCAGATCACGGATGAGTTCCAGTCCAGCGTCCTTGAGTCGATTGGCTTCATCGACGATCAACAGCTCGATCAGGTGCGAAAAGCGGCGTGTCACCAGAAACTCTTCGGTGCCCTGGTGACGCTGATTGGCGGCCTCCACCAGATAGGAGAAGGCGGCAAACAGCGTCAGCACCTCTTTTTCGAGACGGGCGACCGAGGCCGAAACCGGAGGCGTATAGAAGACCGTTCGACACGCCTGGATCGAAGCGTCCAAGGGGGCGGAAGCGAAGGTAAACGGTCTGTAGGGATACAGACCATCCATCGCACTGCGTCCAGTGAAGGTGATCAAAGATTCTGGCAAGAAGGGTTTGAACAAGCCCCACTGGGCGTACCGTTTCGCCGACTCGGTTTTGCCCGTGCCAGGAGGACCATAGCTCAGACCGACCACACGCGCCCGCCGACAGGCATCGCACATCTCCCCAAAGCGGCGATAGCTTTTCGTCTCCACGAACCTGGGAGGCTTTCCCTCATCGTGATCAGTCATTGATGTACCTCTTGAGTCGTGGCCGCGCATCGCCCCGCGCGGGTTCCGCCTCCACCGTCTTGGGCGTAGGCGGCGGGGCGTTGTGCAGCTCCACATAGCGCTCGACCAGAGCCGCTCGCGTACTGAGTCCTGCCCGAACCTGCTTGCGCCGCTCGGACCTGGCCTTTTCGATCTCTTTCAAGCTCACTTTTCGGTCACTGAGTTCGGCACAGATCGCCCGACAGAGGAAGCGATCCTGGTAAAACACATGGATCTCTCCCAGGTCGGCAGGGTCGTAGCGGATCAGCACCTCCTCCTTGACAAAGGCGGCCAGGGTGGTGTCCATGTAGCGATGGCTCTGAAAATGAATGCCATCTTGCTGGACCCGGCGCGTCTTTGCCACTGTTAGCAGCAGCAGGTCGAGTTGGGCCAGCGACGCGGGCATGCGCGGGACAAATCCGCCTGCTTCCCATCGCTCCTTGGGCTGGCACGCCGTTTCGCTATGGACGCGGCGATGATAATCTTCCAACAACCACGTCCGAAAGCGCTGCTCAAAGGCTGGTAATGTGAATATGGCCTCTGCCTCTGCATAGCCCTTTGGGGCATACCCAGGCACATCTTGCAGAAAGAGCTGGTCGACGCTGCGGAAGAAGCGCTCCATCTTGCCACGCCCACGAGGCACGCCTTTTTCGGAAAAGACTAACTCCATGCTGATATCGGCCGCCACCTGCTCCATATGCTGACTGGTGAAGTCAGAGCCATGGTCGGTGTAGAAGACGCTGGGGATGCCACAAGCGGACCAGCGCGGATCTTCTTTGCGCCAGATAGCTTGGCGAAGGGTTAACGCCGTCGTGAGCGCCGTGGCCGGCTGGAAGCTGAGTCGATAGCCGACGATCATCCGACTGTAATCGTCTTCGATGGCGGTCAAGTAGGGTTTGGCCGGTTTACCTGCTTCGTCCAACAGCCACACGTCCAGTGGAGTATGATCGGCCTGCCACATGGCATTGGCGTGGGTGGCTTCGCGCCGGTAGAGTAAATCAAACTCCTCGCGATAGGCAGCGGCTCCTTGATGAGCGAGGGTCACGAGGGCGGGATCAATCTTCTTGATCACCTGGCGTACCTTATCATAACCGGGCGTGGGCCATCCGCGTTCCAGTGCAATGGTACAGATTTGTCGGTGGATGGAGGCAATCGAGCGTGGGGGTGTCTGCAGGGCCAAACCTTCGATCAGGGTAATCGCCTCAGCAGGCAGACGACGGGATTTCCCTTTATCTGAACGAACCGCTTGATCGGCGAGTCCGGCCAGGCCAGACTCCCGGTAGCGTTTGACCCAGCGTTGGATGGTGCTGGGGGGAATCTCATGAGTACGGGCAACAGAAGCCTGTGTCACCCCATCTTCCATCGCTGGCCGGATGATGGCAAAGCGACTTTGTGCTTGAGCTCGTTGCTCCTCGGAAAGAGCTGTCAAGGGCGCAACTGATGGTTTTGTCATTCCAAGCCATCTCCCATGGCTTGGAAACCTGTGACACGCTTTCCTTCTGAGTATACCTGATCACCCACGGAATTGTCAAAATTTTACCCACGGAATTCCAAAATTTACAGCACGGCCCATTTGCCTCGCGCAGGCGCGAGCGCTGTTTCTGCCGCTTTGTGCTTGGATGGAATGCTCCTCTGCCACACGACGCTTGCCTGCCATACACCCATCGGGGGCAGGACTGTCCATTCCAGCCGCTCATCGCCGCACTGCGCAAAAACACCTGGCGACCAAGAGCGTAGCCCTTACAACCAGAGCAAGATGGCGGCAATGACGACCATGGCCAGGTAGTTGACCGCACGCTTCTCATAACGGGTGGCCACGCGCCGAAATTGCTTGAGTCGGTTGATGAGACGCTCTACCCGGTTGCGTTCTCGGTAGGCCGCTCGATCAAAGCGCCCGCGCCAGCGCTCGTTCCGTTTGTGAGGAATGACCACCCTGATTCCTCTCCTCCGTAGGTACTGACGACTACGACGGCTGCTGTAACCTTTGTCGCCGACCACCCGGTGCGGTCGCTGACGTGGACGCCCCCGCCCCCGTCGTTTCACCTGGCCCGCCTCCAGCAACGGCTCAAACACGGTCTGTTCATGCCGCTGACCCGCAGTGAGGAGGAGGACCATGGGTTTGCCCTGGCCCTCCGCTCGCAGATGCAGCTTGGTGCTGAAGCCGCCCCGGCTCCACCCCAGAGCCTCATCTCCCCCGTCTTTGCGCGCCCCTGCTGCATGCTGATGGGCACGAATCACCGTCCCATCGACGAAATGAAGGGACCAGTCGATTTCTCCGCGCTCGCTTGCTGCTTGCTGCAAGGAAGTGAGGATCTGGTTCCAGAGCCCGCTGTGCTGCCAGGCGTAAAATCGGTTGGCGACGGTACTCCAGGGACCATAGCACTCGGGCAGGTCGCGCCAAGGAGCTCCAGTGGCCAGAATCCATAAGATCCCGTTGAGGATCATGCGGTGCGAGTGATAGGGATGCCCCCGTTTCTTCGGACGTTCGTCAGGGAGCAGGGAGGCCAGGCGCTCCCATTGCGCGTCAGTGAGAGTATGTCGATACACAACCTCTCAGTGTATCACATTTGCCGAACAGGCCCTAGCCCTACCGCTGCTGCCTGGAGGGTCGCTTCGTCATACCAATTATCTGTTAGGGAGCGAACAACGTGCGGGTGTGGAGCGATGGCTCCGGAGCCATCGCATTCCAGCGAGAATCTCTCGCCTCGGTGGTCTCTCCGTCCCCAACTCAACCGCAGCCAGGCAAAGAGCTGCTTCGGCTTGCTGCTGCTTACCACCGCCATGCCCAGGTGAGCTGGAACCGCTGGCCAATCTCGTCTACAGCGCTTGCCTCGCGCGCCACGACATGATGCTCCCCAAGTGTATAGAACGCCTGGCCGTTGCGAATATAAAGGGTCGACCACGCATCAGGACCCAAATCAGGCGTCTCAGGCATGAGTCCAAACGCCCAGGGTCTGACGGTGGCTTTGCTCCAGTGTTCCTCCAACCAGGCGATGTAGTGCGCGGGCAGCTCAGGAGTAGGAACATCGCGCCGTGTCCAGCTCCCGTGCGCGGCCCCACCCAGGAAGGCATGCAGATAGGTCATGTCATCCAGAAAGTCCGACAGATGGGCCTGGAAGGGGCGCCAATCGTCTTCCGAGGCTACTTCCCGCACCAGCATCTCGGTAATCACCACGGGAGGATCCGCCTCGGTGAGGGAAGCGAGCGGGATGCCCCAACAACAGGTCGCCTGATTTTCCTCAAAGAAGATGAGTGTGTCGGCTTTGACTTTCAGGTCCTCCAGGTACCAGAGCAAGTTTTGCCTCATCGTCAGATCAGGGCGATGGCCCCAGGCTCGGTACAAGGTCCGTAGAGGAGCTGGCAGACGCACGCCAATCCGCGCCTCCGCTTCCTGGATGGTGGCCTCCTCGTAGCCATCGCCGGGCTGCCAGGGACGATAGAGAGAGCGGATGTGCGGGGATTGCTCCGACCAATCCAACTCCATCCGTCTGTTCCTCTTCTAGGTGAGCGGCTCGTGCCCACCTACTCAATCACCGTCATACCAAAAGGTGCTCCTGCTCTCTGCTCACCACCGATGATCCCAGGTCATTTGGAACCGCTGGGACAGCTCGTCGAGGGCCTCAGCTTCTCGTGCGGCAGCTTCACCCCCACCCACCCACCAGAATGCCTGCCCATCACGCACATAGAGGCGAGGCCACTGATCCACGGTAGGGTCGGGCACCATATGGAGGGCAAGCGGGCCAACAGAGACCGCACTCCACTGTTCTCCCAACCAAGTGGCCAGTTCGGGTACAAGTGGAAGAGCGGGGACAGCCGGAGGGTGTTTCCACCCTCCGTGGAGCGCTCCGCCACTGAATGCCTGATCGTAGATCAGATCGTCGAGAAAGCGCGACAGATGGGCGTAGCTCGGTGACCAGTCACGCTCCGCCTCTCCAGAGGTGCTCCGCCGTTCAGCGTCCGCCATCACGACCGGGGGATCGTCTTCTTCCCAGGCCTTGCGCCGAATGCCCCAGAAGAACAGCTCTCCCACACAGAAGATGAGAGTGTCTGCCTCCACTTCCAACTCCCCCAGGGCTTGTACGTGATGATACGGCTCGGTCAGATCCTCGCGTCGCCCCCAGGCGCTGTAGAAGGTGCACAGCAGCGTCGGAAGGCGCAGACCCAGCCGCACCTCCGCCGCCCGGAGGGTTGCCTCGTCATACCCGTCGCCCGGCTGCCAGGGACGAAACAGCGTTCGGATGTGCGGCGATTGCTTGGACCAATCCAACTCTATCACTGGGTTCCCTCATCGCTACCCTCATGTGCCCACTGCCTTGAACGCAGACGAGCAAAAGGTCGCACGGGTTGCTCAGGCGCTGGCAGCGGATTACTCGTCTGCTGCATGTCACTGCATTAGCCCCCTGCCACTGGTTTTCATCAGGTGAACAGCTTCCAGCTTGAGCTCAGTCTTCAAATTTCGCTGCTCACTTGTTATGCTCTCTCCGCTTTGGAGATTCTACCAACTTTAGCGACTCTTCGAAAGTAGGTTCACCTCAGGCTCATGCCCCCCAATTGCTCCAGTCGCCAGATGGGGGTTGGACCACTTCCGGCCCCAGCGATCAAGAGACTGCCATCAGCTCGAAAGGACAGGCTCGTGATCTGACTGTCTGGCTCTTGGAGCTGATAGGCTGCAATCCCTGGCGGGAGGTGCCAGAGAAGGATGCGCTCCTGCGGCGCTTCTGATGGCAATGCGGTGCCATCCAAGGCGAAGGCTCGAACGTTGATCTCGCTTGCTTCTGGCGCAGCAGCACGCCGTAGTGGGGAGCTTCCCACTTCCCAGAGCAAGACCCGGCGATCACGACTCCCCGCCGCCACACGTGCTCCCGCAGAATCGAAGGCGACCTGCACGACTGCGTCCTGAGGTCCCTCGTAGATCCGCTGTACTCGCCCTGTCTCCATCTCCCAGAGGCGCACAGTCTGATCTTCGCTCCCTGAGAGGAGGAGTCGTCCATCCGGGCTGAAGGCGATACTAGTCACCCCCTTTGCGTGTCCTTCCAGCGTGCGCAGCAGTGCCCCATTGGCCACCCGCCACAGCCGAATAGTGCTATCCTGTGCACCTGAGGCCACTACTGCTCCCGTTGGGCTAAACTGCACACAGCGAATGCGGTCGGTGTGGCCGACACAGGTGGCCAGAAGCTGGGCAGGGGTCCGCTGCCAGAGGAGCAGGCGTGTCTCCTCCCCATCATCACAGCCCGCCGCAATCAACTGCCCATCGGGGCTAAAGACAGCACAGAAAACCCAGTGACCCTGGTTCGGGAGGCGTATGGGCCTGCGCCCTGGATCATCCGCCTCCCACACATGGAGCGTGCCAACAATGAGGGGCGATTGGGACCAGGAGAGCACACGCTGCCCATCGCGGCTGAGGGCCACGCCTTCCTCCTGGGCATCGGCAACCTGGAACGTGCGCAGCAGGGTGCCTTCGCCCATCTGCCAGAGCCGCAGGGCGCCATCCCGACTGCCGGTGGCCAGTCGGGTGGCATCCGCGTTGAAGGCCGCACTATCGCGGGTACGCAGGAGCGTCTCCACCCGGTATATCTCCTGCCCGCTGTCTACCTCCCACCACCGCACCGTGCCATCTCCGGCGCTGGAGACTAATCGCCGTCCGCTTGGGCTGAACGCCAGGCTCCAGATCTGCCCCCGATGCCCCACGAACTGCTGCAGCGCCTTTCGGCTGGGCACGTCCCACAGCACAATGGACTCGGTGGAAATCGTGCGGGTCGTTATGGACGCCAGGAGCTGCCCATCGGGTCGAAAGACCGGCATATGGCTCGCTCCAGCGAATCCAGGCAAGGCGCGTCCTGTGGACACGTCCCAGACGCACAACGTTTTCTCCCGTGGATCACGTGGGCCGCTCGCATTGCCGCTGACCACCATCTGCCCATCCGGGCTGAAGGCCAAGCCTGCCACCCGTCCTTCGCCTGGGTGTGCTTCGAGCTGCTGGAGCAGCTGTCCATCAGCCACGCGCCACAACCAGACGGTGTGAGCATCATAATTGCCGGTGGCCACGAGCTGCCCATCCGGGCTGAAGGCCACACTCCAAGACGAGCGATAGGTTGTCACGCCCTCCAACCGCTGAAACAAGACCCCATCAGCCACTCGCCAGAGCTGGACCCCCTTCCCAAAGGGGGCCACCGCGAGGAGGGTGCCATCGGCACTCAGCGCGAGATCGGTGATGTCCCCAGCCTCCGCACCGAGTTCGATAGTCTGTGCCAACCGCCCCAGCCGGAGATCCCAGAGAAAGACGTGCCGGTCGGGTGCCAAAGCCAGGAGAGGCACGGTGAGATTGAGAGCAGAGAGTTCTCCGGTGGGACAGGTGATCGTCCAGAGGGGGGCGCGCTGCTCCAGATCGAGCAGGGCGGCCCCATCATTCGCCACCAGAATCGCCTCTTTCTCGCTGAGCGGATAGGTGTCGGCGGGCCGATAGACGGGCGCACCGGGCATCCCCCCGTGTTCCTGTAGGTCGGGGAGGGAAAAATGCCCTCGCAGCGTCAGGATGGGAGCGAGCATAGAAGAGAAGCGCTCACTTTTCTGCAGATGATCTTCCATACATTGCCTTTGCTCAGCCATGAGCGTACGATAAGATGTCTCCTGGGGCAACAAGTGCAAAAAGGAGGTGCTGGGGCGTCATTGGCACCCTGGGCTGGTATCGAAGCATCAAACAGGGTTGGCTACATCATGTTGGTTTCCTTCTCCTTGGGCCTAGACCACCTTTCGGCTCTGCCTCACGCCCCAAAGGGAGGCGGAGCCAGAAGCCTGGTTGTCCTCTGGCTCTCCGCTTTCGCCAGGCCCAATATACAGGCCTGACACCAGTGATCCCCTTGCATGAGCCATTCCAGGGCACGATTTGCTCGTTTCATCAGTGTCCTGCTCTGCGGATCAGTAGTCGTCAAAACAACCTGCTCTTTGAATCTGCCCAAAGCATCCCGCTATCCTTTTGTTGGATGAATGAGACCTCCTTCTGGAGAGAGATTACCACGGTTCAAATACATGAGTAATACCCTCCTGGAATAGAGTTATGATGGTGTCGAGTTGATTAGCAATCATGTGTAAAATGGGATCGCACGTGTTTCCACAAGGCGCGTCGCCGTTTTCCTGCCACAGATACGCGTCGATTGATCCAGCATTAGGTAGGTCACCGTTCAACAGCGCATCGCAGAAAGCGATTTCGGCGCATTTTCCTGAAGTAGCCCCTTTCTTAGACAGCTGGTTTAAGAGCTTTTGCAGCTGCTGTGAAAGATCGCTTGTATTTCTGTTTTCTGAGTGGAAACACCAAGGGCCCATTCCATCCATACCTGGAACATACACCGCCCCCCCTGCACCATAATACTTCCCGAGAGCGTTTGCTATGGCAAGCCCATCTTGCGAGTAATCCAAGTCACTAGGGCACTCGCCTGGCGATCCCGATGTTGCCACAGGTGGGGGCTTGTTTGGACCACCAGGGCCTCCTCCCGGAGCAGGTGTTGGCCCATCGTCTGTACCCGTGCCTGTTCCAGAACTGGTGTCAGGTTGATGCTTCGTCCCCCGTACCCGATTTTCCATGTCGGCCTGAGCCTGCTGAGCTGCCCAGTGGTCTCCCTTCATCGACGTCAACTGTTGATCAGTCAGTTGCCAGTCCCCGTTCAGGTCCAGCGTAGTTGGTTCAAGGGTAAGACCATCATAACTATTGGCCGCGCCCGGATCCCCAAAGAGATTTGGCCCTAGCGTGTCAACATTGAACATCGTTCCAAAATCTGCCCCGCCCTCCATAAAGATGGGATTGAGGTACTCATGTCCGGAGGGATCGGTGTAGTTCTCCGGATTGCCACCCACATAGCTGTAGCGATTGAGCCCATCCAGCACCATATCCGCACTGGTAAAGGCCCCAGCGACGGGGTCATAATAGCGCGCGTTATCATAATTCAGCCCCGTCGAGCTATCCGAGCGTTGGCCTGTGAAGCCATAGCTGGTGGGCATCGTACCGCTACTGTAGCGGAGGGTGCCATAGGGGCTGTAGAGCTGGCTGGCCTCAACGTTGCCACTCAGGTCCAGCGCCTCGGTGAGGCTGCCCAGCGCATCCGTGACCAGATAAGACAACACCCCATTAACCGCCAGCGCCACGCCCTGATAGTAGGTGGTGGTGGTCGTCGAAGACCCCGTGGTGGTAATCTCTTCCAGATTGCCCACATAGACCGTCGTGGTGGACGTTCCGTTCTGGGTCGTCTGTTGCTCAATCCGATGGCCCTCGCCATCGTAGAGGTAGACCGCCGTGCTGTCGGGGTTACTTGGCGTATTCTGCCAGGCGACCAATCTCCCCTCATTGTCATAGCTCAGTTGTTCCCCGGTGGGTTGACTGCCCGTGCAGGTCGTCGCACTCGTCGGAGCGCGGCAGATCATATTGCCCGCGGCATCGTAGCTGGCGGTATAGGCGGAACCCACGGCGGTAACCGCATGCACATGAGCGCTGTCTCCATAGGTGTAGCTGCCCTGCGATCCACTCGTCAGGCGTCCCAGCGTGTCGTACGCGAAACTGGTGGTATACTGGGCCGTTGTGAGACTGCCTGGCGTGATCGCCGTGCTGGTACAGGGCGGCGTGCCGACCGATCCCGCCCAGGTCAGGCGGTTCTGCTCATCATAGCAGAACTGCTGCACATCGGTCCCCTGAGCCAGCGTGGTCGTCTCCCCCGTGACTCGGCTGGCGCTGTCGTAGGTCAGCCCCTCTTCATAGAGCGTCGTCTGATCGCTGCTGCGGGTGACCTTCGCATCGGTCAGACGCAGCAGCAAATCGTAGCTGGCTGATTGGGTATAGGTGCCCCCGTTCAGGCTGGCACTGCTCGGTAGGCCAGCAGCGCCGCTCGTGCCGGTATAGCTCAGATTGCTGAGCAACGTTGTCTGGGTGCTGCCTTGCTGAAGCGTGAGTCCGGCGAGCCAGCCCTGGGGGGTGTAGCTCCTGGTGAGCACATCTCCATTCGGAAAGGTCTGCGACAGCAGATCCCCGGCATCATCGTAGCTGCTTTGGCTGGTGTAGGGGGTTCCGCCCACGGTCAGCGTTGCTTGCGTTTCCTGGCCCCGCGCATCAAACACATAACTGTAGGAGCCAGACAGGCTCTGGTTGGGGCCGCCCGTGAAGCTCTCCCCGGTTTGCCGACCGACGCCGTGGTTGCCATTGGCCGTGCTGTCGTAACTGTAGGTAACGTAGGCCCCCGTCGGGATATTGGTCGTGTTGCGCCAGAGTTGGCGATCCAGGCCGTCGTAGCCCGCGAAGATGGTGCCCGCGCTGCCACGCGCATCGGTCGTTTGCGTGATATTGCCATCCGCATCGTAGACATAGCTCTCCGTGCCACGATCCGGATCGGTCATGCCCGTGGGCCGCCCGACCATATCATACTGGAAGGTCGTCTGGCTGGTGGTGCCATGCAGGTCATCCAGGAGAATCTTGGTGTGATCCCCCAGATAATCGTACGTATATTTCGTACTCGTGTAGACCGCATAGGTCGAGGGGCTATTGCCCGTATAGGTCTGGTCGTAGGTCTCGCGCCCCAGCGCATCCGTCAGCGTGCCGCTCTGATGGCCCAGGGGATCGACACCGAGCGTCTGTTCGTAGCACGCGCTATCTGCCCCCGTGGCATTGCAGACCACCGAGACGGTCGTCGTCGAGATATTGGAGAGGGCATCTTTGACGGTTGTGGAGCGCAGAGAGTTGTAGGTCGTGCTGGTCACGGCCTGCGTGTCATCGGGGATAGAGTAGGCATTCGCACCAGCCGCACCCGTGTAGGCGGCTACAAAATACGGCACGCTGTCCACGACATCGCGCCCGGACGGGTCATAGTAGTGATACTGCACCACATCCTGCGTGTTGGGCGCTTGCGTGCGCGTCTCCACCAGATGCCCGAAGCCATCATAGAACGCGCGGGTGAGGACCGTCGTGGAGGCATTCAGCCGCTGGGTCGTATCCACCTCCACGCAGGGCACCCGCGCATTGCCGGGCGTACACCAGAAGGTGTAGGAGGTGGTCGTGGTGGTGTCTCCGCTCGTCTCCCCCGGCAGGGTCTGGCTCGTCTCGCGTCCCAGCGCATCGTAGGTCGTCGTCGTCGTCTGCCCGTTGACATCGGTCGATGAGGTCGGCCACAGCCCAAAGCCACCCGCTGCCGTCGCAGTGTAGCCGATACTCGCCGTCTGGAGGAGCGCATTGGTCGTCGAGAGCGGCAGCGCGTCGAAGGTCGTGTCATAGGCCGTGCAGGTGGTGTACGGCACGTTGTTGACCGTGCAGCCCGTATGGCCCGCGATACCTGCACGGGCATCGGGATCAGTGGTGGTCACCTGATTCCCAAACACATCATAGGTCTGCGTGGTCTCGATCGGCCCGCTCTGGTCGGTGAAGTTGTTGGCCTTGGTCCCACAGTTGGTGTACTGGTCGCTGGTCGTGACGAGCCCTGCCGTCAGACTGCTCTGCTGGCCGCTCGCATAGGCGGCGCTGTCGTAGCTGGTGTAGGTACAGCTATAGCGGTTGCCGCTGCTGTCCTCCACATCGGTAAAGGCCACAAAATCGATCAGATAGGTCCCCGTGACGCTGCCCGGATTAGCGCTCACCGCGTCATTCCAGATGTAGACCGGCTTGGTGATGAGCGTCGTCGGACTACCCGTGGCCCCCCCATCGTTGGTGGTGGTCGTCGTCTGGGTCACCCGCCCGTAGCTATCATACTGATAGGTGGTCGTCTTGTGAGGGATATTGCTGGCGTTTGAGCCATCGTAGGTGTAGGTATCCATCTGGCTCGTCTGAATGTCACAGGCCGCCACCGGATTGTCGTGATCTAGCCCGCTGACCAGGTTGCCGTCGAAGTTGCCATAGGAGGTCGTGCCCGTGCCACTGACCCCGCTGGGCGGACAGGTGAGGCTGTAGGCGGTCGTGGTTTTGGAGAGCAGCGTCGAGCCGTCGGTATCGTACTGGTCGGTCTCCACCTCGTGCCCATGCAGGGCATTGGTCGCATCCCACCAGGGGACGGCATGGCAGGGATAGCTCGTCGCACAGGGCAGGTTATTCGGCGCGGTATTGGGGGTATCGTAGACGCCCCAGCCTTCGGTGGCATCGTAGGTATGCACCGTCAGCGAGCCATCGGGGTGGCTCACCGAGGCCTGGGCAAAGCCCATGAACTGGCCGTTGTAGTAGTCCAGGTAGTCGGCGTCGTCCTGGTTGCCCCAGTACATCCCCTGCGTACAATCCGCACACGCCTGTCCCTTCCAGCCGGTGGTCAGCCGGTAGGTGTCCTTCGTCTCGCTGGTGACGGGGGTGTTGGTCTGCTGCCCTCCCTGGCCGTGCTGGGAGACGCGCACCACCGCGTCCTGCTCATCGACCAGCACGATATGGCTCCAGGCCTGATCGTCCGCTACATCGCAGATGCCACTCTGGTGGGTATTGCAGTAGAGGGGGTCGCCGTCGTTGCTGCCGCCGCCGGGGACCCCCTGGGTGTTGTTGCGCGCGTTGTCCCAAGTAAAGCTCTGGTAGAGGCCCATCCCATTGGAGACCGAGGCCAAATACCGGCTGTTGCCCGCCTCGCTCTGGCTCCACATGAAGCAGTTGCCGTCGTTCCAGGTGGGGCCGCAGACGCCCGCTGGCGCGGTGTAGGCATCATCCTCGTAGTATTCCGTTTGCGTGCTGTAGGTGAAGGTGCGCGTGGGCGCTTGCAGCGTCTGATCATCCCCGATCACGGCGATCTGGGTCAGATCGAGCGCCCCAGCGGTAGACTCCTGTTTATCGGTCTGCGGGTCGGGGATGGTCGTTGGCCCGCCTTGCTCGTAGCTGAGTTGATAGTCGGTGAGCGTGTGCCAGGCGCCGCTCGTGTTGACCTGGACGTCGAGGTCATTCAAGACCCAGGTGTTCTCGACCTGCGGGGCCGCCAGGCCGCCGCTGCTGGACAGATCGAGGGGATCATCACAGCGCAGGTGCGTCGTGTCGGGGTTGCAGGTGCCCCCCAGCGAGGTCTTGCGCGTGGGGCTATGGCTGGCGCTGAAGCTCACCCGCAGGAGCGGCGCCCAACTCGAGCCCGCGCAGCGCTGCTGTGCATCGTGGCAGGCAGGCGAATCCCACTCCACGGTGGAGAGCTCCACATCGCGCGGGTAGGCATGCCCATTGGCATCCGTCTCCGTATCCGCCTGATAGGTGAAGTGGATCTGGTTGCCGCTCGGATCGGTGATCAGGTCCAGCAGCCAGCTGGTCACATACGGTTTGCCCGCATTGGCGCCGCTGGGGGGATAGTAGTACTGGAGGGAGTCAGCGGTACAGCCGAACTCCTCCATGATGCCGTTGGGGAGATAGACGCGGAAGCAGACCGGGCTGATGCCGGCTCCCACCAGGTTGTTCGGCCCCCAGTAGGAGTAGATCTTGGCATGCGCATCCGGCGCCGTTTGCCACAGGACCGGATTGGTGAGGTAGGTGCCGGTGGTCAGCCAGGCGTAGGCGGCGGTGGAGCCACTGCCCAGGTCATACATGCTCAGCAGGTCGGCCTGCCCATCGCCGCTGTAGTCAGCAGCCAGGAAGGCGGCGTTCGCCCAGGTGAAGCCCCCGCGACCGAGGGAGGACCAGACCTGGCCCTGGAAGGAGAGGGCACTGCTGGCCCCCAGCCACTCGTAGATGCCTACGGCGGGGGCGTTTTGCTGGGTGCCCAGGTCATGCAGCGCCAGGAGATCGGCCTTGCCATCGGCGTTGACATCGCCCACGGTCCAACTGGTGCAGGACCAGCAGAAGGTCCCCGAGGTCCAGATGCTGCCCTGGTAGTTGACCCCCGTGCTGGTGCCCAGCCACTGGTAGATCCCCACCGTGGTGCCCAGGTTGTACAGGGCCAGGATATCGGCATGGCCGTCCCCATTGAAATCCCCCGCGACCCATTTGGCATTGGACCAGGTGAAGCCGCTGGCCACCGACCAGATCGATCCCTTGTAGGAGAGGGCGCCCGTGCTGCTGCCCAGCCACTCATAGGCGCCGGTGGAGCTGCCGCCCAGGTTGTACATCGCCATGACATCGGCATAGCTGTCGTCGTTGAAGTCGCCGGCCACGAAGGCGGCATTGGCCCAGGTAAAGCCACTGGCGACCGACCAGATTTGGCCTTTGTAGGAGAGACTCCCCGTGCTGGTACCCAACCACTCATACGCCCCGATGGAGCTGCCCCCCAGGTTGTACATCGCCATGAGGTCGGTCTTGCCATCGCCGTTGAAGTCGCCGGCAACCCACTTGGCGTTGGACCAGGTGAAGCCGGTGGACGACCAGATTTGGCCCTTGTAGGAGAGGCCGCTGCCGGTGCCCAGCCACTCGTAGATGCCCGTGGAACTGCCCCCCAGGTTGTACATCGCCAGCACATCCCCATAGCCATCGCCATTGAAGTCGCCCGAGAGGTACACGGCATTGGACCAGGTAAAGCCACTGGCCGACCAGATGGAGGATTGGTAGCTCTCATAGAGGCTGGCGGTGGGGTTGCCCACGTCATCGTAGTAGGTGCTGATGTTCAGGTTGGGTGGAATGAGCTGGGCGCTGGTGCCATAGGGATCGGAGAGCTGCCAGCTGCTCTCCCAGAGCGCGCCGCCGATGCCGGCCTGCGCATTGTGTTCGGCCCAACTGATCGAGCCGGGCGCCAGGTTCCAGCCCTCGCCCACCCACCCGGCGGCGGATTGGACGCCGTGGCTCTCGCTCACGCCCGCGCTGGTGTAGGCCAGGCTCAGCGGCGGCGTCAGCCCGCCCGGCCCGGCAGGGAGATTGAGGGGGTAAGACGCTGAGAGCGCGCCCGCGTTCAGGTTCGCGTTGAAAATATCGGGTTTGCCGAAGGTGGCCACCGGGGCATCCGTATCCCAACTCATCGAGCCGCTGGGGGTGAGCAGGGGCATCGAGACCGACAGGGTGCGTACGCTCGTTGAGAGCGTGGTGGCGTGGCTGCCCCACGCGCCCAGAGCGGGCGTGGTCGCCGCTGCCGCCGGGGCGAGCTGGACGCCTCTGGGCAAGGTGCCATTGAAGACCACAAAGGCGTGGCCCAGATTGAGCGCTGCCTCCGTGGGCGCGTAGTGGTACTTCACCGTGAGGGCAGCCCGCAGGCCGTGAGGGACGCGCTGCCCATGCACGTCGACCAGTTGCAGCAGGTAGGTGCCAAAGGAGATCAGCCCGCTCCCACCGGAGGTCGCGCCGGAGGCGGGGGCAATCTGCGTGATGCGCAGCGTGAGTGTCCCGCCCGCTTGGGTGCGGTCGCTCTGAGTGATGGCCGTGGCCGGGACATCAACTTCCAGGCGGCCATCGCTGCCCAGAAACTGCGCCGCCTTGCCTGGGGTGAGCACCAGGAAGCCCGGGTGCATCGGCGGTGGGACCGACCGCGCGAGCGACTGCGGCGCACTGGGCTTCCAGTGCGGGTCAGAGGTGCCACTGGGCGGCAGGTGAAGGGTGGACTGGCTGTCCTGACTGGGGTTGAAGCGGTTGGGCTTTCCCTGGCTCGTCGCGTGGGGGGCGACCTGCGCGTGCACAACGGGCAGGTTCGTCAGGAAGCCGTTCGGCCCCAACAGGATCGTGACGAGCATCAGCAGCATGACGATGCCGCGCCGCACCCCAAACCGCGCCAGGGCCGCGCCGAGCATGGCCTGACGGGAACGCAGCAACGAGCGAAGGGGAGCCTGTCCACGAGTCGAACGACCAGTCATCGTACACCTCTGCTGCGGTCGGAACCTCGTGTGCCGGCGAGGCGGCCACGAGTCGCCGCGTGTTTTTCGCGTGTGGCGAGGCCGCAGAGCGTGGTGGAGAGGGGGAAGCAGGTCCAGGAGGGGTCACCACTGCGTCCCTGCGGCGGAGCAACCAAGGATGGGGAAATCTGACAAACAGGAGAGCAAGCGCTTCTCCTCCTTGTCGCTAGCAAGCATAGCATGGAACCAGGCAAGATGTCAAGAGATTCTGGAGCCATTTTGCAGAAGATGAGCAAAAGAGAGGAAAAACCCCTGGTTATTCGTTACACAAGAAGAAATCGTCCCGCTGTTCACTCTGTCTTGCCAGAGGAGGCTCTAAGCGCTGGAGCAGGGCGCTGACGACAGCAGGGACGACTCGCTGCGCGAGCAGGCCCCAATGAGACCCCGCCTGGGGTGAGAGCCGACCCAACTGAGAGGGTAGCAGGGACTGGTGTCCACTCCACCTGCCGCATACATTTCAAGATACGTTCAAGAAAGCAAGGGCAGCAAGCAGTGAGGTATCTGACGCTGGGCAGCGTCAGCCATCCCAAGAAACAGAGCGACGCTATCACCAACAGAAGACCATTTTGAACAAGCGCATCCTCGACGCGCTGGACCACGCCCGAACCGCCCGGCGAATTGGCACGTACGCGGGGTGGACCGAAGCCGATTGGCGCTCTGACGAGCAGGAAGCGCGGAAGCAGTTGGCCGCGCTGGAAGCCAGGTACCGGCAGGGAGAGAGCCTCAGACGAACCGTGCGCCTGCTCTCGTTGGCCTCGCTCACCCAGTGGGGAACGTGTGACACGCGCGCTGTCCAGAGTGTGCCAACGTCTCCCCAGAGTGTGCCAGCATACCAGCATACCAGTCTGAAAGTCATGCCAGTGTTCGCCACCGGCCAACAAGCGAGCTGACCACTGCTCCCGCAAGGCAGAGGCACGCGGGACGTTGGAAGAGGGCACTGGTGGGGGGGTGGGCCAGCGCTGCGGCGGTGGTGCGCGGGTCGGCTCGACCGGGCGGGGAACAGCACGCGGCCACGACGCGCCTGGCTGCACGGTGGCAGCAGGGCCAGGGGGGCGGCACGATGCCGCCTGGCGGGGGCGCAGGATGCGCCGGGGGGCACACCGCCGCGCGGGCGCGTTGGTCCCCTGGTGGGAGATCGGCGGCGCGTGCGGGAACACCGCTGCGCGGCTGGCACGCGCCGCTCCTCGTCTCAGGCTGCCGCAGCGCTCGCCGCAGCAGGCTTTTGAAGCACGATGAGATAGGTTTCTACCTGCGTGGGCCGGGCACTTTGCATAAAGATGCCGTTCGGCCCGCCCGGAAGCCGCTGCACCCACGCCTGCCGCTCGCGCAACCATGCTCTGAATGCCTCGGCGCGGGTACTGGTGCCGGTCACGCTCTCCGCGCTGGCAATGGTCACGAGCCGCCCGCCCGGCGCGACGAAATCAAAGCAGGTCAGGATATGCCAGATGTCCTGACGGCCCCGAAAGGGGGGATTCATCACGACTGCCCCATATACGGGGCCTGCCTGATAGTCCAGCGCGTCCTGTCCGGCCACGTGGTAGCCCTGCTGGTGCAGCAGCGCTTGCAGGGCGGGGTCAATCTCGATCACGTCTAGCCAGGCTTCGGGGCAGGTGGCGCGAACGATACGCGCCAAGGCTCCGTCGCCTGCCTCCGGCTCCAACACGCGCATCCCTGGCTGGATACCGGCCAATCGGACCATTTCACGGCCCAGCGGCTCCGGCGTGGAATAGCAGCGGGGCTGCCCGCCCCACGCCTGCTGCTGCCAGGTGCCCCAACGACGGCGGGGTCTATTCCAGTGATACATCGGTGTGCGCCTCCTCCAGCGCAGAACGGGTCAGGTCAACAACTCCAACAGGGGCGCACGATGCGCCCAGGTGAGCGCGGGCGCGGTGCCCGCCTCCGGGGTCACGCTTGCCCGCGCTCACCGCTCACCGACGGCTCACCCGCTCCGGCGCGGCAGCGGTCCTGCGCGTAGAACGCCCAGGTCATATCGCGGCGATCAGCGACGGCCACCATGACGCGGTGGATGGTTCCCAGGTCGATACGGACCTGCAAGCTGAGCGGCAGGGCCTCCAGATCGGCGCGAGTGGCGGCCAGGGCGGTGTATATCTGCGCCTGGATGGCCCAGGCGCTATAGAGCGGGTTGTTGCGGATGCCGCAGGCGTCTTGATGCTGCGCGCTCTCCGCGGTCGGCGGTTGAATCAGCGGGTCATACCCTTGGCTCATGGGTTGGTGTCTCCTTCTGGTGGCGCGTCCGTGCGCCGTCTGCTCATTTCTTGCGGCTGATATAGCCGGTGCCGTTGCACTTCTGGCAGGGTTCCCGGTGGCCGCCGATGCGATAGCCGCGCTCGCTGAGGTCGTTTACCCAGGTCAGCCCCCACGCACAGGCCAGGCAGGGCAAAAGCCCAGCGGGGCAGCGGCTGATGATGCGGCGCACGTCTCGATACTCGGCGGTGCCTTCGTGCCTGCGGTCTGGTCCGTCCTGGTAGACAACACTCAGCGTCTTTCGATTCACGCGCTTGACGAGCTGCGGCCAGGGGTAGGTACGGATTTGCACTATATCGCCCGGTTGTACGCCGGTACTCTCCGCCGTGGGCGGGGTATAGCCTCCGGCGTCGGCCAGGCGGCGCGTCTCAATGTCAATGCGCTGCTGCACACAGGCGAGCAGCAGCGTGTGTTGTGCTGGCTCGTAGCGGGCGGCATGCTCCCGCAAGTGGGCAAGGTCAGCCTTGAACGCCTCCAGCCGTTGATAGATCAGGCGCGGGGCGGCCATTGTTTGCTGATGGCGGGCACTGCCCTCGGCGCGCTCCTCCAGGTGTGCCGCCTGCGCTCGCTCCGCAGTGCTGGCGCGCATATGGCTGTCGATGCGCGCCAGATCGCGGCGGTGCCTCCGCTCGGAGTGGTGCCCAACCAGGATGGGCTGGCCGAGGGGTATCCCTTCTGCAATATGGTTGCTGGCCTCATAGCGGCGCGTGGCCTCGGCGCTGTGGCGCTCGGCACGCTCCTCCAGGCGCTCGGCACGTTCGGCGCTATAGTCCACGGCTCCCCCCAGGCTGATCTCGATGCCGTCAGGGAAGCGCGGCCAGCGCTCGTTGGTACTCCAGGCTTCCCGATAGGGACGCCAGCGCCAGCCAGCGCTGTGCAGAGCAGTGCGGGTCGCGTCGTCGGGCTGGCGCAGAAACTCCAGCCAGCTTATGCAGCTATTCGGGTCATGGTACAGCGTGGCGTTCATCGTGGGGTGCCTCCTTCGGGCTGGGGCGCGTCCCTGCGCTCCAGGCGCTTTACTCAATGGGCAGTGGTTCGCCAGGGTGATAGATCGTGTCAATGCCATAGCGGGCGATATGTAGGCGGCGCTCGCTTCCGATATGGCACACCTCTAGCTCGGTGTCTTCCACGCCAACCACCTGATAGGTCCAGCCAAACGCGCTGATGGTGTCGCCCGGCTTCACCGCCAGCCAGGCTTGCACGCTACGGGCATGCGCCAGAAACCAGGGGCCGCCGCGATAGTAGGCAAGCTGTCGATAGAGTTCCTGGTGTTCGGGCTGGTAAAACGACACCTGGCCTACGGCAGTGGCTCCGATGCGGGCCAATACGTCGACGGGGTCGGTGACGCGCACACAGACCGCGCTGCCCTGGCTGATCGTCCAGGCGGGCAGGTCGGCGTCTGGAAAGGCCGTTGCCTGGCTCTGCATCACTAGGTACTCGTCGGTGTGCCAGCAATCAAACGGGCTGCCGAGAAAAGCCGCAAGCTGGAGCCGGGATACCTCCTCCAGCCAGGCGGCATGCTCGGCGGGAACGGGGTCGGCGCGGTAGGTCGTGGGAAGAATCTGCATAGGTTCTGCTTCCTCTCGCTGTGGTGCGCGTCCGTGCGCCTGATGGGTACACGGACGCGCCAGACAACTATGCCAGCGCCGGGACCAGCAGGGCCGCTTGTACAGCCGCCTCCGCCTCCTCCACGTAGGCACGTAACACCTCCAGGTACGCTGAGCCGTCCGGGTCGGGACACGTCACCCAGGCGTAGTACGCCGCCTGTCGGGCACGCTCCAGGTCGGAGCGTGGGCCAGACGCAGGCACAAAGGGCCGGGCCGCTTTGGCACGCTCGGCGGCATAGGCTGCCGTCAGCGCGGCGGTGTCCGCATAGGTCTGGGTGCGCGCTGCCATGGCCTCGGCGTTCACCGTCTCGGCGCTTTTGTGCCCCTTGGCCTGTCCGGCCACCTGCACGGCCAGCGTGGCCGCCTCCCGCGCCGGGCGGGCCGCCCGCTCCGCGAGCGCCGCAAACCGCGCCGCAACGGGGGCATTGTGCGGAAAGAGGTCGGCAGCCTCGGCCCAGGCCGCCGCGTTGGTTGCCGCCGTTTTGGCCTGGTGCAGACAGGCTTTGAGCGTCGTCGCGTCAATCATCTGTGGTATCCTTTCCCTTGGTGGCTTTCGGCGCAGATGCGCCAGGTTCCAACGAGCGCGGGTAGCAGACTCCTACCCGCGCTCACCTTTGCTAGCGGGCGCGTCGTTTGCGCGGCGCGACTTCACGCGCTCGCGGGCGCAGGCCGTACCAGTCGCTGCCGATCTTGACCGCTGGACTCTCCAGGCCGCGTAGCTCGCGGCGCAGCCGTGAGGTCACTAACTCCGCTTGCTCCAAAAGCGCGATGCCCGCGTGGTAATCCGTCTCCGCGATGTCTTCAGCAAACAGGCTATCTTGTGCGATGGCGAGCAGCGTCAAGCTGCGCACGCTGGCATCGCGGACCATCACCGTTTGCCGCTGATCGGCCACCCCCAGGGCGCGGGCATACTGCGCGGGGTCAGGGTGACTACAGAGGTACGCTTCCTGTTGCGTGCGGGCGGCTTTCTCTGCCAGGCGTACCTCCTGCTCGGAAAAGCGGGGCTGACTCATCGGGCATTCCTCCTTGTGCCTGGGTACACCGTGTCCCATGAGGGACAATCGGCCATAATAGCGGCTTCGTATTCGTCGGCGCGGGCGGCAGCATGAAACGCCGCCGTCACCGCTTCGGGGCTGGCCCCAGCTTGAAAGGCTCGGTCAAGCTGCCGGTGCCGCTCGGCGCGCTGGCGGCGCACCTCCTCTAACGTGACGAGCGGTTGCCAGGTGAGCGGCGCGGGTGGCTGTTTCATGGCTGCGCCTCCACCAATGCGGGCGCGGGTTCTGCCGGTTGCGCCTTGGGTTTGCGCGGGTACTCAATCAGCTTGAGCGCCGCTTTCGCCTCCAGCGAGGGGTCATACCTCAGCGCGTCTGGCGACATAGGCCGGACGGGGTACGGAATCCCCAACTGGTCACACAGCGCCATATGCACGGCGGCTGTATGCGAGCAAACACGCGGCGTGCTGCCTGTCGCCGGGTCGCCTGTGGCGGCCCGACAATCGCAAAAGAGGCGCTGGCCCTCTTGCCATTGGTGGCGTATCTCGCCTGGCTCACTAAAGGAGTCGGTTTCCCATTTCCCCGGCGCAACCTGCCGGGGCCGGTGCTGGTGGCGCTGCGCGATAGCCTCCATCAGCGCCAGGGCGTACACATCCTGGCGCGTCATGCCAAAGCGCTGAGACAAAAGCTCAAAGTTGATCGGGCCGGGCTTGGCTCCAATCTCTCGCGGGGTCGTTGCTGCCATTGGTACGGCTCTCCTCCCTGGTGCAAGAGGGCCGGGGGCTGCCCGGCCCGAAATAACACGCTAGCAGGGAAAGCCCGCCATGTAGGCATCGCTCGCTTCCTCTTCGGCGGCGCAGGCGGCGTCAAGATGCTGCTCAACGAGGGGATGCAGCGGCACACCAGCGGCGCGCAGAGCGTCGGCCAGGTCTTGCAGCGCGTATTTCGCGCTTGCAGCGGCACAAACCGCCTCATAGGTGCCAAGCGAGGGAACAAAAGCGCGGGGGCCAGTCAGGGCCGGAGTCGAAGCAGACGGCAGAGGAAGGGCACGAGTCGTCATTGTTGTAACTCCCCTTGGTTCTTATAATCCCGCTTGCGGACGGGCCGGAAAACATTTTCCGATAAGAAAATAATAGCATAAGTTGGGATAAATGTCAAGTATTCTGGTGTCACAATTTGGACAAAATGAGGGGGAAGGTGATATGCTGCGACCAGCTATTTCCAGCGATGAAAGGAACGGAGCAATGGAAGAGGAAGAGGGCAGCGTGCGAGTCATCTTGCAGTATCTCAAGCGGTGGCGGCGTAAACGCCGCATGTCGCAAGAGATGTTGCATCAGCAATCAGGGGTCAGTGTCAATTCCATCAGCCTGCTAGAGCGCGGGGTGCGGAAAGCCAACCCTGCCACCATAGGGAATCTTGCCAGGGCGCTCCGCATCCGCCCAGAGGAATTAGTCGAGGTGGACCCGTATGCAGAGGAAGCAAAAAAGCGCGGCGGAGCCTCCGCAAGATAGCTCCGCCGCTTTTTGTGAGGGGAGTTACAAACCCTCAGTAATAGTATCATGCCACATGGCTGCAAGAAGCAAACGGTATAAAGGCGCATGCCTCCTGCCACCAGGGCCGCGCTTGTGTAGGGGGGTAGGGGCGCGCTTCCGGCGTGCCGAAGCCTTGGTGGATCGTGGGCAGGCATCCCCAAAAGAAAACGCGGGAGCAGCCGGGTAGCTCCTCCCGCGTAAGAGTGTCAGGCTGCTCGCCGCTGGTGGTCTTCCTGCGCGGGCCAGCGAGACAACGAGACATTCAACAGTACCTCACAATCGCAGTACCCGCCGCGCTCCTTGAGAGCGCGCACATTATCGCGCAGGGTCTTGTTATGCGCCTTCAGCCAGGCGCGGGTACACCGCAGCGTATGGTCACAATCCCAGATGGGGTCGCCGTTGTCGTCCGTGCGCGGGTGCATTTGTTCGTGCAGAGATTGCCGCAGGTCGCGCAACTCTGCCTGTGTGAGCAACATAGCGCCTCCTTGGTAGGGTGATGCAAGATCACTAGAAGAATATTCTGTCACGTCTGGCGGGATTCGGCAATGGTGAGCAGGCAGAAAAAAGCCTGGAGCCGACCCGCTCCAGGCGCTTTCCAGGGGTGGGGCGCTTCCGTGCGCCCTGTGTGCTTACCAGGGGGCGCGTCCGCTTTGGCGGCGCGTTTCCTGTACCATCTGAAATACCTTTGCTCGATCTTCCGGGCTGCCGTCGTCGTACAGTCCGTGACAGGTTGGGCATAAGGCCGCCAGATGGGGGGTCGGGTTGCTCTTGTCGCGGTCCCGGTGGGCGGCGTTCAGGTAAATAATGTGCGGTTTGCCTTTGCGCCGCCCGTTTTTGGTGGTGCCGATGCTGCCATCGACGACTCCGCAACACTCACATTTCCAGCCTGCCGCTTCCTTGCAGGGGGTCGCATACGTGCGCTCCCAGTCGTCGGGGTACTCAGGGCCGGGTTTGTAACCCATTGGCGGTAACTCCCCTTTCCGGTTCCGCTCCGCCGTGATAGAATAAGTAATGGAGGTTACTTATCTCTGGCGGGGCTTCCCCGTCTGCGCGGCTTTGACTGTTCCTAGCAGTCGGGGCCGCGTTTTTCATGTGCTGCCCGCTTGCGCGGGGTGTACCTCTTGGGTACATAATAATTGTAACATAGATCGGTTGCTCTGTCAATGGTGTAGTACTATCTTCCCATATGATTATTTTAGCAATTTACCAATATAAATACCACTTAGGGGGTCCGCTCCCCCAGGCGGGCGGCCAGGTCACAGGCGGTACGGTTGGCTGCCCAATACAGCGCGTCCAGGTCGTCCAGACATGAAAGCAGGCGGGCGTGTTCCTGCATCAAGCGGGCGTATCCAGCGTGGTCGCCGTCGTGCCAGCAGGTATCTGCATGGGCATACAGAGCGTCAGCTTCGGCGTATTCTTGCTCAAAGACGAGATGCAGCGCTGTCGCCAGGTCGCGGAGTCCATCGATCACGGCAGGAAGCAAAGAAGCGGGGTGCATATTCGTTCGTCTCCTTTTACTGCTTGTTCAGATGTTCTATATCTTCTATACAGCAGCCAGGAGCAAAAGCGGAAACGCAGGAATGAAGCCGTCGCAGGCAAAAGACGCCGCCAAGCGTTGCAGCGTTCGCCATCCACCAGGCAAGCGGGCGGACCGCAGGCACCCAGAGGTGCTCTGAGGCACGTAGCCAGTTGGGTTGGTTGCGCCACCTCTGTTTTCGGCGAAGCGACGGCGACCTTGACGGCCTGGTACAATGTGCAGACGAAGACGCCGGGTATCGCGGCGTTCCGCAGTATACCCGTCGGCGTCTTCGGCAAGCATTGTCGAACCAGCCGAAGTCAAGAGAGCATGAGCCGCCAGAAAATCAGGGACGAAAGACGCCGCAACCGTGTTGCCTGGGCCGTACCAGTTGGCTGGTTGGAACGGTTGGCGCCCGCCACAGCGAGCAGGACGGTGGCCCCGTCCTGTAAAGCCAAGTCAGGGGTCCAGGGGCTTGCAAGCCCCTGGAGGGAGTCCAGAGGGCAACGCCCTTTGGCTTGGGTGCAGGGACGGAGTATCCCTGCACAGGCTGACGGCGCTCGGGCGCGTCGCCGAATGCGAGCCAAAAAGCGAGCAGGAGGCCCAGCGCCCCGCCGAGCCAGCCGTGTCCCAAATCGTCTTCGTCTTAGTCGTCTTCAGCCGACTGCGCTACTGACAATGCTGGCACCTGGTGCGAATGGAGACAAACGTTTTTCACATAAAACGGCACCCACTTGTGAACATCAAAGCCTGAGTCCGAAGGCCCCTGCACCTCTCCTGTCACCTGATCTCGCGCCTCGCGGCTCTCGTCATCGCTCGGCTGGTAGCCCTCTGCTGCTTCGTCCTCATCACCGCTTGCCTCTTCACTGCCTGCCGACTTCCACTCGGCGTTCTGCTCACCTGCTTCGTCCATCCCTGACGGATCTGCCTCATCAAACTGCCAGGCGCTCCTGTTCGATGCCCCGTACTGCACCGCACGCGCCTCCGCTTTCGCCTTCTGCTCGGTTTAGACGCCTCACATCAGCGGCTTTCGCGGCCTCTTCCACCGCCGCACCTCCTCTTTCCCGCGTCTTGCCCTGCTGAAACGTCTGTTCAACCATCCACTTTAAAAATGCCCCTGGAACGCGCTGAGAAGCCCACCAGACCGCCTCGCATCCTCTTGCCCTAAGTCCGTTCGCCCCATTCGTCGTCCTATTCGCCGTGTGGCTCCTTGTGATGCACCCCTGCTCCTGCCTGATCGGAAAGAAGGCACTGGGTTGGGTGGCAGGCGGGCTGAGGGGCAGGACCCATCGAGGTCGTTCGCGCTCGGCTGCCCACGTTCGGCGCGTTCATGGGGCACGGACGACTGGGTCGTCTCGCGCCCCGCCTCCTCGCCCAGCAGAAGGGATGCCGTTCCGCGCCGGGCATGCCTGCTCGCGCCGGGTACGAGCCCCTCCCCGTCTAGCCCCAGCAGCGGACCTGCTCGTCCTCGGTCGGGGGGACCTGGTGCTCTTGGCACAAAAATTGCTGGCCGCTCCCCGAAGCAGCCTGTTAGACGAGAACGCGAACGGCACGCCACGCAGCCGCGCTGGCAGGTTTGCTAGCACAGCGACCCCGCAGCGGCGACTCGCTGCTGGCGGGATGTGTCCACGATGGATGGGGAGACACGTCGGGATGCAGGGGAGAGACCGCCTGGGAGGCGCAGGCACGCATCCGACGGATATGCGCTCTCAGACCCAGCCTCTCGATGCCCCCAGGAAGGATGGAATCGATGCTGCCCTCGGTCTTGCTGGTGGAAGCGGACCCAGCGATCGTTGAATTGCTCACCTGGGTCCTTGTTGAGCGCGGCTATCCAGTCCAGGAAACCCCTACCGGGTGGCAAGCCCTCGACGTGCTGCACGGGAGCGACAGGCCGCTGATCGTCCTGCTGGATGATAGGCTGCCCGATCTCGATGGCCTGAGCTTGCTCAGGCACATCCAGGCTGCCCCCTGGCTGGCCGCCACACATGCCTGTATCCTCCTGAGTGCCCTGCCTGCTGGGCGGTTGACCGACCCACCAGCGGGCTCCACTTCCCTCCCCGTGGGCTTCCTGCCCAAGCCCTTTGATCTGCGGCAGCTCTGGACGGTTCTGGACACGGCGACCGAGTGGATGAAGCGCTCCCCACCTGAGTACCTCCTGAGCGCTGCCTGCCCTCAGAAGGCGCACACGGTCTGGGGCAAGGGAGACGCTCCGCTGGCTGAGCCAGCGTTCTCTGCCACGCTGCGCTGGTCCGCTGAAAGGAGGGGGATGCGGTCTGCCACGCGTACGCTGCGGCACTGTCTGGAGCAGGTCATGGAACTGGGGCCAGACTGGACGGTGACCGATTCCCGCCACACCTGGACGGCAGCAGGGTTGCTCGCCACGCTCACGTCTGCTCAGCCCGATCGCCTGGACCACCTCATGTACCTGCGGCTGCCCGATGAGCAGCAAGATGGAGCGATCTGCGAGCCCATCCACAGTGGCGGGTCTCTCCTGTGCTACCGCATTCGGGAGGCTGACACCCATCCGTTCCAGGAGGGCTGACGCAGCCCCCTGGAACGATCAGCCGCGCGCCAGGGACGCGCCAGCGCTGTCTCGTTTTGGCGTGCTGGGCACGCCAGGGCGGCGCGCGTACCGACGCGCCTCGTCCGCACCCCGGAGGCAGCGCCTGGCCTTTGGCATGAAACGTGCTGGCGGCGTAGCGAAACAAACGCTGAGCGGAGGGACCAGGCCACTGCCGCCCCCCTCCCAGAAAGGAAGGAACCGATGATGACCTCCGTCTTGCTGGTCGAGGATGACCCCGCTACGGCTGAACTGCTCACCTGGGCCTTGGAGCGGCATGGGTATCAGGTCCTGGAAGCCCGCGATGGGAAGCAGGCGCTGGACTTCCTGCGCGCCAGTGACGTTCCGCTGATAGTCCTCCTGGATGCGCGCCTGCCAGAAATGGATGGACTGAGCCTGCTCACGCGGGTCGGCGCTGATTCGTGGCTGGTGACCACCCACGCCTATGTCCTGATGAGTACCCCCTACGAGGAGCGGTCGGTATGCCTGCACCAGATCCCCTTTCCGGCTCCCGTCGATCTCCTGTCCAAGCCCTTTGGGCTGGAGCAGCTCTGGCGGGTGCTCAGCAGGGCGACCCGCCGGATTGGGGCCTCCAGCCAGTGCTGATCGTCAGTGCTGCCTCAGCTCCTGCCTGGCCGCGTGAGCGCGGCCAGGCAGACCAGCGAGCGTGCTGGACCGGAGCACCTTCACATCGCTCTCTGGCAGCTGACCACCTCGCGCGCCGTCTCGTCGCCCGATTCAAAGGCCACCGTTTGCCGCTCAGCCGCCGCATGCTCCTCCTCTGATAGCAGATAATTAAAACACAGGGTGCAGACAACTAGATTGAGCGGAGCGGCAAGCGATCAGCAAAAGGTCCTCACGACCATTATCGAGTGGAGTCCGGACAACTAGGCCATCCATCTCGACAACGCCGTGATCGATGGCCTAGCATAACTCTCATCCCAATGCAAAGAGGTGAGAGTCATTGAAGAAGGATACAGAGGTCAAGCTGTTTATGCAAGAGCGCCGTAAAGGAAGCCCCCAGCGAGTCGCTGCCGCTCGCGCTGGGATGAGTGAGAGCACTGGGCGTCGGTATGAACGCGCCGGGAAACTGCCCAGCCAGCTCAAACGCCCGCATACCTGGAGAACCCGCGCCAATCCGGTCGAGGAGGATTGGCCCTGGGTCGTCGAACAACTCGCCCGTGATCCTGCCTTGCAAGCGTCCACGCTGTTCGCCTTGCTCGGTGAGCAGCATCCAGACCGCTACCGTCCCACCCAAGTGCGCACCTTGCAACGCCATATTGCGCAGTGGAAAGCCCTGCATGGACACGAGCAAGAGGTGATCTTTATTCAAGAGCATCGGCCCGGAGAGCGTGCCCAATCCGATTTCACCCACATGAGCGATCTGGCGATTACCATTGCAGGCTCGCCCTTCCCGCATCGGCTCTTCCACTGTGTGCTGACCTACTCCAATGTCGAAGCCGTCTCCGTCTGTTTCAGCGAGAGTTTTGAAGCGCTGGCCGAAGGGCTGGAGCGCGCGCTCTGGCAGTTCGGCGGCGTGCCAGCGCAGCACCGCACGGACCATCTGAGCGCCGCCGTGCGCCAACTCCGCACGGAAGAGCGCGAAGAGTGGACGGCCCGCTACCAGGCCCTCATGAGCCACTACGGGATGCAGCCGACCTGGAACAACACTGGGGTGGCCCACGAGAATGGGGATGTGGAACAAGCGCATTATCGCTTCAAAAAGGCGGTGGACCAGGCGCTGCGAGCGCGGGGCAGCCGTGACTTCGCCAGTCGCGGAGCCTACGACCACTTCCTCCAAACGCTGGTCCATCGGCGCAACCAGACCCGCGCGGCCTCCTTTGTCCTGGAACGGGAAGCCCTGCACCCGCTGCCCAGCGCGCCCTTGGGTCCCTGTAAAGAAGTGCGGGTGCCCGTCTCGCGGTTTTCGACGGTCTCGGTGCTGGGCAATACCTACTCGGTGCCCTCGCGGCTGATTGGCACGACGGTAACGATCCGGGTGCGGGCCGAAACGCTGCAAGGCTATGTCGGCTCAACCCTCGCCTTCACCCTCCCCCGGTTGCAGGGCAAGAAACAACATCGCATTGTCTACCAGCACATTATCTGGTCGCTGGTGCGCAAGCCAGGCGCGTTTGCGGCCTATCGTTACCGCGACGACTTGTTCCCGACCACCACCTTCCGACGCGCCTATGATCGGCTCCAGACCGTCCTGCCCCGGCGCGCCGACCGGGAATACGTGCGCTTGTTGCACCTGGCGGCGACCACCTGCGAAAGCGAGGTGGACACGGCGCTCTCGCTGTTGCTGGAAGCGCAGAGTCCCCCGACCGTGGAGACCGTGCGGGATCTGCTAGGGCTGGCTTCCCCCAAAGCGGCGCCTGTTCTGGCCGCCCCGCGCCTGGATTTGACGACCTATGATAGCTTGCTGCCATCCAGGAGGAGCCATGCGTAGCGGGGGTACTAATCGCCATGATGATTTGCGGAGCCTCCTGGAACAACTGAGCCTGGGTGGCATGGCTGCCACCTGCGCCGATCTGGCGCTCAAAGCCGCCAAAGAAGGCTTGTCCCATGAAGCCTATCTCTACGAGCTCGTCAAAGAGGAAGTGGCCTTGCGCCGCCAGCGACGGGTGGAGCGGTTGCTGCGCCAATCCTGGTTGCCACGCGAGAAGACCTTTCGCACCCTGGATCTGGACCGCTTCCCAGCAGCCTTGCGGCTCCAGATCGAGCGCTTGAAGAGCGGCGCCTTCTTAGAACAAGCCATCAATGTTGTGGCGGTGGGGAAACCAGGCGTGGGGAAAAGTCACGTCGCAGCAGCGGTGGGGTATGAATTGGTGCAACAGGGCCAGGCGGTCCTGTGGACCAGCACGGCGACCCTCATGCAGCGTCTGCTGGCGGCCAAACGGGACTTGCGCTTGCCCCAGGAGTTGACGAAGCTCGACCGCTTTGCCTGTGTGATCTTAGATGACATCGGCTACGTGCAACAGGAGCGCGAGGAAATGGAGGTCTTGTTTACCTTTCTGGCTGAACGGTACGAACGCAGATCGGTTGTTATTACCACCAACCTCGTCTTTAGCGAATGGGAGCAGATCTTCAAAAACCCGATGACGACGATGGCGGCCCTGGATCGGGTGATCCACCACTCGGTCATCCTGGATATGATGAACCTGGACAGCTACCGAGCGAAAGAGGCGACCCTGCACCACTTGCCGCCACGGGAGGAAAGGAGGCCAGAAGCCCATCCTGAAGAATAATGGCCGTATCCGCTCATTTTAGTTGACTTCCATCACTCCTCCCCTCACGCTGGTGTGCTTGTTCGACTGCGCGCTCGTTTCTCACGACGCCAGCGCTGGCTCCTCCTGTCAGGCACACCGATGCTCTGTTTGAGGGGCACTCGTCGCAGCCCCTGGGTGCCTTCGTTCGACCAGCACTGTGAGGAGCGCGCCCGCGCTTTCACTTCAGCAGCCCGTGGTCTTGTGCGGTGGGGGTTCCACTCAAGATTCCGCTCTGCCAAGTGGTTGTTCCATCCCCTGCTTTTGGCATGGTTTATGCTGAGGTTGCACGGGGTGCGAGCAAACACGGCGGGCGCATCCCTGCATGCGATGATGCGTGTGCTGCCTCAACGGATTACAGGAGGTGATCCATGTCGCCTACTAGCCCGATGGATGGATTCGTGACCGTGAAGAGCCCCGTTCTCTCCTGCTCTCAGTGGCATCCTGCCCTCGTCAATCCGCCCTCTGCATCGGCAAGCCAGGGACCCCCTGTGCTCGTGCTCCCCTGCAGCACGCTCTGTGCGCCAGATGAGTGGCACCGTGCTGCCGCTTTCCCCACCCAGGTGCTGAGAAACTACCGGTCGTCGTGATGGAGAAGCTACGCGAGCGCAGAGCGCTTTCGATGGGGCTTTCCCCGCGCTGCTGCCTCGAACGGCTCTGCCCAGCGCGCGTGTTTCCCCAGGTGTCCAGCGCGTAGGATGGCGCTGCCTCCCGGTTTGCTGCTGCTGTGCTGACCAGTCGATTGATTCTCTCCCTCGAAACGGTTGGCCCTCCCCCCAGATGGAAATCGCGGGTCGTTCACTTGAAGCAAAGAATGGAGCAACACGGTGACACAGGTTCCCAAAGCCCCACTGAGAGATGCCCCGGTCTGCCCGGAGACCAAACGCTGGGAGACGCGGTTTCGCCGCCTCTTTCAGCGGCACGCCTCAGCCACGCAAGCGTCAGTGCGAGTGGATACTGCACCAGAACGAGCAGCGCCAGTCCTGCGCCTTTCGCCAGAGCGTCAACGGCTCTTGAGGGAGGCGGAAGCCTTTCTCGCTCTTTTTCAGCGAGAGCAGGGTCTGGAGCGAGAGGCGGCGCGCTATGCCGAGATGCGCGCTGAAATCGAGCACACGGGCACCTACTGGCAGACTCCTGAGGAACTGGCATACGGAGCGCAGGTGGCCTGGCGGAACAGTAGCCGGTGTATTGGGCGGCTCCAGTGGGCTGCGCTTGAGGTACGTGATCAACGCCATCTTACCACGGCTGAGGAGGTGTTTGCCGCGCTCCTCGAGCATCTCCAGGTGGCGACCAATGGCGGGAAAATCCGCTCGACCATCAGCATCTTTGCCCCACCCGCGCCTGGGCAGCCGGGTATGCGCATCTGGAACCCGCAGGTGATTCGCTATGCCGGCTACCGCATGCCGGATGGCTCCATCCTTGGCGATCCTTTACAGGTGAGCCTGACCGAAGCGCTTCACCATCTGGGCTGGAGGAAGGAAAGCCCTGGCGCTTTCGATATCTTGCCACTGGTGATTCAGATGCCAGGGGAGCCGCCCAGGCTGTTTGAAGTGCCCCCTTCCCTCATGCTGGAGGTGCCACTCAGTCATCCTGAGTATCCCTGGTTTGCCGAGCTAGGACTCAAATGGCACGCGCTCCCGGTCATTTCCAATATGTGTCTGGAAATCGGCGGGATTCGCTACACGGCCGCCCCGTTCAACGGCTGGTATCTGAGTACGGAGATCGGCGCGCGGAATTTGGGAGATGTGGCGCGCTACAATCTCGTTCCAGTGATCGCGCACAAGATGGGGCTGGATACCCGCCATGATCGAACGCTCTGGAGAGATCGCGCGCTGGTCGAACTGAATGTGGCGGTCTTACATTCTTTCACCACCCACGGCGTGACGCTGGTCGATCACCATACGGCCTCCCGACAGTTTATCTGCCACCAGGAACGGGAACGCACCGCCGGGCGTGGTGTGCCGGCTGATTGGGGGTGGATTGTCCCCCCGATCTCTGGTTCGGCCACCCCCGTCTTCCATATCCCTTTGCAGGATCAGCGGTGCACGCCGAACTTCTTCTCTCAACCAGATCCCTGGCGGGTCGCCCAGGGGACCCCCTTTGATCGGAGCATTTTGCTCGCTTGAAGGTGAGCAGAGAAAGGACGGACCATCCGATGCACGGACTGATCTTGGTGACCTGGGAGCAGTATCTGGCCGACCGCTTTGGCGAGGCGTTTCTGGCGCGCTATCGCAAGGAACTGGGCGAAACCGCGTCCAACGCGCCCCTGACGACCCGCCTCTATGACGACGCCACCCTGCTTGCCGGTCTCTCAGCGACCCGGCGGCTCAGCGGGTGCACCGCCGATGACCTGCTGCGGGGGTATGGACACCATTTCCTGCTCAATGGCTTGACCAGTCACCTGTGCGCCGCTTTGCTCCGCCAGGTGGATACGGCACGGGACTTGTTGCTGCTGATGCGCCAGGCCCATCGCCAGCTTGGGACCACCGCCACGCAGGTGACCCCTCCCTTGTTTAGGTATGAGGCGATCCGAGGCGATCCACGCGGCCTCCGCCTGCTCTATGACAGCCCGCGCCAGCTGTGTGCTGTGCTGTGGGGGGCCATTGAAGGCGCAGCAGAGCGGTATCAGGAACGGGTCTGGATTGAGGAGCCCACCTGTATGAAACGGGGCGCGGTGGTGTGCACCTTCGACATCCATTTTCACCCCAGGGCGGGGAATCCCCCGCGCGAGGAGACCGACGAACAGCGAGGACGCCGCCTGGGCCAGCGCGATCTGGCCGACGTGGTCTATCGCCTGCTGCCCGAGGAGGAGGGGCTGACGCTGGGCGAGGTGCGCCAGCGCGTGCAGCAGCAGGGGGTCAGCCCGCAGGCCACGCGCCCACTCTTCCTGGTGCAGGCGCTCAACCAGCTCCACTATGCCGGGTGGGTGACCAGCACCGCCTATCAGGATGGCGATGCCCTGGCGAGTAGGCGCTACTGGCGGCTCCCTCCGGCGCACGAGCCGTGACCCTGCTCCTGCCTGGCGCGATGAGCAGGCGACTTTGTGAGGTGGCAAGCGGGCTGGGTCGGCTTGGCACAGCCCCTCTGTCCGCCTTTCGGCTCCGGCCTGGCGCACTCCTCGCAGGCAGGCCGTTGCGCTAGGCTGCTGGTCGGCTCCCGGCCTCCAGACAGAACGCAGGCAACGGTGTGGGGCGCGGGAAGCCGCGGCTCCGTAGGTGGATCGGGGTCAGCCGCGACTTCGGGGGGCGTCGTTTGTGCGCGCTCAGGCATCCGTCGCCGCCTCATGCGGGTGGGGTGGGGCGGGGCCTCTGGGTCGCGTGCCGGTCCCGCTCCCCGTCTTCTGGCAGATCGATCAGGGAGAATTTCTTCCGCACCGGCTCGTTGAGCTGCGCCACCGCCCGCTGCATCGCCCCTCCCGTGGCCCTGGGGCAGAAATACCAGATGCCTCAGGGACGCTTGACAAGCGCGCCCGCATTGCATACGCTTGTTAAGCGACATTTATTTTTACCTACTGATGACAATTATCAAAAAGGCGTTTTCCAAGACCGCATTGGCGGCGCAAAGTGTACCATGCCGCTCGCCTGTGTCAAGGTCGCTGCGCTTGTCCCTTGACACGGCTTCGCTTGCATGGTTTGGGAAAGGTGCGCCATCGCTTCGGCAAAAAACAAATGGTTTTTGCTGGTTTGTAATTGACGTCACAGCCAAAAATAATCGTCGTCAAACAGCAATACGCTGCTGGAGCAGAGCTTTCTGCTGCTGCTTGACACAGTGCTCCACCAGGAAAGAGGTAGCCCATGTCTCCAGAAGAAGAACTGCACCAGACGGTCACGTATATTCAGGCTGTCTCTCAGCGCTATATCAGTGGCGACGCCGCGCCTTTCCTGGCGTGCTGGTCGCATGCTGAGGATGTGACCATCTTCGGCGCGTGGGGCGCGTATGAGCGCGGCTGGGCGCAGGTCGGCCCACGCCTGGAATGGGGCGCGAGGCGCTATCGCGGCGGCCACACGGACTTTGAACTGCTGGCGCTTTCGGTCAGCGGCAACCTGGGCTACTCCGTCTGGCTTGAACGAGGTCAAACGCTGGTGGAGGGTGAGACCGAAGCACGCCCGACAGCCCTGCGTGTGACGCAGATGTATCGCCGGGAAGCGGACGGCTGGAAGATTCTCCATCGGCACGGGGATGCCATCATCAGCAAGACATCCCCGTCGGCAGTCTTGCACGACTAACGTCGCTCGCCGCATCCTTCCTACTCTGCTTGACAGGGATGGAGCAGCCAGCTATACTATGCCTGCTCGGCATGCAATGGGGTACGGTTGGCCGGGCGCACCCGCTGCGGCTGGAGGGATAGCGGGACGAGGGAGAATTTCTGGCGGATGGTGGGAGGATTCAACTCTGCAATGGCCCGTTGCAACTGCCCCTGGGTCGTCGGGGAGCAGAAATACCAGACGCCATCGTAGCGACGTGCCAGGCCGTACAGGATCGCGGGCAACCGCTGCGGTGTCTTGGCTGAGCGCTCCACCTCGATAGCCACCCGGTGCAACCCCATCTCGATCTCCGCATCAGGCCGATGTTCCAGCCGCGTGCGGCTCCGGGTAAAGGGCCGTCCGAGGCTCAGCTGACGCTCGGAGTGCCAGATCGCGTCTGGCTGCTGGTGCTCCACCCAGAGCCTGGCCTGATTGACAGCAGCCAGATGCGGCAGGCCCTGCACCTTCGGCTCCCAGAACCGGTAGTCCAATTCCAGTTGCTCCAGCCCCTTGCGCGTCAGCCACACCCAACTCGACTCGGTCGGCACGAGCCAGGCACGCTCCACCAGCCCGGCCTGCTTCCAGCGCTGCACCAGCTTGCGCACGGTCTCGCTCCCCAACTGGCCTGTGGTCTTCGTTGGGGCGGCTCGGCTCCTGCCCAAGAGGTGTGCAAGATGGTCCAGATGGATGGCATACTGCTCCCCGATCCAGCGGAGCGCGGCCAGATCCCGTTCGGTCCAGCGCATCCTCCCCTTGTCACTGCGAGGTGCATGGTCCTTTCCCAGCTTCTGTTGTTGCGGTGTCTGCATACGCTCCCTCTCTCTTGAGATGGCGTCCATCTGCTCTGCTTTCATTTCCCTTGCCCTCATTTCCCCCTCAACTGAAAAAAACACGGTACGTCGCGGCGCTTGGTGGGTAAAACGAGCACCGATGAACAGGTGGCTGCTCTTCGTGGCTCATCCCGCCATGGAACCTACATACCGCTCCCCCGAAGCCTCCCCCACGTCTGGGAAGCTCTTTGGGGGAGGCTTCGGGGGAGCGGGAGATGCTGGATGGGAGCGCTGGAGCGGCTCTTGCTCTCCGAAATATCACCGCTTTCTCCTTATCGATGAGGGAGCGGCTCCCAACTGGTCGTGCCGCCGGATCGCGTTCCAGATCGTCACCTGCCCATAGCTGTGCCCGCTTCCGGAGAGCTGCGCATCCCACTTGGGGCGATACAATGCCGATTGGCGAAACAGCCGGTCCATTTGGTCGCCATCGCCATTGGTCCAGTAGGCCAGTAAACGGCAGAGCGCGAAGTCGGCGCTGCTCGGATTGGGCTGGAGGGTCTCTGAGTCAGAGTAAGCAGAGAGGTCGCCATTCCACAAAGCCCGAAACTTGGCTCCATTCGGGGCAGCCAACGCCCTCCGCAGCACCTCGGCATCGGGCAAAGACAGCAGCGCAACGGGACGCGCCGCGCGTGGGAAGGTTTCCGCCTCCTCCTCCGGCGCGAGGGTCGCGTAGAGGGCCAGCACCTCGGTCTGACGCTCCTCGATGGTCGGGGGAGTCCCGGCCAGGCGCTCGCCGGTCATGGCGAAGTAGCGCTGGTGATCGTAGATTTCCACCGCGCCGCGCTTGCGCCCGATGTGATCGGGCAGCGCCGCTTTGACCAGGATGTGCAGGCCCCGGCCAGACGGGCTGATCTCCGTATAGCTGTGCATCTGTTCGACGATCCGCCAGGCCCAGGGGGCGATCTCCTCCGTCTCCGGGTTGCGGCAGTCGTCCAGATCGATCCCGCAATACGGGTCAGAAGCCGAAAAGACAAAGCCCAGACCGTTCCAGCCCCCATGTTCATAGCGGGCGAGGGCCTGCGGAAAGGCTCCCCACGAAGACGCAGCGTTGGTGCGCGCTGGCCGTCCCGTGCCGGGATGATATGGGCGCTTCTTGAGCGTGTCTTTCCCCGGCGTCGGTTCGCACTTCCAGACGACCCACTGTGGCAGGGCCTTCAACTCGTCGGGCACCGTCAGCCATGTCCGTCTCTCATGCTGTTTCATCGCTTGACTTTCTGGCGCTGCCAGAAGACCGTCTAGTTGTCATCGAACAACAACGGTGACTGCTGGTCTTGCGTTCGCTGCGCCCATTGCAATCGGGCTTGAAACCAGGCCATCACATCTGCCCAGCGGTCTTCTGGAATCTCCTTATAGGTGCCGACGTGGAAGTGGTCGCGCAGCTCCTCATAGATACTCGCGTGGGATTGGCCGGTCACGTCATGCACGCGGTTCACACTCGCCTGAACGGTGCGCAGATGCGCAGGCGAGAGCGTCTGCGGTCCCAGGCGCTCCAGAATCTCTGGGACCAGCCCCGCCAATTCCTCGACGTGTTCGAGCCGGTGTTCGACGCTGCCGTGCCAGGTGTCCACTTTTCCACGCCAGGTCTCTACCTCGTGCTGCCAGCGCAGCCAGACGACCATCTGCTCGTGATACGCCAACCAGACGTCAGGCGGCGCATCGTGCCCTGGAAGGGCAGGTTGAGTGATCGGCTCGGTTGGAACGAGGTGGTGTGGATCGGCATGCTGCTGCCGCTTCTGGGCAAAATGGCGGTAGAGGACATCGACGACCTCGCGCTGATAGGCCAGGATGACTGGCTCGATAGTCGGGTCGAGCCGATGGGTATCGATGCCCGCCAGCCAGAAGGGCAACGCGCGCAGGGAGAGAGCGGGCATGACCTGTACGCCGCCTTCGGTCTCGACGTGTGCAGAGACGACCTCATCAGCAATGGCCTTGGTGCGCTTGATCCGGCGAAGCTGAGCTTGTGGATCGAGCTTGAGGTTGGTGCAGAGCCAACGAATCACAACGATGATCCGGTCGTCAGCGAGTCGCAGGGCAACCAGTGGCTGCTCATAGAAGGGGATGGTTTGTTGCTCCAGTGGGATGATCGCGTCCTGTTCCATGCTCAAGGCTTCTTTCCTTTCCCCAGGGGTAGCTATGATAGCTGATCCTTAACTCATCTGTAACCCAGGATAATCCCCTGCTCTTTCAACTGCTCCAAGACTTGCATCAAAGAACCATCATCGGCGCTTACAGGTACAGTCAAAATAATGGTCCGTGTAATGGACTTTTCCCCCAGGCGCAGTTGGTGGCTGTGCTGCCGGTATCCGGCCCTTCGTTCTTCCTGACACAGGCGGCAGATTCGTGTCCCATCCCTCGTAAAATAAACATTCTCTGGGGTCAGGGGATGCCCTGCCCGGCAATGTGTTTTGGCACGGATGTTGTTTTCTTTGATGGTGATGGCTTCCAGATGATCTGGATTGACACAGCTTCGATTCTTACAAAGATGGTCGATGACAAATCCTTTTGAAATGGCGCCCCGATAGTACTCATAAGCCCATCTATGTACCAAGACCGACTGGCTGCCGATTTTGAACCTGGCATAGCCGTTCACATCCAACCACCCTTGCCAGAACCAGCAACCACTCGCTTCCTTGACAACCTTTTCATCGAACCTGGCGAGAGGTTCAACTTTTCTCAACCATTTCACTGCGGTGCCTTTGGTGGTTTCGATCATGGCTACCCCTGCTCTTTCACCGTTGTATCGCTGTCTCCAGCCACACACGAGGCTGGCTTCATGAGCGCCCCTCCTCTGGGTGCAGGTCTTTTCCTCCCTCGGCTTCCTCCCCCTGCACGCGCGTCGGCGCGTAGACCACCTGCATCTCGTCAAAAAAGTCAGAGAGCAATATGCCGATCTGCGTATCGATCTCGCGGCGCAGGTTCAGATAGGCTCCCTGGGCACCCCAGGTGGTGTTACTGAGCAAGAGCAGGGTTCTCGGACGGGTCGCATCCCACTTGGGCGTGAGCGCTTCAAGCTGGCTTCTCCGGGCGACATTCAGATGCCCGCTGATCTCCTCGCGCACGAAGCCCCACAACATCGAGACAGAGCGGAGTTGGCTGTCCCGTGGATCGGGCAGGGAGTCCCGCCAGGTCGCTACAATGGCGGCGTCAGCTACCTCGACCTCCTCAGACACGGCGGGGGCTGGTGTCGGTGCTGTGTCTGCCCCCTCAACCACCTCTGAAGTGAGTGCTTCCTCCAGGGGCAAAGCCGAGCCATCGTAGGTCAGCACTTGGCTTCCAGCTTGTGCCGCACTGCGGAGCGCTTGTGCGTGCTTCTCCTCATCCTCAGCGCGCATCTGGTCTACCTTCCAGCCCTTCAGCATCGCCTCCACCGCCACACGGCGCATAATCCCGATCAAATAGCCGGTGGGATTGGGGATCGTCAGGAGGTCCTGCTGCTGCCCCAATCGCTGCTGGCCGAGGGCAAATAATGCTGGCATCTGCTCTGGGGGAGCAGCCACCTCCACGAGCGCTTCCAGAATGGTCTGCACGCCCCCATCGGGATTGGAGCCACCCAGTTCTACCAGCGTCTGATGGATGGTTGCTCCCACCTGGGGATGAACGCGCGCGAGCGCCTGGGCCTGGAGCTGGTGTTTTGCACTCTTGTTTGGGTGCGGAGTCCGAGGGGGCTGGGGGCTGCGTTGCGCTAGATTGCCCGGTTCTTCACGTGTGGGTGCTGCTGGCCCACCCCCAATCAGTGCCTTCTCTTCGCCCTCTTCGGTTTTTTGCTTTCCTATAGACCAATCAATCGAGCAACGTCCGCGTAACGTACGTTCTTCGTTCTTGTTAAAAGTAAGAGTTAAAGGTAACGTTTTGTCTTGCATTTTGCGAGACATGACTGACTCGCATTTTGCAAGAGGTAACTGACTCGCATTTTGCAAGTCTGTATTTTCAGCTTCGGAATCAGTAGCAATTTCGGCCTGGTGCTGCTGGCGAACCGTTTCCATCGTCAGAATGGCAGCCAGTTCGCCCGCTTTTTCTTCCACCAGGTGGTCATCTTCTGGGGTCGGAGGGTCATCCATCGCCACCAGATACACACTGGAGCGCTGCGTCTTGTGTCCTACCTGGGGATTGTAGAGCCAACGTGGTTGCACCTTGATGAAGCGTTTGAGCGCTTCGGCATGCGTGGAGATGAATTCCCCCGTCGTTTTGTCGCGCTGAATCAAGCGATGGACGGTGGCGGGATCAACGCCAAGCCGTGCAGCAATCGTGGGCACGGAGGGCCAGCAATCCTCGCGGAGTTCCCCGGTTTCGGAGTTGAAGTAGCAGAAACTCCGCATGACCTGGATGAAGGCATAAAACAGCGGCCCTTCGCGGGGGAGCCATTTGCGGCGCAGATAGTCGTGGCCCAGCGCGGCACGGCGCGCGTCGTAATAGAAACCGCGAATCTGATCAGGGGCATGCTCGGTGGAGGAGCGAGCTGTCCTGCGTGGTTTCCTGGTGCTTGCATTACTACCAGGGGCATGTGTTATACTTTCCATGTGAATCTCCCGGCAGCGGTCGGGTGGCGGAAGAGCAACCTTGGCCGGATCGGTCTTCCACCAACTTGTTCGCTGCGTGTATTCTGTTGAGGGCGTGTTCCATCTGGGGCATGCTCTCTTCTTTTGTCCAAGCACAAAATCAGGGAAACGTGGTATGCTCATTCATGGGCTTATAGCAACCGGGGGGTCATGAACACGGACTGCTCTCTCAGAAGGGATGAGATGGGCATGGACAATGACAGGAGGCAGCGTTGAATGCTTCACTTTCGATGTGGATTGAGCGCGGCGAAGCGCGCGTGGAGGGGGTGGACGAACTGCGCCAAATGGGGCTGCGCGTCACCCAGCTTTATCGCCGCGAGGCGGACGGCTGGAAGATCATCCACCGGCACGGCGATGCCATCACCGAAAAGATCGCCGCCGCTGCCGTCTTACAGTAGCGCCGCGCAGGCTGAGCCGCCTGGCGAATCTGGTATAATAGAATGAGCGGCCCAGTCGCGCCTCCGTGTCTCTTTTTCAGAAAGGAACCCTCTGTGGCTGATGTTATGCGCTTTACCGTGCTTGACCAACAGGGCACCGTGAGTTTCGTCATACATAGCTCTGCGCTGACGGCTCTGGTAGCAGCGTGCGCCGAAGACCCTGTCTCGCTGCGCGAACTGCTCGACGCCACCCGGCGCTATGACCGAACGCTGCGCGATTACGTCCTGAACGGTCTGGCAGTGTTTGATGAGCATAACCTGCCAGACGATCACCAGGCAATCAATCAGCAGCTTGATACGCTTCCGGCCCAGGAAACTCCTGTCTTTCGCGTGGTGGATGAACGCACCCGCGACCTGAGCCTGGAAAGTGTGAAAGCTGGCGTGGTACTCTTTAATTTGCCACGCAAGCGCATTGTGCTGATTCAAAATATGTACGATACCATCGAGCGCGCGGGCACCGTGAACTATCACAATGGACGTTTCCTCAGCCGCCGGGAGTTTGAGTACGAACTTCCGCCAAGCTGGTCGATTGTTCCGTGAATATGAGGAGTGTAAAGAGATGGCCCTGAGCCTTGAGCAATTTCAAGATCGGCTGCGTGCCTGGAACGCCCGCGCCGCGCATGAAGTCGTCAATTCAGATGGCGAAACCGCCGAAAGCTGGCGCGGCCAGCAGCGCGTCCTGGGCGCGGTTGCCATGTCCATGGAAGGCGAAGGCGCGCGCTATACCCCGCCACAACTGCGCCAGCGGCTGATTGATGACCGGGAAGCGGTGCGCCGCGACTGGGAAGCCACCAAAGACCCGCGCCTGGCGGCTGCCCTGTCGGGCGAAGTCGCCGCGTATGATCTGGTCATGACGTTGCTCAAGGATGCAGGGCGCACTTGGAGCGAAGCCCCCGCAGCCAGCCCGGCGAGGCCCTAGAACGAACACAGGTGAATCGATGCACACGCTCTGTGTGTTTTGCGGGTCCAGCCGGGGCACACGCCCGGAGTACGCGGAAATGGCCCAGGCGCTGGGCCGCGAAATGGCGGCGCGTGGGCTGGAACTGGTCTATGGCGGCTCCAGCATCGGGATGATGGGCACGCTGGCCGATGCCGTGCTGGCCGCTGGCGGCGAAGTTACGGGCGTCTTGCCGCGCGGCCTCTTCCGGCGCGAGGTGGCCCACACCGGGCTGACACGCCTGCGCGAAGTGGGCAGCATGCACGAACGCAAGCTGCTGATGATCGAACTGGCCGATGGCTTCATCGCGCTGCCTGGTGGTTTTGGCACTTACGATGAATTGTTCGAGGTGGTGACCTGGGCACAGATTGGCCTGCATCAGAAGCCAATTGGCCTGCTGGATGTCTGCGGCTTCTTCGCGCCGCTGCTGGCGATGGTTGCCCACGCCGCCGAAGAAGGCTTCCTGCCAACCGAGCACCGCAATCTGCTGCTGCGCGAGGAAACGCCCACCGCGATGCTTGATCGACTCCAATCCTACACGCCGCCAGCCATGCCGGATAAATGGGCCGATCTGCTGCCCAGGCCATAGCAGGAGCGCAGCAAAGGGCCTGGCTGTCAGACAGCCAGGCCCTTTGCTGCGCTCCTTTTTCCCGCTGCTGTGGGTAAACCAGGATTTGGTGGTTATCTCCGGATTGATAAACGCCTCAAAGACTTCGGCCACCGGCCTGCGAATCAGCATTTCTGCCCTGGCAAAAGGCACCTGAGTGAGTTCAAGGTCATCCGTAGAAGCAATCGCCTCCATCTTCTAGTACATTCGCTTGCCAACCACTTTCTTAACGTATGCCGCGCACCTGGTGGGCTGGTGGCAGCAGGCTGAGGATTTGAGCAAGATAGGAGAAGCTTTCTCTTTCTCTCCTAGTAGAATAGAGATACGTGCGCATGGCAAGCACATCTTCGCTCTCCATCAGTCATCCCGCATGCCAGCGGGAGAGCAAAGAAAGGAAACACCAATGAACACCCGTGATCAGCACCAGTTCACCACCGACCTCGCCACGGCTGCACTGCCTGCGGTGGTCGACCGGGCCACCTGGCAGGCGGAACTGGACCACCTGCGGGTGCGTGAAAAGGCGCACACCCGCGAAGGCGATGCCATCGCGGCGGCGCGCCGACGGCTGCCGATGGTGAAGGTAGACTCCTCCGTCCAGCTTGTCGGCCCGAACGGACGGGTTCCGCTGCTCTCGGTCTTCGAGGGCCGACGGCTGCTCGTCGCCTACTTTCACATGTGGCACCACGGTCAACCTGCCGCGGGCCAGTGCGAGGGCTGCACCTTCTCCACCACCCACATCACCGAGCTGTCCTACCTGCATTCTCGCGACGTGACCTACGCCACGTTCTGCGAAGGCCCGTACGAGGAGAGCGCGCGCTATCGCGACTTCATGGGCTGGACTATGCCCTGGTACGCGGTGCCGCCGGACTCTGTGGACCAACTAATCGCAGACCGGCACTTCGGCATCCTGGTCAGCTATCTGCGAGCCGGTGACCAGGTCTTCGAGACTTACTGGACCACCGGTCGCGGCAATGAAGTGATGGCCCCGTCGTACGGACTCCTGGATCAGACCGTCTACGGTCGGCAGGAAACCTGGGAAGACTCGCCCGAGGGCTGGCCGCAGCGATGGGGTTCCAAAGGCGGCCAGTTCACCACGAACGGACGCCCTATCTCCCAATGGTCCCGATTGGCGGCTGGACGCTCCGACGACCTCGGTACCGGGGACGCCGCCACCGCCCCACACGGCGGCCATCATTAGCTGTGACCTGGAGATCAGCACCGACGCGGCGGTGGTGGGCGGCGCGGCGGCCTGATCTCCCCTGCAAAACACGCCAAACAATTTCTTAGACCGCTGAGCGATCGTGCATAGTGAGCCTGGGCGGCTGCCAGGCTGGACCAACTTCCACCAGGAACTTGAGCCGATTCATGCAGTTCAGCCAGCCGCAGGCATACTCCTCGGTCCAGGTCTCCTCGCCAAAGCCGGAATGCACCAGCGTCAGCTTTGTGCCGCCTCCAGAGTTTTCCAGCGTCCAGGTCACGACGGTAGGCGGCTCGTTTTCATAGAACCAGGAATAGGCCAGCTTCGCCTCCGGGGCAAACTCCAGAATCTTCACCGGTCCACCGCCCTCCCAGCCAAAGCTGTAGCGCCCGCCGACATGTGGCTCGACGAGCGCTTTGGTGGCAAAGAAACGGTCCAACTCCTCTGGTGTCATCAGCGCGTGGAAGACAGCAGCGCGCGGCGCGTTGATCTCCACAGCTAGCTGCACGTCGCCATACATCTTGCCGGAAAAGTCGCAGCGCGCACCCACCACGCGCCGCTCGACCCAGCCGCGCAGGTTCTCCAGCGACAATTCCCAGAAATCGGTCATGCTGGCCTGCCCACGCTGGCGCGCAGGCACGCCCTCGTGGGTAATGCGCAGCCGTGTCGCCTGCTCCAGCGGCTCAAGGGTGATGGTTGCCGTCGTTGCCGCGCCATGCAGCGGCCAGGTAAACGCCAGCGTCCGATCAGCCTCCCAGGAAAGCAAACGATGGCGGCCCTGCTCGCGGGCGGGCGCTTCCGGCGTCAGAGCACCCCAGAAATCATAACGCCCCTCCGCCTGGGAGATGTCGGCGTGCTCGGCAAACCAGTGCGCCAGTTCGTCGGCGCGCGTCAGCGCCTGAAATATCTGCGGCGGCGCGGTGGCAATGGGCAGTTCCAGGTGAATCGTTTCGCTCATGATCTTCTCCTTTGTGGGCAATCAATGGTCACGACGATCAGGGGATGCCTCGGTGGGGGAAGCAGGCGCAGGATAGCAGGCCAGCAGCAGCCGGAATATCTGCCCTGCTTCCGGTTCGCCCTCCTGGCGGCCATACTTGCGGGCAAGCGCCTGGATGTTCTGCTGAAGATCGCGCATAAAGGCGCTGCGCTGCTGGGGGTCGCGCAGTTCAATCTGGGCTGTCAGCCCCACCGAAGGAACCTCCGCCGATGGGGTCTGCGCCAGGTGTCCGACCTCGGTCTGAAGCTGTTCGGCCAATCCCAGCAGAAAACTCAGGCTGGCCTGCTCCTGGCTGCGCCGAGCGCCAATTTGCCCCACCAGGCTCGGCGCGAGCCAATACGAGCGCGCCCTGGCCTGATAGAATCCCTCCAGAATGCCACGCACCCGCCGCTCGCTCACCTTTTCCACCAGGCCCGCCTGTTCCAGCGCCTTGACGTGGTAATAGATTTTCTGCGGCGTGTCCTCCAGCGCTTCAGCCAGTTCCAGGCACGAGCGCGGCTCGGCCAGACGCTTCAGAATTTCCAGCCGCCGCGGCTTGAGCAAGACAGCCGCCTGCTCGACCTCTTCGATATACAACATGTCCTGCATTGCGCCCTCCCACATTGTACAAACTAATTTTATTATACAAAATATTTTGTTGAATTACAAGAGGTTTCACCGCCATGTTGGCAAACCCATCAGCAGAGCGCTTGAGTTCCGGGCTGGTGGCCCACATTTTGCACATTTTGGCCTGTCTCACGAACAGGCTCCCTCGTAACGCCTGTATATATGTGCAAAGAGAGCAAGGAGGAGTTCATGTTATCCAAACTCACTGTCTGGAATGATCGTCGTCTCGTGCTTGCGCTCAGTCTGCTGTGCCTGGCGGTCGTCATACTGACCGGGTGTAATTCCAACAGCGCAGCCAAGAAAACGTCTACGCCCACACCCACAGCCACCACTCGTACTGCCGCTGCTGTCCCTACCGGATACAACATCTACAAAGGGACAACTTTCACCTTCACGTATCCCACCGGCTGGAACAAAGCGAACGCTGCTGAGGGAACTGGTGTCCAATACACCGGACCCAAAAATCAGGTGTTCACGGCGGCCAGCATGGGCAAAACCGCGAACACCGCGCAAACGTTCAACACCACCTTCTGCGGGCCGACGGCCTTCGGTGGGACAGCCAGCGCGCCCAAGGACGTGAAGATCAGCGGGGTCACCTGGGTGCAGACGCAGTGCACCGATCAAAAAGGCGGCAAGAGCGCTGTTGTCGATTCGACGGTCCACAACAAAAATCTCTATTACATCGTCTATGGTGCGCCTCTGGCGGACTTTCAGGCCGACAAGACCCAATACTTTACCACAATGGAAAAAAGCTTTACCTTCACCGCGTAAAACTTCAGCAGAACACAGATAATATCGGGATGGCAAGCCTTCAGACGATACACTGTCTGAAGGCTTGCTGTGCTCCTGCTCTTTTTCAGCCTTCAACCGCAAAAACCGTAACGTTTCGGTAACGATGACGTGACGGTTGGCCCGTTACAATAGAGAGGTAGAATGTTGTTGGAGGTCTGGTTGTTCATCGCCCAGACCCAAGGTGTCCCTGCCGATTCAGTTCCATCGTCTGGCGATGAACACAGGAGGAGCATCAGCCCATGAATCAGTATCCCGGTGGCCCAACCAACGAAGGCAGCAGCTACGGCGGAGCCTATCCTAACGCGGGCTGGACCGCACCACCAGCACCCCGGCAGAAAAGCAGCGCCAAAGCTCTCTTGATCGTGCTGGGCATCATCCTGGTGCTGGGTCTGGTTGGCGGGGGCGTAGCCTTCTATCTCCTCACACGCCCCAACCCGCTGATTACCGTTACCAGCAGCTATTCGGCTGACGCTGCCAACACGCCAGCCGGAGCCATCGGCACCAGCTTCCAGGTGACTGGCTCGCAGTTTTCGCAGAACTCGGCCATCACCTTCTTGCTCGATGGACAGCCGCTCGCAGATGCCCCGGCCACGCAAAGTGACGCGCACGGCGGCCTGAAGGCGACCCTGCCCGTCACCGATAAATGGTCGGTTGGCAACCATACCATCACGGCTCGCGATGCCAGCAACTACGCCACCAGGACCGGCGCGCTGGTGATCATTGTGAATCAGGGCGAAGCTGGCACGCCTGGCCCCAAGGGCGCGCCAACCAACAGCGCCACCTTCCAGCTTCAAGTGACCGTCCAAAGCCGGGACGCGACAACCGGCGCACAGCAAAGCCCACAGCAATCTACCCTGGCAATCACCGGCCCGGACGGCAAGGTCTGCGACCCCAAGAACGATACTGGGCAGCCCATCACGCAGACTGGCTCAGGCATCCGGGTCACCTATGTAACGACATGCAGCGGCACCTACAAAGGGGGCACAATCACCTATACCGAAACTCTCGTTCGAGAGAGTTTTCTTCTGACCAGTGATAACGTCACCTGCACGGCTACCAATGTACCGGTAAGCATCGAGCAGCTTGAGGGCAGTTTCACCGATGCCCATACGGCCAGCGGCAGCTACAAAGCTGATGCCGTCAATTTCTCGTGCAGCAATGGGCAAACCACGCAAGCTGACCCAGCAACCGGCACCTGGACGGGCACGCTCGCGGGCTAACGTATCATCTACGCTCCAAAGAGACCGGAGTCGGCAGGCTGCCTCCAGGTCTTGCGGGCAGTTCAGGCCAGAAAAAGCGCTTGCTTGACATCAAGGATTCGCTGATTTATGATAAGGAATCAGGGGGCAGGAACATCCTGCCAGGCGTTTGTGGAAGCGATGAGAGGAGCAGGGCATGAGCACTCAACAGCCACCATCTGGCGGCAACCAGAACACCATCAACGTGAGCGGCGGCAGCTTCAATGCGGATAACGTAGTGCAGGGGTCCGGTAATATTACGTATAACAATAAGTCAGTGTATGAAAACGGCAAGCCGACGATTGATGTTGATGAACTGAAAAAAACCTTGCTTGAGCTTCACAAAAGTCTGGAAGCGGCAGCGCTGCCCGAAGACGCCAAAATTGATGCCCAGGTTGCCGCCAGCCAGGCGCGCAAAGCCGTGGATCAGCAGGATGTGAAGACCGAGGCCCTCGTCGGTCACATCAAAGAAGCGGGCGATGCCCTTCAGAGCGCTGGAGCCACCATCGAGCGCGGGTCACAAGTCGCCGCTTCGGTACTGCGCATTGCCAGCATAGTGGGGCCACTGGTAGCCGGTGGCGCGAAGGTTGTCGCTAGCTGGTTTGGGTTGCCGTTGTTCTAAGCGGGGAAAGGCACGTATGAGCGATCAGCAAGCGCCTCCCCCTCACAATCAAAATGCTATCAATGTCAGTGGTGGGCAGCTTCAAGCCAAAATAGTGGCGCAGGGGAGCCACAATAAAAACATCAACGTCGATAAGATCGAGGTCAAAGTTGATGGCAATGATCTGCTGCCCCTCTTGGAAGAACTGCTGGCCTTTAAACATCAGTTCGAGCAGGCTGGCTTCAGAGCCGAGATTGCCGCGCCCGCGCTGCCCACCGCGCAGGTCACTTCTGTTGTGCGCGGCCTCGACGGCAAAGAGCGCCCGGCCCACCAGCCCGCCGATCCAGCGGCCTCGCTGCATGGCGTGCGGCTGGCGAACTTGCCGGTGCAGGCCGAACAGGTCGATCAGTTGGCGAAAAACGCGCCCGCACTCGACCAACTCTTCCGCAAAATCGACGTGATGGCCGGGCCAGACGCGCAGGCCGTACAGGAAATCGAGGTGCAGGGCCAGCGCGTCAAGCTCGTCGATCTGGCGCTCCAGCGGGGGAATCTGGCGCTGTGGCGTTTTCGCCGCGCCAACGCACGCCTGTTTGGGCAGCAAGCCACCGCGCTCTTCCTGGCGCAGACGGAATGGCCCGCGCCTCCGGAACTGCAAGCCTTCACCCAGCAGGCGCGCGCCAACCTTGACCTGCTGCGGGGCTTGCTGCTGGTGCAGTTCGTCGCGCCGCAGCGTCCCGACCTCATCATGCCGGTGCTGAACCAACTGGAACAGGGCCGCTGGCGTCAAGTCCTGGATGACTGGGCCACCAGAAAGGTCTTTGATGACGAAACGGTGCATGGCACGCGCATCCAGCTTGAGTCGCTTGGCGAGCCTTACCAGCCCGAAGAAGTGCGCGCTACCGCCCGCGAGGCCGATGCCAACTTTTCCGAAGCGCTCAAGCGCGACCCCACCAACACCGCCGCAATGGTCAACCTGGGCATCATCAAGGCTGAAAGCGCGCTCTTTTTCTACATCGAAACCGGCCAGGCTGACCGCGCCACTTTAGAGCAGGCGCAAAATCTCTTCCGCCAGGCGCGCGGCCTGCTGCAACAGCGCAGCGATCAGGCGAGCCGCGTCGCGCTGGGCAAATGCCTGCTCTACAAGGCAACCAGTCTGCCGCCTCCGGCAAGGCTGGAATCGGTCCAGTGGGCAGCGCTGCAAGCGCGCGTGCTGCGGGCCAGTTTGCCCCAGCACGCCCAGCGCACCATCAACTGGGATGTGGCGCAGCGCAACTTTGCGCGCCGCGACCCTGGCTTTTTCCAGACCGAACGCATCGAGCAGGCGCGCGACCTCTTTAGAGATGCCGGAGAAACCACGTTTGCTGAAGAGTGTGTCCACATGCTGCAAGGTATCGAGCAGGCCAGAACGATGCTGCCCCAGCAGATGCAGATGATGCAAGCCGCCGCGCCCATCGTCGGCACCTGGCAATATCAGGGGCAATCGATGCTTGCAAGAGCGAACGGCACGCTGGTCTTCGATGCCGAAGGCGTGACCCACTGGTTGGCGAACGCGCAGAGCATGATGGGCGCGCAGCGGGTCATTTGCCTGGGCAGCTATCAGGTGATGGGCAATATGATCGTCGTGCAGGGCCAGCGCTGGACGATGCCGATGCAGTTCGGTGCGCCCACCATGCCCATGCCATTCGTTGACCGCATCATGATTCAGCAAAACAATGGCGCTCAGCTTGTCCTGCTGTCCCAACAAGACGGGCTGCAATTGTTCTGTCAGCGCGTGTGAGCGGGCTGACAGAACAGTTACGCCAGCCCCTCACTTTGTGAAGACCAGCCAGGCATCGCCGGACGTGTTGTCGCGGGTGGCGCGCAAGTCCCAGCAGCCCACAACCGGCATCGTGAAGCCCGCGCCCCATTCATCGCCGGGGCGGTTCCAGTTGGAGCCACCATGCGCTTCCGGCCCCCAATCCGGCGCGACGCGCTGGCCCTGCGGCCCAATGGCAATCAGATGCAGATCACCTGTGCCCGTCATGCGCCAGACAATCTTCAGGTCCACGCCCACCTTTGTGTCGCCAAAGAGCAGCAGCCAGAGCGAACCGTTGGCCGATGTGCCATGCACCTCTGGCCCACCGATTGCCGAAGTCTGCTCAGACGAAGGGGGATGACAGCCTGGCGCACCAAGCGAACCAGGGGTTGTGGAAAGAGTTGGCTGGGTGGTCGCCAGAGTTGATGGCTGCGTGATCGCCACGGTTGCGCTGGCCTGGGTCGTCGGCGCCGGGCTGCCAGAACACCCCGCCAGCAGCAGCACCAACAACGCCAGCGCGAAAGCTATATGTTTCATAACAAGCTCTCTCCCCAAAATGCGAAGGAATACAGCATAGCAGTCATCATCTTTCATATCCTGATGACGCTTCAAGCTGCCGAACCATCACTGCAAGATAGCCGAAGCTGCCTGTTTTTACAAGCAGACAAATGTCCTAAGAACCTCCTGCGGCTTGACAAGCACAGGCCACCCGACTACAATCCGAGGTAAGCTATAGCGCGCGAGCACCTGATCCATGTCGGGGTACTGACCCATGCAGCTTCGCGCGAGCGCGCACCCCGACGCCTGGAAAGGATTGATAGTATGCAGGCAGGCGCAAACGCCCGCCAGAAATCCCGCAGCAAAGAGAAGGCCATGCAGGTCGCCAGCGCTGATGACACCTTGCGGGCCACGCAGGTGCTGGGCCGTAAGGTGATTGACAGCAGTAACGCGCTGATTCTTGGCTATGTGGATGAGATTTATTTCAGTTTCGAGACCCGCCAGATGGTCGCGCTGCGGGTCCGCGCCTATTTCAAGGCGCGGCTGCTGGCGCTGCTGAAGGGACACAAGAGCCAATGGGTCGTTCCCATGCAAATCGTCCATAAGATTGGCGCGTATGCCGTGGTCATTGACCGCGAGCAGGCTGGCATTCCCATTGACCCCGCCAGGCCCACCGAAACCGAAAAGAAATGGCGCTCCCAGCAAAAGCCGCCATCTGCTTCGGCCAACCTGCACGCGCTGGTTGGCCGAAAAGTCGTCAGCGACGATGGCGAACTGCTGGGCAAGCTCAACGATGTCTTGCTCAGCGACAATACCCCCCTGATGCGCGGCTTTGAAATCTCCACCAAGAACGGCGGCTTGATGCAACTGCTGGGCATAGGCGACCACACCCAGATGCTCAGCGCGCGAGCGCGCGCCGTGGGCGATGTGCTGCTGGTGCCCGCCCGCAGCCAACTGGTCCTTACCTCACCCTCCATGCCCGCCGTGCATATCGAGCCAGCGCCAGTGGATGCTTTGCCACCAGCGCAGGAGCCTGCCGAAAACACCACCCCTGAATGGCTCTGCTAAACGGCGCTGGCCCACAGCGGCATCGCTCCCAGGCGTGTCCACCGCTTGCGCCGCTCGTGTAATCCCTCCAGCGCGCCAGTTCAGGTCATTCCATCCCAGCATTCCAGCCAGCAAGCTCATGGATATGCTATAATCCCCCAGGAGAACACCCCGCATTTCAGGGAATCCTGGCTTGTTGGCTGGCAAGCGGTTGAGGAAAGGATAGAAGATGTCCGCAGAAAGCGCGAATGAGCCATATGGCTCGACTCTGGTATTGACCCTCGTTACCGGGCAAATGATCACGTTGAACACCACGCACACCCGCATTGGCAATCGCTGGCTTTCCGAAGAGGGCGGCATGGACACCCTAGAATGGCTGCTCAGTTCGGGAAATACCCAGCACAATGAGCCAGCGCCGGGCTGCATCGTCGAAGTGGACGATGCCGGACATCCCTTGCGCTTTTTTCCCGCGCACGCCATTGCAGTAGCGCGCATCGACCCCTACCCTCTGGCCGAGTGATCCCTCTCTCAACCGTTTCAGGCCAGAGGTTCCCAGGCTCTTGCTATTCCCTTGCGGGCATGGTATAGTTGTCCCAGAGCGCCGATAAGCCGGTTCTCATAGTACCTTCTCCAAATTGGCGCTGGTATTGTTCTACGCTGGCTGATAACCGCGTAACGGTACGTAGGCAAGGGCCGTCACAGGTCGATCCCCTGATTGCTCTCCTCCTTCGTCTCCCCGTGTGAGTTGATCGCCTGCAAGAGTTGTCGTTTTTTGCGCTTTGCTGCGCAGCGGTTCCGGGTTGGCCTGGGACCAGAAAGAGGTTCAAGTTTCATGTCTTCCGAGTACACTTCGGACACCACAGGCAGTGACCAGACATTGCAATGCCGCGATTGTGGTCAGGATTTCGTCTTCACCGCCGGGGAGCAGTCTTTTTATGCCAGTCGGGGATTCACACACCCTCCGACTCGCTGCCCAGATTGCCGCGCCGCCCGCAAGGCGCAAGATCGCGGCGGCAGCAGCTATGGCGGCCAGCGCGCCCCACGCGAGATGTTCACGGCCATCTGCGCAAGCTGCGGACGCGAGGCCCAGGTTCCGTTCCAGCCCCGCGATGACCGGCCTGTCTATTGCAGCGACTGCTATCAGCCACGCGCCAGCAGCGGCAGCCGCAGCGGTGGGCGCAGCAATGATCGCGGTGGCCGCCGCGAGCGCTGGTAGTTCTTAACTGAGGACGAGCAATCCAAAATCACCCCAGGCTTTTGTGAGCCTGGGGTGATTTTCATGGCTTTTCTTCCTACGCCTCTTGACGCAACCGCCAGGTTGCCTTAGAATGAGGGCGCCACCACGAGCCAACCAGGAGTGTCGCCATGTTGAGAGATGACTCTACCGAACCAATGGTCCAGCACAGCACTGCGCTCACCTTGCCGGGCGCGGCGCGCGCCGCACAGATCATGCAGGCACAGGTGGATGCCCAGGAAACCATGACCACGCTGGCCGACCAACTGCTGGTGTTGTTCGATGAGATTCCTACCGCCGGGCTGATTCGCCAGCAGCGCCGCGCTATGGGTCAGCATGTCCAGACCTACTTCCGGCTCGCTGACAGCGTTTGGGAGGCGCTGGCCGCCGATCAGCTTCACGAACTCACCAGCAACGCCGCCTATGCCATTGCCGCAGACGCGCTGGAGCAAAAACTCATCCAGATTCACGAAGAATGCCAGCAAGCCGACCACAACCCCAAAGCGCGCGGAGGCTGGCTCTGGCGACGACGCGCGCGCCACTATAGCCGCGCGCTGCTAGACTGGAAACGCTGCATGGATTCCGGCAGCAGCATGCTCCCCGACCCAACCGCCTGCGGGCGCGCGCTCTATCGGGCGCATGGCCGGGTGGGCCTGGCAGGACTGCATGGCTTCAATTATTTCCTGGTTATCAGCCTGCCAACGCTGGGCATTCTGACGAGCTTGCTGCTGGCGGCGCTCCTGGGCACCATGAACGTGCTGCTGCCCACCAACCTGCCCAAATCCCTGACGCCGACGATCCTCGCCGGGCTGAGCACCCTTTTCATTCTGTGGTTCAGCACGACAGGACCTTCCTCGCTCCCGCTCATCGTCGGCTACGCGGTGACACGACGGAGAAGCATCCTGTTCGCCCAAACGCTGCGCGCCAGCATCAGTGTCAGGCTCAGCCCTGGGCCGCTGCGCATCGCATTGCGCATCCTGCTGACGCTGCTGGGCACGCTGTGCCTGCTCGCCCTGCTGGGGATGCTGGCGGTGACCGCGTTCGTGGCTCAGAACTTTTTCTCAACGTCCCACACCGGCAGCACTCAGGACATTTCGGGCTATATGAACAGCCTCATCCTCACCAACCTGGGCCAGAGCTTCCAGCCAGACTCGGTCATCTTCACGCTGCTCTTTCCTGTCATTGGCCTGCTGCTCGTCATCCTCTTTTTCCTGCCCTTCACCCTCAGCGTTCAGGCCGGGCTGGTACGCGCGCTGATTGCCCACCCCACCCACTCACCAGAAGCGCGGCGCTACGCCCTGCAACCAGCGCTGGAACTGCTCTCGTTTCACAGCATCATCCTGCTGTTTATCGCCATTCTGGCAAACAGCATCGCCAACCTTGGCACAGATTCGCTCTTGCCTGATGGGTGGCCTCTGGTCAGTCAACGGCTGCTCGTTTATGTGGCCGCGCTGATTGCGCCCTATGTGCTGCTGGTGGACCTGCCCTTCCGCGAAGGCATGGCGCGCTGGCGCAGCGCGCGATTGCATGATCTGGCGCTGCGGCGCAGCGAGATTGCCCAACGCCTCAGCCGCTCGCAGCCCCAGGCCACCGATCAAACCGATCTGCGCACCTTTCAAGACTACATCACCTGGCAGTATTATTACACCCAGGAAGGCGAAGTGAAGGATGCCTCTGCCGCGCCTTTTTCCATACAGCGGCGCGTGCTCTGGCTGGTTCTAGCAATCATCGGCGGCATCGCGCTCGACCAGATCAACCAGTTACTGCACAGCCTGGTGTAGCTCACGCCAGCGCTCGCTCCAGCAGAGGGACCAGTACGTCGTCGCGGCGGGCACGTATGTCCGCCGCAATCGATTCGACAGCCACAATGCGAATGCGGCGCTGATGCTGCTCGTATTTGGAGAGATCAGCAGGAAGCTGGCCGGTGGCCTCAACCCAGGTCATCAGGGGCTGCATCCCCAGCGGCGGCTGGGCGGCGCTCACCCAGACCTCCATCTCCCACTTTTCCGGCTTGGGAATATCGACCAGCACATCATGCGGCGCTACCGGACGCGCCAGGCTCTCGGCCAATCCGGCGGCCAGCGCCATCTCCACCCGACGGCGTCTGCCCTGGTCCCAGAAGAGCGCGTCCAACCGGTTGAAGAGGCTTCCGGCGCGCATACTCACTTCCAGCACGCTCTTATAGGGGCGACGCAGCCGCAGCGCCTCCACCAGCGCCCGCGTGCTGGCAGGCATCTGGCTTCCCGAAAGCCTCGCCAGCAGCGAATGATCATCGTGGCCGGGCAGGTCGGTGGGCTGAAGCTGCCCTTCCACCAGCGCATCTTGCACAGCGCGCAGCAGCATTGCCATCATCGCGCGGTTAGTGTGATGCCAGTAGACGTTATCAAACATTTCCTGGCGCGCGTGCAGCAGCGAATTGAGCGCGCTGATGCCCTTATAGGTCACCACCAGCCGGGACTGCCCGTGGACATCGGCCACGCGCAACGCCCCCAGCAAACGGCTGACATCCACGCCGCCATAGGGCACATTGCAAGCGCGCGCATCGCGCGGCAAATAATCCAGCTTGTCCACATCCAGCGCGCCGCTCAGCAGCCGCACCAACAATGCGTCGCTGCCAGGAAGCGTCGCCCCACGCGGCGGGTCGATCAGATCGGCCACGCGGCCCGGCGAAACACCGCAGTCGCGCTCCAGCGCGTCAGCGATGGGGCTGCGCTCGATGATGCTGCGCCCTACTTTCTCGTGGGAAACAATCGGGTGGCCCAGTTCTTCAATCGCGTGCGAGAACGGATAATGGCCGATGTCGTGCAGCAGCGCGGCGGCCAAAATGACACGCAAGTCAGTTAGGTTCACGCCCGCCAGACCGCCATCTTGCCCACGCGCCAGCAGCGAGCGCAGCGCCCGCAGCGCCAGATAATAGACGCCCAGGCTGTGCTCATAGCGGGTATGGGTCGCGCCAGGCCAGATGCGATAGACAAAGCCTAGCTGTTTCACATCCTGAAGGCGCAGAAACGGCGCTGAGCCAATCAGCGCGCGCTCCGCAGCACCCAAGGGAATGCGATCATAGAGACTGTCGCGGATGACCGTCACTGGCTGCTCATCGGGCAGCGCCGTAACGCCCTCCGAAAACGGCAGCGTGGCAGCCGCTTCGGCACGCGCGCCCGCCTTGCCGTTCTCTTTCGCTCCATTACTGGCTCTGGCCCGACTGCGTTTCTGAGCGGGGTGTTCGGTTGGGGTAGCAGATACATCTTCTTGATTGCTCATCAACAAGCATCGTACAACACAGATACAGCGCTGTCCAGGGCCAGATGCCCTTTCGCCCCATGGTATAATCGCAGCAGAGCAGCGGCTGAGAGCGCTGCTCTGCAATCCAAAGACGCGGAGCAGTATTCGTGGAGAGCCTGGCTGGCAAAACACTGGGACACTATCGCCTGGAGCGCCTGCTAGCAAACAGCAGCAGAACCGCAACCTATCAGGCGCGCGATGAACGCCTGGAACGTCCTGTAGCAGTCAAGGTCTCTGCGCTGCCGGGCGCGGCAGAGCGCTTTCGCGCCGTGGCGCGCCTCACTGGCTCGCTCGATCATCCGAACATCCTGCCCGCCTACGATTTTGGCGAACAAGAGGACATCACCTATCTGGTCAGGCACTATGCCGCTGGCGGGTCGCTGGAAGATCGGCTGCGCGCTGCCAACGGCAAAAACGCCCTGCCACTGGAAGAGATTGCATTCTATCTCGATCAGACCGCCGCAGCGCTGGACTACGCACACACCAGAGGCATCGTGCATGGCAACCTCAAGCCCGCCAACCTCCTGCTGCGCGAGCGCTGGCTGATGCTGGGAGATTTCGGGAACGTTCAGAGTGCGAGAAAAACCGGCCAGGCTGCCGCCAACGGTATTTCTGCCTATACTGCGCCTGAACAACGCAATGGCGCGCCCATCGGGCCACCTGCGGATATGTACGCTCTTGGCGTTACCTTCTATCGGCTCCTCTGGGGCAGCATCCCCGGCAGCAACGCGGCCCGCGAAGCCAGACCGCTAGCAGGTCTGGCCTCACACGCGACACAGGCGCTTGAGGCGCTGCTGCGCCAGGCGCTCGCGGCGAAGCCTGATGATCGCCCGCAAACCGCTGGAGCGTTGGCGGCTGAGTTCCGCACCATCATCGCCGTTCCAGGCGAGCAGGGCACGCTGACAGATGTTCCCCTGATCTGTCCCACCTGCGGCTTCCTGAACAAACCGCAGGCCCGGTTCTGCCGCAACGATGGCACGCGGCTGCCGATCATCTGTCCCCGCTGTGGCGCGGAAAATCGCTCCGACGCCAAGTTCTGCCAGAGCGATGGCACCGAACTCGTGCGCATCTGCCCCACCTGCGGCGCGGTTAATCCTCGGCAGGCGAGCGTCTGCCAGAACGATCAGACACTGCTGGCGCGCATCTGCCCGGCCTGTGGCTTTGAGAACGCGCTGCGAGCGCGCTTTTGCCAGCGCGACGGCGCACAGTTGGCATAAAAAAGCAGGCCCAGGAGCACCCCATAAGGGGGACTCAACTGGGCCTGCAACCGAGAGCGCGGCCGCGCTTCAGTGTGAAAAACTGAACTTCTGCATAAGCGCTGTGACACACGGTTAAGAACCGTTAATTGACTCAATTCTGCTGACCTGACGAAGAGAAGGGTAGCTAAGCCGTTCGATCATTAGTACTGGTTAGCTCAACACCTTACGGTGCTTACACCTCCAGCCTATTACCAGGTAGTCTGCCTGGGATCTTATCTCATAAAGAGAGAGAAGGCTCATCTTGGGATCGGCTTCGCGCTTAGATGCTTTCAGCGCTTATCCTTTCTGGACATAGCTATCCAGCTGCGATCTTGGCAGATCGACTGGCACACCAGCGGTCCAGCCACTTCGGTCCTCTCGTACTGAAAGTGACTTCCCTCAACCTTCTTGCGCCCGTGACGGATAGAGACCGAACTGTCTCGCGACGTTCTGAACCCAGCTCGCGTGCCGCTTTAATGGGCGAACAGCCCAACCCTTGGGACCTACTCCAGCCCCAGGATGCGACGAGCCGACATCGAGGTGCCAAACCGGGCCGTCGATGTGAACTCTTGGGCCCGATAAGCCTGTTATCCCCGGAGTACCTTTTATCCGTTGAGCGACGGCACTTCCACTTGCTACCGCCGGATCACTAAGACCTGCTTTCGCACCTGCTCGACCTGTCGGTCTCGCAGTCAAGCTCCCTTACTGCCTTTACACTCTACGCACGATTTCCAACCGTGCTGAGGGAACCTTTGTGCGCCTCCGTTACATTTTGGGAGGCGACCGCCCCAGTCAAACTACCCGCCTGGCACTGTTCACCGCCCGGATTCACGGCGCGGTGTTAGAAATCCAATACACCAAGGGTGGTATCTCAAGGGTGGCTCCACGCCAGCCGCAGCCGGCGCTTCAAAGCCTCCCACCTATCCTGAGCGAGATGCACCGAATCCCAATACCAAGTTGTAGTAAAGGTTCACGGGGTCTTTCCGTCTAGCCGCGGGTACTCGGCATCTTCACCGAGACTGCAATTTCACCGAGCCCATCGTCGAGACAGCGCTGAAGTCGTTACGCCATTCGTGCAGGTCGGAACTTACCCGACAAGGAATTTCGCTACCTTAGGACCGTTATAGTTACGGCCGCCGTTTACCGGGGCTTAGCTTCGGTGCTTCGGGTCAAGCCCTAACACCTCCACGTAACCTTCCGGCACCGGGCAGGCGTCAGCCCCTATACGTCGTCTTTCGACTTAGCAGAGACCTGTGTTTTTGGTAAACAGTCGCTCCAGCCATTTCACTGCGGCCCCCTCG
>DATGID010000067.1:0-126192 GCA_035307385.1 Ktedonobacterales bacterium | reverse complement strand
GATGACGTTTGGTGAGCTGGGTTAACGCGTCCTGTTCCTGGTCACTAAGGATGACCTGGGTGGCTCGTTTCGGCATGCCTGCTGCTCCTGGGCTGTTTCCCCCTATTCTATCATGGAGCCACTTTTCCCTCCATGTACTAGAGCCAGCCTTTTTGCTCAGCACGCACGGCAGCCTCGATGCGCGTGCTGGCGTTCACTTTCTGCATGGCTGTGGAGAGATAGTTGCGCACCGTCCCTTCGGTCAACGCCAGTGCCGAGGCAATCTCGGCGTTGCTCGCTCCTTGCCGGACCAACTGTAAGACGGTCTGCTCGCGCTCGGTCAGCGGGTTGTCTCCCTGCTCCAGCGCTGCGGTTGCCAGGAGTGGATCGACCACGCGCTCACCCGCCACGGCGCGACGAATGGCCGTTGCCAACTGCGCTGCCGGGGCATCCTTCACCAGAAATCCCACCACGCCCTGCTCCATCGCCCGGCGCAGGTAGCCAGGTCGGCCAAACGTAGTGAGAATCAGCACCTTACAAGAGGGCATCTGGGCGTGGAGCGCGGCTGCCGCCTCAATGCCGGTGGCGCCAGGCATTTCAATATCGAGCAGCGCCACATCTGGCGCGGCGCTCCGGGCCGCTGCCACCACTTCGTCACCACGCCCCACCTCAGCCACAATGGTGATGTCCTGCTCACGATTGAGGAGAGCGGCCAACGCGCCACGCACCATTGCCTGATCTTCGGCCAACAGCACCCGAATCATCCCACGTCTCCTCTCGCTTGTTCTGTTTGCAGGATCGCTGGTTGCGTGTTCCCGGCTGGCGACAGCGGCAAGACAGCGGCCAGTCGGAACCCATGCTTGCCGACTGATCCGGCTTCGCAGCGGCCACCCTGCGCTGCCACGCGTTCACGCAGGCCGCGCAGCCCATTGCCAGGCTGACCCGATTGCAGCGCGGCGGAAGACGCCTGACGGCTGTCGCCCTGCCCATCATCGGTGACGGTCAGGCAGATTTCGCCAGGCTGCTGCGCGAGGGAGATCACGCATTGCTTTGCCCGGCTGTGGCGCATGGCGTTGGTGACGCCCTCGCGCACCACCCAGGTCAGCAGCGCTTCGATGGGCGTCGGCAGCGCGTCGGCGTCGTTCTGGACGAGGCAGCGGATACCGGCGGCGGCCAGCAGTTCGCGCGCACGCTGGAGTTCATTCGCCAGGGTGGTTTGCCGGTAGCCAGCCACCGCCTCGCGCACCTCCTGAAGCGCCGTGCGGGCTGCTGTCTCAATATCGCGCACCTCGCGCTGCGCCGCTTGCGGGTCTTCGGGGACCAATTGTTCGGCCAGTTCGCTTTTGAGCGCGATCAGCGAGAGGCTGTGGCCCAGCAGGTCATGCAGATCGCGGGCAAAGCGCAGACGCTCTTCTGAGACGGCCAGGCGGGCGATCTCGCGGCGGGCCAGCCGCAATTCTCGATTGGTCCGAAAGGCACGGCTGAATGTGGCGGTGGTCGCTCCGACAGCAGCAATCAGAAAGAGCATCAACGCCATCGTCTCCCAGGGGGCCGCAATCAGCAGACCCAGCAGGAGGTCCAGCAGCATCAGGCCGCCGAAGACCAGCGGGGCCTGGCGGGCTGTCACCCGCCCGGCCACGCTGGCGCTGGCATAAATGAGGGCGCCCAGCCCATTGGGGCCCTGAAGAAAGGGCACGGTGAGACTCAGCCCGAGCAGGAGCGCGTAGGGCACCCACCATCCACGTTGGAAACCGCTCTCCAGCGGTGCTGCTCGTGTCAAGCGGTAGGCTTCCTGCCAGCTAGCCCACAAGTAGACGCCGATAAAGAGGACGAAGCTGATCAGGGCGGCCAGTTTGAGCAGGGATGGCGACATCTGGGCATACATCACCCCTGGCTGGATGAGAAAGGGCAGCCACATCAGCCATATGCCCCACACCAGAGCGGGCGAGACGCCCCCATGTTCCGGTTCATCCTGCAAGATGTCCTGAGGCTGCATGGAAACACGCCCCTTTCTGGTGCCGCTGAAACCCACTCCTGACGAGAGAGACCGCCGCTGCCAACACTGTACACGAGGACCTCGTCACCTGACAAGGCGGTCTCGATTACCGCACCCGTACCGCCCGGCGGGCAAAGAGCGCGGCGACCAGCAGGAATGCCAGCGCCCAGGCCACCAGGACGACGGCACTGATCAGTTCTGGCGCTTGCCCGCTCGCCAGTCGCCAGCCCAGATCGGCGGCGTGATAGGTCGGCAGCGTCTTGGCAAGGGTGAGCATGGCATTGGGCATGATCGACGGAGGTACCGTCAAGCCGCCGATTGTCGTCACTGCGGTAAAGAGGCCATAAGTCACGCCCAGGGAGGTACTTTCATTGGTCACATAGCCCAGGGCAATGCCTAAGAGCGCAAACGGCCAGACACCCACCCACGTGAGCAGAATGGTTGACACCCACTCCCCGGCTGTCAACTGCACGCCACGCACCAGGACGGCCGTGCCATCGATCAGCAGCATCGCTGGCAGGGCTAAGACAATAGCGACCAGCGCCCGGCCCACCACAATCTTCCAGGGCGCGATGGGCAGGAGCGAGAGGTATTGGAACCACCCGCTGCTGCGCTCGCTGGCGATGTGCGGCCCGGTGGCGACCAGACACGCCCAGATGCCGCCATACACCGCGATGGGGATCATAATCTGGACAGCGCCGGGAAGCGTCCCAGGCGCGTGAGGGCCAGAGCCGAACAGCCCCGAAAAGAGCAAATAAAACCCAATGGGCGCGACGACGGCCAGCAGAAGATAGAAGGGATCGCGCAGGGCGCGCAGCAGTTCCAGACGCAGATAACCTTTCATTGGCTTGCTCCTTGTTCCTGATGCACCAGGCTGATGAAGATCTCTTCCAGATCATTGCTCTTCACCGCAATTTCCTTCCAGGGGAACGAAGTGTTGACCAGCGCGCGCACCGTCGCATCGGCATCGCGGGTATGCAGGGTCACGCGCAAACCTTCCACCTCGCTCCGCTCGACCCCTGGCAAGCGCTCAAACCCGCCAGCGCCTTCCTGCTCCAGCGTAAAGGAGACCTGGGGCTGCCCGTAGCGCGTTTGAATCTCCGGGACGGTGCCATCGGCAATGATGCGCCCTTGCGCGATGATCACCAGCCGCGAGGCGAAGTCCTGCGCCTCTTCCAGATAATGGGTGGCGAAGAGCACCGTGTGCCCCTCCTCAGCATAGGCGTGCATGCTCGCCCAGAACTGGCGGCGTGCCTCCACATCCAGCGCCGAGGTTGGCTCATCCAACACCAGCAGGTCGGGGTTGCCGACAATCGCCAGCGCAAAGCGGACCCGCTGGGTCTGGCCGCCGGAGAGCCGGTCCACTCGCCGGTTTTCCAGGCCGCCGAGGTTCGCCAGTTCGATCAGTTTGTCCCTGGGCACGGGAGTCGGATGCAGGCCGCGTACAAAGTCCAGCACCTCGCCAACCTTGACGCCGGGCAGCAGTTTGCCTTCCTGGAGCATAGCGCCGATGCGGCTCTGGCGCACGGCCTCGGCGGGCGTACGGCCAAAGACCTCAACCGTGCCGCTCGTCGGCAGCAGCAGGCCTAGCAGCATGCTGATCGTGGTGGTCTTGCCCGCGCCGTTCGGACCCAGCAGGGCAACCGTCTCCCCGCGCCGAATCTCCAGATCGATCCCCTGGACGGCGCGAACAGCCGCATAGCTCTTGGTCACCCCTTGCAACCGAACGGCAGTCTCCGTGCTGACGCTCATGTGTTTCTCCTTCTCAATGCTCAACCCAGGAGTGGAGATCATTGCATACATCTGCTACCTCCTTCAGATTCTGGTCGCATCTCCCTTTCCTGTGGAACTGTCTCAAGTGTACTGGAGCTACTGCGGCTCGCGTAGTGTCGCCTCTCATCATTTTCAGATGACAGCTATCATATCCGCACGCTTGGAGCGGCTGAGGATCACACGACCCAATCTGCTTTCGGTGGTCCTCCCATGCCCCAGTCTCGTATATCTTTAGTTCTCTTTGCAGAGGTCAGTGGATCCCGCTCGAAATGTCGTACGCTGCAAGCGTCCTACTCGTGCCGCGCAACGCAGCTTCCAGAAGATGCAAACATCCTCGTAGCGCTTCATCATCTGCCCCCTTCCCGATCAGGGAGCCACTCGGCAACCGCATTAGTGGGTAAATAAGAACGTAAAGTCGTAGTTTAATTGCGCTGCCCCGCTCTCCCGATACCGTTCTACATCCTGGTTGGCGGCATACTGATTCATGCAGCCGATGGTGACCATTTGATCATCGGCTACCTGATAGGCATGCAACTCGAGCGAGAATAACTGATCAGGAGCAACGCCCTGTTCTGCTGCCAGGTCCTTTATGGGCTTTCCAGAGCGTAGTTCGGCGGTCACCTGATCCACCGTCAGATGGACTCCCTGGGCAAACTGCTGCCGAAGGGTGTCATCGTAGCTGGGCGGGAAGCCATGACTGCAATCCGCAGCGGGTGGCCCTTTTGGCTCGGCCGTGGCTGAAGACCCTCCCCGGCTGCTTCCAGCTGTAGGCGAGTTCGCAACCACCAGCCCGGCCAGCACGCTGCCTCCGCCGAGGATGATGACCCAGCCGAGAATGAGCAGCAGCAGGGGCAGACGCCATTTCGCCCGCCGTTGCGGTTTGCTCCGCAGATCTGGCGACCGTTCGGATGGTTCACGTGCTGGTACTGGTTCCTGAGACATGCTTCGTCTCTCCTTCTCTGTGCGATCATCTCTCTCAACTGGTGCCTGGATGGCCTATTCATAGCGTAAGGCTTCAGCGGGATGCAGGCGCGCGGCCTGGTGTGCCGGGAGCAGCGTGGCCACAAAGGCTACCACATAGCTGCCCAGCAGGATCATGAGGACTGGCAGCACCGGAACGGGGAAATCGTCAGTGTAAACGAGCCTGGCGACTTGATAGGCTAGCCACCACGCCAGGGAGGCGCCCACTAGCAAGCTGACGGTAATCACAAAGCTGGCTTCGATGAGGAACGAGCGACGTACCAGGGTGCGCGAGAAGCCCAGCGCGCGCAGCATGCCGATCTGTTGTCGGCGTTCCACCACTGCCCGGCTGGCGATGACCCCAATGGAGAGCACGCCAAAGAGCAGCCCCAGCGACAGATAGCTGCCCAGAAACAGCGTGAGCAGCTGGGTAATGGCCGCGTCATTCAGCAAACCCGCCTCGCCCAACGCCTGGATGATGGGGTGATCGGCGCTCAGCGTTCTACTCAGATCCCGCGATGCCTGCGCCGTACTCACCCCTGGCTGCAAGCGGAAGAGGTAGAAATTGTACTCCGTGTAGGGGGGCTGGACGATCAGGGCCGCAGTGCGCTGTGAGAGGAAAAGCGCCTGCCAGTGTGTGCCGCTCGCCACGATCCCAATCACTCTCACCTGGTGATAGTGGGCAGCGGGCGAACTCCCATCCGGCACCTCCGCATGAAAGGGAACAAAGCCGTTGCTCGTCGGGAGGCCCAGATGCCCCTGATAGCGCAGCACGACGTCGCCTGGATAGCTTCTGACCGCATCCCACACCTGCCGATCGGAGGTGTAGCCCTCGGCGCGGGCAGACAGCGACAGGGTCGTATTGGCCAGAAACCCATCATCGGCCACCAGCGGGGTCTGGTAGGGGGTAAAATAGGCTGGCTGGCCCGCAAGGTCCAGACGGATCGGGTAAGGGTTTAGGAGCCGCCCGAAAGAGGGGTACAGCAGACGAAGCAAACCAACCGCGCTAAAATCCTGGGCCAGCGCCTGATGAGCTTGGATGGCCCGCATCTGCGGTGAGGGGGCCAGCGTGGGGTGGTTATCGGAGATGATATCTGCCTCCACCTGAAACCCGCCGGTACTCGCCGCTGCCTGCGCTTCCTGAAGCGCGCCTAGATTGATGGTGACCACCAGCAGGACCAGAAAGGTAATCAGACTCAGCAGCGCCACCGTCACGCCGGTACGAACGCGGAAAGTCACAGGGTAGACCAGGCTAAGACGGCTCAGCGGAGCCAGACCACGCACACGCTGGAACACGAACGTCCACAAGGCCACCAGGAGGTCGGCGTTGGTGAGGACCAGCACGACCGCGCCGATCACCGGCAACAGCATGCTCAGGAGGATCTCCAGCGCTGAGGGGGCTTGAAGGGCTGCTCCGCTCACTGGCTGGAAGAGCGCGAGGAAGGCACCTCCCGATTGGAAACCCAGGAGGAGCCAGGCCAATCCCATGCAACTGAAACCCACTCGCCGGGCAAACGCTGGCGCGACGGGGGGGAGAAGGCTCAGTCCCCACCTGACCAGGAGGCTAAGGCCCGCCAGCCCCACGGCGAGCGCTATCTGCCCCAGCCAGGGCTGTCCCCAAGCATTAGCGAGCACGAGCAGCACGCCTCCCACCAGCACACACAAGGGGCCGCGGGTCCAGATCTCCCAGAGCAAGCGGCTTGCGGCGCCCATCCTGCGGGAGCGCCGCCCGACGCGGGTTTCGGGGAGAGGCTCTTTGGCCGCATCAACCGGAGGTCGCCAGAGATGATGCAGCAGCAGCCCCATGGGGATACTTGCCGTAGGGGGATCGTTCAGGTCGCGGATGGCCGTCACGATGTTCATGCGGCTGATCCAGCGCGCGGCCAGCAAGTCGGCGAGGAAGGTCGTCAGGAGGCTCAGGCAGGAGATATTCACCAGGCTCTGCCAACTCAACCACACCTGCAAGGGGAGCAGCACTGGCGTTGACACGACATTCGGGTCTACCGTTGGGAACACGGGCGTCTGGGAGAGCCCCCCAAGTAGTCCCAGTTCGAGCGCGATGGCTACCAGACCGAGTGGTACCCCCAGCACGACCGCGACCAGGCCGCTGCCAGCGCCTTCAAACAGCAACAACTGGACGAGATGTGCGCGCTGGAAGCCCAACGCCCGGCTCATCCCCAGCTCTGCCCGTCGCTCAGCGGCCCGCAGCAAGAGCAGCAGTGCCAGCAGCACCATCCCTGCCCCAACCAGCAGACACGTGAAAAGCGGGAGCAGCCAGTAGAACTGCTGTCCGGCTGTGCTGAACAGGAGCGCTTTGTTCAGATCCACCTGATCTACCGTATCCGGCTTGATCGGCTCGATGACCGGAGACTGAAAGGTGGTCACGCTTTGCGGAAGCTGAAAGAAGGTGGGCGCGTGAAAGAGCTGCTGCAAGAAGCGAACGACTGCCTGACTGCGGCTCCCATTCGGGCCACTATCTCCCATCCCACCTGGACCAAGATTCTTGATGCAGAGGGTATTGGGCACCTCCGCCTGGATCTGCTGATAGCGGGCAAGCGGGAGGACCACGGCGGGTGTCGGGGTGGCAAGGTGATCACTGATGACGGCAAGATCGTGGGAGAGAAGCGCGCGGACCGTGCTGGTTATGGTCTGTGCCCCAATATGCATTTGGACGTGCTCGCCGGGCTGGACAGCGAAGTGCTGAGCCAGGGTGGCACTGAGCAAGACCTCGTCTGGACGCAAATCGGCAACAGATACTGTCTGACCACGTGCGTCGGTGAGCGGGCCATACACCTGTTCAAAATCGGGCGGCACCGCATAGAGATCCACATTTTCAATGGTCAGTCCGGTGCGCACCGAGGTGATGGTGAGACTTGCGGGGTGCAGGATGATGCCGGTCGCCGCCTGGACGTTGGGATTGTGGCGAATACTGACCAGCGTGGAGTCTACTTGTACCTGAGGAAAGGCACCGGTGACGCTCTCATCCACGTTGCCCGTGGCAGCTAATTCATACGTCAAGGTCGAGTGCGCGAAGCTGTCCCAGAGGCCGAAGGAGGCCGTCATCACGACCGTTGAGAGCACCAGGCCACACAGCAGAATGAGGGTCTGGCTGGGACGGCGTAGGAGCTGGCGCAGCCCCATCCGCACCAGGACAGGCTGGCTCATCCCCAATGCGAGAAGGATGAGAAGCATGCCACCCGTCACCACGAGCAGCGTCACCGCCAGCACGGTGGGGTCGATGTTTGGAAAGATGGTCATACGTGCATGGTCTCCTTTTCTGTCAGCACTGCAAGCGCCTCGTGCTGATCTGCCCTCAGGGGTGGGATGGACCTGTCTAAGGCGACGCGGGCTGAATTGACGGGAACGCGGTTTTCGACGCGGAGGGAAGGAGGTGATCCCCTTCGATGGTGCCATCGCGCATCGTGATGAGACGTTGAGCCTGCTGCGCCACTTCCAGGGCATGGGTGACCCACACGAAGGTCAGCCCGTGTTCGCGGTTGAGCGAGAGCATCAGCTCGATGATCTCCTGGCTGGTTGCACTATCGAGCGCTCCGGTAGGCTCATCAGCCCAGACGATGGCAGGTGCTGTTGCCAGCGCACGCGCAATGGCAAACCGCTGACGCTGGCCCCCGCTCATTTCGGCGGGGCGTTGCCGCGCCCAATCAAGGAGCCCCACTTGCGCAATGCTGGCTCTGGCCCGCGCATGGGCTTCTTTGGGAGCAACCCCACTGACCAGCAAGGGGAGTTCGACATTCTCCAGGCCGCTCAGCACCGGGAGCAAATTGTAGGTTTGAAAGACAAAGCCCATCTCGCGGGCGCGAAACGCAGTGAGTTCCCGATCAGCCAGGCCGCGGATGTCCTGACCAGCAATTTTAATGGTCCCCGAGGTCACCCCATCCAGCCCGCTCAAGCAGTTGAGCAGGGTGGTCTTGCCGCAGCCACTCGGTCCCATAATCGCCACGACCTCTCCCCGCCGGATGTGCAAGCTCACCCCTTTGAGGGCCTGCACATGCAGGGTCCCCGTGACATAGTCTTTGTAGATGTCGCGGGCCTCAATGATCGCGTCACTGCGCGCTCCTGGCACCTGCTGATCTTGGGATACTGGTTGTTTCATGTGGGAGGTTGGCTCCTTTCATCCTGGTGGATCAGCCGGGAACGCGCCCTCGCTTTGTGCACTGACGCAAGCAGATGCGCCCTGGTGAGGCGCTTCCGCCCCTTCCCTTACCTGAAGTGTAGCGTCAGCTGCCCGTGTTGCCATCGGGTATCCCTGGATCGTAAAAGCGACGAGTTGACTGCGCAAAATACGAGGGGTACACGATCGTAGAATGCACGATGCCCCTGCGGGACGAGCGTGGTATACTTGGAGAGAACTGGAGCATCCCTTCCTCGTGTGCGGCGTCACACGCTCCAGCCTTTCGGTATGCTTGGAGAGATCATGATGAGCGCCTGGCAACAGAAGCATCCACTGCGCCGCTTTTTCCTGGTGTGGGTCAGCTTGACGTATCTGTGGGGACTGGTGTTGCGCTCGAATGGCCCAAAAGTAGCACTGGATTGTCTGCACGGCGCGTCACCGCAGCTGTGTTCCTTTCCCAATGCGCTCTCGATCACGCTGAGCACCATCACCTCTTGGCCGGTTGCCGCATTCACAGGGCTGCTGCTGCTGTATGGAATCGCACTCTGGATCAGTCTGGCTGGCTGGATTCCCTGGCGTTTCTCCTGGCTCTACTTTCTGCTCCAGGGGGTCCTGGTGCTCATTATGGGGCTGGTCGTCCAGGAAGAGAATATGGTGCTGAGCCTCTATCTGGTCCTCACCTTGCAAGCGCTGAGTATGGTGCAGTACACCCGCTTGACGCTGGTGGTCGCCAGTGGCTTGTTGGGCCTGTTCACCCTCAGCATGCTCTGGAGCCTCTGGACCTGGGAGTATCAGGACTGGGGATATTTTGTGGTGCGCGTGTTGACCGGCACCGATTATACACTCTTGCTCCCATTTGCCCTCGGCTACCTGGTGTTGTACGTCCAACAGGTACGCGCGCATACTCGACTCGAAGCAGCCCATGGCCAACTTCAGGCAGCCGCTGCGCACATCGAAGCCCTGACGCTCCTAATGGAACGCCAGCGGATGGCGCGGGAACTGCATGACACCCTGGCGCAAAGCCTGGCGGGCCTGATCCGTCAGCTCGATATCGCCAACCTCCATCTGACGCACCAGCGTCCTGAGCAAGCGCGCGAGATCGTCCAGGAAGCCTCAGCAGCAGCGCGGGGAGCTTTGACCGCTGCACGCTGTGCTATTGACGACTTACGCGCTGCGAGTGTCCTTTCGGAGGAACTCATCGAAGCGGTCCAAGGAGAAATTGCCCACTTTACCCAGTCCACGGGTATTGCCTGCACCGCCGATCTGGAGGCGCTCGCAGCGGTACCGGCGCCCCTGGGTGAGCACGTGCAGAGAGCCATCAGCGAAGGATTGACGAATGTCGCTCGCCATGCCCAGGCGCATCAGGCCTGGGTCTGCACCGCCCAAGACGGAAAGCTGCTCACCATCGACATCTGCGATGATGGGGTCGGCTTTGCGGCGGCTTCAGTGGCAGGACAAGCGGGGCACTATGGGCTGCTGGGGCTGCGCGAACGAGCGCGCCTGGCCGGAGGGCAGGTGGAGATCAGCAGCACGCCGGGTGCGGGAACCTCGCTCCACCTCCAGTTTCCACTTCCTCAGAAGGAAGCCTTGACATGAAGAAGGCGATTCGGGTGATCATTGCTGATGATCATCCCCTGGTGCGCAAAGGGTTACAGATGACGTTTGAGGCGGTGAAAGAGGACTTTCTCCTGGTGGGAGAAGCCGGTGATGGAGCGTCTGCCCTGCGGCTGGTCGAGGAGCTGCAACCTGACGTGATCTTGATGGATATTCGCATGCCAGGTATCGATGGGTTGGAAGCCCTGGAACACATCCGAGCCACCTGGCCGCAGATCGCGGTCGTCATGTTGACGACCTACAACGATGATGAGCTGGTGTGGCGGGGGTTGCAGGCGGGGGCCTGCGGCTACCTGCTCAAAGATTGTGAACTCGATACCCTCCTCGACGCAATTCGCACGGCAGCACGAGGAGATACGCTCGTGCAGTCGGGAATGATCACCCGCCTCCTGCACGCGCTGCCACGCCCACCGACCGCACCGCCCCCTCTGCGTAGTGCAGGTCCCTTTGAACTGACCGAACGGGAACGAGAGGTGCTGGCAGGGGTCGCACGCGGCGAACGCAATAAAGAGATCGCCGCTCGCTTGGGGTTGACCAGACGCACCATTGATACCTACGTGAGCAACATCTTTCTGAAACTGGGGGTGGACTCGCGTGCCTCTGCTGTGGCGGTGGCCATGGCGCGTGGACTGCTGCCACCGCAAAAGTAATCGAGGGTGAGGTGGGGGTGACCAGTGGAAGCGGTGGGCGAGTCTCCCTCGCGCGTGCATATTTGTTTTGCCTCTCTCCTGCTCCTATTCTTAGAGCGGGTGTTGTAATGAAGTCGATCACGTCACTCGATGAGCTGTGGGGGAGAAGCATCCTTTGCCCTGGCGCTCTTGGCGAGAGCGGGTCCCTTATCTAGGGGGCACCACTGCATACAATTTGCCGTCGTCCACCCCCACATAGGTCACCCCATTGCTCACAGCAGGTGATGAAAAGACTAATCCCCCCAGCGGGTAGAACCACAGATCATTCCCAGTGGCCGCATCAAGGACATCAAGTTCATCTTTATCTGGGAAGATATCCAGACTCTCCTTCGGTGGCTGAAAGGTTCTGTCGGCCGCGATGAGATAGATGCGGTTCTGGACGATCACCGGGGTCGTCCAGGTCCCGCCTACCTTCAACCGGTGAAACCATCCTTCCTGGTGCGTGCGCGCATCGACCGTCACCACGCCACCAAGCGAGTAGATATAGATGCGCTGTCCAACGACCAGGGGTGGACTCGTAAACCCACAGCAGTGGGTGGAGAAAAAAGCCCACTGCTCGCGGCCGGAAGGAGCATCATAAGCACTCAATTCGCCGTCAGACGTCGTCACATAGGCCACGCCGTTGGCGACAGTCGGGGTGTACCTGCCTGTTCCTACCCACTGCTTCCGCCCGGAAATGGCATCCAAGGCATACAAAGCGTCCCCGGCACCGTCAACATAGACGCGCCCATTGGCCACAGCCGCAGGAACATCCAGGAAGTCTAACGTCTGGTAAGACCAGAGTTGACGTCCGGTATGGGCGTCCAGCGCGTACAAAACGCCCCCTTCTGAGCCGATGTAGGCGATCCCATTGGCCACGGCGGGCGCCGCCATATCCCCACCAACTACGTGAAACGACCAGATGGTGTGCCCCGTGAGGGTGTCTAAGGCGTAGAGGAAATCATCCTGCGAGTTGGCATAGACCAGCCCATCGCTCACCACAGGCGTGGGCACGATGCCACTCTGGACTGCGGCAGGAAAATCCGTGTAATGGCCCAACTGCGTGGACCAGATCACTTGCCCCGACGGTGCACTGAGGGCATAGATCATGTTTTCTCGCGTGCCGATATACACCATCCCGTTGCTTACCGTCGGGGTGCTCTTCGAGAGGGGGCCTACCGCATGAGTCCATTGCACGCGTCCAGCGGGTACCTGGGGGGTCTGGAGCTTGAGAAACCCGACGAGCACGCCTGCGCTGATGAGCAGCACAACCAGAAGAGCGAGCAGCAGCCCCTTCGGCGTGGTCAGCGGGTGTCTCCGTCTCGGCAGGGTCATCGGGGAGGCTTCCATAGAAAGGGCGGGCGCGAGGTGCCGCTCGCGTTCCATCTGCGGCGCCTGCCCGATTGTGTCTTCCTGGTTGATGGGTTCCATGCGCTGTTCCATGGGTCCTCCCTCCACGGCGTGAAACACCGCTCCCAGCAGGCTTAGTCCACCTATTGTAAGAGCGAGGGAGCACTCATGTCAAGTCTGCCGCCCGAGACGGGCCACTAGGAGCCGAATCATCGCTACCTCGATCAATGTTTCGCTCGTCTGGACCTTGCGCTCGTAATCCTTGCTCATGCGGCGGTTGCGTGAGAGCCACCCGAAGGTCCGTTCCACGATCCACCTTTTAGGAAGCACAGCGAATCCGCGTACGCCTGGTGTGCGCTCGACTATTTCTAGCTCCCAGCCACCCTCGGCTTGACACCAGTCGGCCAACTCCTTGCCGCAGTACGCTGCATCAGCTCAGATTTTCTTGAGGCGCGGGAGGAAGTATTTTCGCCCGACCAGGAGGCAACGAGCGCCTTGGGTGTCGTGCATATCGGCAGGCGTCACATAGAAGGAGATGGGCAGGCCGAGCGTATCAACGAGCAGATGCCGCTTCCGGCCCTTCACGCATTTATGCGCGTCAAACCCAGAAATGCCTGCTGACTCCTCGACCGTCTTGACGGACTGCGCGTCCATAATGGCTGCGCTTGGGTGGGGGTCCCGACCCACCCGCTGGCGTTCGGCTTCCCGCAGGGCCGTGAAGATCCCATACCACTGGTTTTGGAGGTGCCAGCGTCGAAAATGGTAGTGCACGGTCGACCACGGAGGAAAGTTGCTGGGCAAATAGCGCCAGGGGCATCCTGTGCGCAGGAGGTAAAACACCGCATTGAGGATGGTGCGGAGTGGATGGGTGCGTGGCCTGCCACGTCTGGGGATTACGGGGAGATGGGGCTGGAGAGCCGTCCACTCGGCATCAGTCAGATCGCTTGGATAGCGTGTGTGCATGCCAGACAGTGTAGCTCATGCAGTCACTGCCTCCTTTACAACACACGCTCTGAGACCAGCTAGCCCCTTGCTTTGAGACGGGCTGGGCTGCTCTGGAGCGGGTCAGAGAGCGGGAGTCAACACCTATGTCTGGAAGGCGCTGATGCAGGTTCTTGCTGCTTTGCTTCCTACCAGGCCAGTTGTCCGCCATCAGCGACCAGGGCCGCTCCATGAATAAACGACGCCTCCTCCGAGGCGAGAAAGGCATACGCCGCCGCGATCTCTTCAGCACGCCCGATGCGCCCCAGCGGAATATGCCTGACATAGTCGGCCATGAACTGCGGAGAATCGGTCGCGGCATTCATCGGCGTCTCAATATAGCCGGGGCAGAGGGCATTCACGCGAATCCCATACGGGCCAAGTTCCAGGGCCATCGTCTTCATCAGTAGAAGCACGCCCCCTTTGGAGGCATTGTAGTGCGCCAGCCGTGCTTCGCCAACCAGGCCGTTCTTAGAGGCCATCAGCACAATGACCCCTCTGGTGCCCTGCGCAATCATCCGCCTGGCCCCCTCGCGGGCTGCCAGGAACATGCCGCGCAGATTCACCGCCAGCAGGCGCTCCCAGTCTGCAAGCTCAATGCTGAGAAAGGCTTCTTTCTGAACGGTACCCGCGTTGCTCAGGAGAATATCAATGCCTCCAAGGGCCTCTTCTGCGGCGGCCATGAATTGGTGCACCTTAGGCTCATCGCTGATCTCACCGGCCATTCCCTGGATGGGACCATGAACGGCGAGGGTCTGCACGGTCTCGGCGACCTCGTCTGCCTCCAGCCCGCCAATGAAGACCCGTGCCCCTTCTTCCAGAAAGCGCTGCGCGGTGGCCCGTCCAATGCCACGGCTGCCGCCAGTAATCACGGTCCGTTTCCCGTGCAGTCCACGCAAGCTTCACCACCCTTCCTGCATCTCGCCTAACACAGCATCGATGGCCTGGATCGTCTCGTCAAGATCAGCCTCGGTATGGGCGAGGCTGAGATAGCTCCGCTTGAGGGGCACCGGCAACTGGTAGATGCCGCGCGCGATCAGCTTGCGCCGATACGCCAGGCACTGGTCGGTATCGTTGCGCAGCAGGTCCGCGTAGCTCTCGATGGGCGGGGTCAGAAAATAGGTAAGGAACACCGACCCAAACCCGGCCACTGTGGCCGACACCCCGTACCGTTGGAGGCAGGCTTGGAGTCCCTGGCGAAGCAGCGTACCCAGAGCAAAGAGCCGAGGATAACTATCCGGACGTTCCAGCACCTCAATCGTTGCCAGGGCCGCAGCGACGCTGGCGGGATGGGCATTGTACGTGCCTGCAAAAAAGACCGGGCCGCCTGGCCGACACTGCTCCAGGAGGTCGGCGCGTCCGGCCACACAGGCCAGCGGATAGCCGTTCGCCATGGCCTTGGCCAGCGTCGTGAGATCGGGAAGCACCCCGGCGATCTGCTGGTAGCCGCCCAACCCGTGACGAAACCCCGTAATCACCTCGTCGAAAATCAGGACGATGCCCTCGCGCTGGGTCAGGCGACGCAGCGTCTGGAGAAACTCCGGCTGGGGCAGGACACAGCCCATGTTGTGCGGCAGTGGCTCCAGAATCACAGCGGCAATCTCTTGCCCGCGCTGACGCACCACCTCCGCTACTGCCGCTGCATCATTGAAGGGCAGAACCAGCGTGTTTTCGATGGCCTGACTCAGCATGCCAGCGGAAAGTGGGTCTTTCTGTCCGAGCTTCTCTGCCGGGCTGATCACATTCTGCAAGACCGCATCATGCCAGCCGTGGTAGCATCCCTGAAACTTGATGATCTTCTGCCGACCCGTGGCCGCCCGCGCTAACCGCAGCGCCAGGTAGGTCGCCTCGGACCCGGAGTTGCAAAAGACGACCTTTTCCGCCGAGGGCACATGCTGGCAAATTTTAGCTGCCAGGTGGGCTTCGAGGTCGCTGGAGCCGATGCCAATGAGGTCTGTCTGGGTCATTGTCTCGATGACGCGCTCGGTGACTTCTGGATGGCAATGACCCAGAATCATTGGGCCAAAGCCCAGATGGTAATCAAGATAGCGCCTGCCTTCAGCATCATACAGGTAAGCGCCCTGAGCGTGGGTAAAGACCAGGTTGGGTTCAACCAGGCGCAGCGTGCCGCTGACGCCGCCAGGTAGATAGCGCTGCGCTTGCGCAAGAATGTGTTGAGAGCGGGCCAGGAATGGGTACATCAGGTGGGCTTCTCCTCTAAGCACTGGCATTGTTGTTTCGAATAGGCGGGGATAGGTTGGATACAGGTGTGGTGGTCGGAGCAGATGCCCCAAGCCGAATGGGTTCCTCCGGGGCTGGCTGGAGCGCCTGCATAGCGGCCTGGAGGCGTGGATACAGCATGTCATTGACGTAGGGCAGCGGATAGGTGTAGCGCTCGGCAATCTCAAGCGGTGACCAGGCATGGCCTTCCTGGGAGGCTGATAACACTTCGGCGATGACCTGGACATCCGAGTACAGCGAACGAGGCGCAGTCCAGGCGTCCTGCTGGCCGAACCGCCTGTGCAGCCACCAGATGAACTGATCGTTCTGGAACGTGCCATCTGCCGCCACTTTGCGCTCGACATCAGCTCCCAGGAAACGCAGTACGCGATAGAAACAGTGCAGCCGGGCAACTCGCATCTCGTGCCCAAATTGGAAGAGGGCGGCGGGCCAGCAGTAATGCGCATTTTGCAAGAGAAATAACGAAGCCAGCCGATTGGCCTCACTCATATAGTAGAAAGGTCGCCGCAGAAAGCGCGGGTCGAAGAGCCAGGGTGCGCGGCGCAGCGCCATCCCAATGAGCGTCCAGGGATCGTTGGTCCAGCAGGCGTGGATAAACACTTCCCCTCTGGCGACATCGCGCACCAGGCCCCCGCGCAGCCCATGTTGTACCGGCACGATGCAGAACGCTTGCAAATACACCAGGCGCAGAGATACCTCCTGGTCAGCGCGGGCGCGCTGTTTCAGGATGCGCAGGACAACATCCGCCCGCTCTCTCTCACTCAGCGCGTAATACGTCACGTAGCGCGAGAGCACGCGTGTGGCTTCTTTCCAGAAGAGCGTTGCCTGCGCGCGTGCCTGGAGCGCCTGCGCCACCGCTCGATGTGGAAGGAGTTGCCAGCAGGCACTGAAAACCGTCGGAACCCGCTCGGCCAACAGGCGGAGCAACTCTGCCCCAAGCGGGAGGTACAGGAGCAGGCTAAGCCACTGGAAGCGCGGTGGCCCCACCAGCCACCAGACCAGCACAGCGGTGAGGCCGAAGTTGAGCAGATCCCCCACCAGATTCAGGAGCTCACGCGGATAGCTGGTGCGAACCGCCTCATAGCGAATCCGCAGGACGAAAAACAGGAAGAGCTTGACCAGATAGGGTACCAGCCCCAGCGGGGCGCGGAGCAGGGAAAGGACATAGGCAATCCCATAGACCATGGTCCCCAGATATTTCATGAGCCACCTGGAGTGTCGTGGACGCTGGGAGGGAGTGGGAATCCACCAGACATATCCGACCACTTCCAGACTCCACAGCAGGGGAATTCCAAGGAGGAGCATCCACATGTCATCCCTCTTTTCCAGCCAGCAGTTTCAGCAGCAGGAAATATATACCTGGCGCTCACCTCTGAATCAAACACCCAGGTGCATGCTGAGCCGTCCGGCCAGGAGGCATCTGGCGCCGTCTCCTCTCCCCATCCCGCAGGCGAACACGCCGAAATAGAGCGAGCAGTGATAAGTTAGGGAACAGCCTCCCCTTCGCTCTGCACAGAGACAGCGGTCTTTTGCGCATCGCGTCGGGCCAGCCCTAACGGCTGCTCAAAGATAGCAAAGCCCAGCACGACCGCGATCCCTTCGACAATGGCGAAGACTTCCACCAGCCCTAGCCGGAGATGCAGATGTCCCTCGCCCAGTGCCAGGAACACCCCCACAGCTAACCCGATGAGAGCGATCCCGTACCAGCGGCCCTGGCGGGGATTGAACCAGTTCACGATAGGGCGGAGCCACGACGAACAAAGCAGCTTCTCTACCTGTGCCAGTGCTCCCCTGAACGGGCCCGCATGGGTTTTGAGCCGCGTGTACAGCACGGCCAGATCATCTAGAAAATCCTCGGAGGCAGGTTCCCGCGTAGGGGCGAGGACCATGCCCCAGGCCCACACCGAGAGAAAACAGAGGACCATACCCAAGAGCACTGTGAAGAAGATGAACACGGTCCCGAGTCCTCCCACCGGAAAACCGGCGCGCCAATTTTGGGGATAGAGGGCACAGATGATGATCCCCGCCAGGGAAATCCCAATGGCTCTGACCCATCCCTGAGGCTGAGCCTGCCCCAGGCTCGTGCGAGCGGAGCGATGGACCTGCCACACCATCAGCAGGTCGAGCAGCGTCATCCCACCCACCAACGCGGCCAGGGCGAATCCCGCTGGCATTCCAAACCAGACCCCAGGATACCGGAGCATGGCAACCACATCTGCGCCCAGAGTCACGGCAATGGAAAGGCAGGTGAAATACATCCCTCGCACCAGCAAAAGCTGCTGATTGTCTGTTAGCTTGTTCGGCGGAGTGGGGCGAAAGGCGCGTACCACACCGATGAAGCCTATCAAGAGGGCTAACTGGGTGCCAAACGATCCCACGGCATCGTAGGGGTCTTCCGTAAAGGTTGCCGCTTGTGCCAGGGCTGGCTGTTGTTTGCAGAGCTGCCAGAACAGATAAAACACAACGGCCAGCGCCAGAATAAGGCAAGCTTGCACTTTCCATGTCCTGGCGATCATGCTGTTCTCTCACTCTCTGTCTGGATAGTGCCCAGTGCCTGTCCATCCCCTTGGCTGCTTTCGACTTCAAGGTGCGCTGGTCTTTGTCCGCAGGCGCAGAGGTGCAGCAGCAGGATGAAGCGCTCGGGCGAGGCGAAGAAACGGTCGGCGGACATCTGAGCCGAGGCAAACACATCCTCTGGGAGAAGCCCTGCTTGCACCAGCGGGGCAAAGCGCGAAGGCGCGAGAGGCTCCTGGAACGCTTCCAGGCCCAGTTCGTCACTGTGAAAGGCAATTGTATCCAGGGCCTGCGGGAGAAAACCTGCCTGACGAAGGATTCGCCAGAGGTGCCTACCGATCTGTCGATTTCCTCCTCGCATAGCTTGAGCCTGCCCATAGCGCTCAAGAATGAGGGGAAGTTCCGGGACGGGAGGATGGATCAGCCCAAAGAGGGCGTCGTCCGAATCAATGATGACGAGCTTTCCGCCCGGTTTGAGCAGACGCCAGATGGTTTGTGCTGCCTCCACCGGGGAGGCGAGGTGCTGAAAGAGAAAGCGCGCAATGGCAAAATCGAACGTCTGCTCTGGCAAGCTGGGAGACAGAATCGATGCCTCCACCAAACGGACCCGGTGGTGGACCTGTGCCGGAAGCAGTTGTTTGGCATGGGCTAAGAAGGCTGCGTTGGTATCGACGCAGGTAATCTCGCTGGCAGGCAGCATCTGCACCAACTGCGCCGTAAAGAACCCGGGACCGCTGCCCGCTTCCAGCACGCTCATGCCATCTTGCAGCCCATACCAGGAGAGGAGACGTTGCTCTTGCTTCCAGCTCAGCAGCGTTTGGGCATGCAGACGATTGAGCAGCCGCGTGGCTTGCGATGGCTGATCCCTTTCTGGCAGAGAGGAAGTCATAGGATGGGGTTTTCCTTTCTCTTGAAGGGAGCATTGGATCATTCTTTGACATCGCGCTTCCACGTTGGGAGCAGCGCGACCACCAGGAAGAGGAGCGAGTACGCTCCAATCACCCAGAGCGCATGGGCACTGCTTACGTCTACCTGCGGCTTCACCCCGAACGCTTGGAACCCGGTCTGCGCCTCTGGGGGGAGTAGATAATCTGGCAGGCGGTTGAGCAGCGGCCCCAGGAGGTAGGCGGTAACGTTGGACCAGAAATCGTTGTGGGTGACGCGGGTGAGCGTATTCATCACCAGCGTGCCGATATTGTCGACGGGGAACCAGACGAGCGAGGCGCTCAGGCCAAAGGTGAGCGAGCGTCCCAGGGCATTCATCGCCGCCGCCATGAGGATCGTAGCCCCCATGCTGGTGCTGACGGCCAACAGGTCGATGCCCATGTTCGACCAGAAGGACGGGATGAGCGCGCTAAGTCCATTCAGGTTTCCGACTAGGGCGAGCATCTGTATGCCAGTGAGCAGTGCCGTAAAGAGAGTGAACAGGACCAGGAGCGCCAGCGCGAGCACCGCCAGCACCACCAGTTTGGCGAGCAGCAGGTGCACCCGGCCCACCCCGCGCGAGAGCAGAATGCGAATCGTGCCGTACTGGTATTCCCTCCCGATGGTAAAGGAAGTCAGGATCATGAGCAAGATACCAACCAGGATGCGGAACACCACCAGATTGCTTTCCATCGAGTAATAGAGAAAGTGCAGCGGCGTCTGTTGGAGGTCTGCTTTCGCGTCTGGCGCGCTGGATCCCAGCAGGAACGCAGCGACGAAGAGGACGGTGAGCAACCCCAGCAACCACCAGAAGAGCCGCCTGATTTTGAGGAACTCCCCGCGCATGATGCCCAGAAAACTGGCACGCAGGACCGGCTGAGAGACCGATGCTGGGGTGGGAATGGCGATCGAGGTACTCATAATGCTTGATCTCCTTGGTGCGCGTTGATGAGCGAGAAAAATACCGCTTCCAGGTTCTCTTTGGCAGGAGCCAGGCTCTCCGGAGGAAAGCCCGCCTGGGCCAGGAAGGCCGAGAGGGCACGCCCACTCCCCTCAGGCGCAGGTGTGAGCAAGGTTCCGTCGTCATCCAGGCGGGCCGTCTTGCCCCAGGGCTGCTGGTGCAAGAGCGCGAGCGCTGCCTGGGCACTATCCAATCGAACGGCAAATTCGCCCTGTCCACGCGTCAGCTCTTCGACCGTTTTGTCGACGACCAGTTTTCCGAGGTGGATAATCGCTACCCGCGAGCAAATCTGCTGCACCTCGGAGAGCAGATGGCTGGAGAGGAAGACGGCTTTACCCTCTGCTGCCAGCCGGTGCAGCAGATCACGCATCTCCACGATGCCTGCGGGGTCGAGTCCGTTGGCTGGTTCGTCGAGGATGAGCAGATCAGGATTGTTGAGCAGGGCCATGCCCACGCCCAGTCGCTGCTTCATGCCCAGCGAGTACGTGCGCACGCGATCCTTCTGGCGTCCCGCAAGCCCGACTATCTCCAGGACGGCATCGAGGCGCTGGCGTGGTACGCCACCCAGCACCGCACCTACCGCCCGCAGGTTGTCTCGCCCGCTCAGGTGCAAATACAGGGCTGGCGTTTCTACCAGCGCGCCGATGCGCGGCAGCAGGGAGGCACGCTCGGCGAGCAGATCGCGCCCAAAGAGTTCCACCCGCCCGGCAGTGGGAGCAATCAAGCCCAGGATCATGCGAATGGAGGTGGTTTTCCCGGCCCCATTCGGGCCGAGGAAGCCGACAATCTCCCCGCGTTGCACCGCGATGGTGAGGTGGTTGACCACGACCCGCGAGTTGTAAAGCTTCGTTAAATCGTAGGTACGCAAGACCGTAGCACCCTTCTCTGCGGGCGAAGCGATGGATGCCCCCGGTGAGGCATGGTCTGGCTGCATACGTTCCTCCTTCATCCATATCATGTTCTGTCAGTGGTTGAGGCATGGCGGCCCATCAACCAGGCGTCACGCATCGACGAAGCGCGCATTGCCGCTTACCCATCCACTGCAAAAGGCTGGCTCATCGAGGGAAGCAACCTCAAGGTTGTTTGGTGCCATCACCGTGTTCATCTATTCTGTCGCGTTACGCAAGGCAGAACGAACTGAGCAAGCGCGCAGCAGGAAGAACCCAGTGAGCAGGGTAGCGAGGGCCATCGCGCTGACAATGCCGAGCCAGGTGCCAGTGGTACTCGATCTAAGCAGCCCCGCATCCCCCGTGAAGAGGTGCGGCGCGCTCGCTTGCAGGCCAATCCCCCAGAGGATAGTCGCGGCCAGGCTCAGCCCCATCGCAAGGGCGGCCAGCACGGAGGGGAATACCGCGAAGCGCAGCACCTGCTCAGAAATCTCGCTCCGGACGACGGCGAAGCACACGGCGGCGGGGCTAGCAATGGCTGCGGTGAGCAAGGTCACCCAAAAGAGGCCCTTATGGTGCAGGAGGGGCCACAGCTGCTGGATGCCTGGCTGGTCGTTGGCTCCCAGAAGCCAGGTGGTCAACCAGAACACCACGCCGGCCAGCATGGGAACTGTCAGCAAGATCAAAGGGCCACCTTGCCTTCGGGCGAGGGCAGACCGGATCACGGTCAACACAATGGGCAGACCCCCGACCACCATCGCAAGCACGGCAATGCCCCCACCGAGCACAAACAGGATGAAGGAGATCCCTACGACGCTGTGCGCGTGGGCGACCGCTTGCACCTGTGCATCTTCGGTCATTTTCTCAAAACCCCAGCCAGCGAGCAGGAAGCCCACCCAGGCACAGAAGATGGTCAGCATAGAGCGGCGCAGCGTCGCAACCAACTGCACCGTCCTGTCCGAGCGAGACAGACCAGTAGTTCCCAATGGTGGGTGCAAACTGGCGTCGAGCGCCCCCAAGCAGAGATCAAGGCTATCTCGGAAAGAGAGGGGATGCTGCTCCAGCAGGGCCAGCATCTCTTCCTCGTAGCGCTCGCGCCAGAGGCGCGGATACAGGCGCAGCAAATACGTGTTCAGCTTCATACGGTGGCTAACCTCTGTAAGCCCATGGTCGCAAATGTTTCCAGGCCGGTTAATTGCTCGCGTAGAAAGGCGACCCCGCTGGCAGTTAAGCGATAGGGCCGCCGCCGCTCTTCGGCTGGCAAGGGTTCGATCAACCCCGCCAGTTCCAGGCGAGCGATGGCGCCATACAACGTCCCAGGTCCCAGATGGACGCCAGCGAAGGCTTCAATATCCTCCATGATGGCATAGCCGTGTTTCGGACTCCCCGCCAGACTCGCTAGGATCAGAATGGGCGGGTCAGAGAAGCGGCCCAGGTTGAAAGGCAACATAGCAGCTTGCTCCACAACAGGGTAGTTCGTTCAACGTTGCAACGTCAGGCGTAATATTACGTTGAACGTAGTATACAGGAGAGCAGAGGCGTTTGTCAAGCCTCTTCAAGCGCAGGAGGCCAACAGGGGAGGTGCTCTGGAAGAGACGGTGCGCAGATCGACGATCCTCCTGCTCATCACAGAGACCAGCCTTGGCCATCGCCGGGCCGTTGTGGCTCCTTGATTAGAGAGGGCTTTCTGGGCACTTCAAACGGGTGAGGCGTCTCCCACCCCGGTACTGAGCCGTCGGGGCAGGTGGGGAGCGGGTCGGACATTGTCAGTGCGCACCAGTGTCCGGAAGGCTATGGAGAAGTTTCCACTAGGCGTAATTGAGACGACGATCAATCGCGGTAAGTTCCTCGTTCGTAAGCCCCCACTTGAGGATAAGCTGATGATACGTGCCAGCCGCCTTCACCTGATTGTACGCCGTTTGGATGGCACTGAGCATCGACGCATCGTCCTTGCGCACGGCAATCCCCTCAGGACCGGAGAACACGACAGAGCTGCCCACGGCAAATTGATTGGGATGCTGTTGGACGTAGTAGTCCGTTACCGGTGAGTCCTGATAGGTTGCGGCCACGCGATTCTGAGCCAGCAACTGAATCACCGCCGTCTGATCTTGCAGGGCAATAATCGTGATGGCAGGCTTATCCTGCTCCTGGCAATTATCGCTGGAACTCTGTAAGACGCCCTGCTCCAGAGTGCCGCTCTGCACGCCCACGGACAGGCCGCACAAATCATCCGTGCTGGCGATATGCTTCGGATTCCCTTCCTGCACCAGCAGCGATTCACCAGCAGTTAAATATGGGGTAAAATCGACTTGCTGCTGCCGCTCAGGCGTAATGCTCACTGCCGAGATAACGACATCGAAGTGCTTGGCAACCAGATCATCAAGGATGGTATCAAACCTGGTGGTCACAATATGCGCCTGCAAGCCCATATGCTGAGCAATCGCCGTGATCAGATCAACGTCAAAACCGGCAGCTTTGTTCGCCTTGGGATCGATATATTCCTGCGGGGGATAGGTGGTATCGCTGCCAACGGTTAAAACACCAGGAGTAATCGGGGTGGGCGCAGCGCTGGGAGCGCTGCTGCTGTTGCAGGCAGCCAGGAGCAGAGCAAACACAATCATACTCCCCAGCAGCAAGCTAGCAAGCGAGGTACCGTGTCCTCGCTTCTTGAGCAATACCGGTAACATCCAGGCACCCTCCTCAAAATACGTCGCTCTGCCCTACTTGGGCATGCTCTGATAGACCGCCAGCCAGTCGGTGGCAATCTGCACCTGCGCCTGTTGCAGCGAAATCGCTCCTGAGCAAACCTGACTATTCAGGTAATTCTCAACCTTATCCTTCTCGTGAAAGCCTGGTTTTGGGCTGGCAGCTTCCGGCCAGAGGTTGGAAATATTGTTGCTGCCTCCTAACTCCAGGCTGACCAGGTGGTCGACCTCGTACTGACCAGCCTTGTGCGACGTAATCCCATATTCGGCGTAGACCTGATTCTTCTCACTCTGCGGCACATTGCGCACAGAAGTGGCGTATCCGGACGTACACACCTGACTTTTCGTCACATTGGGGAGAATATCTCCCGGTGTACAGGCAGCATCTTGCAGCGCTCCGTTGACCTTACACCCCGATGTTTTCGTCTGCACCCCCCAACGCGGCGTCGCGCTTGAAGGGGTCGTGCTGGATGAGGAGGAGGAAGGCGTGGGCAGCGCACACCCCCCAAAAAAAGAGGAGAAGATCAGTAGCCCACCGAGTACCCAGGCCCAGAGCGGCAAGGTTCTTTTTCTCATACATTGTCCTTTCCGCAAGCAGCACCGGTTCCTCACTCGGATTGCAGAACCAGCCAGCTTGCATCAACATGAGGCGCAGCACGATCAGCCTGGTTCATCCAGTAATATAAAAGTCCGTTGTTGGCCCAGCGCATCCCAGCCTGTGGATCAGAATCGACCTGTAAAAGCAAGCGCCAGTCGAGCGCCCCCTTCAGCAATTCCTCCTGGCGAGGGTCATCCTCATCGGTCACCCCGTGCGAAACCAACTGGCACTGAGAGCGCATATCATCTTGTAGCGTGTCAGGGAATCCTAGCAAACGGTGTTGGGGGACGGCGCGCTCTGCGGTAGTTTCTAATCCGGCTATCACGGCATCGTAGCGCTGCTGGTCCTCAGTATTCCATAGCAAGCTGGAAATGTCCAGTGCTGGTTGCTCCGAGCAGGTCAGTTCAGGAGTGAAGCGAAGCGCGCACGCTTGAAAGAGCGCCGCCGCTGGCAGCCCTGGAGCGGCCTGCCTTCGTTGAAGTTCGACCTGCTCATCCTCCAGAAACAGGATGCTCCAACCGCCACGGTCCTCTGGTTGATCTCCATAGGTCTCCTGGTGGGCATCGTAGAAAAACCATAACATGCCCTGCTCTGGCAAGGACCCGCCTATCCCCTCCTGGCGAAAGCGTTGCACATCAGCAAGCCGTATTTGTGCAATAAACGATTGAGGCAGCCCCTTCCACTGCGGCCACTGCCAACCGGCGGGAAGATCAGGCAGGCCACCAAGCTTCGATGTTCCAGGGAGCAAATCAGCTTCCTGGGCGGCAGTTGCATACAAGCGGAGGGAGAGACGCGCGATCTTGTCTATGGCTTGTGCGAGTTGTGGAAATCCTGCTGCAAGCAGAGATGCCTGGAATTTCGTCGTATCCATAACCGAGCCTATCCTCCGTCGCCCCTGCCTTGGGAGGGCGGAGCGCGTTGCACGTTGGATTTTCTCAAGAGAGGTTTTCCTTCTCTTCACTGCACATTACAGGCCATCTCGCTTGGTTGTCAGCGCTGGACAAGTCAGGAGGTTTGGGAGGCGTTCTTCACGTCGTGCCCTTGCAGCGCTTCTTGTGGCGCTGGCGCTTCCTGAAGCGCGGGCGGCATCGATGCACCTGCCATTTTGCGCACGTGCAGCGTTCCCTCTGGAGAGGAAATATACCCGCGCAGGAGCATAAAAGCGCCAAATCCAGCGAAGAAGAGGGCTGTTCCTCCAGCGGTCAGGAAGGCAAGCCCTGTCCCACCCTGAGCCGCCAACCCTCCGGCGATCAAAGCACCCAGCGCGTTGGAGCCAGAAAAGATGTAACTGTAGAGTCCAGCCACGCGTCCTTGCAGATACCCTGGTGAGGCAAGTTGGACAATGGCGTTGGTATTGGAGGTATAGATCGTATAGAAGATGCCTGTCATAATGAGCAGCAGGACCGCACCGATGATGCTGTGCTGGGGGGCCAGCGCAACTTCGCCAATGCCAAAGCCAAGCGCGCTGATAAGCAGAATGCGCCAGTTGACCCGCCCCAACGATGCGGAAATGAGCGCACCGATCAGCGCGCCAGCGCCAAAACAGGCCGTCAACAGGCCAAATACCTCCGCGCCCGCGTGCAAGGTGTCGCTGGCAACTAGCGGAAGCAAGACAGTGAAATTGATGCTGACGGTGCATATGAAGGTGAACATCGTCAGCGCCAGCAAAATCGTGGGCGTGCGACGAACATAGCGCAGGCCCTCCGCAATGCCACTCAAGACGGCGGGCTTTTCGTGGCGTTCGATAGGGATGATTTCATCAAGGCGCATCAACATCAGCGCGAGGATGACGGCTATATAACTGATCGCATCGATGGAAAAACAAACGCCCACACCAAAGGCGGCAATCAGCAGACCACCCAGCCCTGGCCCAATGATGCGCGTGGCGTTGGCAACGCTGGAGTTCAGCGCGATGGCATTTGGCAGTTCCTCGCGTCCCACCATTTGAAAGATGAACGCCTGTCTGCTTGGATTATTGAAAACAAGCACCACTCCACGCACCGCAGCTATAAGGTAGACCTCCCACAGCAAGACGACATGAAAGATCGTGAGTATAGCAATCGAGGTGCTACAAATTGCTAACCCAATCTGGGACCACTGAAGCATCTTGCGATGATCGAATCGATCACTGAGCACACCACCGAACAGCCCCAGAACAGCATAAGGGCCAAATTGCCAGAAGGCCAGGACGCCGACCGCGAAGGCCGAATGGGTCATTTGCAGCACAAGCCAGGCCATGGCGGCATTGAGAAGCCAGGTGCCGATCAGCGAGAGAAACTGGCCGGAAAAGTAGAGGCGATAGTTGTAGTGCCGACGCAGGCTTACAAAGGTGCGGCTTTTGAAAAGCGCAGTGGGGACAGCAGACGATAAGATTCTCATGCTGGCCTCACTAATTTATTCAGCGGCTCGATGGCAGCGGCAACTGCCGTCAACTCCTCGGGTGTCAACTGCTCCAGGTGGGCAGCAAGCCAGGCAGTGCGGCGCTCGCGCAGGCGCTCCACCATCTGAGCGCCTGCCACAGTTACGCGGATTTCGACCCGGCGACGATCGGTCGGGTGACTGCGAACCCGCTCGACAAAGCCAGCGGCCTCCAGTTTGTCGATGTGGTTCACCAGTGTTGGCGAGGTCAGATGTTCCTGCGCGGCCAGCTCGCCAAGCCCAATATTCGGAGAACGAGTGATCGCAGCGAGCAAGCTTGCCTGCGTGCTGGTGACGCCGAGATCGTGCGCTTCTGTTCGCAGCGCGCGATGCAAGCGCAGCAAGACCGGACGCAGGCGATTAGCGATTGCCAACGTATCGGGCAGGGAACCTGCGCTGCTCTCCTGCACAGCAGACGCCCGGTCAAAATATGGCGTGGCTGGCGGCGCTTGTTTCTCCACCATAATTTAATACTCCTCTTATTTGCATAAATAATTCGTTAGTCTAACTAGTATTATAATTCGTAGAAAGAGAAGTGTCCAGAGGGATTCAAGCTGACTTTTTCCCAGGCTAAGTTTCCCCTTTTGCTATCAAGCAGGGGGAGCTTCGTCAATTCTCTCCCAGAGGTGCTCTGGAATAGGCTGCTGCGCCAGGCGTAAGGTTTCCTGCAAGCGCTCCGGCTTGCTGATGCCAAGGATAGTAGAGGTAATGCGCGGATTTCGCAGCGAAAACTGTAAAGCCACCGCTGCCAATGGCACGCCATAGGTCTGGCAGAGCGCTTCAAGAGCGAAGGCGTGACGCACGTAGCTTTCTGGAGCCGGGTTATACATATAACGCGAATAGGCACCTGGGCCTTTGGCAAGGATGCCAGAGCCATACGGCGCGGCATTCAGCGCCGCCACGCCATGCTGCTGGCATACCTCCCAGAACGGCGCTGCCTCCTGATTGAGCAGTGTGTAGCGATTGTGAGAAATGGCAACGCTGAAGAGGTCGGTTTCCACGAAGCGGGTCATCATCTCGATGGGCCCGCCCGCAACCCCAAGATGCTGAATGACTCCAGCATCCTGAAGCTGTCGCAGCGCCTCAACAGCGCCACCAGGAGCCATCGCTGCCTCAAAGCCGATATGTTCTGGATCGTGCAGGTAACAAATCTGTAGCCGATGAACGCCCAGCAGGCGCAAACTGCGCTCGATGCTGCGCCGCATCTGGTCGCCGGTAAACTCGCCAGTTTGCAGGTTGCGATCAGATTTGGTCGCCAGCACGAAATCTGGCGGCAATCCGCCCAGTTCGCGCAGCACCAGACCGATGCGGCGCTCGCTCTCGCCGTCGCCATAGGAAGCCGCGGTATCCACAAAGGTAATCGGGCCAGCAAAGATGGCTCGCAGGGTGCTGAGCGCCTGCTCCTCAGCGACGCTGTAGGCGAAGGTTTCGGGCATGTCGCCCAGCGGCGCGCAGCCAATACACAGAGGGGTCACCTCTAAACCAGTCATTCCTAGAGCGCGCCGGGCCAGGAAAGGGAGCGGTTGCGCAGTTTCTGACATAGCTCTCTCCTGCTAAATGCCTGTAGACAGCTCTCGCGGCTGCAAAACGTCGGGGCGAGGCAGGAGCTTATTTCGCCGTCCAGCCGCCATCAATAACCAGCATCGACCCCGTGACAAAGGATGACTCATCCGCGGCCAGGTAGAGCGCAGCATAGGCAATTTCATCGGGGCGGCCCATACGTCCAAGCGGCTGACGGGCATGCAACTGCTGACGCACTTCCTCCTCGCGCCCGGGAAAATTACGCGCCAGATAGCCCGCGACGAAGGGCGTATCAACGGTGCCGGGACAGATCGCATTACAGCGGATGCCCTGAGTGACATAATCAATTGCGATAGCCCGCGTCATGCTGATGACCGCGCCTTTGCTCGTGCTATAGGGCAGCCGACGCTCAACGCCGATCAAACCTGCTGTTGAGGCGATGTTGACGATGACTCCACCTGTTGGCTCCTGGGCCAGCATCTGTCGCACTGCCTCGCGCGCGCAGAGGAACACGCCAAACGCATTCACGCGCATCACCCGGTCCCATTCCTCCACGGTTGTTTCCAGCAGGTTGCCCACATGGCTCACGCCCGCGTTATTCACCAGAATATCTACCCGACCATACGCCGTGGCTATCTCCCGCATGGCTGCCTGCACCTGGGCCTCGTCGGCCACATCAAGCTGCCAGGCGCGTGCTGCGCCTCCCTCTTCCCGAATGGCAGCGCTGACAGCTTCCGCAGCCTCCCCGCGCATATCAATCACCACCACCTGTGCCCCCTGCTGGGCATAGAGGCGTGCAATCGCTTCCCCGATCCCCGAGCCTGCCCCAGTAACCAGGGCTACCTTTCCATCCAGGCGCATCATAATCAGTTGGCTCTCCTTCTTCTGCTAGGCGTGGTTCCAGGCAGAACCTGCCGGAAATGCATAAGCCGGAAAAACTTCCGGACGCATAGTAATACTATATCCGGGGGCTGCCGGGGGCATATAGCGCCCATCGCGTATGACAACCGGGTCGAGAAAATGCTCGTGCAGGTGGTCAACATACTCAATGATGCGCTCGTCTAACGAACCGCTGACGGCAATATAATCAAAAAAAGAAAGGTGCTGCACATACTCGCAGAGTCCCACGCCACCAGCATGCGGACAGACCGGCACGCCAAACTTCTCTGCCAGAAGCAAAACGATGAGCGCTTCATTTACCCCGCCCAGACGACAGGCATCAATCTGACAGAAACCAATGGCCTTCGCTTGCAAAAGCTGCTTAAAGATAATGCGATTTTGGACATGCTCACCTGTCGCCACGCGGATGGGCGCGATAGCTCGGGTAATGGCAGCGTGCCCCAGCACATCATCTGGGCTGGTCGGTTCCTCAATCCACCAGGGATCGCAGATAGCAAGCTGCTGCATACACGCTATCGCCTCATCGACGTCCCATGCCTGGTTGGCATCCAGCATCATTTTGCAGTCAGGGCCAATCTCGGAGCGCATCAACTGAGCGCGGCGCAGGTCATCTTCCACATGCAGCCCAACTTTGAGCTTGAAGTGGGTCCAGCCCTGGGTAATCGCTTCCCGACACAACCGACGAAGTTTTTCATCCGAATAGCCGAGCCACCCAGCCGATGTGGTATAAGCGGGATAGCCAACGCGCAGCATCTCCTCTTCCCGCGCGGCTTTCGTCGCCGCGCGGCGCTGAAGCATCGCCAGCGCCTCGTCAGGAGTCAGCACATCGGTCACATAGCGAAAGTCGAGGCAACCAACCAATTGTTCGGGCGACATATCGACCAGCAGCTTCCACAGCGGCTTGCCCTCAACCTTCGCGTACAAGTCCCAGACGGCGTTGACCACTGCCGCCGCAGCCAGATGAATCACGCCCTTCTCTGGGCCAAGCCAGCGAAGCTGGCTATCGCCCGTGATGTAGCGCCAGAACGCCCCCATGTTGGCCGTGAAGGCTTCCAACGTGCGCCCAACGATCATCGGCGCCAGCGCCCGAATGGCGGCAACACAGACCTCATTGCCGCGCCCAATGGTGAAGGTCAGGCCATGCCCTTCTAAACCAGCCGGGCTATCAGTGCGCAGAATTACATAGGCTGCCGAGTAGTCAGGAGAGTGGTGCATCGCATCCGACCCGGCCAGCGTGCGCGAGGTGGGGAAACGGATGTCGTAGGTCTCAATGCTGACAAATGTAATGGGCACTGTTACAGCCTCCTCAATTGGGGTGTGGCATCATTGGATGTTTCGGTGGTGAGAAGGCGTCGTCGCGCTTCCTGTCGATAATTTGACAACACGGTTTCGATATGAGTTTTCACTGCCTGTGCAGCCGTCTCAGGCTGCCCATCCTTGATCGCGTTAAAAATCGCCTCGTGTTGTTCCACGGAGGCAATCATCGAACCCGGAGCACCACCCGTCATGATTTTAATGGCCCAGCGCTGCAAGTGGAGAACACTCGAAACAGTTTCTACGAGAAATGGATTGTGTGCGGCTTGCGCTATCGTGCGATGAAAATCGTCGTCGCTTGCCAGAAACGGCTCCCACTCCCCAGCTTCAGCGGACTGCCGGTTCAATGTCACAATTTTTTCCAATTCGCGCAGTTCGACCAGGGTGATTTGCTCTGTCGCCAGCCTGGTCGTCAGCATTTCTTGCATGCAGCGAAAATCAAACAGCGCCTGGATATGCTCAGGGTCAACTTGCATCGAAAAATTGATCGCCGGGCTGGCGATCAGACGAGGCATTCCGGCCACATAGACCCCTACCCCCTTGCGGGCCGCAACCAATCCTGTTGCCGTCAGGTATTTGATGGCTTCGCGCACGATATTGCGGCTTACTCCAAGCTGCTCACCCAGGCCCTGTTCGGTGGGGAGGCGATCACCGGGCTTCAGCCCAGCCTGGTTGATATACTCGACAATTTTCTCGGAAACAATCTCATATTGAGGCCGGTACTGAGCGCTGGCTCCCCCATCGGTTGGTGGCACTTTGGCACTGCTCTTCACAAGCTTCCTCCCAACAGCAGGTGATCTTTCGGGGTACGTCGTTTGGTAAGTATATGATAAAGAGGAGCGAGGGGCATCTGCTAGATAAAACCGGTATATCTCATCTTAATACTTGGGAAGATTATAACATACATTTTTCAATTTTCAAGCCATTTAAATACATTTCATATCTTCCTTTCCCTCTTGACAAGGGGTGGCTTTTCATGTTATATATCTCGCAATGTCAGCGTCAAAGGCTCTCCACGGCCTATGATGTCCTATCAATCACTTCTCTTACCCGAATGGTACGGCACCTTTGATTGGCTTTGTTGAACAAAATATATCATATACATTTTGTTTTTCAATACAACATAAAACTAATCTAGTACTTTCGATACCAGACCTCTTCAGATCAAGTCAGTATCCTTACACTTACGGCTCGCTATTTTGTCACATGAGGAATGAGCCGATTACCCTATCCGTTGCAGGCGTTGACCCCGACATAGACGTGAGAAGGCAAGCCTTGAAACAGAGATAAACAAAGGAAGGAGGATACTCAGCACCCTACTTTCCAGGCTTCCCAGCAACGGAGCTTGCCGCTGGCGTGACCTTTCAGCAATGGCTTGGAGTCATCAGCAGCGGCGATAGTGATGCCCCTGTGCCAGTTGAGAAGATCATTCGGGCGGGATTTGGGTTTACGACGCGCCGCGAATGGTGTAGAGTTGGTGCGTCGGAATCCGACACCCGGGAGGGGAACAACATGAAATCCACGTTCTCAAGTCGTCTACTAGCGCTAGTAGCGCTCGGCGTCGTGGCCGCGACACTCCTGGCGGCGTGTGGCAGCACGCCAAATAACTCATCTTCGTCAGGGAACCTCGCACCCAATGCGAGCTTCAAGCTCGGTGTTTCGCTGACCTTCAATAACACCGACTTCTGGACTAACTACATCACCTATGAGACAAAGTTCGCCCAACAGTACAACGCGCAGTTGCTTGGGCCGCTAGTCGCCAACAACGACGCCGGGCAGCAAATCACCGATATCCATACGCTGATCCAGGAAGGCGCTCAGGCGTTGATCGTCAACCCGGTGGACAGCGCCGCGATTGCGCCCGCACTCGATTATGCCGCCAGCAAGCATGTCCCCGTGGTCAGCGTGGATGTGGCGCCAAGCGCTGGCAGCGTGTACATGATCGTGCGCGCTGACAACGTGGCCTATGGCGTGAACTCCTGTAAGTACATCGCCTCGCACGCGACTGCTTCCAGCGGCACCATCGCCGTTCTGGAAGGCGACCTCGCCTCTCTGAACGGGAAAGACCGTTCGGACGGCTGCAAGCAAGAAATCCAATCCAATTACCCACAGTTCAAGGTCGCTGAATACGCGACAAAATGGGACACCCCAACCGCCGTCAACGATGCCAAGACGGCGCTGAGCACCTACCCGAACCTGGTGGGCATCTATGTCGAATGGAGCGCACCTGAAGATGGCATTATCGCCGCTGAACAAGCGGCAGGCCGCTTCACTCCGGTGGGCAGCGCGAAGCACATTGTCCTGATCGGCAATGACGGCGTGCCGCATGAGCACGATCAAATACGCGCCAAGGTGCTCGACGCGACTATTTCTCAGCCAGCTAATTCTTACGCGCAGTATGCAGTGCTCTACGCGCGAGATGCGCTGGAGGGCAAGACCTTCTCAGCCAACCAGACCACAGATCACAACAGCACCATCGTCAGCCTGGACGGCAACCTTGAGGATGCCCTGCCCGCACCCGTCGTAGACATGAGTAACGTCAATGACCCGAACCTGTGGGGCAACGCGAAGTCCAACTCATAAGCACATGGTAAGTGCAACAAACCTCGCATCAGGCGGCATCACTTCTAGCTTTCCATGCAAGTGCATGGGTTTGGCCGTTCCCATGAAAAACGGCCACCCTTCGGGGACGCCCTTCGAAGATACCACTCGTTGTATCCTCTGGCGCAAGACCGGAAGCTTTCTGGAGGTGTCTGTGATAAATCCTGTGGACGGAGGTACATCACCCCTTCAGCCCTCTGTTGGCGAAGCGCAGGGCGTCTGGAAAGCCTTTGGCGAAACCCAGGCGCTCCACAATGTCTCGCTCGACATTCGGGCTGGTGAATGCCACGGGCTGGTTGGGCGCAATGGCGCTGGAAAATCCACTCTGGTGGCGATCTTGACCGGCCTCATCCGGCCAGACCGTGGCCTGGTCAGACTGGGAAGCGAAGCTGCTCCCAGCCTGGCAGATCGCGCCGCCTGGCAGCGTCTGGTTGCCTGTGTCTATCAGAAATCCATGGTCGTGCCCAGCCTGACCGTCGCCGAAAACGTCTTCCTCAACCGCGCGCCTGGAAACGGCTATGGACTCGTCACCTGGCGCGCCATGCAGTCTCGCGCCCGCCAGGTGATGCTCGATTGGGGCTTCGATCTCGATGTAAACAGCCTCGCCCGAGACCTCACCGTGGAGCAGCGCCAGGTGGTTGAAATCGCACGCGCCCTTTCTGTCGGCGCGCGCTTCCTCATCCTCGACGAACCGACAGCATCACTCGAGAAAGCTGCCATCGAGCGCTTATTTGAAAGGATTCGCCGCCTCAAAAGCAGCGGCGTTGGCATCCTCTATATTTCCCATCACTTGGAAGAGATTTATGAGGTGTGTGATCGTGTAACCGTGCTGCGTGACGGCGAGCACGTGCTCAGTGCCCCGGTTAGCGAGATCAGGCAGGACCGTCTGGTGGAAGCGATGGTTGGGGCCGCTCCGCAGCAGGCAACCGGGGTTGCTTCCCCAAGACAAACCATCATCTCGGAACTTCCGCGGCTCGAAATTGCCCACCTCTCCATCCCTGCCACGCTGGGTCCGGTGGAAGACGCCAGCTTCTCGGTAAGGCCGGGCGAATGTGTCGGCCTGGTTGGGTTGCAGGGTTCCGGCAGCTCGACTGTTGCGGACGCAATAGTGGGCCTGGTAAAGCCAGCAGCAGGCGAGATGAAGCTAGATGGCAAAGCGCTGCAAACTGGCAAGGTCCACGCGACCCTGCGCCGGGGCATCGCCTATGTGCCGCAGGACCGTCACGCGCGTGGTTTTGTCCCATACCTCGGCGTAGGTGAGAATCTGACGCTCTCCGTTTTTGATCGACTCGCGCGCTGGGGAATCATTTCGCGTGCTGCCCATGAGCGTGTAGCGGATGGTCTGGTGAAACAACTTGGCATTGTCACCAGCGGCCTCGACCAGCAGGTCGGGCAGTTGAGCGGAGGGAATCAGCAAAAGGTCGTGGTGGGGCGAGCGCTGGCCCGTCATCCACTAGTGCTGGTGGCAATATCGCCAACCGTCGGCGTTGACGTGGCTGCCAAAGAATCGCTGCTCAATGTGATTGGTATGGCGCGGGATGGCGGCGCGGCAGTCCTACTGGTCTCCGACGACCTGGAAGATTTGCGCATCTGCACGCGGCTGCTCGTCATGGTCAAAGGGAGATTGGTCAAGGAGTACAATCAGCCGCCATGGGACCGACACGAGGTGATCGCTGCGGTTGAAGGCCTCGAACTGACCTCCGCGAAAGGGGAATCTCAGCATGAGTAAGTCAGCAGTAGAGCGTCCGGTTGACCAATCGCAGCAGACCATCACCGGGACGCTGCGGCGGCAGGGGCAACACCTGATGACGAACTGGATTCGGGAACTTGCCTTGCTTCCGGCCATCATCATTCTCCTGATCATTGGCGCCTTTGAGAATCCAGCTTTTCTCACCGAAGCCAACCTCATCACTGTTGCACAACTTGCCGCCCCGTTAGGCATCGTCGTGGCAGCCGAAACCTTGATCTTATTGACCGGCAAATTTGACCTGTCACTGCAATCGACCTATGGCCTGGCCCCCATGGTAGGAGCCTGGCTGATTGCCTCGAAGGAAGGCCAGGGGCTGGGCACCCAGTGGAATCCCTATCTGGGCATCGCTATTGTCCTGCTGATCGGGGTAGTCGTGGGAGCCTTCAATGGCTTCATGGTCATCAAACTGGGCTTCAACGCCTTCATCTTTACGCTGGGCATGCTCATCCTCCTGGCAGGCATTCAGGAAGGAGTCGTAAAAGGACGCACCGTCTACTTCCTGCCTGATGCATTCGTGTATTTGGGGTCGCAGAGCCTCTTTGCCGTGCCCGTTTCTGTGTGGGTTGCCGCGCTGATCTTCTTGCTCGCGGCGTTGTTTCTACGATATCATCGCGTTGGCCGCGCCATCTATGCCATTGGCGGCAACACCGAAGCAGCGCGGGCGGCGGGCATCCATGTGGACCGCATACGCATTGGGGTCTTTATCGTCGCCAGCGTGCTGGCCGCGCTGGCCGGGCTGATGACCGCTGGATTGGATGTGGCCGTCACAGCCAGCCAGGGCAATGGTCTCATCTTCACCGTCTTTGCAGCGGCTGTCATTGGCGGAATCTCGCTCGATGGAGGGCGCGGGCGGATGCTTGGCGCGCTCACCGGTGTCATTTTGTTGGCGCTGGTCACCAACATTCTGAACCTTTTGCCGCCCAGTCTGTCACAGTTCCAGACGTTCTGGATCGATGCCGCCACCGGTCTGATCATTCTCATCGCCTTGGGCCTGGCGCGACTGATCGGAACCGAGCGTGGTTAGTGTTTACGGGAAAAGGCCAGCATGGTAGAAGATGGAATCGTTGATGCCCATGTGCATCTCTGGAATCCCCAAGAGTTTCGCATGCCCTGGTTAGATCAGATACCAGCATTGAACAAACCGTTCGGGTTGGCAGACTATCCACGCCAGAGCGCAGGTCACGCCATCGAGGCCCTGGTCTATGTGGAGGTGGATGTTGCGCCCCACTACGCCTTACTCGAAGCGCGTTGGGCAGCCGATCAGGCGGCGCATGATGCCCGTTTGCAAGGAATCGTAGCGGCAGCGCCAGTTGAGCATGGGGAACGGGCGCGCGTGTACCTTGCCGCTTTACAGGCCATCAGTCCGCTCATCAAGGGCGTGCGCCGCAACCTCCAGAATGAGCCAGACTCGGCCTTCTGCCTGCAAGAAGATTTTGTTCAGGGGGTACGAATGCTCCCAGCCTTCGGATTTTCTTTCGACCTGTGCATCCGCCAATGGCAACTTCCGATGGTGATCGAACTGGCGCGGCAGTGCCCGGATACCCAATTTATCCTTGATCATCTGGGGAAGCCAGCCATCAAAGAGCATCTGCTGGACCCCTGGCGCAACTATCTGGCGCAGCTTGCCTCGTTGCCAAATGTCTGGTGTAAGGTCAGTGGGCTGGTGACAGAAGCCGATCATCAGTCCTGGAAGCCACAGGAGTTGGCTCCCTATGTCACCCATGCCCTGGAGGTCTTTGGTGAGGACCGGGTGGTCTTTGGCGGCGACTGGCCGGTCCTTTTGCTTGCTGCCTCCCATGATCGCTGGGTCGAGACGCTTGATGCCCTCACACAGCACCTTTCGCCCGGAGCAAAACGCAAGCTCTGGAAAGAGAATGCGCGTCAGTTTTACCGTCTTTGACGGGCAGCCGATACGCGGGTAACGTTCTGCAAGGAGAAGACGATGCGACGTTTTGGGCAGATCATTGGCGTGAAACCTGAGGCCATTGAAGAATACGAACGGTTACATGCCCAGGTCTGGCCTGAGGTGCTGGCAACCATCTACGCGTGTAACATCCGCAACTATACCATCTTTCGCCAGAATCAGACTCTCTTTGCCTATTTCGAGTACATCGGCGAGGATTTTGTTGCCGATATGGCGAAAATGAAAGCTGATCTGAAAACGCGCGAATGGTGGACACATACCGACCCGCTCCAGGAGCCGTTGCCCAACAGGGCAGAGGGCGAATGGTGGCTCACGATGAAAGAAGTCTTTCACACGGATTGAAAGACATTGCCAGCCAGTCCGTTCTCTGGATGCCTCCACATATGGCTATACGAAGTATCCAGCATCTCATTACACATGCTGGACCATCAGGTCCGTCCAAAGAGACGAAGCCTGACGGCCCAGCATCAAAGCATCGTATGAGGTGGTAAGGGGCTAGGGATAACTCACCACAGGAACCACGACATCCGGGTTAGCGATGGTCGACGACCCACCGGTATCATTGACCACGTTCAGGATGCCTCCGAATCCGGCTGTAGAGAGGAAGATCGTAAACACATCATGCAGATGTAGCCCTGGCAGAGTAGCCGGAACCTCAAACGCATGCGCGGCGAAGATGTCCACCCCCTGGTTGAAGAAACTGTAGCTGCCCATCCCGTATCCGCTGAAGTTGGTCGCAAACCTGCCAACCTTGAAGGCCGCCCACCCATCCACACCGGGAGCCTCCATCCACGCCGCCTGACTTGGCGGATCATAGGGCATCTCGTTTTGGAAGAAGATATCTGTGCCGTTCTTCCCGTTCCAGATCACCTCGTACTTCTGGTAGTGTTCGACAAACAGGCCATAGGCAGTGACGTTGTCACCATTAACGATGACGCCGGTATCGGCAGTGTTGACGGTCCATCCAACGCCGTTGCCGTGATCGGCCCGCCATGCCCAGATGTCATCGAGGACGACGTTATCGCTGTTGACAACCAGGCTGGTTGTCGCACTGCCCGCCTGTGCGCCGCCGATGCGGAAGAACACATCGTACAGAGCCGACGGGTCAAGAGCCGAGAAATTGGAAGCCTTACTGTTGCCATGCTCGAAGTCGCTGCCAAGCTCCAGCAAGGCGGGAGAGTTCTTTGTGCCTGCATCGAAGAGCAGCCCTTCGATCAAATCGCCTCGCTCACTGGTGACTTTCATAGGCACAATCCCGTGCTCGGGGACCAGCGTTGGGAAACCGAGTCCAAGCACCACCGTATCAGGGCGCGTGACCTCGATGCTCTGGTTCAACTGGTAGATGCCTGGGGTCAGGATGAGATTCAGGCCAAAACGCAGTGCTGCGTTAATCTTTGCTGCGGAGTCCGTCGGCTGGGCGATAAAGAACCGCCTGAGCGAGATGGATGTGCCAGGCGTCGCGCCATTGGCCCAGGTCGTCCCCACGGAGTCATGCTGCACCGAGGGCACGAAAACGTTGTAGCGCCCATTGGCGTCCACGTACAGATAGGGTGCCTCTCGTGTCACCGGGCTGGTCGCAAGCGTCGTGTAGGGATTACCACCGCATGACGCTTGAGCAGGGAAACACTGAGCGGGCGCGCCCACAACGCCTGAGAACACCTGGTTCCAGACACCATTCGTCCAGCCATCAAGGTTGCTATTCCTGACCACCCACTGCTGCTGCGAGCCGTTGACCACAGTGCTCCCGTCGAACTCGGAATCGGCGATGAAGCCGCCACTGGCGAACGATGGACTGGAGCAGAAATCCATCAGGGTAGCGAACCCGTTCACGTGGACGCGACGCATCGGCGAGGCTTGCGACACAGCCCAGAATTCGGCGTTGGTGCAGCCTAAGCTCGGGTTCGTCACGTTGATGGTCAGGTTCGACAATGAGCGCCAGAAATTCACGAGCGCGGTACAACTGCCAGAAGCGTCGCACTGGTTGAAGACATCGATGGACCCATTGATGACAACATCGTTCGGGGAGAGACCAAGGCCCGCGACGGTCGTATAGTAACCAACCTGAAAGTTAAGCGGGTTGGCACTGGAGCCATAGGTGCCAGGCTCGAACAGCAATGCATAACGCTGCGGCCCGAACTGATTAGAAATCTGCTGGTTTGCTACCGCGTCAACCGTCGCCTGAATCTGGCTTTGTGGCATGCTGGGATTGAAGACGTAAACGTTGGGGCCAAGGTCGGACTGATCGAACGTTGCAGAAGAGGCTGCCTGGGCATTGGCAGCCCTGGCAGATGGCAGCAGCGCAAAAGAGGCGACCAGCAGTGCTACGATCATCGCAAAACTGCTCGCAACCGGCAGGAGTATTTGTCTCGGAGGACATCTGAAGAGCCGCATAAGAACACTCCCTCACTGTACATGTTTTATGAGCATATCCGTTAGGTAGAAGCAACAAAGCATCGGATACCATCGAACACTTCCGCTCCATGGAGCGGCCCATTGGAGGCATCATCTCAAATCCAGGCCACGGTGGATGAAAGTGTCAGGCTCAAACGGATGAAATCCCCGGATGAAGGCTGCTGTTGCCGGGGCGAGGAGCGTTATACAGATTTTACGGGGAAAGAGAGGGGCATTGGCGTTGAGGCTGGGAACCGGTATCCTTGTCTCCGTGCGAAAATCGCCACATTGCTTATTCCTTTCAATCGTGGTAAGGATACAGCCAAACGTTGTTCCAGAGATGGGACTCGCCGCAACGTATCAAGAGGGCATATACCTGGTAAGTAGGGTACGGTGCTGCGCTCGGTCTTTGCCTCCTTTCTGCTAGTTGAGCAAACACAGCAAGACACGCCAGGTTTGGTAGCGTTACCGGTAACGCTACCAGCGAGTATACAGAAGAAAAGAAATAATGTCAAGAGGGTGCAAAGCCATCTTCCTACGCTGTGCGCCTCGGTAGCGTTACCGAGCTGGAAAAGGTGGGAGTGGTCAATGCCCCTGTGTTACAGGACAGGAATCCCCCATAGCACAGAGCTATGGGGGATTCCTGTCCCAGAAGAGAAGCTTTTCTGAAATGAATCTTATTCTACCGTAGATCAAGCGATCCTGCCGCCTGCATAGCCTCGATGAGAATACGGGCCACCTCAGGCCGAGAGAACTCAGGTGGTGGCAGCGTCCCGGCGCGCAGGAGCGCGCGAACCGCCGTTCCGCTCAGTTCCACCCGCTCGGCACGATCATGCGGGCAACTCTTCTCCGAGGCCATGCTTTCGCAGCGCTTGCAATAGAAGCTGTTCTCAAACTTCAGCGGGGTAATCCCTAGTTCGTCGGAGGCAAACACATCAAAAAGCCTTTGGGCATCATACGTTCCATAATAGGAACCAACTCCGGCGTGATCGCGCCCGACGATAAAATGGGTGCAGCCATAATTCTTGCGCACCAGCGCGTGAAAAATCGCCTCGCGGGGCCCGGCATAACGCATCGCAGCAGGCAGGATATTGAGCAGCACCCGATCCTGGGGATAATAATGGGCGAGCAAGACCTCATAGCAGCGCATCCGCACGTCGGCAGGAATATCATCGGATTTCGTCTCGCCCACCAGCGGGTGCAGCAAGAGGCCATCGACAATTTCTAACGCGCATTTTTGAATATACTCGTGCGCCCGATGTACCGGATTGCGCGTTTGAAACCCAACCACCGTGTGCCAGCCACGCCGGGCGAATTCAAGCCGGGTCTCCGCTGGAGAGAGTTCATGCGGGGCACGTGATTTTACATCTGGCAAGACGATCACTGACCCGCCAATCAGCGTATCACCCTGCGCATAGACGGCGGCCACGCCCGGATGGGCCTCTTCCTCGGTGCGATAGACCTCGCGGGCTTCATAGCGCTTATCGTATGAAAAACACTCTTCAACCTGAAGGATGCCCCAGAGCGTGCCCTGCGGGTCGTACAAAGCCACCTCCACGCCCTCCGGTGGAGCATCGTCGGAGTCAACCGCCAGCACCACAGGAATGCTCCAGGGCAGCCCATTTGCCAGGTGCATCTCTGCCACCACGCGCTGATAATCGGCCCGCCCCAGAAAGCCGGTCAGCGGGCTAAACGCGCCAGTGGCAACGAGTGCCAGATCGCTGATCTGCCGCGCGCTCAGCCGTACGGCGGGCAGTTCAGGCGCGCGTCGACGTATTTCTGCTGCTTCCTGCGGCGCAGCCACGCGATTCACTAAAACCCCACCGTGCGGGGTGCTGGTCTGAAATGTCGTCTCTTCAACAACAGGCTCAACGCTCACGTTGACATCCTCTCCGATGGTTAGATATTGCTCGATTCATGGAAATGTCCGATTTATAGAAGAGCCACCCCACAGCCGCCTCAGTCTGTTAGAACGGCCTGGCTGGCGACTTCGATATACCCAGGCTGCTCAAGGGCGGCCAGGATTTTCGCCACGCTCTCTTCAACGCTTTCGCGGTCTGTATCGACAATGACTTCAGGGGTGACTGGCGGCTCGTAGGGGTCAGAGACGCCGGTAAAGTTGGCAATCTCGCCGCGCTGCGCCTTCTCGTACAGGCCCTTCACGTCGCGGCGCACCAACTCCTCAAGCGGGCAGCGCACATAGACTTCGACAAAGTTGCCAATCTGCTCTCGCGCTTGCTGGCGCGTTTCGAGATAAGGCGAAATGGCGGCAGTAATCACTGCGGCACCATGGCGCACCAGCAGCGAAGAAACGAAGGCGATGCGCAGGATATTGGTGTCGCGGTCCTCGCGCGAGAACCCCAGTCCCTTTGAAAGATGGGTACGCACAACATCGCCATCCAGCACGTCGACCAGGCGACCGCGCTGCTCCAACTCCTGCGCAAGGCGCTGCGCAATCGTCGTTTTTCCTGCCCCCGAAAGTCCTGTGAGCCACACCGTAAAACCAACCGACATGAATGTTCCTATCCTTCTCTTTCAAGCTGTTTTCAGGTGATGATCTATCTCGGTTCAGCGCGCATATTCCAAAGGATTATGTTGGCTGAAGCCCCCAGCGTTCCCGCACACGCCGCTCAATTGGCGCGAAGATCAAGCTGTTGATGACCACCCCGATGGCGATGATGACGAACATCACCGAGACCACCTGCGCGGCGTCATTGAGGTCGCGCCCGGTTTCCAGTAAATTGCCCAGACTCAACGTAAAAAAGAGCAGTTCGCCAGCCATCAAAGAGCGCCAGGCAAATGACCAGCCCTGCTTCAGCCCAACCAGAATCGCGGGCAGCGCCGCTGGCATGACGACCTGGAGCGAGAGCGCCAGTCCGCGCGCCCCCAGATTGCGCGCTGCCTTCAGATAGATAGGCGGCGTATTCTTCACGCCAGCATCAACCCCCAGCGTGATGGAGAAAAGCGCGCCCATCACCACCACAAAGATGATGGCTTGCTCGCTCAGCCCTAACCAGAGCACTGCCAGCGGCAGCCAGCAGACGCTGGGCAAGGCTTGCAGCCCCAACACCAGCGAGCCAACAGTCTCGTTGAACAGCCGCACGCGCGCCATCAGTAAGCCAAGCACGACGCCAAGCACCAGCGAGATGGCATAGCCAATCGCCAGGCGTTGTAAGCTGACCAGCGACGCCTGAAGGTATTGCCCGCCGCTCCCGAAGCCGGTCACCAGATCACTGAACACCTCACCAGGAGTAGGTAATAAATAATCAGGCCAGATGGCACTATTGGCGATAAGCTGCCAGAGCGCCAGCAGGGCCAGATAAAAAATCAGTCGTCGTACCCAGGGGCCAAGCGCGGGCAGAAGACGCCTAAGCGCTGGCCGGGCCACTTTTGTGCTTGCCGCCGATGTTTCAGTGGCTGGCGCTGCTGGTTCAGTGACGTTCGCCATAGACCGCCTCCTGTGTTTCTGGCTCCATCACGCCCTGAAGCGCAGCCAGCACTTCTTTCGCCTGATCGACCAGCGCGTGATCTTCCAGCGCGCGCGGGCGGGGCAGATCGATGCGAAACTCGCGCACGATGCGCCCAGGGCGCGGCGCAAAGACCAGCACACGGTCACCCAGCGCCACTGCCTCGCGTACATTGTGGGTCACAAACAGCACCGTTTTGCGCGTTGCCGCCCAGATCAACTCCAATTCGGCATGCAGCTTGTCGCGGGTCAGGGCATCCAACGCGCCAAAGGGTTCATCCATCAACAGTACCGCTGGATTGAGGGCCAGCCCGCGCGCGATGGCAACGCGCTGGCGCATGCCGCCGGAGAGTTGGTGCACATAGCTGCGCTCGAAGCCCTGTAAATGGACAAGTTCGAGGAAATAGCGCGCCAGAGCCGCGCGCTCCTTGCGTGGCGTGCCGATCTGGCGCAGACCAAATTCAACGTTACGCTGCACATCCAGCCAGGGGAAGAGTGCCGCCTCCTGGAAGAGCAACACGCGATCAGTGCCGGGGCCGCGCACTTTTTGCTCGTTGGCCCAGACGGTTCCGGTTGTCGCTGGCTCCAGCCCCGCGATGATGCTGAGCAGGGTCGATTTACCGCAGCCGCTGGGTCCAAGCAGGCAAACGAACTCACCAGGAGCGACATCTATATCAATGGGACGCAGCGCCTCAACCTCTCCAGCGCGCCCGCTGTAGATTTTACTTACCCCCTCGATTCTGAGGGGGATGCTACCCTGCGTTGATTGGGCGCTGCCCGCAGCCGGTTCAGCATCGCGCGCCGCGCTTGCTATCGTCTGAAAAAACATCGCTCCTATCCTCTCTACCGAATCGATTCGACCATAGAGCGCTGAAAGCCCGCTGTTCCTCACCCAGAGACCGTTGCCAGCCCTTCGGCCCGCAACACTTCGTTCAGCGTGTCAAGCGAGTTGATGCTGCTCAGATCAGGCTTAGCGGTCCCCAGGAAGCCCAGGGCATATTCGCGATTCGCTGATTCCTGTAAGGTGCTGGCAAGGGGGTCGTAGGTGACGGAAAAGTTGCCCCACGCCTGGCTGAGTTCCTTCGTTGGCAGCGACTTGCCGGTGATGCTTTTCAGTTCCTGGTTCACAATCGTTTGGGCCGCGTCTGGATTGCTCAAGATGTACTGCACCGTAGCGACGTGCGCTTGCAGGAACTTCTTCACCAGATCAGGGTGGGCGTTGAGGAACTTGGTATTGACAATGACATCCGTCGTCACAAACTTGCCATCCGGCCAGAGCGTGCGCTCATCCACGAACACCTGGCCGCCGTCTTCATCGATGAGACGGGTAGCATATGGCTCTGGCACCCAGGCACCATCGATCTTCCCCTGTTTGAACTCCGTCAAAATAGTGGAGTTGTCAGTGGGCACAATTCGCACGGTCCCGCCTTTATCGGCGGTCTGAAGACCATGCTGCTGGAGGTAATAGCGCAGCGCCACATCCTGTGTTCCGCCAAGCTGCGGGTCGGCCAGCGTCTTGCCGCTCAGGTCTGCCGGGGTGTGAATATTGGCTCCTGGGCGAACGATGAAGAACGCGCCACCGCTTGAGGCTCCGGCGATGATTCGCAGCGCTTGTCCATGGCTCTGGATATAGCCGGTAAGGGCGGGATTCGGGCCAATGTAGCCGATATCAACCTGATTGGCAAAGAGCGCGGTGATCTCTGCCGGGCCAGCATTAAAGATCACCGACTGAAGTTTGACCTTCGAGCCAAGCGCTTGTTGGAAGGTGCCACGCTCCACGCCAACCAACGCCGCTGCATGGGTCAAATTGGGGAAATAGGCCAGGCGAACGATATTTCCACTATCCGACGAACTCTGACCGCAGCCAGCAAATCCCAGAGAAAGCAAAGAGAAAAGCACAACGGTTGCAATACGCCAGAAAGACGCAAATGAGTTCTTCACGAAGCTCCTCCACAGTGTTCTCCTTGAGCACCCACGCGCAGATAGGGCTGCCGATCTTACGCTGTCACTAATACAACCAATGAAGCGACAATCTGCGCAAGTTTGAACAAAATGTTACGGTGATCGATTGATACAAGGGACAAAATGACTCCAGTCTGGCATCAGCAGCAATCCTGAGGGGCTTTCCTTTTCGTGGCCTGGCATCGTCAGTGTGATGCGGGAGGAGCATTCCTTCACCCAGACCAAGGGGGATGCTGGATTTTTCTTAAAGCGTCGCCTCTTAGTCGCCCGTAGAGGCGACGGTGGTACACTCACGCAGGCGCCCAACGCCAACCCGGTGACAGAAATCGCCGAGCGCTTCGCCTGGCTGGCGTTCCTCGCGCCAGAGATGCAGGAGGGGCAGGATGGTCTTTGCCAGATCATCCAGCCGTACATCGGCGGCATACAGCGTATTCATCCGGGTATTCACCTGGTCGCCTCCAACGTAGACGTTGTAGAGATTTTTTGAGCGGCCAACAAAACCAATATCGCCCATATAAGGGCGGGCGCAGCCATTGGGGCAGCCGGTCATCCGAATGCTCACCAGTTCCTCAGCCAGCCCAAGCGCGCGCATATCTGCTTCGATCTGTTGCACGACGGACGGCAAGACCCGTTCGGCATCGGCCAGCGCCAACCCACACGTGGGCAATGCGGGGCAGGCCAACGAATGACGCCGCACTCCCAGCGCCTGCGGATTGGTGACGATGCCATATTCAGCCAGCAAAGCATCGATTGGAGAACGCTGGTCGACTGACACGTTGGTCAACAGGATATTCTGCTGCGGGGTCAGGCGGATGCCTGGTTTGAACTGCTCGATCACGCGGCGCATACCACTGCGCAGCCGCACCGCTTCGTCATCTTTGATACGCCCGCTCTCGATATATAGGCCCAAGAACCAGCGTCCGTCGCCTTGCGCGTGCCAGCCCAGATGATCTTCTGCCGACTGCCACGAAATCGGCGCTGGGTCGGCGACGGTATGGCCCATGCGCTGCTCTAGCTCGGCGCGGAACCAGGCGATACCTTGCTCTTCTACCAGATACTTCATGCGCGCGTGTTTGCGGTTCTGCCGATCGCCATAATCGCGCTGAATGGTGACAATGGTTTCAACCACCTGGAGCACTTCATCCGGGGACGCAAAACACAGCGGCGTGCCTAGCCGTGGGTAGGTCGTCGTTTTCCCGTGCGTCATCCCCATGCCACCGCCCACCAGCACTGTAAAGCCCGTCAAACGTTCATCTTCTACCTGGGCAACCAGGCCAACATCCTGGGTATACACATCGATGCAGTTATCACCAGGAAAAGCCACGCCAATCTTGAACTTGCGCGGCAGATAGGTCGATCCATACAGGGGTTCCACGTCAGCTTCGGGCTGCTCTTCGACGATATCAACCTGCTCGCCATCGAGCCATATTTCATGATAGGCACGGCTGCGCGGAGTCAGGCGCATGGCAACGTCGTGAGCAATCTCCTCGATTTGCGCGTGCAGGCGGCTGGTGTGGGGCGCGGGACAGGCCATCACGTTGCGGTTGACATCGCCGCAGGCAGCAAGCGTCGAAAGCAGGCTCGCATTGATGGCTTGGAGCGTCGGTTGAACGTCACCCTTCAGCACGCCGTGTAACTGAAAGCCCTGGCGCGTCGTGATCCGCAAGGTATTGTTGCCATACACCCCGGCAAGATCATCCTCGACAAGATATTGCTCGGCAGTCAAAACGCCGCCAGGAATGCGCGAACGCACCATGAATTGATAGGCTTTCTCTTCCTTCGCGGCTTTACGCGCCTGCCGCGCGTCACGGTCCTCTTGTTGATACATCCCGTGAAACTTGAGCAACTGCACCTGGCTATCAGAAAAGTGGGTCGTCGGCTGCGCCAGTTCCTCGGCGATCTGCCCGCGCAAATAGTCGCTCTGGATTTTGATTTGTTCGACCTTGCTGCCCACACCAGGGCCAAGCCCCTTCAGATGCCTTGCCTGTTCCTGGGATCCCTGCTCTTCGGGTTCATCCATCGTCGTTGCCTGCTCCATTTCACGAAGGGGTATGCAATCCACATTCTGTCTTGGTAAATCCGCTCCAGCGCCCCGCGCGGGGGTCTTCACCGGGCGCAACGGCTCGTGTACAGTTGGTACAGCCAATGCTGGGATAGCCCTGATCATGCAGTTGGTTGTAGGGCACATCATGCTCGTAGATGTACCGCCAGACGGCTCGCTCATCCCAACGAGCCAGCGGAGCAATCTTGGCAAGGCCAAACTTGTTATCCCATGCAACCACTGGCGTAGCCTTGCGTGTCGAAGCCTGATCGCGACGCAAGCCGGTAATCCAGGCATCAAAGCCTTTCAGCAGTTCGCGCTGGGGAATCACCTTACGCAATTCACAGCAGCGGTCCGGATCACGCTCCCAGAGCGCCTCCCCATATTCAGCGGCTTGCTGCGCAACAGTCAGTTGTGTTTGTACCGCCTGTGGACTGATGCCATACTTGCGCTGGGCTTCCTCGATAAGCTGATGAGTCTCAGGGAAGAGAAAGCCAGTCTCCAGGTAAAAGAGCGGTGTGTCAGGGGCTATCTGCATGACCATGTCCAGCAGCACCATCCCTGTTGGGCCACCAAATGAGCACGCCAGCGTGATACGCGGGCGATAGGTGTCGATGGCCCAGGCCAGAATCTCCTGCGGAGAACGTTCTTCCAAGTCCTGTGCAAGCTGATCGAGGTCGTCTGAACGTGGTTGGGTCTTTTCCATGATGATGAGTCCCGACTTTCTTCCTAAAGAAACAAGCAACAAGGCCCGCAAAGGAGTGATTTCCTTTGCGGGCCTCCAGATGTCTGGTCAGCCTCTCGACACGGGCAAAAAAACTGGTATCCTCACAAGCGCAGCCTGGACCTCATCACTTGCGCTGTGTTCGCGGCTTGAGGCGCAGCTTTTCGACAGTATCGATCTGGATCACACGATTATCCTGCACAATCACCTGAACCGAACCGTGTTGCAACCGACGCAGAATAGGTATCAAGGCTGCAATCACCTCTTCTTCATCGGTTGTCAGATCGAGTTTGTGTGCCGAAGAGTCCATGCCGACCCTTGTTCCCTCGCTGATAAAAAACGACGCTTCACTTCCTGGCACCGCACCGCTATGTTTATTATATAAGTCAACTTTATCAACTATATGTTACGCAAAATATATACCTTATCAACGCTCATATGTCAATGCTTCCTTCGGTACTGACCTCAACCGCCTTTGACTGAAGAGGCAGCCGATCATGCAGCGCAAGGCAGGCGCGGCGGCTCCAAGGAGCCGCCGCGCCTGCCGCTCAGCCGATCAACTTTGCGCCGCGCCTACTATGGACAGCTCACCAGGTAGGCGGTTTGCATAGAGGAGTTTACCGGCCCGCCAATTTCATTGATGATGTGATTGATGGTGCCCACACCGCCGAGCGAAACGATGACCAGGTCGTGGAACTGGACTCCTGAGGCGCCAGGCGCCTCAAAGGAATGGTCCGCGATCAACGCGGTATCCACATTGAAGTAGCAGTAGCTGCCCACGCCCCAGGCTTGATGGGCCGTGACCGAGGCCCCCACCTTGTAGACTGCCATCCGTCGCTGCTCCCATTCATCCAGGCCGCCTGATTCGGGGCATCATAGGGCATCTCGTTCTGGAAGAAGTAGGTGCTGCCTCCATTGCCGTTCCAGATCACTTGATACTGCTGATAATGCTTCACAAACAAGCCGTAGGCCGTGACATTGTTCCCGTTCACAATCAGGCCGTTGGTCGCGGTGTTGGTAGTCCACCTGACGCCCGTTCCGTGATCTGCTCGCCACAGCCACAGATCATCCATGATGACATTGTTGCTGTTGACGACCAGAGTCTGGGTGGCTTTGCCGACTCCAGCCCCGCCGATGCGGAAGAAGACATCGCTGAACAGAGTGGGATTGGCCGAGTGATTGGCAGAAGACCCGGATGGGCCAACCTGGAGCAGAACCGGGGAGTTCGTCGAACCGGCATCGAAGAGCAGCCCCGCAATCGTGACGCCATCGACATCGGCCACGGTCATGGGGGTCACGCCGTTCTCCGCCTGAAGCGTCGCCAGACCAAGACCAGGCACCACCGTGTTGGGGCGTGTAATCTGAATCGCGCCATTGAGTTGATAGACGCCAGGTGTGAACAGCAAGTTCAACCCTTGCGCCAGCGCGTTGTTGATGGTAGCGGCGGTATCGCTCGGCTGGGCGATATAGAACTGGCTGATCGGCAAAGAGGTGCCCGCTGGCGACCCGTTGGCCCAACTTACGACCGCCGAGTTGGTGCGCAGCGCGGGCACAAAGACATTGTAGTTGCCAGACGAGTCGATATAGAGGAAGGGTTTTTCCCGCACGACGGGTGCCTGGGCAACCACTGTTTCGGGTGGGGTGGGGAAGCTTTGCGCGGGCGCGCCATTACCCCCCACAAATACCATATTCCAGACGCCACCAGACCAGCTTCCATATTGCGAGTCCCTCGACATCCACTGCTGCTCAGAGCCTGACGTTACCTGGCCGGAGATTCTGCTATCAGCGATGAAGGGCCGCTGGAATAGCCGCCATCCCAGAGCTGCAAATTCCCCGTCACATCCATCCGGCGGAACGGTCCGGCCTGAGCAACGGCCCACTGGGCGCTACCGGATGTCTCGTTCACTTCCATGTTCTCGGCCCCGCGCCAGAAGTTCTCTGTCGCGTTGCCGCCGTTCCAGCCCGCATTCACATTGACATAGCCGTTAATGAGGACCGAGTCAGGCAGGAAGCCGAGGCCAGCCACCTGCATATAGAAGCCAACATTAACGCCAACGTTGTAGGTGCCCGGCTTGAAGAGGAGAGCATAGCGCTGGGTGTCAAATTGGTTGGTTTCCTGCTGACTGAAGATCGAATCCAGCGTGCTTTGTATCGATGGGCGGACATCGAAGGGTCGAAGATGTACACGTTGGGTCCAAAGTTCGGCGTTCCAGATGAACCGCCGCCGCTCAACACATCGATGCCATTGACCTGCGCGTTATCCGTAACGGTCGTGAACTGGATGGTAATCGAACCGCTGGACGAGGCAGTGGCGCTGAACTGCTCGACCACGGCAATATATTCCCCTCCGGCTGTCGCAAAGATGTCGAAGTTGCTCAGCACCTGGTTGCCATTGATGCTGACATTAAAAATGCGCTTAGCCGCCGCCGTCCAGTAGGTCTCGGCAAAGTGCAGCCGCACAGTGTAGGAGGCATTAGCCGTCAAATTAGGAATTGTGTACGTGAAGTTGCCATAGCGGTTGGACTGATACACTGCCTGAGGCGTTGGGTTGGTGACTCCTGTGGTCGTGATGGCGTGGGGGGTAGACGCCGTGGTGCCACCAGAAAAGTCCGTGTCGGCCACGAAAGGCGAGGCTGCTGCGCCGCCCGCGTTGATTTGCACATTGCCTGCCGCATAAGCCGGATGCTGCGAGACCTGTAAGGCCAGCAGACCTCCCACGATGCTCAGAAGAACCAGGCCCGTCACCGAGAGATGGAACGAACGGTGGTGGCGCAACCACGCGCCTGGCCGCATCGCTTTCATAGCGTCTCCTTTCCAGGGTTGCCCTGGACTGTTGAAAAGTAAGGAGAAGAAGGGTAGGACGCTGAACGCCAACGACCCATCTTTCGTGCTCTGATAGGCAGCAGCCGTCCTGCGGCCAAACAACTATCAGCAGGCTTTCCATGATACAGACGCCACGGTCTCCTACTCCTGACGCCGCTTTTATACCTGGTAAGCACGAAAACGAGAGACGCTGCCTCTATCCAAAATCAGCGTATGGTGGATACCGCAGAGGAAGATGACAAAATGGGTGATGGGGTCTCGGCTGCTCTTTTACTGAGCAGACACGCCTACGGGCATGCTGGGCTGGCTCACCTTGCCACCCGACGACAAAAAGTGCTCCAGCGGCAGTGTCGCCGCCCCTAACGCGACTGCATCTTGTCCAAGCTGGCAGAGATCAAGGGTGACAGCATCAAAGGGTGATTGCAGAGCATATTGCTCGACGATTCGCCGAAGCTCTGGCAGAATGAGTGGGCCGATACGCAGGCCAGCCCATCCTCCCACCATGATGTGCTGGGGATTGATCAGATTGATGAGATTGGCAATGCCCAGCCCCAGATAGTGAGTGGTCTCCTGGGGCAATTGGATAGCAGAAGCCTCGCCTGCCGTTGCCTTTGTCACAAGCGCTGTAATCGCCTCTTCTTCAGAAACAGCCGAGAGAGCCGACCCCGAATTCTGTTCGCGCCAACGGGCCAGCAAGGCTGGCGTGCCAATATAGGCTTCCAGGCACCCGGTGCTGCCACAGCGGCAAGCGCGGCCATCAAGCACTATCTTTGTATGGCCTCACTCGCCAGCGCTGTTCGTGGCCCCCCGGTACAGCGCGCCATGCGTAATGATACCCGCACCAACACCAGTGCCAACCAGCACGGTGGCAAAATGCTGGATGCCTCGGCCTGCCCCAACCAAAGCTTCGGCCTGCGCCATCGCCTTGGCGCCATTATCGAGGAAGACCGCATAGGGTAGGCGCTGCACCAACATGGTCTGGAATGGCACATTGCGCCAGCCAATGCTGGGAGCAAACACCGAAACCGCCGAGGATTGATCGACCATCCCTGGCACACCAATGCCAACACCAAGCACCTGGTCGCGCTGAATCTGTGAGGCGGTAATGAGGTTTTCGATTCCAGAGGCGATACGGTCTATAACTGCCTGGGGGTTACGTAAACCGGCGACAGCCTGAATCTGCGTATCCCCAAGCTGGTGAAGGGTAAGATCAAACAATTCAATGCGAATATGATTCTCGCCAACGTCGGCCCCAACAAAGTATCCATGCGCGGCGTTGATCGACAGAATGGTGCGTGGCCGTCCGCCCCGTGACTCAGCGCTTCCAGATTCGATGATACTGCCCTCGGCCAGAAGTTCAGCGACAATATTCGTGACAGTGGCGCTACTTAAGCCCGTAGACTGGCTGATGTCTAGCCGGTTATTGGCTCCATCGAAGAAGAGTGTGCGCAGCACCGTCGAGCGATTGGTGCGGCGCAGGTCACGCACTGTCGGCTTGGGCGCAGTCATGAGGTGACCCTCAGTGTGGAACACTTTAATTTATATCTTAAATTAAGTTTTAGTATAACTGGTAAAATTACGGTTGTTAAGAGGCTCGATAGCTGGGATTATGGGAAAATGCTTCCCGCGTGTATAATACAGGGCGGATGTCTTCAGCGCCATCATAATGGAGGAGAAACAGCACGTGCCAGACGAATTGAGCGCCAGCGCGCAGCGATTTCAAGAACTCTTGAAGCAGCGCGGGTTCGCGCATCAGGTAATCGAGTTACCAGCCTCGACACGGACGGCCAAAGAGGCGGCAGATGCGGTAGGTTGCCATCTCGGACAGATTGTCAAATCCCTGGTCTTCAAAACACTCCACAGCGAAAGGCCCGTGCTGGTGCTGGCGAGTGGCCCAAACCGGGTAGATGAGCGCCTGCTGAGTGATCTGGCCGGTGAACCCATTGAGAAAGCCGATGCCGACTTTGTACGCCAGCACACAGGTTTTGTGGTGGGTGGAGTGCCACCGCTGGGGCATAAAGAGTCGGTTACAACGTTCATTGACGAAACGCTTTTCCACTATGCAACACTCTGGGCGGCAGCCGGAACGCCCCACGCCATCTTTGAACTCTCGCCTGGCGACTTGCAAACTATGACTGACGGGCGCATCGTAGCAATCAAAGAAGCTGCTTCCCACTAGGCGCTGGGAAACGCAGCCAGAGAAACCGTTCCCCACCTAAACCGAGGGAGAGAGCGCTTCAAAATACTGGAGGAGTTGGTACTTTATATCAGACGCATTCGTGGATTGTATCGAGAGGAGAGGCACACCAGGCTCTTTTTGTGTCGCGTGCCAGGCAGAACCGGCTCCTTGCAGCACAAAGATGCTGCGCGCATCAATAATTTTTTCCTGGTCGCAACGCAAGATGGCAACTGAACCAGTGGAGGTTCGGTGAGCAAACGCCTGATAGAGCGTTACTGCCTCAGATGCCGTTGCCCCATAACGAGTGAAGAAGGCTTCGGCACGCTCGGGTGGCTGATATCGGACGAGGTCTTTCACTGCCCGGAAGGTATCCTCACTCATCTCAAGCATCGTATCTGTTGCCGGTATGTCTTCCAAGGCGAGGATATAGCGCTCGCGCTCGATCATGGTTGTCAGGTCAGGCAACAGAGCAAGGCGGTGAACGTGTTCACGAGGGAAGGTTTGTTCTACAAACTTGCCACGAGCCGTGTAATGCAGGAAGAGTTGTGGCCCGATTCCGGCCATATCCCGCACGATGACAATTGCCACTTCAGGATAGGCAATGGTCCTGGCAAGCGCCCCAAAGGCAGGAGTAAGTTGATATTCACCCGGTCCCTGGTTCTTCAAGGCTCCTCGCTGTTGCAGGGCCGCTTTGCCTTCTTCTAACACCGCGCGACGTTCACCTTCGTCAAGGGGAAAGAGGGACTTTGGGTCTATCCCAACAACCAGATGGGCCTGGACAGCATCAAGCAAGACCAGGAACTCCGGGTGACTCAGCACAAACTCTTGCATGAACATCGCAGCAGGCATGAGCGATTCCTACCAATCAAAATCAAGCCCAATCGAGAAAGGCCCGAGTTTAATCTCCGTCTTCTTGCCAACTTCGACACCAAAATTAAGGCTCAGCCCAATGCCCGCATTGACGCCAACGTGCACCCCACCTACATTGGTGCCGACGCTCCCATCCACCGAGACCAGTGAAACACCTGCATCGACCCCCACCGAATCACCATCAACACCTGCAAAGCCAGTTGCTGACAAGGCCGACGCATCGCCCCCATAGGTCACGGCCAGATTCTTCGAGCCATAGCTTCCTTCATCTGAGACGCTCGCGGCAGTCGCCGACCCCCAGATGCCAGCATATATGTTGTCGCCCTTCATCATATATCCCGCGCCAATCGCCGCCGTACCAAATTGCGCGTCTGCTTTATTCTCAAAGTCGCCATTTTGATACTCTGAAAGTGGCAGCGTGACCATGCTCCCCTGCTCCCCTACCCCAATCGTGGTGACCCTTTCACCATCATCGGTCTCGCTATCTACTTTGCCAGTGGGCGCAACGCCACCGTACTGCGGGCCTTTATTCTCTCCTCCACCGTCCGAACCAGCGCCGTCCGAGCCAGACCCGCCTCTACCGGACATACTTCCAGGCGATCCATTTCCTCCGCCAGAGTCAATATCGGCTTCCAGATGCACCGTATCACCGACCACCTGCATCAGCCGTGTCTGCGCCGTTTGCAGCAGTTGTGTTACCTCGTTCAACTGCGTGATCGCCTGGCGTATCTGCGCACTCACCCCATTTTCGGCATAATGCAGCGCCGACTCCAGAGCCGATAACTGCCCCATCATCTGTTCGCTGTCATTCCTCAGTTGAGCGGCAATATTCCCCAGTCCACCAGCAGCCGTCCGAACCTCATCTGCGTCTATCGTCAGTATTCCCGACATGACCTGGTTCCTCCTTGTATGGGTCTCGAGCATATGCGCAGGCCATCTGTGTGAGGTCCGACTCCGCGCTATCACAAGTGCGATGCAAGCACGCAGGCACACTGCTCATCGCAAGAACCTTCTCAGCTATAAGATGCGGAAGCGAAAAATGTCTATTTGCCTTTGCAGTTTGGCACAAAACAAGAGAGGCTGGTAAGTCGGGTTATATCTTCCAACCCAGGCTACCAGAGAAAACATGAGATGGCTGCTGCGTAGAGGTATATATCCCTACCTCACAAAGAGAAGCGCTTCAAGCAAACACATGAGGCAGGTTGAAACCTTATCTCCTTGATTGGTTTAAGGGTTCTCTACCTCGCGCAGCAGCGTGAACCAGATCAGGATGCGCCGATCTTAGCTCGACTGGATGGCTGCCTCTGTCTGGCGCGCATCGTTGACAACCTGAACCAGCCGTTGTTGAGCCTCTTTCAGCAGGTTCTCGATGTTGGTAAGCTGCTGCTGAGCCTGCTGCAACTGGTCTTCCGCCCCGACGTGGGTCCAATGGACCGCCGCCTGAAGCGCAGAAAACTGCGCCCTCAGATTCGTGTTCGCTTGCTCCATGTTCGACGCGAGGGTTGCGAGTTGATTCGCAACGCTCTGCACCTGATCAGCGTCAATTTGCAGGACTGCCACGCTGATACCTCCTTGCAAATCTCGAAAAGACAAAACAACGCAGCTCGAAGTTAGGGAAAGAAGGTTGTTTAACATCTCTTCCCTAATGAAGAGTATAGCATCGCCTGCTGGAGAAGGCAAGCGCCTGGGTGTGGAAAGGCGCAAGCTGTCCAAGAAAGAGATCATGCTGCTGTTTCGCCCAGGCCAGGCAGCGGCGCTGTCAGGGCATGAGCAAGCGCCTCAACTTCCTGGGCTGCTGCCACGATCTCCCGAACAAACTCGATTGAAGCACCCTGCGAGTCCAAGAGTGCAGCTTTCGCCTGGTCCTGCGCTCGCAGTGCAATCGTCTCGAGATGCTGCGCTGCCGCCTGGGCAGCCGAGACAGTGCCCTGGAAACGCGCGACGACATCACTACACACGGTATCCAGCACCCTGAGAGAATCGCCCACTTGTGCTAGCTGCGCGTGCACAGCACCAGTATCGCCCCCGCTGGCTCCAGAGACGAGAAACTCCGCAGCAGAAACTTGCCCATGCTGCTGGCGGATTACCTCGGCCAGCAAGCTTTCAATGGAAGTAAGCAAGTCATTGACCTGCAACGAAATATCAGCAACCTCATCATGCCCGACAACAGCCACGCGCGTCTCGTTCGCGCCAACAGCGACAGCCTGTGTCACCTGTCTCAATCGATGCAGCGGATGAACGAAGGAAATGGTGACCAGCAAGCCAGCGATCAGAATAAGAAACAGAGCAAGAAAGGCTGCCAAAAGGGTAACGAATTGTTGATTGTGGAACGCTTGCATACTCGCGGCATGCTGCACGGAGAGCGCCAGGTCAGCTTGAAACTGGAGAAGACTATACAAAGCGCTGAGGGCATCAGTCTCCAGAGGGTCAGCCTGGAAACGCGCCAGCATCTCCGCGGCGTGTACTTGATCGACTAGCAGGTCTTGCAAGACCTGGGTTTGTGCCGCCCGATAGCGCTGCCACGTATAGGTGACGCTGATAACCAGCCCACGCTGCTGCTCAACCGCCTCGGCCTGCCCTAGGCCACGAAGCTGCTCTTCTTGAGCAGGCTGCTGAGCGAAGAGATTTTCCTGCGTATACGAGGCTATTTCCGCCTCGTATTGCGTAGTCAGTCCCTGAGCCATCGTTTGATCGCTCAGCAACACAGAGTGGGACTGCCCAGCCGCCGCATCTTCAATAGCAAGATGGACGCTGCTCTCATCCGCCTGGAGGAGTACCAGCGCCATGGTCAGCTCGCTATTCGCTGCGCTTAACCGACCCTGCAAAGGGTCTGCCTGGCCCAGGGGTTGCGTGGGCAGCAAACTAACCAAACCAACGGCCAGCACCGCTACCAAACCAGCGAAGAGGAATCCTGTCGCCAGGCGTATCCTGATCGGTATCCGGCAGAGCAAACTATATGCTGGACGGCGCATGCGATGGACCTCGCTTTCAGGGCTGGGGTAGCGCGTGCCCCAATCAGATCGATACAGATGCAGCATGCATTTCCGAGAGCGGAATATAGCCTAGCTGAAGCGCAAGCTGCGCTACCGCAGAAGATTGCATAAACTGAAGAAACAGCGTTGTCTCCTCTGTCTCGTGCTGAGAAGTATCCCAGGTATACAGGTGCGCAAAGGCCCAAAAGCCATAGGTGCCTGAGGCAATCTGTTCCGCCGTCGCCGCCTCCCCATCAATGCCGACTGCATGCACGCCCGCATTAAGCCATGGGGCGGGCAGATAGCCAATACTTCCGGGTGTGCGCGCCACCATATCGCGCAGCGTTTCCAGCGAATCAGCCGAAAGCGCATTCCCTAGCTCGGCAGCCCCACCAAGCATTTCTTCACGAAACAAGATCGCTGTGTCAGAGGTCAGTGGTGGCAGCACAACGACCAGCTTTTGCTTCGGGCCATCTATTTGCCTCCAGTCGGTAATCAGGCCGGTTGAAAAGATACGTTGAATCTGCCCCTGTGAGAGTGAAGCCTGCGGCGCGGCGTGCTGGACAACAATAACATAAGGGACAACACCGAAAAGCTCATCGCGCAGGTGAGCGGCAAAAGCGGCAGAGGGGTTGGCATAGAGAACGGTCGAGGCAATAGCAACCTGCTGATGCGCCAGAGCGCTAAGCCCATCAATGCTTTCATCACGTTGAACCGCAATCTGTGCTCCCGAATGCTGGCGCTCAAACAGCGCGACGGCAGCGCTGAGCAGTGGCAGCAGTGCTGGCGAACTGGCGATACGGAGGCGTAATGCACTGGCCGATGTGTTCCCGCTGCTGCCTGGTAGCCCGGCGCAGCCAACCAGCAGCGCGCAAAGAAGAAGGAACCACAAACAGGGCAGAAGCGCTCTAGCGTGTCTAGCAAATGAATCTCTCATCGCAGAACACCTCCTTGTTTCCTTACCTTCTCCTCGAAGCGTGAGGGCCATCAGCCTGGCGTACCTGGCGGATATCCCCTTGATGTACAATATTGGCTGTGTGTATACTATACTACCGCTGCTGAGATAAGCAGCTTCTCCTTCTCGATCACAGTCGGCCTGGATGTTTTCTGGTGGCCTGCGGACCATCTGGCAAGGTAAAAGCTTTATGGACTTTAGCAATTCCATCGCCTGCCCGCGCTGTGGTGATAAAGTACCAACGTCAGCACGGTTTTGTGGGAATTGTGGTTTAAGTATGCAGGCGATCATGCAGGGGAAACAGTCCGCACAGGTTTCCCCTCCTGCTCCTCCTAATCCTGCTGGCGCTCTCTATACGCCACCCTCGCCTGGCGGGACTCCAGCATCGCCGCCCGGCGGCTCCGGAGGCGCGCAACCAGACAGGTCTTTGGGCAACGCCAGGAGCCCTCTGGCGCAGAACGTGAGCAGTATTCGTCGAAACATTGTTTATCTCATTGAGCAAATCACGCAGCGCAAAACCAGCGCACCCAACCAGGCGATAAATAACTCAAGCGGGGCAATGCCTCAAGCCGGGCCGACGGGCCAGGTATCTCCAACAGAGCCGCCAGGAGCAGTTCCTGAGCGGTCCATTGTCCTGAGGATGAATCGATCTCCCGCAGAATCCAGTATCAATCTGTCGCGTATTCAGATAGAGCAAGGTGCAACCCGCCTGCCGATGCTCCCCGAATCCAGAGCAGTAACCCCGGCGCTGCCTCATGAGGCTCCGCACCTGGCTCTTGCTGCTCCCATGCTCGCCCCCAGACCGCAACCGGACGGGAAAGGCGCGCCATTGCCACGCAACCAGAAACAATTTCGACGACGGGTGATCGGCTTCAGTCTCGCATTGGTGGTAATCCTTGTAGGAACGGGTTTCATGATAGATCGTCTGCTTGCCCCAGTGAAAGACCCGACGCTGGTTGATCCCACCCAGCTAGGCACATTCCCGGCCAGCAGCGCCCTGGCAGCATCCTCCCTTCCCTTCCAGACGGATGCAGCAGAGGCGAGTGAGATCAGCACCACAGCGCTTCCCCTAACTTCTTCCAAAGCCGCGAGCCTTGTCAAAGCGCCTCCTTCTACCTTTGCCAGCCGTGTCCTCACCCTCAATGGATTAAAGCAAACTGATATGGGGATTGAGACACCAGTTGACCTTTCTGTGGCCGCCAATGCTCAATATGTGGTCGAGGCGGTTGACGGCGGATTTCAGATTGCAAACACACAAGGAAAAGGGCTGCGTCTCGGCTTCGTCCAGTTCTTCAGCCCCATACTCCACGCTGGGGATGTCTTTGGCGAGCCACGCATCATCTTCGACCCAACCAGCCAGCAATGGGTGCTGGTCGTCGATGAAGTCACAACCGATCTTGGGAACATCAACGCCAGCTACTTCGATGTCGGGATAAGCACGACAAAATCACCATTCGGTTTGTGGCATGTTTATCAAATCTCCACCCAAAGCAATGAATTCGGAAACTGCAATTGGGCCGATGGTCCACAATTGGGAAGTAATGCCGTTGGCTTCTTCATTGCAGGGTCCATCTTCACCTGTGGAACCGGCGGCGAACTGCTGGGGGTGGTGCTTTGGGAACTCCCCAAGACAGCCTTTGCCCATGGCAAGAGCACACCACCGAAGAGATGGGTGGGATTTGCCAACTCGTTCCATCAACCACTCCTGTCTCTGGTGCCCGCCATTGAGGCAGGCACCACATCCACTGAATGGTTGGTTGGAAATGACGCGGGGGATGTCGATGATGGCACCGTCTCCCAGACGCTCAGCCTCTGGGCCGTCGTGCCTACGTCTGCACCTGGGGCAGCAACAACACTGCCCTCTACGACCGTCACACTCAGCCGCCCGTATGCCGACCCTCCGCAGGCGTCGCAACCAAAACCGGACCCCCAGGACCAACAGGCATCGCCTAAGCTCTCGACTGGCGACGCGCGGGTGACAAGCGCACAATTCATCAACGGCCAGATGTATGCCGCCTTTACTACCGCTGTCAACTGGGCGGGCGATACATCTACCCGTTCTGGCATCTATTGGCTCGATCTGGCTCCTTCAATCTCTTCAAGCAATAATGTGTCAGCGCAGGTTGTGCAGTCGGGTATCTTAGGGCAGCCCAAGACATACCTGTTCAGTCCAGCGATGGCAGCCGACGCGGAAGGCAATGTCGTCTTGTCGGCCCAGATTTCTTCTTCCAGCATCGAACCAGGTATTATCTATTCTAGCCGCCAGAGCGGTGACCCTCCATCCCAGATGGGGAAAGGGAACACTATGGTGCTCCTTCAGGCTGGGACAGCCCCGTTTGGCGCACACTGGGGCGACTATATGGGCAGCGGCCTTGTCGTCTATGATAGCAGCCACGTCCTGCCCAAGATATGGATAACAGCCCCAATCATTGATGCGAGCGATCAAAGCGATACGCTTGCCACAAGCTGGCACACCAGCGTGTGGGAATTTGACACCGGTGGCAGTACCCTGGAGAATATTGCGTGAGAAACAACCGATGCAACAGCGAATGTACACCCAACCGGCCACGACCCTGACGCCTGCGCTCATCATTTATCTGGTAGATGCGAGCGATTCGATGAATCAGGCGTGCGGCGATAGGAGTAAGATGGAGGTCGTCAACAAAGCGCTGCGCGTGACGCTGCGCGACCTCTGGCGACGTTCGATGCGCGATGGCATGCCTCAGCGGCGCTACAAGATTGCGATTTTCGCCTATAGCACGAAGATCGTGAACGTATTGGGCGGCATTGTAGACCTTCCTGAACTGCTGAAGTACGGCGTCCCCCAATGGAGCGCCGACGGTGTGACAGACATGGCCTCCGCTTTTGCTGCGGTAGAGGCACTTCTTGAAAGGCGGCTTGCCGAGTTTCAGCGCAGCCCCGCGCCGCTCATCTGTCACCTGACTGATGCCGTTTTTACCACCGCCGACCCGTCACCAGCGATCAACCGGATGCAAGCGATGCGCGTGGAGGACGGCCCGGTGCTGATCGAACACATCTATGTGGCCGAGCGCATGGTGCGCAAATCAGTACAGGAGTGGTATCAATGGCAAGGGGTCCGACGCGCGAGCGAACTGACCGATAAATACGCACGTTTCCTGTTCGATCTTTCTTCGCCCCTGCCCGAGACATATCGCCAGAATATCAATAACTATGGCTATCATCTTCAGCCGGGAGTCAAGATGTTCTTTCCGGGCCTCCAGGATGATCTCATCCGGCTTGCCTTCGCGACGTCGATTGCCACGCAGCTCAAATGAGCAGAGGGCGAACGTATGGCTATCTTGCGCCCGCATCTGCACATGGTGCTCTGTCTAGGAACAACGTGCTATCGCTTCCTGCCTGACCCCTTCCTGATGGACGAGCCGGCTACCGTCTATATGCTGGAGGGAAGCGAAGCGCTCATCTATCAGCTTCAAGAGCTAGGGACGGGAAAGACTTTTGCGCTGAAAGTCGCCAAAACGGCCACCCGAGGAAAGCAGATCGAGCAAGCCATCGCTGCTCTGGCATGCTGCCCTGAAAGCGCCGGTCTCACGCTTGCCCACAGCCGCCTCTGCTTGACGAAAGCAAGCCATCCGCGCCTGATCACCACGTTTCCCGAATTAGAGTACGCAGTCCTCATGCCCTGGCTCCAGGGTCGCTCATGGGCCGGTTTTCTGCTTGCCAGAGAGGCAGGCACTCCCTATACCGCACAGCAAGCGATGCAGTTGGCTCGGATGACCTCCCAGGCTCTGCGCAGCCTGGAGGACCACCAACTCGCACATACAGATATTGCCGGAAGCAACGTGCGGCTCTTGCCCAGATTCCAGGGTATCGAGCTTCTCGACCTGGAAGGACTCTACTTCCCTGAAGCCATCGCTCCGCGCCCCAGTTGGGGAACACCAGGCTACCAGCATCCTCATCTGGGTTCTCTGGGCCAGTGGTGCGCCGAAGGAGATCGCTTTGCCGGAGCGCTCCTGCTGACGGAAATGCTCACATGGTGGAATCCGCAGGTGCGCGCGCACGTTCCCAAAGACGCCGAATCACTCTTTCGCTCAGAAGAGATGCAAGCATCTGGAACGGCCCTGCTGGCAGCGATACACACGGCCTTAGCAGAAATTTGCCCCCCAGCACTTGAACTCTTCGATCAGGCGTGGGCGTCCCCCAACCTCAGCGACTGCCCAACGCTTGCTGCCTGGGCGACCTGTTTGCACGCGAACCAATCGGGTGCTGTTTTAGGTGCTGGAGCAGACGCGGCGAACGAAGACAGCAGATGCCCTCTTGACACCTGAGCAGCAGCGTATCATATACTGAACCAGAGAAGAACAGTGGCGCACATTGGAAATGGCAGGACAGCAATGGACACCCTCCTTGTCACGGTAGACTGTCTCGGCGAAAGCTTTGACCTCGGCCTGCCCGCAGAAGCCCCCATCAGCGAATTTCTCTCCCTGCTTGTGGAAGCGTGCGGCCAGCCTCTGCTGGAGCGCCATGCTCCTGCTGATGAATGGGAGCTTGCTTTCTATGGAGGCACAGCGCTGCCTATCACCAACTCGCTCCAGGGTTGCGGCGTCATCGCCGGGATGCGCCTCGTGCTGCAAAATCAAGGAACGCAGGAGCATCTGGTAAGCAGGCCAGTGTCCGGGCAGGTGCAGGTGTTCCCCTATCTGCCTGATAATATGGATGCCGAAGGCCCTCGCGTACACTGGATTCGTGAGGACCTCTTCAGTGAGTAGCGCAGTCGAGTCGCGCAGCCTGCCGCAACAACGGTAAGTGAAGATTATAGAGGGGTTTCACCTATGCCTGGGGTTACCTTTCATCGTCCGGCGCGCAGCTATCTTGATCCTTTGCCTGAAAATGAAATCATTATTGCAGCCCCACCGACCATCCCACAAAACCAGGGCGGAGGGTTTTCCTGGGTCCAGGTGCTTGTTCCCCTCCTAGGTTCCATGGGTTTTCTGGCCTTTGCTTTCATCTACCCAAACAATCCTCTCTTTATTGTGGCTGCCGTCTTCATGGTGATTGCTATGGTCGGGGCAACGGTGCTGACGCAGTTTATCCAGCGGCGATCAGCGCGAGGCCAGATCAAGGCCAATCGCAGCAAATACCTCCAATACATTCAACAAGAGCGCATCCGATTGCACGACCTTGCTCAACGCCAACAACAGTTCATGACCCGGCTGCACCCACCGTTGGCAACCCTGGCCTCCTGGGTGGAGCGGAAAGAATACCTCTGGGAGCGCCGCATCTCTGACGGCGATTTCCTTGATGTGCGCCTTGCCGCTGATGTAGCGCCGCTGTGCTGCCCCCTAACCATTGAGCAGGATAAGGGTCCCCTGGCGGAGTATGATCAGGAGTGCCTGACAGAAGCGCGTCTGTTATTGGCAAAGTATAGCCAGGTTGAAAACGTGCCGCTGGTGTCGCATCTGGGCACGCTTGGCACGCTCGTCATCAGCGGCGATCAGGCTCGCGCCCGCGCTCTGGCACGATCACTGCTTTGCCAGATTGCCGCTTTTCAAGCTCCCGATGATGTTCGCATCATCGGCTACTTTCCCAGCGAGGCTGCCCAGGAATGGTCCTGGCTCAAATGGTTGCCCCATACGCGCCTGTTCCGCCAATTTAAATCATCCCGACAGCAAGATATCGAGCCGTTGTGTCTGCTGGCAGATACTATCGATGATTTTCAGGAAATCTTGACATCACAAGTGGTCCCAGAACTGGAGCGTCGCCGCAAACTCAATGCTGACCCAAACGCGCCATCTGGCAGCGTCGTCAGACCACATTTCCTCATCTTCCTGGAAGGCTACTCGCCCGACAGTGCCCTGGCCCATATCGTTGCCATCAATGAACTTTTTGTTGACGCCGCACGTCTTGGTGTGACCATCCTCTGTTTGGTTCGGGACGCCACCGATGAGCCACCAGCCTTGCAAGCGCGCCTCCAGGTTTCGGAAATGGGCTGGTTTTCTTATGAAGAAACGGCACCAGCAGGCCAACGTTTTGCGGCTCTTTCAGCGGATGCTGCGGATGTGGGCATCGGCGAGCGTATCGCGCGCAGTCTGACGCCACTCGTTGTTGGCGAGAAAGGGAAACAACAAGACCTTTCTCAAGAGGTTCGCTTGCTCCCCCTGCTTGGCTACGCTTCTGCCGACAGCCTGGCGGCTATGGATACCTGGCTCCCCCGCAGCAGAGAAGATTTGCTGCGTGTTCCTCTTGGCATTGGCACAACCGGCGAGCCGGTGTTTCTGGACATCAAAGAGGCTGCCGAGGGCGGCATGGGACCACATGGCCTTATCATCGGCGCTACTGGTTCTGGCAAGAGCGAACTGCTGCGCACCATCGTTACCAGTCTGGCAATTACGCATGACCCAGAAACACTCAATTTCGTTCTAGCTGATTTCAAGGGCGGCGCTTCTTTTGCCAACCTGGCCGGGCTTCCCCATGTCGCTGGCCTGATTACGAACCTGCAAAGCGACCTCACCCTGGTCGATAGAATGCGCGCCGCCTTAAGCAGTGAGCTAGAACGCCGCCAGCAGATGCTCCGCGATGCCGGACAGGACAACATTCACCTGTATCATCAGAGACGGCAATATATCCCTGACATGCAGCCCCTACCCCATCTGCTCGTGGTGGTGGATGAATTTGCCGAACTACTCACCAACCGCCCTGAGTTCTTGGACCTGTTTGTCGCCATCGGGCGGGTAGGCCGCAGCCTGGGGGTGCATTTGCTGCTGGCGACCCAGCGGCTTGGAGAAGGAAACATTCAGGGTCTGGAGGGCCTGCTGCGCTATCGCATTTGCTTACGGACCTTTAGTGTGATGGAAAGTTCTGCTGTGCTTGACACTGCCGATGCCTTTTATCTGCCAGCCTTCCCGGGCATTGGCTACTTCAAGGTGGACACGACCATCTATGAGCAATTCAAATCGGCGCTGATCTCGGCTCCGTATGTCCCCAGCAGCAAGCGCGGAGCAGAGCAGATAGCTGTACGACGCTTTTCATCTACAGGAAAGCTGGTGCCCAGCGGCAGGGCCGCGACAAAGGGCACCAGTAGCTCCTCTGGCGCGCTGCAAACCATGAAGGATGAAACCCAACATACCGATATGGTTGCGGTTGCTCGCTATCTTACCGTTCGGCAGACGCAGCAACAAAAGACATCGGTCCATCAGGTCTGGTTGCCCCCGCTCCCACCTCACCTCACCTTGAGCGAAGTCTTCTCTTTACACGGCGCGAGCATAGAGGCGGCTTCTCCCAGCAAGTTGAGCGTCCGACCTGACTTGCTCCAGGTTCCCATTGGCATCGTAGACAAGCCTGCTCTGCAAAAGCAAGACCCGCTCGTGCTGGACTTCTCTGGCGCTGGAGGACACCTTGCCATCGTTGGCGCACCTCAGACGGGGAAGAGCAGCTTCCTCCAAACGCTCATTACTGCGTTTGGCGTCACACATTCCCCGCGTGAGGTGCAGTTTTACTGTATTGATCTTGGCGGGGGACAACTGCGCCACCTGGAGCACATGCCCCACATCGGCAGTGTCTGCGACAAGATGGAACGCGCGAAAGTCCAGCGATTGATTCGTCAAATTCGCGCGATCATCGAAGAACGTGTTGCTCTGTTCCGTGAGGAGCGCATCGATACGATCAGAACCTTCCGGGCACGTCGGCAGGCCGGTGAGTTCCAGCAGATGCCATTTGGGGATGTCTTCCTTGTCATCGACGATTTTGCCCATTTCCAGCAGGAGTTTGAAGACCTTGAGGTTGAGCTTTTTGAAGTAGCTACTGCTGGCCTGACCTATGGTGTACATCTCATCTTTGCCAGCAACCGTTGGAGCGATATTCGCTCCAAGCTGCGTGACCCCATCGGCACTCGCCTGGAACTGCGGCTCAACGAACCCTTAGAATCCGAAGTGGGCAAAGCTGCTGCCATCTCGCTTCCTGCTGGGGTACCTGGCCGCGGCTTACTCAAAACGGGCCTGCACTTTCAAGTAGCGCTCCCGCGTTTCGGAGGCACAGGACAGCTTCCCGAACAGCCGCTGTCCGAGGCCATCGAGGCGATGATACCGGCACTTCAGCAAAAGTGGAAAGGCGTATCAGCCCCACCCATCCGCATGCTGCCTACGCTCGTGACCGAACGTGATCTCCCCGCGCCGAAAGCCGACCGGCACACAGGGGTTCCTATCGGGCTGGAAGAACTGGAACTTCAGCCGGTCTATATTGATCTGTTGGCTGACAATCCCCATTTCCTCATCTTTGGCGACGCGCAGTGTGGCAAGACTACCCTCCTGCGTGCCTGGATACGCGGATTGCAGCGACGCTATACTCCAGATCAGGTGCAACTCATGATCGTGGACTATCGCCGGGGGTTGCTCGATCTCGCCAAAAGCGCTCACCTCTTCGCGTATGCAGGGACACCCCCCATGCTCAAGGAAGGGGTCGAGCGCCTGAAAAGCGAGCTTGAGAAGCGGATACTTGCTGGCGCTCAGCTCTCTCTGGAAGAACTGAGCCAGCCCGCCAGATGGGCTGGCCCTCACTATATCCTCTTCATCGACGACTATGAGCTATTAGCAACCCCCTCTGGCAACCCGCTGATGCCGCTGGTCGAATTGATAGGGCAGGGTCGGGATGTCGGGTTCCATATCGTGCTGGCGCGGCGAGTTGGAGGGACCTCGCGCTCGGCAATGGAGGCCATATATCAGCGGCTCAAAGAACTGGGAAGCCCCGGTCTTATTATGGATGGCGACCCCCAGGAAGGGCCATTGTTGGGCACCCAACGCGCCTCCACGCTTCCTCCAGGGCGTGGCTACCTTGTTCGGCGGGGGTATCGTCCAACGCTCGTTCAGACCGTATGCCTGGACCCAGGCCCTTGACAAAAGGCACCTGGTCGTTGTTCTCTTCATCCGCTAACCATAGGTGTATCAGATACTCCAGGCCGGACACGAAGCTTTAAGCAGGGAGGGTGCGGCATCTGCCGCACCCTCCCAAGAGCCGATTCCCGAGATCAATGGTAGATTTCGATACCGCTAATAAACGGATTATCAGCGGTGCCGTGCGTGAAAGAGATAACGATCTGGCCGCTGCTGTTGGCCGTCACGGTAAACGAGCGGCTAATAGCCACCTTGTACCCGGCGGCGGCAAACACATCAAAGTTAGTGAGCACCTGATTGCCATTGATACCCACATTGAAGGTGCGCGCCCCCACCGACTGCCAGGTCAGTTCGGCCCAGTGCAATACGACGGTATACGTGGCGCCAGGTGTCAAGCCGGTAATCGTGTAGGTGAAGGACGTAGCCCAACGGCAGGTCTGGTACACTGCCTGCGGCGCTGGATCGCCATCCAGGCCAGAGGTCGTGTTAATCCCTGTCGAGGTGTCGTTATATTCGTTGCCGCCAGAACTGAAATCTGTATCAGCGCCATAGTTGCCAACGCTGGTCGAGCTGCCAGAGTCAATCCCCAGCACCAACTGTTGTGCCGGAGGGGTCGGCGTCGGCGTCGGTGTTGGCGAACCTTGCGGCGCCCACACCTCGATGGCACTAATGAAGGGATTGTCCGCGCCGCCCTGGGTGAAGCCAATCACAATCTGCCCGCTGCTGTTAGCAGAAGCCGTAAATGCCCGCTGAACTGCCGTCTTATACCCGCCAGCGGCAAAGACATCGAAACTGGTCAAGACCGTCGTCCCATTGATCGCAACGTTGAACTTGCGCTGGCCGACTGCCGTCCAGGTCAGTTCTGCCCAGTCGAGCTTCACCGTATACGAGGTTCCCGGCGTCAATCCTGTGAGCGTATAGGTAAAGGAGCTATACCAGCGGCAGGTCTGCCAGACAATCTGCGGCGCAGGATTGCTTACCCCGCTGGTGTTGATTGAAGTCGAGGTATCGCTGTAGGTGTTGCCCTGATTGAAGCCAGCGTCCGCCCCGAAGCTTCCCGACGCATTGCCGCCCGCATTGATCGCCAGCACCAACTGCTGTGCAGGCGGGGTCGGCGTTGGCGTCGGCGTTGAAGTCTGAGTCGGCGTCGGCGAAGGGGTCGGCGTTGGCGTCGGGGTTCCACCACTTGGATTCCAAATCTCGATAGCACTGATGAAGGGATTGTCCGCGCCGCCCTGGGTAAAGGCAATCACGATCTGCCCGCTGCTGTTGGCCGCCACCGAGAACTGCTTTTGCAGGGCTGTCTTGTACCCCGCGTTGGCGAAGACATCGAAACTGGACAAGACCGTCGTGCCATTAATTGCCACATTGAACAAGCGCTGGCCTGCTGCCGTCCAGGTTAGTTCCGCCCAATCGAGCGCGACGGTATAGGTATGCCCGGCAGTCAGACCAGGGATGGTATAGGTAAACGAAGCGTTCCAGCGGCAGGTCTGCCAGACTGCCTGCGGGATAGACTCGGCTACCCGGCTCGTGATGATCGAGGACGAGGTGTCGCTGAACGTATTGCCGGTGTTGAAGTCGGTATCGGCCACAAAGTTGCCGGTTGCCGAGCCGCCCGCGTCAATCGCCGTCACCAGCGTGCCGCTGGGGGCAGGCTGAGGCGTCGGCGTCGGGGTGGGCGTGATTGGCGTCGGCGTGGGCAGCGGCGCTGTTGGCGATGGAGTCGGCGTCGGCGTCCCCGTTGGGAAGCCACAGGTTTGCGGCGTGGGACTCCAGCCCGTGTTGCCCGACCCCATCGTCACATTCCACGACCCCGTACTCTCGCAGCTTTCCATGCCACCATAGACCAGACCACTAGCCGTGACATTGCTGGCAGAACCGGTAACAGTGCTCACTTTGTTGGAAAAGGCAAAGGCTGCGTTGTTGATATTGATGCCGTTCATCGAAACGGTGCTGACCGAGTTGCCACCATCAAAGGAAATGGCCGCGTACTGGCTGTTATCAATCTCATCCCCTGAGACGGTGAAGGGTGCGCTGATGGAGGAACTATCCGCCCAGAACATGAGCGCGCCAAACTGCTGGATGCCCTGATCTCCATATCCAGAGGTATAGTTGATCGTGTCATTGGAGATCGTGGTGGTGCCAGCAAAGTGGACCGTCGTATTGCCAAAATCCTCATCATCCAGCATGATGCCGCCGCCGCGATACTCACCTCCGGTGACCACATCGTTGGTGGCGCTGTTGCCGTTGCCGCCATAGATGGCGATGCCGTTCGCCAGATACGGCGATTGCACGGTATCATGATCGAAGCTATCACTGGCGTCGCCCGTCGCAGGAACATTATCGGAGGCTGACCACAGCGCGAGGCCATCGTCGCCGGTGCCACGAATGATGCTGTTCGTCACGCTGGAATTGGTGATGTTGCGGTGGAAGTTAATGCCATCAGCCAGCGTGCTATCGATGCGCACACTGCTGATATTCAGGCCGCTGGACGGGCCGTCGAACCACATGCCCACTTTGGTGTGTTCGATCCAGACATTGGAAATCGAGGAGCTGCTCAGCGTGCCGCCGATCCCGTTGTCTTGCAGGCAGTCGACGCGGTTGGTAATGCCGCCCTCAATGGCAAAGCCCGACAGATTCACGTTAGCGCTGGTGTTGCTGGTGTCATACGCATCAAAGCCATAGATGCCAACGCCGGTACCGTTGCTCGTGTTGTTGCCGTTGCCGCCACCTGGAGGCGCACCGGTGAGAATCGTATACCACGGACCCGCGCCTGCCAGTGTCACATTGTTGACCAGGATATGGCTGGTAACCAGATACGTGCCTTGCGGAATCCAGACGCCTTTGCCCTGCGACGAGCCAGCGTTGACGGCGTTCTGGATGGCCGTTGTGGAATCGGTCTTGCCGGTCGGATCGGCATTGTACGGCGAGTCGGTAACCGAGATGTAGCCCGATGGCTCGGTGAGCGCCGCTGGCACTTCCTGGAAGTCGGCTACATCAATGGCATACCAGGGCGCGGTGTTCTCGGAATCGACTTCCAATTTCACCGTCGTGCCTTGTGCCATCTGCGGCAGCATGACATGCATCTCATCAAACTGATGAGAGGGAGTGCCGCCGGGCGTGTTCGACCAGTCAGTCCCATTACAATTTCCGAAATTCGGCTGCCCATAGACCCAGCTATATTGCGAGGTGAGCTGCAAATCCTGGGACTGCTTGACCCCATTGATGTAGATGCTTAGCGAGGCATTGATGCCCCCGCCGCTGGAGGAATCGGGGATGCTGTAGCGCAGGTTGATCGAGTCGGCCTGCTGCGGCAGCGTGAACTGGACATACTGCCCCTGAGTCAACTGCACCGCCTGTTTATCGACAGCATCATCGGCCAGGTTGCCCAGCGCATAGGACGGGCCAAGGATGGTGCCATTGGTAGTTGCGCTGTGGGCCTCCATCTCGACATAGGGCAGCGTGGCCCCTGTGCCACCCTGTGCCTGCGCTTTCGGTGTGCTGGAGGAATAAAAGGCCAGCAAGCTAGCAGCACAAATGAAGATAAGACTCAGAGAGGCAACTATAACCAGTTGCTGCCGCTTGTGGGGAAACCGAGGGGAACGACGCCAGGCGCGCCCAGGTGGGGGCAAAGCACTGCTGTTTCGTGGTAACATAGCTCGTTCAGCTCCTTGTTGCTACTGGGTACATCATGTTGTGCCAGGACCAGAGCTATAGGCATTCTTAGCCTGACCAAAGCGATAGAAGATCAAACGCGATGGAGCGTATCAAATCGACGATACGCGGAAAACGAGCAACACGGCACGCTTTTTTGGGAAAACGAACCCCTTTCTGCCTGTTCCGAACTAGACAAACACCAGAGGCGATGGTGTCGAGCAAGCGGTAAAATAAAAAGAGCCTGCGCCGCGCCAGACTGCGAAAAAGGGGGGCTGCCGCTGGCGCAGACGTGAGGGGATGCGCCTTGCTATCCCCCGCGCTCAGCGGGGAAGCCACAGCTTGTCGTGTTCCATCCCATGTTTCCGGAACCTTGCGCGATGGTGAAAGCATCGCCGCAGTTGTAGATGCCACTGCTCGCGCCCAGGCCGCTGGCGGTCACGTAACTGAACGACGCTGAGCCGGGCGACTGCTCCTGAACTGCAAAGGTGCCCGCGCCATTGATAGCGATATGGTCGAGGGAGATATTGGTGACGCCGACGCCAAGAAATTGAATCGCTTCATTGACGCTGTCGTCAATCACGTTCTGGGAAACAACCACCTTCCCTGACATCGCTTCATCAACGGCATAGAACCACAGCGCGCCGTCACCAAAGGCAAAATTGGGGTCGAAACAACCAGCGCGAATCAAGGTATTGTTCGTGATAGTCGTGGTCCCGCTCAACGGCACGGCATTGAAGCGGTTGGCTACATGAATACCGCCGCCCTGGGTGACCGAATCCGCAACAAGGTTATTGCTGACACGATTGTTGGTGCCACCATAGATGGCAATATCATTGGCAAGGATGGGCAACTGCACTGTGTTGGAGAGAAACGCATCGTTGGCATCGGCATTGTGTTCCGACCACATCGCCAGTCCATCGTCGCCGGTATTGCGAACTTCGGTTTGTTCGACGGTTGCGTGAGTGACGCCATCGTGAAAGTTGATGCCATCGGCGGTCAGATCACGAATGCGGCAGTGAGTAATCACCAGGCCATCGAAGGGACCATCGAGCCAGATACCCACTTTGGTATGTTCGATCCAGATGTCCGAGACGACCGAACCACCACCCAGCGCACCCCCAATGCCACTGAGGTCAGCGGTGTCATCTCGATTCATCACCTGCCCAAAAATGGCGAAATCAGTAAGGTGGACATTCTGGCTTGGATGCGGCGTGGCTTGCCCATACACCCCAACGCCCGCGCCCGTCAGCACCGAATACCAGGGGCCAGCGCCAGCCAGCGTCACCTGATCTACCAGCAGGTGGTCTGTCACCAGAAAATTCCCAGGGGGCAGCCAGACGCCTTTGTGCGCTTTTCCCCCCGCATCGATTGCTTGCTGAATAGCCCGGGTTGTATCTTTCTTGCCGGTGGGATCGGCGTTATACGGAGGGTCGGTAACCGAGATGTAGCCCGCAGGCATCGGACGCAGGGGTGCGACTTCCTCAAAATCCGCGAGATCGATAGTATAAGAAGGTGCGGTATCACCAGGATCAACCTGCAAGCGTACCTTGGTACCAACGGGCATCTCACCAAGCAGCAGATGGGCCTCGTCGTAAAAGTGGTGCGCGAATCCCTGTTTGGGATTGTTGGTGAACGGATATCCGCCATAGAACCAGTCATAGATTGAGGTGAGGGTCAGCGTCTGGTTGGGGTGATGCACGCCGTTGATGTAGACGCTCAGTGAGGCGGTCAAGCCGCTGCCGTCGGCAGCATCGGGGATGCTGTAGCGCACATCTATGGAGTTTGCTGCCCTGGGCAGTGTAAACTCGACATATTGCCCCTGATGCAGAGTAACCGCTTTGCGCCCAGAAGCCTCTGAGGCAAGATGTGTGAACGTATAATCAGGGCCAATGATTGTGCCGTTGGTCGCTGCGTTTTCTGCTTCGATCTCGCTATAGGGCAGTGTGGCACCCTGACCGCCCGCCACGGGTTGATGAGCAGAAGAAAGAATAATACCAACTGTTCCGACAGCGCCAAGACATACCACAATGACCAGAACCACAATGAGCAGGCGGGCATGTTGGCAAGCAAACCTCACAAGCGATCCCGCGCTTTGACGCGAAGCGTCTATTTTTCGCGTAGACATGGCTCGTCTGTCTCCTACAGGCTGCCTTGTCTCTCCCTGGTCTGTTTACATGCGATGCAATTCGATGGGCCACCGACCAGAAAGACAGCATGGTGAACATGCACCGATGGACCGGTGATCGCCGTGCAACCAAAGCGCGCCTATGCAATTTCTCAGCGTATCAAAGCGTGTTGTAAAATTTTTGGAAAACGATTTCTATCACAGTATACTCGATGACACCCAGGAAGTCAAGGAGTATTACCGAACGGGTGGCGGCGCGCACGATTCGCGGACAATCAGCGATGTCGAAAGTTCTACCTGAGTGATACCAATCGATTCCCCTTCAATCATGCGCAGCAAGAGCGTGGCGGCCATACGCCCAATCTCGAGGAGCGGTTGACGAATCGTCGTCAGCGGTGGTGGCATCTGGGATGCATACAGCACATCGTCAAAACCGATGACGCTCACCATCGACGGAATCGCGATCTGACGATCATAGAGCGCGCGATAGACCCCCGCTGCCTGCGCATCATTTCCGGCAAAGATCGCGGTGGGAGGATTGGGAAGGTCGAGCAGGGCACACGTTTCTTGATACCCCGCGCCAAGCAAATCGCTGCCTTCGATGATCAGCGCGGGGTCCACCGGGATATGCGCAGACTCCAGCGCTTCACGGTAGCCAGCCAGGCGCGCGCGAGCAGTGCGTCGTGAGAGCGGCAGCGTAATGATCCCGATGCGGCGATGTCCCAGGCCAATCAGATACTCCGTGGCAGCATAGCCACCTTGCCAGATCGTGGAGCCAATCGAAGGAAACGTCACCGGCTGATCGTTGCGATCACCGATGGCGACGAAAGGAATCTGGTGTTCCACCAGCACATTGGTGAGACCCGTTCGCTCATAGGGCAAGAGCAGCAGCACCCCATCAGACGCCTGCTCCAGCACGCGACGCATCCACCGGCGCTCGAGGTCTTCATCCTCATGGGTGGCAAAGACCACTAAGCGATGCCTGGTATTTTCCAGGACATCCTGAATCCCTTGCATAATGCCCAGATCATAGCCACCCTCCAGGCGCATAATTGCCAGATCAATGAGGCCGGTCTGACTCTTGCGCAGTTGGCGTGCCGCATGGCTCTGGACATATTGGCGCTGCCCGATGACCTGCTCGACACGCTGGCGTGTCTCCTGGGCCACCCCTGGCATATGATTCAGCACTTTCGAAACCGTAGTAATCGAGACGCCAGCTTCCCTGGCAATCTGTGAAATTGTGGTCCGCCCCTCACCATTTCGTTTCATGAAGCCTCGCTTAAGAAAACGTTTTCCATCATCTTTATGCCAAGGGTATCACTCCTCCCCGGCTAGTGTCAAACTATCGCCCTCTCAAGAAACCGACACCAGCTTAGCCAGATGGTCTAGACATCTTGACAATATAACTATATTCTCTTATCATTCAACTAGTATCTCTGCACTGTCCGGTATCCATGGAATCCTTGTCCCCTGTTGATGTTGCTCGTCATTCTGCTGACACGGATCAACCGCGTCCTTGCCCGACGCCAGTTGAACACATCGCCACAAGGAGGACTGCCATGCCACACCCCTCTCGGCGTCTCTGGTTCACCGCTTTTACCACCCTTCTGCTCATAGTTACTGTTGTCGGACTTTTGTTCTTCAATCGGATATCAAACGCACAGGCTGCTCCAAGCAATCTGGTCAACAACCCCGGCTTCGAGATGGGCAATCTGAGCGGCTGGACCTGCTCCTCAGCAGATAGTGTAGTCAGCGGCCCGGCCCACAGTGGCAGCTTCGCTCTGGCCGCTGCTGCCAATAACTCAGATGATGCCCAATGTACCCAGGCGGTCAGTGTACAAGCGAGTACCACCTATTCCCTCTCGGCCTGGGTGCAAGGCAACTATGCCTACGTTGGGGTGACCGGCACCGGCACCAACGATGGCAACACCTGGACCCCCTCGGCGGCAAGCTACACCCAATTGAGCATGCAGTTTACGACTGGCTCCAGCACTACCAGCGTGACTATCTATGTTCATGGCTGGTATGGGCAGGGCACCGTCTACGCAGATGATTTCTCGGTGACGGGGCCAAGCGGGGGTCCCACACCAACCACTACCAACACGCCATCCCCCACGGCTACCAACACGCCCAGCCCAACTGCGACCCGTGCACCCAGCCCCAGCCCCACGCCAACAAGCGGCAACCTGGTAGCCAACCCCGGTTTCGAGACGGGCAATCTGCAAGGCTGGACCTGCGACGCGGGCACTGCCGTGGTGGTGAGCAGCCCGGTACACAGCGGCAATGATGCGCTGCAACTCAATCCTACCAGTTCCGATAACGCGCAATGCACCCAGACGATCAGCGTCCAACCAAACACCGCCTATACCCTTTCTGCCTGGGTGCAAGGCAACTATGCCTATCTGGGAGCGAACGGGGGCAGCAGCACCTGGACCAGCAGCGGCAGCTATACGCAGCTTAGCGTCTCCATCACCAGCGGCTCCACGACCAGCCTCACCATCTTTGTGCATGGATGGTATGGGCAGGGCAGCGTGTATGTCGATGATGTGGCGCTCTTCGGCCCAGGTGGGCCGCCAACGCCCACACCAACCGCCACGCCAACACAGGGGCCAACTCCTACGCCCACCCCATCCCCAACCCCTTGCACCTCTTGCGGCGGCAATCTGCCCAGACATCTCATCACTGGCTACTGGCAAGATTTTACCAATGGGGCCACCCCACTGCGCCTGAGCGCCGTCAACTCTAACTACACCATCATTGCCGTGGCCTTCGCCAACGCCGACCCCAACAACCCTGGCGGGGTAACCTTCAGCATCGACTCTGGCCTGTCTTCGGCGCTGGGCGGCTATACTGCTTCCGACTTCATCAACGACATCAAGACGCTGCATTCCCAGGGCAAGAAGGTGATCATCTCAGTTGGCGGCGCGAATGGTACCATCACCGTGAACGACGCCACCAGCGCCACCAACTTTGCGAACAGCGTCTTTAGCCTCATCCAGACCTATGGCTTCGACGGCGTCGACATCGATTTGGAGAATGGCCTCAACCCGACCTTCATGACCAGCGCGCTCCAGCAGTTGTCCTCCAAAGTGGGGTCCAGTCTGATTATCACCCTGGCGCCGCAAACCGTCGATATGCAGTCAACCAGCGGCGATTACTTCCAGCTCGCGCTGAACATCAAAACCATCCTCACCATCGTCAACATGCAGTACTACAATTCCGGCTCCATGAACGGCTGTGATGGCAAGGTCTACTCCGAGGGAACCGAAGACTTCCTGGTCGCGCTGGCCTGCATCCAGTTGCAAGGTGGCCTGCGTCCAGACCAGGTTGGACTCGGCTTGCCTGCCTCGACCTCAGCGGCTGGTGGAGGATACGTCTCGCCATCGGTCGTGAATGCCGCGCTTGATTGCCTGGAGACTGGCACCAACTGCGGCTCATTCAAGCCATCAACAACCTATCCAGGCATTCGGGGCGCAATGGACTGGTCGATCAACTGGGATGCTGCGAACGGCTACAACTTTGCCAATACAATTGGGCCACACCTGAGCACTCTTCCATAGCGAACAACGGCTGCATCGATACCAGCGGCACATAACGCGCACGCAACGAGGGGAGGCATGTATCTGGCCTCGTTGAGACATTGCCTCCCCTCGTTTTGCTGCAACTTCATACCCATTCTTGAAGGAACAACCCGTAAAACGCGCTGCCATTCTGGTATAGACATCTTGACATCTGAACCAATATAAAGTATAGTTGCCTCATAAGGAGACGACTCTTACCCCGCGCAACCCTTTGTGACCGTTCACTGATTTAAGACATGCTCGACGCCAGGTGAAAGCAGGCATATTCAGAGGGGAGTGGTTCTCCCGGCATGCGAGGTTGGCCTATGGAAAGGCAACATTCCCTGCGCATGGGTTCTTTGGCTCTGTTGGCTGCCACATGGCCCCTTCCTATCCCAAACCTGCGCTTTGCCGGTGGAGCTTGTTCTTTGTGTTCATGGCGTGCGCCACACACGCCCCCTCATCTCCTCAGTCATCGCACTCCTTCATCACACCACACCACGCGAGGCGGAAGAGGCTCTCGCTCTCCGCCTGCCCTGCTGCCGGATGGGGTCATCAAACGCCAGGGCTTACTCTCTCCATCTCCGCGTCTTGCAGCGCGCTCGGGCAGCGGCAGTCAGGCGCATGATGTGAGCGAACTCTTGAGAAAAAGAGGCATCCATGCTGAGAACACGATTGCTGGGCATGTCAAAAAGGGCAAAGCTGCTCGGCCTGGGGACAATGGCAGTGCTCCTGCTGCTTGGAGTAGCAACAGCAGGAATAGTTCACGGGGCCTCAAGCGTTATCACCACGCCAACCAACGTGCAGGTGACGATGGTGGGTGCACAGTCCATTACGCTTTCCTGGGCGGCCTCAACCGATACCTCCGGGACGGGTGATGTGCCAGCCTATTACGTCTACAATGGCGCGAACATTGTGGCGACCTCGATGGGAACCACAGTGACGGTCAGTTCACTCTTGCCATCCACAAGCTATAGCTTCGCGGTGCAGGCGTATGATGTAGCGGGCAACACCTCGGCCCAGAGTTCGGCGGTCACGGCCAAAACTGCGGCGGCTGGTTCCCCTCAGTATCAGAAGATTGCCTACTTCGATCAGTGGGGCATCTATGGGAACGCCTACTATCCCCAGACAGTCGATACTTCGGGGGCAGCCTCGCAACTGACCATCATGATCTATGACTTCGAGAATATCGACCCAACCAACCTGACCTGCTTTGAAACCATCAAGGCATCCGATTCCACCAACGAGAACGACCCCAACGCCGGTGATGGCGCCGGTGACGCCTTCGCTGACTATCAGAAAAGTTATACATCGGCCATCAGTGTGGACGGTACCTCAGACTCCTTCAGCCAGCCCATCAAAGGAAACTTCAATCAACTACGGGAACTGAAGGCAAAGTACCCCAACCTGAAAATCCTGCTCTCGCTTGGAGGCTGGACCTACTCCAAGTATTTCTCCGACGTGGCTGCCACGCAGGCTTCGCGGCAAACATTCGTGAGTTCCTGCATTAACATGTTTTTGAAGGGGAACCTACCCACGGGCATTAGCGGCGACGCCTCGGGTGGCCCCGCCTCTGGGGCAGGCATCTTTGATGGGTTCGATATTGACTGGGAGTACCCAGGCACGGCAGGGCATGTTGGTAACCACTTTGGACCACAGGACACGCAGAACTACACGCTGCTGCTGCAAGAGTTCCGCACAGAACTGGATTCCTATGGGGCCAGCATTGGCAAACACTTCTTGCTGACGGCGGCGGTATCGTCCGGGCAAGACAAGATTGCCTTGCTCCAGACCAACCAGATTGGCAATTACCTGGACTACGCCGATGTGATGACTTATGACATGCACGGAGCCTTTGAAACCACAGGGCCAACCAACTTCCAGGACCCGCTCCACAATTCGCCGAATGACCCTTCGGCGACCATCCCCCCTGGCAACGAGAAATATAATATCGACACGGCCATCAAGGCGTATACGACTGGTTTGCCCGACTACAACATTCCTGGTGGCTTCCCAGCGAGCAAGATCGTGATGGGCTTTCCATTCTACTATCGCGGCTGGACAGGTGTTCCCGCTGGCAGCAATCACGGCCTCTACCAGTCTGCAACCGGGCCTTCGGCGGCCTTCTCCTTCACCCAAACTGCCGGGGTAGCCGACTACAAAGAACTCGCCTCAGCCGGACTGACCACCAACCCGAATGACAACTTCTTCGACCCTACGACTCAGGCATCGTGGATTTATGACGGTACCAACTTCTACACAGGCGACACGCCTCAATCCATTGCCGCCAAGACTCAGTACATCAAGAGCAACGGCCTGGCCGGAGCGATGATGTTCTCGCTGGATGGAGAAGATTCTGGCGACACGCTGCTCAATGCCATTGCCAGTGGGCTGCCTGGGAGTTCATGCTCAGGAAATTGTCCCACGCCGACACCCACGCCCACGCCCAGCACGACGCCTTCGCCAACGGCTACACCTCCTGGCACGACGCCCACACCCACGCCACCGCCAACCGGTGGCAATCTGGTCACCAACCCGAGCTTCGAGACGGGCAATCTGAGCGGCTGGACCTGCTCCACAGCAGACAGCGTGATCAGCAGCCCAGTGCACAGCGGCAGCCATGCTCTGGCCGCCGCCGCCAACAGTTCGGATACCGCCCAGTGTTCCCAGGTGATCAGTGTCCAGCCCAACACGACCTATACCCTTTCTGCCTGGGTGCAAGGCAACTATGTGTACATCGGGGACAGCGGCACCGGCACCACCGACACCAGTACCTGGACCCCTTCCTCCCCCAGCTACACACAGCTCAGCGTGCAGTTCACCACCGGAGCCAGCACCACCAGCGTGACCATCTTTGTGCACGGCTGGTATGGGCAGGGGACGGTGTACGCCGATGATTTCTCGGTGCCGGGTCCAGGCGGTGGGACGCCCACACCTAGCCCAACTCCTAGCGCTACCCCCAGCCCGACGCCGACGAAAACGCCCACACCCAGCCCGACGCCGACCAGCCCTCCCAGCCCAACGCCAACATCGCCTGCTGGGGGCAATTTGGTCGTCAATCCTGGCTTCGAGACCGGCAACCTGAATGGCTGGACCTGCGATGCAGGCACGCTGGTAGTGACCAGCCCGGTACACAGCGGCAATGATGCGCTGCAACTTAATCCCACCAGTTCGCTTACGGGACAGTGCACCCAGACAATCAGTGTGCTGCCCAATCACACCTACACCCTTTCAGGGTGGGTGCTGGGCAACTACGCTTACCTGGGGGTCAATGGCGGCAGCAGTACCTGGACGATCTGCGCCAGCTACACCCAGCTTACCGTGACTTTTACGACAGGAGCCTCACAGACCAGCGTCACCATTTTTGTGCATGGCTGGTATGGGCAGGGCAGTGTCTATGTAGATGACGTCTCATTACAGTAGCGAAATCGGGAGCGCAGCATACGTATGCTGCGCTCCTATCTTGCCAGCCTGGAGGAAAAGCAGAGCAATTTCTGTACTGCGGGAGGATAAGCCCATGGATGGTTTCACACGATTCTTTGTGCTTTTCGCTTGCTTAATGGCCGTGCTCGTTCTGGCGGCATGTGGCTCTGCTCCAGCGACGAACACGCATCTCCCTGCGCCCGGCCAGAAGACCTATCAGGCTCCTTCAGCCCCTTTCATTCAGCTAGCGACAGTCACGATCGATAATGCGCCGAAAACGATCCTGACCACAGCACCAGGCTTAACCCTGTACTACTTCACCTCAGACACGTCAACAACGATTGCCTGCCAGGGGCCATGTGCTGTTACCTGGCGTCCCCTCCTGTTTGCTGGTGCGGGCACTCCCATTGCTCCCTCGGCGCTCCCAGGGAAGCTGAGTTTGCTGGCGACTACGAACGGAAATTGGGTGGAATATAACGGGCATCCGCTCTATACCTATACAAAAGATATGGCCCCAGGGCAGGTCAAAGGGAAGGGGCTATCAGGCAAGTGGTTCGTTGCCACTCCTAACTTGCCAGTGCCTTGAAACAGCCTGGTCATTACCCAGGTGATCTAAAAGAGGTTGTAGGGTACGAATGAAGAGATCGGGGCAGAAGGCCAGGAGAACGAATACCACCGTCAACCAATAGTTTCCTTGCAGTGATGGATTCCGCTTATGTAGCTCTGCCATGTCTCCTGACTCCTCTGGTTGATTGAAGTACGGAGGGTGGAGGCTGTGGCTCGGGCACGGGGTCAGGAGGTGGCTCAGGCTCGGGTGGGGGTGGCACCGGGTCCGGCCACGGGGGATTCGGTCTGGGCGGCAGCGGTTGTTCCATTGTCATCTCCTCCTTCTTTCCTGGAAACCATGCTGCAAGGCCAGTGCCGACCTCGGCAGCCCATCGCTTCCACTCCTCATTGTGCCCCTTCTGCTCCCTCTGATGCCTGCTGGAACAGGATGTGCAAGCACTCCCCTGAAAGATGTTCGCAGACACCCATTTCTTGCGAGGATCATGCCAGCGAGCAGCCAGCTTGAAAGGAGACCGAAGCATGAACCAGGTAAGCCCAACCGAATCGTTCCAGCCAGCCGCTGTTCCCCCCAACGCAGCCGTAGAACGCATTTACCACGACTGGGATGCCGCTCTGGCAAGCAATGATGCGGCTGCGCTGGCGGCGCTCTATGCCCCCGATGCCATCATCGAAAGTCCGTTGATTCCCCACGTGCTGGGTTGGGAAACAGGCATCTGCCGAGGCCGCGAGCAAATCAGGGCTTTCTTTGAAACCATCGCCACCCGAAAACCCACCGTGCGCCGCCACTATCGCACCGGCTATTTCACGGATGGCAAAATGCTGATGTGGGAGTACCCACGCGCTACCCCCAACGGCGAGCAAATGGACTTTGTCGAGGTGATGGAACTGAACGATGCCGGATTGATCCAGCACCATCGGGTGTATTGGGGATGGTTTGGAGTGAACGTCTTGAAGCAGGACGCTTACCATCGCTAGCAATGTGAATCGAGGAGAAGACTGCATGCAAACCATCGCCTCTGACATTCCTGGGTATACCTACGGAACCAACGCGGTAGCTACGTCCCCTCTCTCACTCCAGGACTTCGAACGCTTGAAACAAAGCGCGAGCTTCACGCAGGAAGACGAACACTTCCTGCGCCTGGCCGGTCAGGTGCTGGCCGATCAAGCCGAACAGGTGGTTGGGCGCTGGCGAAGCGTCATCGCCGCTACCCCACATCTGGCTCAGTATTTTCCGCTGGGATCAGATGGAAAACCGGACCCGGCGCAGACGAAGTACAGCGGCTTGCGGTTCCAACAGTGGATTCTGGATACCTGCCTGCGGCCCTATGATCAGCAGTGGCTCAACTATCAGCAAGAAATCGCCCTGCGGCACACCACCCGCAAGAAGAACCAGACTGATGGCGTGCAGGCAGCGCCCTATGTCGCTCTGCGGGATGTGATTGCTTTCACTGCCGTGGTCAACGACACGATCAAACCATTCCTGGCGGCGAAAGGTCATCCAGCCGAAACCGTGGAACAGATGCATCGCGCCTGGTGCAAGGCGGTGCTCCTGCAAGTGGCGCTTTGGAGCCAACCCTACACTGACCCTACGCTCGCGCCGAACCAATGGTAATCTGAGTGAGCCTGGAGGTCTATCCGAGTAGAGGCCCACCTCAACGTCTCGCTCGAATGCACTCGTGGGGTCTGGGTGGCACTGGCTAGCGGCCCTGATGTTGATAAAGGCCGATCAGTTCAGCCTGCTCCAGCACGTGGCCCTGCATAGCCCTCAGCACCTCCTGTTTAGAGGCTCCTTCGCGCAGGGGTAGTCTGGCATCCAGCGCGTAGACGGCAAAGTGATAGTGATGCGGCGATCCTGGCGGCGGCTGGGCACCATCATAGCCCAGGCCGCCAAAATCGTTTTTTCCATGGGTTGTTCCCTCGCCCAATGTTCCGCGCCGTGGGACGCCAGACGGCAGCCCGTGTGTCTGCGCGGGAATATTGAAACAGACCCAATGGGTAAAAACTCCTCTGGGGGCGTCGGGGTCTTCCATCAGCACCGCAAAACTGGCTGTATGTGCTGGCTCGCCTTGCCAGGACAGAGCTGGTGAGACATTCTCCCCTTCTTTCGTAAAACGTCTTGGTATTGGCTGATTCGGCTCGAAGGCGTCGCTGGTAAGATACAGACTCATAACGCAACTCCTCTCATCAGAGAAAAGGCACCCTATTCCCTCGTTGAACACCTCTCCACATTGCATACCATCGCCCAGTGATGCTCGCCCGGCAACCCTGGCCTAGAACCTGCAACCGCCTTTCCTACGAGCAGGCCAGTGGCCCCTCTGCTGGCTCCGCCATCCAAGAGCGCATAGCTAACGGTTCATTGAGCAGGCTGGTCTAAGCCGACAGAGCTAGAGAGCGTAGGAGAGAACAGCCTATGGAACGAACGTTTCGAGATCGGACTGAGGCAGGAGCAGCCCTGGCTCGACAGTTGATGCGCTATGCTTCTCGCTCGGATGTACTGGTCCTGGGTTTGCCACGTGGCGGGGTTCCGGTCGCCTTTATCATCGCCAGAGCCTTGCACGCGCCCATGGACATCATGCTCGTTCGTAAATTGGGGGTGCCGGGACAGGAAGAACTGGCGCTGGGCGCCATTGCCAGTGGGGGAAGCCGTGTGCTGAATGCAGTCGTGGTCCAGGACCTGGGCATCCCTGAGCAGGTGATTGAGGCCGTCACTGCCAGAGAACAGCGGGAACTTGCCCGGCGCGAGCACCTCTATCGAGGAAACCTCCCTGGGCGGCAGGTCCAGGGACAGGCGGTCATCCTGGTAGATGATGGCCTGGCAACCGGTGCCACCATGCGTGTGGCAATCACCGCCCTCCGAGCACAGCAGCCTGCCTGGATAGTTGTAGTAGTGCCGGTGGCCCCACCCTCGGTCTGCCAGGCGCTGCGGGCAATTGCAGATGAGGTGGTGTGCCTGCTTACCCCTGAACCCTTTCTAGGAGTGGGCCGCTGGTATGACGACTTTTCCCCCGTCACCGATGAGGAGGTTCGCTGGCTGCTGGAACGTGCTACTCAGACCCAACCACACAAACTATTCAACCAGGAGGAATACTCCAGCCAACCGCAAAAGGAGGCAAGATCGATGAGCAGCAGCCTTTCTGCCCAACGCCCGGAGCGGCTGGCGTACATCCCGGCAGAGGGGGTACGTCTCGAAGGGTTGCTTAGCCTTCCTGAAGGCGCGCCGGGGGTCGTCATCTTTGCGCATGGCAGCGGGAGCAGCCGCCACAGCCCGCGCAATCGTCTGGTGGCGAGCGCTTTGCAAGAGGGCGGTCTGGGAACGCTGCTGCTGGACTTGCTGACCCCCGAAGAAGAGGCGCTTGACCAGCAGACAGGCCAGTACCGCTTTGACATCTCGCTGCTTGCCAATCGACTCATCAGCGTGGCAGAGTGGCTGACGCAGATGCCCGAGACTTCCACCCTGGGCCTGGGCTATTTTGGCGCCAGCACAGGCGCGGGGGCTGCCCTCCTGGCAACGGCCAGACAACCGGCAGGGGTGCAGGCGATTGTCTCGCGTGGCGGGCGGCCCGATCTGGCCGGGCCAGCCCTGGCACAGGTCGAGGCGCCAACCCTTTTGATCGTCGGCAGCAAGGATATCCCGGTACTTGCCATGAACCGAGAAGCGCTGGCATCCCTCCCTGGAGAGAAAAAGCTGGAGATTATCCCAGGAGCCACGCATCTCTTTGAGGAGCCGGGAACGCTGGAGCAGGTCGCGCGGATCGCCCGTCAGTGGTTCCAGTATTATCTGCGGCCACGCGATCAGCCCGGTCCAGCGCCGTTCCAGGCGGCTGATCAGGCCATGCCAGAGCTATCATGAGTGGCCTCGCCAGCAAAGCATGCCACGAGGAGCCTGGATGGCTCCCCGTGAACTGAACCTAAGGCCGACGAGTAGTTTAAACACCAGCTTCGGTGGTCGCATTCTGGGCTGATTTCGCTTTGATCGCGCAGAAAGCGATAACCAGAAGACCAAGAGCAAAGCACGTTCCAACCACGAAGGCAGTTGCAATACCTTGCGCCAGGATGTCATGCGCCTGCGCCTGGAGGCTGGCATGGGCCACTGGGTGCTGCGCAGCGCTGCTGCTGGCGCTCCCGAAGACCGTCACCAGGATCGCCAGACCCAGCGACCCGCCAACCTGCTGCATCGTTTGCAGCACACCCGCTGCCGCGCCTGAATCCTGGCCCCGCACGCCGGAGAGGATGAGCGTATACAGCGGCACAAAGACACAGCCCGCGCCCGCCCCGAACAGGAGCATCGGCCCCAGCAGGCCAACAGCATAGGTGCTGGCGGCATTGATCTGCGTGAGCCACCCCATCCCACCAGCGATCAACGCCGCGCCAATCACCACCAGGCGCTTGGCCCCGAAACGCGCAACCAACTGGGGAATGAGACGCGAAGCCCCAAACAGGGTGAGCGTCCATGGCAAGAAGGCCAGCCCTGTGACCAGCGGGCTAAAGTTGAGCACCTCTTGCAAGAACTGCGTCAGGAAGAAAAACATACCAAACATCGTTGCCGCGATGAGCAGCACACTGAGATAGCCGCTCGCCCGGTTTCTGCTGGCGAACAAATGGAGCGGCAAGATGGGCGCTTTGGAGCGCATCTCGACAATCAGAAAAAGCGCCAGCAGGACGACAGCCAACGCAAAAGCGCCTAACGTTATCTGATCACTCCAGCCATTGGAGGAGGCGCTTATGAAGCCATAGACCAGCAGCACCATACCCGCCGTCCCAATCAGCGCGCCGATGATGTCGAGATGGCCCGGATTGCGCGGTGGCTCCTTGATGAACCGGGGCGCGAGCAGCACCGCGGCGATACCTATAGGCACATTGATGAACAGCACCCACCGCCAGGACAATCCTGAGACGATGATGCCGCCTAAAATCAGGCCGATGGACGAACCAGCGCTGACCACCGCCGTATAGATGCCCAGCGCGCGATTGCGCGGCGCGCCTTCCGTGAAGTTGGTCACGATGAGGGCAATCGTGCTGGGACCAGCGAGAGCAGCGCCAACGCCTTGCGCCGCGCGGGTCACGATGAGCCAAACAGCATTCGGAGCAAAACCGCCCAGAAAAGAGGCGATGGTGAAAAGGGTCAGCCCGCCGATAAAGACCCGTCGTCGCCCCAGGATGTCGCCTGCGCGCCCACCGAGCAGCAGCAAGCCACCATATGACAGGGTGTATGCATTCAGTATCCACGACAGGTTCGTCGGCGAAAAATGTAACGCGATCTGAACCTGAGGGAGCGCAATATTCACAACGGTGACATCAACGACAAGCATTAACGAACAGGTCAGGATGACCGCCAGAGCAATATCAGACGAATTACCACCCCGCACCACCCCAGACAGACGCTGCGCTACCGACTGCGCTATCGACATGTGTGCCTCCAAGGTGCGATAATGAGGAGGGTGCCTCCATATCCACAAGTGGAGGGTTCCTCCGCTTATCTATTATACGGAGGATATCTCCGTTTTGCAAGTCCTTGGGAGGACCATGTCATGAGCACGACAGATACGTCAACGACGACGCAGCGTGCAATGCGTGCTGATGCGCGCCAGAACTATGAGAAGCTTGTAAAAGCAGCTACTGACGCCTTTGCCGAACATGGCTCCGATGCCGCGCTGGACGACATTGCCCGGCGTGCTGGGGTGGGCATTGGAACGCTGTATCGCCACTTTCCCACGCGCCAGGAGCTTATCGAAGCAACGTTTTGCGATCAGATGGATACGCTGGTCGCGCAGGCAGAAGAACTGCTGAAACATCCCAACCCTGCGGAAGCTTTTGACATCTGGCTACACGCGCTGCTCACGCAAAGCAGGGTATGTCGCTGTCTCGCAGCATCGGTGACCATTGCCCTGCTCGACGAAAACTCCGCAGTGTCGGCAGCAGGCAAGGCGAAAAGCAAGGCAGCAGCAGCCTTGTTGGAACGCGCTCAGCAGGCGGGGGTCGTGCGCTCCGATATCACTAGCGCCGATGTCGGGCGACTCGTACATGGCATCGCGTTAGCGACCGAAAAGCTGCCGGATGGCGCCGAACAAGCTGATCGGCTGCTGGGGCTGGTGCTGGACAGCCTCTGGACCAGGAGACCAGATACACAACCAGCCTTGTGAGGACACCATCAACACCGCCGATGTCGCCAACGTTGATATGCTTCGTCAGTCAAGAGGCTGATTTTGGTGTATTGCTGAGGTAGAGGCGTTCCATCTCGTCAAGCACCTGCGCGATGTCTCCTCCAGCGCGTAGATAGTCGTGTAGCAGGACGCCCAGCCGGTCATGCAGTTCGACAAAACCGCTGTAGCGTGGGCGCACATACGCCCCTTCGAGCGTCTGAAGAGTATCGAGGTAAAAGTTGCTCGCAGCGTTGTTGACCACGAGATTGGTCCATGCCACACGGTTTGCCGGCTGGCCGCCAGATGCGGCATACAGGGTTCGCTGGCACTCGGCACTCGCTACCCAGGCGGCATAGGCAGCGGCTTCTGGCACAGCGCGGCAGTACGCAGAGATAGCCAGGCCAGTACCACCCAGGAGCGCCCCCTGCGGGCCTTGGCCCACACCGGAAGCGGGGATATTGGTGAAATGCACGAGATGAGGTGCGAAGCCGGGTCGTGCGTAGGTGGCGTAGCCGAACAGCAGGGGGCAATAGACAACCTCGTTGGTCGTTGCCAGGCAATCGAGCACCTGTGGCGGACTCCACATGAGTGACTTTGCGTGGCTCTCCGAGGCAAGACGACGCAGCATCGCGAGCGCGTGGCGCGCTGTTTCACGCCCGACAAGGTATTGCTGGCTCTGACCTGGCGGCTCGCCGCAGTTTGCGCAGAGCGAGAGAAAGCTGTCGATAGTCCCAGCGGCATTGAGTGGGAGAGCAATGGGCGCCTTCATAGCCAGATCGAAGACCTGTTCCCACGTCTCAGGCAGAGGTTGCCCTATCTCCGCCAGCAAATCTCGTCTATAGGCGCTCACATGCGCCGCTGCGTCTATGGCAAGTGCCCATTGATGCCCGGCATACGTGTAGCTGCGAAAACTTGGACCGACGCTCTGCGCGGCTTGTTCGGCGAGAAGATCAGGCGCAAGGCAGGTATCGAGCGGAAGGAGCAAGCTTTTACTTTCCGCAGCCTTGCCCACAAAGGGATGATCAATGACGAGCAGATCATAGGTTTTGACCAGTTGCTCGAGTGGCTGCTCGCCGAATGCCGCGAGTGAACGCGCATCCCAGACGATGTGGACATCTGGGTGTGCGGCTTCGAATTGTTCAGCCGTGGCGCGCATGGGAGAGAGGCCGCGCGGATGGTCCCACGTGATGCCGCGCAGTTCGACCACAGCATTGTCCTTTCTCACGCACATGCAGCGTAACTTGCAAGCATCTCGGGCGTAGATCGATCAGTGACCAGTAAACTTCGGGGAGCGTTTCTCCATGAAGGCAGCCACGCCCTCTTGCCCGTCGTGCGTAGCATAGAGCGCAATCAGCGCCTGCTGCTCGTAGGAAAGCGCCGTCTCCAGGGCGGCATCTACGCCCTCATTGATGAGACGTTTGCCCATACGTACAGCCTGGGGAGCCAGGCGAGCCATATCGCCAACCAGCGCCTCGGCTGCGCTGACTTCCTCGCCAGCGGGCACAACAGCCGCCACGACTCCCCACTCTTCGGCCTCACGCGCGGTCAACTTCCTGCCCGTCAGCAGCACCTGCTTGGCCCGGTAGCGCCCGATCAGGCGCGGCAGGCGCTGTGTTCCGCCGCCTCCAGGAACGAGGCCAAGCGACAGCTCGGGCAAGCCAAACTGTGCTCGCTCGCTCGCCACGATGAGATCGCAGGCCAGCGCCAACTCGAAGCCACCACCGAACGCGAAGCCGTTGACCGCCGCGATGATGGGCTTCGGATGTTTCTCGATGCGGTCATGCAGTTCGCGCCCCAGGCGCTGGAATTCGGCGAACGCCGCCAGGTCCTGGCGCCAATATTCCCCAATGTCAGCCCCGGCGCAGAAGGCGCGGCCTGTTCCGGTCAGAATGGCGGCATGCAGCGAATCATCGGCAGCCACCTGATCGAGCAGGCCCTTGAGGGCGTCGAAGATGGGACGATTGAGCGCGTTGAGCTTCTGCTCGCGGTTGATGCGTATGACCGCGGCGGGACCGCGCCGTTCGAATACCACGAGATCGTCACCCATCACCATACTCCTTCGTCGCGCAGCGCGGCGATTGCATCGTCGGTATAACCTAGCTCACGCAGAATCTCCTCATTGTGTTCGCCCACCAGCGGAGGTGGGCGGCGAATCGAGGGCGGCGTCTGGCTGAAGCTGAGCGGCGTCCGAATGAGCTTCAACGCGCCAACACGCGGATGCTCCACGGTAGTCACCATCTCGACCGCCTGAACCTGCGGATCATTGAAGACGCCTTCAAAGTCCTTGACCGGCGCGCACCACACGTCGCGCGTGGCAAGCAGTTCCAGCCAGTCGGACGTTGTACGCTCACATAGACGCGCTTCGAGCAGGCGCCGAATATGATCGCGCTCGCTATAGGCGCGCGCTGGCTCACCTTCATACGCAGCGATGGCTGGCAAGTCCAGCAGGTCGCCCAACACGCCGAGCGAGTTCATCGCCAGGGCGAGGTAGCCGTCGCTGGTGGCGTAGACACCATAGGGCGCGGCAATCCAGGGTTGAGCGATGCCAGCCTCGCTGCGCTCCCAGCGGGGCATGCCGTTGAGATAGGCCACCGCTTCCTGGCATTGAATGGCAATTGCCGTGCTGAGCAAATCCACCTCCACCTTCTGGCCCTTGCCGGTGCGCTCACGCGCCTGGAGGGCGGCCAGCACACCACACGCAACCATCATCGACGCCATCGCGTCGCAGATCGACGTTGCCGTCGGCGTGGGGGGCTGTCCGGCTGGTCCAGTATGCGCGGCGATGCCGCTCAATGCCTGAATGAGCAGGTCCTGGCCTGGACGGTCCACATAGGGACCTTGCGAGCCGTAGCCCGACGCAGAACAATAGATGAGCCGCGGATTGATCTCCGCCAGGCGCTCGTAGCCGTAGCCGAGGCGATCCATGACACCAGGACGAAAGTTCTCTACCAAAATATCGACCTGCGGGACCAACTCGTCGAGAATCTCACGGGCGCGGGGGTGTTTGAGGTTGAGTGTCAGGCTCCGCTTATTGCGATTCATGGCGAGGAAGAACGGGCTTTCACCTTCGAGCAAGTGCCCCATCGCTTCGAGGCTGCGCTCCCACTCGCCAACCTGCGGGCGCTCCACCTTGATCACATCTGCGCCAAGATCGCCGAGGAGTTGGGTTGCCCATGGCCCCATCATCATCTGCGAGAAATCGAGAATACGAATCCCATCGAGAGCGCCTGCCATCGTGTTACCTGCTCCTCCTCTATAAGCCACCGTTGATTATCGACGAAAATACCAATCTCTCTCATCCGCTCCGCCCGCCGCCAGGAGACAAATTCGCCACTGGCGGAGTCATGCGCGCCGCCAACGGCAGGATATCTTCTTCCTCATAGATTACGGGGCCCGCGCAAGCAGACCGCCGTCAATCAGGAAAGGCGCTCCAGTGACATAACTCGCCTCGTCGCTCGCCAGGAACAGCGCCGCGCGGGCAATATCCAGCGGTTCGCCCACACGGCGCAGGGGAATCTTTGCAGCTGTCGCGCGATAGCCAGCCTCCTCATCGCCATCGGCGCGCAGATTCGAGCGAAAAACGGGTGTGTCAATGGAGCCAGGCAAAATGCAGTTCGCGCGGATGCCATCCTGGGCGTATTCGAGGGCGAGGCTGCGCGTCAGCGCCACAATGGCTCCCTTGGTCGCATCGTAACTGGACACCAGCGGGGTCGTCGCCATGGCGCGAGCCGACGAGATGTTGACGATGGCTCCGCCGCCGCGCCGAATCATAGCCGGTATGGCGGAGCGACAGCAGAGAAAGACGCTCCGCAGATTGGTTGCGATGACGCGATCCCATTCGTCCTCGGAGGTATCCACCAGACGCTTGAAGATCACAATAGCTGCGTTGTTAACCAGAATATCGACGCCTCCGAAAGAGGCAGACGTGTGCTCGACCAGCGCAGCTACCTGCGCGCCGTCGCGCACGTCGGTGTGGAAGTAGCGGGCAGCATCCTTGCCGCCCAGATCGGCGGCAGCGCGTTCGCCGTCGGCGTCGTTGATGTCAGCGAGAGCAACCCTCGCGCCCTCGGCGGCGAACAGGCGGGCAATGCCCAGCCCGATGCCTGAGGCCGCGCCGGTCACAATGGCAACCTTGTTTTGTAATCGCATACGCGCCCCCAATGTCCCTCGTGTCCCTCTAGTCTCTGCCAAAGTATCATCTACTGCTACCGCTTGCACCTTCCATCTTCTATAGAAGGTGCGGCATGTGCTTCATCCGCACATGCCGCCTGAGGCAATAAGCCCATACGGGCTGCGCTAGTTAATACTCGAACGGTTGGCTGGCAGGATCGTTGACGTTCTGCGCGGTAATAATCATCTGCGGCGTATTGTATTGTTTCTGGATGTTATGATCCCCGTTCAGATATTGAACACCATACTGCACAGCGTCTTGACCAATCGTGTAGGGCGACGGGCCGATGCAGGCCGTGACGGTGCCGTTCTTGAGTCCCGCCAACTGCGATGAACTGGACCCATACTCGACCAGCTTGAGCTTCCCCTCGACGCCAGCTTCTCTGGCGGCGGCGGTAACTCCATCGCCTACCACGCCATTGATTGTAAAGACGCCTGAGAGGTCCGGATTCGCCGTAAGCAGCGCTTTCAGCACAGCGGCGGCGCGCGTCGGGTCATCACCGGTGTACGTGGGACCCAGGTTCTTGATGTTTGGATACTTGCTCGCCATCTCCTGGTCGAAGCCCTTGACGCGATCATCCCCGGTGCTGGTGCCTGGGGTCGTATGGACAATAGCGACTTTGCCTTTCCCACCGATAGCTTGAGCAAGGGCATCTGCCGCTTGCGCGCCTCCAGCCACGTTGTCAAAGGCAATGCTGGTGACCGCAAGGCTCGGATTTTGCAGCGTGGTATCAACCAGGATAACCGGTATACCCGCATTGACCGCCTGCTGTAATGGGGCCTGGAGCGCCACCGTATCAGTCGGAGCAATCATGATAAGGTCTGGTTTGGAAGCGATGGCGGCATTCAGGATAGGAATCTGCGTTGCCGGGCTAAACGCGGTGGTCGAACCCTCAAAGTCCACCGTTATGCCTTCCTTCTGGGCCTCGGCCTGCGCCCCTTTGTTCAACGCAATATAGTAGGGATCAGAGGCAATGCCGGCGATATAGACAAAGCGATAGTGCTTACTGCCTTGCCCACTCCCCGAGGAGCCGCACGCAGCGAGCGTGGCGGCAAGCAGGATGAGTAGACCGACGGTATATCCTCTTTTTAACACGATGTACCTCCCCAATTGATGCGCGCGTTGTCACCTCTTCGGATGCGCAGCGCTTTATGACTACACGAATTGCATACGCGGGTCTTGAATGCCTACCTCCTTTCCTCCACCGGTATGGTACGTAGCATCGGACAGCATCCCCACAAGGGCAGATGGCTCAATCTCCTGAGAGGGCAAGGTTCAGGTGAGTTGACGGCGTCTGGCTTGATCGATCAAGACGGCGGCGATGATGATGACACCTACCGCAACAAGCTGCCAGAAGGAGGAAATCCCCATAATGTTAAAACCATAGGCCAGCGTGACAGGGATGAACGCGCCGATCACCGTCCCCCAGATCGAGCCGGTCCCACCGAAGAGGCTCGTGCCGCCAATCACGACGGCTGCAATGGCGTTCAGGTTGTCGAGATTGTGCCCCTGAATGTCGGTAGCCAGGAAGCGGGCGAGGTCAAAGATGCCCGCCAGCGCCGACATCACGCCCGCCAGACTATAGACCATGATTAACTGCCGCGTGACCGGCACGCCTGCCAGGCGCGCGCCCTCCGCATTACTGCCGATGGCGAACGTCCTTCTGCCGAAGACCGTTCGCGTCAGGACAATATGCGCGAGCACCGAGGCCACTATCGCCACAATGACGAGCGTTGGCAGGCCCAGCAACAACGAGCCATTGCCCAGCGCAGACGCGAAACTCGGCGGCGCGGGAGGAATGGTCGTCTGCCCGGCAGCACCCTGCGCGCTGAGGAGATCGCCTAGACCAATAGCGATGCTAAAGGTGCCCAATGTCACGATAAATGGAGGCATCTTCAGCCGGGCGATCAGTACGCCATTGAGCGCACCGAAAATCAGGCCAACCAGCAGGCCGCAGGGAATGGCAACAGCGATAGCCACAGCAGCATTGGGATACACCCCATTGACGATCTGCTGCGGCGAACCAGCGAGCTGAGCCATAACCCAGGAGGTCGTCACCCCTGAAAGCATGAGAACGGTTCCAACCGACAGGTCAATGCCAGCAGTGATAATCACGAACGTCTCGCCGAGCGCCAGCAGCAATGTCTCTGAGGTATCCCAAGCTATGTTGATAAGGTTGCGCTCACTGAAAAAGGTGCCGTAGGGGCTGACGACGCTGAAAAAGAGCAGCAAAGCCAGCTCCACCAGCAAGATGTAAAGGTTGCTGGAGCGCATGAGTGTGCGCAGCGCAGCGCGTGGCGACATCGAAACCCATTCCAACAAGGAGTGTGATCTGCGGGTCGCTTCGTCGTTCACGGCCTCTGGCGTCTCCGCTTGCGATTCAATCTGTGACATGCTGCTGACCTCGCTCGCTCTCTATGATGGACTCTTCAGTTGCGCCCGTCATGAAGGCGACCACTTCCGACATCGAGGCTTCACTGCGGGGCATCTGGCGCACGGTGCGGCCCAGGCGAAGAATGGTAATCGTGTCGGCGACCTCAAAGACATCAGGCATGCTGTGGCTGATCATCACAACCGCAATACCGGCGTCGCGGATGCGCCGGATAAGGCGCAGCACCATCTGGGTTTCGCGCACGCCCAGCGCTGCCGTTGGCTCGTCCATGATGACGATGCGTTTACCCCACGCGGTCGCCCGCGCCACAGCCACCGCCTGACGTTGCCCGCCAGAGAGCGTCATGACTGGCTGCCGTACTGATGTCAGACCCACGCGCAATGCCGCGATTTCTTCCTGCGCCCGTTTACGCATGGCGCGATCATCCAGGAAGCCAAGCAGGCCCAAAATGCCCGGCATACGCATCTCCCGTCCGAGAAAAAGGTTAGCGGCGACATCGAGCGCCGGGGCAAGCGCGAGGTCCTGGTAAACGGTTTCGATGCCCAGCTCGCGCGCGTGATGGGGTGACTGGAAGTGGACAGGCGAACCTTCGAGGAATAATTCGCCGCCATCGGGTTGAAGAGCGCCCGAAAGAATCTTGATGAGGGTAGATTTTCCCGCCCCGTTGTCGCCAACAATAGCCGAGACTTCGCCGAGGCGCGCTGCGAAGTCAGCCCCTCGTAAGGCCCGGACACGGCCAAAGCTGCGCGTCACTCCGCGCGCCTCAATGAGCGGCTTGCTCTCCATTGTTGTGCGACTCCCTCGTAGATGCGCCGACAGTGGCGCTTCGATAATGCCGAAGCATATTCGCCATTGTCGCAACTTTTTACCAATTATAAATGGGCCTGAACTATTTGTCAATACATGAGGAAATTCTTGGCAAAAATGATGTGAAATGCAACGTGAGCCTGCTAATCCTCATGACACGCTGAGACTTCTTTCATTCTGACTTGCTGGTGAGAGCGTTTCTCAAATGTGTACATGCTGCTACACGATAGCTGGACGAGCGATGTATTGACAAAACAGCTATCATGGTTCACAATTAACATAATCGTTTTGGTATTGTCAAACGACAAGGAGCGGTCATGGCAGCAGAAATTTCAAACGAGGAACACTTGCGCGAGTCAAGCAGCAGTCAGTTGATCGGTTCAGTGAGCAAGGCGCTGGACATCCTGGATGTGTTTACTCCGCAGAAACCGGAACTCAGTCTCACGGAGCTTGCCGCGCGTTTATCTCTCAACAAGAGTACGCTTTTCGGCTTGCTTCGCACGTTGGAACATCACGGCTACATTGCCCAAAGCGCGCAGACAAAGCGCTATCGCCTGGGTTTGCGCCTTGTAGACCGTGGCGCGCTCGTCCTGGACTACGCTGACGTGAGCCGCATCTCACCGCCATTCCTCGACGAGTTGCGAGACCAGGTAGAAGAGAACGTGCATCTGGGTGTGCTTGACGATGGCGAGGTCGTGTATCTCTACCGGGCGCAGGGGCCACACTCGCTCTCAGTCAACTCACGACCAGGTGGGCGCGCCCCTGTCCACTGCACAGCAATGGGCAAAGCGATGCTGGCATTCATCTCCGACGCTGACGTAGACCTCATCCTTCAACGGCGTGGTCTGGCCGCCTCCACACCCAACACGATCACTAACGCTCAGGCGTTTCGGCAGTGTCTGGTTGAGGTCAGGGAACAGGGCTATGCAGTGGACGCCGAGGAGCATCATATCGGCAGCCAGTGCATTGCAGCGCCAATCTTCGATATGCGCGGCGATGTGGTTGCCGCTATCAGTGTGTCTGTGCCTGCGGTACGTATGGGTGGCGCGCGGCGCAGTCATATTGTGCAGTGTGTCAAGTCCTACGCCGAGGTCATCTCGAAGGAATTGGGCTGGCGTTCGCGGCAGGATGTCAGGGAGTATGAGCCAGAGAGCAGTCCGACTCCCCTGATACAAAGGGAACATCATGAAAAGTGAGATAGCGTTGGCACGCTTGTGCCAGGGACGCTTAGTAGTCGTCGCCCGGCGCCTGCCGGCAGAACATATCTTTCCCGTAGCGGAAACGCTGATCGATGCTGGGGTAGCCGCGCTTGAGATCACTGTGAACGACGACCCCTCCGCTGTCGAGACCATCGCTCAGCTACGAGAACGCTTCGGTGAACAGTTGCTGATCGGTGCAGGCACGGTCCTTTCGCCTGAGGATGCTGAAGGGTCTCTTGCTGCGGGGGCACACTTTGTCGTCTCTCCTGTCCTCGTTTCCAGCGTCCTCACCGTTTGCAGCCAGGCCGACGCGCTCTACTTTCCTGGTGCAATAGCGCCAACGCATATCTTCGAGGCTCTCACCGCCGGGGTACGAGGGGTGAAGTTATTTCCTGCGAGCTTGATCACGCCAGCCTATGTGCATGATGTGCTCCAGCCGTTTAGAGCGTTCAATCCCGTCTTTATGCTGACTGGCGGGCTTGACAACCAGCAGATTCCGGAGTATCTCGCCGCTGGTATCTCCATCGTAGGGGTTGGGGGCGCTATCCTGGACGCCGAAGCCTTGTCATCGCGCCGCTATGAACAGATCGGCGACCAGGCCCGCAGCATCCTGCACACGATTCAGGAGGCTGGCTGATGGCGCCAACGCAGGCAGCCGTAATCGGCGTGGACCTGGGCACAACCAGTTGTAAAGCAGGGATATTTGCGCTTGATGGTGAACTGCTGGGGCATGGCACCGCTGATTGCAGCGTGAGCCGCCCACAGCCCGGCTGGGTCGAACAGAACCCTGAGGACTATTGGGGGAGCGCCCGAGCAGCCATCCATGATGCGCTGTCCAGCGCCGGTTCCACGCAGCCGCTGGGGCTAGCCTGCTGCGGTCATACGCCCAGCCTCGTCTTTCTGGATGCAGCCGGATACTCGATACGCCCAGCCATCATCTGGCAGGATAGCCGCGCCGCGCAGGAGGCAGATGCACTCGAAGCGCAGATTCCAGCCGACACCTGGGCCGCCTGGCTGGGCATGAACCTGCCCCGCAACGCCTCCTATCCACCGGCCCGCCTGCGCTGGCTGCAAGAACATGAGCCCGATACCCTGCGGCGTACCCATACACTGCTCCAGCCGAAAGATTATCTCAACTATCGCCTGACGGGGCGCGTGGCAAGCGATCACTGGAGTAACAAGGGACTGGCGCATCTCCAGACAGGCGAGCCAATCCAGACGTATCATGATTTATTGGGCATCGACCCCGCCATAGCGCCTGCAAGTTTATATCCGCATCACGAATTGGCCGGACTGACGCCTGATGCCGCCCGGCAGTTGGAATTGCCCGCAGGGCTTCCCGTAGCGGTCGGCTGGTCCGACGCGATGTGCGGCATGCTTGGCACGGGCGCGCTCGCCAGCAGCGGCATGGCCTTCGACATTGCGGGCACGTCTGACATCATCGGCCTGACGGCTGACCATCAGCCGACGATGGCTGGAGGCGTCCTCGCAGCGCCTGTGCTCGATGGCAACCTGCACATCATCTATGGACCGACGCAGACCAGCGGCGGGGCCATCTCGTGGTTTCTGGGGCGCTTTTGGCCCGAACTTGACGCCCACGCGCTCGATGACGCCGCCGCGCCATCATCCGATGGCCTCGTGTTTCTGCCGTATCTCGAAGGCGAGCGCACGCCCATCTGGGACGCGAAAGCGCGCGGCGTATTCTTCGGCGCGTCCCTGGCGCATACGCGCGCGCATTTCCTGCGCGCAGTACTCGAAGGCGTGGCATTCAGCATCCGGCACGTGTTGGAGCGCGCCGAAGACGCATCAGGGGTATCGGTCGGCAGCGTGCGCGTCTCCGGCGGCGGGGGGCAGTCCGCTCTGTGGAACCAGATCAAGGCCGATGTGCTTGGCCGAACGATGCTCCCTACTGCCATTCGCGATGCCGGAATACTGGGGGCGGCGATGCTCGCCGGGATGGCTGCCAACGTTTGGAGTGATATCGAGGCCGCCAGCGCCGCGATGGTACGCACGGGTCCACCGGTTGAGCCGGATGCATCGGCGCGCGCCGCCTATGAGCGCAGCTATCAGGTGTATCGAGCGTTGTACCTCCGGTTGCGAGACCTGTTCTAAAGACGCGAGCGTCGCGCATGCGCTGCGCAATGCGGAACTGTAGGCCACCTGGCACCGTCGCCAGACACACGAGCAGAAGTGAGGGGCTTTAGATAGCTTTCCATTGCGTGATCAAATGGGTTCATATATGTGCTACATGCAGATGTTTCTCGCTCTCACGTCTGTCTCGCACAAGCATGGGAGAGAGGTGAGAGATGGGCTTGGCTTCCCCCAGCGAAGATAGCCACACAAGCGTGCTTGCCAAGGGCCAGCAGCAGTGCTAAACTTTCATTATAGAATATGTGTTCAAATCACAGGAGCGAGCATGCTCATAGCCAAGAAAATCCGCCTGGAGGTGAGCGCGCAGGACGCCGCGACGCTGGAAATGATGCAGGGCAAGTGTCGTGGCCTCTACAACTGGTGGGTGATGCAACTACGGGAAGGAAAGCGCTGGCACTGGCAGGATGCCAAGAAGACGCTGGCCGAAAGCCGGAAGTTTGACCCAGAGCTTGACCAGGTGTATGGAAAACTGCTGGCCGAAGTCTACTTCCGATTGGACCAAGCGATGAGAGCCTTCTGGCGTAGGGTGGCAGCAGGCGAAAAGCCTGGCTTCCCTCGTGTGCGCCCCCGACATCAATTCTTCACGCTCTGCTATCCAGCGATGTATCTTCACATCGAAGGCAAAACGGTGTTGCTGCCCACCGGCGGCGGGCGTGGCAAAAAGGACAAGCCCTATCCCACGATTGCAGCAGCATTGACCGAAACGCCCTCGAAAGGGTATAAGGAAGTTGCTATCAGCCGAGATGCCAGGGGCCATTATCACGCTTCGTTTGTCTATGAGGTGCAGGAAGCCGAGTCGCGAGCGGGGCAGGCTGTGGCTTTTGACTTGGGCATCAAGACGCTGGCAACTGGGGTCAACGAGCAAGGACGGTTCTATCACGTCGGGGGATTCAAGGGCTACCAGTGGTACAACCAACAACTCGATAAGATTCGTTCCAAGCGGGACCGCTGCAAAAAGATGTCCCGCCGCTCCATCCACTTATCGCAGGTCTACCAGCGGGTTTCTGAAAAGAAGCGCAACAAACGCCGTGACTGTCTGCACAAAGCCTCGCATCTCATCGCTCACCGACTGGTTGAAAGCACTGTGGTGGTCGGAGACCTTTCCCAGCGGCAGATGGTCACCAAGCAGCATGTGGAACGCAGGAAGCAACTCAATCGGAGTGTGTACAACGATTGGGGACTGTATGCCTTTATCCAGATGCTGACCTACAAATGTCAACTCGCTGGGAAAGCCGTGGTGCTCTTAGATGAACGCGATACGAGCAAGACCTGCAGCGGCTGTGGCTGCAAGCAGGACATGCCGCTCTCCAAACGCACGTATCGCTGTGGAACTTGTGGCCTCGTCATGGATCGTGATGAGAACAGCGCGGTCAACATTTTGAGGCGGTTCCTTGCCCGGCCAGGGCCACGCGCTACCGATGTAGCATAGTGTGCGGACGTATTCACCGCAATCAATACGTTTCCATACGTAAAGAAAGGCAGACCCATGACAAGTAGTGAGAGCGAAACGCTGGCGAATTGGGAAGCGCAGGCGCGCCTGGATGGTCTGGAGATACCCAAACGTCTTGGCGTGTGCATCAACTACGGCGCGCACATCTGGTATCAGGTGCAGGCTGCCAACGAGCGCATCCTGGCCGAGCAGCTTGGGTTCGCTGTCGAGATTGTGGACGCGAACATGAATGCCGACGTGCAGCAAGGCCAGGTGCAACAGTTCCTCGCCAGCGGCATCGACGCCCTCATCTACAGCGCCGCTGACGCCAACCGCGCGCCGGAGATGCTGGCGCCGCTGCATGCCGCCGGAATCCCCGTCGTCACCGAGTCGATCTGGGTCGAAAGCCCGGCTGTTGCCACCAATGCGATGATTAACGAGTATCGCGGCGGCGTGAAGGTTGGGCGCGCTGCGGGCGAGCGACTGCGGGCACGCAGCCTCAGCAGCATAAGCGTGCTGGACGTGACCGTGCCCTGGATGACGGAGGGCGTACAGCGCAGCGATGGCTTCCTTGATGGCCTGCGGCAGATCATCCCAGACGTGACGAGCGTTCGCGTCGATGGCCGGGCCGACATCGAGACCTCGGCGGCAGCGGCAACGCGGGCGCTCCAGCAGGGCGGCCCCTTTGATGTCCTCTTCGGCGTGGACGACGAATCTGCCATCGGCGGGCGCAAGGCGTTCGAGCGCCTTGGCATGCCGATGGACGATCTGGTTATTTGCAGCTTTGGGTTCTCAGGTCCGCAGGCGTATGACTGGCTCACCGATGGAACCTATCATATCGTGTGCGCCATGTTTCCAGAATATCAGGCAAGGATGCTGGTGCACGCCGCTGTCTACGCCTTCAACCGAAGGCCGCTCCCGCGCCATCTGGTGGCGCCGTGCATTGCCATCACGAGCGAGACGCTGCCGCGCTTCTACACCAAGGCGGCGGACGGCCTGCGGTTGCATGTGGAGGCGGTGAAAGCCATCCCAACGGCTGGTGAAGCGCGCCTGTGAAGGCTATCAGGCCAGGTAATAGAGGTATCGTCACTGGCAATTGCCAGCCAGGAATGGGGGACAAACACATGAAGACGGACTCACAGGTAGGTATCTGTCATCCGGTGGAGGAAGCACATTGGTATATGGACCGCTTCCATTTCCTGGAGCGGCGCTGCATGGAGGCGCTTGCATCCTGGGTGTGGACGACAGGCGACCTTGACGCCAAGCAGCTCTTCGGGCTCCACGCTTACGAAGACATGATGACCGCCGATCTGTTCTTGCAGCGCACGAAAGAACTGCACCCCGGCGTGCCGACCTATGGCTGGGAGCCGAAGCCGCTCCAGCTTGAGTCGCTGGACGCGCTCTGCCGCGAGGTGGCGCGTGCCTCCACGCTAGGGCAAAAGCTGTTGGGGCTGTACGGCGCCCTGAAGCCCTGGCTACTTGAGCAATATGCAGCATACCTCCAAACCGCAGACACCATTCTGGAGGGACCATCCATTCGGCTGCTCGAACAGACGATTCAGCAGAAGCAGCACCAAATTGCAGATGGCCTGGAATTAGCCTGGGAGAAGCTGGGGGGCGATGCCGCCGCGCAGGCAGACGCCGAGGCATGGCAGGCACGTATCAAACGCCTGCTCACAGATGCAGCGGCGCTCGACGGCCTCATCAGCGCGCCCGACGCGCCATTGGCACGTTTCAACGGCGACCGCCCGGCCAGCGACCCACGAATGCATCTGGTCTACTATTCGCCGTCGGAGGGGCCATCGGAAGAGGTCGATTTCGACCCACAGGACGAGACGGAGATACAGCAAATCATGCTTTCGACGCTCATCTCGGTGGAGATGGAAGCCGCCGAACTGTTGTGCCGCATCCTGGTCGAATACCCTGAATTGCCCTGGCAGATGCGCGTGCAGCTCTCGCGGCAGATGTGGGACGAGTGCCGCCATTGCGTTTCTCAGCGGCGTTTGCTGACGCTGCTCGGCGCCGATCTGGGCACCTGGCCCGCAATCACCTACATCAATAAGATGGCAGGGGATGAGCCAGACGTGCTCAAGCGCCTGATCGTCCTTCAGCGGGTCGTCGAAGGCATCTCGGTAGATCAACATCGCCCGCGGGCGCGTGGCTTTCTGCGCCAGGGCGATCTGGGCCTGGTGCAGATGTTCGATTACATTCTGGCCGATGAAGATACGCATATCGCGCTGTCGAAGTGGATTCCCATCGTTGCTGGCAATGATACAGCCCGGTTGCAAGAGCTTGCCAGCTTCCAGGCCCGCAAAGAACAGGAATATGCCGACTATTCGGCGTGGCTCATCACCAAGCGGCGCGATCTGTCGCGGCTCTTTCCGCCGACAGCGACGGCTGCGCCCCAGAGAGGGCGCGACCAATGAAAGCCCCGCTGACCTATCATATCGACGAGACAATCTGCATCAACTGCGGCAGTTGCCGACGGTTCTGTCCAGTCGACACTATCACCTATACAAATCTCCAGCATCAAGTGGACATGAGCGGCTGCATCGGCTGCACCATCTGTTACGCCGTTTGCCCGGTGGATGCCGTGATCGTCACCGAGCACGGTTCCACCGTCCCGCTGTCCCGACTCGACCCAACAACAATGGAGCGCGTGCGGGAGCGCGCCTGGGCCAAGGGTCCCTTCTTTCAAGCAAAGCGTCGGCTGGCGGGCCAAACGTCGAAAAAGCCACGCCCCAGCCTGCCTGGCGGCAGATAACGCCAGAGGTCGCACGTTGCAATGGAGACCCGCGAGACAACTGATCTGAACATGGCCGAGGAATCGACGCGCCAGCCGCTCTATGGGCGTTACGAAGCCCTTCATCTGCGGAAGCTTGCCGCTATCCTTGAACAGTGCCCGCTCGCTTTCGTCCCTTCTGGAACGCTCGAATGGCATAGCCACCACCTCCCGCTCGGCCTCGATGGACTGCTGGCTGAGGAGGTGTGCTTGCGCGCGGCGCGCAAGAGCGGCGGGGTAGTCGTTCCTACGACCTACTGGGCCATCGGCGGTGTGCCGTACGCCTTCACCATGCGCATCGAGCCTGACGTGGTGGAAGCGCTGTTTGTGAGCATCCTGGAGCAGCTTGGGCAGGTGGGCTTCCGCGCCGTGATCGTTTTCGCGGGCCATTACGGGCTGGACCATCACAGCGCGCTCAAGCGCGCCGCGCTGAAGGTGATGGAGCGCGCCGGGCTGATCGTGCACGCGCTCCCAGAGTTCGAACTGCTCACCGATCTTGGCTTCCGCAGCGGCGACCACGCGGGCGCGCTGGAGACTTCCCTGCTCTGGGCGCTGCGGCCTGAGATGATTCATATGGAACGACTGCCCTCAGCGGGCGCGCTGGAAGGCATCCAGGGCGAAGACCCACGGCAAGGCTCGTCAGAGGCGCGTGGGCAAGCACTGGTCGAACCACTGGTGGAGCGGCTGGCGCAGCTAGCCGGGCGTCTGCTCCGGGCGTCCCATGAGGAGCGTAGCGCGCACCAGGCAACTCTCGCAGCGCAGATTGCCTATCTCAACGACATCCAGCGCGAACGGGCTACAAAACCCCTGGCGCTCGCCCATCCGTTGCTGAGCGAGACCTACCTGCGCGCCCTGGATGCGTTGTGGCGGGGGCAGTATCCGACGGCGATAGAGACGCTTGAGACGGCCCGGCTTGAAGTATTGACGAATAAAGGAAGTATGATATGAGCCGCATCGTGCCAGCAGGACTTCTCAACGAGCGTGGCGGTCAGGTCACGATTGAAGACGTTATCGTCGACGCACCAGGACCCGGGGAAGTGCTGGTGCGCATCGAGGCGACGGGGCTGTGCCATACGGACCTTACCGCCCGCCGCGATGCGCTGGTCTTCCCAGTCGTGCTCGGCCACGAAGGGGCCGGGGTTGTCGAGGAAGTGGGGCCAGGAGTCCTGTCGCCCACGGTCGGCACGCCAGTAGTCCTGGCGTGGAAAACGCCCTGTGGGCGCTGCCCATCTTGCAGGCGAGGGCGGCAGCCCTGGTGCGAAACGCCGCAGGCGACGGCGGGGCCGAGAATCCACCGCAAGCGCGACGGCGCGGACACGGCTCCCTTCCTGCGCGTGGGTTCATTTTGTCGGTACGTCGTGGTGCCAGCCGATGCAGCCGTCCCTATTTCCCCAGCGCTGCCCTTCTCTGTAGCAGCGCTGCTGGGCTGCGGCGTTGCCACCGGCTTAGGCGCCGCATTGTTTGAGGTGCACATCGAGCCAGGGATGGACGTCGCCATTTTCGGTCTCGGCGGCGTGGGGCTGAACGTCGCGCAAGGCGCAGCCATGGCGCGCGCGGGCAAGATCATCGGCATCGACCTCCTTGAGGAGAAGCTGATGCTTGCCAGGCAGTTCGGGACCACAGACGGCGTGCGCGCGGGGGCAGATGCCGTCGAGCGGGTGCGCGGCCTCACGGGTGGTCGCGGCGTGGACGTGGCCTTCGAGGTTGTTGGGCATCCGCAGATCATGGCCCAGGGGCTGGATGTCCTCGCGCCTGGTGGGACACTCGCCCTGGTGGGCGCACCAGCACGCGACGCCGCGTTCTCATTTCTCCCGCGCCACAACATGCTCAGCTTGCAGCAGGTTATCCGAGGCTGCGTCTATGGCGCATGTCGGCCCGCGCTCCATTTCCCACTCTTTGCGCAGTGGGCGCTGGAAGGCACTCTCAAGCTTGGCGAATTAATCACCGTGACCATCTCCAGCCTGAATGAAGTGAATGATGCCCTCCTTGACCTTCAATCCGGCCAGGGCCTGCGTACGGTCCTGGTCTTCCAATGAGTGTTCGCCTACAAAGAGACGAGATCAAGGCACCAGTCATTGCACTGCATAAAATGGCCTTTCGGATACTCGAACTCGCATGCCCCGAGCAGGGTGAACCCCAGCTTCCGACAGATCGCGTTCGACGAGGGATTGTGCGCCGATGGGAAGGCATGTATAAACCGATGCCTGCCATCTGCTCTGGCGCTGGTGATGGCCTGGGCGGTAGCGGCGCTGGCGATGCCCCGCCCCTGGAATGCCGGGAGGACCATCCAACCAATCTCATAGACCGCCTCGCCCTGCCAGATACGCTCCCAGTAGCCTACCGACCCAATTGCCTCGCCCGTCGCTTTGTGAACGATCTTGAACATACGATCATTGCTGGAGTCTGTGAGGAGGTATCGGGTGTGACGCTCGACCAGTTGTTCTTCGCTCTCGGGGCCACCCAGATGCTCGGTCATCGCCGGGTCCCCCAGAAGTTTCTTCAACAGTGTCAGATCGTCCTCACCCCACGGCTCGATGCGCACCGCATTCTGGTCCGACTGGTCACACTCTGGCGAACGTTTCGTCTGCATATCCTTGTCCTTTGGGGAGTTGCCTGGGGGCACAAGAGCCTGCTCCAGACCTGGGCCATCGGAGCGAGTGAGCCAACCGGTTTCTCTACTCAAAGGCCGCCATGTTCGATGGGTTCGTTTGCGTTCTGAACAATCGTCATGACTTCCTCGAGCGAGAGCGACTGTCCTTTTGCCAGGAGTTCCTCAAAGCAAGCTCCCCCCAGAGCAACACGAGCCGTAGCCTCAAGCGACTCACAATGGCCCCGGTCTGAAGGCGGGAGGGGCGCTTTACTCTCCTCGCGGAGCGCAGTGGCAGCGCCATACAGCAAGGTGGCCTCTTCCAGCCGCTGACAACCACCGAGTACCGCTGCCAGCCCTTCAAGACAGGCTGCAATACTGGCTCGATTTCCCAAGGCTTGAAGCATACGCAAGCTTTCTGTATACAAGGCGACGGCGCGGGGAAAGTACTCCTGCTCGCGGGCCACATCCGCTAGATTGTTTAATCCCAGGGCCCCATTCCAGGTATCCCCCAGCTCGCGACAGAGGGCAACACTTTCCTCAGACAAGGCTGTCGCCTGTTGATAGTCCCCTTGTTTACGGGCCACCAGGCTCAGGTTGAGCAAGAGCACAGCACAGCGGTGCTTATTCTGTGTCAGTTGCGCCTGCACCAGGCAGGGAGTATAGAGCTGTTTGGCTTCCTCAAAGTTCCCCTGATGGAGAGCGATATTACCCAGCAAGGTGAGGGGCGCTACCCGTCCGTTGCGGTCTTGCAAGTCCTCGAAGAGCATAATCGATTCGCGCAAGAAGGTGCTGGCGCGCTCAAAATCGTTGAGCCGAAAAGCCAGGGTACCTGCGGCATAGAGCGCACGTGCCCGCAGGGCTTGCCAGTCGGATTGGGACAGGCTGGCTTCCGGTGGTGGGGCCAGGGCGAGCAAGGCGGGCAGGTACTGAAGACCCTCCAGCAGATAGCCGCGGGTATACCAGAACTTCCAGAGCGCGCTAGCCAGTTGCAGCCCGATCTCTATCTCCCGCTGCTCGATGGCCCACTGTAAGGCCGCACGCAGGTTACCATACTCGGTTTCCATCTGCTCCAGACCAGGAGCCAGTTCAGCGCCAATCTGTTGCCGCAGTGTTTCTACCATGCGCAGATAATACAGCGCATGCGCCCGTTGCAGAGCAGGGCGCTCCCCGGTGCCCCCTAGCTGCTCGATTGCATACTCATGGATGGTTTCCAGCAGCAGCAGGCGCGGTCCATCCCCAGTTCCTGGTTCACTCTGCACCAGATGATGATGCACCAGCATGGTCACCTGCTCTAACAGGTCTTTGCCCTCCTGCCCGCCTGGAGCGCATACAGCTTCCACCGCCTCCAGGGAACATCCTCCGACAAAGATTGCCAGGCGCTGCAATAAGGTGCGCGCTGGTGGGTCCAGCAATTCGTAACTCCAGCCAATGGCCTGCCGCAAGGTGCGCTGGCGGCTAGGCAGATCACGCGCCCCATCCGTCAAGGTCTCCAGCCGATGCTGCAAACGCGCCAGCAGCGCCGGAGGGGGCAAGAGCTTGATCCAAGCTGCCGCCAACTCGATAGCTAAGGGTAGACCATCCAGGCGGCAGCAGATGTCCGCCAGGACAGGCGCATTGGCGGACGTAAGCGTGAAGTCAGGCAGGACAGCACGGGCACGCGCGAGAAACAGTGCGACAGCGGGCACTTGCGCAAGAAGCGTCAGGTCATTGATCTGGCGCCGATCTGGCAGGGCCAGCGGGGCCACCGCATACTCGTATTCTCCGCGCACATGCAGCGGGGCGCGACTGGTTACCATCACCCGCAGATGGGGACAAAGGGAAAGCAGTTGCGCAACGTCAGACGCCGCTGGGAGCACCTGCTCGAAGTTATCAAGCAGAAGCAGCAGATGCTGTTTCTGAAGGTGTTGAGCCACGGCTTCGAGAGGAGAGTCGCTGGCGGGCGCGACGTCAAAGACATGAGCCAGGGTGGGCATGACTTGTGTGGGGTCACGAAGAGAGGCCAGCCCTACGAAAGCCACTCCATCGGAAAATCGCTCCTGCGCCTCAGCGGCCACCTGGAGGCTCAGGTGGGTTTTGCCCACGCCTGGCGGCCCACACAGGGTGAGCAGGCGCACATCTGGCTCAGTGAGCAACGTTCCAAGGGCTTGTCTCTCCTGGTCTCGCCCGATCAGGGGAGTTGGGGGAAGCGGCAGCCAGGAGGATGGAGCACGGGTGACACGCGGGGGAGAAGAAGGTGGTGCAGAGTGATGCATCAGCTCCTGTTTCACCAGGCTCGCGGTCAGGACCGAGAACTGCTGAGTGGTTGGGGCATCCGCCCGCTTCCCATTAGCAGCCTCCTTGCCTCGAGCCAGGTCTGCCGGGGCAGCGAGCGATGCTGGCGGGAAGAGTTCTCCCAGGAGGTGCTCTCGCTCTGGGTAACGGGCATAGCGCAGGAGGGCCTCGGCCCACTGCCGATCCACGCGCCCCTGGCGCACACAGTAGCGCGTGAACCAGGCAACAAGCTCGGGTTCCTTGGGAACAAACCCCTTACACCAGCCCGCCAGCGTCGAATCCTTCACCATGCTTCCAGTGGCTAGTAAGGTGTCACGCATCTCCAGGAGCACGCCTGCGCGGGTTTTGTGCGAGCGATGTGCCACGCTGGCAACCCCTTCACTGGCGAGTGCGCCAAACTGCTGATTGCGCATCGAGCGAATCCTTTCTTGCTGAGGCCAGAACCTCAACTGTACCAACCCGCCTATAACACGGAGCGCTTGCCAATGAGGAGAACTCCATCTGTGCAAAAACTCGGCACATTTTTGCTCAGTTTTGGCACAGGGAGTATCGCATACTTAGCTCAGCAAGGGAAGGGGCAACCGTGAGCGCGGCAGGGTAAAGTTGCCGAAGCATGAGATGCCCCAGCGAACCGAAAACAAGCGAAAACAAGCCAGTTGGAAAGATGAGTGAGCTTCCTATGTCGCTGATGGTCATGGCGTATGTGCTGACCTTTTGCCGGGTGGTGACCGGGCTGGTCTTTCTGATCTCCGGGGTGAGCAAGGCAGGTCATCTTCCTCAGTTCAAGCAGACCATCATCACCTTTCGTCTGCTGCCGAATCACCTGAGCGGCATCACCGCGCTGCTCTTTCTCGCGGGTGAGTTTGGCGTGGTGCTCCTCATGATTGCTGGAGGCCATTTCTTGCTCCCAGGCTTCATCCTGGCAATCACGCTCTTGGCCGTGTTTTGCGGCGCGCTGGCCTCGGTGCTGGCGAGGTCGCTGCACACCTCGTGCAACTGCTTTGGCCCAAGCGAAAAACCCGTGACGGTCAGCGACCTCTGGCGCAACCTTGGCTTTATTGTCTGCGCGCTGGGCGGCTGTGTGACGCAGACCTGGCTGCGCGAGACAGACACTACCGTAGGCTGGCTCGCATGGATTCCCATCAGTCTGGGCGCGCTGGTCTTTGTGGTCATCTGGGTGCAACTGGGCGAGATTGCCCAGTTGTTGCGCTCGAACTAACCGGCTCTTGTTCAGGAAGGAGTTGCCCCTTGGAAACCGTTCTCATCGTCAGTTCTGTGCTGCTCTGGGTGGTCGTGCTGCTCAATGTGCTGCTGACCCTCGCGCTGGTGCGACGGGTGAACGCCAGTGGTGGCCTCAACGCGGCGGGAGTGTCTGAGACTGGACCCACCATAGGCGAACAGGCTCCGGCTTTTAGCGCCCAGACCCTGGAAGGAGAGCCAGCTACGCTGGAATCTCATACCGGGCGGGGGCGAGCCACCGCGCTGCTCTTTATCTCCGCAGGCTGCCAACCCTGCCACGAACTGCTGGCAACGCTTGGAGAGTTGCTTCCCGGCGCACGCCAGACCGCGACTGATCTGATCCTGGTCAGCAGCGAAGGGCGCGAACGGGTCGAGGCGCTGTTGGCTGAGTTCCATCTGGACATGCCAGTGCTGCTGGCGCCACGAGATAGCAATCCGTTCTTTGATGATTACAAGATCACCGGTACGCCTTCCTACTGTGTGATAGATGAAGATGGCACGGTCCAGTCGGCAGGGCATCCGTGGCCCAGCTTCGGCGCTTGGAAGGCACTCACAGCGACCTGGACCAGAGCAGGCAAGCTTGTCGCCAGTGGAAGGAGGTAAAACGACAGCGTATTCGTGTGCAGATGAATGAAGATCTGCTCATTGGAGTCTATTGTTTCAAAAAACGTCCGATTTTCAGTGCTTGCAGAAAGGAACCTGTAACGATGAGTACCTCGGTGTTGTCCCTTGTTGATCGCCTCACCCAGAAGCTGGGTCCGATCAGCGCCGCCCTTGACGCCACGGTCGAACATCTCGTCCCGCAGAAAACCGCGAGCGCCTGCTCTGGCATTTATTGTGGCGGAACTTGTTCCTACCCTGGCCCAAATTGTGGCTGTGGAACTCTCATATACCACTATTCCACAGCTTGGCAATATTGCCAAGCAGGTATATACACTTGCGGCGGTTCAATACCTGGTGATTGCGCAGTATGCCCCTCTAATTGTGGATAGGCCCTCACGCCAGGCAGCGCGGAGAGCCTGTTAGCCTGGCGGAGGCTGATCAAGGCCGCACTGCCTGCGGAGAGGGACATCTTTCCGTAGGCAGCGGCGGTTTTGTGGGATTGTGTGTTTTTGCCTTATATCTGGTACATAAAGAGGCTCGAATGTAGAAGGCTGGCTGCAATGTTCCTCCTGATTTCTCTTATAGGATGCTGCCTGATGCTTTGCATGAGTGGTGCTCTCATGCGCCTGTGTCTCCTAATCGTGACCGTCACCGGCCAGAGCATGATCCCCACCTTCCAGGACGGAGATCGCCTGCTGGTCTGGCGCAGGTGGCCCGCTCGCTGGCTCCGGTGCGGGCAGATCGTAGTGTTGCAGCAGGGGGCATCCGCGCGGCCTGAACTGGAGGGGTGGCAGATGAAACGGATCGTGGCCTTGCCTGGAGAGGTGTTTACAGCCCGCCCCGCTCCGATCAGGAGCGCGATGGACGATCAACTCATCGAAGAAGCCGAGCAGGCGGAGCAGACCTGGCAGATTCCGCCGGGTCATGTGTTCGTCTGTGGCGATCACCGCGAGCAGAGCATCGATTCACGCACCTGGGGACCACTTCCGCAGCGGAATGTGCGCGGCGTCGTCTTGATGAAATTGGCTCGTTCGGCCCAGGCTGCGCCGCTGGTAGTTCCTGTCAACCACGTTCCGCCCAAATGGGGGCTGCCGGTGGGCCATGTGGCTCCAGCGTTTCGCGCCTCGACCCTGGAGGGGTCCACCGTCACCTCGCAGCAGTATCGCGGCCAGGCCCTGCTCTTGTTTTTCTTCTTTGCGCATTCCTCTCTCCCCATGCCTTCCCTGCTCTCCCGATTCGAAGCCATAGCGCGCAGAGCCGCCGAGGTAGGGGTAGTGGTCTTGTTTGTCAGTGCCAGTCATCTTGAGGCGACGCGCCGCTTTGCGCAAGAGATGCGCATCTCGCTGCCCCTCCTTGTGGCTCCGCGAGCGCAGAACACCCTGTTACACGACTTTGAGGTCGAGGGGATGCCATGCTATTGTCTGGCCGATCAAGCGGGCGTGGTGCGCGCCTCCGGCATCCCGCTGAGCGTGCTTGAGGCAGCGCTTGACCGCCTGGCTGAGGAACGAGTGCTGGCGAGCGCCGAACAGCAGCTGGTGGAGCACTGACATGCCGGAAGAGACTGCATCTCACCCTCGATCAGGCTTTTGGCCGCGCCTGCGCCGTTTGGTGCGCGGTGCCCCAGACTTCTTGACCACTCTTGGCCGTATGGGCCGGCTAGCCTGGCAGGCTTACCCCGCAGGCTTCCTCTTGCTGATCGCCACCCAAATCTTACAGGGCCTGATTCCCCTGGCGCTGGCCTGGATTACCAAGGTCTTGTTCGATCTGCTGGCACAGAGCCTCCAGGGGCACGCGCCCACCAATCTGGTACCGACGCTCGCGCTGTTGCTTGTACTTCAGGCACTGATAACGATAGCAAACCAGGCGATGACTTCAATAAGCCAATATTTCAATGCGGAGTTCTCGCGGCGTCTGACACTCACCGTCAAAAGCGCCATCTACCTCAAAGTGAACAGTTTCGTTGGGCTGGCCCCCTTTGAAGACCCGGCGTTGTATAACACCATTCAGGTAGCTTCCAACAAGGCCCAGATGGCTCCCATCCAGACGTTGAATACCTGTATGATACTCGTCCAGAGCGCGATCACCTTGCTCTCCTTCCTGGGCATCCTGTTTGCCCTGAGTCCGCTCCTTTTCGCCGTGCTGGTGCTGGCGGCGCTCCCGCAAGTGTATACCCAGTTCAAGCTCACGCATCGAAGAGTAGGCGTCTTTGTGAATACCAGCCCGAAAGAACGCCTGGCTGCGTATTACGGCCAGGTGCTTTCCTGGGGAGCCTTTGCCAAAGAGATGCGCCTGTTTCAGCTTGGCGACTATTTTCTGCGCAAGTTCCAGCACACGACCACGGAGATTTTTCGCGCCCAGCGGCAGCAGCAGCGGCGCGAACTCATCTGGCAATCCCTTTTTGCGCTGCTGGAGAGCCTGGTCTCGGTTGGCGCGTTTGTCGTCGTGGTGGTCCAGGCATTCAGCGGGCGGCTCAGTTTCGGGGATGTGTCGCTGTATATCAGTACTGTGGCAAACGTTCAAGGCGCGCTCGCTGGCATTGTGATGGCCCTGTCAAACATGAACGAAGGGTTGCTCTTTTTCAAGCACTATACGACGCTCTTGAACATGGAGCAACCACTGGTGGTCACCTCCACCCCCCGCCCGGTGCCACCGTTGACCCAGGGGATCGCCTTCCGGGATGTCTCCTTCCGCTACAGCGAAGCGCATCCCTGGACACTGCGCCATGTCGACCTCTTTCTGCCAGCCAACCGCTGCCTGGCGCTGGTTGGCCTTAATGGCGCGGGCAAAACGACGCTGGTCAAGCTCCTGGCACGCCTGTATGATCCCACCGAGGGCCAGATTCTGTGGGATGGAGTCGATATACGCGAGTTCGATCCCCAGGAATACCGCCAACGGCTTGGGGCCATTTTCCAGGATTTCTCACGCTATGATCTGAGTGTGCAGGAAAATATCGGCCTGGGCAACGTCGAACGCGTTGAAGATCGCAGCAGTATCCAAAAAGCGGCCATCAAAGCGGGCATCCACGAGCGCATCGAGCAGCTCCCGCAGAGCTATCAAAGCCTGCTCAGCCGGTGGCTGACGGAGAAACAGATAGGAGTCGATTTCTCCGGGGGCGAGTGGCAAAAATTGGCGCTGGCCCGGATGTTTCTCAGGGACGCCGAGATGCTTGTGCTGGATGAGCCAACCGCTGCCCTCGATGCCCAGGCGGAGTATGACCTCTATTGTCACTTCAAGGAGTTCATGCAAGGGCATACCTGCTTGCTGATTACCCATCGCTTTAGTACCGTGCGCATGGCCGATCAGATCGCCATCCTCCAGGACGGCCACATCCAAGAACATGGGACACATGATGAGTTGCTAGCACGCGCAGGCGTCTATGCGCAACTCTATGACATGCAAGCCGGAAGTTATCGCTGATCGTGAGTTGTTCTCCTGAGGATAATGAGCTTTCCCCAATAACAGTTAAAATAGCGCTGTCTGCGCCACCCAGACTTACGGGATCATCGATGGGTTCGCCAAGCTGCTGCCGAGCGTAAGCAGGCGCTAGGAAGCGCTTGTGTGGTATGGGTAAGACCAGCGGTGAGTTCCGGCTCCAACCTCAATGGGAGGAGTTTCACTTTCTGGAAGAAGGACACGCGCCGTTGTGTTGGGCGGGATAACAACCTCGACTGTGATCTGCCCCTGCTCAATGCGCCAGCCAGACTCGGCTATGCCGTGGGGCGTGCGATGCCGGGCATGAGCGCGGGTGAGTCCGCCACCGGGACGTGGCTGAATGTCGAGGCGACGATAGCCTGGCTCAGCAGGAGCCAGACCAGCCACTGTACGGTGCAGCCAATCGGCAATGGACCCCAGAGCATAATGATTGAACGAGGTCATCTGACCAGGATTGACTGTCCCATCCGGACGCAGGCTATCCCAGCGCTCCCAAATGGTGGTGGCTCCCATGGTCACCGGATAGAGCCACGACGGGCATTCCCGCTGCATCAAAAGGTAATAGGCAAGCTCATCTTCTCCCACGCTGCACAGCGCGTCGCAAATCAGCGGCGTTCCCACAAAGCCGGTGCTGATGTGGTAACCACTCTTGCGCACGAGGGCAACCAATTCTTCACCAGCGCGCTGGCGCTGCGTGGCGTCTTTGAGAAGATCAAATTGTAAGGCCAGCACATACGCGGTTGGGGAGTCGCTGAGGACGCGCCCGGCTGGCGTCACATACTCTGCCGCGAACGCCTCCCGAATCTGCTCGGCCAATGCCCAATAGCGCGCTTCGTCCTCCATTCGCCCCAGTATTCCTGCCGCCTGACTCAGTAATGCCGCAGACCGAGCAAAATAGGCCGTAGCAACCACATAGGGATCAGTGCGCCCGTCTTCTGGTCTTTCCGGTGGCGCGTTTGGGTCAAGCCAATCGCCATACTGGAAGCCCTTGTTCCACAGGCGTTGCTCTCCGGTCAGATCGGCGAGGAAATCAACCCACGCGCGCATACTCTCGAACTGATTGGACAGGATACCAGCGTCTCCAGAGCGTTGATAAAGCACCCACGGGACGATGATGGAGGCATCGCCCCAGGCTGCCACGGGCTTGGTCGACTGCCCCATGATGTTGGGCACCACGTAAGGCACCACCCCTCCCAGAGCGCGCTGATCGTGGGCCAGGTCAGCCAGCCATGAGGCCAGGAATCCAGCCACGTCATAGAGAAAGGTGGCGGTTGGCGAAAAGACTTGAATATCCCCCGTCCAGCCAAGGCGTTCATCGCGCTGAGGGCAATCGGTGGGAACGTCGAGGAAGTTGCCACGCATGCTCCAGACGACATTCTCGTGGAAGCGGTTCAGCAAGGGGTCTGAGCACTCGAACCAGCCCGTGCGCTCCATGTCGGAATGGCAGACGACGGCGCGAAGGTCGTCTGGGCGCAGTTCACCAGGCCACCCCTCTACCTCAGCATAACGAAAGCCGTGGAACGTGAAGCGCGGCTCCCAGGTTTCTACTACACCGCCACGCAGCGTGTAGCGATCTGTGGCCTGTGCCTGCCGCAGCGGGCGCAGGCACAGTTCCCCCTCCTCAAGTACCTCGGCATGGCGCAGGGTAATGGTCTGTCCGGCTGCACCACGCACCGTCAACCTGAGCCGTCCAACCAGGTTCTGGCCGAAATCAACAATAGTGCGACCTGTAGGAGAGGTCGTAATAGCCACAGGCGCAACCAGTTCCGTCCGGCGCACCGGCGGTCCTGATGGCGCAACGAGCGTGGTTACATCCCTGTCAAGTTGACATACACCAACCCATCCGTGGTTATCATAGCCAGCCGTGGACCAGCCTGGCAACTCCAGACGAGCATCGTAGGTCTCGCCATCGTAGAGGTCGCTGGCCTGGATGGGGCCGCGGGCCGCGCGCCAGTGTTCATCGGTGATGATCTGGTCTACCGTACCGTCTGCGTATGTAAGCTCAAGCTGCGCCAGGGCAGCCAGCCTGTCGCCATAGCGGTTGCGTGCCCCGCCGTCATAGCCTATTCGACCACGATACCAGCCATCACCCAGCATAATTCCAATGGCCTGGTCTCCCTCACGCAGCAGATCAGTCACGTCGAAAGTCTGATAGCGCAATCGGTGATGGTAACTACTCCATCCAGGGGCCAGCACGTGATCTCCGACAATCTTTCCATTGAGGTACACTTCATAGACGCCCAGCGCTGTAATATAGAGACGCGCCCGTATCATATCGGCGCGAACAGAAAATTCCCGGCGCAGCAAAGGAGCGGGCTGGGGCCGAGTGGTATCTTCGTCCCAATCCGGTGTCACAAACCGCGCGTTCCAGTCATCCGGAGCGAGCAAGCCCGCCTCGATGGGATAATTTGCGCTCCACGCGGTCTCCTGGCCCTCGCTGGCCCTCACCCGCACCCGTACATGCAGACGTTCACGCGAGGCAAGCGGCGCGAACAGCCAGGGAAGAAGCACGGACTGATCAGACTCGGTCCATCCCGTCTGCCCGCGCGGCTTGCCATCTGTCCCATACGCCTCAACCTCATAGGCAAGCTGACGCCATCCGGCCTGCTGTGTTTCAACGGTCCAGGACAGGCGTGGAGAGGCCGTACCAATGCCAAGTGTCTCGCGAAGGTGCTCGAAGCGCACATCAACAATGCGGGCATCAGGGGCTTCTGTACCCGAAGTCAATCTCTGCGATGATTTCTCCTGCTGCGTCACGGGTTTCTCCTGTATGTTCTCTCCACTTGAGCTATGTTCTCTATGCTTCTACTGCGCCCTTCTCAGCGTCCGGTTGCTCACCAATCAACCACCTGGCCGTTTGACAATCAGTGACCAGGACATTGATCCAGTGACCCATCAGGGCACCCCGAATGGCCGCTTGCTTGCGCGTTCCACCGGCAACCCCTACGGCACGTTTCACCTGGCGCAGCTGCTCCACGCTGATGCCAATGACACGATCGTTGAGAGGGGTCTCTAGAGGGGTGCCTTGCTCATTAAAGAAATGCAAACAAATGTCACCTACCGCGCCTTGTTCGCGGAGCATCTGGAGTTCATCAAGAGAAAACACATTTCCGCTGCTCGCCAGCAAGGCCGACGGCTCAACCGAGCCAATGCCCACCAGCGCGAGCGAAATCTGCTCAAAAAGAGCGACGGTGGAGCGAACGAACGGGTCTTGTAGAAAAGCCGCGTGGGCTTCGGGTGAACTGGCTACGCCTGGGGCGGTCAAAAAGATGCCCTCGCCTTGCACCAGACTCGAAAAGCGGCGGGTCAACTGCATGGCATGCACTTCAGCCGAAGGATTGCCCACTCCTCCTAAAATCTGCACCACCCTGATCCCCGAAGCACGCTGGAAAGGGTGCATGGCATTGACCGTTGCCAGCAGCGCGGAACTCCAGGAAGAGATACCGATCATCTCTCCCGGCTCCAGCGTCGTCTCCAGCCAGTAAGCCGCTGCTGAACCCAGCGCGGAGAGCAGTTCATTTTCGTCTTCGCTGCTCTCAACCACAATCGCTTCCTGCAATCCATACATGGTTTCCAGAGCATCTTCCAGATTGGTATATACATTCTGCGGCGCACTGATCGTAATACGCACAATCCGCTCTTGCAGCGCGCGCTTCAGCAGGCGAGAAACGTTCGATTGTGAAAGATGCAAGCGCGAGGCTATTTCCTGCTGTCCTAAGCCTCGCTCATAGTAAAGATGAGCAACCTTGATCATCAGCCGCACGTCGTCAATTCGCGCCATGTTTGCTCTTCCTTATATGTCAGTTTTTCGCAGTATCCGGGTTCTTTTGCCCTGTTGACGCGCTCTCAGTGCTGCCTAGAATCGTCAGTTTGAGAGCGCGGCGCCAGCCTGCATAGCGTGATTCTCGTTGTGTTGGCTCAGTCTGTGGCTCAAAGCGCTGACGGGCAGGCACAAGCTGCGCAATTTCTGCTTCCGTAGACCAGACGCCCACGCTTAATCCCGCCAGATACGCCCCTCCAAGGGCAGAAACCTCGGGCGAGGCGCTGCGCAGAACGGGCCGCCCCAGCATGTCGGCCTGGAGTTGCATCAGGAGATTGCTGCGGCTGGCTCCTCCGTCTGCGAGCAGCAGATGCAGCGGTTGGCTGGTTTCCGCCTCCATAGCCTCGAAGACATCGCGAATCTGGTAGGCAACCGATTCTAATGTCGCGCGCGCCAGATGCGCCACTGTTGACCCCTGTGTAAAACCGGTCATCAAGCCGCGCGCTGCCTCCGCCCAATGGGGAGCGCCCAGACCGACCAGCGCTGGCACAAAATACAAACCGCCCGCGTCGGCTACGGATGCGGCGAGCCGGGTGATATCCTGCGCGGGATTGGGAAGGCCGAGAAATTGGCCGAGCCACTGAATCGCCGCGCCAGTCACGGAAATATTCCCTTCGAGCGCATAGGTGACTGCTCCTTCGCGCGCCCATGCAATGGTCGTTGCCAGGCCGTGCCCAGAGACCCTTAAAGCGTCCAGGGGGGTCATCAGAGACGAGCCGGTACCATAGGTTGCCTTGATGACGCCGGGCCGGAACCCGGCCTGACCAAATAAAGCAGCATGCGAATCACCGATCAGGCTGGCAATGGGAATATGGGGCGGAAGCTTTCCCAGTTCAACCGTGGAACCATGAACCGCGCCCGACGGCCTGACAACGGGAAGCGCGGCCTGGGGAACGCCGAAAATGTTCAGCAGGTCGGAGTCCCATTGCACCTGGAAAATATTGAAAAGCTGGGTTCTGGCTGCGTTGGACACATCGGTCCCGTGAACTGTACCACCGCTTAAATTCCAGAGCAGCCAGCTATCGACCGTTCCCAGGCACACATCTCCTCGTTCGGCGCGCTGTTGGCCCGCTTCAACCTGATCGAGCAGCCAGCGCGCCTTTGTGGCAGAAAACAGCGGATCGATCATCAGACCGGTGCGCTCGCGGATCAGCGGTTCCAGTCCCTGCGCCTTCAACTGTTCGCACATATCAGCAGTACGTCGGCACTGCCAGCTAATGCAGGGACCGAGCGGACGACCACTCTGCCGTTCCCACAGTAGAATCGCCTCGCGCTGATTGCTGATGGCAAGCGCACGCAAGGAACCCGTCTCCTGCCCATCCAAACATGCATCTATTACCGCCTGTACGCTATACCAGATTTCTAGCGCGTCCTGCTCGACCCAGGCAGGGCGTGGGTAGACCTGCCGGATTGGCTGAGAGGCCCTGGATAGCACGACCCCGGACTCGTCAATCAGCAGGGCTTTCGTATTGGTTGTGCCCTGATCAAGCGCCAGGATAGATGCTCGTTTCACAGCAGCGTTCTTTCTTGCAGCAATTCTCGCGCGGCCAGCCGGATGCCCTGAGCGGTCAGGCCAAAGTATTCTAGCAAGAACTCCTCGGAACCGGTTGGCGCAAACGTTCCCGGTATGCCGAGGATGCGCATAGGAACCGGCAGCGTCGTCGTTACCACTTCCGCTACAGCGCTTCCCAGACCGCCATAGATCGTATGTTCTTCGACTGTTATCAAGGCTCGCGTTTCGCGCGCAGCCCGGAGGATAGCTTCGCGGTCAATCGGGCGCACCGTGGACATATTCAGAACGCGCGCGCTCATGCCATCGTTCGCCAACAGTGCCGCCGCTTCAAGCGCGCGAGCTACCATCGTTCCTAGCGCGATCAACGTCACATCGTGTCCCTCGCGAAGCTGTGCCGCGCGCCCAATCTGGAACTGATAATCGGCTGGGTGTACGACTGGTACAGGCAGACGGCTGATGCGCAAGAAAATCGGCCCGGGCGTCTGCGCTGCCGTGCGCACCGCCTGGGCTGTTTCAAGTGGATCGGCGGGTACTATCACGGTCAAATTGGCAATGGCGCGCGTCCAGGCAAGGTCCTCAATCGAATGGTGCGTTGGTCCCAGTTCGCCATATGCCAGGCCGCTGCTCATCCCGCACAGCTTCACGTTGGCTTCTGAGTAGGCCAGGTCCACCTTGATCTGCTCCAATGCTCGCCCGGTCAGAAATGGACTCGCGCCGCTCACAAATGGGATTTTATTGCCCATTGCCAGGCCAGCAGCGATGCCAATCATATTCTGCTCGGCAATGCCAATATTGATGGTGCGCGTGGGAAAGTTTTTGCGAAAGGACGTAAGTTTGCTGGAGCTAAGCGAATCATTCACGACAGCCACGATGCGCTCATCAGCGCGGGCGACACGTTCTAGCTCCTGAGCAAAGGCATCTCGACAATCATACAATTGATTCATCATACTGCTTCGCCGAGTTCTTGCAATGCCAGGGCGGCCTCATCAGCCGTTGGCACGCGATGGTGCCACTCAACGCGATTACGCATAAAGGAAACGCCCTGTCCTTTGGATGTATGGGCAATAATACACCTTGGGCGATCTTGCGCCGAACGAGCAAGGTTGAGTACATCCAGCAGTTCATCGTAGCTGTGCCCGTTGATCTCGTAGACAGCCCAACCAAACGCCCGCCACTTGTCGGCCAGCGGCTCCAGGCGCATCGTATGTTCCGTCCCATCGCCTTGCTGCAAACCGTTGCGGTCGACAATGGCCGTCAAATTGCCCAGGCCATAATGGGCAGCGGCCATCGCTGCCTCCCAATTGCTCCCCTCCTGTAACTCTCCATCGCCCGTCAGCACATACGTATGCCACGCCTTGCTATCCATTTTTGCCGCCAGGGCGCTGCCCACTGCGATGGATAATCCGTGCCCCAATGGACCTGTACTTGCTTCCACTCCTGGCACCTTCAGGCGATTCGGATGTCCATTCAAAGGGGAAAGCGGCTGCGCGAATGTTTGCAAATCACTCAGCGGGAAAAAGCCAGCATGAGCCAGGGTGGTATACAGCGACCCAGCCGCGTGGCCTTTGCTCAAAATAAAACGGTCTCGCTCGGGATCGTCCGGGTGCTGCGGATCAATATGCATCACCGCAAAATAGAGCGTGACCAGAATATCAATTGCCGAGAAATCTCCACCAAGATGCCCGATACCAGCATGGCTGATCATACGCAAGTCGTGCTGGCGAATCGTACGAGCCAGGGTTTGCAAATTGCTGATTTGCTCTGCGCGCGATCCATTCATAGGGCGTGTGTCTTCTCGCCCAACAGCAAATCGCGCAGGGTACGCTGAGCTTGCAGCGCATCTTGCCGTTCCTGTGCATCGCCAAGCGCTGCTTCATCCAGCCGATCAAGCGCCTGTTCCATTGCCCGCAGACTGGCAATGCTGGCCCGCGCAGCTTCAACCGGGTCTTCGCGAAATGGAAACTGATCTAAGAGCAGCGGTTTCTGCCAGCCGATCTGCCGCACTGCCCGCAAAAACTCCAGCGTCTCCACCAGATGAACCGAGCCAGCCGTCAGGTCGTCATCCCACTCGCGCCAGTTGTCGTTGACTTCAATGCTTACTAGTTTGCCACGTCGCGCGATCAATTGCAATACATCGGCGGGCGTCTCCCTGGCGTAAAGCGAGTGGCCCAGATCGCACACAATCCCCACGTTGTCTACGCCCATCTCCTCAATAGCCAGCAGCGTGCGCGCCGCAGTGCTGAATACCAGGTGCGTACGCGGCTCTTTCGCCTTGTACTCGATGGCAAACTGCACAGCCGTGGCACTTTCTGCCACAGTCTTGATCCCCTGGATCGCGTAATCCCAGATTTGCATGTAATCCGCCTGGAAAGGATAGTCAAACCCATCCTGGCCCGGCCAGAATTTCACATAATCGGCGTCCAGTTCGTGCGCCACTTCCACGGCATGTTTGCCCAGATCAATCGCCTTTTGCCTGATTGCCCTGTCGGGATTGGTGAAACTACCCTGGCGAAACTGGCGATCATAGATGACCGGTGTGATTGCCGCCGCGTGCAGCCCATGATCTGTCAATGCTTTTCCCACCTGCTTCACCGACAGGTTCGCCTCGGGAAATGGGTAATTGACATCGAGCGCAACCAGGCCCCCAACCTTACCGGCAAGTTCAATAGCTTCCAGCGTGCTCACGGGTGGCCCATAGGCGTCTGTCGCATAACGATCAATAAACTGGCCGAAAAGCCAGATGCCTGCCCCCAACTGGAGTGTCTTTGCCATCATGCCTGCTGCATCTCCACTTGAATGAATATTTATTCTCTAGTGAAAATATATTCACACTACGAAGTATACTGATCGCGTGATGCCCTGTCAAGCTTTTTCACCGGTCCATTTGTATTTCTGGATTGCCCTCATAGACCCAACCTAAAAGTTCTCCTGAAAACTTCAAGGCTCTTCCCTTGGCACTTTCATTCCTGTATGGTATACATGGTCCTTGCTCCCTCGTCTGGTTGTTTGCCCGTAGGGAAAGGTTGCCATAAGGGTATTAACCTCTGAAAATAGAAAGAACCTCTCTCTATCCCAACATCTCATGAAAGGACTTGACAGGGCACCATGTGATCAGTATACTTCATAGCATGTGAATATATTTTCAGTATTGAATAAATATTCACAACATATCAAGCTCTCATCCAAAGGAGGACATCTGATGAGTTCCCAGACCAACGAAGCCCCTCACTGGCAACGCATCGACCCGCGTACACGTCCTTTCCTGCGCGTGGCGCAACTCTTCTCCATCTGCTGTGCGGCTCTCCTCGTCGTGGGCTTTCTGGCCGGCTGCGGTGGCTCTTCTTCATCCGGCAAAATAACACTTACCGAGATGGATTACTGGTCCAACGATCCTCAGAACTCCGCGGTCAACCAGCTTATCTCGCTCTACGAAAAGTCGCATCCCAACGTGACCATCCAGCGTGATGCAGTTCCCAATGGCTCGTTGCTGGCGAAAGCGGACCAGGAGGCTGCTTCGCACACGCTGCCCGATTTGCTGCTGTTGGATAACCCCTGGGTGGCAAATTTTGCCTCTACCGGCGCGCTGGCCCCGCTCGACTCCTACATGCAGGGGGCCTATAGCAGCTCAGATTTCTATCCTGGTCCGTACTCAACCATGACCTATAACGGGCATGTGTACGCCTTCTCGGTTGGCAATAACGACCTGGCTTTGTTCTATAACAAAAAGCTCTTCAGCAAAGCCGGGCTGACCCCGCCCGCCACCTGGGCAGACCTCGCCACCGATGCAAAAAAACTGTCCAGCGGGAACACCTATGGCCTGGCAATTGCCGCGGCTGCTACCGAAGAAGGAAGCTGGCAGTTCGAGCCGTTCCTGTGGTCGAATAAGGCCACGCTGACCAATGTGGACAGCGCGCAAGGTGTGCAAGCCCTGCAATTCCTGACGACGCTGGTACAACAAGGTTCGCTCTCGAAAGCTGCGGTCAACTGGGGCCAGGGCGATATCACCACGCAGTTTGAGAATGGGTATGCTGCGATGATGCTCATGGGCGCGTGGGATATTGCCGGGCTGAATCAGCAGAGCGGACTGGAGTACGGAATCGTGCCGGTGCCCGTGCCGCAGGCGGGCTACTCGCCGGTTTCTCCTATCGGTGGCGAAGCCTGGACCGTGCCCCTGACTGACACAGCGCACGAGCAGGCGGCCTGGGACTTTATCAATTGGTTCGAGCAACCAGCCCAGTTGAACACCTTCGATCAACTGAACAACTATATCCCGCCCTTGAAAAGCGACGCCCAGACGTTCCTGGCGAACAACCCTGATTTGAGCGTGTTCGCCAACGAAATGGCTACGGCCCAGGCGCGTACCGCAACCGTGGGGGCCAAGTATCCGCAAGTCTCTCAGCAACTCTGGACGGCTGAGCAGGCAGCCTTGACTGGCAGTATGACGCCCGCGGCTGCTTTGCAGCGTGCCCAAAGTCAGATTACGACCATCTTGCAAGGCTGATAACTGGCAAATCCGTCAGGAATCCGGTATTGTGAGAGGGATTGATAATCAATGTCCTCCGGGGTGGATGGACTTGAAGTAAATTCAAGTCCATCCCTCGCGCTTCGTAGCTTGGAGGGGTGTTTTGTTGTCAAAACGTCTGCGGGGCCGGGATGTGCAAGTGGCAGTGCTCAAGCCAGAAAGAGCACCCTGGCGACCTGCGCGCCGCTCATTTGGGTACAAACGTACTCGCCTGTTATTACGCGTGTCGTTTTTGTTGCCAGCCATGCTCTACATCGTGTTCTTTTTCGGCTATCCCCTCTATTACAGCGTCAGCGTAAGTTTACAACACTACGATCTGTACGCTGAAATCACTGGGCAAGCGGCATTTATTGGCTTGAAGAATTATGTCATCGATGTAGGCGATGTCGTCTTCTCGCAGGCGGCGCTGCAAACGCTGGTGTTTACGGTGTGCTCAATCATTCCCCAGTTCTTGCTCGGGCTGGGACTGGCACTGTTTTTTCAACGTCATTTTCCGCTCAATCGCTTTTTGCGTTCGCTGATGCTCCTGCCCTGGCTGCTGCCCCTGGTGGTCTCTGGTACGCTCTGGCGCTGGCTCTTCGACCAGACCAATGGAGTGATCGATCAGGTGCTTGCCAGCCTGCATCTCATCCCGGCTCACTTCGGCTGGCTGACGACGCCCGGCTGGGCCTTGGCCGCAGTCGCTATCGCCAATATCTGGATTGGCATTCCCTTCAATATGGTCCTGTTGTATAGCGGGTTACAGGGCATCGACAAGGAATTCTACGAGGCCGCGGCAATCGATGGCGCCGGTATCTGGCAACGTTTCCGGCATATCACGCTCCCGCTGCTGCGTCCGGTGATAGGCATCGTGCTGATCCTGGGGCTGATCTATACGCTGAAGATTTTTGACATCATCTATGTGATGACGAACGGCGGCCCGGCCAATGCCACGCAAACGCTGGCTACCTGGTCGTATAACCTCTCGTTTACGCAGCAACTCTTTGGACAGGGTGCGGCAGTAGGCAATATCATCCTGCTGATTTCGCTCATCATCGCTCTCATTTATCTGAAGTGGTCCTGGCGCCCGGCGTCTTGACCCCTGGCCTGTGAAAGAGATGATCTTGTGGCCTCAACAATGTCTGATGCCTGCTTTACCGAGAAATCAAGGAGTTTTATCATGCAGAGCCAGCTTACAGAGCGTGCGCGAACACAGCGACAGATTTCGCTCAAGGCGCTGGCCTTGACGCTGATCGGCCTGGTTCTGACGATGGCGCTGCTTTTTCCTCTATATTGGATGGTGATCAGTTCTCTGGAGACCAATCAGGAGATTTTCCGTATTCCCGCGCCTCTAGTCCCGGCCCAAATCACTTTTTCGGGCTATATGAGCGCTTTCACAACACAGATACCAAACCTGGTGACCAGTTTGATTATTGCATTGGGTACGGTTGTCCTTTCGCTGCTGATTGCAACGCCCGCAGCCTATGCGCTGGCGCATTTTCGCATGCGCCTCACGGTCGTGGTGGTCTTTGCGCTCCTGCTCACTCAGATGATCCCCACAGTGACCCTTTCGACGCCCATGTTCTTGATCTTCAACAAACTGTATCTGTTGAATAGCTATTTCGGCCTGATCCTGGCCGATTCAACCTATGCGGTGCCATTTGATATTCTGATCATGAGCGCGTATTTTCAGTCGCTGCCCTATGAATTGGTCGAGGCGGCGTTTGTGGACGGCACCAATGAATGGGGCGCATTCTTGCGTGTGATGCTGCCGCTGGGCGCCGCAGGTATCATCACAGCAGGCCTGTTTGCCTTTTTGTACGCCTGGGGTGATTTTCTCTACGCACTGACGCTCACCACGACCAACACGATCCAGCCCATTTCCCTGAGCATTTATAATTATCTCGGCCAGTACGAATCGCAATGGAACGGTGTCATGGCTGTTGCGACCCTGAGCGCGATTCCGGCGGCACTGCTGTTGATCTTCTTTCAGCGCTATATCACCGCGGGTGTGACCTCGGGCGCGCTCAAAGGATGATGGTGTGTTGTTTCAAACCCATCTGTGAAGGGGGACTCAATGGGAACCTTTCGTCAAGAAGGCCAGAAACTCTTCTGGCGACACTATAACGAGACCTTGTTAATCGAGCCGTGGGGACGCGATAGTCTGCGCGTTCGGGCGACGGTTAACGCGGGCCTTCGCGATGATCTGTTCAGCGCGCTGTTGCCTCAGCCCGAAAGTTCCGCGCAGATTATGATTGGCGATGCAGGCGCAAGCGTGGTCAATGGGCAGCTTACCGCCAGCATTTCAAACGAAGGATTTCTGCGCTTTGTACGTACGGAGAGCGGGGAAGAATTGCTCTCGGAGGAGCCGCAATTGCGCGCTACGCGACGCAGCGCGCGCGCTTTCAAAGCGGTCCAGAGCGATCTTTTCCATCTGGAAGCGCGATTCCGCGCGTATGAGGATGAGCATATCTATGGTTTGGGACAGCACCAGCACGGCCTGCTGGACCAGAAAGGTTGCACGCTGGACCTCATTCAACGCAATACGGAGATCACGATTCCGTTTCTGGTTTCCAGCCGCGGCTATGGTTTTCTCTGGCACAATCCCGCCATTGGGCATGTGGACCTGAGCAAGAACGTGACGCGCTGGGTGGCCGAAGCCACGCCGCAGCTTGATTACTGGGTGACGACGGGCGTGGCTCCCGCGGATATTCTGGAGCATTATGCCGATGCCAGCGGGCATCCTTCTGAGTTTCCAGCCTGGGCATCTGGCTTCTGGCAGTGCAAACTGCGCTATCGCACACAGGAAGAGCTTCTGTCGGTCGCGCGTGAATATAAAGAGCGGGGTCTTCCCCTCTCGGTAGTCATTATCGATTTTTTCAACTGGACGGTCCAGGGGGACTGGCGCTTCGATCCCAGCGCGTGGCCTGATCCCGCGACAATGGTTCGGGAACTGGAGGCCATGGGCGTCAAAGTCATGGTTTCGGTCTGGCCCACCGTCAACCCGTTGAGCGAAAACTATCGAACGATGGAGGAACGCGGGCTGCTCCTGCGCACAGAGCGTGGGATGGCCGCGTTCCTGCCGTTTCAGGATACACAGCCCCAGGGACCGGTTGATTTGCGTTTCTACGATCCCACCAATCCCGAAGCGCGCCAGTTTCTCTGGGAAAAAGTTCAGGCTAACTACTACACGCACGGCATCCATACGTTCTGGCTCGACGCCTGTGAGCCAGAAATGGACCCACTGGACCCTGATAATCTGCGCTTCTCTCTGGGAAATGGACAGGCTATTGGCAACGTCTATCCGCTTGTCCACACGCGGGGGCTTTACGAAAACATGCAAGCCGCAGGAGAGAAAGCCGTGCTCAATCTCGCGCGCAGCGCCTGGGCCGGAAGTCAGCACTACGGCGTGGCTATCTGGTCCGGCGATATCAGCAGTACCTTTGAAGCGCTCCAGGCACAGGTACGTGCAGGCCTGAACATGGCAATGAGCGGCATTCCCTGGTGGACGACCGATACCGGCGGCTTCTACGGAGCCGATGTGGAATCACCATATTTTCGCGAATTAATTGTGCGCTGGTTCCAGTACAGCACCTTCTGTCCGATCATGCGCTTGCATGGCTATCGCAACCTCACAGGCGATGCAGCGACCATGCGCGATACGGGTGGCCCCAACGAAGTCTGGTCGTTTGGAGAAGAGGCGTATCAGATTATTCAGGAACTTCTCTTTTTGCGAGAACGGCTGCGCCCCTATATTCAGGAGCAGATGCGGCACGCGGAGCAAAAAGGGACTCCACTGATGCGTCCGCTGTTCTTCGATTTCCAGACTGATCCGGCAAGTTTCGCAATCGACGACCAGTATCTCTTCGGGCCTGACCTGCTGGTTGCACCGGTTTTGACGGCGAACACAACTCAGCGAGCGGTCTACTTACCCAACGGCACAACCTGGACAGACGCATGGACAGGAGAGCAATTGGCAGGGGGACAAAACATCATAGCCGATGCTCCGTTGACACGTATTCCGCTCTACCTGCGCGGGAGTGCCAGGTTGCCTATTCAGGGCTGAGGTGCTCTTTCCATTCTCGCCAGCACCACGCACCCAAGGGGAATCTTTGCTTTCTCAGCAAGCTTTTTGTTGCGCAGTTGAGAGCACAGGAATTGTTGACATCCTCCCCAGGTCGAAAGACCGGAGATTCCTCACGTCACCATGAGGAACTTCCTGCTTCACGGAAGCGTGCCCGGTTGGGCTTGGCCCATCCAGGTCTTGCCACTTCTCCACAGGCGTAGACGGCTAGCCCAGCCGCCTTGATATTCAAGGCAGCGTTCACATCCCGATTATGGACGATGCCACATTCAGGACAGGGCCACTGCCGAACATCCAACGAAAGCGAGTCAAGGATATGCCCACAATCAAAGCAGCGTTTGGAACTGGGATACCACTTGTCGATAGCCACGACAGCGCGCCCATACCAGGCTGCTTTGTACTGCAACTGGCGGATCAACTCGCCCCAGCCCACGTCGCTGATGGCTTTGGCAAGCATGTGATTTTTCAACATCCCTTTCACGTTGAGGCTTTCCACACACAGCACTTGGTTTTCGTGGATCAGGCGTGTGGTCAGCTTGTGGAGGAAGTCTTGCCGCCGATCTGCAATGCGGGCATGGATGCGAGCGACGCGCTGCTTGGCTTTGGTTCGGTTCTTGGAGCCTTTTTGCTTGCGGCAGAGCGCCCGTTGCGCTCTGGCGAGGTGTTTTTCATCCTGATGGAAGAACTTTTCGTTCCCTGTTTTCTCGCCCGTCGAAAGCGTGACGGTATCGTGCAAGCCCAGACCAATCCCTACGGTCTGAGGGGTGACAGCCAGAGGCTTGAAGTTCTCTTCCACCAGGAAGGAAACGAAGTAGCGTCCGGCGGTATCCCTGGAGACGGTGATCGTGGTGGGCTGAACATCTTTGGGCAAAGGACGACTCCAGCGAATGGGCAAGGGCTGCTCCATAGTAGCCCGGTACTCCTCCGCAATAGATACGTGGTCAAGCAGGATGCCCACGCGCTGCACGACCATTTCGTGAATATGGGGCACCGATAGGAGGACACACGCATAGAACCGCATCACACTGATGGAAGCTGGCCTTCAGACCAGGCGCCGCTTGAGGGCGTAGCGCGTGGACGCGGCTCGGGAGGAGACGCCTAGTTTGCTGTAGATAGATATCAGGCGGTTGTTGACTGTTCGCGGGCTGATGATAAGCCGTTCGGCAATTTGGACATCGGTCAGGCCCCCCGCCACTGGCCGCAAGACCTCCACCTCGCGGGCCGTCAACCCTCCGGGAGCAGCGACGGCGGCTGATCTGACAGATGCGGTTAGCTTGGACAGATCGGCTGGCCCTGGGCGGCGGCTTTACCGATGCAGAGCTTGGACGGTGGGCCAACCGCCTGGCTCAGGATGGACAGAACGGCTGTGAGAGCATCCTCTCGCTGTTGCTGCACCATTCATCCCAGAAGCACGGCTGGTAGAGGCGAGAGGTCGCCTCTACCAACTTCCCATTTGGCCCTAGCGATTGACCAGTGGGGGCGGCTCTTCTTCCGAGAGCAGGTGTACTGGCTCGCCCGCTGGAGGCAGCACCTCCTCTGGAGGCTGGTGGCGCATCCTCCCCTGCTCGGAGGAATCAGATGCCATCGCTTCGCTCTCCTCCTCCATCGCCTTCGGCGAGGCGCCCTGCAGGTGCTCCGGTGGAGGGGTCTTCCACCGGTCCTGCTTCAACTCCTCTTTGGAAAGTCGCAGCTTGATCCAGTCTTCCTCGCGTAGTTGAATCGTGCCCGGCGGCAGGTAGAGGTCGCGGGTCAAGAGCCAGCCCTGCTCCACCACAAAG
>DATGID010000066.1:0-2179 GCA_035307385.1 Ktedonobacterales bacterium | reverse complement strand
TGGTGGTGATGGGATTGCCAAAGGCATCGTAGCCGGTGATCGTGCGGATCAGGCCGCTCTGGTCCGTGAAGTTGTTGGCCTTGGTCCCACAGTTCGTGTACTGGTCGCTAGTCGTGACCAGCCCGGTGGTGAGGCTGCTCTGCTGACCCGTCGCATAGGCGGCGGTATCGTAGCTGGTGTAGGTGCAACTGTAGCGGTTGCCACTGCTGTCCTCCACATCGGTGAAGGCCACAAAATCGATCAGATAGGTCCCCGTGACGCTGGCCGGATTGGCGCTCACCGCGTCATTCCAGATGTAAACCGGCTTGGTGATGAGCGTCGTCGGACTGCCGGTGGCCCCGCCATCGTTGGTGGTCGTCGTTGTCTGGGTCACCCGCCCGTAGCTATCATACTGATAGGCTGTCTCTTGGTGAGGGATATTACTGTTCGTCGAGCCATCGTAGGTGTAGGTATCCACCTGGCTCGTCTGAATATCACAGGCGGCCACCGGATTGTCGTGGTCGAGCCCGCTGACCAGGTTGCCATCGAAGGTGCCATAGGAGGTCGAGCCCGTGCCACTGACGCCGCTGGGGGGACACGTGACGCTGTAGGCGGTCGTGGTCTTGCTGAGCAGCGTCGAGCCGTTGGTATCATACTGGTCGGTCTCCACCTCGTGCCCATGCAACGCATTGGTTGCATCCCACCAGGGATCGTTGTGGCAGGGGTAGGTGGTCGCGCAGGTTACCTGGCTGGTATCGTAGACTCCCCAACCCTCGGTGGCATCGTAGGTGTGCACCGTGCGCGAGCCGTCCGGGTGGCTCACCGACGCCTGGACAAAGCCCATGAACTGGCCGTTGTAGTAGTCCAGGTAATCAGCGTCATCCTGGTTGCCCCAGTACATCCCCTGCGTGCAGTCCGCACACGCCTGGCCCGTCCAGCCGGTGGTCAGCCGGTAGGTGTCCTTCGTCTCACTGGTGACGGGGGTGTTGGTCTGCTGGCCGCCCTGGCCGTGCTGCGTGATGCGCACCACCGCGTCCTGCTCATCGACCAGCACGATATGGCTCCACGCCTGATCGTCTGCCTCGCTACAGGGATAGACACCCGGGTTGCTGACGGTGTTACAGTAGAGCGGGTCCGCATCGTTGCTGCCGCCGCCGTTCACGCCGTGGGTATTGTTGCGCGCGTCGTCCCAGGTAAAGCTCTGGTAGAGGCCCATCCCATTGGAGACCGAGGCCAGATACCGGCTGTTGCCCGCATAGCTCTGGCTCCACATCAGACAATTGGTGTTCCAGGTGGGGCCGCAGACCCCTGCTGGTGCCGTGTAGGCGTCATCCTCGTAGTATTCCGTCTGGGTGCTGTAGGTGAAGGTGCGCGTGGGCGCTGACGTCGTGCCATCATCCCCGAGCACGGCGATCTGGGTCAGATCGAGCGCGCCCGCCGTGGACTCCTGTTTATCGGTCTGCGGATCGGGGATGGTCGTCGGCCCGCCTTGCTCGTAGCTGAGCTGGTAATCGGTGAGCGTGTGCCAGGTGCCGCTCGTGTTGACCTGCACGTCGATGTCATTCAAGACCAGCGTGTTCTCGACCTGCGGGGCCGCCAGCCCGCCGCTGCTGGAGAGGTCGAGGGGATCATCGCAGCGCAGGTGCGTCGTGTCGGGGTTGCAGGTGCCCCCCAGCGACGTCTTGCGGCTGGGGCTGTGGCTGGCCGCAAAGCTCACCCGCAGGAGCGGCGCCCAACTGGACCCCGCGCAGCGCTGCTCTGCATCGTGACAGGCGGGCGAATCCCACTCCACGGTGGAGAGCTCCACATCGCGCGGATAGGCGTGCCCATTGGCATCCGTCTCCGTGTCGGCCTGGTAGGTGAAGTGAATCTGGTTGCCGCTCGGATCGGTGATCAGATCCAGCAGCCAACTGGTCACATACGGTTTGCCCGCATTGGTCCCGGTGGGCGGGTAGTAGTATTGAATCGCGTCGGCGGTGCAGCCAAACTCCTCCATGATCCCATTGGGCAGGTAGACGCGGAAACAGACCGGACTGATGCCGGCCCCCACCAGGTTGTTCTCTCTCCCCGACAGTTTTTGAAGCTCATCAGTGATAAGTGAAAGATGGATGTTAAATAGCGCTCCTTTAGTATCATGAGAGCAGTGCTCAACCCGCCTCATGAGAAAGGAACGCTCTCTGTATGAAAGCATCTCTGCACC
>DATGID010000065.1:0-10484 GCA_035307385.1 Ktedonobacterales bacterium | reverse complement strand
GGTGCAGAGATGCTTTCATACAGAGAGCGTTCCTTTCTCATGAGGCGGGTTGAGCACTGCTCTCATGATACTAAAGGAGCGCTATTTAACATCCATCTTTCACTTATCACTGATGAGCTTCAAAAACTGTCGGGGAGAGAGTCCCCCAGAAGGGGTGACCCATCTGGGCACGCGAGCCGAGCCGATGCAGGCCACGCCCGGCTCACCAAGCTGGTTGCCGGAGCGTCCAGCCTCTACGAGAGTAGGCACAAACAGCCGGAAGCAAGCGCACGAGAGGCCGCAGGCAGGCCAGGGATTTCCTACCTCAGGATGGAGAGAGCGCGATGCGGACACAGTATTACGTGGCGTTGTTTCGCCGGATCGAGGATGACACCCCGTTTGCCACGATCCCGATGCTCGCCAAGATGCCGCTTTCCGCCATGGTGTTTGCGCTGCATCAGCTTCACATCACCCGCGTGGCCCGCGTCGTGGTGGCCTGGGAGGAAGACGAGCAAGCGGATGAGCACTATGAAACCGACTATTTCAACGTCATCGTGGGCCGCACCAGGCTCACCTATGATCGCGCGGTGGAAGTTGAGACCGCCCCCGACGAGAGTGAGGGCCAGGAACGGTGACGCGCGTCTGTGCGCCTCGCGTCGGCGTGACCAACAGATCACCGGCGCACGCGGTCACCCGCCAGGCAGCAGGGAAAGCCATGGGGGAGCAAGACGCCTCGGCTCCGCGCAACGTCAGAGCCGTTCCACCTGAGCGATCAGATCAAACATGATGTCAATGTTGGCTATCGCGTCCGCCAGCGCTTGCCGCGCGGCGATAAGGTCCGCTGTCATCTGAGTTGGGGAGGCAGTCGCAAGGCGCTGCCCGTCCTCGCAGACGCCCAGCAGTTGCTGGAGGCCCTCGGCAGCGTGTGCGGCGGCCAGGATCAGTGGCCCGGTGGCCTCGTCTTGCGCGAGATCGCGCAGCGGTCCCTCCACGCGCAGCGCGCGCCAGCGCAGGAACCCCAAGAGCCGGGCCGGATCGTCCTCCACGCCCGCTGAAACCAGGGCTTGCCCATGGGCGGCCTGCATCTGCTCTGCCGACAGGCCCGCCCCATCAGCCAGCAGGGTCTCCACCTCCACCAGCCCCAACAGGGCGTTTGCCAGGCGGGCGCGGTAGGCGTTGGCGCTTCCCAACCGCTTCGCCTCCGCCTCGTGTTCGGCTGCGCTGTTTTCCCCGCTGTATCGGCCCAGTGCCTGCATCGCGGCGACAAGTTGTGCCACGCTGGCAGGGGCATCATCTGATGGCTGCTGCTCCTTCACTGGAGACATCCTTTCCGACTCATCAAGCAGAGATGCAACGTGACACCATCATAGCAGGGATGGCAAGCTCAAGATAGGGGGCGCGTGCAGCATTGGCACGCCGCTTGCTGAAGCGGGGGTACTCGCGCCCAGAGATACGGAGACAAGGAAGCAGGGAGGCTTGACGTTGGCAGGAGTGCTGCTCCGGTTTCTGGGCGTCTCCACCTGCCGCTGGCGCGGACACGCGAGGGCTGATCGAGTCAGCCAGTGGGGAAGATGTCGGACGCACTCAGTTCGCCGGGCAGCCCTGTCTCCGCGCGAGCCACATTGATGGCCGCCACAATCCGGGCACGCACCGCCGCGCTGACCTGCTCGCCACGCACAGCGCGAGCTATCGTCCGTGGATGGGTGCGAGACCGTTCGGCCAGGTTGGCCTGGCTCAAACCAAGCTGGACCAGCAGTGCGGCCAGGGTCGTGTGTTGGCTGGGACTGATCAACTCCTCCTCCCTTCCCTCCATAATGTCATCCCACGCAAGAAGCGCGCCCCTGCTGTACGAGGAGCATACACTCTGTCACTCTGCGGGTGTGAGTGCAGGAAAATGGGCAGCTTTGTACGAATAAAGTGTGTCACTCCAGGAAGAGGTCTAGCCAGGCACTGCCTGATGGAGTGCGCCTCCTCGCCGGAAGCGAGACCCCTGGATCAGCCTGGCTGGTGACAGACTTTATTCTTCAGTGACAGAGGTTCTTCTCCTCATACACCTGCCATGCTGAGCGCAGCAGAGATCGCCCTCCGCTAGATGCACGTTTGGGCATCTTTCGCTCCAATCGATGCACATTTGGACACGTTTTGACGGGATTTGACGGGGGATGACGGGATTTGACGGGGTCAGGGGGGCTTGACAATATAGAACTTTTATTCTATATGAGACTTGATGCCTGTGTGCTAGGCATTCGCCCGCTTCCCGCCTGGATTCCCCTGCGGACATGAGTCCTGCCAGGCTGCATGGAGGCTGTTTCCTGCGGAGCGAGCGTCTTTCCTTGCTCTTCCTCGGCGGTGCCTGTGTGCCGAGGGAGTGGCCTTCCTTCTCCGCTAGAACTGTGAGGTAGTCTGTGACGACGCATTCCCCTCAATCGGACGGACCCGTCACGCTCGCCTCGCCCGCCGACTTCTCCCGCCTCAGCACGGGCTGGCCCAGCCCCGCTGAGCAACACCTGGAGAGTCTCAACCTCCACCGCGCCCTCATCACCCATCCCAGCGCTACCTATCTGCTGCGCGTCGCGGGCACGTCGATGACACCCCGCGTGCAGCCTGGGGACATTGTGATCGTGGATCGCTCACTCCCGGCCCGCCACAACGATGTGGTCGTAGTCATCAGTGGTCCCGACTTTGCGCTCAAGCGCTATCAGCGGCAGGGGCTGGATATTCTGCTGGTTCCCGATAATCCGCTGTTTGACGCCATCGAGCTGACAGCAGACACGGAGGTCGTGGTCTGGGGCGTGGTGACCTATGTGATCGCCCAGCCGAGGGTGCGCTGATGCAGCAGACGCTGGCGTTAATTGACGCGGATGGGTTCTACTGCTCCTGCGAGGCGGCGTTTGCGCCCGATCTGCGCGGCAAGCCGGTAGCCGTGCTTTCCAACAATGATGGCAACGTGATTTCGCGCAACCAGGCCACCAAGCGGCTGGGCATTCCGATGGGTGCGCCGCTGCACCAGGTGCTGCCCCTCATCGAGCAACAGGGCGTGCAGCTCTTCAGTGCAAACCTCAGCCTCTACGGTGACCTCTCCGCCCGGTTCATGCAGACCTTGAGCCAGTTCAGCCCGCAGCCCCTTGAGATATACAGCATCGATGAAGCCTGGCTTGATTGCTCCGCCATCCCCCACGCCGACCAACTCAGCTTTGCTGAGGACATCAGGCAGACGGTCAACCGCTGGGTGGGGCTGCCGGTGAGCATCGGCCTGGGCGCAACCAAGGTGCTCAGTAAAGTAGCGATGGAGACGGCCAAGCAGCGCGCCGATGGTATCTACGCGCTGTATGACGAGGACGAGATTGACGCCATCCTGGCCGAGATGGCCGTAGACGAGGTGTGGGGCATCAATATCCGCCTGGCGGCACGGCTCGCGGGCACCAAGCGCTCCCCTGGGCCAGTGCGCTCCGCGCTCGATTTCAAGCGCGCCCCCGATCCGTGGATACGCCAGCAGCTTGGCATCGTGGGCCTGCGCCTGGCCTACGAGCTACGCGGTATCTCCTGCCTGCCACTCTCGCAGGCTCCGCCCAAACGCAAGCAACTGATGCACAGCCGGGCCTTCGGGCAGGACATTGTGAGCCTCGCCGACCTGACCGACGCCATCACCCACTATACCGTCCAGGTAGCCGAGCGCCTGCGGCGGCAGCAGGCCCTCGCCAACGTACTGGGCGTGTTCCTGGGCACCAACGGATTCAAGAAGGAACAGCCGCAGGATGCCCGCTCGGCCACGGTGCATCTCTCCGCGCCGACCAATCACACGCCGACGCTCATGGCGGTGGCACAGCGGTTGGCTCGTCGGGTATATCAGCCTGGTTTCGCCTACCATCGAGCAGGCGTGTACCTGCTGGAGCTAGCGCCCGACACGCACCAGCAGTTGCCCCTGTTCGACCTGCCGCCGGAGATGATCGAGCGCCAGCGCGCCACGATGGCCCTGGTCGATACGGTGAACGCCGAGCTGGGCCGGGGCACCCTGACCTTCGCCAGCGCACTCAAAGAACCAGCCTGGAAACCGAAACAGGCATATCTGTCGAAGCGGTACACGACCCGGATGGACGAGTTACCCTGGGTGTGGTGAAAGCACGCTTGCAGCAGAGAGAGGAGTTGCCATAACCACCGACATCTTCAAGAAGACGATCATTATTTGCTGGGACGAAGAGCAGTAAGCGTACATTGCCGACGTACCCGATCTCTTGATGTGTTCCGGATCAGGTCCGACCTACGCAGAGGCGCTGGCCTCAGTGCTGGAGGCGCTGCATTGGTGGGAGGAGCGCACCCATCGGACGCGGCAATCCATGCCTTCCCGGTCGCCAGCCACACGCAATCTTTAGTCCTACCCGCGAAAGCAGCTGGAGCAGGGTGGCGGACAAGCCAGGCTCAGCGCGCTGAGGGTCATGCTCTTGAGCAGGCGAGTAGCTCTCTGGGGAGGGCCGCAAAGGTAAGCATGGGAGGGAGCATCGCAGAGCGATTGAAAAGTTGCGAAGCCAGGATACGTGGGGAGCGCTGCCAGAGCGGCAGCGCTCCCCACAACGACTCAACGACCAGGTGAAGCGCAGCACAGGCAGGCGTCAAATGCCTGAGCCGCCGATTTGGGTGGCGATGGCGGTGTGGTCGCAACTGCTGGTGTTGCTGGTGGCAGCCGTACACCCCGACTGGGGCGGATTGTTGGCGTCGTTGCTGTACTGGTCGTCGCTGTAGATGATCGAAGCCAGACCGGTGATCGGATTGACAGCAACACCAAAATCATCAAACAGATCGCGGTTGCCTGAGCAGGTGACTCCACTCTCGCAGACACCGCCAAAGTGGATAATGGGGGTGGCCTGGACCTGGGTAAAGCTTGCCGGATGCTTCAAGACATTCCCGTTCTGCGCGAAGTAGACATACCAGGCGGCGCTGGCCGGGTAGCTATCGGGTGGGTTGACGCCATCGTAGTAGGACGTGCCATACCAGACGATATCCAGACCGCCTTTGCCATTGGCAACACTCCAGGGAAAAATGGCCGTGCTCGAAGGCGCTTTATTCACCTGCATGGGAGCTGTCCAGGTAGTGCCATGCGCGGGCGAGACGCTGGTGCTGTAGGAGACGTTGTGATTATCGGTGAAGACGGAGAAGACATCCCCAGCGCTATCAATGCTCACATTGACAAACTGGTGCCCATAACTGACCTGATTGTTGGAGTTGGTATACACGCTGTAATCGGTGAAGGTGTGGCCCCCATCACTGGAGACGGCCATCCAGACGGTGTGGAAGCCACAGGTGCCCTGCTCGCCACACGCCACCTCGCTGGCATCATGAATCCCGCTGAAGGTCTGGTAGATCAGATGCGTGGTGGGGTCAATCATCAAGTTGCCAATCGCGTTGTTGTTGATGAGGAAGGCGTGAGTGGGGTCAATGGCATCGCCCAGCTGCGTGAAGGTCACCCCGGCGTCCGCGCTGCAATTGACATCGATATTGTCGGTAGCCACGTCGTGGTACGAGATGCACACCTTCGAGGACCCATCCGCGGCGATCCACTCCCGATCATCCCCAGGAATGGTCGCGCTGGTGGGGTTGAGCCGGAAGGTCTGGCCGCCGTCCATGCTCGTGCTGACATCCACGTTGGCCAGGTTCAAACTGGCAATGTAGACGTTGTAGAAGCCGCTGCTGTTCTTGACCGGTGCCACAGCCACATCGGTGTCGCCGCCGCCTGGGGCCACCGGGAAGCCCTGCGACAGAGCGTTGGGCGAGGACAGCGCCGTGTAGTGCTTGCCGCCATCCGTCGATTTCCAGGCTTCCGTGCCCCCGCCCAGGCCATTCTCGGAGGACGCGTAGAAATTGCCAGCCTGATCAGCGCGGATTTGTGGCTCAGCGGCCGGGTTGGTGCAACTACTGCTGCCAGGGCAGGTGGCGCCCACGACGCTGCTCAGTTCGAACGTGCTGAAGCTGCTACTGGCCGCGCCAGCACTGCCAGCGGAGAAGAGCAGGGTGACGCTTGCCAGCAGCACCGCCAGGGGAAGTCCAGAAGTCACGAAGCGGAAGAGCCCTTTCATCAAGCCTCCTTCTTGCTTGTGGGAGAAACCACAAACACGACCGAAGTTGCCGGGAGCCGTGGAAGTGCCACCAGCACGCTTCTGCTGGTGGAATCGACCAGCGGCTCCCTTACTCGCTGGGAATGCACGGAGCTTGCCAACTGCTTCGTGCGTGCGCCTCTCAGAACGAGCACTCGTGTTGCTTTCAGGGAACTTCTCAAATGCCCTGGAATCATCGCATCTCAGCTTCTCATTCCTCGTCAGTTCGTGTATGCTTGTAGCAGCAGACAGACAGCACAGGAGGGACCAGGATGCCTGACGACGCACAGCAACCAGCAGACACCCCCAAGCGGCCACGAACGGCGCGCAGCCCCAGGCGCACGAGCAGAAAGCAGACTGTGGATGAGACACCTCCAGCCACGCCAGAGCAGGAGGCTGCTTCTCCCGTGCCGAACAAAGCAGGCAGCACCACTCCTCAGCCGCCCCCTGCGACAGAGGGGTCTGCCCAGCTAGCACCCAATGAGACGTCCATCGGGGAGCGCTGGGGCGAGTTTCCGCCCGAAGAGCGCCAAGCCGAGTTAAGAAAGAGGATGGAGGCGTGGGAGCAGGAAACCGATCACGGAGACCGCCTCGGCCCGTTTGATGGTGTTGGCCTCAACGCAGCAGAGGTATTCTGGTTAGCTACGCTGGTGGTGACTACCCATTATTATGGAGGTGTTGCCCCTGGCGATTTGCGCTTTAGATACAACGAGCTACCTCCACCATCAGGTCTCCCTGTGGGTCCAGATACCCGCACATTCTGGCTTTCGCTCAATCTTTCTAATCTCCACTTGGAAGGTGCTTCCTTCTATGGTGTAAACCTGGAAGGCGTTCAACTCACTGGCGCTCAATTACAGGGAGCGCACCTCTCTAGAGCACGGCTCTCAGGAGCCCATCTAACTAAAGCTCAGTTACAAGAGGCAGACCTCTATTATGGGCAATTACAGGATGCTGTCGTTGGCAATGCTTGTTTAACAGGCGCTTGGCTTGAGGACGCCTTGTTGACAGGAGCTATTCTGAGTGGTTCTGACTTGCAGGGTGCTAACCTTATGGGCGCTAAACTACAGCATGCCTGGTTGAGCGGCGCAAAAATGCAGGCTGCTCGCCTAAATATGGCACACTTGGAAGACGCAGATCTCACTGATGCTCAGTTATACAGTGCCAGTCTATGGAGTGTAAATTTGCAGGAAGCCAAACTTGTGAGGGCGCAATTGCAAGAAGCAGACCTTTCTGGAACGCGTTTGCAAGGTGCCGATCTGCGGAAAGCACGCATGGATAGAAATACACGGCTGGATGGTATCAAGCTCGATACAAAACCCGACTTGCTGACGTCGACTGGAATGGGGTTCAGCTTATCCAGGTAGAGTGGAACCAAGTCACCTCGCTCGGAGATGAGCAGGAAGCACAGCAGGCCACTTCTGAAGAGGATGGAGAAAAGGAGAAGAAGGAAAACAGTCAGCGGCTGGAGGAATATAAAGCGGCAGCTCGTGCGTACAGCCAACTAGCACTTATCTTGCGCTCCCAAGGAGTTACTGACGCCGCTAATCGGTTCACGTATCGGGCGCAGATTATGCAACGGAAGGCGCTGTGGCTGGAAAGCAAACTCCCGATGACTGGCTTCACCGAGGCGCTTGCCCGCCTGAAAACACTGACGCTCCCTCAGATGTGGCAGGGTGCTCTCAAGACTGGCCACGCTTTCGTGCTGCAAGCTTGGAAGGCGCAGGGACAATATGCTCCCAGGCAAATGGTGAGAAGATTGAATCAGTGGGCGCGCCCACAGGCACGCCGGGGTTGGCAGCGACTTCGCACCATAAACCCCAAGTCGTGGCTCAACCGCCTCTGGAACTTACCAGCCTGGGGACTGGGGCTGGCCTTCCTGCTGGTCATCCTGGCTGTGCTGATGAGTGTAGCACACTGGTGGGGGGCTTTGCTCCTTCTCCTTCTTGCGGTCCTGGTGGGGAGCCTATCCTCGCAGAGACGCGGGAGAAAGTTCCTCGCCTATCTGTTTTCCGGGTTCCTGGCGACGCTGGCCGGCTATGGATTTCGCCTGGAGCGCATACTCATCGCTTACGCCCTGCTCATTACCGGCTTTGCCGCCGCGTACCATGTGCTGGGCAATTTTTATCCTCCCACGCTCCCCTGGAACGATGCCTTTGTGCTGAGCATCACGGCCTTTCATGGGCGCGTCTTCTCCTCCCCCTTTATGCTTGGCAGTCCGCAGGGCTGGGTAACGGCGCTTGAGGCGATCTTTGGCTTGGTGATTGAAGGCGTGTTCATTGCTATGCTCACCCAGCGCTTCTTCAACCGCTAACGCAGCAGGGCACGCTGGAAAGACGCCAGGCTACTGCGGTTTCTTCTGCCCAGGAGTCTTGGACCCCGGCAGCGGATCGCCTTTCTTCGTCACTTGCTTACAAAACCGGCAAATCAAGAGGTTCGCCACGAGCGGGCTGGGTTGGTGGGCATTGGTCGGGTTAATGGTACATCGGCCAGTACATTTGATCTCAGAAGCAGGCTTTGCCATGGGTTGGTTTCTCCAGAAAAAAGCATCCCCACAGCAGGGATGCGCTTCCATAGAATACCGCACAGAGGGGCCGGTGGGCAAGCACGCGCACAGTCAGGCGATCAGTTCTGCTGGTCGCGCTCCTCCAACTGCTGCTCCCGCAGCGCCTCATCATACGCCTGCTCTTGCGCCAGCGCCAGATACTGGCGCAACAGGCGCATAATTGCCGCTTTGGGGTCGTTGGTAGCCGATCCGACCGTAAAGATGATCCGCTCGGCCACACGCTCTGTAAGCTGCTCCAAATCCAAATTGGTGGACTCCTCGCTCAAGAGTCTGGTACTCGCTTTCCAGTTATCATGCCGATCCCTGCGTTAAGCGGCATACACTACGCCAGCGTAGCTCGGTAGAAGCGTGCGGTGAATGGGCACTGAAAGCACTGGTGGGGGGCAGGGGCAACTATCCTCCACTAGCCTAGCCTGCTGGAGTCGGGTACTCGCCAGGAAAAGAGAGCGCATAGGGCGGCGGAGCTACACCACAATGATCTCATCCACCTCGAACTTATTCTCAATTTCAGGAATGGCCTGAACGTAACACCACACATCCTGCTCCTGGCCGTTCACCAATGCGGCCATGTGGATTTCCCACACCCCAATGCTACGCTTTTAATATCAGTTAGCTTTGCATCAGTACATCTTCCACTGGTGTTGGCTGCCTCTATCGCGTTGAGCGCCAGCAAACGCTCGAAGACCGTCAACAAGCGATGATAGCGGCTATAAGTCGCTTGCTGCTGCTTTTCTAACTCGACCGGATTGAAGTCTTCCATATCCGATGCCTCCTGCAAACAGAACACTTACTGTCTCTCATTATCAGACATCACACTCAAGTGGGCCTGGACCAGTGTGGCTACAAAACCCGCCGCAATAAACGGTCTGGGCAGCCACGGCGACTGACCCACTGTTGGCGATCTCCGATAGATAAACCCCGTCAGGATTCCAGGCACGGCTTGGTCATGTGGAGGCTCTTTCTGGGCCTGGAGGCCCACAGGTAGTTTGCGGGCCTCTCTAGATGATTATCGCCCGTTATCCACATGTGTTTGCACAGGTAGGCGAACCAGCGGAAAACGACCAACCGTATTATCAGTATCAGGCATCGGAAAGATGTCTTTGCTCGCTAACAAGCTTATCTGCACCTCCTCCGACTCGCCGAGCAGGCTCGCCACCTGACCTAGCGCTTCCAGATCGCACAAAAAGCAAGCAACCGCTGACGCAGCTGAACCACGATCGCCAGCCGCCTTAAAGCGGCGATTTGTCCTCTCTTCTGCCACGATTGCTGCCTGTATAGCAATCGGATCGAGAGAACGCGCGGCAAAACTCGCCTTAAAGATCTCATCCCAACTCTTCCACCGCCCACGCAGTGGTCTCCACCCAAGCTGCGAGTCATTGATTCCGCGCCATTTCTCGTCAGTGAACACCAACCAGTCATGGAAGATTGGGTTCTTGGTAAAGAGCTGGAGCAGCACATCTTGAGGCATATCTAGCAGGCTCACCATCTGCCGCAGCGTTTCCAGATCACACAAGAAGCAAGCAACAGCCGATGCAGCTGAACCACGATCACGAGCTGCCTTAAAACGGCGATTTGTAAGTTCTTCTGCTGCCTTCGCCGCTTGCACAGCAGTGGGATCAGGGGAACGCGCGGCAAAGCCTTTATAGATCTCATCCCAACTCTTCCACCGCCCACGTAGTGGTTTCCACCCAAGCTGCGAGTCATTGATCGCACGCCTGTTGGATGATAATTGGAAATGAGCAGCGATGCGCATGACAACTGCCGAGGAAGAAGGCACTGGGGGTAGGCATCCAGGAGGATGGTTCCCTCTGGTGAGGAGAAAGAAGGCATCAATCGAGTACCAGACTGGATTGATG
>DATGID010000064.1:0-65614 GCA_035307385.1 Ktedonobacterales bacterium | reverse complement strand
AAGGCCGTGTACTTGGCGAGCTTGGCCTGCGCCAGCACCTTGGTGATGGCTGCCGTCAAGGTCGTCTTGCCATGATCGATGTGCCCAATCGTCCCCACGTTCACATGCGGCTTGTTCCGCACAAACTTCTGCTTCGCCATGGTGTGTAGCTCTCTCTCCTTTAGTCGTTGCTTTCTGGCCGGTTACTTACTCTGCCGCTTGCGGATGATCTCTTCGCTCAGGGTCTTGGGCACCTCGGCATAGTGCGAAAACTCCATCGAATACGAGGCCCGGCCACTCGTCATTGAGCGCAAATCGTTGACATAGCCAAACATTTCTGCCAGCGGCACATGCGCGCGAATCACCTGCGACGTGCCGCGTTCTTCCATCGCCATCACCTGCCCACGCCGTCGATTCAGGTCGCCCAATACATCCCCATAGAAATCAGGAGATGTCACCACCTCGACCAACTCAACCGGCTCCAGCAAGACCGGATGCGCCTTTCTTGCCGCTTCCTTGAATCCCATCGAGCCAGCCGTTTTAAAGGCCATTTCGCTCGAATCGACATCGTGGTAGGAACCATCAAATAGGGTCACCTTGACATCAACCATGGGATAGCCAGCCAGCACCCCGTTCTCCATGGCCTCGCGCACGCCTTCTTCGGTCGGCTTGATGTACTCGCGGGGCACCACACCGCCGATAATCCCATTCACAAACTCGAAGCCTTTGCCGCGTTCCATCGGCTCAACCTTCAGCCAGACATCGCCATACTGGCCGCGCCCACCGGTCTGGCGCACAAAGCGCCCTTCGGCCTGCGCGTTGCTGGTGATTGTCTCCTTGAAGGCCACCTGCGGACGCCCAACGTTCGCTTCCACCTTGAACTCGCGGAACATGCGGTCCACGATCACTTCCAGGTGCAGTTCGCCCATACCAGAGATGATCGTCTGGCTGGTCTCTTCCTCGGTACGCACTCGGAAGGTCGGGTCTTCCTCCGCCAATCGCCCCAGAGCAATGCCCATCTTGTCTTGATCGGCCTTGGTCTTTGGCTCAATGGCAATCGAGATCACTGGCTCGGGGAACTGAATGGATTCCAGCAGCACCGGATGATCCACATCGCAGAGCGTATCGCCGGTGAACGTATTCTTCAAGCCCACCGCCGCGCAGACATCGCCCGCGTGAATCTCGGTAATATCTTCGCGGTGATTGGCGTGCATCTGAAGCAAGCGCCCGATACGCTCCTTCTGCCCCTTCACCGAGTTATAGACATATGAGCCTGCCGAAAGCGTGCCAGAATACACGCGGAAATAGGCCAGCCGTCCCACAAACGGGTCAGCCACAATCTTGAACGCCAGGGCAGCAAAGGGGGCGTCGTCGCTTGCCTGCAAGCGTGTCTCTTCGCCGGTCCTGGTGTCAGTCCCCACAGCGGGAGGCACATCGAGAGGCGAGGGAAGATAATGAATGACCCCATCCAGCATCGCCTGCACGCCCTTGTTTTTCAGGGCCGAACCACACAACACCGGAATGAGCTTGCCCTCAATCGCTGCCTTGCGCAGCGCCCCGCGAATCTCATCGTGGGTAATCTCCTCGCCTTCGAGGTACTTCAACGTCAGTTCCTCGTCGGTCTCGGCCACCCGTTCAATCAGAAAATCGCGGTGCTTGGCAGCTTCCTCTGCCAGATCAGCAGGAATAGTGGTCTCATCGGACTTCGTGCCCAGATCATCAACAAAGACCACCGCTTTCTGCTCGATCAAATCAATAAAGCCCTTGAACTGACTCTCTGCGCCAATCGGAATCTGAATTGGCACCGGCACCGCGCCCAGCCGATCGCGAATCATCTGTACCGTGCGCCAGAAATCGGCGCCAATGCGGTCCATCTTATTCACGAAACAGATGCGCGGCACATGATATTTATCTGCCTGGCGCCAGACCGTCTCTGACTGCGGTTCCACACCGGCCACCGCGTCAAACACGACGATACCACCATCCAGCACGCGCAGCGAGCGCTCGACCTCAGCCGTAAAGTCCACGTGCCCGGGAGTATCGAGAATATTAATGCGATGATTCAACCAGAAGCAGGTCGTTGCGGCAGCCGTAATCGTGATGCCGCGTTCTTGCTCCTGCACCATCCAGTCCATCGTCGCCGCACCCTCGTGGACCTCGCCCATCTTGTGAATGCGCTTGGTATAAAAAAGGATGCGCTCCGTGGTGGTTGTTTTGCCCGCGTCAATATGAGCGATGATGCCAATATTTCGGGTTCTTTCGAGCGGGTATTCTCTCGCCATAATGTTGTACCAGTAATGCTCCTTGAAACCTGGCCTTGGGATCAGCCCGCTTACCAGCGGTAATGGGCAAATGCCTTGTTCGATTCGGCCATCTTATGCACTTCTTCGCGGCGCTTGATCGTCGCGCCCTGGCCCGCGGCGGCGTCCATCAGTTCCCCTGCCAGCCGCTCCGCCATCGCCTTGCCTTTGCGCTCACGCGCATAGCGAATAATCCAGCGCATTGCCAGCGCGTTGCGGCGCTCGCCGCGAATTTCCACCGGCACCTGATAGGTCGAACCGCCCACACGCCGGGGTTTCACTTCCAGAGTAGGCGTCGCGTTGCGCAGCGCCTGCTCGAATACATCGATGGGATTGCGCTTCTGGCGCTGCTCGATCAAGTCAAGCGACTCGTACACAATGCGCTCCGCCAGACTGCGCTTGCCATCCAACATCAACTTTCCGATAAAGCGGGTAATGTTCTTGTTGTTGTACTTCGCGTCCGCGATGACAATCCGCTTATCAACCTTTGCACGCCTTGGCAATGTGTGCCTCCTTGGGACCAGCCCAGCAACTTCAGGACTTTGGGTTCTGTCGGCTCCAGCCAACAAGCCTTTTAGACAGCGCCAGGGGTGCTGAGACATGTCTCAGCACCCCACACGCAAGCGCCTTTCTGCTTTGGCTCCGCATCGGGTACCGATGCGCTTTTGAGCCGCAGAGGACACTTGACTCTGCCAGCGCAGCGGCGCTGACCGTGTGATGAACGCTGACCAGGCTGCTCCACCTGTACCAGAACCCTCTGGCAGCCGGTATCAGCTTGCCGGGCGCATATATCACGCCGCCACGGCAGTGTTGCTTCTGTTCAACAATCCGGCCTTGCGGCCATCCTGCTAGCGCCGACCCTTTGCCGCTTCCTGTCCAGCCTTGGGACGCTTGGCCCCGTACTTCGAGCGGCCCTGACGACGCTTCTCGACTCCGTTACTATCCAGCGTTCCCCGCACAATATGGTAACGCACACTCGGCAAATCTTTAACGCGGCCACCGCGAATCAGTACCACCGAGTGCTCTTGCAGGTTATGCCCCTCGCCCGGAATATACGCCGTCACTTCCATCTGGTTCGTCAGGCGTACACGAGCGATCTTGCGCAGCGCGGAGTTCGGCTTCTTGGGCGTCATCGTACGCACCTGGGTGCAGACTCCACGCTTTTGAGGCGCGCCGCGCAGGCGGCGGGTCCGATTCTTCAAGGCGTTAAACGCGAATTGCAGCGCTGGCGCCTTGACCTTCTTGACCTTCTCTTTGCGCCCCTTGCGCACCAACTGATTCATTGTCGGCATATCTTCTTATCCCTCAAGACCTTCATCAACCATGCACTCGGCGGCAGGATTGGGGGCGAAATTGGTGATCGCCCCCAACGTCTTTCTGCAACTAGCGCACGATACAAGATAGTATCACGAACCCAGAATCATGTCAATAGCGGAAGTGACCGATGGCGCAGCAGCGAGCTTTTCTGCCTGCTGCTTGCCCAGCAGTTCCTTGCGCCCCAGCACGCCGGTCCCAGCCGGAATCAGCTTGCCGATAATGACATTCTCCTTCAGTCCCACCAGATGATCGGTCGAGCCATGCACCGCCGCATCCGTCAGCACGCGCGTTGTCTCCTGGAACGAAGCCGCCGCCAGGAAGCTTTCCGTGTTTAGCGACGCCTTGGTCACACCCAGCAGCACCGTCTGGGCTGTCGCCGGTTCGCCGCCTTCGGCCAGCACTCGCGCGTTGGTCTGCTCATAGATAAACCGATCAACCAGATCGTTGGGCAGCAGTTCCGTATCTCCGGGGTCGTCCATGCGCACGCGCCGCAGCATCTGCCGCACGATCACCTCGATATGCTTGTCGTTAATATACACACCAGTGTTGCGGTAGACCTTCTGGACTTCCTTCACCAGATACAACTGCACCGCTTCGCGTCCCTGGATGCGCAGCACATCTTGCGGGTCCACCAGACCCTGCGTCAACTGCTGCCCAGCCTGCACGCGCTGTCCCGGAGTCACATCCTTGTGCAGGTTCGTCGACGCCGGAATCGGATACTCGCGCTCTTCGCGCTCCTCGAAGCGCACCACCAGCTTGTTCTCCGCATTCAGGAACGCCTCGCCAGCCGTGCGCGCGCGAATCTCTTGCGGCGTCCCGTCGGCATCCTCCGCCGGAATGGTCGCCATCACCTGATCGCGCTCCACGCGGTCGCTATCCCGCACCAGCACCTCAGCATTGGCAGGCAGCGGATACTCGTCCAGGAAGACTTCGGCGGACACCACCTTGATCTTGCGCGTCCCGTTCTCCTCGTCGCTGACCTCGACGATGCCATCGATCTCACTGATGACCGACTTATCCTTTGGCACGCGCGCCTCGAAGAGTTCCTCCACGCGCGGCAAGCCTTGCGTGATGTCCTCTTGCGCGCCCGCGATACCACCCGTATGGAAAGTACGCATCGTCAACTGCGTACCAGGCTCGCCAATCGACTGCGCCGCGATGATGCCCACCGCGTCGCCCAGAGCCACCAGCTTGCCCGCCGCCAAAGCGCGTCCATAGCACTTGCGGCAGACGCCGTGCGGCGCCAGACACTGAAGCACCGAGCGTACATAGACCTTGTCCACGCCGCTCTTCAGCATGGCATCCACGGTCTCCTCGTCCAACTCTTCGCCAACCTGCACCTGCTCGAAGCCCGGAACGGGTGCGGCCAGCACGCGGCCCACCAGGCGATTGCGCATCGGCTCCATGATCTCCTGGCTGTCCCGATCCGTCACCCAGACACCTTCAGTCGTGCCGCAATCCTCTTCCAACACGATGACATCCTGCGCCACATCGATCAACCGCCGCGTCAGATAGCCCGACTCAGCGGTGCGCAGCGCCGTATCCGCCAGACCCTTGCGCGCGCCGTGGCTGCTGATGAAGTACTCCAACACGGTCAGCCCCTGGCGGAAGTTGCCGCGAATGGGAATCTCGATGATGCGCCCGGATGGGTCGGCCATCAGGCCACGCATTCCGGCAAGCTGACGAATCTGCTGGAACTTCGCCTTCGTCGCGCCAGAGTTCGCAATCGTATAAATCGAGCCGTACGGGTCAAGCGTCGTCTTGACGGCATTGGTGACTTCCTCGGTCGCCGCGTTCCACAGTTCCACCAACCGCTGATAACGCTCGTTCTCGGTAATCAGACCTTCACGATACTGCTCGTCCAGTTCGACCACCTTGGCCTCGGTCTCGTCAAGGATCACCTGACGTTCCGCTGGCACAATTACATCGCTGATCGCGATGCTCGCGCCTGCCTTGGTCGCGTAGGCGAAGCCCAGCCGCTTGATGTCGTCAGCCAGTTCAGCCGTCTGCTGGCGGCCATACTCGCTGAAGCACTCGGCCACCACCAGCTTCAGGTTACCCTTATCCATGGGATAGTTCTTGAACTGCAAGCGCTCCGGCAGCACCTCGTTAAAGATGATGCGGCCAGCCGTCGTCTCGATCACATGCCCATCCGTCGGCACCGAGGCCGCGCTGGGCGAACGGAAGACCGCAACGCCAGAGGGCAGGCGTACCTGAATCTTCGCCTGAAGATCGATCACCCCATGATGGAAAGCCAGCAGCGCCTCGTTGCGATCAGCAAAGCGCCGCCCCTCGCCCTTCAGCCCCTCGCGCTCCATCGTCAGGTAATAGCAGCCAAGAACCATATCCTGCGTCGCACCAATCGACGGCTCGCCGGTCGCCGGATGCAAGATGTTGCGCGTCGAAAGCATCAGCTTGCGCGCCTCTTCCTGCGCCTTCTCCGAAAGCGGCACGTGCACAGCCATCTGGTCGCCGTCGAAGTCGGCATTGAAGGCCGAGCACACCAGCGGATGCAACTGGATGGCGCTGCCCTCGACCAGGACCGCCTCGAACGCCTGGATGCCCAGGCGGTGCAGCGTTGGCGCGCGGTTCAGCAGCACCGGATGGTCATGGATGACCTCTTCCAGCACATCCCAGACTTCCGGCTTGATGCGCTCCACAAAGCGCTTAGCGCTCTTGATATTGTGCGCCAGATTCTGTTCCACCAGCTTGCGCATCACAAACGGCTTGAACAACTCCAGCGCCATCTTCTTGGGCAGGCCGCACTGATGCAGTTTCAGATCGGGTCCGACCACGATGACCGAACGCCCAGAGTAGTCGACGCGCTTGCCCAGCAGGTTCTGGCGGAAACGTCCCGCCTTGCCCTTGAGCATATCGGACAGGCTCTTGAGCTTGTGATTGCCCGAACCGGCAACCGCGCGTCCACGCCTGCCATTATCGATGAGCGCGTCACACGCCTCTTGCAGCATGCGCTTCTCGTTGCGGATGATGATTTCCGGCGCGCCCAACTCCAGCAAACGCTTGAGCCGGTTGTTGCGGTTAATCACCCGCCGATACAGATCGTTCAAATCAGACGTGGCAAAGCGCCCGCCATCCAACTGCACCATCGGGCGCAGATCGGGCGGCAGCACCGGCAGCACCGTCATGATCATCCACTCGGGTCGGTTGCCCGACTTGCGGAACGCCTCCACCACCTTCAGCCGCTTCGTCGCCTTCTTGCGCCGCTGGCCGGTCGTCGTATGAATCTCGTGGCGCAGGTCATCTGCCAGCTTATCCAGATCAATCTGCGCCAGCAGTTCGCGCACCGCCTCCGCGCCCATACCAGCGCGGAAGGCATGCCCAAAGGCATCGTTTAACTCGCGATAGCGCTGCTCCTGAAGCAGTTCGCCCCGGCGCAGCCCCTCCAGATCGCGGCGGCGCGTATCGATCTGCCCCTGCATCTGGTTGCTCTGGCTGACAAGCTGGTCCTGAAGCGCGTTGATCTCGCCATCTGTCGCCAGCTTCACACGCTCCGCCTCGCGGTCACTCTCTACGCGAGCGCGCTCGATCTCTTGCCGCGCAGCTTCAGCGGCAGCGTTACGCGCCGCTTCGCCAGCCTTCTCCAGCGCCTCCAGGTGCTTCTTGGCCGCTGTATCGCCCTTGCGGGCAATGTGCTCACCGGTTGGCTCATAGAGCACATCCTCGGTCAGCACCTTGCCCATCTCAGCGCGCAGCGTCTCGCGGGCTGCCGTTTCGGCGCGGTTGGCCGTCTGAATCGCCTCGCTGCGCTGCATCTCTGCCTCTTCGCGCACAGTCTGTGCCTGGGCTTGCAGCGCCTCGATGGCGCGGTCCCGCTCATCCTGCAACCCCTGAATGCGGGCGGTGGCGCTCTCTTCCAACTGCTGAATCTGGCGCTGCACATCCTCCTCGATCTGCCCCAGCACCTCGCGCCGCGCGTCCTCGTCGATATGCGTCACCACATACAGCGCGAAGTACAGAATGCGCTCCAGGTTCCTGGGCGAAAGATCGAGCAGCAGGCCGATACGGCTGGGCGTGCCCTTGAAGTACCAGATGTGGCTGACCGGCGAGGCCAGTTCGATATGGCCCATCCGCTCGCGCCGCACCTTCGAGCGCGCCACCTCCACGCCGCACTTGTCGCAGACAATGCCCTTGAAGCGCACGCGCTTATATTTGCCACAGTAACACTCCCAGTCCTTGGTCGGCCCAAAGATGCGCTCGCAGAAGAGGCCGTCCTTTTCCGGCTTGAGCGTGCGGTAGTTAATCGTCTCCGGCTTCGTCACCTCGCCATAGCTCCAGGAGCGAATCTGCTCCGGGCTGGCAAGGCTGATGCGCATGGCGTTAAAATCATTCACTTCGAGCATGGGCGGTTCACTCTCCTTCAAAGCCAGACAGGTTGATGCCCAGCTCCGGCATCACATCGGTCGATGTGTCTTCCACAAACTGAATCTTCTGCTCGTCCTCGTTCAACACCTCCACATTAATGCCCAGGCTTTGCAGTTCTTTCACCAACACCTTGAACGACTCGGGCACCCCCGGCTCCATGATGTTTTCGCCCTTGACAATCGCCTCATACGTCTTGACCCGTCCGACCACATCATCGGACTTCACCGTCAGAATCTCCTGCAAGATGTTCGCCGCGCCATAGGCTTCCAGCGCCCAGACTTCCATCTCACCAAAGCGCTGCCCACCGAACTGCGCCTTACCACCCAGCGGCTGCTGCGTGATCAAGCTGTATGGACCGGTCGAGCGGGCATGCACTTTGTCTTCCACCAGATGGGCCAGCTTGAGCATATAGGTGTAGCCCACCGTCACCGGCTTGTCGAACGGTTCACCCGTGCGGCCATCAAACAGTTGCACCTTGCCGTTGCCTGGGAGTCCCGCCTGCTCCAGCAGGTGCTCGATATCCTCCTCGTGCGCGCCATCAAACACCGGCGTCGCCACTTTGAAGCCGAGCGCCGCGGCTGCCCAGCCCAGATGCGTCTCCATAATCTGGCCGATATTCATGCGGTGCGGCACGCCCAGCGGATTCAAGATAATATCTACTGGCGTCCCATCTGGCATAAATGGCATATCCTCGATCGGCAATACCCGGCTAATCACGCCCTTGTTGCCGTGGCGTCCGGCCATCTTGTCGCCCGCACCAATCTTGCGTTTTTGCGCAATCGAAACGCGCACCAACTGATTGACGCCCGGCGACAGTTCGTCATTGTTCTCGCGCGAGAAGACCTTCACCTCAACGACCTTGCCACGCTCGCCATGAGGCACGCGCAGGCTGGTGTCCTTCACCTCGCGCGCCTTCTCGCCAAAGATCGCCCGCAGCAGCTTCTCTTCTGCCGTCAGCTCTGTCTCGCCTTTGGGCGTGATCTTGCCGACCAGAATGTCGCCCGGGCCTACCTCCGCCCCAACATAGATGATGCCGCGCTCATCCAGATTGCGCAGCCCTTCCTCACCGACGTTGGGGATGTCGCGCGTAATCTCCTCTGGACCCAGCTTGGTGTCGCGCGCCTCCACTTCGTGTTTCTCGATGTGAATGCTGGTGAACAAGTCCTCGCGCACAATCCGCTCGCTGATGAGAATGGCGTCCTCATAGTTGCCACCCTCCCAGGACATGAACGCCACCAGAATATTCTGCCCCAGCGCCAGTTCGCCCTGCTCCGTCGAAGAGCTATCGGCAATCACCTGGCCTGTCGTCACCACATCGCCCTTGTCCACAATTGGGCGCTGGTTGATGCAGGTGCCCTGGTTGGAGCGCACAAACTTGCGCAGGCGGTGGACATGTTCCACCCCCTCCTCATCCAGAATCACCACCTGGCGCGCGGTCACACTCACCACCGTCCCGGACACCTTCGCCACCACCACCTGCCCGGAATCCACCGCCACCTGTCGCTCGATGCCGGTGCCCACCACCGGCGCCTGGGGCCGCAAGAGTGGCACCGCCTGGCGCTGCATGTTCGCGCCCATGAGCGCGCGGTTCACGTCGTCGTGCTCCAGGAACGGAATCAAGGCCGCCGCCACGCTCACCATCTGCCGGGGCGACACATCCATATAATCCATGCGGCTGGGCGGCTCTTCCACAAAGGTCAGTTCATAGCGGGCCGTGATGCGCTCGTTCAAGAAATGACCCTTTTCATCCAGCGGCGCGTTGGCCTGGGCAATCACAAAGCGCTCTTCATCGTCCGCCGTCAGATAGACCACCTCTTTGGACACCCACGGCACAATCTGCATGTCCCGCTCGGACAGCTTTGCCAGCTTCCCGAACAGCGCCTCATCCACCTCCGTGTTGGCAGCCGCGATGATCTTCTCGCCATCCTTCACCTCGCGGCTCAGCGTCTGCCCAATCAACCGGCGATCATCATTCTTCAGCTTGTGGTACACCTTCCGATAAGGCGTCTCAATGAACCCGTACGAGTTGATCTGCCCATAGGTCGCCAGCGCGCCGATCAACCCAATGTTCGGCCCTTCCGGCGTCTCAATCGGACAAATGCGGCCATAGTGCGACTGGTGCACATCGCGCACATCAAACCCGGCGCGCTCACGCGACAGACCACCCGGACCCAACGCCGACAAACGGCGTTTGCTCGTTATCTCAGACAGCGGGTTGGTCTGGTCCATGAACTGCGAGAGTTGGCTGCCACCGAAGAACTCCTTCATGGCCGCCACCACCGGGCGGATGTTAATCAACTGATTCGGGGTGGCCTGTCCCGGCTCCTGAATCACGCTCATGCGCTCCTTCACCACGCGCTCCATGCGCAGCAGCCCCACGCGGAACTGATTCTGAATCAACTCGCCCACGCTGCGCACCCGCCGGTTGCCCAGATGATCGATATCGTCTTTCTTCGCCCGCCCGTTATTCATATCGATCAGGCGACGAATGATCGCCACCAGGTCTTCCTTGGTCAGCGTGCGCGTCGTCTGCGGAATCGCCAGGTCCAGCTTGCGATTGAGCTTGTAGCGACCCACCCCGCCCAGATCATAGCGGCGCGGATGGAAGAACAGGTTGTTGACCAGCGTGCGCGCGTTCTCCAGCGTCGCCGGGTCGCCGGGTCGCAGCTTGCGATAGAGTTCCAAGAGCGCGTCATCGGGCAGCTTCACCGGGTCGCGATCCAGCGTCGCGCTGATATAGCGCCGCTCAGGGTCGGTATCCACCTCTTGGAAGAGTTCCAAGATTTCGTGGTCCTGTCCATAGCCCACCGCCCGCAGCAGCGTGGTGATGGGGATTTTGCGTTTCCGATCGATCTTGACCGAGAGCAAATTCTTGTTGCTAGTCTCGAACTCCAGCCACGCGCCGCGATTGGGAATCAGCTTGGCAGCAAAAAGCATCCGGCCCGTCGTCGGGTCTTCGTCCGCCGTAAAGTAGACGCCCGGCGAGCGTACCAACTGGCTCACCACCACACGCTCGGCTCCATTAATAATAAAGGTGCCTTCTTTGGTCATGAGCGGGAAATCGCCCATGAACACATCTTTTTCAATAATCTCGCCGGTCTCTTTGTTGGTCAGGCGTGCCTTCACCGTCAACGGCGCGGCAAAGGTGGCGTCGCGGTCCCGGCACTCATCTTCACTATATTTGGGTTTTCCATACGGTTCATCAGGTACAAAAAACTCGAGTTTCAGGTTCTTGCCAGTAAAGTCCTCAATCGGGGAGATTTCGCTAAAAAGTTCGCGTAAACCTTCTTTCTTAAACCAGTCAAACGAGTCCAGCTGAATCTGAATAAGGCTGGGCATTGGACGAATGTCAGGAATGTGCGCAAACGTCACGCGCTCTGGAGGCATCACGGCCATGCTAACTGCCATGCGATACTAACTCCTCTCGCCAGTTGCCCAAGCCGCCTGACAATACGTGCCCAGAGCCAAAAAGCGTTCTTAATATGCTGAAGGCTGGGGGCAAAATTCGGCGGCTGCGCTGCATGTGTGAACAACGAAAAAAGACAAGAAAAGTAACCGCTCGTAATCTCACGGAGGGTAAGATCAGCGGTTACTCGTAATTAGCGCTCCTATAACCCAGGCGATAATCCGGCAATGCCAACCAACGGTTTACCTGACTCATTCGCGCTCGCTCTACCAGCTTTCCGACGGTTACGGGCAGACACCTTCGTCGGCCAGTGTTGAGCAGAGAAAAGGCGCTAGAAAAAGCTCCCCTGGAACAGAGCAAAAGAAATTCTCCACTTTTGTGAAGTAGAGAACGTTGACCCCTCCCAGGGATGGTGAGCATAAGTGAAAAATGATAAGATTGCGTACTCCTACAGAGTAGGAGTATATCACCCCATTGCAACCACGTCAAGGGCATTTAGGACTTTTTTCTAAAATTGCCTAAAATTGGTCATTTCTGGAAACTTCGCTGCGACAAACCCAGAAACCTGGCGACACGGACATAAGATCGTGTTATCCTATGCCTGAAGATCGGATATCCTCAGCCCGCGCATGTTGCGTGTGAAGAGAAAGCCAGCCACCACAGATGCTTATCAGCGCTGCCCTTTCCCAGACACCTCTGCTCAACTTGGTGCTCTCGCTCGTGTTCGGCGTGGGCCAGGTCGTCGTTGGCGCAGCCATGATCATCTTTACCTTGCGCCGGGCACGCTGGCGTCGGCTCAGCTTCTTCGGGCTGGCGCTCATCGGCGCGTGGCTCGCCGCCAGCGGCATCACCGAACTCGTCGTCTCTGGCACCGAACTGCTTGCGCGGCTTAGTAGCACTATTTCGGCCACCAGCGCGCAGCAAATACGCGCCCGCGCCGACACAGCTTTTCTCGATGTCTCACTCGCCTTGCTCGCAGTCGGCGCAGCCTACCTGCTTCTGGCCCGGCGCTGGATAACACCCCACAGCAAAGATCAAGGCAGCGTCGGTCAAGCGAGCGATCACAATACCACGACAAGCAGCATCAGCGATGACAGCGAAGCCGATGTGGGGCAGGAAGCCATCGTCCCATCCTCTGAACCAGAAGGCTAAACCAGGCTACAAATCGCTGCTTTCATCCAGCGCGGCTAAATCCTCCTGCACAAACCCCGCGTCCAGCCCAAGCTCCTCCAGCACTTCCACCGCCGCGCGATACTCGCGCCAGTGCAGACGCCGGTTCAGGTTCGGGTCGTCATGCGCCTTCCAGGCCGGAAAGTATTGGTCCATCAGGCTTACCGGCACCTCAGGGCCAAGCTCCGTGGCAATCCAGCGCAGCACCTCGCTCGTTCCCGAAATATCGTTCGGCATCACCAGATGCCGAATCAGCAGCCCGCGCGTCCCAATGCCGTCTTCGTCCACCTGAAGCGGCCCCACCTGCCGATACATCTCCTTCAGCGCCGCGCGATTGAAATCCACATAATGGTGCATCTTCGAAGTCTTCAGCGCCCAGGTATTGTCAGAATATTTGGCGTCGGGCATGTAGATATCGATCACCCCATCCAGCAGCCGCAGCACATGCAAAAATTCATAGCCCGCGCTGTTATACACAAATGGCAGCCGAAAGCCTTTTGGAATCGCCACCAGCAGCGCCTGAAGAATCTGAGGGACAAAGTGCGTCGGCGTCACCAGATCGATGTTATGGCAACCCTTCTTCTGAAGGTAGAGCATCATATCGGCCAAGCGTTCCGGCCCGACGCGATGCCCCTTGCCGTCCTGGCTCAGCCAGAAGTTCTGGCAATACGTACAGCGCGCCTGGCAATAGCCGAAAAAGATCGTGCCCGCGCCGCCTGTCCCGCTAATCGGCGGCTCCTCGCGCCGGTGCACATTCCACGAGCCAACAATCGCCTCTGTCCCCGAATGGCACGCGCCCGTCTTGCCCGCCAGCCGATTGACCTTGCAGTTCTGCGGACAGACCGTGCAGGCGCGCAGCAGTTCCCACGCCGCCTCAGCGCGCCGCGCCAGTTCCCCGCTCTCATACAACTGCATATACGCCGGATATGGCTCGGTCACCTTCCACTGCTCAGGATTGATATCTGTAATATCCGGCCCAACCGGCACCCCGAGTAAGCGCATGTATTTTCCTTCAGGCAAATGACTTATAGTTGAGAGGCTTGCACTTGCGGATGAATGACCTGTCAGTCAATGGCTGGCCCCATACCCCGCCACCAGCGCGTCGATTTCGCTGATATGGTCGCGCTCGTGCCAGACGGCGCGGCGCAGCGCCTTGCGCAGCGTCCATTGCTCGCCCCGATGCGTGAACACCTTTCCCCGTAATTCCTTTGGGTAACTCTTCACACGCAGAATCGCCGCCTGGCGCACGCGCTGAAAGCGTTCAATCGTCGGCCCAGCCAGCGCGCTCAGCGCGATATTGGGCGGCATCTCATCCAACCGCCCCATATACCATAGCTCCGCCTGGCAATATGATCGAGCGCCTGCCGAATGCTCCGCGTCTCGGCGGCATCATTCAGCTTCCAGTCCAGCGCCTCATCGCTTAGCGCGCCGACCTTTTCCAGAATGTCTTCGCGCTGCCAGCCCAGCAACGTCAGCGCCCATTCTATATCCTCATCAGTGGCAGGCTCCGCATCTGGCGCGAAGAAGCTGCGCACCTCCGCGCCGCCCTCAGTGGCTATCTGAAAGACCTCTTTGACCGCAAAGACAAACGGCCCATGCACCTCTGGCGTGTAATCATCGTGCTGCCGCAGCCAGACATGATACACAGCCGTGGCCTGCTGGAGATTATCCAGCGCCTCCTGGCGGCTCGCGCCGCTGGCAAAACAGCCAGGCAAATCGAGAATCAGCGCCAGCGCCGCGCCCTCAGCCGCCTCTTCCAGATAGACATCGTAGGTAGCCGCCGAAACCTCTTCAGCCTCAGTCGGCGTTGCACTGGCCTCGCGCGCCTCGCCAACGACAAGCTCTTCAACCTGCTCCTCATCCTCGTCCACATCGGCCATCGGGGACGCTGCTTCGGCATCAGCCACCGCCGGATTCGCTTCCTGCGTCGGCTTCTTTTTACGCTCATCGCGCTCGCGCGCACTCATGCAGTTCTCCCTCCTCTGCCGCGCCTGATCCGTGCGTCGCATCCCCTCGCGCCTACTTATTCCAGCACGTAGCGGCGCAGTTCGATCACCTGATCGCGCAATTCGGCGGCGCGCTCGAACTCCAGTTCCTTAGCCGCCCTACGCATCTGCCCTTCCAGGTCTTTGATCAGCTTCAGCGCCTCTTCCTTCGGCATTGTCTGGAGCGACGGTGCGCCTGTATCATAGGCTGCCCTGGACTCGGCCACCTTCAGGCGATCAGACAGCGCCCGCACCTCTTTCTTGACGCCCACAGGCACAATCTGGTTGCGCTCATTATACTCAATCTGAATCTTGCGGCGGCGGTTCGTCTCATCAATCGCCCGCTGCATCGAGCGCGTCACCGTGTCAGCATACATGATGACCTGCCCCTCCACATGCCGGGCGGCGCGTCCCGTCGTCTGAATCAATGAGCCTTCCGAACGCAAAAAGCCCTCTTTGTCGGCATCCAAAATGGCTACCAGCGACACCTCCGGCAAGTCCAACCCCTCGCGCAAGAGGTTAATGCCAACCACCACATCATACACACCCAGGCGCAGATCGCGCAGAATATCGATGCGCTCAATCGTCTCCACTTCTGAGTGCAGGTAATGCACCTTGATGCCAAGCTCCTGCATATAATCGGCCAAATCTTCGGCCATCTTCTTCGTCAGCGTCGTCACCAGCACCCGCTGGCCCTTTTCCACGCGCTGGCGAATCTCCTCCAGCAAATCATCGATCTGCCCTTCCGTTGGCCGCACCGAAATCACCGGGTCAAGCACACCCGTCGGGCGAATGATCTGCTCCACCACCTGCTGGCTATGCTCGTATTCATAGGGTCCAGGCGTCGCCGACACAAAAATAGCCTGGCTCAGATGCTGCTCGAACTCGCCAAAGCGCAGAGGCCGGTTATCCAGTGCCGAAGGCAGCCGAAAGCCATACTCCACCAGAATCTCTTTGCGCGAGCGATCACCGGCATACATCCCGCGCACCTGTGGAACCGAGACATGCGACTCATCCACCACCATCAGGAAGTCATCCGGCATGTAGTCGATCAACGTCCAGGGCTGCTCACCCGCCTGCCGCCCGGCCAGATGCCGCGAATAGTTCTCGATGCCCGAGCAAATGCCCGTCTCGCGCAGCATCTCCAGATCAAAGTTCGTACGCTGCCGCAGTCGCGCCGCCTCCAGCAGCTTGCCTTGATCGTTCAGTTCCTTCAGGCGCTCGTCAAGTTCCGTTTCAATGCGGCCAATCGCCTGCTGAAGCCGCTCCTGCGTCGTCACCCAGTGCTTGGCCGGATAGATGTCCAGCCGCTGGCGCTGCCCCAGAATCTCGCCCGTCAGCGGGTCGATCTCCACCATGCGCTCGATCTCATCGCCAAAGAACTCGACGCGCACCGCCAGGTCTTCATACGAGGGGAAGATTTCCAGCACATCGCCGCGCACGCGAAACTTGCCGCGAATAAAGTTCGTATCGTTGCGCTCATACTGAATATCGGTCAGATGGCGCAGAATCTTATCGCGGCGGCGCAGTTCGCCCTGCTTCAGCGTCAGCACCACCTCGCCGTACTCCTCTGGCGACCCCAGACCATAGATGCACGAGACCGACGCCACAATCAGCACATCGCGGCGCTCGAACAGGCTGCGCGTGGAAGACAGGCGCAGCTTCTGAATCTCTTCGTTAAGCTGGCTCTCCTTCTCCACATACGTATCCGTGCGCGGGATATACGCTTCCGGCTGGTAATAATCGTAATAACTGACAAAATATTCAACCGCGTTATTCGGGAAAAACTCTTTGAACTCGCTGTACAACTGCGCCGCCAGCGTTTTGTTCGGGGCCAGCACCAGCGTGGGCCGCTGCACCTGTGCCACCACGTTGGCAATTGTAAACGTCTTACCAGTGCCGGTGGCTCCCAGCAGCGTTTGATATTTATCGCCGTGCTGAAGGCCATCCACTAACTGAGCAATCGCGGCGGGTTGGTCGCCAGTTGGCTGCCAGGGAGCAACCACCTGAAAATCAGACATACAACCTTCCTCTCTATCTGGGCGAAAGCACCACCTGAGCAATACATGGAGAACCGGTTATGGAAGCAAAAACAAAAGACAGCCCAGGAGATCGGCTGCCTCATTATAGCATGTGTCTGCCTCTGGGCCGCTGATAAGAACGAACGTGAATGATGAGGAAAGGCATGGAACCCTCCCATCAGAGATGAAGAGGAATGAAACAATCGTTCTATCAGTATAGCAGATAAAAGCGCCCACGTCAAGAAAATTACGCCTCCGCTCAAGGTTCCAGCCCCGAAAAGTACCCAACTCGTCAGGCATTTTGAGCTTGAGCGCCCCATGTATGGTACAATCTCCTCTGCCCCAGCAGCGCCTCTCTATGCGCCTGCTGTCAGGCCTGGCGTAACAAAAAAGTCTCTATGATAATGTTCTATGAAGAGCAGCGTATGTATTGATGAGCAAAACTGCACTCTTTCCCATTTTCTGGCCTGTAGCTTGCGATAGAAACAACAGTATCTGGCTCGGAGAAAGATGCAGGCCAGAGAACAGAGCATCCGTGGATGGAGCTAGAGACAAACGGTAAGGAAAAACTATGGCCTCAACTCCGCAATTTTCCCAACCCTCCGCCGCTCATCTTAATGGCAACGGGGCCGTTGACCCCCAGGCTGCCATCGTCACCCAGGGGTTGATGCGCTCCTTTGGCCCCAAAATTGCCGTCAACTCCCTCAACCTGACGGTGCGGCGCGGCGAGTTTTTTGGCTTCCTTGGCCCCAACGGCGCAGGCAAGTCTACCACCATCAAAATGATGGTGGGCCTGCTGCGGCCATCGGCAGGCCATGTGTGGGTGGGAGGCGTGGATGTCTGGCGCGACCCGCTGGTGGCGCGCAGCTTGATGGGCGTCTTGCCAGAGCAGCTTAACCTCTATGAGCGGCTGAGCGGGCGCGAATTTCTGACCTTCGCGGGCCACATGTATGGCTTGACCAAAGAAGAGGTGAGCCGCCGCTCCGAAGACTTGCTCACTGTCCTGACGCTCGCCAGTGATGCCGATAAGCTGATCGTCGATTATTCCGTCGGCATGCGCAAGAAAATCGCCCTGGCCGCCGCCCTGATTCATCGCCCCCAGGTGCTTTTCCTGGATGAACCCTTCGAGGGCATCGACCCTATTAGCTCGCGCATCATTCGCAACATCCTGCGCGATCTCGTTGGCACGGGAGTTACCATCTTCTTCTCTTCGCATATCATGGAAGTCGTCGAGCGCCTGTGCAGCCGGGTCGGTATCATCAATCAAGGTCGCCTGGTCGCCGAAGGCACCTTGCAGGAACTCCGCGAGCGCGGCGCACCTGATGGCAACGCCCAGGAAGCAGCAACCCTGGAAGATATCTTTCTCCAGGTCGTGGGCGCGCGGCAAGAAGGAGGAAACCTCAGTTGGCTGGAGTAGCCTCCGCACCGCGCCGCACCAAAGCACCGCTCTTTGGCCGTCAGCGCCTCATCAACTGGTCGAACGTCTACTGGCTCTGCTGGCTGCGCGCCAAACTGCTGCTGCGCGGCTATACCCGCGACTGGCGGCGCATCGTCGGGGGCGTCTTGCTCCTGCTGATTGCGGTCCCGCTGCTGGGCGGCATCGCCCTCGGCACCTTTTTCGGCTATATCGCCCTGCCCCAGCAGGAAGCCATCGAACTGCTGATGCTGGTGCTGGTCGGCCTCTATCTCTTCTGGTCGCTGCTGCCGCTCATTGAATTCAGCGTCAACGAAGGGCTGGACGTGACCAAGCTCACGCTCTACCCGCTCACCCGCCTGGAGCGCATGATCAGTCTGCTCCTCGCCACCTTGCTGGATATTCCCACCCTGGGCATTGCCTCCCTGTTTGGCGCGATCTTGCTGGGCTGGAGCCGCGCCCCGCTCACCCTCCTGATCATCATCCCCGCTCTGCTCGTCGCCTATGTCCATATTATCGGGCTAAGCCAACTGGTACTGGCAACCTTCATGGGCCTGCTGCGCAGCCGCCGCTACCGCGACCTCAGCATCATCGTCTTCGCGCTCTTTGGCTCGGCCTGCTCGATTGGGCAGCAGTTGATCGTGCGCAACTTCACGAAGTTCGACGCCAGCGACCTTGCCATCCTCCATCTCGCGCAATACTTGCGCTTCACGCCGCCCGGCATGGCGGGCTGGGCCATCGTTCAGGCCAGCCAGAGCGACTGGCTGGCCTCCGTGGGCTGGCTGGCGCTCAGCCTGGTCTCCGCCATCCCCATCCTCTGGGCCTGGATGGTCCTGCTGGAGCGCGGGCTGACGCTGGCCGAATCAGGCAGCGTCAGCACCGGTCGTCAGCGCTCACGGGCCAGCGCATCCGGCCAGAACGGGCGCGCCAGCGCCACACCCCAGACAGCCGCGCTGGTTTCAGCATCGCAAGGCGCGCGCATCACCTCAGCGCTCAGCGATACGCCGCTGGCCGATTCGGCTGCGCCCGCAGTCGCCGCACCCTCACTCGCGCAGCGCGCCAGAGACATCCTGCCTTCGCCGGTGCGCGCCATCGTCGTCAAGGACTTGCGCTATTTCTGGCGCGACCCTCAGATGAAGGCCAGCATGCTGAGTTCCTTCTTCATCTTGATCGTCCTCTTTGTCGGACCCGCCCTGGGCATACAACCCAATGAGGCCAACGGGCCCCCCTGGACGGTGCTGTTTTCGTGCGTGGCCCCGGTCTTCATGGCGATGAACTTCTCGCTCAACACCTTCGGCCTGGAGCGCCAGGCGCTGACCACCCTCTTTCTTTTTCCCGTGCGCCCGCAGTATATTTTGTGGGGGAAGAATCTGGCAGTAGCAAGCGTGGCCTTTGGCGAACAGTTGCTCATCGCCGCCGCCTTTGCCTTCATTTCCAATAGCTGGGCCTATTACATTCCCGCCATCGTGGTGGGCATCGCCGCCATCGCCGTCATGTTGGGCTGCGGTAATATCCTATCGGTGCTGTTGCCATTTCGCGTCGCGCAGCTTAAAATGGGGACATCAGCCAGCGGCTCACCAGAATCTGGCTGCTTGCGCTCGCTGATGGGGCTGTTCTCGCTGGGCGTCACGCTGGTGGTGCTCTCGCCGGTCATTGCCGGAATTGCCGGGCCAATCTTCTTGCAGGCGACGAGCACGCTGGCATTCACCCTGCCGCTCTCGCTGCTGTACGGGCTGCTCATCCATCAGGGCGCAACGCGCTTCATCGCGCCGCGCCTGGAGCGGCGCATTCCAGAGATTCTGGCCCAGACCACCAGGGAGTGAAGCTTTCAGAAAAGGCATACTGGGACTCAAGGGTGAGGAACATCACTCATAGGCAGAGCCAACCATGAACACGTCAATTACCTTTGCCATCGCCTTCAGCGCGGGACTGGCTTCCTTTCTTTCGCCGTGCGTCCTGCCGCTGGTGCCCATCTATCTGGCGCAGCTTGTAGGGCCGAGCGTCATCCAATCCACCGAGCAGCGCACCTTCTCGATGCGCCTCTACACCTTCCTGCATGCCCTTTGTTTTGTCCTGGGCTTCTCGCTGGCCTTCATCGCGCTTGGGGCAACCGCCAGCGTCATCGGCCATTTCCTCAAAGATAATCAGATTCTGCTGCGCCACATCGGCGGCATCGTCCTTGTCATCCTGGGCATCCACTTTTCTGGCCTGTGGCGGCTGCCGTTCCTCTATCGCGAGGCGCGCTTCCACTATCGCATCAGTCGGCCCAGCTTCCCGGCCTCCTTTGGCATGGGCGTCATCTTCTCCATTGGCTGGACACCCTGCGTCGGCGTCATCTTGAGCGCCATCCTCATTCTGGCAAGTGCCAGCCAGACCCTCCAAAGCGGCATCGCGCTCCTGGCCGTCTATTCTCTGGGCCTGGGCGTGCCCTTCCTGGCAATGGGCCTGGCCGCCAACGTCGTCTCTGGCTGGCTCAAACGCCTCAAGCCGCACCTGGGCAAGATCGAGATCGCCACAGGCGTATTGCTCATCCTGGTCGGTGTCGCCATGTTCCTGGGCCTCATCAACTATCTGCCCCAATACTTCAACTTTCTTCCCAACAACGGATAGGCCATAGAGCAGCGCTGGAGTTACTCCGTTTGGTATACTTGATTAGGAAGAATTACACCGGTTCAAAAAAATATCAGAAATTTCATGCCAACCGGGAATCTGGAGCAAAGGTGGAAGCGCTATGACAGTACCCTCACTCGAAGCCAGAGAAATGGAAGCCGAGTCAACCATCGAGGAAACCCCTCCGTCCGGCCCGCCAACCTGGCTCATCATCGCCTCGGCCAGCGCGCTGGTCATCCTGGCCGCCGTCATGGTCTTCTGGCCCGGCGCGACTCTGCTTGACCGCCTGCGCGCCCTGGACGGCGGCATCTGCGCCCAGCTTCCTACCCATTCGTTCTATCCGGGCGGCCAGCGTCTTCCGCTCTGCTCGCGCAACACAGGCATTTATCTCGGCTATACCATTTCCTTTTTCATCCTGTTTGTGACCGGGCGTGGGCGCGCCGCCCAATTTCCGCGCTGGCCGATGGCGCTCGTCATGGGCCTGTGCATCCTGGCGCTGGCAATTGATGGTTTCAATTCGCTCTTCCTTGACCTGCACCTGCCTCATCTCTATCAGCCGCACAATCTGATTCGCCTGACTACCGGCCTGCTGACCGGCGCATCCATGGCCGGTTTCTTGCTGCCTGTCACCAACAGCGTCCTCTGGAAACACATGGGCGACCAGCGCAGCATCGACTCCTGGTGGCAGTTGCTGCGGCTCCTGCCCATTCTGGCGCTGGCCTTCCTCGCCGTGGGCACACAGGCAGCCATCTTTCTCTATCCGGTGGCAATCCTCAGTTCGCTTGGCGTCGTCATCGCGCTCGGCCTCATCAATTTGACCATCGTCGTAGCCGTCTCAGGCAAAGCCTGTTTACTCTATACCTATCGCCAGCTTTTCCCGTTCGTCTCCCTCGCGTTCTTGCTCGCGGTGGGCGAACTGGTGGGCCTCTTCTTCCTCAATCATTGGCTGCTGTTGCAACTCACCGCCTGAAAAAGCCCCGCTGCTCCGTCTTGCATTTTCGGCTGAAACTGGCTATCCTAATATCAGGCGTCAGCTTCGCTGGCGCCAACACGGACGAAAAGCGTATGTACGCATACAGAAGGACGGACCATGGGTGTTGAGCTGGTCGCATGTTGGCATTATTCTTGCGCGAAACGAGGTGTAGAAAGCGCTCGTTGCTTCACCTCCTTCTCCAACGCAAGCATTATCTGTCCATTGCTGGTTGCAGCTACCGCCCAATGAGCGACACTCTGCACCTCAACGGGACACCCGTTGAAAACGCGCAGGATGGCAGCGCAGGTCGACCAGGAGACACCTTGAGCATGCTTGTGCAGGACCGTGAAGTAAGGTATAATGATTGCAAACACAGCAGAGGCGCTTCGCGTAGCGAGAATTCCTGCTCTTCCGGTAAAGCAGGGGGTGCCGGTCATGTCTAACAGATACCAGCGGGAGATCGAGGAAATCCTGCGGAACATGGAAGGCTCTGAGCCAAAGCCAACGTTCCGCGAGCGGCTGAACATGCGTATGCGTGGGCAAACCCGCAAACCGGAACCGATGATTCGGCCCAGACCTCCACGGCCCACGCTTCACCTCAGCTTCACCACATCGGAGTGGTGCTTTCTGGTCGGAATCCTGCTCGGCTTAGTCGCTGCCGGTATCGCCTATACCGATGCCCCCAATTTATTGACCGGGTTCCTGGCGGTGCTCGCGCTGATCTGTGTGATTATGGGCATTATCGCCCCCTGGAGGGAAAGTCGCCGCCCTTTTTCTAATCGTTCCTGGTATGGGGACTCCGCCCCTCCCAAACGCTCGCTTCCACGCCCGTTCCGCTTTCTGGTCACGCAGTGGAAGATACTGCAACTGAAAATGCGCTATCGGCGCAACCGAGGGGATTAGTCCCCACTCCGCGGGCCTATAGCTCAGCGGTTAGAGCAGCCGGCTCATAACCGGTTGGTCGCAGGTTCAAATCCTGCTGGGCCCACCCTACTGCACAATCCTTTGACATTTGCTGGTAACATATCCAAGGCTGGCGCGGCATGAGCATCACCACATGACGACCCGCTTGAGGGTACTGAAAGTATGCAATTCTATGACCGCGCAAAAATCTTCGTAAAAGCCGGTGATGGCGGCAGCGGCTCGGTCCATTTCCGGCGCGAAAAATATGTCCCCTATGGCGGACCCGATGGCGGCGACGGCGGGCGCGGCGGCAGCGTCTACCTCGAAATCGACCCTGGCCTCAACACCCTCGTCGACTACCACTACCGCCAGCATCACCGCGCCGGAAACGGGGGCAACGGCTTCAAGCAGCGCTCGCACGGTGCCAAGGGCGACGACATTGTCTTGCGCGTACCTGCGGGCACTGTCGTGCGCACTGCCGACAGCGAAGAACTGCTAGCCGATATGGTCGACCCCGACCAGCGCGTCATGGTCGCGCGCGGCGGGCGCGGCGGCCTGGGCAACGTCCACTTCGCCACCTCCACCAATCAGGTGCCGCGCGAGGCCCAAAAAGGCGAGCCAGGCGAAGAACGCTGGCTGACCCTCGAACTCAAGCTGATTGCCGATGTCGGGCTGGTCGGCTTCCCAAACGCCGGAAAATCCACCCTGCTTTCCGTCGTCAGCGCCGCGCGCCCCAAGATCGCCGACTATCCCTTTACCACCCTGGTGCCCAACCTCGGCGTGGTCGCCATCGGCGAGCCTGGCTCACGCGACGATTTCAGCTTTGTCCTGGCCGACATCCCCGGCTTGATCGAAGGCGCGGCCCAGGGCGCGGGGCTGGGGCACGAGTTCCTGCGCCACGTCGAGCGCACGCGCCTGCTGCTGCACCTGCTGGATGGCGCGTCGTTGGAGCACGACCCCTGGGAAGGTTTCCAGGCCATCAACCGCGAACTGGGCGAATACAGCGAGGCCCTGGCAACACGTCCCCAAATCGTCGTCTTCAACAAGTTCGACGTACCCGAAGCCCAGGAACGCTGGGAAGCCGTCAGACAGCGCGCCGAAGAGGCCGGTCTGCCGGTCTTCGCCATCTCTGCCGTCACGCGCCAGGGCGTCAACGAACTGCTCTACTTCACCGCCAACCGCCTGCGCGAATTGCAGGCCGAAGCTCGCGTCGAAGCCGAGCGCTCGCCCATACCTGCCGGGCCGGTTCTGCGCCCCGAACCCGAGGATGCCTTCAGCATCAGCCACGAGCAGGGCATCTATGTGGTGCGCGGCAAGCGTGTCGAGCGCATGGTCGTCATGACCGATCAGGAGAGCGACGAAGGTATGGCGCGCCTGGAACATACCCTCCAGCGCCTCGGCGTCACCAAAGCGCTGGAAGAAGCTGGCGTGCAGCCCGGAGATACCGTGCGCTTTGGCGGCGTCGAACTCATCTGGGGCGAATAGCCCATCTGCCCCCTATCGATAAAATTGCTGGGATTGCCCTGGGCCGTACCAGTCGCGGCTGTCTGCCAGCTCCGCCAGCGTTTCCTGGGGTTGTTCCTGCGCCCGCCTCCCAGCCCTCTTCTCGCCTGAGCGATGTCGCTTGGCGCGGCGCACATGAAGCAGCAGCCGCGAAACAATGAAGGTCATCTGGCTGCGCCCGCCATCCTCGCAAACTTTCTCATACATCGACTGCCGCAGCGCCAATAGCTTCAGCGGGCCAGCCCCGCGATCAACCACCACATACGGCATGTGCCAGAAGCTGCCCTCTTCCACATCGACGACCACCCCTGTCACCAGATCGGTCCCGCCCAGCAAATCGGCTGCGCCCAACACCAGCAGCACCAGACCCACCAGCCCCAGCAGCGTCAGCACACCGCCGGAGCTTAGCAGCAGCCAGCACAGCAGGCGTAGCTGCGCGCCGCCAGAGTCCAGGTCTTGATGACTCCAGGTGACGCCATCGCTCGAAGTTGCCAGCGCGTAGACATGCCCCGTCTGCGGGCCAAGGTCCAGCGTAATCAGCTTGCCATCGGGAACAGCATGATAGATCGCGGCATCCACCTGCACCGTGAACGTCGCGGAAGGGTTATGCGTATCGATAAACCCGACGACCAGCGCGTACTGCATCACCACGCCGGTAAAGAGCAGATTGCCCTCTTGATGCTGCACCACCACCCCATGCCACTGCTGATGCGGCCCGTTCAGATCAGCCGCCGACTTCACCCCCTGCAACAACCACGAAAGCCCCAGGCTGGCCGCAATCGTCGCCAGCGCCAGACCGGCCAGCAGCAGCGGGCGGGGCGAGCGTCCCCAGCCAATCCAGTGACGCTGCTCTCGCTCATCAGCCATCCGTCGTTTCCGTCCACGTTTCCGAGGCATTGTAATCCATCCATTGTAGTGTGTTCCCGCCGCTCCTCTGCCATCATCACGCCGTCAGCATAGCAAAACCAGCAGCACAGCGTCAATGAATCACCCTTTATATCCCATCTGGGCATCACTCCGCGCGCCAGCAGTAGATATTTCTCAGCGGCAAGGATACAATCAGAGAGATGATTAGATGGAGATTACATTGATAGGAGGAGCGTCTCTATGGATTTCGGCATCAAGGGACAGAGCGCCATCGTCGCCGCCGCTAGTAAAGGACTGGGCCGCGCCTGCGCCATCGCCCTGGCAGCGGAGGGCGTCAACGTCGCCGTCTTTGCCCGCGACCTCGACGCGCTCAACGAAACCGCCGCCGCCGCGCGCGCGAAGGGCGCGCAGGCCATCGCCATCCAGGCCGATGTCACCAAACCGGACGACATCCGCCAGGTCGTTGACCGAGCCGCCAGCGAGTTTGGCCGACTCGACATCCTTGTCTGCAACGCGGGCGGTCCCACGCCCGGCACCTTTGCCACCGCCACCGAAGAGCAGTGGGAGCAGGCGTTTCACCTCAACCTGATGAGCGTCGTCCGGCTCGTCAACACCGCGCTTCCTCATCTGCGCAAGCAAGGCGGCGGACGCATCATCAACCTCGTCTCGACCTCGGTGCGCGAGCCAATTGAGGGGCTGACCCTCTCCAACAGCATCCGCCCTGGCGTGATCGGCCTGGCAAAAACGCTCTCGCAAGAGTTGGGGCCAGATCACATCACCGTCAACAACATCATCACCGGCAGCATCCTGACGGATCGCCAGCGTTCCCTGCGCGAGCGCACCGCCCAGCAGCTTGGCATCAGCGTCGAAGAAGCCATCAAGCGCGTCGAAAAGAACATCCCGCTGGGGCGGCTCGGCGAACCAGAAGAACTGGCCGCGCTGGTGGCCTTCCTCGCCTCGCGCCAGGCCGCCTACATCACCGGCGCCAGCATTCCGGTTGACGGCGGCATCATGAAAGGCATCTGGTGAACGATGGACGTTTTCTTGAGAGGAGCAGCCGATGGCTGACGAGGCATCGCACCTATGGGGCCACCAGGACGGCACGCGCCGCCTGGAGCGCAGCCTGGTGGACCGCAAAAGCTTCATCATCGAAGAGATGAATGACTATACTTTCATTCATCCCAAACACAACAAATGGGACTGGTCCGAAGATGAACTGCCCCTGCGCTCCGTCGTCGTGGACCGACGCGGGCTGGTGGTCTCCAGCGGTTGGCCCAAGTTCTTCAATACCGGCGAGCGACCCACCAACGACGCCAAACTCGAAGCCGCCCTGGGCAGCGGCGAAGAAGTTTTCTTCACTGAAAAGCTCGACGGCACGCTCATCATTCGCAGCGTCTTGCCTGATGGCCGCGTCATCTTTCGCACGCGCGGAACCTGGGACGGCGGCGACTTCGGTCCCCTGGCGCACGCCATTGCCGCAGCCCGCTATCCTGCCCTGCTGGACCCCACGCTGATGCCGGAAGGGTCGCTGCTGTTTGAATACGTCGGGCCAGCCAACCTCATCGTCATCGCCTACGAGCAAGATGATCTCTGGTTTCTGGGGGCCGTGCGCCACGCCGACGCTCATCTCATGCCCGTTGAGCAGCTTCAAACGTTTGCCAGCGAGCACGGGCTGCAATGCGTGCCCCTGGTGGAACTGCCCCGCGACCTCAAGGCGCTGTTTGCAGCGGTGCGCGACTGGAGCGACCGCGAAGGCGTGGTCGTCAGGCTCCAGCGTGGGCAACTGCTCATCAAACTCAAAAGCGCGCGCTACCTGGCTCTGCACGCCATGCGCGCCAACATGAGCTACGCGCTCATCGTCGAATATGCGCGCGGCGCTGAAGTCACCACCGAAGCAGAGCTAGAGGCCGGACTGCTGGAGCTGGGCTATGACTATGAACTCTGCCAGGTCGCCAAAGGCTACTTCCGCACCTATCAGCAGCAGCTTGCCCGCAGCGAAGCCACCCTGGCAGCAGCGAAGCAATTGCACGCCGAGTTTCTGGCACTGGCCGACGACCAGGCCAACCCTCCCGCCGACGAACGCGAGCGCCGCAAGCGCTTTGCCATGCAGGCCACGCGCCAGCCCGACCCGCTGCGCCAGGCGCTCTTCGCGCTCTATGATAACCGCCCGGAGCGCGTCCAGGCATTACTCTTCCGCTGGTACATCACCGATCAGCGCCCATAAACTTCAGCCCCCAATGGGCTAATTTGCCTGTAGCGCCGCCAGGGACGGCGGCGCTACAGGCAAACCTGTTCAGGCCGTATTGCCTCCTACTGTGCCACGTCAATCCCGCGCAGGCCCAGCGCGTCGGCCTCGGCCTCCATCGCGTGAATCACAAAAGTAATATGCTCGGTCAGGTCCACACCCAACTCTTCTGCGCCCTTCACAATCTCCTCGCGGTTCACCCCGCGCGCAAAGGCTTTGTCCTTCATCTTCTTCTTGACCGAACTCGCCTCCAGCCCAAGAATACTCTTGTTGGGCCGCACCAATGCCGTCGCCGTAATCAGTCCCGTCAGTTCGTCGCAGGCAAAAACCGTCTTCGAGAGCAAATCGTCGCGCGCCAGCCCGTGATAGTCGTTATGCGCCTGCACCGCGTGAACCACATCTTCGGGATAGCCATGCTGGCGCAGCAGATCAGCCCCAACCTTGCCGTGTTCCTCGATGCTGGGGTGACGCTCATAATCAATATCGTGCAGCAGACCAGCAATACCCCACTTGTTCTCATCCTCGCCAAACTTGCGGGCATAAGCGCGCACCGCCGCCTCAACCGCCAGGCCATGCTTGACCAGTCCATCGTTCTGGTTCCATTCGCTAAAAAGACGAAACGCCTCATCTCGATCTAACACCATGAACAAATCCTCCAACCGATTCCATTTCAGCACGTATCAGGCATCGCTCATGCTCCTGAGATTATTCTCTATTGTACCAGGGTCACACAGCATCATCCCTGGCTGCTTCGCTGCGGGCAAGGCGGGCATCATGCTATAATCCATCAGAATGTGGCGCAACCCAGCACATCAAAACCATATACCATCTCTTTCCCGATAAGGAGATACATTGTTATGTCTGAATATGTCAAAGTTGCTTCGGTCAGCGACCTAGCTCCCGGCCAGATGACACTCGTCGAAGTGGATGGGGAACTCATCTGCCTGGCAAACGTCGATGGCTCCTTCTATGCCATTGCCGACGAATGCACCCACGTTGGCGGCGCGCTCAGCGATGGCGAGTTGGAGGGCTACGTCGTCACCTGCCCGGTTCACTTCGGCCAGTTCGATATTCGCACCGGCAAAGTGCTTCAGCACCCGCCGCGCGAAGACGCAGCCACCTATGAGGTCAAGGTCGAAGGGGAAGATGTCCTGATCGCCAGACCGGAATAAAAAATCACCTGCCAGAAAAATAATGCAGAAAAGAGTAATGTTGAATGGAAGTATGCGAGATTACTGATCGCGTGCAGTGGGACGGCTTCGTGTCCAGCGCAAAGACCGGCCATCTGATGCAATCCTATCAATGGGGCGAACTCATGAAGCGCGACGGACGGCGCATCATGCGCGTCGGCGTCCTGGACGGGGAGCAACTGGTGGCCGCCGCGCTCATCCAGTTTGCCACCATGCCCTATGTGGGCGCGCCCTGGCTCTATATCCCGCGTGGCCCCGTCGTCGATGACCCCACCTCGCCTGCTCTGCCTGTTATCATCAGTGAACTCCATCGCATCGCGCGCCGCGGACACGCCGCCATGCTCAAAATCGAACCCAACGTCGAAGAAGGCACGCCGGGTTGGAGCGACATGTTGAAAAAGCTCGGCTTCCAACCCAACCCCATCCCTACCCACGTGCGCCGAAGCTGGCTGCTGGACATCAGCCCTCCCGAAAAAAAGCTCCTGGCCGATATGAAACGCAACTGGCGCTATAACATCAAAGTCGCCGAGCGCGGCGGCATCGACGTGCGTCTCGCCAGCACCCCCGAAGATATGCAAGCCTTCTATCGCATCTATCAGCAGACCAGCCAGCGCGACGATTTCACCATCTTGCCGCTCAAGCACTACACCGACATCCTCGAACTCTTTGGCGATGATGCCTGCCTCTTCCTGGCCGGTCTTCAGGATGAGACGCTGGTCGGGCATCTCCTCATTCGCTACGGCGACTGGTGCTGGGACATGTTTGGAGCCACCTCCACAGAGCATCGCAACCTCAAGCCGGGCTATCTGCTGCACTGGAAAACATTCCTGTGGGCCAAAGAGCAGGGCTGCACCATGTATGATTTTCGCGGCATCCCCGAAATCCTGGAGCCAGGCGAAGAGATGTGGAACGTCTACGAGTACAAGCGCGGCTTTGGCGGCTTCTCGCGCCTGAGCCTGGCAACCCACGATTACGTCTATCGCCCGCTGCTCTACTGGCCGATCACCCTGGCCTCGCGCATGCGTGTCAACTGGCGACGACGCCAGCGGCGGCGCTGGGAAATGCAGCGCGCGCAGCGCGGCGAAGGGAGCAAGTCCGAGGCCACCAAAAGCGATGAGAAAGAGGCGGCTGAGCCGGTGGGAGAAACGGCACAGCCGAAATAATCCACAATCTGATCTGGCGCTGGAATAAAAATTGCACGTCCTTCAAGGCAGAGCGCTTGGGCCACAAGAGAGAGGAGACCTCCCATGCAGCCAGCGCCAGATCAAAACCAGGCGCCTGCCGATCCATCAGAGTTGCCAACCATCCCCTTGGTGCAGCCCCAGCAGGGGTTAGCCGGTGGGCATGGTCTGATGCCCGTCCAATCAACGATTCAGCCCACCTCCGACGACACCCCACCCTTGCCCATGAAACCAGGGCCGGGCCATGCCACTGAAACACCAGAAACCGTAGAAAACAGCGACACCACCGAAGTCGAAACCGTCTACAGCACCGAAGTTGACGCGCCAGAATCAGCAGCCCAACGCATGCGGCGCATCAGCACGACGATTCGCTACGTCTTCATCGTCATCGAAATCGTGCTGGCCCTGCGCTTTTTCCTGAAACTGGTGGGCGCTAACCCAAACAGCCCGTTTGGGGTCTTCCTATTCGGCATCACTGACCCGCTCGCAGCCCCGTTTGATTCGCTGGTCGGTAATCCGAGAATTGGGGGCGGCGAAGCGGAACTCACTACCCTGCTGGCGTTGATCGTCTATCCTGTCTTCTGCTGGATACTCATTCGCGGCATCCAACTCATGTTCTATCGTGAACAAGGCGGGCTGCGCACCGTGCGCCAGAAGCAGAACAGCAGTCACGACGGCTACTAGCCCGTGCTGGTGGCTGCTAACAGCACAGGTCCTTAGCGCCTGGGGCTTTCGAGCATCTGACGCAGAAAAGCCAGCAGCGCGTGAAACTGCTCGTCAGTCAACTGGCCCAGCAGGGGAGCAGACTGCTCGCTGCGGCTGATTGCCAACGCCTGCATATCCAGACGCGCAGGACCACGCATAGCCGCTGCCCGGCAGAGCACCTCGATATTCATATCCAGCGCGCCAGCAATGGCCGAAAGCGTCTCGACAGTTGGCGAGCGGCGGCGATCAGTGCGCGAGGTGATATAGCGGCTCAGCGCCTCGCGCGACACGCCCGACCGGCGCTCCAACTCGGAATACGAGCGGCACGGCGAACTGGCTTCGGCGAAGCGATGCTCGATAAGCTGGCCCAGCGGATTCCGCGTCGACTCGCCCGAGCGCCGCCCCGAGCCGCTGCCTCCATTGGCGCTCATACTCAACTGCGCGCCCGGCTTATGGCTATACGAATTATCGGGATGTATGGAACGACCAGATGGTCCAGAATTAGAGTACATATGTTGAACACTCCTCTAGCCACTCAGGAAGAAGATGCCTGCCACCGGCAGAACGAGGTGGACATGGGGAATAAGTAGAGACGAGTCTGTCTGTGCTTCGCAGTGTAGCAGGGATGTCAAGCGGATACAAGAGCCTGTTGAAGCTTTTTGCTGACGCTTTTTGCACCTCTTCAGACTACCGAATGTGCTGCTCGCCTGGTGCAAGCAGCATGTCCTTCAGCCCATCAGCCGCTTCAGCGGCAACTTGACTGAATTTACGCTTCAGCCGTATAATGAGGGGACGCAATACGTCGCAAGTGCCCTTTCAGATAACTCGAGGAAACGCCTTTGTCTGAGATCAGCATGTGGCCCACATCAATGCAAAAAACGGATCAAGCGTCTGAACACACCAATGATCTGATCATGCCTGCTGAATCCGACAACCAAATTGCCCAGCCTATATCGGAAGCCGAACCAACGCTGGCAGCCGAGCAGCAGTGGAACAGCGCCGTCGAAGAGGAATGGAACGAACACAGCGCCACGTCCTGGGCGCTGGCCTATGTCATCCATCGCATCCGTTCCACCCCTCACCCGCCCATCTTGCTGCCCGAACAGCGGCGTCATTTTGAAAAAGTCGTCGAAATGGCCGCCGCGCTCATCGAGCAATGGCAGGGCCACGAGCGCGATCTTGCCCAGCAGCTTGGCACGCGCAGACCGATCACCGACCTGCCCGAAGACCCGGCAGGAACGAGCCAGGATGGTCTCAATGACCAGATATCTGATGATGCCTGGATCAAACCAGCGTACACTTCGTTTGCTCAACTGCTCCTTGGGGATGACGACGAAGAGGCTTCTGCCGACGCCCCCAAAGCGCCAGGGACACCTGCGGCAGAAGACGATTATCAGATTTGACCACAATTATGAGATAATAAGTCAGAGCGGCTCGGAACAGCGAGGACCAGCATGAGCGATACACCACCAAAAGCCATTGTCTTACTGAGCGGTGGGCTTGATTCCACTACCACGCTTGCCATCGCCAAACAAGAAGGCTTCGCGCCCCACGCGCTCACCTTCCGCTATGGGCAGCGCCACGAACTGGAGATCGAGGCGGCGCAACGTGTCGCCGCGCGCCTGGGCGTGGAGCAGCATATTATCGTCGACATCGACCTGCGCCTCTTCGGCGGCTCCGCGCTCACCAGCGATATTGCCGTCCCCAAGGGTCGCGACCTCGCGGAGATGGGCCACGGCATCCCCGTCACCTACGTGCCCGCGCGCAACACCATCTTTCTCTCGTTCGCGCTGGCCTGGGCTGAAGTCCTGGAAGCCAACGACATCTTTATCGGCGTCAACGCCCTCGATTACAGCGGCTACCCCGACTGCCGACCCGAATACATCGCCGCCTATGAACAGATGGCAAACCTGGCAACCAAGGCTGGGGTTGAGGGCCGCCAGCGCCTGAAAATCCACACCCCGCTGATCGAACTAACCAAGGCGCAGATCATCCAGCGTGGGCTGTCGCTCGGCGTCGACTATTCCATCACACTCTCGTGTTATGACCCTTCGCCCAGCGGCGAAGCCTGCGGCAAATGCGACGCCTGCCTGCTGCGCCTCAAAGGCTTTGCCGAAAACGGCGGAAAAGACCCGGTTGCCTATCAGGCTGAGGAGCCTTCATCGGTATGAGTTACGCCGTCAAAGAGATTTTCTACACCCTGCAAGGTGAAGGCGCGAACACCGGGCGTCCTGCCGTCTTTTGCCGTTTCGCCGGGTGCAACCTCTGGTCCGGGCGCGAAGAAGACCGTGCCAGCGCCATCTGCACCTTTTGCGATACCGACTTCGTCAGCACCAACGGCCCCGGTGGCGGCAAGTTTGCCTCGTCGCAAGCGCTGGCCGAAGCCGTCGCCGCCAAATGGCCCGCGAACGCCTCACCACAGGCGCAACGCTTCGTCGTCTGCACCGGGGGCGAGCCGCTGCTCCAGCTTGACGAACCTTTGGTCTGGGCATTGCACGCCCAGGGCTTTGAGATTGCCATCGAAACCAACGGCACGCAGTTGCCGCCGCCCGGCATTGATTGGATTTGCATGAGTCCCAAGGCGGGCGCACCGCTCGTCCTCAAGTCCGGGCAAGAACTGAAGCTCGTCTTCCCGCAAAAGGGAGCAGAGCCGGAGCGCTTCGAGCATCTGGACTTCCGGCACTTCTTCTTGCAACCAATGGATGGCCCACGTCGCCAGGAAAACACCGAACTCACTCTGCGCTATTGCCTGGAGCATCCGCAGTGGCGACTCAGCCTGCAAACGCATAAGCTGCTCGGCATTCCCTGATAGAGAGACACCTATGGAAATCTTCAAAGAGTTCACCATCGAGGCTGCCCACCGCCTGCCGCACGTTCCACCAGGCCACAAGTGCGCGCGCCTGCATGGGCACTCGTTCCGCATCGAACTGCACGTGCGCGGCCCTCTGGACCCGGCGACGGGCTGGGTGATGGACTTCGCCGACATCAAACGCGCCTTCCAGCCCCTCTACGACCAGTTAGACCACAACTACCTCAACGAGATCGAGGGCCTCGCCAATCCGACCAGCGAGCACCTGGCCCGTTGGATATGGCGGCGGTTGCGCCCAACGTTGCCCCAACTTTCTGGCGTCGTCGTCCACGAAACCTGCACCTCCGGCTGCATCTACCAGGGAGAGAACGACTGATCTTCTATCCCTGGGCGTGCGCCGCGCCAGCCTGCGCCTTTTCATAGGTTGCGTCAACCGTAATCGAGATGCCGCCGCGCACACTAAACGCGCCGTTCACGTGGCACGAGATCGGCTGCAACGCTGCCACCAGATCATCAAGTATCTGGTTGGTCACCGCCTCATGAAACACGCCCTCTTCCCGATAAGACCACAGATACAACTTCAGCGACTTCGATTCCACGATGCGCTGATCGGGGATGTATTGGATGGTAATCGTCGCAAAATCCGGCTGCCCGGTCATCGGGCATACACAGGTAAACTCCGGGCAAACCAGTGTCACCGTATAGCGTCGGCCAGGGTGCTGGTTGGGGAAGGTCTCCAGCTTGCGCACCGGTTTGCGCACCTCGCGCCCCAGCAGTGTTAAATCCTTCGTCAATTCGTCGTTCGTTGTCTCCGGCTTTGCCGCCTTCGTCGTCTTCTTCGCCATCTGCTTGACTCCACTTTGCTTCACAAGTGCATAGGATAGCATTGATCACACGCATAAGCGTACCCAGTATTGTATCAATCCCAACCCTCAGCGGCAAATGCAGCCCTTTGCCTCTTGCTTGCTATGCGCTTGTCACATCCAGCCCGGATGCGCTATACTAGGGACGATTGGCCGCTCATACCAGGCGCGGTCACACCCAACCGACTGACACCCATACCGCGCTCACAGGCGCGCTACCCATAGAAAGACCCGGCACCGGCATGCCACCCAAACGACCAAACCGTAAAGGACAACACGACAGACAACGAATCATCGGCGGACAAAAACCGCAAAGCGGACAAAACATCAGCGGAGGATCAAAGCCAGGCCAGGGAACCAAACCCCAGCCAGCCGCGCCCACTCCGCCACCAGCCAGGCCCCCGGCGGCCAACCAGTCGGCGCCACAGCCAACGCCAGCCGCCCTGCCGCCTGAACCGCCTCCACCAGAGGCCATCACTACAACAGAGCGCGGCCAGCCGCGCGAGGAGCAGGTGTCGATGCAGACAGCATCATCCAGCACAGTCACGCATCCCACGCATCACCACAAAGTACGTTCCATCCACTACAGCCTCAACTATGCGCTTCAGGGCCAGGAACACGGCACCGATGGCGCTGTCGTGCTGCTGCATGGGCTGCCCGGCGACTCGTTCTCCTGGCGGCACATCATGCCCGCGCTCGCCGACCAGCGCGCCGTCTACGCCTTCGACATGCTCAGCTATGGCAAATCCGACCATCCCTGGCCCGCCGATGTTTCCATCTGGGGCCAGGCCGACGTATTGGCTCCCTGCCTGCGCGCGCTCAACCTCACGAACATCGTGCTGGTGGGCTATGACGTGGGCGGCGGTGTGGCGCAGGTCCTGGCAACGCGCATGGCTTCCGAGCGCGTCAAGGCCATCGTCCTGGTCAGCACCACCTGTTACGCCCAGGCGTTTGCCCCCAACTGGCCGCTGCCCGATATGCTCAAGCGCCAGGAATATGACGCGCCTCGCCGCACCACTGAAGAGCAGTTGGCCGCAGACTTCAAGGCCACCTTCCCCACAGGCGCAGCCGACCCCAAAGTTATCACCCATAATCTGCTAGAGCATTATCTCGCGCCCTGGACCAGCGAAGTCGGCAAAGAAAACCTCTTCCAGCATATTCGCAAGCAGTTGCCCAACTACAGCATGTCCGTCGCCTCCGATATGAAATGGGTCAACAAGCCCGTCCTGGTCATCTGGGGCGAAAAAGACGAAGTGCTTTCGCCCAGCTATGCCGAGCGACTGCACCGCGACATCCCTGGCTCGCAACTGGCGCTGCTGCCCAACACCGGCCATCTAGTGCTGGAAGAAGCGCCCGACGCCGTGGCTAATGCCATCAGCAAATTCGTCAGCAAGCTCTAATCGGCAACTGCCCTCTTAGGCATAATAAAAACAGTCGGACCTGGCCTCCTCATCTCAGGAGGCCAGGTCCAAACTTGTCAAGATTGATCCGCGCACCTGTGCGCGTGGCTACGAGGCCAGCGGTTGCTCGACGCGCTGGGCAAGCCGGATATAGTCTTCCAGCGCGCGCATATACAAACGACCCAGGCGTTCCAACAGATGAGCGGGTTGGCCGCGCTGCTCAGCCATTGCCAGGTCATACCACAGCCGCTGCACGCGCCGTTGGGCGCACTCCAGTTCAGGATCATGAGCGTTTCTCTCTGGCATGCCTTCCCTCACTTCAGCAGCGAGCATCGCTCGCCAGGCGCAACTCAGGCGTCATAGCCTTTCGTCTTCATCCAAACGGCGTGCCTAGCTGGCGCGCCGTGCGTTGTTATACTCGCGGCTGAGCTGGCGAATCAGCGCGCCCGCCCCCGTAAAGGTCAGCACGTTCGGCGCGGGTTCTTCGCGCCCCAGCGCCGCGCAGAGTTTGCGAATGCTCAGCATCTGCTGCTCATTGGCAGGCTGCTCGTTGTCGCTCTCGGCCTGCTCACCGGCCAGCGCCTCGGCTGGCGCGGCAAACGCCGCCGAAGTGCCTTTCGCCGGAGTGCGCGCCGCTTCGCTCGCTCCCGCGCGCCCAGCGCCAGCGGCAGAAGCGCGGTTCGGGCGCTCCACCGGGCTATCCACAATGCGCTGCTTCTCGTCCAGTTCGGGCGCGAACTGCGTTCCAAACGACAGCCCCGCCAGCGCCCGGCCAAGCGCCTTGGTTGCCGCCTTTTCGTAATAATCGTTGAAGTCAGCCCGTGTTTCGGACCCCTCGCCCGTGGCAACTCGGCCACAGACATCAAGCTCCACGCCGCGAATATTCACATGGCGCCAGGTCTCTTCAGCGCCGTCCCAGGCAATCGTAAAGAACTTGGCAAAGCCATTCTGGCGATCATGCTCGATCTCCACGGTCACATAGCCCGCACGCGAGCCGGTAGCCTGATGAAACCACACCAACCGCCAGCGCACCGGCAAATACTCTTTGCCCTGAATGCGCAAAAGATGCTCGTTCGGATTAAATTCCTTGGCGTGTTCTTGTTCTATCATCGTCTGCATCCTCCTGCCGATACCATCGGCAGCACTAGAAATCTTGTTCTAATTTTATCATGTACATCCTGTTGTGTCAAACCAAACAGCTAGCCTTTGGAAGTGCTTGCTGCCTATGCTCACGCTCGCCATATCATTCTTTTTCCGGGAGGTAAAAACGGAGTTTTTAGAACAAAGTGGAGAAAAAATAGCAGACGAGAAGACAGCAACATGCTATCTCTATTTCGTAAATATGGTATATACTGTAATACAAGAAGAAAACCTTAGAGAAAGGGCAAGGGGTGACTCCGTCATGGCAAAGAAAGTATGGCGCACCGGCAATAGCTTGGTGGTCAGCATCACCAAAGAGGAAGCTGAAAAGTTGGGCATCCACGAGGGTGATCTTGTGGACGTGCAAATCCAGAAAATGGAACTGCGCCCGGCGATGCGGCCTGAAGTGAAGGCTGCTCTGGAGCAAGCGATGGCCGAGTATGCGCCCGATCTGGAGTATCTGAAGGATAAATAACCCCTTCAAGCTCCACAATGAGAGGCGCGGAGATGTTTTATCTGATTGTTGCTGAAGTACACAGCATCAACGAGGCCGTGCTGGCCTTGGAAGGCCAGCAATCACTTCTGGTAGACGAGGGAAAGCTGGAAAGCGCGCTCATGCGCCCCCAAATGTCGGCACACTATAAAGAGGCTGATCTAGCCCATCAGACAGCACTTTTAGCGTCAGGGATCGCCCTGGCACACGCTTTCATCGACGGAAACAAGCGTACCGCCCTCCTGGCAGGCAGAACGTTTCTTGCTCTAAATGGCTATAGGCTGGAACGGGCACCATTGGAGTTTGCCGAAGCCATTCTGGCCCTGGTGAACCACACCGACAGCGTAGAGGCCGCCATTCATCATCTGGCAGAGTGGATACGGACTCGACTCCGTCCGCAGTCTTGAGCTATACACAACTCCTCACAGATGATTGCTTCCTCACCTGCAAAGAGCCTGCTATCTATCCAGCCGCTGCGTCAGGCGGCGCGTCTTCTGGCTGATCTCCTTCACCATCGTTTCCGCCGTCGAGCCGCTGGCCTGGCCCTCCGTCAACTGGCTCAGCGCCGCCTGCGTTTCGGGGTCCAGATTCGCCAGCACGCTGGGGGCCAGTCGCGTCGTCACTTTCCCCGTCTCGCGATATTCATCAAGCGCCCGCGTCACTAGCCGATGCGCGCTCGCCTTCTCGGCGATATTCATCACATCCGCATTCACCGCCTGCGCCTGCGCCCCATCGGCCACATATTCCACAATGGCGTCAGTTGAAACCGTTTCATTGAAATAGCCCCGGTTCGGCACATCATAGGTCACTTCCAGGTGCGCCAGCCGAAACCCACCAGGCCGCTGCGCAATCACCATCAGTTCCACCAGCACTGCCTGCGGGATGTCGCGCTCGATATCGCCCAGCGGCACCAGCACGCGCCGGTCCGAAAGACCCGATTGCCCCAGATCGCTAATCAACGGCAGCGTCTTCATCACCCGGCGCGGCGTCACGCCCATCGGCAGGTCCAGCGTCAGCGTCGCGTTGCGCACGGCCACCGCCGCCGCGCTCTGAAACTGCTGCTGAAACACCGCCAGTGCGTCGGCGGGCGCGCGAATAAACTCCGCAGGCTGCCCACGGCTTCTGTTCCCTACCTCATCCAGCAGCTTCTCATTCCACTCCGAACCCACGCCCATGGGGTGAATCGGCATCGCCAGAATGCGCGCGCGATCAGCCAGTTCCAGGCACTTGCCCTTGTTCGACGTTTTCCCATCCGTCAGCAGCACCATGCGCGTCACCACCTGCGGGCTATGAAACTTCTGAAGCTCTTCCAAGCCCAGCGCCATGCCGCGCGCCATCTGCGTGCCCCCGCCCGAGTGCAGGCCGCCTACCAGATGTTGAATTGCCTGCTTATTCCTGACCGGCTGCGCCGGAACAACCACCTTGCCGTTTCCAGAAAATGAGACCACCGATACCATATCATCCGGCAGCATCTGCTCCACCAGCATGCTGACCGCCGCGCGCACCGCCTCGATTTTCTTGCCGTTCATCGACCCAGAGGTGTCCAGCACAAAGCAGAAGTTCAGCGGAAAGCGCACCGCCTGAATGGCATCGGTTGCCTGCACCGTCGCCAGCACATAGGCAAGCTGCCCAGCCGGAGACACAGCCATGCGCGGGCGTCCCACCTGGCAATGCAGGTGCAGCGCGGGCGCGTGGCCTCGCTGCCCCGAGGCGTTGTCGCCTCTGCCTCCAAAGAACATATCTGCTCCCTCTTTTCTGTGCTACGGCGCGCGCTTTTTCGACTGCCGTTGGGCCTTGCCCTTGCTGTCCTCCAACGGGTCGCCATCCTCGATACTCGCAGTCATGCGACGGGTGCGCGTATTGATGCCCTTCATAATCACCGACGCCTGCTCAGGAGCAACCTGGCCTGCCCTCAACTGGTCGAGCTGCGCGCGGGTCAGATCATCTAACATCTCCGCTGCGTCATTTGCCATGCGCACCGTCGTGCGCCCGGTACGTCGGTATTCATCCACCGCCCGGTTCACCAGCCGATACGCATTGGCTCGGCTCGCATAGGCCATCACCATCTCATCGACAGCCCCCGCCTGCGCCGGATCGTTCACAAACTCCACCAGCATATCTTGCCGCGCACTCTGCTTCATCAGACCCAGCAGCGGCACATCATATGTCAGTTCCACCTGCGCAATGCGAAAGTGCCCCGCCGTGCGCGGTGAAATCAACAACTCGAACAGCACCGCCTGCGTCGCATCGCGCGGCAAATCGCCTAGCGCCACCTCTACCTTCATCGAGCCAAGCACCCCATCGCTCAGATCATCGACAATCGGCAGCATCCGCACCGCGCGCCGCGCCGCGACCCCTGGCGGCATCCGCAGCGTCAGGCTCGTATTGCGCACCGCCACTGCCGCCGCAGATCGAGCCTGCTCTTGAAAGATACGTAACATATCTGTTGGTTGTTGCACAAATTCCGCTGGCATACCGCCGCTGCGCTGCCCCAACTCATCCAGCAGCCTCTCATCCCAGTTCGCCCCCAGCCCCAGCGGATAGATGCCCACGCCCCAGGCGCGCGCCTGGTCGGCCACCTCGCGGCAGGCCGCCTCGTCCCCCGACGTGCGGCCATCGGTCAGCACCACCATCCGGCTCACCACATCCGGGCGCATATATGTGCTCAGTTCCTGCAAGCCGCCGCGCAAGCCCTCAGACATCTTCGTCCCGCCCCAGGCGCGCATCCCATCCACCGCTGCCTTGATTGCCTGCTTATCCTGCACCGGCTGGGCAGGCACAATCACGTCCGCCTTGCCCTTGAACGACACCACCGAAAGATAGTCGCCGGGCGTGAGTGCGTCCACCAGCATACTCACGCCTGCTTTCACCGCCTGGAGGTTCGCCCCACGCATAGAAAACGAGCGGTCAAGCACCAGCGCAAAGTTCAACGGAAAGCGCAGCGCTTGCGACGCCTCGGCAGGGCGCACCAGCCCCAGCACATAGACCACCTGCCCCTCCTTTGCCACCGCCAGCCTCTGTCGGCTCGTCTGACATTGCAACAGCACTTCGCCTGCCATATTCCAGTCTCCTTTCGGCATGATCGCCCGCAAGTTCCACCGCTGCCCGCTGCACCCATCAACCGCGCCCACCAGCACGCGATGCCAGTATATGCCACTGGGTAACACTGTCAACCATAAAAATGCCTGCAAGCGCCGTTCATTTCTATGAACTACATCATAGCCCGACTGTGATAATGGCCCCTTGACGGTTCGTCGCTTGTGTGAAACAATAGGCGGGCACATTGTAGAGTACCGGCCACGCTTCACGTCGGCGAAGGGAGGGCACGCGAGCCGTCAGGACGCCCCATCCATCGGCCCTGAAACGCTCGCAGCAGCGCTATGCAGACACGCATGATCGTCGCAACCTTGAGAGATCGGAACGAACGCATCTCTCGTGATTTACAGCTTCCGGGGGATACGCCCATTGGGCAACTCGTCCCGCAGCTTGTCGGCACCATGGGACTTCCGGCGCGCGACCAGCAGGGCACGTCGCTCCCGTACGCCCTCATCCTCCGCGATAACGGCTACATCCTGCCCGACGACCAGACGCTCATTTCCCTGGGCATCGCCTCCGGACGCATCTTGCTGCTGGTCGTGCCCACCCCTGATGAGCGCCTGCGCTCGGCCAAAGCGCGCGGCGTCGCACCCGTGCAGACGCCCGCCCAGCTTCCCAGCACGGTGGGCGTTCCAGGCCAGGGCAGCGAAGCACCGGCAGCGGGCATCACCTTCAACCGCCCACCGCGCATCCTCGTGCATCTGCCCGATGAAGAAATTGAGATTCCCAAGCCCCCCCAGCAAAGCCGCGAAAGCCGCAAGCTGGATTTGATTGCCCTGCTGACGCCCATCTTTATCCTGTCTGTCCTGGCCTTCGCCATTCTGGTCATTGTTCCCAGATTCTTCCCACAAAACACCTTCAGCCCCGTCTTCCTGGTGTTTATGGGGGTCTATGCCGTCTTCAACCCGATAGGGCAGTTGCTCAGCATCTGGATTGAGCGGCGGCGCGAGCGCAAAGCCTACCTTTCCAAAGAAGAAGACTACCGCCAGCTTCTGGCGAAGCTGCGCACCAAGCTAGAGGCGCTGCGCGTCGAACAACACCGCGCGCGGCGCGCTTCCTTCCCCAGCGTGCGCAAGCTGCGCGGCATCATCGACGAGCGCAGCCACCTCTGGGAGCGCCGCCCCGAAGACGCGGATTTCTTGCACCTGCGCATGGGCAAAACCACCCTGCCATCCACGGTCAAGGTCACGCCGCCTTCAGCCAACGAAAGCGCCGCGCTTCAGGATGAGGCCGAAGCGCTTGCCAAAGAGTTCGAGTACGTGCCCGATGTCCCCATCAGCCTGCCGCTGCCGCAGATTGGCTCCATCGGCGTCACTGGCGCGCGCGGGCCAGTGGTCGACTTTGCGCGGGCGCTGGTCTGCCATCTCGCCGTTCACCATTCGCCCGACGAAGTGCGCATCCTGGGCATCTATCCCTATGAGCAGAGCCGCGAATGGGAATGGCTCAAGTGGATGCCACACACCAACCACTTCAGGCCGGGTTCGCAAAACAAGATGCTCGCCTTCACGCCCGACCAGATCGAAGAATTGCTCGACGAAGTGACCGAAGAAATCAGCAGGCGCGAGGCCCGCAAAGAAGAGGAGAAAGAAGGCAGTGGCGACGGCGAGCCGATGCTGCCCTACCTCGTGCTGCTGGTCGACGATTATAACCGCGTGCGCGATCACGTCGGCCTCTCCGAAGTGCTGCGCAACGGGCGCGGCTTGAATATCTCCGCAATGATTCTGGTGGATAGCCGCCAGGATATTCCCGGTGACTGCGGCGCGATTCTGGAAGTGCCCTCCTACGAACAGATGGTGTACTCCGTCGCTGGCCCCGAAGGCAGCGTCAAAGACCAGATCACCCCTGACCGCGTGGACCGTGGCACCGGCGAAAGCATCGCCCGCAGTCTGGCCCCCATCCGTGTCAGCGGCTCCCAGGGTCCAGGCAACATCAAAACCAGCGTGCGCCTGCTCGACCTGCTCAACCTGGAAGCGGCAGACCAGCTTGACCCGCGCACCTGGTGGGGCGAGCAGCCGCGCTTTGGCCGCCTGACCGTGCCCATTGGCGAAAAGAGCGGCGGCCCGCTGCTGCTCGACCTGACCGACGCCGCGCACGGCCCCCACGGGCTGGTGGCCGGAACCACCGGTTCCGGCAAAAGCGAACTATTGCAGACGCTGATTGCCGGGCTGGCCGTCACCCACCATCCCCACCTGCTCAACTTTGTGCTCGTCGACTTCAAAGGCGGCAGCGCCTTCAAAGACTTTGAAAATATTCCTCACACCGTCGGCATGGTCAGCGACCTGCATGGTCGGCTGGCCGAACGCGCGCTCGTTGCCCTCAAGAGCGAACTGAAACGGCGCGAGCATATCTTGCACGAAGCCAACGCCGTCAACATCGCCCAATATCAGGCCATGCGCGCCCGCGACCCCAAGTCGCTGCCGCCCATGCCTAGCCTGCTCATCGTCATCGACGAATTCGCCGAACTGGCAAAAGAACTGCCCGACTTCATGGGCGGCCTCATCAGCGTCGTGCAAAAAGGCCGCAGCCTGGGCGTACATCTGATTCTGGCAACGCAGCGCCCGGCAGGCGTGGTCAGCGCCAACATCTGGTCCAACGTCAAGTTCCGCATCTGCCTGCGCGTCGCCTCCATCGAAGACAGCCGCGAGATGCTGGGCCGCTCGGACGCCGCGCTGCTGCCGCATAACCTGCCTGGGCGCGGCTATTTCCAGGTCGGCGCGGAACTCTTCGATCAATTCCAGGTGGCCCGCGTAGCCGGAACGTACCGGCCCGCCGTGCCAGAAGAAGCCAAGAAACGGGCGGAAATCGCTGAGCTTACCCGCGCCGGACACATCCACAACATCGGCTCCGGCAAGTCGGCCCGCGCGGGCGCGGGCGTCGTCACTGATGACCGCAGCGAACTGCAAGTGATGATGACGCAGATGGAGCCGTTCAAAGAATCACTCGGCGCGGCACTCTTCCGCCCCTGGCCCGATCCGCTGCCTGGCGACCTCACCTTGCCTGATATGTTCAAGCTGGCAGGCAAACCCGCGCTGGATGGCACGCGCTGGGAGGCCAAACCGGCCTTCGGCTGGCTGAACGCGCCCATCGGCCTGCTCGACCTGCCCGCCGAACAGCGGCAAGAAGTCTTCATGCTCGACCTGCTGCGCTATGGCGGCCACATGCTGATGTCCGGCTCGGCTGGCTCCGGCAAGAGCTTCCTGCTGCGCACCATCGTCACTTCCCTGGCCTCGACGCACTCGCCCGCCGACCTCAACATGTATCTGATCGATTTCGGCGGTCAGGCGCTGCGGGTCTTCGAGAAAATGCCCCATGTCGGCGGCGTCTTCAATTCCGCCGACTCGGAGCGCATCCGGCGGCTCTTCCGCAAGCTGCGCGGCGTCATCGAAGAACGCAAGCTCTTCTTCCGCGAGCAGCGCGTCGACAGCTTCCTGGCCTATCAGACGCGCGCCGCGTCCTCCAGCCAACAGCAAAAGCCGCTGCCCGCCATTGTCGTCATCATCGACAAGTTTGCCGAGTTCCGCGCCGTCCACGAAAAAGAGCTAGACGATCTGATGGTCTTTGCCCGCGAAGGTCGCGGCTATGGCATCCATCTCATCATTGCCTCTGACCGGCCTAACTCGCTGCCGGGCAACCTCGCTGGAAACATCGAACTGCGCTATGGCCTGCGCCTGGCTGACCCTGGTGACTCGCTGCTCCTGCTCGGCAAAAACGACGCCAGCACGCTCGACCCCAACATGCCGGGGCGTGGCCTGCGGCGTGGGCGTCGGCTGGAAGAGTTCCAGACCGCCTTGCCGGTGGTGGGCGATGGCGACGAAGAGCAAGCCCAGCAGCTTGAGGCGCTTTCAGCGCGCGCAGCCCAGGCATGGAAAGGCCCAACGGCTGAATCCATCGGGCTGCTGCCCGAATATGTCTCCCTGCCCGACCTGCTCACCCAGGCATCCATGAACGGGCAGGCCGCCAGGACCGAGGGACTGCGCGCCCCGCTGGGCCTGGATGATCTCAACCTCCGGCCAATCTGGGGCGAACTCACCCCCGATACCCAACACTTCTTGATCGCCGGAAGCGCGGGCAGCGGCAAGACCTCCATCATCCGCACCTGGCTGCTGGGGCTGGCGCAGCGCTACTCGCCCGCCGAGGTGCAGGTGGTGCTACTCGATCTGCGGCGCACCCTGCGGGGGCTGCGCTCGCTGCCGCACATGAAGGGCTACGCCGAAAACGAGATCAAGCTGACCGAGATTCTGGACGGCTTGAAGAAAGAACTGACCGAGCGCATCCAGCGCCTGAATGCGGGCGGGTCAGCAGCCAAGACACCGATGACGCCCATTGTCCTCGCCATCGATGATTTCGAACTCGTGGCGGCTTTGCCAAAGAACCCCTCCACCGAACTGAGGGACATCGTGCGGCAGGCGCGCGACCTGAATCTGCACATCATCATGGCTGGCACCACCGCCGATGTGGTCAAGGCGTTTGACCCGCTGGCCGCGCAAGTCAAGGCCGTGCGCGCTGGCATCGTGCTCAGCGGCGACCCCCAGGAAACTGGCATCCTGGGCGTCAGGCTGGCCGATCTGCCGCCGGGACGCGGCACCTTTGTCCAGCGTAACAGCCGCAATCTCATGCAGACCGGCTTCCTGGAGCCGGAGGCCGTGCCCGTCTGGATGGCGCAGATTCGCGGCGGCGGCGTCAGCATCAAGGGCTAGCCCAGAGACAATGGAGTAGTAGAGACAACGTCGTATGCAAACCGTAGAGCTTATCAAGAAAAAGCGTGAGGGCCAGGCGCTCAGCGCCGCCGAGATCGAATGGCTCGTACAGGGGTTCACCCAGGGCGACATCCCCGACTATCAGTTCTCGGCGCTGCTCATGGCGATTGTCTGGCGTGGCATGGATGCTCAGGAAACCACCGACCTCACCCTGGCAATGGCGCGCTCTGGCGAGCAACTGGCAGTGCGCCAGATGCTCTCGCCAGCGGTTGATAAGCACAGCACTGGCGGCGTTGGCGACAAGGTCACGTTGGCCGTCGCGCCGCTGGTTGCCGCCTGCGGTTTGCCAGTCGCCAAGATGACCGGGCGCGGCCTGGGCCATACCGGCGGCACCGTCGATAAGCTGGAATCGATCAGCAACTTCCGCGCGGCCCTTTCGCAAGAGGAATTCTGGTCCATCCTGCGCGCCCATCAGCTTGTGCTTTCCGGCCAATCCAACGATCTGGCCCCCGCCGATGGCAAAATGTACGCGCTGCGCGATGTCACCGGCACCGTGGAAAGCATTCCCCTCATCGCCTCCAGCATCATGAGCAAGAAGCTCGCGATTGGCGCGTCACACCTGCTGCTAGATGTCAAAGTGGGGTCGGGGGCATTTATGAAGACCCTCCCCGACGCGGAAAAGTTGGCGCAGACCATGGTCGAAATCGGCAATCGCGCCGGAGTGCAAACGGCTGCCGTCATTTCGGCCATGGACCAGCCGCTTGGGCAGGCCATCGGCAACGCCCTGGAACTGGCCGAGGCCATCTCCATCCTCCAGGGCAAGGGACCGGCAGACGTGACCGCCCTCTGCCATCACGAGGCAACCACACTGCTGACCATGACCGGCCTGGCGGCAGACCGCGCAGCCGCCGAGGCCAGCGTACATCAGGCCATCAGCAGCGGCGCGGCGCTGGAAAAGCTCGCCGCCGTCATCGAGGCGCAGGGCGGCGACCCGCGCCAGATCAGGGACTCGGCCTTGCTCCCCGCCGCGCCGCTACGCATGCCTCTTGCATCCGCACGCGCGGGCTACGTCGCGGGCATCGACGCCGAGCGCGTCGGGCTAGCAACCATGAAACTAGGCGCGGGACGCTTCAAGAAAGGCGATCCCATCGACCACGCCACCGGCCTGCTGCTCTTTGCCAAAGTTGGCGACGAGGTCGAAGCCGGGCAGCCCCTGCTGGAGATACACGCGCGCTCCGAAGAACAGGCGCAGGCGATTCAGGCCGAATTGCTCAGCGCCTATCACTGGAGCGACACCCCCGTCTCGTCTGGCCCGCTGATCTACAGCGAAATAGTCTGAGGGCTGGCATCCCTTAGACAGAGGCTATATGTAAGAGCCGGAGGTTTCAGAGCGGGAAACCTCCGGCTCCCGCTTTTTGAGGGCCTATAGCATCATTTGCAGAAAGATGCTATTTTGCTACAGAGCATTGCTGGTTCTGACACACTTTTGGCAAACATCAACGCTATACTCAAAACAGCAAAAGGGAGAGCTTATCAGAAGAACCAGAGGCAGGGCAGCCCAAGCGGCGCTCAAAAGAGGTGCTATATGAACTATCCAATAAACAACCAGCAGCTTGTCAAACGAGACAGCTTCTTCAGCGTGGCCCGCCAGGGACAAACCTATCTCAACTTGCTGTACTTGCTCGGCGCGTTTCCGCTGGGCCTCACCTACTTCATCCTGCTCGTCGTCGGGCTATCGGTTGGGGTCGGCACTCTCGTCGTCTGGGTCGGCATCCCCATCCTGTTGTTGACCATCATCATGTGGCAGGGTTTCGCCAGCATCGAGCGCTATCTTGTCCGCAACTGGCTCCATATCCCTGTCCCATTTATCAAAGACCCACGCCTGGTCGGCGCGCCCTTGACCAGGCAGTTCACCGCTCGGCTGCGTTCGCCTGTCACCTGGACCAGCCTGGTCTATCTCTTTCTGGAGTTTCCCTTTGGCACCATCTCCTTCGCGCTGGTGATCGGCTTGCTCTCTGCCTCCATCGCGCTCATATTCGGCTGGCTCGCCTATCTCATCGACACCGCCATCTACAACTCCGTTGGCGGCTACAACTCCTACGAGTTCTTCATCAAGATCAACGGCCAGATCGAGCCTGGGGCCATGGCCTTCTTCGCCTTCCTGGCGCTGGTGGGCATCGTAGCCCTGTTCGCCTCGCTGCACGTCCTCAACGCCATCGCCTATGCCTGGGGCCAGCTTGCCCGGCTCCTGCTGGGCATGCGTAACACCGCCCTGCAACTGGCCGAGGCCCGCGCCATCGCCGCGCAGGAACACGCCAAGGCCGAGCGCTCCGAGCAAAGCCGCCGCGAACTCATCGTCAACGTCTCCCATGAACTGCGCACGCCAATTGCCAGCATTCGCGGCCATGTCGAATCGCTGATGATGGCAAACGAAGAGCAGCCTGCCAACGCCTCAGCCGCCCAGGGTCAGCAAGGCTATCTCGAAATCGTTCACCGCGAAACCGAGCGCCTGAGCGCCCTGGTCGATGACCTGCTCGCGCTGGCGCGCGCCGAAGCGGGCGAACTGCGCCTGGACCTCAAACCCACCGCCGCCGATGAAATCGTCGAAGAGATTTACCAAACCATGGCCCCGCTGGCGCGCCGCGAGCGCCAGGTCACGCTGACCCGCAGCATCCCACCCGGTCTGCCGCTGGTCCTGGCTGATCAACAGCGGCTCACACAGGTGCTGCTCAATCTGGTGCGCAACGCCATCACCTACACCCCGGCAGGCGGCATCGTCTCCATCTCGATTGAACAGCCCAGCCCCGCGCAGGTTGCGCTCGTCGTTGCCGATACCGGCATCGGCATCCCGCCCGAAGACCTGGAGCGCGTCTTCGAGCGCTTCTATCGCACCGACGCCTCGCGGGCGCGCTCCACCGGCGGCTTCGGCCTGGGCCTGGCAATCGTGCGCGATCTGGTCACCGCCATGGGCGGCACCATCAGCGCGGAAAGCGCCGTGGGCGAAGGCAGCCGCTTCCGCCTGCTGCTGCACGTGGCGCGCACGCCAGCAGCCCCGCAAAGCGCGCGCTAGCAATCGACAGAAAACGGGGCAGGTGCTGGGAAGCGATTGAACACAGGGAGGATGACAAGATGGCAACGATTCTGGTCGTCGAAGATGAAAAAGACCTCTGCAACCTGATTCGCAATCACCTGGAGGGTGAAGGCCACACCGTCTATCAGGCGTTCGATGGACCGAGCGCCTTGCAGCAGGTTGAATTGCACCCACCCCATCTGGTCATCCTCGACTGGATGCTTCCCGGCCTGGATGGACTGGCCGTCTGCCGTCAGATTCGCCAGAACCATCTCATGCCCATCCTGATGCTGACGGCACGCTCCGAAGAAGTAGACCGCGTGTTAGGGCTGGAAGTTGGCGCAGACGATTACGTCGTCAAGCCCTTTGGCATGCGCGAACTGCTGGCCCGCGTGCGCGCCATCCTGCGCCGCGTCGCCCTGGACACACGCGCCCCAACGCCGGGGCAGCAGGCCGCCGAAGCAGGCGCGACCAATACACTGCCCGCGCCAGAACCAATCGTGCGCGGCCCGTTATCTATCGACCTCGCCCGGCACACCGTCACCATCGAGGGCGCGGAAATCGAAGTGACCCCCAAAGAGTTCGATCTGCTCGTCCTGCTGGCCTCCCATCCTGGGCGAGCCTTCAGCCGCGAATTTCTGCTCGAGCAAATCTGGGGCTACGAGTACGACGGTCTGGACCGCACCGTCGATACCCAGATCACGCGCCTGCGCAAAAAGCTGGGGCCGCTCAGCGAAAAGCTGGTCACCGTCTGGGGCGTGGGCTACCGCTTCATGCTCTAGCGCGGAGGCGGATTCTTGTCCGTTCCGCCTCCGTTCCGCCAGCCGTCAGGCGCGCAGCCGCGACGGCAGAATATGCATCGACTCCCGATACTTGGCAACCGTGCGACGGGCCACATACATGCCCCGCTCGGCCAGCAGCGCCGCCAGTTCTTCATCGCTCAGTGGGTGCCGGGGGTCTTCCGCGTTAATCAACTCCCGCAGCGCGTCTTTCGTGCGCAGCGAGCCATCGAAGAAATCATCGAACGAAATCGTGCGCCCTTCCGGCAGCAAGACAAACTTGTTGGCCGTGGCACGGCTGATCGTCGATTCATGCAAGCCCACATGGTTGGCTAACTCGCCGCGTGTCAGCGGACTCAGCGCGCGCACGCCTTCTTCCAAAAACGCATATTGATATTCCACCAGAGCATCCGAAATCTTCTTCAACGTTTCCCAGCGCTGATGAATACAATCGATAAAAAACTGCGCGCGCGAAGTATACTGGCGAATATGCTGGCGATCTTCCTCACTGCTGTGTGAGGGGTCCAGGGCCGTGATCAGCTTGCGATAAGTCGGGTTCACACGAAATAAATATTTCTTATTCTCCACCACCTCGGCCTCAAAGCCCGTCTCCGACCGGCGAATCACCACATCAGGCCGCACCAGCGTTGTGTGCACGCGCCCGCCTGAAAAATTCGTGGCCGAGGAATCGTAGGCGTGGGCCGGATAGGGGTTGAGGTTCGTGCGGATAAAGTGAAGCGCCTGACGCACATGCGAACTGGGGACATGCAGTTCGCGGGCAATGTCCATAAAACGATGGTCGCCCAGGCGGTGTAAATAGCGAGTCACCAACTCTTCCGCCAGCGGCTGGGGCTTGCCCTGCTCGCGGAACCAGCGCAGTTGAATAAAGAGACATTCGGATAACGTGCGCGCGCCGACACCCACCGGCTCCTGCATCTGAAGCACAGCGAGCACATGCTGCACCCGCGCGATCTCCACCCGCAGCGTGCGCGCAACTTCTTCAACCGTGGTCGAAATATACCCGTGGCTATCCAGGCTGCCAATTAAATATTCCGCGATAGGAAGGTCTTCCGGCGAGATGAGGGCCTGCACCTGCCACAGCAGTACCTCTTCAAGCGACGCTGCATCTTGCACGCGAGCCAGCGGATCAAAATCTTCGTCGTCCCCACCTGCCAGGCCAGGTTCGCTGAAATCATCCCAATCATGCGTTCCATCGGCCTGAGCAAGACTGCCCGTGCTGCCGCAGGTGGGGCACAGACCGTCTTTCATCTGCGTTCCGCAGCGCTGGCACTGGCCTACTTCTTCCATTTCAAAGGCCGGATTTTCCAACGCCTCCAGCGCAATCGATTGTTCCAATTCCTCGGCGGAAAGCTGTAAGATTTTGATCGAAGCGATCAGCTTGCCGGAGATGTTGATTTGCTGCTGTGGTGAGGAATGCAGGCTTGGTTCCATAAACATTGGATAACTTCTCCCATCTGATGGCCGACTACCGAACCGCTGGTGCAGAGACTCACCGTACCCCTACAAAAGATGGTCTTCTTCCCAGAATGAGAGATGGCCCTGTTTCCAGTATAGCAAACAAGAATCGCTTACGCCAGCCTCATCTCAGAAAAAGCGTTCTCACTTTGCTCTGCACCTGGGCACAACGGGACTAGCCTGAGCTTACCCCTCTGACTCAGGCATTCTTCCTGCTAGAGCAAACAATGTGCCAAATCAGAGATCGAAGCGCGGCAATTTTTTCCAGAAGGGAAAATTCACAAATAGTGAAGTGGAGGGTGCTCGCTCACCCTTGGGGGGAATCCAGCCAGCCGCTGGCCTCCAGCGCCACGCGCGCGGCCTGCTGCTCGGCGCTCTGCTTGTTGTGCCCCTGCCCCTGCCCCGCCACCTGGCTGCCCAGCAGCACCTCAACCGTATACAGCCGCCGATGCGAAGGCCCTTCTTCGGCCACAATGCGATAACCAGGCGTCACCCCCAGATGCGCCTGCGCCAGTTCTTGCAGCAGCGACTTATCATCCTTCAGGCGGCCCGCGCCGATCACGCGCCGCGCCTCCTGCTCCAGCAGGGGCAGCACAAATTTGCGGGCAACCTCCAGCGCGCCATCCAGATACAGCGCGCCCAGCAGCGCCTCGAAGGCCGCCGCCAGCAGCGGGTCGCGCTGGTGGCCGCCGCTGCGCCGTTCGCCCCGACCCATGCGCAGATAATTGCCCAGATCGAGGCTGCGCGCAAAAGCCGCCAGCGTTGGCGCTTTCACCAGCGCCGCGCGGGCATCCGTCAGTTCGCCCTCGCTCAGCGTGGGAAACGCGCGAAACAAATACTCCGCGCACAGAAACCCCAGAATCGCATCGCCCAGAAACTCCAGGCGCTCGTTGGGGGCCAGGCGCTCGTCGGGCGACTCAAAGGCATAGGAACGATGCGTCAGCGCCTCCGTCAGCAATCCTTGCTGTTGAAAGCGCCAGCCGATGCGCCGCTCCAGTGGATGCCAATCGGCCCGTTCAGCATCAGCTATCTCGCTCATAGCACCTCGATGCCCGCCTCAGCCGTCACCTCGCCAATCTGCCAGCAGGCAACGTCTGCGGCCTCGAAGCGCTGGCGCAGCGCGGGCCAGGCATCCGGCGCAATCGCCGCCAGCAGACCGCCCGATGTCTGCGGGTCGAAAAGCAGGCTGCGCTCAAGTTCGCCCAGGCCAGCCGCCAGGCGCACCTGCTCGTCCAAAAACTCCTGGTTGCGGCCCGTGCCGCCCGGCACACAGCCCATTTCGGCATAGCCTCGCGCGCCGGGCAGCCAGGGCAGGCGATCCCACACGAAGCGCAGGCCGCCCTCGCTTTGCAACGACATCTCCCAGGCGTGGCCCAGCAGGCCAAAACCCGTCACATCCGTGACAGCATGCGCCTCCGGCACGCGCAGCAGCCGCGATGCCTCGCGGTTCAGCCGCGTCATGCTGGCAATCGCCGCCTGAAGGTCGGCCTCGTCCACTTGATCGCGTTTATGCGCCGTCGTAATCACGCCCGTTCCCAGCGGCTTCGTCAAGATCAACACATCGCCAATCTTCGCGTTGCCCTTCGTCAAAATATGCTCGGGATGCACCACGCCCGTCACCGCCAGCCCATACTTCGGCTCTTTATCCGTCACGGTATGGCCGCCCGCAATGACACCCCCTGCCTCGGCCACCTTATCGCGTCCCCCGCGCAATATCTCCGTCAGAATCGCCGGGTCAAGATCATCCGGAAACGCCACCAGATTCAGGGCAAACAGCACCTCGCCACCCATCGCGTAGACATCGCTCATCGCGTTGGCCGCCGCAATCGCGCCAAAGCTATAGGCGTCATCCACAACGGGTGGAAAGAAGTCAGCCGTGCTGACCACCGCCTGCTCGCTGTTCAGGCGATAGACCGCCGCGTCGTCGATGCTGGCAAGCCCGACGAGCAGATCGGGGTGGTTATGTTCCACCGCTGTATCAGTCAGTGGACGCAGCACGTGCGCCAGGGCCGATGGCCCCATCTTAGAAGCTCAACCAGCGCAGCTAGCGAGCGAAGTCAGGCGAATCTGCCTGCCCGTACTCATCAATGCCTCCCTTGTGTCTTGACCATGCCAAGAGATTTCCTCATCTGGCATCCCTCATTGTAGTCCGCGCAAACAGCGCGCGTCAACGCAAGGCGAACCTGTTATAATTGGCCTAAGCTCTTATCCTTTTGCCCCCAGGGAGGACATACAGCTATGCGCCGCATCGCAATTCTGGCAGAAGGCCAGTTCCATTGGCAGGGCGCCAAAACAGCAGTCGGCATGATTCGCTACGGGCACGATCAGATCGTCGCCGTGCTCGACAGCACCAAAGCCGGGCAAGATGTCTCAGAAGTGCTGGGCAACGGCGTCGGCGCGGGCATCCCCATCGTGCGCAACGTCGGGGAATCGCTCGACTATCACCCCGACACGCTCTTGATCGGCATCGCCCCCATTGGCGGACGTCTGCCTCCCGCGTGGCGCACACAGGTCACGCAGGCCCTCAACTCCGGCCTCAGCATCATCAGCGGCCTGCATGAATTTCTCGACGACGACCCCGAACTGCACGCCCTGGCCGAACGCGCCCACGTCCAGATTTGGGACGTGCGCCGCCCTCCGGCTGAGCGCTCCATGCTCATCGCCAAATACACGCCGCATCGGCCCGGCAGCCACACCGTCTACATCGGCGGCAGCGACAGCAACGTCGGCAAGATGACCACCTCCCTGGAACTGGACCGCGAGGCCCAGCGGCGCGGCCTCTCATCCGGCTTTGCCGCCACCGGCCAGACCGGCATCATGGTTTCCGGTCGCGGCGTGCCGGTGGACCGCCTGATTAGCGACTTCACTGCGGGCGGCGTCGAAGCCTTGACGCTGGAGTTCACCCAGCAATACGACTGGACCTTTGTCGAAGGCCAGGGATCGCTCTTGCATCCGGCCTATTCGCCCGTCACGCTGGCGCTGCTGCACGGCGCGATGCCCGACCTGCTGATTCTCTGCCACGAAGCAGGCCGCGACCACATCAAATCGTACAACGTGCCCATCCCGCCATTGCCGCGTGTCGTCGAAATCTACGAGCAGGCCATGGCCTGGCTGCGTCCCGCGCCCGTCGTGGGCATCGCCCTCAACACCTACCCGCTCGACGAAGCCAGCGCGCTCGAAGAGATTCGCCGCGCCGAAGCCGACACCCGCCTGCCAGTCACCGACTGCGTGCGCTTTGGCGCGGGCAAGCTGATCGATGCCCTGCTGGAGCACGCCAAAACGCCGGAGAAAGGATAGCCCATGCTGCGCCTGACCGCTCAGCCGATTGACCTCCAGCTTACCACGCCCTTTCGCATCTCCCGAGGCGTGCAGCAGACCGCATCCAATGTCCTGGTGGACATACCGTATCAAGATCAGGTCGGCTATGGCGAGGCCGCGCCCAATCGCTACTACGGCGAAACCAGAGAGACCGTGCTGGCTTGCCTCGCCAGCTTTGGCGACAGCCTGGGCGACGACCCCTTTCTCATCGACGAGATCACGCGCCGCCTCGATCAGCGCGTCAGGCTGAACCCAGCCGCCAAGGCCGCCGTTGACATGGCCCTCTATGACCTGGTAGGCAAAACGCTCGGCGTCCCCCTCTATAAGTTGCTGGGCCTGAATCCGGCCCAGGCCGCGCAGACCTCCTTCACCATCGGCATCGACACGCCCGAAACCATGGCGCAGAAAGCCCAGCAAGCCCGCGACTATCCCATCCTCAAGATCAAAGTCGGCACGCCGCGCGACTTGGACAACCTCAAAGCTATCCGCGACGTGTCCTCGGCCATCATTCGCGTGGACGCCAACACCGCCTGGACGCCCAAAGAAGCGATCAAGATGATTGGGGCTATGGAGCCGTACAACATCGAGTTCGTCGAGCAGCCCACCGCGCCGCGCGACCTGGACGGCCTGCGCCTCATTCGCGAGAACTCGCCGGTGCCCATCATCGCCGACGAAAGCTGCGTGGCTATAGAAGACATTTCCCGCCTGGCTGGCTGCGTGGATGGCGTCAATTTCAAGCTGATGAAAAGCGGCGGCCTGACCAACGTCCTCAAGATGATTCACGTCGCGCGGGCACACAACTTGCGTGTGATGATCGGCTGCATGATCGAGAGCGCGCTGGCGATCACCGCCGCCGCGCACCTGACACCGCTGGTCGATTACGCCGACCTGGACGGCCACCTGCTCATCAACCATGACCCCTTCGAGGGCGTCAAGGTCGAGCACGGCAAACTCATCTTGCCCGACGCGCCGGGGCTGGGTGTGCGCCAACGCCAGAGTGAGCGCGGCGCGCTTCCCATCAGTTAGAACGAGGCATCCAGCGGCTGGGCAGCGCGTGGCGGCGACCAACCTGCGCGAAGCGCTTCGGCACGCTGACGTGGACTTTGAGGTGGGGTTTCGGGGGCCGAATTCGCCTTTTGCTCCTGGCGCTGATTGGCGCAAACGCCGTCTCGCCTTTCAGGAAGGGCAGCACCACCGCCGCCACGCGCTCTGGCCGCAGCACGGGCGCGCCATGGTTGGCGAAAATGAAGACATCGTTGGGCCGGGGATGCGCCGGGCGCGCCGTCAGCAGATCGTTCCAGCCCCACACGAAGAGGCTCGGCACCGCCGGGGAATCCGGCAGCGTGAAAGGCGCGCGGCCCTTGCCAGGCAGTTCCAGGAGCATTTGCTTGAGGTTTTCCAGTGGCCGCCCCTCGATTTCCGCCATCCATTCCGTGGCATAATCGCGCCCATGCAAATTGAAACCGACCGCCAGCAGCCAACCATACAAACGCCAATCCGAGAGGAACCAGCTTGCCAGGTCCGCGTGTTTGGCGTTCAGCCATCGCCCCGCCTGGACCGTGCGCATCCAGGGCTGCGTCAGATAGATGGGGCAGAGGAACACCGCGCGCGACACATGCTGCGGATAGCGCTGGACATACGCCTCGCTGACGCGCGTGCCAATCGAATAGGCCAGAATTGCCCAGCGCTCAATGCCCAGTTCCAGGCGGAACTCTTCCAGGCGCTCGGCGCAAAACTCGTAGTAGGGCTGGCCGGGCATCATCTTGCTCGCCGCGCTCACCCCTGGAAGTTCCACCAGAATCAACTGAAAATGCGGCGACAGCAGCGGGGCCAGCTTTTGCCACACATTGAAGGTGACGCCCCAGCCATGAATCAGCAACAGAGGATCGCCCGTCCCCTGAATGCGATACGAGAGCAGCGCGCTAATAGAACATTCCTTTATGATCTTATGATCGTATGTAATAGATATGAACCGATTGAGAAACGTACACCGGTATCTCGGTGCATTGTACCATAGAAATTTTGAGCCATGCTAACTCACAAGAACAGGCGATCTGTAGAGCTATGAACATCCTGATTCTCACCTCCAAAACCGGCGGCGGGCACATCAGCCTGGCCGAAGCCATACGCGACCTGCTCGAACGCGACATACCCTCCGCAGAGCGCGAGCCAGTCTCAACCGCGCGGCAGACGCCCACCATCACCATTGCCGACCCGCAGCCGGGCTTCTTCGAGTTCCACTATCGCCTGGTCAGCCGCCACGCCCTGCGGCTGTGGGCCGCCGAGTTCCAACTACTCGATACACCGCGCCGCGCGCTCTCTGCCCATCGCATCTTTACCCATCTGGTGCGCCGCCAGCTACACGCCCTACTCGACACCACCCGGCCAGACCTGATTCTGACCACCTACCCCTTCTTCTCCTACGAAGTCATGCGCGTGCTGGAAGAGCGTGCCTCCACCGTTCCGCTGGTCCTGCTCTTTTCCGACGCCAACAGCGTGCATCACGCCTGGCTCACCGAGCGCCAGGCGGCGGCCACCTTCGCCACCACCCGCGAAACCTATAAGCAGGCGCTGGAGGCAGGCTTCGCGCCGGAGCGCCTGCATCTGGTCGGCTGGCCGGTGCGCGCCCAGTTCTTCGAGCACGCCCACGCGAGCAGTGAGGCCAGGGCGCAGCAGTTGACGCGGCTCGGCCTGGACCCGCTGCGCTTCACCATCTTTCTGCAAGGCGGCGGCGAAGGCGCGGCCCATGTGGACCGCACCATCGAAAACATCGTCGCCATGAACGCGCCGGGCAGCGCCATGCAGATCATTCTGGCGGTGGGCAAGAACACCGCCCTGCAAGAACGCTATTGCCAGGTCGCTCACCTGGCCGTGCTGCCCTACACCAAAGAGATTGGCGCGTTCATGGCCGCCGCCGATGTCATCATGGGCAAGGCTGGCCCCAATATGCTCTTCGAGTCGGTCATGCTGGGCAAACCGTTTATCGCCACCGCCTTCATTCCGGGCCAGGAAGAAGAGAACCTGGCCTTCATCCGGCGGCATGGCCTGGGCTGGGTCGCCCTCCACCCGACCGCGCAGCGCTCCTTGCTAACCAGCCTCACCCGGCAGCCCGACCACCTGCGCGACATGCTGGCAACCATCGAGACGTATCGCCAGTGGAACGCCGAGATGAACGCCCAGATCGCCCCCATGCTGCGTTCGCTGGCAATGGCCGACCTGGCCGCGCGCTAAACCGAGGCAAGAGCGGGGACCGGGCAGCCCATCCCTCCCCGGCGGGGTGACAGGCGCGAGTCGGCACAATTTTTGCTGAGTCTAGCTCGCGCAGAGGGTGGCTTGCTCTCCTCATCTCCTGCCGCCCTCTGCGCCACCACCACAGGAGGGATTCTACGTGGCGCGACCCCTTTGTGTCGATATTTCCGTCTTCCAGGGCACATCCATCGACTGGAAAGCCTACGTCGCCTGGGCCAGACAATGGGATGGCATTTCGCGCGTCATCATGCGCTCCAGCTATGGCTCTGGCGGGCTGCGCGACGCCGGGTTCGAGTCGCACTGGTCGGGCGCGGTGGCTGCTGGCTGCGATGTCATCGGCCTCTACCATTACGCCTATCCCGACTTCAACAAAGGCACGCAGGGAGCCATCAACGAGGCCAACTCCCAATTCGGCATTATCGGCAACCGGCTGCGTCCCAACGACTTCATCATGCTCGACTGGGAAGAAGAAACGCCCGAAGCCACTGCCGTCTGGGCCTATACCTGGCTGTCGCGCCAGCGCTCCAACTTTGGCGGGCGCGTCCCTCGCATTTACGTCGACCCCTCCTTCGCCGCCGCGCACTGCCAGGACAGCCGCCTGACGCAGTTCCCGTTGATTCTGGCAAACTGGACCTTCGACCCCAACAGCACGCCTCCTGCTCCCAAACCCTGGAGCACCTATGAATACTTGCAGTGGAGCGACCGGGGCACCGTCCCCGGCATCCCCGGCAACGTCGATATGGACGTTTTTGAACATCAGGTCATCACACCAACGACCATCGCTGGCTTTGCAGGCACAGGAGGAGATGGCATGGCGCTTGTGCAGAACCCGGCCAATGAACTGCGGCTGGATTTAGTCTATGTGGGCACCGACGGCAACCTCTGGCACAACTGGAACAACAACGACGGCCTCGCGGGATTGGCAAAAGACGCGCCCTCGCGCGTCGAATCCTGGGGCAACCCGGGCACGAAATTCGCGCCGCTGACCGCTGCCGCCACGTGGGATGTGAAGGGCGACTACCTGAACGTCGTCGCCGCCACGCCCGACGGCGCGATCTGGGCGCAGGTGCGCCAGATCAGCGGGCATCAGGTCATCGGCTGGACGCGCGTCACCGGCCAGGAGGTCTTGCTGCCCAGCGGCAGCGATGATGCCTCCATCAAGACTCGCCTCAGCACGCTGGAGTCGCTCGTCGCCAAGATCAAAGCCATCTTCGCCCAGCAGTCCTGACGCCTTCCCCTCTCTCGAGGCAAGGCCGCCGCGCCTGGCCGGGTCTCCGGCCTGGCGAGATGCAGCGGCCTCGTCTTTGCCCGGCCTGCCGCCTGCCCGCGCAGCAATCTAGCAAGCGAAAGGAATTGACACAGCCGACCCGACCTGGTATACTTGCAATACCACCCTCTGATTGCTCCCCGTAGATCAACCAACGCAAACGCCAGGAGCCATCCCCTCATCCAGAAAGGCAGCACAAGCGATGAGCGAACCAAACCCGCGAAGCCACCATCTTTCGGAGCAGCCAGAGGAACAAGCGCGCGACGATGAGCAGCCGATGCCCGAACCCACACCCCTCAGACCACCTCGTCCGGCGGCGCGCAATGGCGCGCACCCGGCCAGCCCGTCGCTCGTGCTCACCGCCGTCAAGGACGCGCCGCCCTCCGAACAGCAGCGCCACACCAGCAGCGCTGCCAGCAATACGCACCGCGACCTGAACCAGATCATCGCCCGCGCCCGCGACGACATCAAACGCCTGCGCGAAGACCTCACCCGCCACGAAACCCAGATGGCCGCCGTCGTCCATGAACGCGACGAGCTTGCGCAGCACTACAGCCATCTCTACGACAACTTCATCGAGGCCGTCCACCTGGCGGCAGACGAAGAGGTGGTGCAGGCGGCCCACAGCCTGCGCGTCGAGCCAGCCCGCATCCCCGCGCTCTTCGAGCCGATCCAGGAGGCCATCATCGCCTGGACGGAAAGGCAGCAAACCGAACGCGAGGCCATCTTGCGCCAGAAGCTGGATATCGTCGAGCAGCAGGCGGCGCTCATCCGAGCGGACCTCGTTGCCGAGCGCGAGGCGCTCCAGGCAGACCGCGCCAAACTGGACCAGGACCGCCAGACCATGCTCGCCCAGTTGAAGGCCCGCGAAACCGCCCTGCAAAACCGCTGGGTGGTCAAAGCCTGGGGAACTGCCGCCGTCATGTTCCTGGTGCTGCCCGCGCTTCAGGTCTATTTGCTGCTGCAAAAAGCCAGCGGCTGGAACCTCATCATCATCCCCACCACCATCTGCCTGACGTTGACGGCGCTCATTAACCTCGTGCGCGCCCGCGCCAGGCCCGTGCCCAAAAAGGCAAAATAGCCGCGCGCGAACGGCGTCTCCGTTCCGGCTGCCCACATTCAGAAATCATCCAAAGCGGCATCTCCGCTGTATATCCTGCTGAGAGACGCGCTCAGGCGTGCTGGCGCGCCGGGTCGCTCTCTTCCAGAAGACAGCCTTAACATCCCTATGCTATGCTGGGGATGAGCACACACAGAGCAGCAGGCATGGCGTTAAACGTGCTAGAACAAGTATGCTATAAGGGGTGTAACGGGGGACGGGTGGGCAAAGACTAATTCCTGGGCAGGGGCCATCACCGGCACGGCAGCGCTGGCATGGCCGCCATTGCCCTGGCGCGTAGGCTAGTAATCGGAGGCAAAGGTTCCCATCATGGCTGAAGAAGAGACTCAGAAAAAAGCAGGTGTGATCGCGCTGCTTGGCTCCGGCGAAACGGCAGCCCTGGGCCGCGAAGCGTTCGTCAACGTCTTTCGCCGCCTGGAACGGCCCATCTCGGTAGCCGTTCTGGAAACCCCGGCTGGCTTCCAACCCAATGCCGACCTGGTCGCGGCGAAGGTGGCCGAGTTCATCGGCCATCGTCTGCAAGATTTCGCGCCCCAGGTCACCACCATCCGCGCGCGCTACAAAGGCGGTCCGCACGACACCGACACGCCCGTCATCGCCGCCTCGCTCGCGGGCGCGAACTGCATCTATGCCGGGGCGGGCAGTCCTGGCTTCATGATTCGCCAGCTTCAAGACTCGCGCCTGCTGGCCGCCATGAGAGCGCGCCACGCGCAGGGGGCCGCGCTCGTCTTCTCCAGCGCGGCGGCGTTGGCCGTCAGCGCCCACGCCCTGCCGGTCTATGAAATCTTCAAAGCCGGGGCCGATCTCTCCTGGCTCTCCGGCCTGGACATCCTGGGGCCGTATGGCTATCACCTGACCATCGTGCCGCACTGGAACAACAAAGAAGGCGGGGCCGATCTCGATACCTCGCACTGCTTCATGGGCCTGGAACGCTTCGAGCAACTGCAATCCCTGCTGCCTGTCCAGGAAACCATCCTGGGCATCGACGAGCACACCGCCTGCATTCTGGACATCGCTGCCGGGCAAGGGCGCGTGCTGGGGCGCGGCACGCTCACCCTGCTGCGACGGGATATGTCCCCCGTCATCTATCGCGCGGGCGATGTCTTCCCGCTGGCCGTCCTGCGCGGCGAAGCCCACACCCACCCCGAGCGCCTCTATACGCCGATTTCGCCCGCCGCGCTGCCGCTGGATGACTCGGAGGACAACGGCGAAAGCGCAATGGGTCTGAGCGGCCTGGACACCACCGGCGAAGGCACGCCAGAAGAGCACGACACGCCGCGCCTGCCACCGTCCGTCATCGAAACACTGGTGGAGATTCGCGGCGAACTGCGCAGCGAAAAACGCTGGGCGCTGGCGGATAAGCTGCGCAACGCCCTCAAAGAGACCGGCATCATCATCGAGGACACGCCCGAAGGGCCACGCTGGAGCTATCAAGCCGACGCCGCCTCGTCAGGCAGCGCCTAGCGCTCCATCCCACGAGAGAGACCGAGGAGCCACATGAGCAAGAAGCGCACACGATCAATCGGCGGCCTGTTCTCGCGGGCTGCTTCGTATGGCTGCATCGGCATCGTGCTGCTCTTCACGGTGTTGTTCATGATCGCCGGGGGCATCGCTGGCTTCACCATCGGCAACTCGCTGTGGGGCCTGGCCGGAGGCATCCTCGGCGCGGTCATCGGCCCCATCGCCTTCTTTGTCGTGGCGCAAATTGGCGGGCTGGGAGAGAAGCTCGACGACTAGCCTGATGCTGGCTTTCCCGCCTGCAAAATGGCTTCGAGCGCGGCCACGTGCTCGGCGAACGCCTGCCGACCGACAGGGGTCGCGCAGAGATAGGTCTGGGGCTTGCGTCCCACAAACGTCTTGGTGACCGCGATATAGCCCGCCTCTTCCAACTTGCGCAGATGCGCGCCCAGATTGCCATCGGTCAGGTCCAGCAGATCGCGCAGCGCCGTAAAGCCAACCTGCTCATCCGGTTGCAGCGCCACCAGCACCGCCATCAGGCGCAAGCGCAGGGGCTGATGAATCAGTTCATTCAGGGTGCCCATCGGCTAGTATCCACAGCGGAGTTGATAAACTCCTGACCCCACGAAGGCGCTCCCCACGAGCACCGCCATCCAAAGACCAAAAGAGGCCGGAAGCGCGTAATATCCGGCCACGGCCAGCGCGCTCACCACCACGCCGAACACAATCAGATACGAGACGCGCAGCCACAGCCCCGTGGCAAGCATGCCAAACAGCACTGCCAGCGTCAGCAAAAGTTCCATCTGCGGCAGACTGAGCGGGCGCGCAATCCACAGCCACAGATAGGCGTAGCCAATCAGCACCGCAAAGAAGAGGCCAATGCGCGCGCCGTTCGTTGAACGCACCCGCTGCCCCAGACGCGCACCCACCACGCCGGAAGCAAGCCCGCCCACCATGAGGAGCGCCACCCAGAGCAGCGTCGCCGGGATGAAGGGCAGATATTGGTAGCCCAGAAATCCACCAGCCCAGACCAGCCCCCAGATGATGGGGAAATAGCCGGTGCCGTGATACAACGCGCGATGCGTCTGGCCGGTAAGCTTCCGGATGGCCTGGAGCGATGCCTGGGCCTCTTCGGGGGTCATGCTCATGGGGTGCTGTCCTCTTTCTCTTGCTTTTGCAAAGAACTCTGTATTACAGAGTAGTATAGTTGGCAAAGCTCCACCTGTCAAGAGGGCCGAAACGCATGACCAGCATGACCCTGTAGCCAGCTATAGGAAGTGGACAAAAGTTGTTCCACAGGATACACTTTTGCTACTGCACGACTGTCACGCGCCCCGCGAACAGCCAGTAACGGCGCTGGCGCTCGCTGTGCAGGCTGCTCCCGATGCTCTGAAGTTCATCGACGATAGGAGAGTATGTGTGAAAATATGTGTCTGCGTGAAGCAGATTCCTGACCCCAACACCACCACCCCCAAGCTTGACCCGGCCACCAACCGCCTGGTGCGCACCGGCGTCTCGCTGGTGCTGGACCCCGGCGACGAAGGCGGCGTCGAGGCCGCGCTCTTGCTGCAAGAAAAACACGGCGGCGAAGTCGTGGCCGTCTCCATGGGGCCGCAGTCCGCCCAGGAAGCCGTGCGCCGCACGCTGGCAATGGGTGTGGACCGCGCCATCCTGATCAGCGACCCGGCGCTGGCTGGCTCAGACTCGCTCGGCACCGCCCGCGCGCTGGCCGCTGCCATCAAAGCCGAAGCGCCCGACCTGGTGATCTGCGCCACCGAAAGCACCGATGGCTACACCGGCATGGTGCCCGGCGGCATCGCAGAGCTTCTGGGCGTGCCTGCCCTCAGCTTTGCCCGCGAAATCGAGATCAACGGCGATACCTGCACCGTCCACCGCGTCACGCCCACCGGCTATCAGGTCGTGGAGGCCGCGCTGCCTGTCGTCGTCACCGTTGCCAGCGGCGCGTACACCCCGCGCTATCCTTCGATGAAGGGCATCATGGCCTCCAAGAAGAAGCCGCTCGATGTCAAAGGCGTGGCCGACCTGGGCCTGAGCGCCGACGACGTGGGCGACGCCGGAGCCAAAGAGCGCGTCGTCTCGGTTGGCAGGGCCGAAGCCCGCGCCGCCGGGCGTGTCATCAAAGATGACGGAACGGGTGCAGCGGCGATTGCCGATTTCCTGGCTCAGAACAAACTGGTCTAGTTTGCGGTAAGGAGAGAAGAAATCATGGCAGATACCATCTGGGTATGGGTCGAACTGGACCAGGGCAGAGCCTTCCGTGGCTCACTGGAAGTGCTCAGCAAGGCGGCCACCCTTGGCACGGCAGAGGCCGTCGTCTGCGGCGCGGGCGCGCGTGACGTCGCCCCGACCCTGGGCGCGTATGGCGCGAGCAAGGTCTACGTCCACGACGACGCGGCCTATGACAACTACCTGGCGATGCCCGCGGCGGCCACGCTGGGCAAACTGATCGAGCAGCACCACCCCGCCCTGCTGCTCTTCGCCACCACCTATGATGGCCGCGACGTGGCCGCGCGCCTCAGCCCCGCGCTGGGCACGGGCTTGATTACCGACGCCACCGATTTCACCCTGAACGACGGCGACCTGCGCGTCACCGTCCCCTGGGGTGGCGAAAACGTGGTCACAGCCACGCTCGCGAGCGCGGGAACGAAGATCATCCTCTTCCGGCCCAAAGCCTTTGCCCTGGAGGAACGCGGCGGCGGCACGCCCGCTCTCGAAGAGGTGTCGTTCGGCATCGATCAAGCGACCTTGCGCGCCAGAATCAAAGAGCGCGTGGAGCAGGCAGCCGCCGGGCCAGACCTGGAAAACGCCTCGGTGATCGTCAGCGGCGGGCGCGGCCTGGGCAAGCCCGAAAACTTTGCCGTTGTCGAGGCGCTGGCGAACGTGCTGGGCGGCGCGGTCGGCGCAACCCGCGCCGTCGTCGACGCCGGATGGGTGCCCTACAGCTATCAGGTGGGCCAGACCGGCAAGACCGTCAAGCCAACGCTCTATATCGCCGTGGGCATCAGCGGGGCCATCCAGCACCTGGCGGGCATGAAAGGCTCGAAGTATATCGTGGCGATCAACCGCGACGAAAACGCTCCCATCTTCGCCTCCGCCGATCTGGGCGTGGTCGGTGACGCCCTCGCTATCGTCCCCCAACTGACCGAGGAACTCAAGCGCCGCAAGGGCTAGGCAGCGCCTGGCCGGGGAGCAAGACAATGGATGATGACGAGATAATCTCTCCTGACATCGAGGAAGCCGTTGCAGCGCTCCCTGGCCTGGATGATGCCACACTCTGGCACGTAGCGGATACCAGCCATTTCTCGCCGGAGGAATCGGAAGAGAGCGAGGAGTTACACTTCAAGATCGGGCGCGGTGAGCAGTTAACCGATGCTGAAAAGCAGCGACAGGCCGAACTAGGACGCTGGTTTGATAAAGTGCTCCTCGTTCGCGCGCACGCGCTCTTGCTCCTGAAGCAGCGCGGGTATGATATTACTCCCTTGCTCAAAGTGCAGCGGAGGCGTAGGTAACGCTGGAGCTATCAACTGAGCGGGCGGCGGTGGCACCCAAAGACTGAGCGTGGGCCAGCCACCACCAGGAGGGAACGCGCGTGGCGAACGGGGAGCATCTGGCGCGACTGGAGCAGGAGATAGAAGGGTGGAACCGATGGCGGCAAGAGCATCCGGAGATACGCCCAGACCTGAGTAGGGCTAACTTGATAGGAGATATACTGCGCGAGGCTAACCTGAGCCAAGCTGATTTAAGCAAGGTTGACCTGAGCGATGCATTGATGTCACAAACAAACCTGACCGATCTTGATCTAAGCCAGGTCAAGAGGCTGGAAACCGTGCGGCATGCCGGGCCATCGGATATTGGCATTCAGACCATCTATAAGTCGCAGGGGCAGATTCCAGAGGCGTTTCTGCGCGGCGCGGGCGTGCCGGAGAACTTCATCGAGTATATGCGCTCGCTGACCAGCCAGGCGCTCGTCTATTACTCCTGCTTCATCAGCCATTCCAGCAAAGATAAAGACTTCTGCCAGCGGCTCTACAACGACCTGCAAGGGTCTGGCGTGCGCTGCTGGCTCGATTCCGAAGACCTCAAGATCGGCGACAAGTTCTGGGAACGCATCGACGAATCCATCCGACTACATGATAAGCTGCTGGTCGTGCTCTCCGAGCATTCCATCGCCAGCGATTGGGTCGAAGATGAGGTGATGCGCGCGCTCAATAAAGAACGCGAGCACCCAGAACACACCATCCTTTTCCCCATCCGCCTGGACGACGCACTGAAGACCGCCAACAAGCCCTGGGCCACCAGCATCAAAATGAAGCGCCACATCGGCGACTTTTCCCGCTGGAAAGAGCACGACGCCTACCAGGCCGCCTTCGCCCGCCTGCTGCGTAACCTCCAGACCGAAGGCAGCGCACCCCGGCCTGAAGATCACGAGCAGCCGTAACAGCGCTCAATCGCCTGCCATCTCCTCGTCGTCCTCGTCGTCGGTCTCCATCGGGCCGAAGGGGCGCGGCTGATAGGCGCGGGGATTGATGCCCGCTCCCCGCGAGGCAATCAGCCAGCAGCGCTCGCACATGGGCGTCTTCCAACGCGAGGCCACCGTCGCCGGAGCACAGCAGTATTCGCAGATGGCCCCCCGCCGCGCCACGCGCCGCTCATAGTACCAGGGGTGGTGATCGATGAGCGCGCCCGCCTCGCAGCCGCACTCGTCGCAGAGGTGCTCGCCGCAGACGCATTCCCCTTCGCAGAACCGGCCCGTGCAGGAGCCTGCTATCGGCCACTGGTCGCCCTTGGGCGCGTGCACCAGGCGGGCCGGACGCAGGCCGGAGGGCTGGAGCGTGGAGGGGTCAGCCGCGTCGGGGGTCCTCGTGGCGGCATACTCGTCCAGCGCGCGCTGCTGCGGCTCCTGGGGCAGCCGGTGGATGCCGTCTGCGTCCAGGTGGGTGTGGGTCTCGCGGGCCACCATCTCGACGAAGCGCGCGAAGTCGGCGGGCGGCGCGTCTGGCGCGGGAGGGTCGTCGGCTGCTTCGTGCGAGGTGACGGCTGGGGGTTCCGGCACCCCCGTAGAGAATGCTCTCTCCCCGACAGTTTTTGAAGCTCATCAGTGATAAGTGAAAGATGGATGTTAAATAGCGCTCCTTTAGTATCATGAGAGCAGTGCTCAACCCGCCTCATGAGAAAGGAACGCTCTCTGTATGAAAGCATCTCTGCA
>DATGID010000063.1:0-2238 GCA_035307385.1 Ktedonobacterales bacterium | reverse complement strand
CCTTCACCGTCACTCCTTGTGCATTGTCCCCCAGCGTGATGCTGAGATCACTGGCGCTGGTGGTATCGAGGACGCTAAGCAAGGCGTTGCTGCCGGCGGTGAGCTTGATGGAACTACTACTCACCCCGTTCAGTGCGACACCCGCATTATCGCCGGCACTCACGATGAGGGAATTGCTCGAGGTGTTCGTGAGTTTGATTGTATCCTTTCCTGGTCCAGCGGTGGTCAGGCTGAGGGCATTCGCCAGGATCGTATCCAGGCTCAGGACATCAGTACCCGTTCCCGTAGAGATCGTGATGCTGCCAGGCAGGCTGAACTTCGACAGGGTTACGCTATCGTTGCCGTTGAGCAAGAAAATCGTGAGTCCAGTGACCAGGTTGAAGGTTTGCGGATTGGCGGATTGATTCACCGTCGTGCTCACCCCAGCTATTTGGAGGCCCCCGGCTGCGGCCTGGCTAATCGTGAGGACATTATTGCCGCCATCGCCGCTGATATGGAGCAATCCGGTGGCCGGATCCAGGGTGGCAGTTACATTGCCCACTGCCCCGCCGGTAATGATTTCTCCTCCCGCCAAGGGACCGCTGCTGGCGGTGAGATTGCCATCGCCGCTGTAGCTGGCGGTGATGGTATGGCTGCCGACCGACAGCGACGAGCTGCTGAACGAGGCCGTGGTGATCCCGCCTACCGTACTGACAGCGACCGGGCTGCCGGCATTGCTGCCATCGATCTGGAACTGCACGGTGCCGGTGGGAGTGCCGGAGCCGGGCGCTAGGATAGTGATGGTGGCGGTGAAGGTGACATTCTGGCCCATGCCGGAGGGATTGGCAGAAGCTGCCAGGGTGGTGGTGCTGCTGGCTTTGGCAACCAACTGAGTCAGGGCGGTGGACGTACTGGCTGTATTGGTGCCATCGCCGCTGTAGCTGGCCGTGAGGGTATGGCTACCAACCGCCAGGCTGGAGGTGGTGAAGGTGGCTGTCGTAGTGCCTCCGACGGTATTGAGGGTTCCCTGGCCAAGGCTGGTGCTGCCATCAGAGAAGATGACGACTCCGGTCGGGGTGCCGGGGCTCGTGCTCGATACCGTGGCGGTGAAGGTAATGCTTTGGCCCGCTACTGTGGCAGCAAGGGAAGCCGCCAGGGTGGTGGAGGTCGTGGCCTTGGCAATGACCTGGGTGATGGCCGGAGCGGTGCTGGCACTGGCGTTGGTGTCCCCGCTATAGCTGGCGGTGATGGTATGGCTGCCGGGTGTCAGGGTGGTAGTGCTAAATGTCGCCGTGGTGATCCCGCCTACCGTACTGACAGCGACCGGGCTGCCGGCATTGCTGCCATCGATCTGGAACTGCACGGTGCCGGTGGGAGTGCCGGAGCCGGGCGCTACGATAGTGATGGTGGCGGTGAAGGTGACATTCTGGCCGGGGAAGGACGGATTGGCTGCCGTGCTAACTGTCAAGTTCGTGCTGGCTTGAGCAACCGTTTGCGTTATGCTTCCGCTGCTGCCGGCCACGTTGCTATCACCGCTGTAGATGGCTATCACAGCGTGCACCCCGGCAGCCAGGGTGGTACTAAAGGAGGCGGTCGTTACCCCGTTGACGGTACTGACGTTCACTGGGCTTCCAACGGTACTGCCATCAATCTGGAATTGGATACTTCCCGTCGGCGGGCCAGCGCCGGGGAGCGGCAAGCCGAGAATGGCCGTGAAAGTCACGAACTGGCCGGACACCAACTGACTGGCGGACGATATCAGGGCCAGGTTGGTGCTGATCATGTTGACTGTTTGTCCTGCTAGCAACGTGCTGCTATTGCCAGCGAAGCTATCGTCGCCGCTGTAGATCGCGGTGACGGTATGGCTACCGACTGCCAACGCAGATGTACTAAAGGAGGCGGTCACCACGCCGCTTGCGGCAGTGACACTGACCGGATTGCCAACGTTGCTGCCATCGATCTGAAATTGGACCGTCCCCGTTGGCGTCCCACTGCCAGGACTCTGGACTTCGATCATGGCCGTGAAGGTAACAGTTTGGCCAGGGATGGATGGATTGACGGATGAGCTCACCACCGTGCCGGTGCTGGCCTTGGCAACTGTCTGCTTGCTTACGACACTGGCGAAGCTGCTGGTGAAGTTGGCATCGCCGCTGTAGATGGCGATGATGGTATGGGTGCCGGTGGCCAGAGCGGCGGTGCTGAAGCTGGCCGAGGTCACGCCTGCCGCTGTACTGACAGCGACCGGACTGCCGGCATTGC
>DATGID010000062.1:0-262401 GCA_035307385.1 Ktedonobacterales bacterium | reverse complement strand
GTCCTGATGGAGCAGGAAGAGCGGATGGAAGTCATGCAGGTCACGGGCCTGAGCGACCTGCATCTGCTCATCCTTGGCTTACTTGGCCCGCCCTACGAAAAATACTATGAATTAAGCAAGTAGACATGCGGAAGATGGGTTGCAAGGGGCCTGAAGGCACTCCGATATATAACACATAAGCAACCTTCCTATCTAACAGAATGTCTATCCTCCAGAGGGGAAGAGCCTGGCTCAGCCCCGTGCCCATCTGATGTAATGGAGACTCTATAAAATATAACTTATAGAATCATGTATTTTGCTAAGGAGAGGATGCATTGGAGGCGTAAGCTGCCTTGCGCCATGGTAGCTCGACCCCTGCCCCACCTTTCCGGAAATAGTTATCTCCAACAAGCCAATGATAAAGGTTCATATAACGATAATCAGGATGCAGCTTCAAACCCACACCCCCTATTCTCCCTAAACTCTGGTAAAATAGCGGCCTGATGAGATCAAAAATGGGAGGAGAGTAGCGGTTCTCACCTCCAATAAACGCAGTTGTGCAAGATGTCACTAGGTCCGCCAACTGAAGGAGACGTACCAATTTTGATGGCGTCGACAGTACATTGAGAAGTATGTGCTCTGGCTTGACATAGTCTGTTCCACTTTGCAGCACTTCCAAACAGTCGGCGAGGAAGGCATCCTCGTCACTCCTCCCTCCGCTTGGACGATCAACGATTACCAGGCCCCGCGTGTCCAAGATATTGAGCTGGCTCTCAACTCGCTCGAGAAAGAGCCGCGCCACATCTATATGCGCATCTGGGGTTCCCGTTGCGGTAGCATAACTCGTATCTTCCAACACAACAAGCGCTTTGGCGCCGTAAGAAGTGGCCAGTAGCAGCACTTGAGAAAAGAAATCTTGTCGTTTGCCCTCAATCAGGTTGTTGCGCATCCAATGTTCGTTTCCAGGGGACCATTTAAACTCACCAGCTATCCCCAGAGGGAATCCAAATTGTTCACATAATGCATCGCACGCCCGCTCTAAATGATAGACGGCTTCATCTGGGATGCTTATTCCCCCAATGGCAACTAAAGGGCCCATTCCTGGGCGGGATGGGCGTTGCTGGCGAGAATCATCGGCGAAGAATAATTGCACTTCCAACCCTCCTACACATACCCTTTATTTCTTAGGATGTTTTAGAAACATGCGGAGCGCTCGATGAGGGGAGCGTCTCCTCTCCTTAGCTTCGTGGCCCCAGCGTATGCTCTCCGGCAGGAAACGTCAACCCATCAGAAGAGCATGCTATGGATGCATCAGCCTCTCATCCTATCCCATCAGGGAGTTGAGCCACTTCTTCCAATACGCAAATAGCGTGCACCATTGATGAGGTATGTTCCGGGGCGGCGGTGCACTTCTGGTGCGTATTTTGCCTGTGGCTCAGCACCTTGAGGAAGTGTTCAGTTCCATTGCGTTCCCTTCGGGTCGATGGCTCTGCTGCCACAACGGCTGCCACGGACATGCATACCTGAGCATGTGTCTCCTCCCGCACAGAGCGACCTGGAACAGCATCACGTCCCTGTGCAGCTGCTGCTGACCATGCACTGTCCGATTGCAGGTGCGGTCGCCCTATTGCTTCTGCGAGCATCCAGGTGTAGGATGGGGTCGCACATCCCCTTGAGGGCACCCAAGAGAGGAAGAGACGTTGCCCCGTGAACGAACCAGGAAACAGCTCCGAGAAGGCGGCAGACCCGATGCTGCCTGGTCCCCTCACCGACGTCTTCTCGAGGGTCTCGTATCGCCACCCGTTCCGACGCTATCAAGCGCTGGCGCTGGAAGCCTTCGAAAAAGCGCGCGCCGAGGGTCGCCACCGGGCCTACCTCGTCCTGCCACCCGGCGCCGGGAAGACGGTTCTCGGACTGGAGATCGCCCGCCGGCTGGGCAATCATGCGCTCGCTCTCGGCCCCAACACGGCCATCCAGGCGCAATGGTTGACACAGTGGCAGGACTTCCAGCCGTCTCTCGTACGCTCAGGCGCCGATCAGGAGCTGACGACACCGCTGACTGCGCTGACCTATCAGGCGATTTGCAACCTGGATGCGCATCACCCGCTGATCGATGAACAGGCAATCACCGCCTGGCGCGAAGGCCAGCAGGCGTTCGACCGCCTCCCCCCTGACCCTCGGGAGGCGGCTTCAATCCAGGATCGGATCGAGTTGGCGCGCCTGCGCCAGAAGGCCAGGGCCGCGGTCGCCCACGCTTCAGATCACGAGCAGCTCCTGAACCTCCTCCATCCCAACGGCCGCAAACTGATCGAACGGATTAAGCAGTCGGGCCAGTGGACGATCCTCCTCGATGAATGCCATCACCTGCTCGAGATGTGGGGATATCTCGTGCGCGCCCTGGTCCACGAGTTGGGCGACAACGTCTTCTTCGTTGGCCTGACCGCGACTCCTCCATCGGACATGGAGGCCAAGGAAGCCGCCCTCTACCAGGAGCTCTTCGGCAGAGTAGACTTCGAAGTTCCCACCCCGGCTGTGGTCAAGGAAGGGAACCTCGCGCCATACCAGGAGCTCGTCTATCTCACGCAGCCGCTGGAGCACGAGGCACAGTACCTCCAGGAGGAGCACATCCGCTTTCTCGAGCTCACGACCGCGATCATGGATCCAGCGTTCGCCAGCGTTCCTTTCCTCGACTGGGTACAGAAGCGGGTGGGAGACCGCCAAGGGGTGAACGGAAGCCAGGTATCCTGGTCGCGTTTCGAGCAGGACCAGCCAGCGCTGGCGCAGGCAGCGCTTCGCTTCTACGTCAGCAGCCATAGGGAAATCCCACCTGGCGCGCGCGTCCGCGAAGCGCATCGGCTGCCGCTCACCGCAGATGACTGGGTGGCCCTGATCGGCGATTACTGCATGGGCGTGCTGCGTCGTAGCCCGACGCCTGCCGATCAGCGAGCCTGGGAGCAGGTTCATCGGGGGCTCCTGTCGCTTGGGTACGTCCTCACCCGACAGGGCGTACGCTCCTACGTGTCTCCGCTGGATCGCGTGTTGCTGCTCTCAGCCAGCAAGGCTGCGGCTGCGCTCGACATCCTCGACGCAGAATCCCACGCGCTGGAAGACCGCCTGCGAGCGCTCATTCTGTGCGATTACGAGACGGCAGGCAACGAGCTGGCGGCGCACAGGCGCGGGACGCTCGATCCGCAAGCGGGGAGCGCTGCCCAGGTGCTGCACCTGCTGCAAGGGGACCGCCGCACGGCTGCGCTCGCCCCCATCCTGGTCACCGGAAAGACGCTGGCCTGCTCGCGCGCCATCGCTGCCAGCTTGCTGACGTGGCTTGCTGAACACGCGCCCGACCTGTGCGGGCGACTCGAAACGGCCCACCTGTTCAAAGGCACCGGCAAGGCAGACCTGGCCTGGGAGGATGTGGTGGTCATCGCATCGTCACGTGGCACCTGGGAACCGCGCCGCTACGTCCCGCTGGTGACCCGATATTTCGAGGAGGGACAGAGTCGCTGCCTGATCGGTACCCGGGGTCTCCTGGGTGAAGGCTGGGACGCCGCATCCGTGAATGTGCTCATCGACCTGACCGGCGCAGCGACCACGACCTCCGTGCATCAGATGCGGGGTCGTTCGTTACGGCTGGATCCCACCCTTCCGCGCAAGGTGGCGGATAACTGGGACGTGGTCTGCGTGGCCCCCGACCATCCCAAGGGCGCAGCCGACTATGCCCGCTTCGTTCGCAAGCACCGCTCCTATGACGCGCTCACCCCCGAGGGTGAGGTAGAGTCAGGCGTCTCGCACGTCGATGCTCGACTCTCACCCTACGGCCCGCCGCCAGCTGGCGTGTTTCCGACGATCAATGCCAGTCTTCTCGCGCGAGTCAGCAGGCGCGATGAGGTGTATGACCGGTGGGGCATAGGGAAGCCCTACGAAAACCGAACCACGCCCACCGTTCGCGTCCACTTCGGACGCTCGCTGGGCATTCCCGCACAACGCTTGGCGAGGTCAAGCGATCATACGCCGCCCCGGTTCCGTGCCAGGCTCTTCGGCGTGGTTGGATCCGCACTCACGGCGGGCTTCGCCTGCGCCATCGCCAGCACGGCCGCCGCCGGCATGGGCATTGGAACGGCACTCGCGGTCGCTGGTGTCCTGTGGATCGCCGGAACGGCAAGCGTGTACCTCCGCAGGTTCGATTCCTCCGATGCGCTTGAGGATTTCGGTGCCGCCGTGGCGGAAGGTTTGCAGCGTGCTGGCTTGATACGCCCATCGCTGGGAGCGGACTCCGTGCGGGTCATTCCCCAGCACGATGGGTTTTACCGCTGCTATCTCAGCGAAGCATCGAACGAGGAGGCGCGATTATTCTCTGAATCGCTCGACGAACTGCTCGCTCCGCTGGACAACGCGCATTACCTCGTGCCACGCTTCATTCCGGGAGAGCCACACACGCCGCTGGCTGCCTTGGGCATCGCCCTTCGTGGGGCACCCAAGCGGCTTCCAACCCGAAGCGTGGTCTACCACGCCGTGCCGTCGGCGCTGGGTGCCAATCGGAAGCGCGTATCCGCCTTTGAGCAGGCCTGGAACCGCTACGTCTCTGCTGGATCAGCGCTCTATTGCAAGGATCCCCGCGCCCAGGCGATCCTGGAACTACAGCGCGGCGAGGATCCCTTCGCCGTCACGACCCAGATGCGCACGCTCTGGACCTGACGGGATCCCGCAAGAGCTGCTGGGCAGATGGCGAAGCCCAATCGCCGCTGGCGTGCAGCACCATGAGGCCTATACAGGGTGCTGCGCCACAGGCAACATACGCACCTGCATTGCACCGCCGCCCCGGAACATACCTCATCAATGGTGCACTCTCTTTGCGTATTGGAAGAAGTGGCTCAACTCCCTGCCCATGCTGTCTCCAGAAGAACAAGCTCTTTGCTCACACGCCTCTCACTCTCTCGCACGTCCTCACACATTGCGTGAAAGAGTCGGGAACCAATGAACTCGTACGCAGCAATTGCAAGCAGGAGTAGAGAAGGACAAACGGGAGTGCCGCAAAGTAAGGCGAATTTTTTCGCAGATACAATGGGCGAAGTGGAATTTTTTCGCAGTTACGGCACCCCTCCACAAAAACAACGAATTACATTTCAGCCCTCTTGGAAGCTGGGATCAAGCCAATTTTTTTCATTTCGCGATTACGGTGGAAACCATATTGCTCGTTTTGCTGGTATGACACATGCGTGCCCTTTATGAAGAACATCGAGCATCTTGACTTGCTGGCCTACTTTTTATAATGAGAGCATAGTGAGACGTATGTCAAGATTGGCGGCTTCGCCAACGCTTCTCCAGCCGTGTTGCGCGTGGCATGCCTGGGTGCGAGATGGTATAATACGGCGGGAGGGTCACGGCTATCCAACCCTGCCGAGCAAGGTGCTGCTCTACCTTGATGAGGAGGTTCTCCTTGTATGAGCACTGAAATCAAGTCCCGAAAAGGACAACCACTTCCAATTATGCAGGCCAAGGGGCCTGCTGAGTACGTCCCCGGTGACCAGGAATTGCCCGTGGCGATTACCAGCCTGTGGGAGATGGTGACCTGGGCGCAGAACTGGGCGCGCTCGCGCTCGATCTGGCCGCTGGGCTATGGCCTGGCCTGCTGCGCCATCGAAATGATGGCGGCGGCGCAGTCGCATTACGATTTGTCGCGCTTTGGCTCAGAGGTGTTTCGCTCTAGCCCGCGTCAGGCCGATCTGATGATCGTGGCGGGCACCGTCTCCAACAAAATGGGGCCACGTCTGCGGCGTTTGTGGGAGCAGATGCCCGACCCCAAATGGGTGCTGAGCATGGGCCAGTGCGCCAACTCTGGCGGCGAGTTCTATGACTCCTACTATACTGTGCAAGGCGTGGATACCATTGTGCCGGTTGATGTCTATGTGCCCGGCTGCCCACCCCGGCCAGAGGCGCTGATTGAAGGTATCTTGAAGCTGCGCGAAAAGATTGAAAAACAGGGTCTGAAATTGAAGGGTGAAGAATAGGGAGCAGCTTATATGCGCGGAGTCTTTACCGGCCTGGGCTTGACGCTCAGCCATTTATTCCGGCCCAAAGTGACGCGGCTCTATCCCTATGAGAAGCGGAAGCTGCCCGAGCGCAGCCGTGGGTTGATCGAGTTGATTCAAGAGGAGGGGCAGGATACGCCTTTCAACTTGAAGTGCGAGGCGTGCCTGCTCTGCGAGAAAGCCTGCCCACCCCGCGCGATTACCATCGAATATCGGCCAACTCACCGTTTCCGCAAGCGGCCTTACTTCTCGCCCACGTCGATTGCCGGCTACTATACGCCGCGAATCTCTGAATATGCGACGAATTACCCGCACAAGCCGGTGCCGCCGGTGGTGGCGATGCCCACCCGGCCCGACCTGGAGCCAGAGACCGACCTGACCAAGGTTGATGAGATTTTAGCCCAGTCGTCTCTGGAAGCCTACGATCTTGCTGCCATCATTGATCTGGTGATCGATGCCTATGGCTATCTGCCGCTGGCAGCAGCCCAGCGCATCGTGCAGGTGCGCGGTGTGGATTTGAGCGACATTTTTGGCATTGCCACGATGAGTCCCAAGTTCAAACCGGCCCCGCTGGCAAAGGGCGTGCGCCGCATCGACCAGATGGAACATGGCCCCTCGGCGGCGACTCGTGGGAAGTACGCCGAAATTAACCACAGGAGGGGACCGAGTGCCTGAGTTAGAGTATCAAGTCTTGCAGCCGCCCGGCGCGCCCAGCGCGCGCAAGCTTGAAGATTATCGCCGCGCTGGAGGGTATCAAGCGTTGGAGCGCGCCCTCCAGCAGTCGTCTCCAGAGCAGGTGCTTCAGCAGGTCAAGGCCAGCGGGCTGCGCGGACGCGGCGGCGCGGGCGTGCCGGTTGCTGACAAATGGCTGATTGCCCAGGATGAGATCGAGGAGCCGAAATACGTCATCTGCAACGCCTACGACGCCGACCCGGCTTCGCTCATCAGCCGCACCCTGCTGGAGCAGAATCCGCATCAGGTGATCGAGGGCATCGCGCTGGCCGCCTATGCGGTGGGCGCGCAGGAAGCCTATCTCTTTACTCGCAGCGGCTATACCGCAGGCATTGCCGCGGTGCAGGAAGCGCTGCGCGAGGCGCTGGAAGCCCGCATGCTGGGACGTGACATCCTGGGCAGCGACTTCTCGTGTTCGATTACGCTGGTGGCCGTGGATGTGGGCTTTATGGGCGGCGAAGAGACCACCCTGATGGAAATCATCAAGGGCAAACGCGCCATGCCCCAGCAGCGCCCGCCTTATCCTGCGGTTTTTGGCCTGTGGGATAAGCCGACGGTCATCAATAATCTGGAGACGCTGGTGAATGTGCCGCTGATCCTTCATCGCGGCGCTGACGCTTACCGCCGCCAGGGGACGCAGCAGAGCACAGGCACCAAGCTCTTCACGCTTTCTGGGCCAGAGCCGGATGCCCCACCTCGTTTGATCGAGGTGCCGTTGGGCACGACGGTGCGCCAGGCACTGCGCCACGCGGGGATTACGCTGAATGAGCGCGCGGCGCGGGGCGTCGTCGTTGGCGGACCCGAAGGCGGCGTGTTGCCGCCGAGCCTCTTTGATACCGCGCTCGATTTCGAGGCCATTGAACAGACGGGCGCGATCATCGGGTCGAGCCACATCGAGATTCTGCCCGCGGACACCTGCATGGTCGCCTGGGCGCGCGAGCGCAGCAAATATCTGACGGCTGAATCGTGTGGCAAATGCGTACCCTGCCGCCTGGGCATGAAGCGCATTACCGGCACATTGGAAGGTATTATCAGTGATCTTGGTACGTCAGATGATCTGACGATGTTAGAAGAGTTTGCGCGCTACGTGCCCGATGGCTCACTGTGCGGCTTTGGCGTGCACGCGCCCAACGCCGTCGTGACGGCGATGCGCTACTATGCTGATGATTTCCGCGCCCATCTCGAGGAGCATCGCTGCCCAACCGGCACATGTGAGCCGCTGCGGGTGCATCGCTACGTCAAAAAGCATGTCCTGTGAGGGGTGACTCCTCGCTTAAACTCCCTCTGGAGGAATCCATGGCTGTTCAAATTCGGAATAATCACTCGGCTGCGCCGCAGCAGCCCTTCGAGCGCAACGAGGTGGGCCAGCCGACCTTCCAGGTCACGATTGACGGCAAAACCGTGCGCGCGTATGAAGGGCAGACCATCCTGAGCGTGGCCGTGGAAAACGGCATTCTGGACATTCCCACGCTCTGCGACGATGACAAGTTGGAGCCAACCTCGGCCTGCCGGATGTGCCTGGTGGAGATCGAGGGCGCTGACCGACCGCTGCCATCGTGCAACACCCCGGCGGCTCCGGGCATGGTGGTGCGCACGCGCTCGGACAAGCTGGTGCATATCCGGCGCAACAACCTGGAGATGATGCTCTCCGACCACAACGCCTATTGCCAGCCACCCTGCCAGATTGGTTGCCCGACGCATATCGACATCCCCGGCTATCTCGAATTGATCGCCAGGGGCGAAAACCGCGAGGCGGCGCGTCTGGTCAAAGAGGTGCTGCCCTTCCCGTATATTCTTGGCCTGGTCTGTCCGCATCCCTGCCAGGATGTGTGTCGGCGCGGCCTGGTGGAAGAAGAGATTGCCATCTGCCGGATGCACGGTCATGCGGCGGAGCAAGTGATCGAAGACCCGCCCACGCCCTGGCCGACGGAAGCACCAACGGGCAGGCGCGTTGCCGTCGTGGGCGCTGGCCCGGCGGGCATGACCTGCGCGTACTATCTGGCGCTCAAGGGGCATTCGGTCAAGGTCTTCGACATGATGCCCCAGGCTGGCGGCATGCTGCGCTATGGCATCCCCGAGTACCGGCTCGAAAAGAACATGATGGATAAAGAACTGGACAGCGTCTGGAAGCTGGGCGTCGAGTTCCAGGGCAACGTCAAGCTGGGCGAAGACTTCACCATCGATGATCTGTTTGCTCAAGGCTTCGAGGCGGTCTATCTGGGCATTGGCGTCTGGACCAGTAACGAACTTGGTCTGGAGGGCGAAGACCTGCCGGGCTTTGTGAATGCCATTACCTACCTGCGCGAAAAGACACTGGGCCTGCCCGTTCCGGTGGACGAAACCAAAGAGGTAGTTGTGGTTGGCGGTGGGTTTACCGCCTTCGACTGCACGCGCACGTCGCTGCGCCTGGGCGCAAAAGTCCATACGGTGTATCGCCGCTCCATCAACGAGATTGGCGCAACCCCCGAAGAGCGCGAGGACGGCGAAAACGAAGGCACGGATATGATCTTCCTGGCAAGCCAGCAGCGCATCATCCAGAAAGATGGCCGCGTGGCGGGCATCGAGTTCGTGCGCAACAAGCTGGGCGAGCCGGATGCTAATGGCCGCCGCCGCCCGGTGCCCATCGAAGGCTCGGAGTTTACTATCGAGTGCGATACGATCATTCCGGCCATCGGCCAGGCGCTGGACACTGCCGTGCTGAAGAACGAGCAGGGCGTCACCATCACCAAGCGCCGCACCATCGAAACCGACCCCTACAACTTCATGACCGGGCGCAAGGGGGTGTTTGCTGGTGGTGACGCGGTGATCGGCGCGTCAACTGTGATCGAGTGCGTGGCGCAGGGCAAACTGGCGGCGCGTTCGATTGACGCCTATCTGCGCGGCGAGGATATGACCGAGGTGTCGCGGCGCATCGAAGCGGAGGAGCGCAAGCCGGACCTGATCGACATTGTGCCCTACAAGCCGGTTGAGCCGCAGGTAAAGATGCCGATGCTGCCCTATGAGGACCGCAAGCGCAACTTCCGGCTGATCGAGATGGGCTATCTGCAAGAGCAGGCGGAGCGCGAGTCGGCGCGCTGCTTGCAGTGCGCGTGCCCCGCTGCCGGGCAATGCGATCTGCAAATGCGCAGCATCGAATATGGCCTGACTGATAACCGCTTCCATGATGGCGAGGCGTCGGATTATCACGATTATGAGGTCGATGTCTCGCACAGCTTCATCCTGCGCGACGCCAATAAGTGCATCAACTGCACGCAGTGTGTGCGCGTCTGCCACGATGTCATCGGCCCGAACTGCTATGGCATGTTCGGCAAGGGCTTCGATACCATTGTTTCGACGCCGTTCAACGTTTCGCTGCACGATACCGACTGCGTGTCCTGCGGCGCGTGCGTGCAGGTCTGCCCCACCGGCTCGCTGATGATGGCCGAGCGCGAACTGGTGAAGTACGATTTCGCGCTGGACCGCTGCATCTTCTGCGGCGACTGCGTGGAGGTCTGCCCGCACGGCGCGCTGGGCGAAACGCCAAACTTCGAGTTGTCGTTCTACAACCGCTTCGGGCCAGGCATCACCTTGCACATGGATGATCTGGCGAACGCCCCCAACTACCTGGTGCGCGAGCGCGTGCCGCGCAGGCCAGAAGATGGGCCGCAGGGGCCAGAGCCGCTGGTGCGCCCGCTGCCCGCGCGGCGTATCCGCGAATAAGTTGGCAAGGGGAGGATGGGACCGGGAAACCGCTCATGAGCGGCTTCCCGGTCCCATCCTCCCCTTGTGCCTATATGTGCGACATTTCTCCTGGGAGGTTCGTCTTTGCTTGCGAAGAGGTGTGATTTTGGCTATACTGGAGCCTGGACTTATTCACCATCTATGACTCAGGAGTTAACAAAGCCATATGCCCAAAAAGTCACCTGCCCGTCATCCTTCTACTCAGCAGCGTCCGCAGCCGAAGCGAAAAGATGTCATGCTGGTCCGCTCGACTTCCGCGACTGAAGTGGTCGAGGATGGTGAAGAGGAAGAGATCGTCGAAGAAAAGACCGAAACCGCCAAGGCAGCCGCGCCGAAGACGAAGACCACGAATGCCCCGGTGAAAACGGCAGAGCGCCCCACAGCCACGACGGCGAAGCGCACAGGAACCCCTGTGAAGCCCGGCACGCAGCCAACCCGCACCCTGGCAAACTCAAAGCGTGGCGGGCGGCCTGGTCAGCGGAACGCGCCCCGTGGGCCACGCATCCAGGTTGGCCGCCAGGCGAATCTGGTCAGCGCCGAACATTATCGCTATGTCTTGAAAGATTTACGGCTGATCGGCATTCTGGCGTTCTGCGCGTTTGCCGTCTTGATTGCGCTGACGTTCATTTTGCCTCATCTGCTGACCTACTAAGCACGCAAAAAGCGCCAGGGGCCAATAACGTTATTGGCCCCTGGCGCTTTTTGCGTGCTTAGTAGGCTCTAGCGCCTCTGGAGATAGCCGCTGGTGATCGGTTCGCCCTGGCGCTGGGAAGACGGGATGGTCACGCCGAGGACGCGCTCTATAGCCATGGTGTGGCAACACGTTCCCCAATCCGAGAAGAAGCGGCAGGTGCAGCTCCAATTCCCTTCGTGGAAAGTCGTGGTATAAGAATCATTTTCGCCGCGGAAAGATGCTTCAAAGTGATTGAATTGGATTCGATCAGGCTCTTCCGCATAACGCTTTGCCTTCGCAATTTTGCCGATCATGCTCGAATGCACGGCGCGCACCTCCTTGGTAGACTGGTCGGCTACACGGTTAAACGTTTACATCTTTTGATGTCTGCTGACACCTGGAGATGGTGTTCGTGGTTTTGCCGTTTGCATTTCATTCATCTGTCCTGTCAGAAGTTGCCTCACCCCCTTTGTGAAAGGGCCGCAATCCTTTGCCACAGCAAAACCCCGCCTATGGGTTTGCGACAAGAGAGGGCTTTACACTCTGCCCGAAAAACCAGCACGTGATCGGTGCAAAAGAAGACTGCGAACCATACAAAAAAAGCACCGGGACAGACAACCCCTAGTGCTTTTTCGTGTGTTGTGCGTTTTTCTGCTGTGTGCCCTTGCGACGCAGCAGGAGGACGCTCATTGTCAGCAGTCTTGGCATCTCTTGACACCCCTGGAGTCTCATAGTACTCCGGTGAAGAGCCATCCATTACGTGAGTGAGCTAATTATAACATCATCCGTGATGAAAGTCCAGCATCGAAACGGTAAGAAAGTTTTTCTGTGTGCAGACACTACAATTCTGAAAGACCTCCTTCCATCGCAATGATGGTATCGGGGCCGTAGCTAATGACGCTGTTGACTGTCAGCAGCCGCCGCGCGCCGCCCAGCCGATGGGGAATGCCGGTGTGTTCGGGGGCCAGTTCCAGCGCCGCCAGCGAAGGGCCTTCCGGGTCGATACGCAGTTCCTCAACGGACCCCAGCAGTTGGCCGGAATTGCTCAGGACACGCATGCCGATAATCTGGGAGGCTTTCGGCAGCGCCTCTAGCCAGGAGGTATCTTGTCCGGCCAGCGCGCCCGGCTGGAAGGTCACGGCGTCGGCTCCAATATTCGCCTGCCGCGCGGGAACCAGGCTGGACTTATGAAAGAGGCTACCTTTGGTAAGGAACGCCTGAATAGCGCGCCGCTGTTGGTCCAGCAGCACATCGTCCACGGTGCCAACCGTTTTACCTGTCAAGATGTCGATCAAGGGATGCCCACGCAGCCGGGAAAACGAGACCCAGTTGCCGCGTCCAGATGGCGCGTATGGCTGCGGCGCTTGCGGGGTAGGAGCAAAAGGCGTTCCCGCCACCTGCGTTGGGGCTTGTTCCTGGCCCTGGAATGGCTGCGCCCCTGCGCGCTCCGGCTCCTGAGGGATGGGCTGCGGTGGCTGCGGAAACGCGCTTTCCGGTGGGCCTGACGGCGGTTGGCTTATGGGCTGCGTTGGCTCGCTATAGGATGGTGGGGGCTGGCCTACAGGTTGCGTTGGTTCACCATAGGGATTACCAAAAGGTGGTTGAGATGGAGGTTGCTGCTGCATCGGTTGTGACTCCTTTGTGCGCGAGCGAGAAGCTCAAGAAAAGCGACTGCGTGGCGAAAGGGCATCCTTTCTCAGCGCGGCGTGCAAGATGTATACCGCTGCCGTGTGCGGCGCTGTTGGTCCTTTGCGCGGTGATCCTCACAGGGAGGCATCGCACTGTTAGCCTGGCCGGGCTGCATCTGCTATACTATGGAATGCAGGGGTGGAATAGCCCTTTTATCCGTTTGGCTATGCCTGAGCGCTGACCATCTGGTGTGCTGGATAACGAGGTTTCGCCGGTCAGCCTGATGCGAGAGGAGGAAGCGGGCGCGCGGATCGTGTGCCGCTTTGAACATGCTACAGGTCGCTAGATTTCTCCCAAGAAACAGAATGCAGGGCGTTGAGTGGATGGTAGGCGCCTTGATCGTCTTGCTCATGTTGAGCGCATGCGGTGGGGCATCGGCTCCGCCACAAGCGCAGCGTTCTGTTCCCTCAGCGCCAGCACTCGCTGGCTTGCCGTTGGCCGCGTTGCAGGGTCGCCTTACCGGTCTGGTAGCGCCCGACACCATGCTTGAACTCAACATCGGGCTGCCTATTAACAGCCAGGGGCTTGCCCAGGCTGCCCAGAATATTTACAACCCCTCCTCACCCAGCTACGGCCATTACCTCACACCGGTCCAGGTTGCCAGGCAGTTTGGCGCGTCCATCGCCGCGATTCGGAAGGTCAGCGCCTGGCTGACCAGCCAGGGATTTCAGATTGTCAGCGCCAGCCCGCTGCATACCAATCTGGTTGTGCGTGCGACTGCCGCGCATATTGCCAGCGCGTTTCGGGTGCTGCTCCAGACGCGCTCGCTGAATGGGCAAATCTTCTTTGGCCCCAGCGCTGCCCCGGCGCTGCCTTCAGCCATTGCGCCGCTCGTTACCTCCATTACCGGCCTGACCAATTTTTCCCATATCATGCATACGCCGACGCTGAAAGGTCTTGTCGGCATCACCGAGCAGCCCACCGCTGGCAATTGCACGCTGTATGGCGTGTTGGGCGGCATCACGCGCGATACGATTGCGCGCACCTATGCCTACGATCAACTGTATGACAAAGGGTTTCAAGGGCAGGGGATGAAGATCGGGGTGATCGAACTTGGCGACCCATATAACCGCGATGATATCGCCAACTATGCGGCGTGCAACGGCGATCAAGTGCATCTGCGCAATATCGAGGTCGATAGCCCGCTGGCCGCTGGCACTGGCAGCGGCGAAGCCACGCTGGACCTGGAGATGATTGCCGGATTGGCCCCTCAAGCCGAAATCCTCGATTACCAGACACCGCAGGCTGATAATGTTGGCTATCTCGATGCCCTCAATAAAATCGCTGCCGACGATCAGGTGCAGGTAGTGAGTGCCAGCTATGGCGCGGGCGAAGATCAGTTCGATGCCGCCTATATGGCGGAATTTAATAATACGCTTGAAGTGCTGGCGGTGGAAGGCATCAGCGTCTTTATTTCCAGCGGCGACTGCGCCGCCTTTACCGATGGCGTGTATGGGCAGCTTGCGGTCAGCTTCCCGGCCAGCGCGCCCTGGGCGATAGGCGTTGGCGGAACAAACCTGCAACAGGGCGAAGAAATTGCCTGGTCTGACCCGAACCCCAACAAGACCGATTGCCAGAATACCTGGGGCACGGGTGGTGGCCTGAGCAAGAACAAAGGCTTCGTTCGTCCGCTCTGGCAAGCGGGCATGGGCGTGAAAAACCAATACTCAACCGGCACGCGCCAGGTGCCAGATGTGGCGGCAGTGGCTGATAACATCTCTGTCTACTATACCGGCGCTTCGTCGCCGCTGGGCTGGACACTGGTTGGTGGAACCAGCGCCGCCGCGCCGATGTGGGCTGCCGGGTCTATTCTGGTCGATCAGGCGCTGCAAAAGCAAGGGAAGTCGCTCCTGGGCGGTGTGCCTACTCTGTATCAAATAGCGAACCATCCGGGGACGTTCCAGCCCTTCCACGACATCACGCAGGGGAACAACCTGTATTATCATGCCGGACCAGGATGGGATTACGCCACCGGCCTGGGCACGCCCAATTTCTTTGATATTGCTCGCGTGCTGGGCGCTCTGAGATAAAACCCGATGCCTGCTGAGAACAGAGGAGGCGGCCTGCCAGTCTGTACAGACTGGTAGGTCGCCTCCTCTGTTATGTGATCTGCGCGCGCTAGAAGCAGCAGCAGGCCGCTACGGCGCGGCGCTCGGAGGTCAGCGTATCATAGACCTGGCGTATCTGCTCCGCAACCGCGCGCCAGCTATAGCGCGTCACCGAAGCGCGCGCGTTGTGGCGCAGGTCGTCGAGCAAGGTTTCATCGCCGAGAACCGCATCGATCTTTTCAGCGAAAAAGCCCGCGCAGCGCCAGGGAACGAGGAACCCATTTTCGCCGTCCTGGACGATATATTGCAGCCCGCCTACTTTGGTGGCAATGACCGGCGTTCCGCAGGCCAGAGCCTCGACGGCCACCAGACCGAAACTTTCATAATAGGATGGTACGACCATCAGGTCGGCGGCGCTGTAATAGCGCGGCAGTTCTTCCTGTGGCACAGCGCCGACAAAGCGCACCACGTCTGCCAGCCCCTGCACACGGGCGGCCTCGCGCAGCCGCTCTAGCTCCGGGTCATCTTCCAGGTTGCCGCCAATCATGACCACCTCTGCGGGCTGCTGTAACAAACCTGCTGCCTGAATGAGCAGGTCGCCGCCCTTGAGTGGGTCGGGGCGCCCCACAAAGAGCAGCGTTGGCTTGCCGTTCAGCCCCAGCGATGCTCTGGCCTGCTCGCGGTTCTGCGGGTGGAAGTGGCGCAGATCGACCCCGCAAGGGACGATGGTCATGCGCGCCCGCGAGATACCATAGATGCGCGCAATCTGGTCTCGCTCGTGGGGGGTGGAGACGGCAATCTGGTCGACGCTGTTGATGATGCGCCCCTCATATTCGATGCGCAGCGCGGTCTCGCGCTCTTCCGGGCGCGCCTGCTGTTTCAAACGCGCCAGCGTGTGGAACATAGTCAGATGGGGAATGTCCCAGGCTTTGGCAAGCTGCATGCCCGCCACGCCCGAGAGCCAGTAATGGCTGTGAATCACATTATAGCTGTGCTCTTCGCATTCGGCGAACTGCTGCACGCGGCGCACAAATTCGGGCACATGCTGGAAGAGATCATTTTTATGCAGCCTGGCGATGGGTCCAGCTTTGATATGGATGACGCGAACATGTTCGCCCAGGGGGAGGATACGGGGAGTGGTGGGGTCAGTCCAACGAGTAAAAATATCAACGATTAAACCACGTTTGCCGAGTTCGCGGGCCAGTTCTCGCACGTAGACGTTCATGCCTCCGGCCTCTACGCTCTTGCCAAGCGGCGCTAGCGGCGAGGTGTGCAGGCTGAGCATGGCAACTCTAAAGCACATAACGCCCCTCGCTTTCCCAGCATAGGGCACAGATGCGCGGCCAACGACCCTCGCTTTCTGCTATGGCGCACTGAGTCTGCCTCAGCGCTCCATGAGCATTGCCTACGGTCATTACGTTTTTTCCTTCCTTACCAGCACGGTCTACAGGTGCCGCTAGAAGAGACGATTCTTCAATGAATACACGCGGCTGGGCAGAACAGATGGTTTTATTCCCAAACCGCTGCCCGCTTATGCTTCATTCTGTGTAGTATTGTAACATGAGATGTCCACGCAGTTCTTGGAGGGGCGTTCATTCAGCGTGCAGATTGCTAGCGCTGCTGCGTTCTGAATGGCTGCGGTGGTTGGACTGCGCGCCGTTCTGGGCGTGCTGCTGATGGGCATCTTCATCCTCATCTGGAGCGTGATGGTCCTCTGCATGGCGGATGACCCTGACCTTGGTGATGCGCCGCCCTTTGGTGGAAAGCACGGTCAGCGTCAGGTTCTGATACTTCACCTCATCGCCCACGCTGGGCACTTTATCCAGTTGGGTGTAGACGAAGCCGCCCAGGGTATCGTAATCCTCGTCGGTGAGTTTGGTATCGAGCAGTTCGTTAAAATCGTCTATGCTGATTTTGGCGTCCATCTCGTATTCATCGTCGCCCAGACGCTCGTACAGCACCTCTTCTTTGTCGTACTCATCCTGAATGTCGCCGATGATCTCTTCCACCAGGTCTTCAATGGTCACCAGGCCAGCGACCGCGCCATATTCATCGACTACAATCGCCATATGAATGCGCTGGTGCTGAAGCTCGTGCAGCAGATCATCCAGCTTCTTGGATTCGGGGACAAAGTAGGCGGGGCGCACGAAATCGCGCACCCTGGCTTGCATGTTCCCCAGGCGCAGGTGGCGCAGCAGGTCTTTGGCGTAGAGGACGCCGATGATATTATCGATGGTGTCCTCATAGACCGGAATGCGCGATTGCCCGCCCTGCATAATCAGCGTGGACGCTTCATCCAGCGTGTCTTCGCCTTCCAGCGTGACCATATCGATGCGTGGCACCATGATCTCGCGCACGGGACGATCACCTAGCTCGAAGATGCTGTGAATCATCTCGCGCTCTTCTTCTTCGATGATGCCCTCTTCTTCGCCGACGGTGACCAGCATGCGCAGTTCCTCTTCGGTGACGAAGGGGCCGCGCCGCCGCACTCGCCCGCCCAGCAGACGCACCAGAGACGCGGTGATGACGCCCAGGAACCAGATCACCGGCGTCAAAAGCCAGGCCGCGCCCTGCACCGGATGAACCAGCACGCGCGCCCAGCGCTCCGGGTTCTGAACGGCAGCGGTCTTGGGGGTGATCTCGCAGAAGATCAGCACGACCAGCGCTATCAGCAGCGTGGAGATGAGTTCTCCCCAGCTTTGGGTCATTTTGAGGGCCAGGACGGTTGCCAGTGTCGAGGCGACGATGACGGCCACGTTGTTGATGACCAGAATGGTGGTGAGGAACTTGTTGGGTTCGGTCAGCAGGTGCTCGATCTGCCGGGCGGTGGCGTCGCCTTCTTCCACCAGATTCTTGATTTTGATGCGGCTGACCGAGGTGAGCGCCGTTTCGGCGGCGGATGAGCAGGCCGATAAGACTAACGCGATAAGAATGCCAACAAGCTGAAGCCACTCAACGGAGGTCCATGCAGTGGGGGCGATGCTGTCCTGAGTGGAGGTCACAAAAGTTGCCGCCACATGCAGAAGCGGATGGGCACTGACAGCATGCTGAGCAGTGAAAAACGTAGAGAGCGGACTAGATGAACCACTACTATCCATAAGATGGCCTATTCCTCTCCCGCTCCGCGCTCAGGCGTATCGGGGGAAGTTGGCTGCGCTGTTTCTCCTTTCGTAGTGCGAACGCGACGAATAGCGCGGGCGGGCATGCCAACTACCAGGGTATCTGGCGGAACATCATGATTGACGACCGCACCCGCGCCAGTTGCAGCCCCGCGCCCCATGCGCACCGGCGCAACAAAAAGCGTGTCGGAGCCAATAAACGCCTCGTCTTCAATAAAGGTTTTCTTTTTGATGGGCGTCCCATCGTAATTGCAGGTAATGGTGCCCGCTGCGATATTGACATTTTCGCCAACGGTCGCATCGCCCATATAGCTGAAATGGTGCATCTGCGTACCCGCGCCGATAAACGATTTTTTGACCTCGGCATAATTCCCCAGACGGACATGGCTCGCAAGATGCGCTCCCGGGCGCAGGTGGCTCATCGGCCCAACATGCACTTCGGCGTCCAGCGTGGCCTCTTCCAGCCAGGAGCCGATGATCTCGCAGGTGTCGCCAATCTGGCTATCCCTGATGACACTCTGCGGGCCTATGACGCAGTCGCGGCCAATGGTCGTGCTGCCGCTAATTGTGGTGAATGGACGAATAACGGTATCCTGGCCGATCTGCACGCTGGCGTCGATGAACGTGCTGGCCGGGTCGGTGATGGTGACACCACTGAGCATCAGCCGCTCCAGAATGCGGCGGCGCATGACGCTTTCGGCCTGGGCAAGCTGCACTCGGTCGTTGACGCCCATGACTTCTTCCAGCGGCGCGCTGACGGTGGGGATGGTACGCCCTTGTCTGGCAGCCATCTCGACCAGATCGACGAGGTAATATTCGCCGCTGACAGGATTGCGCTGGACATGCGGCAGGTGTTCCCATAGCCAATCAGCTTTGATGCAATAGATAGAGGTATTGATCTCGGTGATGGCGCGCTGCTGAGGCGTGGCGTTCTTCTCTTCAATAATCGCTGCGACTTGCCCCCGCCCATCGCGCACCACGCGCCCATAGCCGGTTGGGTTGGGTTCTTGGGTCGTCAGAAAGGCGAGCGGGCTAGCGCTCTGCTGCGCCGCTTCCAACAAGGACCGCAGCGTGTATGTCGTCAGCAGCGGGCCGTCGCCTGGCAGAATCAAGATATGGGTTGGCGCGGGCGAAAGCGATGCCATAACTGCTTGCGCGGCCAGTACGGCGTCGGCGGTGCCCAGTTGCTCTTGTTGTGTGGCAAAGAGGCAGCGGCCAGCAAAGACGGAACGAATGAGATCGGCGTCGGCATCTGGCCCGACGACCACCACTATCGGCGCGGGGTCGTCTGACGCTTCGCCGGGCGCGGCAGCTTCAGCAGTGGGGGATAAACCCTCGACGGCGGCCAGCGCGTGTTCCAGCATTGGACGACCGGCCAGGGGATGAAGCACTTTTGGCAACCGAGACCGCATCCGCGTGCCCTTCCCGGCTGCCAGTACCAGGGCAGCGAGTCCTCTCATGATCGCAGTTGCGCCTCTCAGGGAATGTCCCAAGGAATACTCAGGGGCTGGGGTGCCAGGATTCGAACCTGGGATCGCGGATCCAAAGTCCGCTGCCTTACCGCTTGGCCACACCCCAGTATGTTGATGGGCCATATTGTTTGGCCCTCATGTATAGTATCTCATTATGGGGCCGCTGTCAAGATGCCGCCTGGCCGTTGGTTCACCGGCAGCTTCAGGGCAGGCCACCTGGCAGTTGCACCAGCCCGGCTTTCCTTTGTATACTAAACCAGAGATACCTGACTAAGGATACCTGAAATCCACCTGCCTATCCTGCTGCGCGTGCTTGCAGCGGGCGCGGGCAGGGGCACTGTTTCGAGGAACCGTTTGATGGGTTTGGAGCAACAACCTGCGCTGGAGGTGCCGCAGCCCCGCGCAGACTGTCCGTTTTGTGTTCGCCAGGACCTCGCTCATATTCTAACTGAAAGCCAATCATTTTTCTTGCTGGTCGATCATGCCCCATTGATCGAGGGGCATCTGCTGCTGGTGCCCAAGGCGCATTATAGCTGCTATGGCACGGTGCCCGCCCAGCTTGAGGCCGAGTTTTTGCAGATGAAAGCCCGGGCCGACGAGTTCTTGCGCTGGGCCTATCGCCAGCCGGTCTTTTTCGAGCATGGCATTTTTCGCCAGACGGTCTTTCACGCGCACCTGCACTGCTTTCCTTTTGGACAGCTTCAGCTTGATCTCGCGGCGTATCATCCGCATCCCGCCCCGACACTGGCGGAGATACGCGAGTGGTACGCGCAGCATGGGCAGTATTTTTATTTCGAGCAAACGCCCGGAGCGGGCGAGCTTTTTCTGCCCGAAGAGATGCGCTATTTTTCGGTGCTGGGCGCGCTGCGCAAAGAGGCGGCAGTAACCCACGGGGCCTGGAGTCCGCCAGCCGAGCGGCGCGAGAATGGGCGGCCCAAGATTGCCTCTGTGGTTCAGAAGTGGCAGGCGTTTGCCCAGGAGCATCCATAATCAAAGCTGTCCCCACTTACGCGGGGAAGCTCCAAGAAGGAGATACGATCAATGGCGATTGAGATTAAACGGGTCGGGGTGATTGGTTGCGGGTTGATGGGCAGCGGTATTGCCCAGACCTGCGCGCAGTCGGGATATGAGACGATTGTGCATGAGGTCAACCAGGAACTGCTTGATAAGGGGCTGGGGCGCATTTACGGCGCGTGGGATATGCTGGTGGGCAAGCAGAAGCTCAGCGAAGCGCAGGCGCAGGAGGCGCGCGGGCGGCTGCGCAGCACGCTGAACCTGGAAGATTTTCGCGACTGCGATCTGGTGATTGAGGTGATAGTTGAGAATATGGAAAAGAAGCTTCAACTCTTTCCTCATCTTGATCGCATTCTGCGGCCTGAAGCGCTGATTGCCACCAACACCTCGTCGCTAACCATTACCGAGATGGCGGCCTCTACCAATCGCCAGGACCGCATTGCCGGGCTGCACTTTTTTAATCCAGCACCGGTGATGAAGCTGGTGGAAGTGGTGCGCACGATTGCCACCAGCGACGAGACGGTGGAGACGTTGAAGAGTTTTGCGCGCTCGCTGGGCAAAACGCCCGTGGTTGCCAAGGACCGCGCGGGCTTCATCGTCAATTTCTTGCTGATTCCCTATATGCTGGCGGCAGTGCGCATGTATGAGCAAGGCTTTGCGACGATGGAAGACATCGACACGAGCATGAAGCTGGGCTGCGGCTATCCGATGGGGCCGTTTGAACTGCTCGATTATGTGGGGCTGGATACGACGCTTTACGCTGCGGAGGCTATCTACGAGGAGTTCAAAGACCCGATCTACGCGCCGCCGCCGCTGCTCAAAAGGATGGTCCTGCTTCGGCGCTTTGGCAAGAAGAATGGCCGCGGCTTCTATAACATGAGCGAGTTGTGAGATGATGAAGAGAAGCCACCGGCGTCGCCTTCCAGGCGACGCCGGTGGCTTCTCTTCATCATCTCTTATTTCCCGTGGCAGAGCTTGTACTTCTTGCCGCTGCCGCAGTAACAGGGGTCGTTGCGACCAATGTGGCGCGGGTCGATGGGCTGTGATGGCCCTTGCGCGGCTGGCCTGGCTCCTGCTTTTTGCGCCTGCTGTGGTCCGCGCGCCCCGGCCATGACAGGTTGCTGCTTGGGTTTGGGCTGTGGCCCCTGAGTGCGCGCAGCCTGGCCTGGTTTGCCGTGCCCGTTCACTTTGCTGTGTCCATTACCATTGCCGGAAGGCATCGGCAGCGCTTTCGGAGCGCGCACGCCGCCCGCGCCATCTGATTTCGCCTGGCGGCTGGCGGCGGCAATCTGCTCCAGGTTGGTGCGCATATTGCGCGGCATGGCTTTGGGCTTGGGTTGTTCCTCGATTTTCCGCGTAATCTGGACGCGCATCATCTGGTCGGCGATGTCGTGCTGGATGGCAAGCTTGAGGTCATCGAACATGGCAAAGGCTTCGCGCTGGAACTCGACTTTGGGGTCGCGCTGGCCCACGCCGCGCAGGCCAATGCCCGCGCGCAAGACATCTATCGCGTCGATGTGGTCCATCCAGAGCCGGTCGACCACTTGCAGCATGAACTGACGCTCCACAGAGCGCATGATCTCAGTGCCTTTGTCTTCACCTTCTTCAGTGAATTCCTGCCGCACCTTCTCTTCTTTGGCTTTATACGTCTTGCGGGCCAGCTTGATAAGCTTCTCAATCAACACCTCGCGCCGGAGGGTATTGAGGTTGTCGGGGAAAATATCGTCTGGCACCTCGAACCAGGGTTTGAGCGTCTGGATGAGTTCATCCAGGTTCCAGTTGTCGGGTGAGGGAGCCTGCGTATGGGCAGCGACGATGCGCTCAATTTCCGCTTCGATCATTTGCAGAATCTTCGAGCGCAGATTGGCGCGCTCCAGGATTGCGCGTCGGTCGGCATAGATGACTTCGCGCTGCTTGGCGATCACATCATCATAATCGACGACGTTTTTACGAATGTCGAAGTTAAAACCCTCAACCTTAGTTTGCGCCTGTTCAATGAATTTGCTCGCCAGCGGGCTTTCGATGGGCATGCTGTCATCCATGCCGATGCGGTCCATCAATCCGGCAACACGGTCCGTGCCGAAGCGGCGCATCAGTTCGTCTTGCAGCGAGAGATAGAAGCGCGACGAGCCGGGGTCGCCCTGGCGGCCCGAGCGGCCACGAAGCTGGTTGTCGATGCGGCGCGCTTCGTGGCGTTCGGTGCCGATGATGTGCAGCCCGCGCATGCTCATTTCGCGCTCGTATTGTTCGGCCCGGCGCTGATCGGCCTCTTTGGCAACTGATTTGCGCTGTTCGGGCGTGGCTGTTTCCGGGTCAATTTCTTTTTCTTGCAGCACTTCGTCTTCAAAGTGACGCAGATAACGAGCGTAGCGCTTGCGGGCATCGGCCTCGGCTTTCTGGCGCTGCTCGCTGGTGGCTTCGTCGGGGTCGATCTTGCGTTCCGCGTAGATGTCCTGAAGATGCTGGTCAACGGTCTGGCAGGCGCGCAGTTGCTCCACGCGCAGCACACGCTTGCGATCTTCTTCGCAGCGCTTCTTTGCTTCTTCCAGCGCCTCGGCGCGGTCATCTTCGCTTGCCATGTCCAGATCGATGTCCCATTCGCGCAGGATGCTATCGACCAGTTCGTCAGGATTGCCGCCTAGCAAAATGTCGGTGCCCCGGCCAGCCATATTGGTAGCAATGGTGACAGCGCCGGTCTTGCCAGCATTGGCGATGACGTGCGCCTCTTTTTCGTGGAACTTCGCGTTCAACACGTTGTGTTCGATGCCCTGACGATTCAGCTTCTCGCTCAGATATTCCGAGAGTTCGACGGAGGTCGTGCCCACCAGCACTGGCTGCCCCGCCTCATGGCGCAGCTTGATCTCTTCGACCACCGCGTCGAACTTGCCTTCTTCCGACTTGTAGATCAGGTCGGCCATGTCGTCGCGAATCCTTGGCTTGTTGGTAGGAATGGTTATTACATCCAACTTATAAATCTTGTTGAACTCTTCGGCCTCGGTCAGCGCTGTGCCGGTCATGCCCGCCAGCTTTTTATAGAGGCGGAAATAATTCTGGAAGGTGACGGTGGCGATGGTGCGATTTTCGTTCTGGACCTTGACGTTTTCTTTGGCTTCGATAGCCTGATGCAGCCCTTCGTTATAGCGGCGGCCAATCATCAGGCGGCCCGTAAATTCATCGACGATGATGACTTCGCCATCACGAACGAGGTAGTCTTTATCGCGCTTGAAGAGCGCCTGCGCTTTGAGGGCATTGTCCAGGTAGCGCGTCAAGTTCATGTCGGCATAGATATTTTTGACGCCCAGCATACGCTCCATCTTTTCGATGCCAGGGTCGAGGATGGCGACGGTATGGGACTTCAAATCGACGAGGTAATCTTCTTCTTCTTTGAGGCGCGGGACGAGTCTGGCGAACTTGGCGTACATCTCGGCGGATTCTTCAGCCTGGCCGGAGATAATCAGCGGCGTGCGGGCCTCGTCGATCAGGATGTTATCCACTTCGTCAACGATGGCGTAATTGAGCGGGCGCTGGGCGCACAGGGCAAGATCAGCGGCCATGTTGTCGCGCAGATAATCGAAGCCCAGTTCATTGTTGGTACCATAGGTAATATCGGCTTGATAAGCTTCGCGGCGTTCTGGCCCCATGGGGTTTTGCGTGGTCAGGATGACGCCAACACTCAGCCCCAGAAATTCGTGGATGCGCCCCATCCATTCGCGGTCACGTTTGGCAAGGTAGTCGTTGACGGTGACGATATGCACGCCCAGGCTGGTCAGGGCGTTGAGGTAGGATGGCAAGGTGGCGACCAGCGTCTTGCCTTCGCCCGTGCCCATTTCGGCGATCTTGCCCTGGTGCAGCACGATGCCGCCAATCATCTGCACATCGTAATGGCGCATGCCAATCGAGCGTCTGCCTGCTTCGCGCACGACGGCGAAGGCTTCCGGCAAGAGTTCATCGAGCATCTCGTTGCGCTGCTTTGCCGCTTCTTCTTCATCTTCGGCGTCTTCGACGGCGGCATCAATCAATTGGCGGAACTCAGCGGTTTTGCCACGCAACTCCTCGTCGCTCAGCTTTTCAATCTCCGGCTCCAGATCGTTGATGCGGGCAACGATGGGCCGAATTTTTTTTAGCTCGCGCTCGTTGGGATCACCCATGATCTTGGTAAGAATGCTCATTGGTGGCAATCACCCCTTTATTTCGTGCAGCAGCGGGACGATTTGGCGTTTCGCTCGTTGTCTGATTATAGAAGGTTCATGTTGCTTGCGGGCAGGTTGGAAATCATACATCTGATATTCCTGCCCACGTCTATCAACGAATGGGTACAGACGATTGTTGCAGTTGGTTCGTCCTTATCAATTCACAGTCATTATAGCACACAAGAGGCTCCAGGCGGCCCGACTGGTTGCAGAGGCAGTAGGTAATGCAGTAGGAAAAGCGGGCAGGAGGGCTAGCTTTTTCCGGCAGGCTGCGCTATACTAAGCGGGCTTGGGGGAACAGATCAGGGCCACTCTGTATGAATTCAGGCAGGTGGGTAGGGGAATGAATAGGCCAAATTTGCCTGATAGGTTGTATTGGAGGTCGTCATGATAAGGCAGCTTTGTAGGAATATAGCCAGTTTTTTTGGGAGTCAGGGTGGGGTACGCAATCTTGCCATTATCTTTATCATTGTGGCCGGTCTGCTGCTCGCATGCTGTTTTGCGCTGGTGGCTGTGGCGGGTAACACTCCTGGGCAGACTGTCAGTGTGAATGCTACTGCTACCGCGGGAGCGAATATCAACCTGTTGGGTTCGCCCACGCCGACGCCAACGGCAGCAGCACCAGCGCCGACGCCCACTCAGGTGGTGAACCCATCGCCAACCCCGACACCAACTTCGGCGCCCAATCCCTCGCCGACGCCAACGTCATCAGCACCCAATCCGACGCCGACACCAACTTCGGCGCCCAATCCCTCGCCAACCCCGTCGCCGACCCCTGTGCCGCCGACGCCGACGCCAACAACGCCTCCAGCACCTTCACCGACGCCGACACAGTCTTCCAATGGCGGGACTCCAGGCAGTACGCCCACGCCTACGCTGCCGCCGTGTAACGGAACGCCGACCAGCGGTGTGCCGTGCAGCCCGCCAGGAACCGGCGGTGGTCCAGGCAGCGGCCCACAAAGCGGCATTCAGAACGGTGGGATGCTGGCGCTGATTATGGTTGCTTTGCTCTCGCTGGTCTTCATTGCCGGTGGCTTTGCCGCTGCCGCGCGCATTCGTCGCGCGCGTGGGCGCTAAGCCTCCCGCTTGACGCTTCAAGACAAAGTGAGGAGAGAAGCGCGTAAAAGCGCTTCTCTCCTCACTTTGTCTTGCCTTTTCGCCGCTTTTCTGCTAGCGGGTCCAGAAGCCCTGCGGGTCGCATTCGCGGATGATGCGCAGTTCATCGGCAGTGGGGGCTGGCGTAGGCGCGAGATCAGGCGCAAGGTGCAGCGGCCAGCCGGTGTTGTCTTGTACTTCTTCGGCGCTGGTGAAGGGGTGGTAGGAGCGCAAAAACGCTTCCCCGGTTTCGGCGTCAAAGCCCAGCACGCCAAGCGTCGTGATGACGGCGCTGGGTCTGCCGCGCGGCAAGCCAACCCGCTTGCGCCAGGTGCCGCCTTCGCCATTGCCCGCGCTGGTGACAAAATCCACGCGCTCGCGGAAACGGCGCTTGTCGTGCGCCAGAATCACCGCGAGCCGTCCTGCCAGGGAGGCAATGTCGGCCCCGCCGCCGCTGCCGGGCAACTTGACGGTGGGATGCTGCCAATCGCCGATGCGCGAGGTGTTCAGATTGCCGAAGCGGTCTATTTCCGCGCCGCCGATGAAGCCAAGATTGGCGCGCCCTTGTGCCAGCAGGCCCATGACGTTGAGCATGCGCGTGGCCCACTGCGCGCCCAGGATATTGGGCGCGTCGCCCATGGTATAGAGCAGTTCGGTGGAGGGGCTGTCGCGCATCAGGCCGTTTTCAAAGAGACCGATGGCGCCGGGGGCATGGGTGCGCTTTGCCAGCGCGAACGCCAGCAAGGGCAGGCGCATGCCAACAAAAACCACCTCGCCCTCGTGAATCTCGCGGGCGGCACAGACAACCATCAATTCCTGGGGCGTATAGTCAGGCATGGCAGCGGCTCCTCTGTTGGTGGCTCAGTAGCCGTAATCGGTGGGCGCGGCGTAGCGATGGGTTTTGACGGCCTGGCCGTTCCAGCGCTCTGCGCCAAGATGCGCCAGATATTCCTGGCGATTGGCAACGCCCGTCACCCATTCCGCCAGCCACTGCTCGAAGCCTTCCACACTGCGCGTCTGGGTGTGATATTCGCGGAAGGCGGCGTGGTCGCGGTTATAATAGCCTTGCACGGGCGCGGGGTGCGCTCCTCCTGGCTCGTGGACGACGGCCAGCACCTTGACCGCTGGCGTCAGCACGCGATTGGGGTCGCTCAGAATCGTTTCGCGCGAGACGATCTCCTCAGCCACCAGAATAATGCCCTGGGCAGCCATTGCGGCTTCTTCGCAGATGCCCAGGCTGCCCCAGATGTGCGCGTTGCCTTCGGCGTCGGCACGCTGCGCGTGCAGAACCGCGATGTCGGGCCGGATGGCTGGCACCAGCAGCAGCGGGTCGCCGCTCCAGGGGTCAGTTCCCTGGCGGAAGGTGGGATTCTGGCGCGGGATATCGCTGCCCAGCAAGGTTTTTGTTGGCAGATAGGGCGCGCCCAGGCCAGCCGCCAGCAGACTGAGCGCGATGCTGAAATTGCTATGTTCTTCGACGATGAGCGGGTGCGGAATGTCTTGCTCGACGGCGCGCCGGTAGTTATGCGCCAGCCCTTCGCTGACGTTACCCACCCAGGCCGCCTGCACTTTGCGCACACAGCCCGCGCCGATCATCTGATCGAAGAGCATATCGGAAATGGGGCCAATCAGGGTCAGATCGCGCCGCCGCTGGCGCATGATCTCGTGCCCGGCGGCAAAAGGGATAAGCGCCTCCAGCGCCAGCCCCAACGCTACCGAAGCGCCATCGGGCACGAAGCGTTCAATCGCCTCGCGCAAGGACATCAGCTTGTTACCTGTCATGCTTCTTTCCACCTGGGAGAGCGTTTTTCCAGGAAGGCGTTCAGACCTTCCAGGGCATCGGCGGTTGCCATCAGTTCATGCAGATAAAGCTCGCCGATCTTTGCCAGCGCCTGCCCTGGCTCTTTCGGCTGGGTTATCCCCAGCAGGAAGGCACGCTTGGTCAGCGCCAGGGCCACAGCGCTTTTATCCAGCAGCAGCGCCAGCCCGCGGTCAGTTTCGGCGGCCAGTTGTCCGGCTGGGGCCAGCCAGCTTATCAGTCCCTGGCGATACGCCTGGTGGGCGCTGATGCGTTCGGGAAGAGCGCCGGTAGTTCCCATGCGCGCTGGCGCGGCATGATAGGCAAGCCCTGCCCCGCCTTCGCGCACAAAGCAGGCATCTTCAGCCGCCAGCAGCAAATCACACGCCGAAAGCAAGATGCAGCCCAGCGACGGAACGATGCCCGCAGCGATGCCCAGAATCGGCGCTTGGAGACGCTGCAACGCTGCCAGGACGCGCTCTTGCGCCACCGTCAGCGCGCGTTCGCGCACGCGCCCCTGGCGGTTCTCCAGCAGCCCCTTGCTGGCCGTGCCATCGGGGCTGCCAGCGCTTGGGCTGCTGCCGCAGGCGGTGAGGTCCAGCACCACCGCCTTCAGGCCAGACGGCGCGTTCCAGGCGTCGAGCAGGTGCGCCAGTTCGGCCAGCGTGCCAACGTCCAGCGGCGGATTGATGCTGATGCGCGCCGTGTGCCCCGCTTCTTGCAGGCTGACCCGATGAGCGGCCAGCGGAGTGGCGGGCGTGGTCTGCGCGCCGGAAACCGGGGTGGTCTGTTCGGGTGGGGTGCTCATGGGCTGTGTTGTGCCGTCCTTATCCATAATAGAGCTTAGAAAGCAGAGAGCCGCCAGGCATCCATTGTTCAATGACGCCGCAAGCTTCGTATCCGAGCATCTCATAGAGATGTTCGCCTTCTGGCGTGGCGGTCAAGACAGCAATGTGCGCGCCATCCCCTTGCGCCTCTTGCAATCCCTGCACGATCATGCGCGCGGCGATGCCCTGCCGCCGATAGGCGCTCAGGGTTGCCACATGATATAAACCGGCGATCTCGCCCTGGGGCAAGAGGGCCATAGCGGCGGCGGGCTGACCGTCCAGTTCCGCCAGATACATACGAAAGCAGGGGTTGATGCTGCACCAGCGGGCCATGTGGACGCGCGGAACATCAAACACAGTGCAGATCACATTGAGTGCGCGCCAGCGGCCCTCCTCGTCCTCCATTGGCAAGCGTCGCACCCTGACGCTGCGATGCTGGCGCACTCGTGCCGGAGGCTCCCAGCCATCCAATGATAAGGCCATGGCGGTGGCGTTGCCCCATGGGTACATACCTAGCCGCCGCAGTTCGGCTGCCAGGCCAGGAGGGTTGCCGTTGGGCGTCAGCCACCACTGAAAGGGCAGGTGATATTTGCGATAGGGCGCGATGGCGTGCTCCACCGCCTGGGGCGTGACCGGCCCATCAGGATGAAAGCGCAGGATGTTGTTGAGCAGCAGTTCTGGCCCCTCCGGCGTGACGACGCGCACCCATTCGCTGGTGTCTTCCGCCAACGAGCGCGGCGGCATGTCCAGCATGCCCAGCGTGAGCCAGGCCGCGCACCAGTTGGCTTCGACGGCATCAAACGCTCGCACCTGATTTATCACGGTGTTGCCTTGCTCTCTATGCCTGTTCGCGCAGTTTGTAGCGCTGAATCTTGCCGGTGGCTGTCTTGGGCAGTTCGGCCACGCATTCAATCCAGCGCGGATACTTGAAGGCCGCCAGCCGATCTTTTACGAACGCTTTCAACTCATCGATCAGAGCATCGCTGGCCGTCTGTCTCGGCTGAAGCACGACGTAGGCTTTGGGCTTGATGAGTCCATCGGCGTCGGCGTGGCCCACCACGGCGGCCTCCAGAACAGCAGGATGCATAATCAGGGCCGATTCGACTTCGATTGGCGAGACCCACTGCCCGCCCACCTTTAGCATATCATCTGACCGGCCAGCATACCACAAATAGCCCTCTTCGTCCTGGTAATATTTGTCGCCGGTCTGAATCCATTCGCCCTGAATAGTCTGTTTCGTCTTTTCGTGCTTGTTCCAGTAGTAGGCGCAGGTGCTGTCGCCTTTAATCAGCAGGTTGCCGATGTCGCCCTGAGGAACCATCTGGCCCTGCTCGTCGACAATCCTGGCCTCGTAGCCTGGCACGACTTTACCCGAACTGCCGGGGCGCACCTCGCCCTGGCGATTGGAGATGAAAATGTGGCAGATTTCGGTGCTGCCGATGCCATCGAGAATCTCCACGCCAAAGCGCTCTTTCCAGCGCCGATACAGTTCGGCGGGCAGCGGCTCCCCAGCGGAGACGCAGACGCGCAGCGATGAGCAGTTGAAGCGCTTTTCCGCGTCGGGGATGGCGAGCATAGAGGCATACTGCGTCGGCACGGCGTAAAAGATGGTTGGGTGGTAGCGGTCAATGACTTTGAAGAGGTCTTCGCCAATGGGGCGGCCCGGATAATAGACGGCGGCAGCGCCTTCGGCAAAGGGGAAATAGAGGTTGTTGCCCAGGCCATAGGCAAAATAGAGCTTGGCCCCGGAAAAGGTGATGTCGTCTTGGCTGATGTTGAGGAACGGGCGGGCGTAGAGTTCGGTGCAGACAAGCATATCATGCTGGAGGTGTACGCAGCCCTTGGGAAAGCCGGTGCTGCCGGAACTGTAGAGCCAGAAGGCGGCGTCATCTTTGCTGGTGGGCGCGGCGGCCAGCGCGTCGGAGGCGTCGGCAATCCACTCCTCGAAATCAAGCAAGCCTGCTGATCTCTGATCAGCGTCCAGTGTATCGCGCCCCACGACAACGACCTGGCGCACGTATTGAAGCTGGCTCTGGATGCCCGCAATCTGCGGCCAGAGCGCGGCATCGATGACGAGCACCTTTGCGCGGCTGTCGTTGAGGATATAGACGTAATCGGCTGGACGCAGCGAGGTGTTGATAGGGATAGGCACTGCGCCGAGCTTGATCGCCCCCAAAAACGCGGCGGCCAGCCGGGGCGAATCGAGCAGCAGCAAAGCCACGCGCTGCTCCATCTCGATGCCGAGGCCGCGCAGGCCGTTGCCAACGCGGTTTGCCAACGCCTGCATCTGGTGATAGGTCCACTGCTGGTCTTCGTAATAGACGGCGATGCGCTCGCCGTGCCCTTCTTCGACGTTGCGGTCTAAGAAGGTGGAGGCTGCATTATACGTGTCTGGAAGCACGATTTGAGGGACGTTGATGGAAACGCTCATGGGATGACCTCCTCAATTCGACGGCGAACGCTCTTACATGGAGGAACCGTAGAGAGTGTAGAGACTGTAGAGAGTATAGCTAGCCTGATAGAGCTGGTCAAGAGGAATCCGCCGTGTCTTCCGCTTGTAGCGCCGCTGTCCCTGGCGGCAAGACGCTTCGCCAACACAAACGTTGGACACTGAAGCCTGCGGTGGTGGCATTCCAGCGGTTAGCCGCCAGGGACGGCGGCGCTACAAGCGGGTACGCCTGGCCTGTGTTTGCATGGTTGAAACATGTGCTACTCTGAAGAAAGGAGGTATGCCATGGCGGCAAGCAAAAAAGAACGCCTCGATCAATTGCTGGTGAAGCGCGGGCTGGCTCCCAGCCGCGAGCGCGCCAGAGCGCTGATTATGGCGGGCCAGGTGACGATGGGTGGGCGCGTGGTCGATAAAGCGGGCGCGCTGGTGGCCGAAGATGCGCCGTGTGAGGTGCGCGATAGCCGAGGGGAACTGCGCTATGCCAGTCGGGGCGGCCTCAAGCTGGAGCGGGCGCTGGATGCCTTTGGCCTCAGTCCGGCTGGTCTGCTCTGCCTGGATGTGGGCGCGTCCACTGGCGGCTTTACGGATGTCTTGCTTCAGCGCGGCGCGCGCCAGGTTTACGCGGTCGATGTCGGCCAAGGGCAGCTTGCCTGGGCGCTGCGCAACGACGCGCGCGTCGTCGTGATGGAGCGCACGAATATTCGCTATTTGGAGCAGTTGCCCGAAGCGGCGCAGTGCGCCGTCATCGATGTCTCGTTTATTTCGCTGCGGCAGGTGCTGCCCCGCGTGGCCGCGTTGACGACGCCTGACGCCTGGATGGTGGCATTGGTGAAGCCACAGTTTGAGGCGGGCAAGGCCGAAGCTGATCGCGGCGCGGGCGTCATCAGCGACCCGCAGGTGCGCCGCCGCGTGCTGCTGACGCTGATTGGCTGGGTGCGTGCCCACAATCCGCCGCTGTTCCCGCTGGGCCTGGTTGCCTCGCCAATCACCGGACGGGATGGCAACCGCGAGTATTTGCTCTGGCTGGCAAAGCAGCCGGGGACTGGCCCAGGCGTGGATGAGACCGCGATTGAGCGGATCATCGGGCAAGAAACACAGCCGCCTGGGGCGTCGGGCGACTAAGCGCCCGACATATCGCTGGGCAACGCGACTACTCCCACCATGCGGCTGTAGTTCTGGACGACAGACAACAGCGAGATAGCCGCCGTCTGGGTGTCGAGCGCATAAATGCCCTTATCGGCATACAGCAAGAGGGTGTGGCTGTCGAGCCAGCTTCCCAGTTCCACCAACTGCGCGCTGAAGTTCGCCACGACCTTTGGTGCGCCGCCTTTGGTGGAAGCTACATAGAGCGAACTGTGCCGGTCATACGGGCCGGTATCGTCTGAAGAAAACTGGATGTAGGCAATCGATTGGTTATCGGGTGAAAAGGTTGGCGTGGTAATCCAGTGGTACGCCGAGAAGCTGCGGACGTTGGTCTGGGGAGAAACGATGGTAACAGGTTTGGCCGAGCCGCTGCTTGCCGCGCTGACAATTGCCATGCTGTTTCCGAACGGCTGGCTTCCCACTTGAGATGGGACGCTGCCGTCCGTCGGTTCGGGGACTTCTCCGGTAGTTGGGGCGTAGGCCAGCAAGGTATGATCTGCCGAAAGCACCAGCGGGTCTTCTCCCTGGTCTTCGGCCAGCACCTGTGCCCCCACCTGCTGCTGAACCTGGTCAAAGGCCCACAGGCCGGTCCCCTGGTCGGCGGGCGTGCCCAGATTATCGGTCAGCAGCAACTTGCTGGTTTTGCCCGCGCCTGCCTCTGCCAACCCAAAGACCATGTAGCACGGGCAGTTGTTCGTCGGCTGTGAATAGAGCAGCGTCGGCGTGCTTACCCCCGCTGGGGTTAGTGTGGCCTGATAGAGCGTAATGGTGCCGATGCCGTTATGTGGCTCGACGCTCCAGAAGACCTGCTGCCCATCAGCGCTCATTGCCATCGAAGCAATGATTTGCTTCTGTGGGTCGATGCTGGCGATTTGCAGGGGAGTTGCGTTACTGGTATGGAACACATCCAGCAGATAGAGGCCAGCCGACCCGGCATAGAGCAGTTTGCCGCCGCTGGTCAGCACCGGAGGAACCAGCGAAGTATAGCCGGGCGTGTTGAGCTTTTCAGGCGCGGCCATACCGCTGGTCAGCAGATAAATGCCTGCCGCATCGGCATAGAGTATCCCCGTATTGGCCGGTATGATTGGCGGAGCGCTGGCGCTCGGTTGCCCAATAATAGGTGAGGGCAGCGATGCTCCCGCGTTGGCGTGTGAACTCTTCGGTGTGGGTGTTGGGGTGGGTAGATAGACGGGTGTGCCCACCGCTGATTGATAATGGGGTTGTCCCTGGGCGTGGAGGCTGGTGACGGCGGCTCCCACCGACACGACCAGCACCACGGCCAATAAAAATGCTGCCAGGACAATCCATCCCCGACGCCGGAAGCGTCGGGGTTGTTGGATGACGTGCACTGCTGTTGTCCTACCCTCTCGCGCTCGAATGGCCTCTCATAGCTGAAGCGCGTCGTCTTTCAGCTACCAATTTCTCCGGAGGAGAAAGTATACACGTTTTGTGCCATCCAGGCAACCCACAACGGTTCTCGCCTGCCAGAGAAAGCGCTCCTCTTTATTCAACGTTTGAGCGAAAGCGTCGGTTTCAGGCTCAGTAGCGCGCTTCGATGCCAGGCTCGGCGAGTTGGAGTTCGCGGGCGTTGAAGACCCACGGCACCGGAGAAGAGGGCGTGCGGTTGGGCAGGAACGGCTCCATGGCGTGCAGAAGGTTGAGATAGACCTGCTGCTGCTCGTGAATGATGCCTCCTGGTCCCAGGTTCCACCATTCACGCGGCGTGAAATAGGCGGAGACTTCGGCCTCGGAGCCGCCGCGCCCGAACCACTGAATCAGGTGCAGGTTATCCGATTGCCCCAGCCAGAGCGCCAGATCGAGCAGTTCGGCATTGCCGGTAATTTTTGCCAACCCGTGTATCTGGAGCATCAACTGGAAGATGGCCTGCTGCGCGCTGTTCCCCAGGAAGAACTCCATGCCGCCGCTGCCCGCCCAGGTGCTGGGAAAGCCGGGCAAGGGAAGATGGAATGAAGCATCGCCAAAGTCGCTGATGATCTCGCTGGGCTTGCGCGTTTGCGCGCCGCGTTTGGAGAGTTCATCTGGCAGTTGCCTGAGGAAGTCAAAGATGCCGCTGTCGCGCCAGTGATGCTCGCCAAAGGTCTCGTAATCCCAGCCGACGAAGACAAAATCGCCCCAGGCTTCGCGTAGCCAGTGGGCGTATGTGTCCGCAAAGAGAGGCCAGCCGCTCCAGGTGCGGTTCGAGAAGCGATAGCCCACATCGTCGCTGAGCGAAAGATGGCGCGGCAGCAGCTTGAGGTTGCCGGTATAGTGATAGAGATGCGTCGATTCGCGCCAGCCCATGACCCAGGGGCGTCCATCGATCAACCCGCCGCTGAAGCCTGCCTGTTCGAGCGCGTCGTAGAGCACGGCAGACATGCACATCTCGGTGGTATCGGTGACGGTGGGTGTCTTGCCGAACACACGCTCCATCTCTTCGCGCATCCAACGCATGCGCTGAATGAACAGGGGCAGATCGTAGAGAAAGAGGAAGCTATGATATGGTTCGACGCCGACCAGTTCCACGTTTGGCTCGGCGACCAGCGTTTTAAAGCGCTCCAGCAGCGTGCGGTCCCAGGAGGCGGCCTGGCGCAAGAACGAGACGGAGAAGCCGATGCTGAGCTTGAGTCCCTGGCGCACCAGTTCGGTGAAGCGCTCCGTCGCCGGATAGTAGCACTGCTGGGCCACTTTATGGAAGTATTGCTCGTTCATCCGCTCATCGAACAAGCAGTGAGTAATGTCCTCGATGGAAGCGCCCTTGGGAATGGGCTGGGCGGGCAGTTTCAACCGTCGTGGCTGATGCACGACAGTATACATCACGAGATTGCGGGCCATCCGCGTTTCCTCTCGATCTATCGAATAGCTGCTGGTTGGTCCAACACCAGGCTCTGCTTGCGGGCCAGATACCCCAGCTTTCCTATCAGGTTGTCAATCGCTTCTTCCCAGACAAAGGCGCGCGCCGTTTGATGCCCGGTCTCGCGGATTTTCTCTAGCTCGTCGCGGTGCTGTTGCAGATAGAGCAGATAGCCGACGATTTCGTCGGGATCGTCCGTTTCGAGGGCAATCGCGTTTTCAAAGGAGACGGCGTAATCTTCGCCGGTCGAGCCGGTGAAGGCGACGCCCCGCGCGGCCATGACCTCCAGCCCCACCAGGCCAAATGGCTCGTGGCCGCTGTTGGCAAGCACCGCGTCAGCGCCGCGATAGCAGATGCGCACGAACTCTTCCGGCACAAAGAAGCGCAGGTTGTAGATATCCGCTTCGCCGCTTTGCGCCAGCAATTGGAAGCAATCGTCGATGGATGGGCGCGAAGCGCCGACATCGCGCACCACCAGCCCCAGATGGCGGGCGTGGTTGAGGACTTCGCCGCCGTGTGGCTCGATGCCGCCGCGAATAATCATGGTGACGGGTTGGCCGCTCCATTTCAGGCGCGCGGCAGCTTCAACGGCCATCATCCAGCGCTTGTCGGGGTCGAAGCGGCCAATCTTGAAGAGCACCAGTCGCTCGGGATTGCCAAGCTGGGCGATCTGGCGAAGCTGCTGATGCCGTTTTTCATCGACCGGCTCCAGAAAACGCCTGGGGATGCCGTTGGGCACGACCAGCGGATTGACACCATAGGCCCAGAGGCGATGTTTCATATAGCGGCTGACGGTGAGAATGGTGCTGCTGTAGCCCAGGCGTCCCCAGTTGATGCGATGCAGCGACATCAGGCTGTTGATATTCCAGACCATCAAGACGCGATGCCGCAGGTTATGCCAATGCAGCAGATCGGAAATGCGGCTCATGACTTCGGCGGTATGCCAGTCTTCGCCCATGATGACGACCAGCTTGCCCTGGCTGACGGCAGGCTCGACGATCTCTTTATACACATGCGGGGGGACGCTTTCGTTATAGTCGTAGATTTTGGCGTCTTCGCCGTCATAGACGCCGCTCAGGTAGTATTTGCTGATCCACTGGCTCCAACGTTTCAGAATCAGCTTGCCGTTGATGCGCTCTTCGGTGGCCGGTTTGGTGGGGTCGCCTACAAAGATCAGGTGGGTGGTATAGCCCAGTTCGGCCAGCGTCTCGGTTAGTTCGGTCACGCGCGTTCCCAGGCCACCAGCGGTGGAATAGACATCTGGGCCTTCAAAACAGAGCGAGACAAACACGGTATTTTCTGGGGAAACGGCTAATCCATAACGTCCGTCGCTCATTGCTGTTTCTCATTTCCTCTCTGCGGGCAGAAGATTCTTTATGATTGCCTTAGCTTGATTTGGGTACGGTCAGTGAGATGATGCTGCCCCCGCCGGGCTGAGAGTGGAAAGAGAGGATTCCATCCACCAGGGCTGCCCGCTCGCGCATATTCAGCAACCCCCAACTTCCACGCTGCGCATAGTTCTGTCTGACGGCCTGAACGTCAAAGCCGACGCCATCGTCGCGGACTTTGATGATCAGGGCACGCGGTTCCTCCTGTATCTCAATCCAGCAGTTACGCGCTCTGGCATGTTTCAGAACATTATTCACCGCTTCCTGCGTGATGGCAAAGACGGTTGCCTCGGTCTGATAGGGGAGCCGCTGTTGATACTCGCCGAGCAGGTGCATCTTCGGACCCCCCAGCGATTTGAAACGCTCCAAAAATCGTTCCAGGGCCACCGCCAACCCTTCAGATTCGAGCACCAGGGGACGCAGGTCAAAGAGCATATCACGCACGTCGCGCGTGACGCGAGTCACCTGTTCCCCGACCCCGCGCAGTTCTTCATCGACTTTTTCTGGCTCGTGGATGAGCAGCTTGCGCGCAAAATCAAGACGCATGGCAATGGAAGCAAGAACCTGGGCGGGTCCATCATGCAAGTCGCGGGCCAGGCGTTTGCGCAAATCTTCCTGCACGCTGATGATCTGGTCGCGTTCGGCGCGCAATTCCTGATACAGCCGCGAATTGGCGACGGCTGTGGCCGCCTGGGCGGCCAGCGTGCGCAGCAGATCGAGGTCGCGCGCATCGAACCCGCCCTGGCTGGAGGTATGCGCTGTTTCCAATACGCCGATGACGCGCCCTTTGAAGACCAGCGGCACGCAGGCAATCGCGGTGGGCTTGACGCCCAGCATCTCGGTATCCACGCTGATCTGCTCCGGCGAAAAACGCGAATCGCCTCCCACTTCATTGACGATAACCGCAACGGCGTTGCCAGCTACCCATCCCGCAATTCCCTGGCCGAGCAGCAGCGTTTTGCGCGCTTGCGGCCCCTGGGCCTGGGGTTTGGCGCTAACGGCGCTGTCCTCCGGTCCCTGGCGCTGCGTCCTGGGGGCCAACAGACTGTTGGGACTTGCCGCAAAGGAGGCCAGCAGCGATGTGCCATTGGCTGGGGCGGCGCGGTTGCCGCCGGTGCGTTCCAACGCCTCCACCGCGAGCGATTCGGTGGTCTGGTCCAGAATGAGCAGGGCGCTGGCGGAACAGACGACCAGCCGCAGCGCGGCCTCGGTGACTTGCCGGAGCAGGCGCGGCAAGTCCAGTTCGGCGTTGAGCGCGTTGGCGATGCTCTGCAAGACGAGCAGCGCCCGCATTTGCTCGCGCAGCAGTTCATTCTGGCGCTGCAAGCGGTCACACTCGTTCAGCAGATAGGCATAATCATCTGCTTGCATGGGCTGAGAGGATTCGAGTGATTTGTCCATCATCGCTTTTTGCGTGGCTCCGGTGGCTGGGCTGTCGATTCTACAAGGCGTTTAGTTTTCATTTTCTCGGTGGGCAGCGGCTGGACATAGCGCACGGCCAGCAGCGCCAGCACGGACAGCCCAAAAAAGACCAGCGCGTGCTTCAGATGATAGGTGTTGGGGTTGCCGCTGATGCTGAAGAAGAGGATATGGGGAATATTGGGGATGAGATAATAGACCCCGATGCCCGCGCAGGCAATCGCCACCAGGACGACCACGATAAACATACCAAGACTCCGCATACGGCAGCCCCCTTTCTTTTGCTGTTACCTCTTCAATCTGATGGTGCCCATCTAGCGGCTATCCGCGCCAGAAAAAGAGTATGATTGCCAGCAGGCCGACGCCCCAACAATAGAAAGCAAAAGGGTCCAGGCGGCCAAGCTCAAAATAGCGCATCAAAAAGCGCGTGCTGAGATAGGCGGCAAGGCCAGCGACGACGCCGCCCACGACGGCAATCAGCAGCGCCTGGGTGTTCCCAAACAGTTTGGGCACTTCCAGCACGCCTGCCGCCAGAATAAGCGGCGTGGCAAGCAGAAAGGCAAACCGCGCCGCGGCTTTGTGGGATAAGCCCTGGGAAAGACCGGCAACCATCGTGACGCCAGAGCGCGAGATGCCCGGAATCAGGGCCAGCGATTGCATGGCTCCGATGAACAAAGCGTCTTTCCAGGTAAGCTGGTGTAAGTCCTTGAAGACCATTTCTTGCTTCTGGCGCTCCAGGGTTTTCGGCTCGGCGCGCCTGCGCAGCAGCTCCCCCAGAAAGAGGATAGAGCCGTTCAGCACGAGAAAGACGGCGGCAAGTTCGGGGATGGAAAACAACGATGTGAGCGGATTTTGCAAGATCAGGCCGATCAAGCCTGCCGGAATCGTTCCCACCACAATCAGCCAGGAAAGGCGCTCGTTGGGGTCCGTTCCCACCTTGCGTCTTGCCACCACGCGAATGAATGCGCTGATGATGTCGCGCCAATCGCGCCAGAAAAAGATGAGCAGCGCCGAGGCGGTGCCCAGATGGAGGGTGACGACCAGGGGCAAAAACGCCTGACTATTCAGCAGATCGCCCCAGCCGAGCGCGCCAGGAATGACGACGGTATGGCCCAGGCTGCTTACCGGAAAAGGTTCGGTGATGCCTTGTAAGACGGCAAGAAAGAGCGCTCTGATCCAATCCATACGTGTTACTCTTCTCCCTGATTCAAATTGCCCCACCCCACGTGGTGCTGCGTCTGTGCGTAGCCCTGGCTTATCGAGCGATCAGCGCTCCTCACTGACCGTATTGCTGGATGTTCTGCTGCTGCTCCTGATAGTTGCTGGCGTAGTGTGTTTTGCCGTCGTTGCCCGCGATGAAATAAAAGTACGGTGTGTTTGGCGGATTGATAGCCTGGGTAAGCGCATCGAGGCCCGGGCTGCAAATCGGACTTGGTGGCAAGCCTTCGACCTGATAGGTGTCGTAGGGGTTGGTTGCATATTGGTTGCCGCCTTGCTGCAAGACCGGCCAGGGAGTCTGGTTCGTGCCCAGCCAGTATTGCAAGGTCGGGTCAGCCTGGAAGAGCGCCAGCCCATCTTCGGGCGGCGTCAACTCGCCGGTGCTGACGCGATAGCGCTTATAGTAGACGGAGGCGATGCCCTGCCGGTCTGCGTGGGTGCGCGCTTCGCGTTCGACGATGGAGCCAAGCGTCAGCGCGTGGCGCAGTTTATCGGCCATGGTCTTGCTGTCGGTGTTGCCGTAATCTTTTTGCAGCAGGTCAAAGATGGTTTGCTTCGTGGTCTGATTGAGAATGGCCCCGTGCGCCTCGCACTGTTGTTCGTTTGCCAGGTATATATCCGGCTGGTTAGTTGGTCCAGGGCAAAGCTGTTCGCCAAACAGGTTGAGCATCTCCTGAATGACATCGGAGGCGTGGGCGTTCAGGTCCACCAGATAGGTGTTGGGGAAGAGATAGCCCTCCAGCGCGCCATCGCAGGCAGCCGAACATTTGATGCTGTTGGGCGCGCCGCCCTGCGTGCCCTGCGGGTCATAATTCAGGAACCAGTATTGCGAGGCCAGCAAGACGGTTTTGCCGTTGGCATTCGTATAACGGCCTGTCTGGGCGATCTGGATGAACTCGCTGGCCTTGAAATCAACCAGTTCTTCTTTGGCAGCAAAGGCCGAAGCCATCTGAATAATGCGATAGCCTTCGGGGATGGTGGCCCAGATGGCATCTGGTGAATCGGTCAGCAGCGTATCGACGATCTGGGGGATGGTCATTCCGGCATTCAGTTGATATGACCCTGCCTGGAGCTTGGTATCCAGCCCTTGATAGCGTGCCCACAACTCGAAAGCCAGCGCATTATGAATCAGCCCTTTGGCCTGCAAATCGTTGGCAATCTGGCTGGTATTTTCGCCTTCGTGGATGATAAATGTAACGGGTGGCGAATCCGCCGGGCCAGCCGCCTGGAACAAATTGAAGACCACCGTCCAGGCGCCAAAGCCAAACGCGCCTCCACAGGCTAAGAGCAGGAGGAGGACAATCACGACCAGCCGCCCTCGTCGTTTTTTCATGCCAGAATCACCCTTTACTCTTCTTCGTCCATCCCTGCTTCGCCGTCTGCGTTCCATGGCGCTTGCGCGCGCGAGGCGTCAAGATACCCTTGCAGAATGATGGCGGCGGCCACTGCGTCGATCATCGCGCGGCGTTTGTCGCGTTTCGCGCCCGAGGCGCGCATTTCGCGCTCGGCTGCCACTGTGGAGAGCCGCTCATCCCAGAAATGAATTGGAACAGCTACCTCCTGGCGCAGCCGTTCCGCAAATTCCTGGACCAGCGCGGCCTGCCCATGGAGTTCACCGCTGAGGCTGCGCGGCAGGCCCACAATGATGGCTTCGGCTTCTTCCTCTGCTACCAATCGTTGCAGCGCCAGGAACGCCGCGCCCTCTGGCCGCCGGGCCAGCACCGTGCGCGCCGACGCCAATGTACCTGTGGGGTCGCTGACTGCGACTCCAATCCGCGCTTCGCCGACATCAAGCCCAATGAGTCGCATAAAGCACCCTTCAGCTTTCCAGGTTGATTCTAATCCTTGCTGAGAAAATTGGCAAGCGGTTGAGCCATTTGGGCTGTATGCTGATGGAGGCAGCAGTAATGCCCGGCTGGTGGTTCAGGTAGGCTTCAGCCGCGGGCACGTCCCACCCGGCAATGGCAGAGCGCACCTGCTCTGGCGTGAGGGCCGGGCCAATCGTGGCAGCGGTTTGCACCCGCACCAGCAGGTCCAACCGCTGGTCCCCTGGTCCGGCAGGCGTAACGCCCAGGATGTTCAGCTTCAGCGCTGGCGCAGGCTGAGGCGCAAAGCCCGGTTTTTTGCGGTTCACATCCAGGCGTAGCTGCTGCATCGCCGCTTGCAGCAGCGCCGCGCGGAGTACCAGCGTGGCGCGCAGGTGCAGCGAGACGCTGACCTGGAAATGCGAGACGCCAGCGGGCAGGCTTGTGCCCACGGCTGGAAACGCCATAGTCTCCTCATCCGAAAGCATTGGCCCCAGGATATCGCCCTGTCCTGCCTGGGCGTGTAACGCTTTTTCGCCCCACTGCTGAAGCTGCGCCCTTAATTGGCTGGCGGCCTGGTTGGCATCATCCTGTGTGGGAACGGCGAGCAGGTGGTCAGGCGCATTGGGCGCGGTGCGCTGTCCCGTGGCGAGGGCTTGCGCGGTCAAGATGCCGTCAAAGCGCGCCATTTCGGCGCGCGCCTGCCCAGCGCCCTTTGCTCCGGTCCATGGGGGGAATCCAGCCGGGTGGGCATCGAGCAGCAGCGCTTCGTTATAGGGGCTGATCTCTTCGTGGTAGTCTACCTCGGCTGATGGAATGAGGGCCAGGCCAGTGCCCATCATGAGCACCGAAAGCGCCAGCGCCACGATGACGCCCGCGCGCCGCCAGGTCGCCGTTCCTGGCGGGCGAAGCTGGATACGTTTCCTGGGGCGAGTCGGCTTGACCACCTGCGCTGTGCGCGTTGATTGCCGCCCAACACTTTCAGGAAGGGGTGCGGGGGGCGCTGAGATTTCTGGTGGGGGCGTGGCTGTTGCCAGGCCAGTTGCGCTGCGGGCGGCGCTGCCTGTTTTCGCGGTTTGGGTGGACTGATGCTCGAACCACTCGAAGACTTCGGCCCGGCCACGTTCGCGCAGCAGTTCATCAATGGTGTGCATGGGGCGCAAGCTGCCCTCCAGGCCCTTGCCGGGCAACTCATCTCTGGCCGCCCGATCTTCCGGAGGCCTGGGGGTGTCTGTACGCTGCTCCGCTGGACGGGGTGGTAAGGCGGGCAGATCATCTTCGGCCTGGCCCTCCGTTCCACCGTCTGGCGGTAAGAGGTCCGGCTGGCTGGTACGAAGAATCCTGGAAATGATACGCTCTTCGTGTGACTCTGCTTCCTGCTGCGCCCGCGAGGGCTGCTGCTCTTCGTCGATTTCGTAATGCAGCCGCTCGTATTCCTCGCGCTCTGCCCGCTCTGCCTCTTCTTCCAGGTCTGGTGTGGCTGCCGGGTTCGGCAGATAGCCATCCACGAGCATCTTTTCCAGGTTGGCGGCTGGCTTTTCCGGAGGCGCGGCAGTTTGCCCACCTGCCAGGCTGGGCGCTGCGGTTTCCTGCTGGGATGGCGCTGCCGAAGCTGGCGGAGGCGCTGGCGGAAAGACCAGCCGCGCCGAAGGGCGCGTGGTGCGTTTTCGTGAATGAGTGGCCGGACCTGGGGTCAGGCCGCGATATTCATCGAGCGTGGCGGCCACGGCAAAACCCATGCGGGCAGCCAACATCTGCGCCAGTCGATCTTCGCTGACCAGATAGACCTCTTTGGCCTGGGCAATGAGATAGCGCCGCGCCAGCCGCAACAGCAGGCTCAGGCGCAACCGGTCCATGTGCGCGGGCGCAACGAGGACAAGACGCTGAGCCAGGCTGTGCTGCATCTGGTTCAGCGTCTCCTCACCCTCTTCATCAGCATGGAGGAAAATGACCTGTTCCATCAGTTAGGACTCAGCAGTATGCCCTTCAAGCTCCAGATGTGCCTGCACAATTTCGGTGACGGCGGTCAGCGCGTGGGGCAGGCGTTCACGATCCTTGCCGCCGCCCTGTCCCGAATCCGGGCGTCCGCCGCCCTTGCCGCCCAGACGCTCGCCCACTGCCGCCGCGATCTTGCCCGCGTTCAGCCCCTTTTTCGTCAGATCGGGGGTGACGCCCACGATAAACGCCACGCGGTTCTCCAGTGCTGCGGCCAGCACTACTACGCCCGAACCCAGTCGGGACCGAATCTGATCCCCCATTTCGCGTAGGGTCTTGTCGTCCGAAGCCGACACTTCCGCCGCTACCACGGGGATGCCGGATACCGTTTTGGGCGCCGAAGCCAATTGATTGGCTTCCTCCCTGGCCGCTTCGCGGTCCAGTTGCGCCAGGCGTCTGCGCGCCGCGGCCAAATCCTGGACGAGCTGGTCCACGCGCGTCTCCAGGGCGTCCGAACTGGTTTGGAGTTTGGCTGCCAGGGCGTCCACGGTTTGGGTTCTGCCGGTCAGGTGGGCCTCCGCTGCGCGTCCGGTCAGCGCCTCGATTCGCCGAATCCCTGCCGCGATACCGACCTCCTGGGTCGTCAGGTAGATACCGATCTGCCCTGTCGCGTGGCAGTGTGTCCCGCCGCAGAGTTCCTTGCTGCGGCCCATCGTGACGACGCGCACCTGCTCCCCATACTTTTCCCCGAACAGGTGCATTGCTCCGGTTGTCAGCGCTTCCTGAAGGGGCATGATCGCGGTCTCGACGTGGAAATCGTTGCGAATCCACTCGTTCACCAGCCGGTTGATGTGCTGAACCTCCTCGTCGGTCAGCGCGCGCGGGTGGTTGAAATCGAACCTCAGACGCTCCGGCTCCACGAGGCTGCCCTTTTGTTGCACCTGCTCGCCCAGGATTTCTTTCAGCGCGCGGTGCAGCAGATGCGTCGCGCTGTGGTTGCGCATCGTGTCCTCCCGGCGGGACACGTTCACCTCGGCCTGGGCCTCGCTGCCCACGCGCAGATGCCCCTCGATCATGCGCCCGTAATGGACGATCAGATTGGGGACTGGTCGCCGGGTGTCCAGCACCTCGAATGTCCCCGTCGGGTTGCTCAGCGTCCCCCGATCCCCGATCTGGCCTCCGCTTTCCGCGTAAAAGGGCGTCCCCTCCAGCACTACTGCCGCGATCTGTGGCGCGCTGATCGCGTCCTGAAGCTCGTTTTCGGCCATCAGCGCCACGATCCGGCTCGCCCCCATCGTTCCGCCGTATCCGGTGAATTCCGTCGGTGGAACCCTCGCCGCCAGTTGCCCCCATGTCTCCTCCTCGCGCTCCCGCGCAAAGACTTCTGGTTGTTTACTACGTTCCTGCTGGCGCTGCATCGCGCCTTCAAAGCCAACCACATCGACCAGCATGTCTCGTTCCGCCGCGACTTCCTGGGTGAGTTCCAGCGGAAAGCCGTGCGTGTCATAGAGCCTGAACGCTACTTCTCCGGGGACGACGTTTTCCCCGAGTTTCTGCTGGTTATCAAGAACTTCGTTGAGGAGTTGCAGTCCCAGGCTCAGCGTCTGGCCGAACTTGCGCTCCTCGTGGCTGAGGACTTCGACAATCTGGTCGCGCCGCTCGGCCAGTTCGGTGTAGTGGCCTTTCATCAGATTGATGACGGTATCGGCTGCCTCGGCCAGAAACGGTTTATCCAGCCCCAGCAGCTTGCCATGCCGCACGGCTCGCCGCAAAATGCGTCGGAAGACGTGGCCGCGCCCTTCATTGCTGGGCAAGACACCATCAGCCGCCAGGAAGACGAGCGCGCGCCCGTGATCGGCAATGACGCGTAGCGACGCATCCACTTTGGCATCGCGGCCATAGCTGGTGCCGAGCAGTTCAGCAAAGCGATCAATGATGGCGCGGAACAGGTCAGTATCAAAGACCGATTCTTTGTCTTGCAGGACCATCGAGAGCCGTTCCAGCCCCATGCCGGTGTCGATGTTTTGCCTGGCAAGCGGAGCGCGCTTGCCTTCGATGTCCTGATAAAACTGCATAAAGACGAGGTTCCAGATTTCCAGGAAACGCTCGCAGTCGCAGCCGGGGCGACAATCGGCCCTGCCGCAGCCGTGCTCTGGCCCTCGATCATAATAGACTTCAGAATCCGGGCCACAAGGACCGGAAGCGCCCGGCGGTCCCCACCAGTTATCTTCGAGCCGGGTGATGGCCTCATCAGGGTAACCTGCGACCTCGTGCCAGTAGCGTGGGGCTTCGTCGTCGTCCGGGTGCACGGTTGGGTGCAGAAGCTCCGGTGGCAAGCCATAGACCCTGGTGAGCAGTTCCCAGGCAAAGCCAATGGCCTCGCGCTTGAAATAATTGCCCACGGAGAAGTTGCCCAGCATCTCGAAGAAGGTGAGCGAGCGCTCGTTGCCGACTTTATCGATGTCGGTGGTGCGGAAACACTTCTGCGCTGAGGTCAGGCGGATGGCGGGCGGCGTTTCGCGCCCCAGAAAATAGGGAATCATCTGCTGCATGCCCGCGGTGGTCAGCAAGACGGTGGGGTCGTTGCGCGGGATGAGCGATGAACTGGGCACTTTCGTGTGCCCGTTGCTTTCAAAATAATCGAGAAAGGTTGCGCGAATCTCCGCGCTAGTCCAGGTATGTCCCACAGGCATGGTCTCCTACCAGATTGATGCGAGATATGAACCGACGAAAGATTGGCGCGCTCGCAGGGTGAGGTGGATGGCTTACGCTCCGCAAAAGGCTTTGGGCTGGCGCCGCTGGAAGCGATATGCTGCGCGCTGCTCTTGCTGCGTCTGGGCAGGTCTTTGCGGCATCATATCACATGCCGCGTGCGTTTGCGCGGCGGGCAGCCTCAAGGCCGCGCGGCTGGTTCTCTCTTTCTGCCTGGCGGACAGGTCTGGTTTGCTGCTCAAGGACTTCAGTGTGGAGTCCGATTGATCTGGATGGCCCGCAGCAAGGCGGGAATGTGGCGCGGCGGGAAGCCGAGACTCCAGAGCACAATGTGGCGCTCGCGTCCTCCGGCGATGAAGACGAGGCGCAGACTGCCATAGCGCAGACGCTGCACGTCGACCAGCGCCCACATGGGATAGCGCTGCTGCCAGGGCAGGCGCGCAAGCTGCCCCAACCAGGGCCAGAAGGCAATTTCCGTCGCGGTGACTTCTACCGAAACGTCAATGCAGAGCATCATGGAATAGAGCACGAAGGCCAGGGGAACCAACCACCAGGCGGAAATGCCCACTGCGACGACGCGCAAGCCGCTGAGCGCCGTGGCGGTGACGATGACCAGCGCTTGTATGGCAATGGTGCGCACCTGAGGGGGATTGAAGCGCAGGATGCTATCATCTTTGGCCGATTGGCTCTGGTATGGCAACCGTTCGCGCATGGTCGCAAAACCCTCCTCAACAAAAGGATAGCACACAAGCACGTCTTCTGACCAGGGGTTTTCTGGTGAAACCTGACAACATTATTCGACTAACGCTCGCGTCAACTGTATCATGGTAACGAAGGTGCGAAAGAGCGCCAGCATATCGCTGCCTTCGAAGCTGACGGTGCGCGTCTGCCCGGCCACCAACTCGACGCCGCGCAGCCACGTGGCCGATTCGGCCATATCGGCGGTCAGGAAGGTGACTTCGACGCGCACCGGCTGATCGAAGGCGGGCGGCTTGTGGCTTGCCAGATTTTGGATAGCATGTATGGCCCCTGCGCGCAGCCGCTCGCAGGCGACCTCTGGATGCAGATTGTTGGCGGCGTAGCGCGTGATGGATTCTTTGACGACCACACATTCCACGGTGGGCAGTGCTTCGCGGGCCTCTCTGGCGGTGACCTGATCGCCGGTCACCAGGACGATGGGCACGCCAAAATGGGCCGCCACCAGGGCATTGAGCGCGGTTTCGCCCACGACGCGCCCGTTGATTTTGACCTCCCAGACGGCGCGCGGGTTATAGCTGTGGCTCAAGATGGCCTGGCTGGCTCCGATGGAGCCGTGATAGCCGATAAAGAAAATGGCATCGAAGGAGCGATCTAACCCCTCCATCATGTAGAGCGGCTTGTGCTTGCCAGCTATATAGCTGGCGCGGCCATGTAGTTCAGCCGGGGGGATGTTGCGCATGAACGAATGCGAGTCGTTGACGACAAACTCGCTGGCCCCGGCTTCGGCGGCTCCATCGATCACGGCGTTGGTTTCGTTGATGAGCAGGCGTCGCCCCATCTCATAGTCGCGTCCGTTTGCCAGAATCTGGTCCCAGTCCACGATGCCCGCCACGCCCTCAAAATCGGTGGAGATGAACACCTTCATGCGATCACCTCAACATGTTATTCACTGGATATGCTTCAAACGGGCTGGCGCGCTTGCCGCCCGATGGGTCGCTCGTGTTCGTCGCGGGGAAGCTTGTTTTTGCCTGGCTTTGCCGGGCGATAGAGCAGGCGCTCGACCGGTTTGCCGCCCAGCAGATGTTCCTCGAAAATCTCCTGAGCATCGTCAACGGTGAGGCCGCAGTACCAGACGTTTTCGGGATAGATGACCATCATTGGCCCATTGCCGCATTGATCCAGGCAGCCGGAATGATTGATGCGCACGCGCTCGCCAAGGTTGGCCTCGGCGACGCGCTTTTTGAGGTATGCATGCACTGCCAGCGAGTCGCCATCTTTGGCGGGACACCACTTACCGGAGGTGCAGATAAAGACATGTTTTTCAAATTGGCCCATGTGATGATTTGCCTTTGCCCGCTCGATATATAAAAGGGAGATGTTTCTGATAGTCGGTTGGTTGAGAGATGCGCGCCGCCGCGCACCCTCATTGTAGCACAGATCATCCAGAGTGGCGGGTCGCCTGCGCGCTTTATAGGCGTCGGCGCGGCATGGCAAGCCGCTGTTTCTTGACAAAGAAGAGCGCGCCGTTTATGTTGAAGGGGAAAACGTACAGGTGGCATTTGCTCCACCTCTGGCTCTTTCTGGTTCTTGAAAGAAGACGCATATGCCGAAGTTTTCTGCCTATCGTTTCCTGGACAGCGGCGCGAGCAGCGCGGCGTTGAATATGGCAATCGATGAGGCGATTCTGACGTTTCATCTGCGCGGCGAAACCCCACCCACCTTGCGCGCCTTTACCTGGAAGCGCCCGGCCATTTCGCTGGGGCGTTTTCAGGATGTCGAGCGCGAGATTCTGGTGGAGGAGTGCGCGGCGCGTGGCATCGATCTGGTGCGCCGCCCAACTGGCGGGCGGGCGGTCTTGCATGTCGATGAGTTTACCTACAGCATGACGGTCTCGACAGCGTATGACGTGCCCAGCGGCGTGGTTGCGGCCTACATCTGGCTGGCAAAAGGGATTATGGCGGCGCTGGAGGAGTTCGGTATTCACTCCGAGGTGAGCACCAATCGGGTCAGCAAAGAGCAGACCGCCGCGTGTTTCGCGTTCTCGACGCAGGCTGATTTGACTAGCAATGGGCGTAAACTGGTGGGCAGCGCGCAGGTCTGGAAGGAAGACACCGTCTTGCAGCAGGGCACCATCCCGCTGGAGGAGCGCGGCCCGCTGCTCTTTTCGCTGCTGCGCTATCCCACGGAAGCGGCGCGGCAGGCGGCGCTGGCCTCTTATCAGGAGGCGACGGCAAGCGTGCATGCGTTTGCTCCGCAGGCCACCAGAGAAGCGGTGCGCGATGCCTTTGCGCGCGGCTTCAGCGCGGCGCTGGGTGTGCCCTTCGAGCCGATGCCTCTGACGGAGGGCGAACGGGAACTGGCCGAGGAGTTGGCGGCCACGAAATATGCCATGCTGGATTGGCGGCAGTTGCCGCAGTCTGCGGTTGGGGTGTAGGCGGGGCGCGTGCGTGTTCGTTGAGGAGGGTTCCAGTGATTCATTCGCGCATCTACCACAACGACCATCTGCATTGCAATTTGCCGCTGGAGCAGGTTGCCGAACTGGCTGCGGACCCTGAGGCGCGCATCTGGCTTGATCTGGAGCAGGAGGATGATAAGCGGCTGGCGGAAATCACCGGCTGGTTTGGCATCGGCTATTTGACCCTGGAAGACTTGATTGAGCAGAACCAGCGTGCCAAGCTGGAAGAGGGCGAGGGCTATTATTATCTAGTGATGCACAGCATCGAGTTCGATAAGGAGACGGATAGCATTGCCACGCCCGAACTGGATATTGTGTTTGGCGAGCGCTTTCTGCTGACCATCCACGACGCGCCGATGCCTTGCATCAGCCACTTGACGACGCACGAACCCAACGAGCTGCGCCCGCTGAAACGCGGCATTGATTTTATGCTGCACGCGGTTACTGACGCGCTGGTCGACAGCTATTTTCCGGTGCTGGATGACCTCGATGAAGTGCTTGATGAGTTGGAGGACAGCGTGATCTCGCAGCCAACGCAAAGGGTGCAAACGCGCATCTTCAAGCTCAAGCGTGGGTTAGCGCAGCTTCGCCGGGTCGTCAGCCCGCAGATCGAGCAGTTCAGCCGCCTGGGCGGGCGCGCCTTTCATCTCGTCTCCGATGAAGCGGCAGAGTATTTCCGCGATGTGCACGATCATCTGATGCGCGTCTTTGAAGTGATCGACTCGTACCGCGATCTGATGAGCGGCATGCTGGATGCCTACCTCTCGACCATTTCCAACCGCATGAATGAGGTCATGAAGCGGCTCGCCATCATTGCTACCATTTTCCTGCCCATGACCTTTATTACCGGCTTCTTTGGACAAAACTTTGCTCACTCGCCCCAGGTGGAGTTTGATAACGGCTATTTCTTCTGGTATGTGCTGGTGTTTATGGCGCTTGTTACGCTGGCCCAACTGGCGTATTTCCGCTGGAAAGGGTGGATGTGAGGATACTTCTGCGCATACTTATTGCTTGCCTGCGGCTGGTATGTTATACTCCCTTTTAAGTGGACTCTTCATCGTCTTATCAAGTGTTCAGGAAGTGCTGGCGCGCTGAGACGCCAGGCGTGCTTCTTGATGGAAGGGTGAGGTTACTACGATGCCGATACGCATTATTATTGCGGATGACGAGCCAATCATTCGCATTGATCTAAAGGAAGAGTTGACCCGTCAGGGCTATCTGGTGGTGGGCGAGGCGGTGGATGGCGTCAGCGCCGTGAATCAGGCGCGCGAACTGCGTCCCGATCTGGTGGTGATGGATATTCGCATGCCGGAACTCGATGGCATTACGGCTGCCGAAACGCTGACGCGCGAGAAGATCGCGCCCGTGGTGCTGGTGACGGCTTATAACGATGAGGATTTGATCGAGCGCGCCAAGAGCGCCGGGGTGGTCAATTATATCGTCAAGCCCTGGCGGCAAAGCGACATTCGCCCGGCCATCGAAATTGCCCTGGCGCGGTTTGCGGAGTTTCGCACGATAGAGAAGCAGGCCAAAGACCTGCAAGATCAGCTTGCCACGCGCAAGGTGGTTGAGCGGGCCAAGGGGCTGTTGATGCAAAAATATGGACTGAGCGAGCAGGATGCTTTCCGCCGTATTCAGAAGTTGAGCATGAATAACCGCAAGTCGATGCGGGAAGTGGCCGAGGCGATCTTGCTGACCAGCGAGATTTCTGACTCCTAGAGGAGCGGCAGCTATGGCGAACGTTGTTGGAGTCCGCTTCCGCCCTGCTGGCCGCATCTACTACTTTGACCCTGCCGGGAAAGAGCTAGCCAAAGGCACTTTTGTGATCGTCGAAACCACGCGCGGCATTGAAGCCGGGCGCGTGGTGATTGCCCCCAAGCAGGTGGCGGAATCCGAACTCACCGATCCCCTTAAGCCGATTCTGCGGCAGGCCACGGAAGATGACCTGCGGCAGTTGCTGGCCTTTAAAAGTAAAGAAAAAAACGCCTTAGTGCGCTGCGCCCAGCGCGTCGATTTCCACAAGCTGCCGATGAAACTGGTGGAGGCTGAATATACCTATGATGGCAGCCGCCTCACCTTCTATTTCACGGCTGAAGAGCGCGTGGACTTCCGGGCGTTAGTGCGTGACCTGGCCGCGCAGTTTCGGACGCGCATTGAACTGCGCCAGATTGGCGCGCGCGATCAGGCAAAATTGTTGGGCGGCGTTGGCCCCTGTGGCAAAACGCTGTGTTGTAGTTCCTGGCTGACCGAGTTTGGGGTCGTTTCCATCAAGATGGCAAAAGAGCAAGGCTTGCCGCTCAATCCTGCCAAAATCTCGGGGGTGTGCGGGCGGCTGATGTGCTGCCTGGCGTATGAAAATGACCTCTATATCGAAGCCAAGAAGGGGATGCCAGCGGTGGGGGCGTTTATCGATACGCCTAGTGGCCTGGGCAAGGTGATTGGCATCAATGTGATCAAACAGTCAGCAGAAGTGATGCTGGAGAGCGGCGCGACGGTGCAGGTTCCGGTGAATGAGCTTGCTGCGCCGAAGCGCTCCGGTGGGGTGAGTTGTGATGTTGGCGGAGGCAATTGTTGCAAAACAAAACGCCCCAATGGCGCGGGCGAAAGCAGTGGTCCAGCTTCTGCTAGAGGAGATGATAGGCTGAATTGAGTTCTGAAGCCAGGAGTATTTCTGGTGGGCGATTCCAATGATAACCTTCTCGCCTTTGAGGGTGAAGACCGGGGAGATGATGCTTCGCCGGTCACTTCCCAGGACCTGCTTCGTTTGCGCAGGCTAGAGCGCCAGCGGCAGCACGCGCCACAGGTTGAGCAGGATGCGCTTCCAGAAGAGGACCAGCCGACGGAGGAGTTCTATCCGCTCCCTCCGTCGGCTGCGCCGCCCTCGCCTCCGCGCTTCGCCCCTGCCCCGACGCTCAGGCGGCCAGCCGCTTTTCCCCCGCCTCCGCCTCAGCACTTTGCCCCAGGTGCAGCGCGTTCGCCTGCCCTCAGCGATGTCCCCATGACTGGCTGGCGCAGTGTGCGCATGCATTCCCACTGGCTGATTCCGGTGGCGCTGGTGGTGGTTTTTTTCTTCCTTATGCTTTTCACCCATCCCCAGCAAGCGGTGGCGATGCTCTTCATTTTCGCGGCCATTGGGCTGATTCAAGCGGCACTCTTGCTCTACGCGCCGAATGATGCCTTCTGGGCTGTTGCGGTGGTGGGTGGCTTTGTGGTTATGGTTTCAGCCGTTTTTTTCGTGCTCTTTCTCCCCATTTTCGCGGTGATTTTGAGCATTCTGCTGCTCTCGTTGGGAGGGGTGGCGCTGCGCGAGCGGTACTATCCCGTGAAAGAGGGCACGGTGGTGGTGATGGGGCTGTTCGGCAGATATAATCGCACGTTGCAGCCAGGCTTCAACCTGCGTGTCCCTGGCGAAAAGGTGCTGGGCGTGGTCGAGACGCAGAACATCAGGTATGAGGCGCGCATGCCGCCGATTATGCTGGTGTCCGGTGAACAGGTGACCCTCAGCGTGGCAATCACCTATCAGGTGGTTCCTGGGGAAGAACACCTGGCGATTCGCCTCACCAAAGATTGGCAGAGGCCGATACAACAGCATCTGCGGGCGGTGGTCCAGGATGAGATCAGCCTGCTCTCCATTCAAGATTTTCAGGTTCCTGGCGGCGTTGCTGCGCCACGTGGAACCTCTGGCGGTTACAACGCTGATGAGCGCGACAATGAGCAGGCTGGCTCACCGCTGGAGCGCATCAACGAGCGGCTGACCAATGCCATGCGCATGAAGGTTGCTGATCGCGGCGTGGCTGTGCATGAAGTCAAGGTCCATCTGCTGGACAGTCCCCATCTGTTGGGGAGCGCGCCTGCTCCGGTGCACCAGGCCCCGCCGGTGCATCCGGCGCCGATGCCTCATTCGACGATTGCGCTGCCGATGCCTCAGAATGAGGGCCAGGTGGTCGAGGGCACGGTGCAGAATGCCGCTATGGATAGCCCTGCTTTGTATCCTGGTGATCCCTTTGGGATGGCCGGTCAGCCGCTGCCGCCGATTCATCCGGCAGGCCCGCCCGCCGCTCCTCCCCCGGCGGAGTTGGGCACTCCCCCCGCAGGCGCGCCGCAGCCGCCCATGACCTTGCTTTCGGCCCAGGCGCTGGCCGAAACCTATGATGCCGTGGTGCGCCATCGCATCAGTGATATGGCGACCATCCAGCGGATCATCAGCCAGTTTGAGGCGGTGGCGGCTGACCCTGAACTGAGCCAGCAGGTGCCCTTTGACGCTGCGGCGGGCGCGCTCAATCTGATCAACCACCTTCACCATCTGCAAATGCGCAGCCTGGCGCAGCTTGGGCAGCAGCAGAACAACGATACATCCAGCCCTCCCAACGCGCCTGCCGGGCAGGATGAGCAGCACTAGCGCGGCTGCTGACGTTCACGGCGCTGGCTGTACCGCTTTTGCCAGGTCGGCCAATGCCTGGGTGAAGCAGGTCATGGGCGGCTCGACGATGCCCGCGCCGATCTGGCCGATGCCTGGCAAACGATGCGCGATGCCGGTGTTGATGATGGGTGGGCGGTTCAGATGCACCACCTTGCGCACATCGATGCCAGCGGGCGCGCCGCGAAAGTCGAGCGACGGAATCGCCATATTGCCATCTTCGGCCAGGGTGATGTCATACATGTCCAGCGTGTAGCGCAGAGCATCGGCGGGCGTGCCGCCAACAAACTGCGCGATGGCGGGCGCGGCGGCCATGGCAAACGCGCCGATGCCGACGGTCTCCGAGATGGTGCTGTCGCCGATGTCGGGGTTGGCGTCTGCCTCGCTGAAGCCGGTAAAATAGAGGCCGCGTACCTGCTGCGCCTGGCCGGTGTACCAGCGGTCGCCCAGCCCGCTGACCCTGATGCCAAAGTCGGTGCCGTTGCGGGCCATCGTCGTGACCAGGCTGCTGAACGGTTCGCCGCTGGCGGCATCTGCGGAGGCTTTACAAGCAGCCATCGAGATGTTGAGATAGAAGTGCTGATTGCCGCCCATGAAGCGCAGGATGCTCGCGGTTTCCTGAGGGGATTGGCTGGTTTCCACCAGGAACGGAGCCAGCGTGCGGATGAGGATGGAACTGGCGGCGCGGTTGCGATTATGGCACTCGTCGCCCATCTGAAGCGCCTGCGCGGTATGCTGCTTCACGTCCACGCCGCCAGAGGCGCGAATGGCCTGGCTCAGCGCTGGCCCCAGCACGTCGCGCATCCAGCGCAGCCGATCAAGCACTTCCTGGTCATTGGCTCCATAGCGCAGCACCTTGCCCAGTCCCTCATTGAGATTAGAGAAAGCGCGGTTGCCGTGCGTTTGATTTTCCAGCACATAGACCGGCATAGAGGCGGAGATGACGCCTGCCATCGGCCCGACGGCCTGATGATGATGGCAGGGCGAAAACTCGATTTCGCCGCGTTCGACGAGCGCGAGCGCTTCCTGCTCGGTGTGGGCCAGTTCTTCATAGAGCAGCGCGCCGATCACCGCGCCGCGCAGCGGGCCACACATGCGCTCCCAGGTGACCGGTGGGCCAGCGTGAAAGAGTGTATGCTTGCTCATGCCGGGCAAGACCTCGCTGGCCTGACGCACATCCACCAGGACCGGACGCGCCTCCAGCATGCGGCGCACGGCGCGCTCGTTGGCGGCGGCAATGCGGGCTGCGGCGAGGGTTTGCCAGAGTTCGCCGCCCATGCCATCGGCGGGCGGTCGCCACTCCACGCGCACTGGCTCGATGCCCTGAGCGACCAGGGTTTCGGCAAATAAATCCAGGCCAACGTTGGCGACCTGTAGCTCGCTGCTAAAAAGGCTCTCTTCGGCCATAAGGTGCTCCTCTGAAACTTTCCTGGCTAGCGCTCTGGTGGGCACGTTCGGCCCTATGCGCCCTGCTGCTCGCTGACGATGGCGGCGGCGACCCGCGCGGCCTGGGCATTTTCGGCGAAGACGAGCGCGCCTGCTCTGGCGAGCGCGGCGCGTTGCTCCGCCAACCCCTGCGGGTCTTGCGCGGTCCCGCAGAGTGAGACGATGCAGACGAGCGAGCGGCCATCTTCAGCGGCGGCGGCTTTGGCGCGCTCGATGGCGGGGGCAAACTCGCTGGCGGGATCGGCATGCGCGCCAAAGCCCAGCACGATATCGAGCAAGATGACTGCCGTTGCCGGGTCGGCGGCCTCCTGGGCGAGACGCCGCAGACGCAGGCCAGCGTCGATCATGGGGTGTGGGCGTCCGACGGTGAACTCGTCGCTGCCAAAGTCAATGGCAGTATGCTGCTGGCTCACCTTCGCATCGGGCAGACGCCAGTCGGGGCGCAGCGGAATATTCGAGTAGATAGGGCCAAGGCTGGCGCAAAGCTCGGCCATGGCCTCATCGCAGAGCGTGCCCCCCGAAAAAATGCCGCGCACAAAGCGCTGCCCCGGCTTGAGGGCTGTCCTGGCCTGCTGAATGGCGCGGCGCACACCATCGGGCATAGCTTCGCCTGGCTGGGGCGCTTGTCCGCCAGCCAACTGCACGGCCAGCCGCGCGGCCTCGCTGAGTGTGCCAGCAAAGTGAAGCTGGGCTGCGCCCCGCGTGTCGGCAGCGCCTGGCTCCGCGCCGAGGAAGGCAATCACGGTGGGTTTTGCGCCCTGCGCGGCGCGCTCGATGACACGCCGCGCGACTTCCGGCGCGGGCGGCTTGGAGAGCAAGACGATCACCTGCGTGGCGGGGTCTTGTTGCAGCAGTTCCAGCCCCGCCAGCATCGTGCGCCCGCCGACGGCTTGCGTGAGGTCGCGCCCGCCTGTGCCGAGCGCCTGGGAGACACCCGACCCATATTCGGCGATCAGGCACGTCACCTGCTGAAGGCCAGTGCCGGAGGCGCTGACGAGGCCGATGGAGCCACGCGGCACGACATTGGCAAAGCCCAGCCCGACCCCGTTGATGATGGCGGTTCCGCAGTCTGGCCCCATCAGCAGCAGCCCGCGCTCGTTCGCCAGCGTTTTCAACGCGATTTCTTGCTCCAGGCTGACGTTATCGCTGAAGAGCAAGACATGCAAGCCGTCCAGCAGCGCCTGGCGCGCTTCGATGGCGGCATAGGCCCCCGGCACGGAGATAAACGCCAGATTGAGCGCTGGCTGGCGACGAATGGCCTGCTCCAGCGAGATGGGCCGCTGCTGTGCCTGCGTTCCCGTTTCGCTGCTGCGCCGGGCTTGCAGCCCGCTCTCGGCGGCTTGCAGAGCGGCGTCTGCGGCTTCCTCCGAGGAGGCGCGCACGATGATCAGCAGATCGTTTGGCCCGCCAATCTCCGCGCCCGCTGTGTCCTCAGGGAGCAAGCCAGCCTGGCGCAGCAAGGTCTGATTCATCTCGGTGGACATGACTGCCGCTGCATCTTCTACGCCTGGCAGCGCGGTCAGCGAGCGTGAGAGAGTCATCAGCGCGACGGAATCACAATAGAAGTTTCGGCGGACGAGCAGGTGTGTTGCCATGGGTATCCTCGGGTCAAAAGTTGCCGGAAGGGGCAGATTACAACCTCTATTCAAGCAGCATGGTGGGCTTCTGTCCATTGGGAAATGTGACGAAAGCCGCTCATCAATTCGCACACTCTTGCCAGCCGGAGGGATTAAAGCTGCCTGGCCTTGCGGATGCGCAGCGCAAACTGGAGGTTGAAGCGCTGATGGGCGTCGTCGACAAATGGGCCGATCAGTTCTTCGATTTTTTGGAGGCGATAGCGCAGGCTGTTGTAATGCAGGTAGAGACGCCGCGCCGCGACGGAGATGTTGAGGTTGCAGTCCATCAAGACATCCAGCGTCTCGACCAGATCGGTGTTGCGTTTGCGATCATATTCGATCAGCTTGCCCAGCACCTCTTCGGCGAAGCTGTCCAGTTCGGCTTTATCGGGGTGATGATGCAGGATGCGATAGACGCCCAGGTCTTCAAAGTGGCTGAAGGTGCCGCTGCCCCAGACCTTGGCCCCGATGACCAGCGCCTGGCGCGCCTCTTCATAGCTCAGATGCAGCTTGAGTGGGTCGCTGTAGGCGCGGCCCACGCCGATGGTCGAGCAGTCTTCGCCCCCGGCGATATGCAGTTCTTCGTTGATATGTTTGGCAAACTGCATGCTGGCCTGGCGCACCTGCGCGGGCTGATTCTGGCGGGCGCAAGGTTCGCTGAGCAGCGCGACCAGGCTGTCAGAGCGCTCCCACAGAATGACGCTGCGATCAAGCTTCTGAAGCGTGGTGCGCGCCAGGTCGATGAGCCGCACGCCCTCGCGCCGGAAAGCCGTATGGTTGCGCCAGCGCTGCGCTGGGTCCTGGCCTGCACGATGAAAGGCGATGACCATGACCAGCGCGGGCCGGTCAAGGTTCCAGGCCAGCGCGCTGGCTCTGGCCGAAACGGCTTCGCGCGACTGGATGCGTCCAGAGAGTAGGTCGTCGAGGAAGTCGGCCTGAAAACGCCGCTCGACATTCAGGATGGCTTGTTGTTTCATGATGTCTATGGCTGCAACCGTTGCAGCGTGATCGATTGCCATAACCATGCCATCATTCAGTTCCTGATTACTTAGCACAGCAATAATTGAGCCATAGAACGCCGTGCCCACCCGAATGGGGCGCACCGCGCAGGGGATGGTTTCGTTGCCCACGTGGAGCATGCGCCGGGTAGTCGAGGCGGCTTTGGCGCTTTTTGTGCCGTCTCCGAGTTCACTGGCCTCCAACTGCTGGTGATCGCCCTGCTTGGTGATAAGCTGCGCCAGCAAGCCATTGCTTTCGGCGCTTTCGGCGGCGGCCAGCACGCGGCGTTCCGGACCGACGATGAGAATCGGGTTTTGCAGCAGCGCCGCCAGGTTTTCGGCAATTTCGCCCAGGCCCCCGCCCGCCAGGACAATATCAGTGAACCGCTGATGCACATCCTGGGAATGGCGCAGGCGATTGGCCTGGGCATTCAGGATTTCCGCCAGCAGTGAATTGATGATGTCATTAAAAGACACATCGGCTTGCAATTCCAGCAGCGGCAGGCGCTCGCGTTCGGCGGCCTCGACCATTTCCTCGGGCACGCCATCGACATAGCGCCCGATTTTCACGGCAATGCCCGCGAGATGGCGCTGGGAGAGTTCGCGCACCAATTCGCCGGGCGAGATGGTCATGTCGCGCATGGGATAGAGGGTGGTCAGGAGCAGTTCATCGCGTTTGACCCATTTGAGAATGTCGGGCACTTCCATGACATTGACATAGGAGAGCGGATGATTCAATCCATCCGTTCCTGCCAGCACGCGGGCAGAGCGCAGCGGGCCGACTTTCAAGGCATCTTGAACCGTGAATGTCATGGCGTTACCTTTCTTACGCGGCGAAGGCCCCGTCCTTTAGGCATAGGGATGTAGCCGCGCTCAGCACTTGAAGTAGAGCTACTGTGATGCCATAATAGCTATATGAGCGAGCAAGAGAAACCTGCTATTACCAATATCAATGTGCGCTTTCCGCCTGAATTGGCGGCTCAATTGAAACAAGCGGCAAAGGAGGAAGGACGCTCGATGAACAGCGAAATCCTCTGGGCCGTGCGGGATTATCTGGCCCGCCGCCAACGGAAGCAGAAGTGACATATGCTGATCTTGGAATACAAACTGCGGACCAACCAGACCCAGCGGATGGCGATTGTTGAGGCCATTCGCACGACGCAGTTTGTGCGCAACAAGGCGCTCCGGCTCTGGATGGATGGGCAGTATGTTGGCAAGAACGATCTGCAAGCTCTCTGTGCCCAATTGGCACAAGTGTTCCCTTTTGCCGCTCGGCTCAATTCGATGGCCCGTCAAGCAGCAGCAGATCGGGCGTGGCAAGCGATTGCACGCTGTTAAGTTGGCTGGATGAAGGAAGAATCCTCTGCCCTTTGGCATGGGGAGTGTCAACCTCTCGCTTGTTCTAGCCTGTGCTGCTCGATCAGGCAGCGACTCCCCAGGATGATGCCAGCCAGGAGATCGCCGCCGGAGGTTGCGCCGCTTTTCAAAACCGTCAGCGCGGCGTCCTCTAGCAGACGAGCGTTATCGCCTACGAGCGCGTGAAAAAGGTGCCCCAGGTGTTCGGCCACCTCGCCTTGCCTGGCGTATTCCATCCAGGTGATGCTCAGCTTGTTGGTGCGTCCGCGTGCAATGGTCAGGAGTTCCATATGCAAGCGCTGATAAAAATCGCTGCTGAGTCCGAGCGGCGCATTCAGCACGCTGGTGGCAGCCATAAATCCAATCAGCAGATCATCGCCAGATGGCGTGAGTCCCGGCCCCAGACCGGTGAGGGTGCTGGCTCCCTGGCGCATTGCCTGGTGGTTCTGGTGAATCACGCCGTCCAGTAACAGCGCTGCGGCGGACCGGGCAGTGTGCAGCAGAAACGATTCATCAGCGGATGCCTCGGCTTCTGCTGATGCACTGACGCCTGCGGCGTCAACCGGCAAGTTTGCCAGCGCCGCCAATCCATCTCTGGAGGCTTTTCCCGCCATCAAGGTGGTCAGCCGTTCCAGATTGCGTTCCAGGCGCTCTGGTGGGCACGCGCCAGGTTCCAGGTGTGGCCGAGGATTCCAGGGTTGGCTGTTCTGGGTGCTCAGGCGCAGGCTGGGGGTTGGAATGTAGATGGTGCCCCGCTCGATGATGACGGCCATGCCGGTCTGGAGATCGGCCAGCGGTCCCTGTCCCGCGCGCAGTGGCAGGACCAATCCGTTCGGCGCGCAAGGGGTATCGCGCGCGTGCAAGGTCAGCAATCGGCTTCCAAACAAGAGGTTTGCGGCGCGCGGAAACACACTTTGGACACTGCCTCGCGTGGTTGGAATATCTAGCAGCGGTTGGATGGCGGTGCTGTGGGAAAGCACGCGAAGCAAGAGCGTGACCATGTTTTTTCCCCTGGCTTTCCTGGCAGTTCCTGGCTGCCTTGCGCTCATCCTAGCAGATCGACGGCAGAGCGTCAAGCAAATCGCTGATGGGCTGCCCGCATCAGCATACAGAGGGCCGCTCGCCAGGTAACGGCGAGCAGCCCTCTGCGGGAAGAGGCGTAAAAAGTGCGAAGCGCGAGGCGTTCTCGAACTTCTAGGCGGCTTTGGCTCTGGCGCTGCCAACATAGGCCCAGGCGCCAAAGGCCAGCAGGATGACCCCGACCACCAGGAAGGCAGGGCCGAGTTTGTGGTGTGGTACGGAGCTGATGAACCAGAGATAGACACCCAAGATCGCCAGGATGAGGCCGAGAACAGTACCGATGATGCCGACCAGTCTGCTGCGCATGCTGTTATTTCCTCCTCTGAAATGATGGCGGAACCCATCCATTCCGCTCTGTGCAGAGGATACGCTCTGACTGGGAAACAGTCAAGAGCTTAAAATAGCCCGGCGGCGCTTCTTTCTCTCTCCTCTGGCGCCGGAAAGCTGGCTGGCATGGGGCCAGAAGCCAGCCAGCCCTCCCAGGAGGGCCAGGAGAGAGGGGGTACTTTTTTCCTCAGTTTTTCACAGTTGTTACCTGAAAAATGCTCTCTCGTTTCAGCGAGTGGAGGCATTTCACACGCATCATCTGGAGCGCTGCCGCGCTGAATGATGAGGTGCGAATTGCCCTCCGGCGGGAAGCAGCGGGCTTGCTCTGCCTGCACTTTTTCCTCAGAGCGCAGCGCCAGACAACACTGCTGCCAGTTAGAAGATGCCGAGGTCTTCATGGGATTAACTGAACACACCCTGGTTTTTGTGCAGGAGCTATCCGCTGATGAGAGCGCTCCTGCGGGCGCAGGGGTGAACTGGGAGGTGAGAACTTCAGGGCAGAGCGACAAGAAGAGCGGCGCTTTGCAGCGTATCTTCGTTGTTCCAATCTGCTCAGCATTTTCACTGGATGCGGCCAGCTATCACGACTTCCTTCAGGAAAGCGGGGCAATTGAGCAGGCGTGTGACCTTCTGGATGAGGCTGATCTGCAAACGGCTGATGGAGTCAGCATTGCCCGTAAACGAGTGCAGTCATGCATCGTTGCTGCTGAGGTGGAGTGTATTCTCGACAGCTACCGCATCGAAGCCTAGTACCCCTTCCCCGCCTTTATCCGGTCTTATTGGTCCTTTATTATTCAGCGCCGTACAGCCCTCCATGCTTCTTCTGGAGCGCGTACGGCGCATTTTCTTATTCCACTCCAGGCCCGTCTCTCGCGCTGACGCTTAATGGTGGGGATGATGCTCGTGGTGGTGCGGCCCGCCGCGCCTTTCCCAGCCGGGGTAGCCATCCGGGTCGAAGTGACCTCTAGCCCAATGCCTTGCGCGCCGCCGACGCACTATTTTGCCAAGCAGCAATCCGAGAAACACGCCGAAGATGAGCCGACCAAATGCCCGATGCATAGGTGAAACCTCCCCATCAGGAAAACCGGAAAAGGAACCCTCTGACAACGGAGACGCTGCTACAAGTCTCTTATACGTCTCTGACCGAACGTGTTGCTGGCATCGAACTGGTGACGCCCAGCCCAGGTAAAATCACCGATTCCAGCATTTGCGAAGAGAAGCCCATGCGCACTGCCAGCCGGGCGCGCCGCTGCGCTTCCTCCAGCAACCCCAGCCGATAGAGCACATAGGCGGTCAATCCCTGGGCCTCCGCGCTTTCGGCATTCAAGAGAATCGCTGTGCGGCAGTATCCTTCGGCGGTGTCAAAATGTTCTGTCTCGGCATGAATCAGACCCAGGTTATAATTTGCGCCAAAATGTCGCGGCACCTGGTCCAGAATCAGTTGATAGAGGCAGACGGCATCGGCAATGCGATCTTGCTCGTGAACCTCGGTGGCAAGTTGGAAATTGCCATAGAAATCCCCCGCGAGCAAGGCGGCGCGCATTTCGCCGTCAATCAGATCGGTGGTCATGCCATTGCGAATGGCCCGCCGCACCCGTTCAGCCCTGGCATTGAGGCGTCGTTGATGTTCGTGCGCTGCTCCCCAGGCCAGTCCCGTAATGACCAGCGCAATGCCAGCCCCCGCCATGAAACGCAGTGGATGGACCGTTGGTATCGCCAGCACCGGGCTGTGGAAAAATGCGCTCGTAATGCTGGGGAGGCTGCCTGCAAAGAGGTCAAGCAAATAGTCCACAGCAGCAGCGGCAATGACGATTAATCCGGCTGCCAGCCAGAGCCAGCGGGCGATGGACCAGAAAAAGCGCAGCGGTTGGAGTGGCCCAAAGCATCTGGAGAACAGGAGCGATAATCCACGCAGTGGAGGCGATGGCGGCAGGCTGGACATGCGGATTGGCCCGCCGCGCGGACGCGTTTTTCGGGGACGTGTGGCCTGAGTGCCCGCCACCACTAACGCCGATTCGGGCATGTGATCTGCGCGAGAGGGTTGGGGCTGCCCCGGGCGATTATTGATCTGTTTCACCGGTCCAACTCCTCTTTCCTCTCTGCGCGTGGAGCAAGTGCTTTGCGACTACCGCTATTATGGCGTATTCCTTTCGGCTTGACAAGAAATCAGAAACCATGTAGCCCATATGGTATAGAGAAGGGAGGCGATTGCTCGATTGCCAGGAACTTGCAGGAATGCGATCAGCGGTTCGACAATAGAAACGAAGGCAAGGAACATTTTTGTGGGAAAGAGGCAGAGCCATGTTTCGCGTTGGTATTTTGACGGTCAGCACCAAGGGCGCGCGCGGCGAGCGCGAAGACACCAGCGGCGCAGCCATCCGCGAGTTGGTCAGCGCCCCAGAGATTGGCGGCCAGGTGGTGGCCTATGAAATTGTGCCTGATGACCGCGCCATGATCGAGGCGCGGCTGCGGCAGTGGGCCGATGACCAGAAGATTGGCTTGATTCTGACGACCGGCGGCACCGGCCTTGGTCCGTATGATCTGACGCCGGAGGCCACGCTGGCCGTCCTGGAGCGCCAGGCGCCGGGGATTGCGGAGGCGATGCGTCTGGAAAGCCTGAAGCACACACCCTTTGGCATGCTGTCGCGGGCGGTGGCTGGCACGCGCGGCGCGAGCCTGATCATCAATCTTCCCGGCAGCCCCAAGGGCGTGCGCGAATGTTTGGGGGCCATCCTGCCTGCCCTGCCGCACGCGGTTGGCTTGCTGGCTGGCGAGATCACCGAACACGGCAAAGGAAACGGCTAGCGCTGCGCCTGCGGCGGGCATGCTTTTTGCAGCGCCGGTGTCTTCTGGCGTGGGCGCTGTGCTCCGCCAGCCGTTCACCGCGAGAGGGAAGATCGCATGCCAAGCAGGTCATCGAAACGCCGTGCGCGCCTGGACAGGGGCAGTGGAGTAGCAGCGTTGCTCAGCGTTGCCGGAGGGCTGGGCGCGCTGGCTGTCGTCAACCGCGCGATTGCGCGCCGGGCAGGGGAACCATTTAGCGCACTCAGCGGGGAAAGCCGCCGCTATCCCTGGACCGAGGGTGATGTATTTTACAAGGTCAAGGGCCAGGGCGAGCCGCTGGTGCTGGCGCATGGTATCTCTGCTGGCGCTTCGGCGTTTGAGTGGCGCAAGAACGTTGACGCTCTCGCAGAGCATTTTCGGGTCTACGCTCCTGATCTGCTGGGGTTTGGGCTTTCCAGCCGTCCCCGGCTCGATTACACGGCGCAGACCTTTGTCCAACTGCTGATTGATTTTGTGCGCGAAGCGGCAGGGGGCGCTGAGCATCCGGTGCATGTGGTTGCCAGTTCGCTCAGCGCGGCGTATGCTATCATGGCTGCGTTTCAGCGTCCGAAGCTCTTTGAGCGGCTGGTGCTGGTCGAGCCTGCGGGCGTGTATGCACTCAGCAGAGGCCCGACGCTGGCGCAGCGCGCGTTCTGGCAGGTGATGCGCGCGCCAATCATTGGCGAAAGCGTCTATAACGCTGTTGCCTCGCGGGCGGCGATGCACTCGTATCTCTCGCGGCACGTCTATCTGCGGCCAGAGGCGGTCACCGCCGACCTGGTTGATTACTACTACATCCCCGCGCACCAGCCTGGGGCGCGCTACGTGCCGCTGCGTTTTGTGACGGGGCATCTCAATATCGATATTGCCGAAGCTTTTGCGCAGCTTTCCCAGCCGACACTTATTGTGTGGGGAAAACAGGCGGAAATGGCTCCGGCGGCAGAGGCCCAGGCGTTCCAGCGTTTGAACCCTGGCACCCAGGTAGAGATCATCAATGGCAGCAAGATGCTGCCGCAGGATGAGCAGCCCGAGCGCTTTCAGCAGCGGGTGATCGACTGGCTGCGCCAGCCAGCGGCGGCTCGGACGTGATCGAACGAAGAAAAACAGACGAGGCGTCTTGCAGTAAGACGCCTCGTCTGTTCTATAGAAAGGGAGCGTGCCAGGAGGCAGCGCTCACCTGAAGACGCTAGCCCTGGATTTTGCCGTTGGCATAGAGCCAGCGGAGAAATTCCAGACGGCGGTGTTCTGGCGGCTCATCTTTATACAGGCCGGAGGTATAGTCATTGCGGAAGCGCGTGATGAGCGCGATCTGGTCTTGGGTGAAGCCCTGCTCTTGCAGCGCCTCTATTTCTTCATCCTGGGTGATGGTCGATTCAACTGGAAGCATAATAGCACCTCTTTGCCCGTGATCTGGGCCGCTGTGCGCCGTCCTCTCTTGAGAGGGGTCGGCTAAGACCTTCTACAGAAAACTACGAATGACCAGAGCGAAGGTTACAATTCCTTTACACTTCTATTCTCATAGTAGATGATCGAAGCGGAAATGGCTATAAACCATTTCACTTTCCCGGCGTGAGGTGGGCACGTTCATACAGAAGGAAGCCTGGCCTTGCCACGTGGCAAGGCCAGGCTTCCTTCTGAAAAATCTGCTGGGCAGCAGTTCAGGCTTCGTTGGTGGGTTCGGTTAGCGCTGCCGCGTTCTCCCTTGGCAGAGCGAAGGCCACCAGCGCGCCGGTCTCGCTCTGGTTGCGGTTGCTCTCTGCCCAGATGCGTCCATCGTGCAGCTTCAGGATGGCCTGCGCCAGATAGAGGCTGACCCCAATGCCGCCATACTGATGAGAACTGAGCGCGCTGGGATGATAGAAGCGATCAAACAGGCGCGTAAGCTGTTCGGGCGCGATGCCGATGCCCCTATCGATGACGGCCACCACCAGTTCGCGCTCGCGCGCCTCAAGATTGATGGTCACTGGGCCACCATTGGGAGAATATTTGACGGCGTTATCAATCAGATTGCCAATCACGACGCGGATGCGCTCGCGGTCTGCGCGCACCATGGTTTCCTTTGCCCAGACGTTGAGGGTGAATTGATGTTGATCGGCGGCAATCTGAATGGATTGGACGGTCTGCCTGACCAGTTCGGCCAAGTCAAACTCAATCGGGTGCAGGCGTAAGGCTTCTTGTTGGAGCAGCGAGAAATCAAGCAGGTTATTGACCAGCCGCTCCAGATGCTCGGCCTCGCTTTGAATGATGCTCAGACAGCGCTGCTCGTAGCTTTCTGCGGGCGGCGAACCGATCTGTCCATCGGCTTCGGCGCTGGCTGCTGCCATCCTGCGCTCTGCCCGGCGCAGCAAATGCTGTGTATAGCCCTTGATGGGCGTGAGCGGCGTCCTCAGTTCATGCGAGATGCTGGAAAGAAAGTCATCTTTCCATTTCTCGATTTGCTGCTCGTCAGACACGTCATTCAGGGCTGGTGGAAGCGCCCGCTCGCCACGGCTTTGTTCCGCCTGGCGCAGACGGATGTTCTCCAGCGCGATGGCGGTATAGTCGGCCAGCGCCCCCAGAAATGCCTCGTGCTCTTTGTCAAAGACGCCCCAGCGCTCGTCGGCCAGCCCCAACATGCCGATCATACGTCCCTGGCTGACGAGTGGTTGCGCCAGGAAGGCTTCGATGCGTTCTGCCGGTGGCTGCTCGGGGGGTTCTGTGCTGTCGATCTTAGCGGGCGCCTCAAGCACCTGGCGCACCGCCAGGTGTGGCAGCTTCACCGGAGGCATTTCGGTTCGCAAGACCTCAAACGCCAGCCGCTCGATGTTTTGCTGCAAGAAGCGCTGGCTCAAGGGATGGCGGACGATCACCACTAGCTTGTAGTTTCTGGAGGCATCTACCTGAAGGATAGAGCAGGTGGCAAAATGGCAGATTTCTTTCAAACTGTTGACGAGCGCCTGCCAGATTTCGCGTTCGCTGGTTGCCGCCGCGAATGCCTGCCCCGCCTGGCGGATGAAGCGTAACTGTTCGTGCGCCGCGAGGCCCGGGGCGTGCTGGGCCATAGGGAGCACGGTCGCCTGTTCAGTGGAGGGGGGCGTTCGCGCTGCGCGCACCGGATGAAATGGAGGAGGGGGCACGGGGGCCAATTGCGGCGCTGGCGTCTCTGGCGGTTCTTGGTATCCTGCAAGTGCTGCGTCACCAGTCATTTGAGCCAGGGCATCGGGATGTTGCACTGGGGTCTCCTCTCACCATCCTAAAGGGCCTTTTCCCCTTCACGTGCTACAAATCCAGTTGCTTCCTTATAAGATGATAGCATAAATGTCATACAAAAATGCAAGAGCGATAGGAGCAAACATACCCTGATATCTCTTAGCAAACTCTGTGCCAGCTTTCGTGCGCTTATACAAGATGCTGTGTGAAACTCAGGTACTTCTTTCCTAATCTTCTCGGCAAAGCCTTAAGCATGCAGGAAATCGCGGGGCTGGCGTTTCAGATTGGATGATAGCAATGCCTCTCTGGCAATGCGCGCCGGAAGGGGTAGACGCAGCCGTTTTGTAGGAGTTATAATAGGCCCCGGAGTTTATCCTCCCCCGTTCAAAGGGCCGGAACAGTTGCGGTAATGCGTCTCCTCTAGCTTTCTCACACGTTTCCTGCCATCCAACTCGCGGTTTCCCCACTGCTCTTTTCGAGCCAGAAGGTGGTTGCGGGGTTGAGGAAGGACCTTGCAAGCGCATGAACAGGTTTCTCAGTATGTTTAAAAAGCGTGCGCAGCACGCCCCCCGTTCGCATAAATCTCCCGAACCATCTGGCCCCGGCCCTAAACGCCCATTGCCTGTCTCGGTTCCTGTAGCCGTGTCGATCATTGTGGCGTGTGTGGTTGGCCTGGGCCTGCTGTTGTGGTTTGCCACGACTGCTCACTCTGGTACGGGTTATCAGGACGTGCCGATCAGTCAAGTCCTGAATATGGCCGATCAACACCAACTGAAACAGGTCACGATTACCGGGGATGAGATTCAAGTTGTCACTAAAAGCGGCAAACAATATGAGGCACTCAAAGAAGATCAAGAGTCGGTTACTGATCGGCTGACCAAGGATGGCGTGGCGGTCACTGTGGCTCCCCCTGCTAGCAGCTTGAGCAGTTGGTCACAGATCGTCTTGAATGTCGTAGTGGTGCTGCTGATTGTAGGCTTTTTGATTTTGATTGTGCGCCGAACCTCGATGGGCGGCGGGCAGGCGGTCCCCTTTGGGCGCAGCAAAGCCAAACGCTTCAGCGAATCGCACCCTTCGGTGCTCTTTACTGATGTGGCCGGAGTCGCCGAAGCCAAGCAAGAGCTTGAGGAAATCGTGCTCTTCCTGAAGCATCCCGAAAAGTTCAGCGCGATGGGCGCGCGCATCCCCAAGGGCGTCTTGCTGGTTGGCCCACCGGGAACCGGCAAAACGCTGATTAGCCGGGCAGTGGCGGGCGAGGCTGGCGTGGCGTTTTTCAGCGTCAGCGGCTCGGAGTTTGTGGAAATGTTTGTGGGCGTTGGCGCGTCACGGGTGCGTGATCTTTTCCACGCCGCCAAGGAAAACGCGCCCTGCATCATTTTCATCGACGAAATCGACGCCGTAGGCCGCCAGCGTGGCGCGATGCCCACCACCGGCAATGACGAACGCGAACAGACGCTCAACCAACTGCTGGTGGAGATGGATGGGTTCGATAAACATACCAATGTGATTGTGATTGCCGCCACCAACCGGCCCGATGTGCTGGACCCGGCGCTGCTGCGCCCTGGACGTTTTGATCGCACCGTGACGCTGGAAAAGCCCGACATTCATGGCCGCCGCCAGATTCTCGATGTGCATGTCAAGGACAAGCCGCTGGCGGCTGAAGTCGATCTTCAGCGCCTGGCGCGCCAGACAGCAGGATTTTCCGGCGCTGACCTTGCCAATCTCGTCAACGAGGCGGCGCTGCTGGCCGCGCGTTATGATCGCACCGAGATTAGCTATGCTGACCTTGAAGAATCGATTCTGCGCGTGGTGGCTGGCCCTGAGCGCAAGAGCCGCGTCATTACCGAATCGGAGAAGGCGATTATCGCTTACCACGAGGTCGGCCACGCGATTGTGATGCGCTCGTTACCTGGCTCTGACCCGGTGCAAAAGGTTTCGGCGATTGCGCGAGGCATGGCGCTGGGTATTACCGTTTCTGCGCCAGCCGAAGACCGCTATCTGCTGCGGCGCTCGGAATTGCTGGCAAAGATGGCTGGGCTGATGGGTGGCCGCGCCGCCGAAGAGATCATCTTTGGCGACATCACCACCGGAGCCGCCAACGACATCGAGCGCGTGACCAGCATTGCCCGCCGTATGGTGTGTGAGTTTGGCATGAGTCCGCTGGGGCAGATTCAACTGAAATCGCCAGAGGAGGGCGGCGCGCTCAGCCCTCAGACGGCGGCAGAAGTGGATGCCGAGATTCGCTTCCTGGCCGATCAGGCGTATCAAACCGCCAAAGATATTTTGCTGGAGCGCAAGGAGAAGCTGATCGTCATTTCCGAACATCTCATCGAGGTGGAAACCATCGATGGCGAGGAGCTTGACCGGCTGCTGCTGGCCGCGCCTGATGAAACGGACGATGGGGAAACGATGACCTTGCGTGCCCTGGCGCAGTGAAAGGCGATATGACGCGGACGTTTATCGCAATTGACCTGAACGATGAGGCGCGCGGCTATCTGCACCAACAGGTTCAGAAGCTGTCGCGCCTGCTGCCGCGTGTGCGCTGGGTGGACCCGGAGTCGCTGCATCTGACGCTGGCCTTTTTGGGCGAGTTAGACGATGCGCAGCTTGAGCAGGCCAGCCAGGCCACCCTGGAGACCGCCCAGGCGGTTCGCCCTTTCATCGTGCGCGTCGGGGTGCCGGGCATCTTTGGCCCGCCGCAAAACCCGCGTGTCATCTGGCTTGGGCTGGCTGGTGACCTTCAGCCGCTGCTTGGCCTGCAAGCGACGTTGGCAGGACGGCTAGCCCAAAAGGGTTTTCCTCCCGAGGAACGAGCATATGCCCCGCATCTGACACTGGCGCGCATCAAAAGCCCACTGAGCCAGCAAGAACTGGTTAGCCTCAGACGGATACTTCCCCCAGCCGCATCCGATAATCACCGCAGCGGCCAGCCGCCGCCGAAAAGCCATCAGACGCTCCCCGAAATCCCTGTTGCGCATTTGAGTGTGATGAAGAGCGAATTGACGCGCGCTGGCTCCCAGTATACGCGCTTACATCTCTGCCCATTTGCTGAATGAGCCATATTCTAGCTTGCAGCCGCCTTGCGCTCTTGCTTCTGGTATGCTATACTCGCAGTGGCTAAGAGTGCTTGTGTGGGGCAGTTTTTTATGTAGGCAAGCACACGCTGAAATATGAAGCAGGCTCTTAAGGGGAGGAATGGGATGGCCCTCCGTAGCGACGAACTCCATGATGATCTGAAACATTTGGATGGGATGCTGACTACCCGCGAGGCAGCGGAGCAGCTTCGCATGAGTTATTGGCACTTCATGCATCTGGTGGAGTCCAAGCGCATTCATGGGACGCAGCTTTTGGGACGCTGGCTCTTTTCCCCGACGAATCTCGATGAGTATCGCCGCCGCAAATATGGCGAACTGGAAGATATGGCGCGCCTGGCCCTGGAACATCCAGAGGTCTCCCTGACCGAAAAACAAGAGCATATCTGCCGCTTGCTGCTGGCAGGCCAGCGCCCCTCAGACATTGCCCGCGATCTTCAGCAGTCGCGTCAGGCAGTGCATTCCCAGATTGCATTGATTAAAGAGAAAAATGCTCGCCTTCAGCTTCCTCAACCCGCTGAGCCGCGTGACGACTCGCACTAAGACTGTGCCGTGAACGTGCTCCGTCTGCGTCTGGGAAATCAGCGCGGCTTTCTCATTTCCTTTTTTGGCATGCCTCTTTCGGCTTTGTGCTCGGCCACGTTGCGCGCTGCTGCGCAGCCTTTGTGGCCGTTTTTTGTTATCTTCAGAGGATGCCGCCGGTCAAGCACGGAAAAAGCCGATACCCCTCTGTCTGTCGCTTGAGACCCCCAAAGTATGACACTTTCCCGAAAAATACCCCCCAAAGGTACTAATCTGAAACATTTCAGCGGGCAGAGGGCGTGACAAAAGCTGAGCGGTTTGGTACAATATTATTGTCGGGTTTCCCTTTATCCTCTCAGCAGTGATCAGTCTCCGCGGTGAACCTTTTTCCTTTGTTGGACTCAGCTATGTGGGCCAAATGGTGGCACGGAACTTGTAAGTCATCCGTGCCTCGATGGGGGGTTTAAAGCTTTTCGCGGAGCGGTGATCCCTGATGTATCCAGCCGTGAGCGCCCTGAATCACAACGATTCAGCCAGCGCCCTCGATGGGCAGGGAGGCCATGAGGGAACGGGGGCCGACAGGCGGTTCTACGCGCCAAGCTTGGACCAACCAGCGGAACCAAGAAAGCGCATATTTTAGCTTGGCAAGTAAAGGAGGGTCGCAATGGTGACGGAACGGAAAGGCCGGGGACGAGGGTTCGCTTCGATGGACCCCGATAAACAGCGCGAGATCGCCAGCAAGGGCGGTCGGGCTGCTCATGTGCAGGGCACTGCCCATGAGTGGACCAGCGATGAAGCGCGCGCTGCTGGTCGCAAGGGAGGGGCTGCCAGTCGGCGTCGTGTGGTGATGTCCTGATTCTGGCTGCCTGACCTGAGTCGGTCTCCTGGTTGTACCTGGAGAGATGAAGCCTGGGCGGCTTCTGCCTGTGATGGAACTCCTTTCCTATCACAGCGCAGAAGCTGCCCAGGCTTCAATTATTGAGCGCGGCGTTGATGCGTGCCGCAAGATCGGGACGCTGGTCGGCAAACGCACGCAGCAGGCCAAAACAGCCAGCCAGCATCATCGCGCCGTGCGGCACCGCTTCATAGGGGCGCAGCGCTGACCCGCGCAGCATCTCGCGCCGGGGGCCGGTCACGGCCAGAAAGGGAAAAGCGCTGCTGTGGTGGTTGCCCAGCACGAGCGCGCCATGCCCGCTGTCGTCGAAGACTTCGCTGTTGGTGAGCGTGCCAGCCGCGAGCTTGCGCAGCAGCTCTTCAAGCCTGGCCTGCGTCAGCTCGCCGGTATGATGCTCAAACAGGCCAGCAATCTGCCCATCCAGCAGATGAAACGCCAGCGTGTGGAAGTTGCCAATGTTGACCAGCACGGATTCTTGCTCGCGCTCTACGTTCGGGTCATCCAGCGTTCCCAGTACTGCCGCCGAGCCGGTATCCATCAGCAGCAGCGGCAGTGGCTGCTGTGCTGCCTCATCCGATGCGTTCGCGTAGCGCTGATACGCTGCCGCGCTCTGCGCGACAGCCTGAAGGCGGGTCAGATCGGGGGGGAGCGTTTCGCGCTGATAGGCGAAGGCCGCGGGCAGAGGACGGCGCTGGACAGTTTCGGCAATGTAGTTGAAGCGAAAGAGGCGATCACTCACGCCTGGGGGAGCCGCGCCGTGATCGAAGACGGCCACCGCCAGCGCATCGACGGCAGGGTCGACATCAAACACGCGCAGCGCGGCGACGATGGCAGCGGCGTCGAAATCTTTCAGGTCCAGATGCACGCTCGCCGGGCGCTCTGCCAGGGAAGCTGCTGTTGGCTCATTGACAATCTTGACGCCCATCTTTTCGACCATGGCAAGGTCATCGTCGAAGGTGCGCGCAGCGTCAGCGGTGGCGAACACGGGAAAGCCCGCCAGCGCGTGGTCGCGCGCCGCCCAGCCACACGGGCCGCCGCCCATGGTGCGCCCTGTGAGGACGAGCGCGCGGCCCTCGGCGCTGGCGCGTTTGATGCGGTCAGCCATGATGACGGTAGGCGAGGGCATGATAAGCTGGAAGCAGTTTTCGATGGTCTTATCGCTTTCAAAGAGCAGAATGTCTTGTGTGCCGGTGCCGACATCAACGGCCAGGATGCGGAGCGCGTTGCTCATCAGTGGCCTCCCTTGGTTCGGAGACAGCGCGCAGATGACCAGATGCCATGCGCGCTTTTGAACAGTAATGGCTCATTGGACCAGGGTGTGTCAAGCATCATGGTTGTTTTCAGACGCGATGGCTCTATAGCCTGCCTGGCCTGCCCGTGATATAATACGCTCGATCTTGCGCTCTGCGTTGACTGATGGAGATGGCCTGCCGGAAGCAAAGGAACACAGACAAACAGCATGACGTGAGAACGCCCTGAAAGTATATGCTGAAGAGAAAGGAAGGAGAAGCGCGGCCTTGCCGGTGTGGGTTGGGTCGCGTGCCACGACGATGGATGACATTCGCTTTGACCGGCAGTTCCGCACCCCCTATTCGGAGAGCTACGCGATTATGCAGGGGAACAGCCGGGTAGGTTCGGTGGATATTCACTTCACGACCACGACCGTCCACGGGACGCTGATTCTGGAGCATGAGTTAGAAGAGTCCGAGATTGCCAAGCTGATCGAGCAGATTGATGAAGACTTGGTCTGGTCGGCGGACATGTCCCGCGAAGATTTCCTGGTCAGCGTCTATGTTGGCAAGGATGTCGGGTTCTACAGCGACGACTATTTCGACGAGGACGAAGACGAGGATGAGGATGATTTCGAGTTGGAGATAGAAGACGAAGAAAACGGGAACGGGAAGCATTAGCAAGCCGCGCGCCTTTTTACTCCTCCAGCAGCCCGCGCCGCATCGCAAACTTGACCAGTTCGGCGCGGCTGTGGAGGTTGAGCTTATCCATGATATGGGTGCGGTGCGTATCCACCGTTTTAGGGCTGATAAACAGCCGCTCGGCGATCTGGTTGTTGGTCAGGCCCTCGGCCACCAGTTTGAGGATTTCCCGCTCGCGTTCGGTCAGCCCGCTGTAGCTGTCTTTTTCTTCCCCCGTGCGCACGCGCTGTAAATAATCCCCCACCATCATACTTTGCGCTGAAGGTGACAGATAAAACCGCCCCGATTGCACGGCGCGAATCGCGGTAATGAGTTCGGTATCGGCGGCTTCCTTGAGGATATAGCCCGAAGCCCCCGCGCGCAGGACTTGAAACAGATACTCCTCATTTTCGTGCATAGTCAGCACCAGCACGCGCATATCGGGCCGCTGGCGGCGCACCTGGCGCGTGGCCTCGATGCCGTTCATATCGGGCATGGTAATATCCATCAGAATGACATCGGGCAGCAGACGATTGGCCTCAGCGATGGCCTGGTGGCCGTCGCTGGCTTCGCCCACGACCTCTATATCGGGCTGGTCCAGCAATTTTTTCAGCCCCTGGCGCAAAATCGTATGGTCATCCACCAGCAGCACCCGAATCTTGGTTTCTGCTTCCCGGCTGACATCTCGTTTGAAGGTGGCTTCTTTTTCTGGTAGCATGGTCATCGATGGCCCTCACGGCTCAGAGCCTGGTTTCAGGCTCCTGGTTCATCTGTATCGGCGCGGTGACAGCGCGCGCGGTGGGCTGCGGAAGGGGCGCTGGTTCGGCTTCAGCCCCCTGAGCTAATCGCTTGCGCAGCGGAAGCTGCGCCTCGATAGTGGTCCCTCGACCCGGCTCGGTGGTGATGGTGAGCGACCCATCCAGCAGCGCCGCGCGTTCGTGCATGCCCGCCAGACCCAGCCCGCGCTCTTGCCAGGGCAATTTCAAGATGGTTTGCGCGTCAAATCCCTGGCCGTTATCGCTGATGCTGGCGGTGACGCTGGCATCATCCTCGACTACGCTGATGCGCACTTTCGTGGCCTTGGCATATTTGGCGGTGTTGGTCAGCGCCTCCTGCACGATGCGGTAGAGGGCTGTCTCAAGCTCGGATGACAGGCGCTCCTTGAAATTGGGAGCGCTAAACTCCACCTCAACTTTGCATTTTTGCTGATACTCTTTGATATACCAGCGCAGCGCCGGAAGCAGCCCCAGATCGTCGAGCGCGCTGGGGCGCAGATCGATGCTCAGGTCGCGGATGGCTCGCAACGTCTGATGCACCAGCGAGCGCGTTTCTTCCACACGCTGGCGCGCTTCTTCACTGACGAGCGCTTCTTCCAATACCTTCAGACTGATGAGCAGCGAGGTAAGCACCTGGCTGGTCTCGTCGTGCAGTTCGCGAGCAATGCGTTTGCGCTCCTGCTCCTGGGCCGTCAAAATCTGCGTGGCGCGGGTGCGCGCCGCATCCGCCAGCGTCTCCAGCATGGTGTTGAACGCTTCGGCAAGCTGGTCGGCTTCGGGGTCTTGTCCCGTCAGCGGGGCGCGCAGCCCTGTGCTGCCCGCCTGGATGCGTTTCATGGTTTCGCGCAGTTGGGTGAGCGGGTGAAAGGCGATCTTGAGCAAGATAAAGTTGATGAGCACGCTCACCAGCCAGCCAGCAGTCACAAAGCCGATCAAAAATGCCGCGCCATTGGGTTGATAGATGCGTGTCGCCAGATAGGTGCCAAGCGACGCGCCAACCAGGATGACGACGCTGTTGGCAAGCAGCACCTTGAGCATGACAGGCAGCGCCAGCAGGCTCCGACGATTTTGGGGCCTGGTTTCAGAAGGTGATTGGTTTTGGAAAGGAAGCCGTTTGCTTACTTGCATGCTGATCGCATTTCCGGCGGGTAGTGCCCGCTGCTTGAACTATGGTTGAGGCCCGTAAGAAAGCAGCATTGGCATCGCTTGCTACTTGGCATTGTATCTTCTGGGAAGCACGATGTCAAATAATGGTGTATGCCTGCTGCGAGCGCTGGATGGCTGTGCCTCAGGTATATACCTGAAGAGAAAAATCAGGTGCATACCTGATGGTTCAGGCGCGTGGGTTGGGTACACTCTTCCCAAGAGGGAGTAACTGGCGCACCAGCGCTTCTGCCTTTCTGCCTGCCTGGATGAAGGGCGCGGCACCTGCCAGAAGTCCCCCTGCGTTGCATCGCCATCTGGCGGTTTGATATAATAGGCACACTACAAGAGCCTGGCCTTCATCTGGGCGTCCAGCGCGGCATACGGCACAGTCTTTGCGTGGTGGTCTGGGACAGCCCAGGACTCTGTATCTAAGGAGGCATCGTGAGCGCGACAAATCGCAGTTTGCTGGATACAATCTCAACAAAAGTTTTTGAGAGCCAACTCTGGCGGTCTGTCTTCCGTCATGGCTATCCCGATACGCCGCTGAATCAGTCCCTGGTGATGATGGGGAATGTCTTTCTGCACTTACATCCGGTCAAGGTGAGCCGCCAGGCGATGCGCGTCACCTATACCTGGTGTCTGGGCGGGCTGTCCTTCTTCCTCTTCCTGGTGCTGACGATCACCGGCGTCTTTTTGATGTTCTATTATGTGCCCTCGACGACCGATGCTTACAAAGACATCCAGAACATCAATACCATCGTGAATTTTGGCGCGTTTGTGCGCAATATGCACCGTTGGGCTGCCCACCTGATGGTGATTACCGTGACCCTGCATATGATTCGCGTGTTCTATCACGGCGCGTATAAGCCGCCGCGCGAGTTCAACTGGGTGGTGGGCGTGACCCTGTTCTTTTTGACCCTCTTCCTCAGCTTTTCCGGCTATCTGCTCCCCTGGGATCAGATTTCGTACTGGGCTGTGACCGTCGGCACGAACCTGGCAAACTACGCGCCCTTCATCGGCACGCAGGCGCATACGGCGTTGATCGGCGGCGTGGACGTTGGGCAGAATGGTCTGCTGCGTTTCTATGTCATCCATGTGATTGCGTTCCCATTGCTTGCGGCAATTTTTATGGCTGTGCACTTCTGGCGCATCCGCAAAGATGGCGGCGCGGCTGGTCCACCACCACCATCGCGCCGGGAAGCCGAAGAGCCGAGCGAGCCAGCGCTGGAGACAGTTCTTCAGTAGGAGGCAGCGGCAGGCGCGGGTATCATCAGGAAATCGGGAGGCGTTGGCATTCGATGTGCGGCAGCGCTTCCCGAAACCGGTGAAAAGAGATGATAGCTGCGCTGGCCCTGATGCCTGGCAGTTTCTGAGGGAGGATTCGAGAAATGGCAACAGTCCAAGAGCCACCAATTCAACAGATTCAGCATAAGCGCTATCGCACGCTGGCTGTGGTGAAGCAGGAGGCGGTGACGCGCATTGAGAAGCAGCTCGAAGACTCTGTCTTCGTGTGGCCGCATCTCCTGGTGCGCGAGTTTATGGCGGCGGTCTTTATGACCGGCATCCTCACCATCCTGGCGTTGCAGATCAACGCGCCGCTGCGCGATCACGCTAACCCGAACCTGACACCGAACCCGGCAAAGGCCCCCTGGTACTTCCTGGGCCTGCAAGAGTTGCTCCACTATTTCCCGCCGACGATTGCGGGCGTGTTGATTCCTGGCCTGACGCTGGTGGGCCTGGCGGCCATCCCGTATGTGGACCGCAACCCCAGCCGCGCCTTTGCAGATCGCAAGCTTTCCATTACGCTCTTTTCCATTTTTGCGGTATTCTACGCGCTGATCACGTTGATGGGCAGCTTCTTCCGCGGCCCTGGATGGGTGTGGACCTGGCCCTGGCAGGGACTTTACTTCGATCTCTAGTTCCGTCTCTTGTGAATCTTTGAACCAAAACGTGGAGGTCCACAGTTTATGAGTATTGAGACACCGAAGAAGCCAGATGAGCCGCTGCTTCCGCAACAATATGAGGTGGAAACCGGCGGCGGGGCTGAAGCGGCAGAAATGGCTCGCCGGGGCCTCTCGCGGCGGCAGGTGTTGCGCCGGGCGGTGGGTGGAGTGCTGGCTCTGTTTGGTGCGGAGGCCACTGCCGGATCGCTGGCAATGTTCTATCCCAATCTGTCGGGGCAATTTGGCTCGCCGATTGATATTGGCGCGAAGAGTCAGTTCAAGGCGTCGGCGTTCCACGAGGCCCAGATCGACTCGCAGGGCATCTTTTATGTGGCTGCGGCCAAGGCATATATTGTTCACCTGACTGCTGATACCAGCTTTCTGCTGAATGGCACCGTGTTGGGCAACCAGCTTGACGCGGAGTCCTGGGTGAAGGACAGCGACGGTACCTACTGGATTGCGCTGTATCAGAAGTGTGTGCACCTGGGCTGCAAAGTGCCTTTCCGTGATGACTGCCACAGCTTTAAGTGCCCATGCCATGGCTCGCACTATAACGTTGATGGTGAATATCTGGATGGCCCGGCGCCGCGCAGTCTGGACCGCTTTACCCTCACCTTCCAGGGCAATGATCTGGTGGTCGATACGGGCAAGATCAATAACGCGGTGGAACGACCAGACACACAGACCCGGCTGATTTCAACCGACGGCACGGCATGTTCGGTATAGCAGCCGCAAGTAAGGAAGTATGTGTATGGAGATGAGTCGACGTAGCGCGGGGCTTTGGGGCCTGGCCGTCATCACGGCAACGCTGGTGTTGATGGTGGTGCTGGCCGTGACAGGGGTCGTCTCGTGGGGTGTGGCCGCTGGCCTCATCGCCGCAGTCATCTTTACCCTGGCGCTGCTCTATATTTTCTTTGGACGCCTCAATTCCGTCCAGAAGACCGGCTATGCCGCGCTGCTGGGCGTGGTGCTGCTGGCGCTCTTTATTCCGCTTTTCTGGCTCGGGCAGAACGCCAGTCAGGCCAGTTTCACAGCCGATACCTATGAACTGAACTTGAAGCGTGGGGCCGCGCTCTTCGGTACGTACTGTCTCCAGTGTCATGGGTCCACCGGCCAGGGGTATTCTGCCCCAATCTTGAACACCGGCCCCAGCGCCAATCCAAATAGCCCCAACGTGAATAACCTGACGGATGATGACATTACCCGCATCATTTCCGCGGGTGTGCCTGCCAATGCCAACAATCTGACGAACCAGGGGCTGGCAATGCCTGCCTGGAGCGAGTTGTATGGTGGGCCGCTGACTTCGGATGACATTAGCTATCTGGTGGCGCTGATTCGTTCCGCCGACCCCACCTACCTGAAGACCAACCACATCAACGATATGACCAACGGGTTTACCTATGTCTTTGGGCAACTGACGACCCAGGCCCAGAAAGACGCGTACAACCAGTACAAGGGCCACCCGAGCACGTATGGTCCTCAGGTCGATATGACGGGTAAGAACCAGATTGCGATGCAGATCGTCAACTCGACGAAGAACACGTCGGGCTATGACTTCCAGTTCACCAATATCAAGATTTCGAAGGGCACAACGATCACCTGGACCAATGTTTCGGGCGCGCCGCACACGGTCACCAGCGGCCAGGACACGCCAGATGGGAAGTTTGATTCCCGCGGGAAGAATAACGCCATCCTGGCTCCTGATAATGCCGGGGCGAGCAGTGTCTTTAGTTTCACCTTTAATACGCCTGGCACCTATTATTATTACTGCACCCTCCACCCGACGATGATCGGTGAGATCGTCGTTGTGTAGCGATGCAGCCTGGTAGGGATAGCCCCGCGTGTGTAACCTATTCCGGGCGGCAGGTGAGACACCAGGCCTGCCGCTCGGCCTTGCTCATCTTTCAGGTCATCATTTCGCCCGTTATGGGCCGCAGCACACGCTGGAAAGGGATTGCGATCCATGCAGCAAATACGAACACAGGATCAGCCGGAGCAGCGGATGTCCTGGGCGCGGGCAATTATCCTGGCGGCTGGTCTCTTTTTTGTCTCTATGATTTTAATGAACCAGTTTCCTGGGTATGTCTATACGGTGTTCACGGGAGCGCGGCTGACCAAATTTGAACAGGGCATGCTGGACGTGTCGCTGGTCTCGCTGGGGCTGGCGATTCTGCTGATGACGGTCCTGTTTCTCTTTGACCCCAAGCCCGTCATCCCGCCCTTCCTGGTGGCCGGGTTTGGCGCGGTCCTTTTTGTGGTGGGGCTGGCTGGCTTGATTCTGGTCTATGTGACCGGCCATCAATATCTGCCCGATACCCCTGATTTCCCCGCTGGCACGGGGGGCACGCTCTTTGGCTCCATCTGGCTCCAGGCGCAGAGCATCGACCTGGAGGCGGTGAGCATGATCGTGCTGGGCACGGGGTTTGGCGTGCTGGTTTATGCGCTGCTGGCCTGGGCTGGCTTCAACAAAGGGCTGACCGGCCCGGCGCGCGATTTCCTGGCCTGGGGCGCGGCCATTATTGCCGCCATCTTCATGGCGATCTATGTGGTGCTCTATACCTTCCAGGGCGACAACATTCTAGGACTGTCCACTGGCCCGGCGCAGCTAATCGGGAATATCTTTCTGGGCATCGCGCTGCTGCTGGCCTTTGGGGCGGTGCAAATCTGGTTTTTGCCGGTGATGATCGCGGAGCGACGGCGCTATATGCCTGCCGCTTATCTGATCGTCTTCTTTGGCCTGCTGCCGATGTTTGTCGCCTTCCTGGTGCTGTTCCTGATAGCCTACCCGCTGGTCTATTGGATTCATGGCTGGGATGGCACCAACTTCCTGACCGTCTGCGCAGTCAAGACCGATATTCCCGCGACTTGCACCTTCACACAGTACAGCGGCTATATTATTGCGACACTGGTCAATGGAGCCTTTTTCACCGCCGGGCTGGCGGCGATCTACTTCTGGCGTGGCAAGCGTCAGGCCGTGATCCTGGCGACGGTGGTGAGCTTCCTGCTCTGCGCCTTTGCGGCGGTGGTCATTCACACCGACGATCAACTGCGCGTGGCCCTCTTCATCGGCACGGCCATTCTGTTGATGACGATGGTCTGGACCTATTCAACACGCCATGAATATGCCTCGGTGGCCGCGGTGCAGTTGGGATGCGCGGGGCAGTGGCTGGTGCTGGGCACAGTGATTCTGGTCTATCTGGCTGGATTCGCCTTCTTCTCCTTCCAGGAGTTCTTCGAGACGGAGGCGCTGGGCATCAGTTTTGGCGGCGGGCCAAATCAACTGCACGATGCGTTCTGGTCGCTGCTGGTGTTTGGCGGGCTGGCGCTGATTCAGTTTATCTTGTTGTCGCGGCGCTATGGCCTCTCCGGGCTGCGCAAGTTCTCGCTCTGGGTGGTGGCGCTGGGCATGACCATGCTGGTCATCAGCGGCATTCAGTTCAGCCTGGAGTTTGGCAACGGCGTCCAGGGACGGCTGCTGCTGTTTGGCACGACCATGTATGCGCTGGGCCTGATCTTCGTGCTGGTCGGCTCGATCTTCGAGATTGCCAACTCCCTGGTGTCCGGGCGGCGCTTCTGGGGCATGCTCAGCTTCTTTACGCTGGGCTTCTTCCTGTTCCTCGCTATTCACCCGTTTGAGACCATCATCAGCGACGCCACGCTGCCCAAGGGCATCCCGTATACCCTGGCTGCCGATCAACAGTTGATTGGCGCCTGGGTGACGGCCATTGTCCTGACGACATTTGCCGGGTCGGGCGCGCTGCTCTCCAGCGTGGTTGGTCGCATCCGGCGGCCACGCGCCGAAGCCGCGACCAACGGCGTTGGCCTGGCTCCCAATATCGGAGATTAAGCCGAGCGCTTGGAATGGTACAGAGAGAGAGGAAGGGCCAGCGGGATGCATCCCGCTGGCCCTTCCTCTCTCTCTGCATGTCCTCTGCTCTGAGGGCGGCACTGGCGGCTCAGAGCTTGAGGGTGACGCGCCGCTGACGCTCTTCGCGCAGGAAAGTCACTGTCAAGGTGTCGCCGCGCCGGTGGCGCGCGACAATCCGTTGCAGGTCTCTTGGCTCCAGCACTGGCTGATTATCGGCGGCGATGATGATATCCAGCATGCGCAGGCCGCCCTGCGCAGCCGGGCCATCAGAACGCACTTCCAGCAGCAGCATGCCGTTGCGCTGGGGCAACTGCAACTGCCGGATCATTCGCTCTTCGATTTCGGTTTTCATCCCCCCCACGCCAATTGAAATACCCTGGCGCGGCTCGTGAACGCGTTGAACCCGCCCCAGGAAATCTTTGATCGTTTCCAGCGAAATAGAAAAGCCAAGCCCCTGGCCGTAAGGGACCATCGCCGTTGTAATGCCGACGACATGGTTCTGGCTATCGACCAGCGGTCCGCCAGAGTTGCCGGGGTTGATCGGGGTGTCGCTCTGAATCAATTTGGTCAGTTTATGCCCATTGGGGGCGGGCAACTCGCGGTCCAGCGCGCTGACCACGCCTGCGGTGACGGTCCAGCCCAGGCCATAGGGATTGCCAATGGCAATGACCAACTGCCCCACGCGCAGCGGGTTGCGGCCAAGCTCGGCCACTGGCAGATGCTGCGCGCCGATGCGCAAGACAGCCAGGTCTTGATCTTTTTCGATGCCCAGCAGTCCGGCAGCGAATTTGCGCCCGTCGGCCAGCGTCACCTGAATGCGCTGCGCCCCATCGACGACGTGGGCGTTGGTGAGCACCTGTCCATCTGAGGCGAAGATGACGCCCGAGCCAAGTCCCTGGCCGCCTTCAGGGCGCGGCGGCCAGCCGCGCAGGCGTGGCTGACCACGGTCTGTATCAATGCGAACTACGGCTGGCCCCACTCGCTCGGCAGCGGTGGTGACTGCCCGCGAATAGGCGTCCAGCGCGTCGGTATCAGTTTCTCTGTTGTTCATCAATGGCACCTGATGCTCTCTTTTCTGCCGCTTCGCGCGCTCTCGCGTGCCAGGAGCCACGGTAATGGGCGGGCGATCAGGCGGTGAAGACATAACTGGCGCTCTGCGCTCCAGCGCGCCAGGAAAAAAGAAGCTGTGAGCATACTACGCTCATACTTCTTATAAAGAGTATTATAAGCATAATGCTCAGATTCCGCAAGGTTTCTGCTTTCGCTCAGGATAGCTGGGCTAGCCGTCGCCCCCCGGTTCCTGGCTCCAGGTGCGCCAATACCAGATGGCGACCCCCAACAGCGCGACCCCGATGGCGGCGATGAGCGCGATTTTCAGCCAGTCTGGCACGCCGCCCTGGGTGGTGCCGCTTCCGGGGCTGTCTGATGGGCTGCCTCCGGTGTTCTGGAGGGCCACGCCCTCGCTGGGGGTATTGGTGGGGATGAAGACGCTGCCAAAGGGTGTTGGCGTGGCTGCTGGCGCGCCGCCACCTCCGCCACCACCTCCGCTGCCTCCCGAGCGCTTGGTGGCTGTGGCTTTCGGGGTAACCGGGGCGCCAATCGAAATGATATTCGCGGCGCCAGGCGTGGGCGTGGTGGTCGTCTGCCACTGACCTGTGCCGTCGGGGCTGCGGGCATAGGATTGGTCGATGCCCAGCGGAGGGTAGTTGATGCTGTCGACGCTGGCGCCGTTGCTATCAAGCAGCTTCAGTTGACCATAGCTTTGTGATAAAGAAATCGTGGGAATTTGATTACTAAAGATGACCAGGTAGCCATGCGCCGCGATGCGATAGGTGGAGTTGAGCAGAACAATCTGGTTCTGGTTCCCCAGTTGCAGGCCGAACAGGCTCTCGTCGTTGCCGCTGGTATTGACCAGTTCAATCCATTGATCGTCCAGGCCGGTCTTGCCGTCGCAGTTCCAGTCTTTCTTCGGATTGGTCAGCACTTCGTTTAATTTGATGCTGCTGGCATCGAGCGGACCCCCTGACGTGGGTGTGGGCGGCAGATTGCTAATGGGGCAGGTGGTGGCAGCCAGGGCATGTGTTGCCTGGCTGCCTGCCGAAAAGATGAGCAGCGCGCTGCCCGCAAGAACCATCAACAGGAGCGCGCTGAACGCGCAGGCCAGCCGCGCGCACGCTTGTGGGTGGAACGTCGAAGCGAGATGTAGGGAGTGGCGCAGCCTGTGGATATGGGGCGAGCGGGCAGCCGAGGGCAAGGCATCCATAACACAACGACCATCGCTTTCTGCGCCGGTGGCATGCTCTAGCCTGGCGCGACAATTTCTCTGCGCGCACTATAGCATACCGCCTGCTCTATGCAAACAAGCGATGGTCTACCGAACTGATTATTGCAAGAGCAACTCCGCGCGAACCTGCTGTGGTTGGCGGAAAATCAAGCGATTGGCGAGGCGACGAGCAGTGGTGGCGCCTTCGTTGCCGACCTGAACAGCGATGATGGTGCCGAGGACCAGGCCACACAGACCACCCAGCACCACGCCTTCAACAAAGAACCGATTGCGTAACGTCGACATCGCCGTTGCACCTTCCCTCTGCCAGATTTATTGCAGGTAGATTACCGTCTTGGCGTTGCTCCAGAGGCGCTCCAGGCGATAGTATTCGCGCTCTTTGGGGCCAAAGATATGGACAATACTATCGCCGTAGTCCAGCAAGAGCCATCCCGAATCGGGCGCGCCTTCGCGATGGTAGGTGGGCACACCCATTTCGCTGAGTTTTTCATCGATAGCCGACGCGATGGCGCGAATCTGGCGCGGGTTCGCTCCTGTGCAGATTACAAAGTAATCGGCGATGGAGGAAACGCCTTGCATATCCAGAAGCACGATATCCGTCGCTTTTTTATCGGAGGCGACATCCACAGCAAGTCTGGCTATCTGCGCCGGTTCTAGCTGGCGCTGCTCTACACTGATTTGGACCAATCTTCGCTCCATCCAGAAGGATTGCTCTCACGCTGCTGACTTCTTACGCATTATAGCACGCAAAAGCATCTCTTCGTAAGAGCAAGCTGAGCGATTTTATATAGGCTAGCTTCCCTGCGAAGCGGGCCGCGCCTGATTGGCGGTATCGCGCAGCGTGCTCGCGACATACGCGGCCTGCTCAGCGAAGTCGCGGCCAGCGCTGGCAAAGATGACCGCGCGCGAGGCCGAGATGATGGCGCGCTCGCCCGCTGCGTCGGTGCCATACCGCGCTGCCGAGGCCAGGTCACCACCCTGCGCGCCAACGCCAGGAACCAGGATAGGTAGTTCGGGCGCGATCTGGCGCAGGCGCTGCAACTCCTCCGGATAGGTGGCCCCGACGACCAGCCCGGCATTGCCCGCTGTATTCCACTTCAGCACCTGCCGTGCCACATATTCGTAAAGCGGCGCGGGCTGGCCCTCTTCCTGGCTGACCAGTATATCTTGCAGGTCGCGCGCGCCGGGGTTCGACGTGCGGCAGACAATAAGAATGCCCTTCTCTTGATACTCCAGAAATGGCCGCAAGCTGTCGTATCCCAGATAAGGATTGACGGTGACAGCATCGAATCCGTAGATTTCAAAAAGCGCCCGCGCATACTGGCGCGCGGTGTTGTCGGTGTCGCCGCGTTTGGCGTCGCCAATCGTGGGGATATGGTTGGGAATGAACCCCAGCGTCTCTTGCAGGATGCTCAGCCCCGCCGGTCCCAGGCGCTCATAAAAAGCGAGGTTGGGTTTGTACGCGCAAACGAGATCGGCGGTGGCTTTGATGATGGCGCGGTTGAAGGCCAGGATGGCGTCGGGTTGGTCGCGTAGATGCGCGGGCAGGCGCTCGGGTTCAGGGTCCAGCCCGATGCAGATCAGGCTGTGGTTGCGCCGCGAGGCGGCCAACAGTTTTTCCAGAAAGGCCACAACGGTCCCCTCTCTTTTCGCTCTTTTTTCTGTATCTTACCACTTGTGAGGTTACCACTCGTGGCGCAGCGAGGGAGGGGTGACATCAGGCTCGTGCAGCGGGACATCTGCCGCCAGATGGACGCTGTTCCAGTCGTAAAAATCCTGCATGCACAGCGTCAAGAGCCGCGCAAAGGCTTCAAGCGTGGGCGTGTCTTCGTTGCGGAAGTAATCCGGCTGGGGGCTGGTGACGATGAGCACGCCAGCGACTTTGGAGCCGAATTTGATGATGGGCGTTGCCAGGCCCGAGCGCTGCGTGCCAAAGGAGATGAAGGGCATTTGCTGATCGAGCGCGCGGGCGCTTTGCAGCATGCTTTCTGGCTCCTGGTGTGGTATATCGATGGGTTCGGGGTCCAGCCCGCGTTTGCCCAGCGTCATATGGGCATCCAACACACGCCCGCAGAGGCTATTTTCGCCCAGCCGGAAGCCAATCGCATAGTGGATGGGCGCGTCGCGGCCAAAGGTCTGGGTAATTTGCAGGCGAGTGATGGTGTCTCCATCTTCTTCTGAGCGCGGCCAGCAGCGCGCGACATGCACGATGGTGGCGGCGACTGTAGGTGCATCGAAATAGGCGCACACGCGCCGCAGCACGCGCATGATGGCGCGGTGTTCTGCGCGTTTGGGGTTGGACTCTGTGGCGATAAGCTGGGCCAGTTCATCGGCCAGATCGCCCAGCGAAGGCGGGCCATAGCGCTGCGGACCACGTGTCGCGTGGCTTTGCTGTGTTGTCGTCCGCCGGGAAGGCCAGGCCCCGCGCGTGCCGCCTGCCTCAGAGGCTGCGGCTGCCCGTCTCTCGTGGGGCAGCATTTCTGTGCCAGGTGGAGCGCTGCCCCGGGTCGGGGCTGTGTCAACGCTGCCACTGGCAATATCGCTCAAAAGCGAGGCATCCACCCGCAGCGCGGCGCTCAGGCGGCTGAGCAATGCCGGAGAGGCGCGGCGCGCGCCTTGTTCCAGCAAGGTGATGGTGGCGCTGGAGACGTTCGCCCGCCGGGCCAGCTCGTTGACGCGCATGCCTTGTTGCAGACGCAGACGGCGGAGAATGGTCCCTTCAGAAGCCGGATGATCGGCAGGCATGGCTGCTCTCCTTCTGTACAATGGCGCGCTGCGCGGCTCCGTTGACGCAAACAGGTCATTGTCAGCAGTTTACGTAACGCTGGCACGTTTGTCAATAGTTAACCGGAAATAAATGGTAAAAATATCATTTACTAAATAGAAGCAGAAGCGCGGCCAAACGCACTGGTCTTCCCCGGTTGGCAACATTCATGCATATAATCTTATAGGCTAAAGATGTGTATATTATTTCCTGTAGCGCCAACGCCAAAGCTGTTCGAATGAGGAGTCGCCATCATCACCACGTTATCTAAGTTTGCCGTAAGTTTAACAATGTTTGAACATTTGCACAGCATTTACCGTTGACTTTTTACCAACAATATGTTACATATTATCTGGTTAACGTGAGTAAATAAACGGTTACGAAAGTCGATACGATCTCTGCCTCTGGAGGGTTCAACCGATGGAAGCGTTCTTTCTGAGCATCGCATCCCTGTTCGCGCTGTTAGTGCTGGCGACGGCCCTGTGTGTCGTCTTGCGCTTTGGGATTACGTCGCGTGTAGCGCCGTCCTCCGGAGTCGGAGAAGAGTTCATGCAGCCTCGGCGGCATATTCTTGCCGGTGCGCTGACGGCTGGCCTGGTGGTGCTGTTTAGCGTCACTCTGTTGTTTGCCGTAGCAACGCATTAAGACGGCTCAAAAGCAAGCATTTTAACAAAAAAGACTGTGCAGCCAGCATATATGCTGCGGAGTTGAATAAAAAAAGAGGGCGACAAGCATTCTTACGAGGGTGCCTGTGTCGCCCTCTTTTTCATGCAAAGATGCTCCATGCAGAAAAGGAAGCTTGCCATGGCTATCCGCTGTCTGTGGATGCCCCTTTTCCTCTTCGTTACTTTAGGCCTGCTCAATGGCATCCGGGGAACACGTGAAGCCCGGATACGGCGTCGGCTGCGTCGCGAAGGGATTGACACCGATGCGGTGGTTGTCGGCCATTGGGTGATGGGGGATGCCTACTACGTGACATACCGCTACTACCGTCAAGGTCAGCCTTATAAACATGAAGAGCAAGTTGGTTCAAGCAAATATCAAGACTGGCCCAGAGGGACAGTGATTCACCTGCGCTATCTTCCACAAAACCCATCGGTTATGAGGATTATCGGTGAGGGGAACCATTACCTGCATCGCTCGCTGACAAGTTTGGCGTGCGCTGCCTTCATCGTAGCAATGGCAATCCTGTTGGGCCTTCCCTGGTGGACGTGAACTAGCCCCGGCGTGGCTTGCTGCGGCTGAGGAGCACCGCCGCGGCGACCAGCGCCGCGCCGATACCCAGCCCAATCAAGACTTCTCGGTTGTGTGATTTCGGCGCGGGAACCGTGTACGCGCCGCCAACACGATAAGCTTCGTCCAGCAGTTGTACAGGGTGCAGCGCCTGGATGGGCAGTTCGCGCTGGCGCGCGCCGAAGTTGATCTGTATCATGCAGCCGGGGTTGCCGGTGGCGACCACCTGCGCGCGAGTAGCTTCGATGTTGCCCATCTTGCGACTCAGCAGCCTGCCCGCCATCTCCTGGTTGGTGATGTTGTAAATGCCCGCGCTGCCGCAGCACCAGTCGGCTTCTTTCAGGTCCACCAGTTCCAGCCCCGGAATGCGCTTGAGCAAGGCGCGGGGCTGGTTCTTGATTTTCTGGCCGTGCGCCAGATGGCAGGCATCGTGATAGGTGACGCGCCGCTTGATCTCGCCCAGTTGGGGGTTCAGGTCGATCAGCGCCAAAAACTCGCTGATGTCTTTGACTTTGGTACTGAAGGCGGCGGCGCGCTCGGCATAGCCGGGGTCGTCGCGCAGCAGATGGCCGTATTCCTTGAGGTTGGAGCCGCATCCGGCAGAGTTGATGATGATATAGTCGCAGCCCCAGCGCTCAAAGACGTCGATGTTGGCCCGAGCCAGGGCGCGCCCCTGCTCGGCCTCGCCTGAGTGGACGTGCAGCGCGCCGCAGCAGCGCTGCTCGGGTGGGGTGATGACTTCGCAGCCGTTGGCGGCCAGCACGCGAATGGAGGCTTCGTTGATGTCGCGGAAGACCTGATCCATGATGCAGCCAGAGATGAAGCCGACGCGATAGCGGCGCTCTCCCAGCGCGTGGGTAATGACGGGCAGCGCGCCCTGGAAGAGCGCGCCCTCGATGCGCGGCATCAGCGCTTCTGGCTCCTGAAGTTTTCCGGCCAATGGGCCAGGGATAGAGTCGAGCACGTTGAGCTTGCGCGCCAGGGTTTGCGCGCCGCTGCGCTGATAGAGCTTGAGGCCGGTAAACAGCAGCGAAGTCAGCAGGCGCGATGGCAGGACGCCACCAAAGATGACGCTGCGCAGCACGCGCTCGGTGCCGCCGTGCTGCTGCGGGGCCACCGCCTCGATCTCTTCACGCGCGCTTTCGATGAGCTTGCCGAACTGCACGCCAGAGGGACAGGCGGTTTCGCAGGCGCGGCAGCCCAGGCAGCAGTACATGTGCTCGATGAAGTCGGGGCCAATCTCCATACGGCCCTCGGCAATGGCTTGCATCTGATAGATGCGCCCGCGCGGCGAATCCATCTCGACACCCAGCACCGCATAGGTAGGGCAGGTGGGCAGGCAGAAGCCACAGTGAATGCACTGGCGCATCAGGTCATAGGTATGCGTGCCCCGGCGCAGCGGCCCTTCCATAAGCTGGGTGATGGGTTTGATTTCCTGTGACTCGATGCTCATGGCTAAAGTCCTCCCACAAAGCGGCCCTTGACGAGTGTATCGGCGGGGTCAAATTTCCGCTTCAGCGTGCCCATCAGGCGCAGATCGGGGCGGGCTTCGCCCCAGACGTTGATCTGCGCTTTGAGCGCGGTTGGCGCGTGGGTGATGACCAGGCTCCCCTTGTCTTGCAGCGCCAGGTTGCGCAGCTTGCCGATGGCGGCTGCCAGTCGATCAAGGGCGTCGGCTGGGCCAAGCTGAAGGTAAATCACGCCGCTGCCCGCGTGAGCGATGGCGCTCGATTCAAGCTGCTGCTCCTGGCAGATAGTCTGTGCTTCCGCCAGGAATGGAGCCACATCGTTGATAAGCAGCGAGACTTTGCAGACCACCGGCCCGATTTGTCGGGCGCGCACAGCGGCCCAGAAGGTATCGTGCGCCGTGCCTTCCAGATTGCCACGTGGGCTGCCCGCGTGGCTTGTCGCGATGGCGCGAGAGTCGGCAAGCTGACGTGTGACGGCTTTGGCGACGCTGGAGAACGAGGTGGCGAGCAAGTACGCTGGTCCTGGCAGCATCGCCCTGGCTTGCTCTGGTAGGCTTTGCTGCGCGGCTGGATCAAGCAGTTCCAGGGCCGTCGGTGTGACGACTGAACTGAGCAGCGCGATCACCGTCTCCATGGCCGCCGAGGCGTTCTCGAAGGCGATCAGCAGCGTTTCCTCATGTTCGGGTCGAGGAATCAGTTTGAAGTTGGCCTCGACGATGATGCCCAGCGTGCCCAGCGACCCGATATAGAGCTTGTTGAGGTCATATCCGGCGACGTTCTTGACAACTTTGCCGCCGCTGCGCGCGATGGTGCCATCGCCCAGCACGACGCGCAGGCCAATCACCAGATCGCGGGCTGCGCCATAGCGCAGGCGCTGCGGGCCACTGGCGTTGGCCGCCAGGATGCCGCCGATGGTCGCCTGCTCATTGTTGGGTGGGTCGAGCGCCAAAAACTGGCCTTTGGTTGCCAGCCGCTGCTGGAGGTCGGCCAGGGTCATTCCGGCCTGTACGCTGCACGTCAGATCGGCGGCCTCGTGCTCCAGCAGCGCGTTGAGGCGCGCGGTGCAAATGGCAAGGTCGTAGCGCTCCGGCGGCTGGCCCAGCGTGAGTTCCGTGCTGCCGCCAACGGGGAGGACGGCTAGCTGCTGCTCTCCGGCGAGCTTCAGCAGCGCGGCCACGTCTTCCACGCTGGCAGGCAAAGCCACCAGTTGTGGCGTCACGTCATCGACGGCGAAGCGCCTCAGATCGCCGACGCTGGTCAGCAGTTCGGTTTGCGGGGCTGCCGCGTGGAGTTGATCGGTGAGCAGGCTCAGGTTTGTCATCTGCCGCGCTCCTCGTCTTTAATGCCACGCGCCCTCGGCCTCGGCTTTGGCGTAGGCGGGCGAACGTTCCTGTCCGATGAGCAATTTGATATCGGCGCAGCGTCCGGGCGTGGGGATGACTTTGCCAGGATTGCAGAGGTTGTGCGGGTTGAACGCCTCGCGCACGCGCCGCATCACGTCCAGATCGTCATCGCTGAAGATGAGCGGCATGGCATCGCTCTTTTCCATGCCCACGCCATGTTCGCCGGTAATGGAGCCGCCCGCGTCAGCGCAGACCTTCAGAATGTCGAAGCCAGCCTGGCGCACTTTTTCGACCTGCCCGGGAATCTGGGAATCGAAGAGAATCAGTGGGTGCAGGTTGCCGTCGCCTGCGTGGAAGACGTTACCGACGCGCAGGCCATAGCTGGCGCAGATTTCATTGACGCGGTCAAGCACGAAGGGCAGCTTGGTGCGCGGCACCACGCCGTCCTGCACATAAAACTCGTGCGAGACGCGGCCCACCGCGCCGAACGCCTCTTTGCGGCCAGACCAGAGCAATGTGCGCTCCTGCTCGTCTTTGGCGATGCGCACAGCGCGCGCGTGGTTGGCCTCGCAGACGGCAACGACCCGGCTGACCTGCTCGTCTACCGTGTCGCGTAGGCCCTCGACCTCGATCAAGAGGACGGCGGCAGCGTCCAGCGGGTAGCCCGCGTGAATGTAGTCCTCGACGGCCTGCAAGATGATCTGGTCCATCATCTCCAGCGCGGCGGGAATAATCCCCGCCTCCACGATGCCAGAGACCGTGTTGGTGGCGTCGTCCACGGTGTTAAAGACGCCTACCAACGTCTTGACGGCTTCGGCCTGATGCACAATGCGCACGGTGATGCTGGTGACAATGCCCAGCGTGCCCTCCGAGCCGACCAGCAGGCCGGTCAGGTCATAGCCGGGCGTGTCGAGCGTCGGGCTGCCCACTTCAACGATCTTGCCATCGGGCAGGACGACCTCCAGCCCAAGCACATGGTTAGTAGTGACGCCGTAGATCAGCGTATGCGGGCCGCCGGAGTTTTCGCCGACGTTGCCACCAATGGTGCAGGACTTCTGGCTGGAAGGGTCGGGCACGTAATAGAAGCCGTTGGGCGTCATGGCGTTGCTCAGATGCAGATTGACGACGCCCGGCTGCACAACGGCGCGCAGATTCGTATAGTCAATATCCAGGATGCGGTTCATACGCTGGAAGGCAATGATAATGCCGCCTTCCAGGGGCACAGCACCGCCAGAAAGGCCGGTGCCCGCGCCGCGCGCCACAAAGGGCACCTGACGCTGGTTTGCCAGCTTGACGATGGCGCTGACCTGGGCTGTGCTGGCCGGGAAGACGACCACATCAGGCCGGGCGCGATCAATGGAGGCGTCGTACTCGTAGAGCATGACATCGTAATCTGAGGAGAGAACATGGCGCGCGCCCACAATTGCGCTGAGCGCGTCGACGAGGGTGGCTTTTTCGCCTGCGTCCATTGCCATCGCTGCGCCTCCTTTGGTGCCTGCAAGCAGTGGTCCGGATGCTTAGATGGATTCGCTACGCGGTGAATTGTCGCAATGAGGGATCAAGGTTATTATAATGCATTTATACTCTTATATTCTACCCGCTTCAGGTATCTGTACATCAGATGCCCTGATAAGGAGCATCTGAGAAAGCGGGACAGGAGCACCAGCGTGCGTATTGCAATGGCTCATTCGCAGCTTACGACCTTTGGCGGTGGCGAGCGCTTTGTTTTGGAGGTGAGCCGACGGCTGGCTTCCCGGCACGACGTAACGCTCTATACCGGTACGTTTCTTCCTGAAGCCACCTATCCAGGGCTAGCCGATTTTCCGCTGGTCAAGGTTGGCGCGGTGGACTGGGCCAGGCTGCGCGTCCCCGCCGATGCGATTGTCGCGCACACGTTTGGGGCGAATCTGCTGGCCTTTCGCAACGCGAACGTTGCGTATTACGTGCATACGTTACGCAGCATCTATCTGCAAGGGGGCAAGCGCCCCGATCTGGCGGCGCGGCGCGCGCTGGACCGGCGCGCAGTGCGCTGTGATCGGCGGATTATTGCCAACAGCGCCTATACCGCCGAAAAGTTTCAGCGGCTCTATCACCAGCCCGTGACCGATCAGGTCTACTGCGGCATTGACCCGCTGCTCTTTGAGGTACCTGAAGCGGTTGGTGAGCACGCGCTCTATCTCGGCAGGCTCGCGCCAGAGAAGGGGCTGGAGCGTTTGCTCAACTGGTGGCAGGCTATCGACTATCCGCTGCATATCGTTGGTCGCGGCGATCCGGCCTATGTGGAATACCTGAAGCTCAAAGCTGGCAAGCAGGTGCGTTTCCTGGCCCCGGTTTCCGGCGCGGAGGTGGCCGAGGCGTATCGCGCCTGCCGCTTCGTGGTCTATTTGCCCTTTGAGGAAGAACTGGGCATTGTGCCGCTGGAAGCGATGGGCGCGGCAAAGCCTGTCATCGTTTCCAATGAAGGTGGCCTGACGGAGACCGTACAGGCAGGCCAGACGGGCTTTCTGGTCACGAGTGAGGCGGAGTTTCAAGCGGCGGCGCGACAGCTTATCGCCTCCGACGACCTGTGCCTGACGCTTGGGCGCGCCGGAAGGCAGCGCGCTCTGCCCTTTACCTGGGAGCGCACGGCAGAACAAATCGAACGCATCTGCGCCGAAATGACTGCGGGATGAAGAGAATATATACATAGACAGCAGAACAGCCTCTGGCGCCACCAGAGGCTGTCACGATGGAAACAATCATTCCCGAACTGCGCGCGCTTCGTACGTGCTAATGGAGGGCAGGCAGTCGAGAAACGCGCTCAGGTACTGCGGGTCGCCCGGACGGAGCGTGATCAACCCAACAAAGCACATGCTCCCTTCGGGGAAGAGTTCGTACCCCTCATCGTCGTCCCTGGCCCCGAACGTGAACTGCCTCTCTCGTACCACAAGCTCCCGCTGCAATAATTCCTTCAACTGCGCGATGGCTTGAGGGTCGCCCTGGTCAGAGAGCGTGCCATCTGCGTTGATGAGCGCGACGACCTGGCCTGTCTTCAGGTCATGGATTCTATAGGTTCTTGCAGCATCCATCGAACTGACCTCTGGCCTTCCTCATGAGCAAGCGTCCTTAGCGCTGCATACTGGCCGGCTCGCCCCAGGCGCCGGGGTCGGCCACGCGCGCTTTATCAACTTCGCCCTGCGCTTCCAGCCAGCGCTCGGCATCGATGGCGGCGCGGCAGCCATCGCCTGCTGCCGTGACGGCCTGGCGATAGCGATGATCGCTGACATCGCCTGCCGCGAACACGCCCGGCACGTTGGTCATGGTGTGTTCTTGCTGGATGACGTAGCCCTGCGCGTCCAGATCGATCTGCCCCTGGAAGAGTTCGGTATTGGGTGTGTGCCCGATGGCGATAAAGACGCCTCCCACGTTCAGGGTACTTTCTGCGCCGGTCTTCAGATTGCGCAGGCGCAGCCCTTCCACTGATTGTTCTCCCAGCACCTCTTCCACCGCGGTATCCCAGATGAAGCTGATTTTGGGATGCTTGAAGGCGCGGTCCTGCATGATCTTGCTGGCGCGCAGGCTATCGCGGCGGTGAATGATGGTGACGTGCGAGGCATAGCGGGTCAAGAAGATGGCCTCTTCCAGCGCGGTATCGCCGCCGCCAACCACGGCCAGTGCTTTCTCCTTGAAGAACGCGCCGTCGCAGGTGGCGCAGGCGCTCACGCCTCGATTGCGCAGGCGGGTCTCGCTTTCCAGACCCAGCCAGCGCGCGCTGGCTCCTGTGCTGATGATGATGGCGCGGCCCAGCGCTGGCTCGTCGCTGCCATAGGTATAGACCTTGAAGGGGCGCTCATCCGTTCCCAGTTGGGTAACATCTTCGTCGCGCATTTCGGTGCCAAAGCGTCGCGCCTGCTTTTCCAGGTGCTCCATCAGGTCGGGACCGAGGATGCCCTCTTCAAAGCCAGGATAATTTTCGACATCGGTGGTCAGCATCAGTTGGCCGCCAGACTCGTAGCCCCGAAACATCAGGACGGACAGATTGGCGCGCGCGGCGTAAAGGGCCGCCGTATAGCCAGCCGGACCGGAGCCGATAATAATCACATCATACAGCGTTGCCATCGAGTTCTCCTGAGCGGATTTCAACCATTCCTGGCGAAATCCGCAATGCTCATCTAGTGGGAAGTCCCATGCCACCAGTCTTTGTCGCTATTGTATCATACCCAGGGGGGGTATGTCAAGGGAGTGTCACATTTGCGCCTAAGGTGCGCTTGGGTGTACAATAGGGACGAAGTGGCCGAACGCATTCCCGACCAAAGGAGGGAAGCATTATCATGGTGGAGATGACTGTCGAGAGCGTGCGCATTAACCTGGCAACAGGGCAGCGGGTGGTCATCTTGAAAGATATGAAGGTTGATCGCTATCTGTTTATCTGGATTGCCAACGCTGAGGCATACGCGATAGCCATGGAGCTTCAAGGAACCACAGCGCCGCGCCCGCTCACACATGATCTGTTGAAGTCGGTCATTACCGAACTTGGCGGTACGATGACCAATATCGTGATTTCCGATCTCGTTGACGACATTTTCTATGCCCGCCTGGTGATTGACGCCGATGGGCGGCATGTGGAAGTTGATTCGCGGCCCAGCGACGCGATTGCGCTGGCGGTCCGCGCCAAAGTGCCGATCTATGTGGCCGAATCGGTGCTGGAGCGCGCCGGGGTCACGCTGGAAAACCCTGAGGAGCAGCAGGAACAGCAAAAGCAAGAGAAAGACAATCTGGACATTTACCGCGACTTCATCAACAGTCTGGATGTGCTGGATGAGTTTGGGAAATCTGACTGACCGGCCTTCTCCTTCGGACCTGATAAGAAGTGAGGCTGACGCATGCACGCGCAAGAACGGCTAATTCGGCGGTTGTTCACGACCCAGCACTGCAATCATTGCCAGACAGTCTATGAAGAAGAGAGCGTGACCGTCCTGGCACGGCGTAGCGAAGTGTGGATGGTGATGGTGAGTTGTAGCTCTTGCGGGCGGAAGGGGATTTTCGTGGTCTCGTTCCCAGGCAGCACCCGCAGCGAACGGCGCAAGACGATTTTGGAGGCCGAGGCGCTGGGCGAAGGCGCGCTGACTGAAGCGGTGCTGTCTGAGGAAGCGCCTGCAAGGGCAGAAAAGCAGCCAGCCAGTCCGATCACGGCTGATGATGTGATCGATATGCACCTCTTCCTCAAAAGCTTCGACGGAGACTTCGCGGCCCTCTTCGCTTCGCCCCCTGGCGGCGAACAGCGCTATCTGGATTCCTAATCGAGCACCTGCTGAGCACTACCTTTCGCTGCTGATTCTCGGCGCATGAAGCGGCGTGCTGGCGTTTTGTGCAGACTTCCTGGTTTTTCTTTCCCTCTTTGCTTTTCCCCTCATTCTCTCTGCCTAACTCTTAACCATGAAGTCCGTTTCTCAACACGACTGTTACCCGGAACAGCTTGTCTTTTCTCCTGTGAGGACTTACAATCACCCGGAAAGCGCTGCTTGACCAGATGGGTCGTTGCGCCAGAAGAATTTCCCTGGAGGCTGCTTCGTGAATGTGCTTGTAACGGGTGGTGCTGGTTTTATCGGCTCCCATCTTTGTGCCCGCTTATTGGATGAAGGATATACGGTCCTGTGTGTTGATAATTTGCTCACAGGGTCGCGCAGCAACATCGAGGCGCTTCTGGGCAAGCCGCGCTTCACCTTTCTGCATCATGATATTGTCGAGCCGCTGGCCTTTGAGGCGGAGGTCGTCTTCCATCTCGCCAGCCCGGCCAGTCCGGTGGGGTATATGGAACACCCCTTCGAGACGATTCTGGTCAACAGCATGGGAACGTATCGTATCCTTCAGCGGGTGCGCGAAGCTGGCGCGCGGTTCCTGATTACTTCGACTTCAGAAATCTATGGTGATCCGCTGGAACATCCTCAGCGCGAAGACTATTTTGGCAATGTGAACCCCGTCGGCCCTCGCGCCTGCTATGATGAGAGCAAGCGCCTGGGCGAAACGATCACGATGGAGTTTTGTCGGCAGTATGGGGTGGATGCGCGTATCGTGCGCATCTTCAATACCTATGGCCCGCACAGCCAGCTAGAAGATGGACGCATTATTCCGAATTTCATTACGCAATCACTTGGCAACCAGCCGCTGACCATTCACGGCGATGGCTCGCAGACGCGCAGCCTGTGCTATGTGACTGATCTGGTGGATGGCTTGATGCGCGCCATGTTCACGCCGGGCACGACGGGTGAGATTTATAACCTGGGCAACCCAGAAGAGCATACGGTGCTGGAATATGCGCGGCTGATTACGCGCTTATGCGAATCTTCCTCGGAACTGGTCTTTGTGCCCAAACGGCAAGATGACCCTGACCGCCGTCGCCCTGATATTCGCAAGGCCAGAGAGCAGCTTGGCTGGGAGCCTACGGTGGGTCTGGAGGCTGGCATGCTGTGGACAATTAACTGGTTCCGGCAGGAGCTTGCCCGGCAGTCCGTTGGAGCGCAACAGTTGCCCGTTGCGTAAGACGCGGCGCACAAGCCACGCGAGCGCGCAGATGCCTGGCAAGTCCGGCGGCTGCGCGCTCTTTTTGTGCAGCCAGGGGCTGAAGGCGACATATGTGGTACTTTGGGGACGATAGGCATGAGATATGCAAGGATGCTTTTAGTGGTCTATGGGTGTCGTGTCGCCCAAATCTTGCGGCGTGGAGCGCCCGCGACACGTGCCATAAGGCATGCCGATGTTACTTGATACTCTTGTAAAACGTCATCCCTGGTGAAGCGTGGAAGCTTCTCCCTCTTGTTGTTAGCACAATTGCCTATGTGTTTCATCTTAGGCTGAAATATCTGGAGGTGCGCCATTTCGCCTCGTGATCCATCAGAGACTCCCCAACCACGGCCTGCGGACATTGCCCAGCCCGAAAGCTCGCGCGAGCGTGAGGTAGCCGAACTGAACTCCTCGCGGCTTTCGATTGGGAAACGGTTGCTCAGTTGGCGAACGATTGTGCCGCTGGTGGCGGTGATTGTCGTTTTTGTGCTGGTGGGGCGCAGCCTGAGCCTGGAGTTGAATCCGGCAAGCATTGCGGCAGCTTTGGGGCATACGAACCTCTGGTTATTTCTGCTGGCTTTTGGGGTCTATTACGGCTCCTTCCCGGTGCGGGTCTTGCGTTGGAAGCTGCTGCTCCAGAATGTGGGCTACCACAAAGAGCAAGGGGTACATCTCCCTAATTTTCTGCATCTCAACAAAATCCTCTATCTTTCCTGGTTTGCCAACGTGATTGTGCCCGCGAAGCTGGGCGATGTCTATCGCGCCTATTTGCTGCGCCAGGAAGCGGATGTTTCCACCACGCGCACCTTTGGCACGGTGCTGGCTGAGCGTATCCTCGATCTGGTGGTCTTACTGCTGCTCTTTATTTCGGCCATTTTGATCAGCCTGCATGGGCAGTTGCCCCCGCAGCTTGAACTGGCCTTGCAGGTCTGCCTGGTGCTGGTATTCTGTCTCATTGTGGGCCTGGTGGTGCTGCGCGTCTGGCGCGACCAGATAGGCAGGCTGATTCCAGTACGCTTCCGCGAGCAGTATGTGCATTTTCAAGAGGGCACGCTCGGCTCGTTTAAGCGGCTGCATCTGCTGGTGCCGCTGACGGTGGGCGTCTGGACGTTCGAGTCGCTGCGCTTTATGTGCGTGGCGCTGGCGGCAGGATTGCTGGGCGGTGACCCGCTGCACATCTTTGCGGCAGCGCTCTTTATTGCGTTGGGCGAATCGCTGCTGACGACGGTGCCGCTCACCAGCGGGGGAGTGGGTTTTGTGGAGGCGGGCATGTTCGCGATGATTCTGCTCTTTACGCCGCATACAGCGGCGGCGCATAACACGGCGGCGGCGACGATTCTGCTGGACCGCCTGATTAGCCTGGTGAGTGTGCTGGTGTTCGGTGGCATCCTCTTCTTCTTCACGATGGTGATCGGGAAGGGCTTGCAGCGGCGCGCCAACACCTGGAAGTCGGTGGATACCGCCGCGAATCCACGGGTGGCCTCATCAAACTGAGCGTTGTTTGCAGCGCTGTTTTGACGCGGCTGAAAGCCTCCGCTCGCATGAGATGATCGAGCGGAGGCTTCTTGTCTCCAGCTTAGCGCTGTTCCCATCCATTGGGCGGCGCATCGCGGTCATAGATGGTGATGGCATAGCCATCCAGATCGACGAAGGTGAACTGTCGGCCAAACCGTCCATCTGATGGTGGCCTGAGGATGGTAACGCCCGCTTCGACCAGGGCATCGTGGACAATCTGGCTATTACTGGCCTTGAACCAGATGGAAGGCACGCGCACCGGACGGGGCAGGCTGTCCAGATCGACCCCTGGAGGCGGCTGCATCACGGCAAATGGGATAGGGTAGGTCAGGAAAGCGACAGACGGTGTGGGAAAGGTTTCGGGGTCGCGCCTGAAGCCAAGTTTTTGTTCATAGAAATCGGCTGCGGCTTTCACATCACGCACGAACAGCCCAACAAACCCGGGACCGCTGACCTCAAAGTGCTTTGGCATGGCGAGAGATAGCTCCTTCTTGCATTCAATGCCCCTTCAAAACCGAAGCGGCTTCGTGTTTTCTTCCCTATCAAAAGTATAGCTGATAGCTGTGACACCCTTATGTCAGCAGCGTTGCAACTTTTGAGCGACTCTTTTCGGCAGTAAGGAGCGCTTTGCTATAGTATAGGACAGATTGCAGTGGAGCAGAGCTATTTGCAGCGTTAGAGGAGGCTTCATGGCGCGCTACCAATATGATGTTACGGTGATTGGCGGAGGGTCAGGCGGGCTGACCGCGGCGCGGCTGGCGACGACCCTGGGCGCGCGTGTTGCCTTGCTCGATAAAGAGCGCGTGGGCGGCGACTGCCTGTATTATGGCTGCGTGCCCAGCAAGGCGTTGATTCATGTGGCGAAGGTGGTGACGCAGGCGAAAGCGGCGGCGACGCTGGGGCTGCTGCCTGCCGACCTGAAGGTCGATATGGGGCGCATCTCGACGCATATTCAAGAGGTGATTGCGCGCGTCGCTGACGAGGAGCAGGTGTATGTGCAGGGGGTGAGCGTGCGCCTGGGGCAGGCAAGCTTTCGCAGTCCCCATGAACTGGAGGTGAACGGCGAGCTGCTGCTGAGCAAAAATATCTTGATAGCCACCGGTTCGCGCCCGCGCGTGCCTGATGTGCCCGGGCTGCGAGAGGCAGGCTATCTGACGAACGAATCGCTTTTTGATCTTGGGCGGCTGCCGCCCTCGCTGGTGGTGGTTGGCGGTGGGCCGGTGGGCGTGGAGATGGCGCAGGCGTTCGCCCGGCTGGGCAGCCAGGTGACGCTGCTCCAGAGCCGGGAGCGCCTGTTACCCAGGGAGGAGCCGGAGGTTTCGGAGGCGATTGCCCAGGCGCTGGCGCGCGATGGGGTGCGGGTAGAATTGGGCGCGCGGCTGGAGGTGGTGAAGCAGAGCGGCGGGAAGAAGGTGGCAGAGGCCCGGCAGGGCGAGAAGCTGAGGCAGGTGGAGGCCGATGATCTGCTGATTGCGCTGGGGCGCGTGCCCAATGTGGAAGGCATGCACCTGGAGGCGGCAGGTGTGGCCTGCGGGCCGAAGGGCATCACCACCGATGCGTATCTGCAAACCACGGCAGCGAATATCTTTGCCATTGGGGATGTGCTGGGTGGCTATCTCTTTACGCATGTGGCGGCCTATCAGGCCAGCGTAGCGGTGCGCAACGCTTTGCTGCCGCTTTTGCATAAGAAGCCGAATTATCGCGTGCTGCCCTGGACGACGTTTACCGACCCGGAGGCGGCGCGTGTAGGGCTGACCGAAGAGGAAGCGCGCCAGACGAGCCAGACGTTTCGCGTCGTGCGTTTGCCCTGGCAGGCGATTGACCGTGCCCAGACGGAGGGCGCGCCAGAGGGGTTCATCAAGCTGATTGTGGCGCAGAAGGGTGATACGATTCTAGGCGCGCATCTGGTGGGGGAGCGCGCCGGTGAACTGCTGGGCGAACTGGCGCTGGCGATGCGGCACAAGCTGGGCATGGGCGCTGTGCTGGCAACGATGCATGCCTACCCGACGCTGAGCACCGGCCTCCAGCAAGCATCTTTTGAGTGGTATCTGGGGTCGGGTGCGCTGAAGAACGCTAAAAGGATTATTCGCCCGCTGTTGTCGCGGCAAGGGTAACTATCCACCTGTAAAGGATACCGCCATGCAACTAATGAACCTTTTTGATTATGAGGCGCTTGCGGCGCAGCGGATGGCCCATATTCCCTGGGCCTGGGACTATTATCAAGGTGGCAGTGATGATGAGGTGACCCTGCGAGCCAATCGCGCCGCCTTTGAGCGCTTACGGCTGCGCCCGCGCGTATTGGTGGATGTCAGCATGTGCGATCTGCGGACGAGCGTGCTGGGCACGGCTGTCAGCATGCCCATCCTGGTGGCCCCCACGGCAGGGCACGGGCTGGCGCATCCGGAGGCTGAATGCGCCACGGCGCGAGCGGTCCGGCGGGCTGAAACCCTGATGATTGCAAGTACCGATTCTACGCGTAGCCTGGAAGAGATTGCCCAGGCCGCTCAGGGGCCATGCTGGTTCCAACTTTATGTTGAATCCTTTCGCCAGGCAGAACGTCTGGTCAGGCGAGCGGAGGCGGCAGGCTATCAGGCGCTGGTGCTAACCGTGGATGCGCCGCGCCGGGGCCATCGAGAGCGCGACCTGCGCAACGATCTAGGCAAGCAGCTTGCGGCTATCTATCCCGCCGTGGGAAGTGGCAACCAGGCTCTGCTCACCGGGGAGAGCGAGCACGGCCATGAGGAGGAACCCGATCCGATTGCCGCGCTCACCTGGGAGACGGTTTCCTGGCTGCGCTCCATCACCGCGCTGCCCGTGCTTCTCAAAGGCATTCTTACGGCGGAAGATGCGCGTTTGGCGCTGGACTATGGGGCTGCCGGGATTGTTGTCTCCAACCACGGCGGACGCCAACTCGATGGCGCTGTTGCCACCATGGAGGCGCTGCCTGAGGTGGTTGAAGCCGTGGCGGGTCGCTGCGAAGTGTACGTCGATGGCGGCATTCGCCGTGGGACCGATGTCCTCAAAGCGTTGGCCGTTGGGGCGCGCGCGGTTCTCCTGGGCCGCCCAATCCTCTGGGGCCTGGCGGTAGACGGAGAAGAGGGGGTTTATCATGTCTTGCACGTATTGCGTGCTGAGCTAGACCTGGCTATGGCCCTGTCCGGCTGCCCGACGCTGGAAAGCATCACACGCGCGCTCATCACATAAGCAGCACAGCGATCACAGCGAGACGCCTCTCCCCTGCCCATCACGCAGAAAATCTCCGACAATCTCCCGCCAGCGCTCGGGCCGGTCAAGGTGCAGATCATGGTCGGCTTGTTCCACCTGGACATAGCGGCCCTGGGGAATACGGCGCGCCATCTCCTGAAGCTGCTCCTGGGGCAGAAAGCTGCGCTCGCCGCCGACAATCAATGTCGGGCAGGTAATGCGCTCCCATTCGGCCCAGTAGTCCTGCCTGGCCTGATCTTCGATGGAGCGCAGCATCTCCTCTTTGCGAAACTGGGGCCAGTAGCCATCTTCGCGCTCTTCCAGCATCTCCAGCCAGGTCTGCGCGTACAGCGTATCGCCGCCGAAAAAGATACGCGCGTCTGCCAGAGATGGAAAGGGCACGGGCCAGGAGTCGAGCCACCTTTCCACCATGGCGGGCGTTGCGGGGTCTGCGCCGGGCCGGGCCTCGACCACGATCAGCGCGCGCACCAGGTCGGGGCGGCGCGACGCCACCAGAAAGGCGTTCTGCCCGCCCATGGATTGCCCAATGAGCACGACGGGCGCGAGGCGCAACTGCTGGATGACGGTGATCACGTCATTGACATAGGCGTCCCGCGAATAGTCCGCCAGCCCTTTCTCGCTTTTGCCATGCCCGCGCTGGTCCAACGCAAACACGTGGCCCTGCCCGCTGAGCCACTCTGCGGTACTGTGCCATTCGTTGGCACGCCCGGCCAGGCCGTGCAGCAGCAACATCGTTGGGCCATCGCCCCCGAAGTCGATGCAGCACAGGCGGGCGTTCTGGCTCTTCAGGAAGAGGCGTTTGCCGCTAGACATGCGCGGGCATGGCTCCTTTCCTGCCGGAGCGATGGTGCCGGGCGCGCCTGGGCGCTAGTCCGCGACCAGCGCGTCGATCAGCGCGGCTTCGCGGGCGGTCTCGCTGCCGCCCTCGGGAACTTCTTCGACCATCCAGCCCTTGAGGTTGGGGATGTCGAAGCCAGCTATCGGCCAGCCACGCACGCAGAGAGCGACGCGCTGCCCATGGTCGGCCCAGTGAATCTTGATATACTCTTCGCGCATCGGGTAGGGCAGGTCGGGGGTCTGGTAGACTTCGACGCAGCCAAGGATTTCTTGCTTGTCCAGGGAGCAAAGGTAAAAGTAGCCGTTCTTGCCATCATCCTGAAAAATAGCGCCGAAGGTTTTGTCGCTGTTGGACCGCCCGACCCAGATACCGTTTTTGGGGGTCTGGCCGTTTTTGCCTTGCGAGCGTCCTTTTTGCATCGTGATGTTCTCCTCCACATTTCCGTCTCTGGCCGATGCCAGAGTTGTTACCTATGCCGTTGGCATATTGCTCTGGGGCTGCGGCGCCTCCGTCGTGCCTTCGCCCAGCGCCCGCACGCGGGCGAGATGTGCTGTATCATGTGCCCAATCCAGGCGGTGTTCATTGTCCTCTTCGATGGGTGTTTCCAGAATAAAAGCGACCTCTTGCAAGGCGGGATGCCGCAGCAGGGCGCGCAGCCCGGCCTCTGGGATGATGCCTTCGCCAATGCGTTTGTGCAGGTCGCGGTGACTGCCCAGCGGTGTGGCTGTGTCGTTGAGATGGATGACCGGCAGACGCGGTAAGCCTATCAGGCGATCAACATCCGAGAGTATACGTCCTACGGCCTCCTCGTCGCTGAGATCAATGCCAGCCCCCCACAGGTGCGCGGTATCCAGGCAGATGCCCAGGCGCGGCGCGTGGTTGGGCAGCGCAGCCAGCACGGCTGCCAGGCTTTCGATCTTTGCGCCGACTTCATGGCCCGCGCCAACGTCGTTTTCCAGCAGGACCACGACGCCTTCTGGCGTTTCTGGCAAGATGCGGTCCAGCCCAAGGGCGATGCGCGCAATGCCTGCCTCGTGGCTTGTGCCGCGGTGGCTGCCGATGTGAAAGACGACATAGCGAGCGCCAAACCGACTGGCGCGTTGGATGGTCCCGCCCAGCAGTATAACAGACTTGTCAAAGATGGTCTCGTCGGGCGAGGCCAGGTTAATCAGATAGGGCGCGTGGACGACCACCGGAGCGAGGCCACGCTCAGCAGCGGCCTGGGCAAAAGCGGTGGCCGGGTCGAGTTTGCCGGGCCTGGGCGGCACTTCTTGCGGCTGCTTCCAGCCAGTGGGATTATTGACGAAAATCTGGATGGTGTCGCAGCCGAGCTGCTGGGCAATTTCGGTGGCGTGAACCGGCCTTGGGCTGGCGGGTATATGGCGGCCAAGTTTCACTCGGACGCCTCCTCATCCTCGTCGTCGGGTGAGGGGAGGGCGAGTTGTTCGGGCGCGGTGCTGTGTCCATTGGCTTCGCTGTTGTGGTTTGCGCCGTTGCCTGGCTCTTCCAGGGCGAGCGGGGTTTCGTCGACGGTGTCCAGCCGGGGCAGATGCTCCAGGCTGGTTAGCCCGAACTGGTGCAAAAACTCGGGCGTGGTGGCGAAGAGCGCGGGCCGCCCAACGGTCGCGGCGCGCCCGACTTCGTTGACCAAGCTGTGGGCGATCAGGCTGGCAAGGGCGCGATCACTGTTGACGCCGCGAATGGTTTCGATCTGGCTGCGGGTGATCGGCTGGCGATAGGTGATGACGGCCAGCGTTTCCAGCGCGGCGGTGGTGAGTTTGACCTGCGTGGGCAGGCCCAGGAAGGCGGCGATGTAGCGCGAGTTTTCCGGCGCGGAAACAAGCTGCACTTGCTGGCCCAGCCGCTGCACGCGCACGCCGCGCCTTTCGCACTCCGCCGCCAGGGCGGCTAGCGCGCGCTCAAGCTGGCTTTCGGTGATTGCCAGCAGACGGCGCAGTTCGGCGCGCTCCAGGGGACGCCCGGCGACGAACAGCAGACTTTCGAGGGCAGATTTCAGTTGTTCTTCGGAAGTCGGCTGGATATCTGCTTCGTGGGAATCGGCTAGCTGCATAGTTTCTTTCAGTACCCTCAGCGGGTCGTTTGGGTGCGCCCGCCGCCTTACACATACTCCCCGATTATAACACGGCTATAGCCGAACGCAAAGTATTTGTGACTTCTCCCCAGAGCCGATCGCTTTCACGCTCGCGGCATATGTGTATGAGCAGGCTTCCAGTGCGTCGGGTGCTTGAGCGCAGGCGGCACTTTCGTTTCGCTATCACCTTGCGCTGCCTCAAGCTGGGATTGGAGGAGAAAGAGGCTCCCGATGAGGTTGGCGCCTCTCAGATCGGCATCTCTGAGGTCGGCTCCGGTCAGATCGGCCATGCTCAGGTCCGCGCCTCGCAGGCTAGCGCCAATGAGGCAGGCCCCTCTCAAATTGGCCCCTCTCAAATCGGCGCTTTCGAGGTTGGCTCCGATGAGGTTGGCTCCTCGGTGCTCCTTCTTGCGAAGGACGCTGGCGCGGGCAAGTTCGCTGGCGCGCAGCAGCAGCGCATTGATGCTCTGTCGGTGGGCGACCACATCCAATGCCAGAAGTGCGGCGGGACTGTGGTTCGTGAGCCGTTTGGTCTCTTCCAGCCCGCGCCGGAGTTCAGCGTGGAGCGGGCGGGCAGGTGGTAACGTCAGCGCTTCAGCCAGATACCAGAGCAGTTCGTGGAGGATGCGCATGATCGGAAACACCGCGAACATCTGCTGCGCGGTGTGCGGGGACTGGCGCCAGTCCTGCCCGCCGAAGGTGATCTGGGAGACCTTTTGCCCGGCGCCGAAGCAATCGTACACGCTGCACCCACGAAAGCCCTGCTGTCTTAGGCGAGAGTGAATGTCGCAGCGGAGGTCTGTTTGCAGATGGGGACAAGCCTGTCCGGCGCGTTTGGTGAGCGCGAAATCTGCCGAGGCCGAGAAGGCTGGCGCGACACAGCACAGGGCGAAGCAGCTTGCGCAGTCGGCCTGGAGGCTGAGACGGTCTCCTGTGGAGGAGGGTTCTACCTGGTCACGTTGCTTAGACACTATGCGTGGTCTCCCGTGTTCTATTCAACGGGCGTGAGGATGACGACAGGGATTTCTCGCGTGGTCTTGCGCTCGTATCCGGCAAAGTTGCTGAATTGAGTGAAGCGCGCCCACAAGCGCGGTCGTTCCTCTGCACTTGCTATCTGCGCCGTGACGGCCTGGATCTGCTTGCCAATCTGCACGCTGGCTTTGGGGTTCGCCTGGAGGTTGAGATACCACTGCGGGTGCTGCTCGCTGCCGTAGTTGGAAGCAGCCAGCAGGTAGCGATTGTCGTCGGGGAGATAGAGCAGCGGCGTCACACGTTCCTTGCCGCTCTTGCGTCCCGTTGTCGTCAGCAGCAACAGGGAACGGCTGCCCATTTTGCCGCCGATCACGCCACCGGTCAGGCGATAGAGGTAAACGTGGGTGTTTTTGATAAACGAGGGCGCGCTGCCAGAGGAGCGTTTTTCGGGAGTCGGTGTATTCGCTGACATGATCGTTCCTTCTTGTAGCAAGGGTTTCTGGGGTCTGCGCACAAATTGTAGCACAGCCAGGCTGGGTTCCTGCGTTCAGGTGGAGATAGGAAAAGTGGGCTGGCCTCGTTTCTGCGTGGTATAATAAGAGAAAGGAAGGCACACCCACACAGAAGGGTATGCCCGTGTACCGCCCCCCGATCTTTGGGAGGCGGTTCTTCTGCTGTGCACAAAACCAGCAAAGGCGAGGCGATCAGCCGTGAAGGTGATTGTGGGCCTGGGCAATCCAGGCAGAGAATACGAAAAGACGCGCCATAACGTTGGCTTCCACGTTGCTGACCGCGTGGCCGAAGCCGAAGGCTGGACCTGGAGCGGCAAGCATGGCAAGACCGTGCTGGCTGAGGGACAGGTCAACGGAGAGAAAGTCATCCTGGCGAAGCCACAGAGCTACATGAACCTGAGCGGCAAGCCGGTGGCCGATCTGGCGCACTGGTATAAGGTCGATCTGGACGATCTGCTGATCATCTGCGATGACCTTGACCTCGCCTTTGCCAAGATGCGGCTGCGCCCACGCGGCAAGTCGGGCGGGCATCACGGGCTGGAGTCGATCATCGCGGCGCTGGGGTCGAGCGAGTTTCCGCGCCTGAAGCTGGGGATTGGTCGTCCAGCGGTGAATCCGATGCAGACGGCAGGCTATGTCTTGCAGCCGCCGCGCGGTAAAGAGAAAGAGACGCTGGAGGAGGCCGAGCGGCTGGCGGCGGAGGCGGTGCGCTGCTTTATTCGGGAGGGTGTGCAGGTGGCGATGAATCAGTTCAATGGAGTCAGCGTCTCGGAAGAGAAGAGTTGAGTATTCGTATAGCCATTGTCTAGCAAACCATAGGGAGCATGCATGTCCTTACAGGGTTTACTGCCGTTGTTGATAGCGCGGCCAGAGCTTCATCGCCTGGTCGAACAATTGGATACTGGCTATGCGCCGCCAGAACTGCATGGGGTTAGCGAGGCTGGCAAGCCCTATCTGCTGGGGGCGCTGCATCGTATGCTGAGTCGGCCCGTGCTGGTGGTGACGCAGGATGAGCAGCGCGCCCGCGACATGGCCGAGACGCTGCGTGCCCTCACAGGCCGCCCGGAGCAGGCGCTCTTGTTCCCTGACCGCGATGCTTTGCCCTATGAGCGCATGATCGAAAATGCCGAGACAATGCAGTTGCGCATGGGCGCGCTGGCGCGCCTGGCAAATGGGAAAAAAGACTTGCACGCGCGCGACACCGCGCCCATCATCTTTGCCTCGGCGCGGGCGCTGACCCAGCCGATTATCCCACTGGACGAACTGCGCGGCATGCTGCTGGAGATCGTTCCGGGCGAAGAGATGGACCTGGAACTGCTGCTGGAGCGCTGCTATCTCCTGGGCTACGAGGCGGTGGCGGAGGTCGAGGAGCCTGGGCAGATGACCCATCGCGGCGGCATCGTCGATCTCTTCCCGCCGACGCTGGTGCGGCCTGTGCGCATCGAGTTCTTTGGCGATGAGATCGAGTCGATTCGCACCTTCGACCCGGAGACACAGCGTTCGCTCAATCCCATCGAGTCGGTGCTGCTGGCCCCCTGCCGGGAAGCGCTGCCACAGCGCGGCCCTGCGGCGGCGGCAGAACTCACCGAGTTGCCAACCGAGACGCTGCACTCCGACGCGGCTGATCGCTGGGCGCGCGACCTTGACGCGCTGCGCGCCCAACAGTCGTTTGATGATCTCGTCTTTTATCTGCCCTATCTACATCGCCCGGCAACATTGATTTCTTATCTGCCGCCCGATGCCGTGCTGGCGCTGGATATGCCTGATCGCCTGGAAGAAGGTGTGCAGCGTCTGGCAGAGCAGGCTGAAGAGGTGCGCGCCTCGCTGGAGCGTTCCGGGGAGAATCCGCCGGGGCTGCGTCCTGCCTTTATTGGCTGGCCCGATCTCTGGCGGCAGCTTGAGGCGATGCGCCATCTGCGCTTCGCCAGCTTCCTGGCCGATGAGAGCCTACCGATTGAGCCACAAAGTGCGGGCTATGAGCACCGGCCACACGATGATACGCGCGCACTAACGCCCGATCTGCATGCCGCCAATTCCTATGGCGGGCGTTTGCGCGCTGTGGTGCTGGAGACGCGCAAAGCCATGCGCGAAGGGCAGCGCGTGGTCGTGGTGACGGCACAGGCGCGGCGGCTGTGCGAAGTCTTTGGGGATGACGCGCAGTTTGGCGCGGATGCCGTGCAGGTGTCGCCCATCGTGCGGCTGCCCGAAGCGCCGGAGCCAGGCTTGCTGGCAATTGTGCAGGGGCATCTGGCCGAGGGCTGGCAGAGCCGCGCTTTGGGGCTGACGGTCCTGACCGATACGGAGGTTTTCGGCTGGTCGAAGCGGCGGGAGGCCGCGCGGCGCAAGCCGGTCACTCCGGCAACGTTCCTGGCTGAAGTCCATCCTGGCGACTTTGTGGTGCATCAAGATCATGGCATCGGGCGCTTCGAGGGGCTGGTCAAGCTGAACAGCACTGGTGTGGAGCGCGAGTATCTGCTGATTCAGTATGCTGGCACAGACCGGCTGTATATCCCCACCGATCAGCTTGATCGCGTCACCAAGTTTATCGGCATGGGCGACGTGACGCCCGCGCTAAGCAAGCTGGGCAGCGCCGAATGGGCGCGCGCCAAGCAGCAGGTCAAAGAGAGCGTGCAGAACATCGCCAGCGATCTGCTGCGGCTCTACAGCGTGCGCGAGGCGACGAATGGGCACGCCTTCCCACCCGATAGCGAGCAGCCCTGGCTGCAAGAGCTTGAAGAAGCCTTTCCGTATGAAGAAACTATCGATCAGGCGCGGGCGATTGAGGACGTGAAGGCAGATATGCAGCGGCCTCGCCCGATGGACCGGTTGGTCTGCGGCGACGTGGGCTATGGCAAGACAGAGGTTGCTCTGCGCGCTGCCTTCAAGGCGGTGCTCGACCAGCGCCAGGTTACCATCCTGGCGCCCACAACAGTGCTGGCGCTTCAACACTTCAACACCTTCAGCGAGCGGCTGCGTGCCTATCCTATTCGTGTCGAGTTGCTGAGCCGTTTCCGCTCGGAGAAAGAGCAGAAGCAGGTCCTGGAGGAATTGGCGCTGGGCCGCGTCGATATTTTGATCGGCACGCACCGGCTGCTCCAGAAAGATGTCGTCTTCAACAACCTGGGCTTGCTGATTATCGATGAGGAGCAGCGCTTCGGTGTCGTCCACAAGGAGCGCTTGAAGCAGCTTCGTATGGAGATCGACGTGCTGACCCTGACCGCAACGCCCATACCCCGCACCCTGCATATGGGCCTGGTCAACGTGCGCGATATGAGCGTCATCGAGACACCACCGCAGGAACGGCTGCCCATTCGCACGTCGATTCGCGAGTGGGACGAGCCGCTGATTCGCGAGGCAATTCTGCGCGAGGTAGATCGCGGCGGCCAGGTCTTCTTTGTGCATAACCGCGTGCAGGGCATTCAGGTGATTGCCCAGCGCCTGCAAAAGCTGGTGCCAGAGGCGACCTTTGCCGTGGCGCATGGGCAGATGGCTGAAGACCAGCTTGAGCAAGTGATGCTGGCTTTTTCCAGCGGTGAGTATCAGGTGCTGATCTGCACGACCATCATCGAGAACGGGCTGGATATCCCCAACGCCAACACGATCATCATCAACAACGCCGCAAACTTCGGGCTGGCGCAGTTGTATCAGCTTCGTGGGCGCGTGGGGCGCGGCTCGCATCAAGCGTATGCCTATCTGCTCTATAACAAGGATACAAAGCTGACGCCGATTGCCGAAAAGCGGCTGCGTGCGATCTACGAGGCGACGGAACTGGGCGCGGGCTTCCGCATTGCCATGAAAGACCTGGAGATTCGCGGCGCGGGCAATCTGCTGGGGCCGGAGCAATCTGGCTTTATGAACGCCGTTGGCTTCGATCTGTATAGCCGCTTGCTGGCGGAAGCGATTCAGGAACTCCAGGGCAAGAAGGCCGAGGCTGTTGTTCCGGTGGTCACGATTGATCTGCCGGTGGATGCCTATATCCCCGACGATTACATCAATGACCGGGCGCTGAAGATGAACTTCTATCAGCGGCTGGCGAATCTGACAACGAGCGAGCAGGTGACGGCGATGCTCGGCGAGTTGAAGGATCGCTTTGGCGCGCTGCTGCCGCCGGTTGAGAATCTGCTCAAGCTGATTGCGCTCAAAGTGGAGGCGGGAGAAAAAGGCTTCGAGTCGATTGGCCTGAAGGATGGCATGGTGGTGCTGAAGGCGCGGCGCAACATGACGCCCAACCGCGTGGCGCTCTATCGGCGCTTCCGCAACGAAGTCAAGGTGCAGCTTGGCGTGGTGCAGATTCCACGTCGGCTGCTGCCCGACGACCCACAGGTATTGATCGCGGCCCTGCACGATCTGCTGCCGCAGATCAGCACGGTGAGCGGCGCGCAGATGCAGGCCGTCGAGGCTGGCGTAGCCCAATAATCTTATTTTTCAACAGGAGATGAGTTCATGAATCAACCACCGCAGCATCCCCCGCCCCCACCCTGCCCACATTGCCAGGGGCGGCGCGTCTGGGCGGAAAGTCACATCAGGGCGGGCGAGCATGGCGGGATTATTCGTTTGATCTACGCGCACGAAAAGCCAGGCGCTTTCTTTTCAGGTCCAAAAGAGGTCGATGTGGCCGCGGCGATCTGCCTGAACTGCGGCTACACGGCGTTTTATGCCAAGGATGTGCTGAGGGTGCGCGCCGACTTTCAAAGCCATCCAGAATGGTTTGATCTTTGACAGACCCCGCGACCAGAGAAGGAAAGAGCATGTCTGAGCAAGAGCGTTCGCTCCATCCCCGTGTGATTGTTTTGGATGTTGGTAACGTGCTGGTGGGGCTGGATTTTGGCCGGTCCCGCCAGCGCCTGCACAGCCTTTTCCCTGACGAGAAGCGCCTGGCCCGTATGCAGCGCTGGCTGCGCAGCGTGGAAGACCCCTATGGATTGGGGCAGGTCACGACAGAGGAGTTTTTGCGCGGCGCGGTGCAAGAGCTTGGCCTGGAGCGCCAGGTGTTTATCGACCTCTGGAACGATATCTTCATTGAGCGCCCCTATATGCTCCCATTCGTCAGGGAGCTACGCGCGCAGGGCTATATCATTGCCATCTGCTCGAACACCAATGAACTGCATATGGATTACCTTCAGCGCGTCAACCCCTGCTTTGCCGAGGCGCAGCACATCATCTTCTCGTATCAGGTGGGCGCGCTCAAGCCCGATCCAGCTATCTATCGGGCTGTGGAGGCTGCGACGGGCGAGCCTGCCGCCGAGCACCTCTTTCTGGATGATCTGCCGGAAAACGTCACGGGCGCTCGAGCCGCTGGCTGGGATGCCATCTGCTTCGAGACGCCGGAGCAGGCACAGGCGGAACTGGTTGCCAGGGGCATCGAGTTTACGCCCTGGCAGATTGCGCCGGAAAACGAGGGAAAAGAGCCGTGACCATGGTTGAAGCGAACAAGGCTATTGTGCGCCGCTATATCGAAATGTGGAATACGGGCGATGTGGCGTTGGCTGATGACGTGCTGGCTCCTGGGTATGTGGATTACGCGCATCCGGAGGTAACCGGCCCTGAAAGCGTGAAACAGACGGTGCGGCAGGTCCGAGCGGCCTTTCCTGACTTTCATATCACCATCGAGCAGATGCTGAGCGAGGGCGATCTGGTGGCCTTGCGCGGCACCATCCGCAGAACGCGGCAAGGACAAGCAGACGTTTCGCACGTGATGTGGTTTGCTCGCATAGCCAATGGGCAGATGCTGGAATGGTGGACTGGTTCCGAGACAGCCAGATAGGCAGCCCATCTCACCAAAAAAGTTCGCGGTGTGTTGAAAACTCCTGTCTATATGGTCAGGTCTTTGTCTTCCATTTCCCAGGCGTGATCCAGCGTGTGAAACGCGGTGTGCCGAATCAGGTACCCGAGCGGCCAGGTGCGGGCCGGTTTGCCCTGGGCATGGAACGCCCGAATGGCTGCGCGATAGGCGTCGCGGTGTGCCTGGAGTCCCTCGTCGGTCAGCAGCGCGCCGTCAGGCGCGCGTACCCCGACCTTCTGCGCAAAGTCCTGCTCTGTGGCAAGCGTATGACGAACGATATGGTCTCGATCTCGCCCGCCCCCACGCGGACCCTTCTGCATCTGGGGCGACACGCGCCCCCGCACCGCGTCGAAGAACGCCCAGCACGCTTGCAGCAGGATCAGGTCACGGTCCAATGCTGCGCTCGACAGGTCTTGTCTGTCGATGTCCGAAAACGCGAACGAGATGCCCCAGAAGTCGGTTGATCCCACGCCCGGATAGCGCTCGACCACGTCGAGGATGGTGCTGGCCGCAAACGCTGCCTCTATCCCCGCCAGCTTTGCCACCGGTGCATAGCGTGGGAGGTAGGAGTGTAACCGTTCAAGCGCGGCCTCCTCAGTCTTCGCGCCGCGCTCCAGACCGGGCCAATCCGGTGCCACCGCCACCACCTGCTTGCCTTTCGGTCCGATTTCGAGCATCACCCGCAGTTGGTTCGCCATCGCCCATGCTCCTGTTCTTTTCGTTCCTGCCGCAAACGTTCGTTCACCTCCCCTGGAGTATATGCGAAAAAGCGGTCAAGATGCGTCCGTTTTGCAGGGACTTTGGCGAGCACTTAAAGGGAGGCAGGCGAAGCGTGGTACCACGCTTCGCCTGCCTCCTCTCGTTTGCAAAGCCGCTTGCGCCATTTAGCGGCGGCGCAGGAAGGCCGGGATTTCGATGCCATCCAGCGGGCCAGAGCGCGTGGGCTTGTCCGGCGGGCGCTGGATGACCGGACGCACCGGGCGGCTCTGGCTGGGCGGGTCTGGCCGTCCGGTGTCAGGTGGTGGCGGAACGACCTCCGTCTCAGGCTCCTGGTCAGCCGGTGGCACACCAGGCACTGCGCGCAGGTTGGGGGCGGTGTTACCCGTCCGGGCGGCTGGCGCGCTCCCGGGGATGCCAGGCTGCCGCGTCCCATTTCGCAATTGTGCCGGATCAGGCATGGGGCCTGTGGTCGGCGGCAGATGCGGCGTGGGCGCAACAGGGCCATGATTGACCTGGTATGCCTGCCGTGGGTTCGTGGTCTGCGCGTAGACCATGCGGCGATCATACTCGCTGCGTGGCTGGACTACACGGTTCTCGAACCCCGTTGCAATCACGGTGATCTTGACGCGGCCATCGTACACCGGGTCTTGCACCGCGCCAAAGATGATATTGGCATCCGGGTGCGCGGCCTTGCTGATAATGTCGGCGGCCTCGTGGACCTCGAAGAGCGTCAGGTCCATGCCCCCAGTGACATTGAACAGCACGCCGCGCGCGCCGCTGATGTCGATATCCAGCAATGGGCTGGCAATCGCCTGGCGCGCGGCATCGACGGCGCGTGTTTCGCCGCTGCCCTCGCCAATTGCCATCAGGGCGCTGCCCGCGTCGGCCATAATCGCCTTGACATCGGCAAAGTCCAGATTGATGATGCCGGGCACGGTAATCAGATCGCTGATGCCCTGGATGCCCTGGCGCAGCACATCATCAGCCAGCCGGAAGGCTTCCGACAACGGCATCTTTTTATCAGCAACCTGGAGCAGCCGGTCATTCGGGACGGTGATCAGCGTATCGACATGCTGCTTGAGCGCGGCAATGCCCTCTTCAGCCGCAAGGCGGCGCTTGGTGCCCTCGAACGAAAACGGCTTGGTGACGACGCCCACGCTCAGCGCGCCCGCCTCTTTGGCAATCTGCGCCACCACCGGGCTGGCGCCGGTTCCGGTGCCACCGCCCATGCCAGAGGTGATGAAGACCATATCCGAGCCTTTGATGGCCTCGTAGAGTTCTTCGCTGCTCTCTTCGGCGGCTTTCGCGCCGATGGTGGGGTTGCCGCCCGCGCCCAGGCCGCGCGTCAGCTTGTCGCCGATGCGGATGCGATGCGGCGTTTCGGCCAGCAGCAGCGCCTGGGCATCGGTGTTGACCGCGATAAACTCGATGCCGAGCATCTGCGCCTGAATCATGCGGTTGACGGCGTTGCTGCCGCCGCCACCGACGCCGATGACGCGAATCTGGGCGAACCCTTCAACTTGATGGTGATTCATCTGTGGTGCCATCTTCCCAAGCCTCCCTTCCTTCCGAAGGCTAAAAAGAGCAAACAAATAGCTCGATTGCTATTCGATATGGTCTTCTATGGTAGAAACTCTTGAAGCCATTGTTTGAAACGCTGATAGACCATAGGTACTTCCTGGCTGCGGGCTTCGTCAGCCGCCAGGGCCTCGCTCTGGCGCAAGCCCCACAGCAGCAGGCCCACCCCGGTGGCAAACGCGGGCTTGTTGATCACCGTATCGACCACGCCATGTACGCCGCGTGGCGTGCCGATGCGCACCGGCAGGTTGAAGGTTGCGCGCGCCTTTTCGAGGATGCCCGGCAGTTCAGCCGTGCCCCCCGTGAGGACAATGCCGGAAGGCAGCAGGCCATCGTACCCGGATTTGCGTATCTCTTCCTGCACTTTTTCAAAGATTTCCTCCACCCGCGCCTCGATGATCTCCGCCAGGGCATGCTGGTCGATATCCTCTTTATATTCCGGGACAAACGGTTCCAGATCGATGCGCGTTCCTGCTGGAATCTGGCCGGGGTCCGCGTGGCCGTGCGTGACCTTCAGGTCTTCGGCAGCCAGGAATGGGATACGCAGACCGTAGGCAATATCATTGGTGATGAGGTTGCCACCCAGCGGCAAAACCACCGTGTGCCAGATGGCGCCTTCCACGAAAATAGCCACGTCAGTCGTGCCGCCGCCGATGTCCAGCAGGATGACGCCCAGGTCTTTTTCGCTGGAAGTCAAGACGGATTCGCTGGAGGCCAGCGGCTCCAAAACCAGATCATCGATCTCGACCTGCGACTTCTGGACGCATTTGATCAGGTTCTGGATGGAGGCAATGGCGCCCGTGACAATATGACATTCGACCTCCAGCCGGTAGCCCGACATGCCAATCGGGTTCTTGACGCCCTCTTGTCCATCCACCAGATAGCCGCGCGGGATGACGTGAATGACCTCGCGGCTGCTGGGCACTTCGATAGCCCGCGCGGCTTCAATCGCCCGGCTGATGTCGCTGGGTACGATTTCGCGCGTGTTGGGCGAGATAGCAACCACACCTCTACTATTCAACGATTCAATATGGCTACCGGCCACACCGATGTAGGCTGATGGTATCTTGCGTCCCGACAGCCGTTCGGCGCGGTCAAGCGCGGCGGTGATCGATTCCACCGTCTGGGTCATATCGATGACCATGCCGCGGCGCAGCCCGCGCGATGGACACAGGCCGGTGCCTAAAATATTGAGTTTTCCGTTGCGATCTTGTTCTCCGACGAGGACACAGACTTTAGTGGTGCCTACGTCGATTCCGATAATGATCCGCTCTGGCACGGCACGCACTCTCCATTATCTGGCAAGGCTCAGGTTTCGGGTTTGGGATGCCGAACACCTGAGATGGGCATCTGATCGGTTGCACCTTTTGGCGGATGATTTTATGGCTCAGCGCCTGCACTCTTCAGGCGGTAATATGGGTAATTCCCAAAGCGCAGATCAATCAACGCAAGCTGCTGCCCCTGCTGCCTGACGAGTTGCACGATGGCGGCAAGCTCGTCGATCTTGTGTTGCAGGTTGTCAGGGCCACCAAAGCGGGCCTGCCATCCCTCGGCGCTGAAGAGGACGATTCCATACAGGAGGGTATCGCGCAGTGTGAAACTGGTGATGCCGCTCGCTGTTGGAACTTGCTCTAGCAAATGACGGGCCATTTGTATGATCTTTGGGTCGATTTTGCCGCCGGGCGCAAAGGGATGCCCATGCTGATCCAGGCTATGCTCATCACTCATAACCGGCAAGCCATCGGCCTGTTGGACCTGGCCGATGATGGCTCCTCCGGCGTCAACGCTGTACAGGGTGGCGCCAACCTGCCAGATCAATACCGGCTGGCGCTCGACAACATGAACAAGCAGCGTATTGGGCAGGTTGCGCGTGACGCTGGCATCAGCAATCGGCGGCAGCGTTTTGACCAGGGCTGCGTCGGCGCTGGTGTCGGCGAGAAATATATTGACGCCCGTCAGATGAAGCCGCTCTATTGCGGCAATTAATTGCCCGTTTCGCGTGCCCTCGATGGTGATCTGCTGAACTTCAAAATAGGTGGTTGTGAAGAGCGCGTGCAACCCAAAGACGACAACCAGCAGCAGCGGCACGATGACCACCGCGCGCCGGAGCCAGCGTTCGCGGCGGCTTCTGGAGAAGCGCCGCTTGGGGCCAGCGCGCATCTGCGCGTGCTTTTGCGCGCCTGCGCGTGCCCAGCCGAGTCCAATCATGGTGCTGGGTGTGGGCTGCTCTTCAACCGGAGTTGCCCTGGCCGGGTTAGTTGGCCGCTGCGGTGCTCTGCGCCCGCCCCGCGACCGGCTGGTTTTGTCGGGTGGCCGCTGGCGAAAGGTGACATCAACCAGGCTGCGCTCGCTCTCTGGGGATGAAACGCTGCCTGGCGTGGGCTGTTGAGTTTTGGCCTTGTTGCTTCGTTTGAACATAGGCTTCTCTGCATGCAGATCAGCGGACCGTTGCGATCCAATTACGCGCTACTATTACTCTGTTCGCTCGCCCTCCGTTTCTCCACGTAATTCGATCTCAAGCTCGAGCGCGACGCCGAAGCGCTCATGCACGGTGGCGCGGGCGAGCGCGATCAGTGCCAGAATATCAGCGGCGCGCGCGCCGCCAAGGTTGACGATAAAGTTGGCGTGACGCTGCGAAAGCTGCGCCTTGCCGATTTGCTTGCCCTTCAGCCCTGCCGCCTCGATCAAGCGCCCTGAAAAGTCTCCCGGCGGATTCTTGAAAACGGAACCGGCGCTGGCCTGGGGCGGCTGGGTCTCTTTGCGATGCTGCTTGTAGTGGGCCACCCGCGCCTTCAACTGCTCTGGCTCGTCGTGCCGCAGCCGACAGGTCACGGAGGTGACGATTTCGGCAGGCTCGATCAGCCCGCGCGGCGGCGGCAGGGGTCGGCCCTGGCTGTCGAACTCCACCTTGCGGCGCGAACGGAAGCGGCTGTCGCGATAGGCCATCTGGAGTTCGGCCAGCGCGTAATCATGCACCACTGGCCCGCTTTCCAGGTCGCGCGCATCCACAATGCGCACTCGCTGAAGCGTGTCGCTGAGGCTGGCGCCGTGCGCGCCCGCGTTGCTGATGACCGCGCCGCCCAAGCTGCCCGGCACGCCCGCGCCCCATTCCAATCCTGCCCAGCCTTTCGCCGCGAGGTCGTTGACCAGCTTGGGCAGGTTCACGCCCGCGCCGCCAACCAACTGCGCCGTCCCATCGCCCAGGTCGGTCAGTTCCCAGGTGGAAAGCGCGTTCTGCACGACGATGCCGCGCACGCCCGCGTCGGTATAGAGCAGGTTGGTGCCGTTGCCCACCAGCATCAGCGGCCAGCGCTCTCCGGCTGCCATCGAGACAAGCGCGATCAGGTCGCTTTCTTTGTCCACGGCCAGCCAGGCGTCGGCAGGTCCGCCCACGCCAAAGGTGCCATGCCGCGCCAGCGGCTCGTTGAAGCGCACACGCTCGCCAAAACGTTGGCGCAGGGCATGGGTCAGCGCTTCCAGATGAAAGTCCCATGGGGTCGTTGAGGTATTCATTTGTCTTCTAGTCAAATATCCCTGGTCAGGTACGTTGGTCGGCTTTGCCGACAATTATCTAAGCAGCGGCGACGGGCCGAACAGTGCCTCCGTAATCTTGTAGATGGTGCCCGAACCCATCAAAAGCGCCACATCGTTGGGCGCAAGCATTGCTTCCAGCAGGCGCTGCGTTTCCTCCAGCGAGGCGCCATAGATCACCCGCTCGCTTCTTCCAGCAAAGGCGGGTCGCTGCCGAATAGCCTCGACGAGCATCTGCGAATGAATGTCGCCGGGGTCGTGCTCGCGCGCGCCGTAAATATCGCTGATGATAACTTCGTCGGCCAGATCGAAGGCCGCCGTGAACTCATCAAAAAAGCGTTTGGTGCGCGTGAACAGCGCGGGCTGAAACACAGCGATCAACCGTCGCGTTGGATATCGCAGCCGCGCCGCTGCGATGGTGGCCGCCACTTCGGTGGGGTGATGGCCGTAATCGTCGATCAAAATCTGGTCGTTGGCGGTGGAGCGTATTTCAAACCGCCGCTGCAAGCCCCCGAACGTTCCCAGGCTCTCACGCGCTGCATCGGGCGTGACGCCGCACAGGCTCGCTGCTGCGATAGCGGCGATGGCATCTTCGACCACATGGCGGCCCGGCACCAGCAGATTGAAGCGACCCAGCGATTCATTCCCATGTCGCAGTTCAAAGCTGGTCTCGCCTTCCAGCCGCACATCCACCCCCAGGAAATCTGGCGCGCTGTCGGGGTTCAGCCCAAAGGTCAGGATGCGCCCCGGCCAATCGGCGAGGCGTTTGCGGAATTCCGCAACGCCTTTGCCTTCCGCGCCCAGAATCAGGGTAGGCGGAACCTCCCAGCGGTCAGTCATATCCATGCCGCGCACAAAGCGCTCGAAGCCTGTCAGATAGTCATCGAAGGTCGGATAGTTTTCGATATGGTCCAGGTCAAAGTTGGTGATGATGGCGATGCGCGGGTGATAGTGCAAAAAGTTGAAATTATATTCATCGGCCTCGTTCACAAAATACTTGCCATGCCCCAGGCGAAAGTTGGCGTGAAAACGCGGGACCACCGCGCCAACCTCGCAGGTGGGGTCTAGCCCACCGTCCACCAGCAGCAGCGAAACCATGGCCGAGGTGGTGCCTTTGCCATGCGACCCAGCAATCGAGACGCCGAACGACCTCTGCATATATTCGCCCAACAGTTCCTGCCAGGTGATGGCGCGGATGCCACGCTCGCCAGCGGCCAGATATTCCGGATTCTGCGGGTTAAAGACCAGCGCCGCCGGAACATAGACCAGCAGGTCCACGCCCTCCAGATGGTCGGGGCTGTGGCCTTCCAGCACCGAAATACCGGCATCCTGCACCATGCGCGTGATCTCGCTATCGTTCAGGGTCCGCTCGCAGCCGCTGACACGTTCGCCCAACGCCTGGGCAAGCTGGGAGACTGCCGAACACCCATGCCCGCCGATGCCCATGAAGTGAATGTGTCGCGCTGGTTTTTCGTTCTTCTGTTGGTTAGCTGAGCTATATTGTACCATATTATTTCGCCTGAAGTGCAATTCCCTTCCTCATCTGCATACTATCAAAAATCGAGCGATTTGTCTACTAAGTCATCTTTTTCTTGCTAGACTGGCGACCAGCGCTGCCAGATTGGCGGCGGCGTCAGGCCGGGCGAACATGTGCGCCGCCGTGCCCATCGCGCCCAGTTGCTCGCGGTCTTGCAACAGCGGCAGCAGCGCCGCCTTCAGACGCTCGGGCGTCAGGTCGGCGTCGCGGATGACGCTGGCCGCGCCCTGCGCCTGGAACATCGCGGCGTTGATTGCCTGGGGCGAGCCGCCAAAGCCGGGCGGCAACGGCACCAGCACGCTGCCTTTGCCCAGCACGGCCAGTTCGCTGAGCGTGGCCGCGCCAGAACGGCAGAGTACCACATCCGCCGCCGCGAGCGCCAGGGGCATTTCGGCATCCAGATATTCAAAGAGCTTATAGCGCGCGCTCCAGTCCGGGTGCCCATCCAGCAGGCTCTCCGCGCTGCCCTTCGTCTCGGCAAAGGTACGCGCGCCGCTGATCTGAAGCACCTGGCAGACCGGCAGCAAATGGGGCAGGCTGGCAACCACGACCTCGTTCAGATGCTTCGCCCCCTGGCTGCCGCCCGTCACGACCACCAGCGGCAGGGCAGGGTCGAGGCCAAACGACTGCTTGGCTTTGCCTGCCTCCATGCCGACGACGTTCAGCATCGCCTCGCGTACCGGGTTGCCGATCAACGTCGTCTTCTTCGCTGGGAAGTAGCGCAGCGAATCGGCAAAGGTGACGGTGATCTGTGTTGCCAGCGGACGCAGCAGCCGGTTCGCCAGATTGGGTGAAACGTCTTGCTGGTGGGTGATGAGTGGCGCGCCCGCCCAGCGCGCGGCAAAGCCTGCCGGAACGGAGACGTAGCCGCCGCTGGTGAAAGCGACATCGGGGCGAAAGCGGCGGGCGTGCCTGATGGCCTGGGCAAAGCCCACCGGAATGCGCCCCAGATCGGTGAAGGTTTGCATGGAAAGATAGCGCCGCAGCTTGCCCGCGCGAATGCCCACAAAGTTCAGACCGGCCTTGGGCACCAGTTGTGTTTCTAGCCCGCGCTCATCGCCCAGATACAGAATCTCGGCGTTGTAGGCGCTCTGGAGCGCTTTGGCGACGGCCAGCGCCGGGTAGATGTGTCCCCCGGTCCCCCCGCCTGATATCAATACCCGCATCGTGTTGTCTTCCTGATGATGATTTATGTCGAGATGATGACCGTTGATGATAGCGCGAAATATTCAAGAGGATGCCAACGGCAGCCATGGTGGTGACCAGCGAGGAACCGCCAAAGCTGACGAAGGGCAGCGGCACGCCGGTGAACGGAATCAGCGCCACCACCGAGCCGATATTGAGGAAGGATTGCACCGCAATCCAACACGTAAATCCGATAGCCAGCAGCGTGCCGTAGGTATCGGGCGCGCCTCGCCCGGCGCGAAAGGCGCGGTAGGCGACAAAGCCGATCAAGAGCAGCACCGCGACGCAGCCGATAAAGCCAAGCTCTTCGCCAATGACGGCGAAAATGGAGTCGGTCCAGGGATTGGGCAGAAAGCCTGCTTTCTGGCGGCTGGCTCCCAGTCCCAGGCCCGTCAGGCCGCCGGAACCGAGCGCGATAAGACCCTGGCAGACCTGATAGGAGGCATTGGAGGCGCAGTCCAGCGGATGCAGGAAGGCTTCCAGCCGCGCCGCCCGGAAAGGCGTGCTGAAGGCGATGTAGGCTCCTGCTGCAATGCCAGATACCCCCATCGGCACCAGATGCAGCAGATTCGCGCCCGCGGCGGCAAACATCGCCACGGCAAAAAAGGCGATGATGATGGCCGTGCCCAGGTCGTTTTGCAAGATGACCAGCGCGATTACCACGCCGGTCAGGATGGCGAACGGGACCGTCCCGTAAGTAAAGCTGCTGACCTGCTTGCTGCCCTTGCGCGAGAGCCAATCGGCAATATAGAGCGTGAAGGCGAGTTTAGCAAGTTCGCTCGGCTGAAAGGTGAAGGGCCCAATCGGCAGCCAGCGCTGGCCGCCGTTGAGCTTTCTGCCGACGACCAGTACCAGGATAAGCAAGAGCAGCGCGCCCAGCAGCGCTGGCACGGAGATGCGTCGCCAGTTTTCATACGCAATTCTGGTGGTGATGAACATGGCGACGATGCCCAGTCCCACCCACAGCAGTTCGCGCCGGAACCAGTACGAAGGGTCGTTATAGTTCGCCGTCGCGCTGGCGCTGTAGACCATCACCAGGCCAAAGCAGAGCAGCGCAGCCACGGCGACGAAGAGTTGATAATCGCCTCGTCCCGTGGGCGGGGGCAGCGGCTCGATACGCACTGCTTCCTGCGCCTCTTCATTCTCCTCAGTCTCTTCGCGGACCTTGCCCAGCGGGCCGCTAGCGCGCCCCTTCACAAGCGGGCCAGAGTTGCGTCCCTTGGCGCGTGGGTGCTCTTCAACCACGGCGGTTGCCACGCGGCCTTTGCGCTCTGGCGGCGTGGCGACGTGCCCCAGGCTATCGAGCGCTGGAGAGCGAATAATCGGTGGCTGGTTATTCTGCTTTTTATTGCTCATCGTATTGCCATCGCTGCTATACCAGGTACGTCGTTATGCGGTTCCTAGCTTGGTGGCCTCTCTGGCAAATTGCTCGCCGCGATCAGCAAAATCGATAAAGAGATCGAAGCTGGTCCCGCCCGGCGAGAGCAGCACCACATCGCCAGGCCGCGCCAGATCAGCCGCGCCATGCACGGCATCGGCCATGCTGGTGGCGCGATAGATGTCGTGTAGTCCTTGCTCGGCAGTTGGGACACGCTCGCGGGCGGCGCTGACGGCGTTGGCAATCAGGTCGGTGGCCTCGCCCAGCAGCACCAGCCCGTGCACCTGGCGCACGATGCGTTCGGCGCATTCCTCCCAGGGCAGATGTTTGTCGCGTCCGCCAGCGATCAGGACCAATGGCTGATTTTGCTGTTCGTAGACTTTCAGGGCAGCCATCATGCGCTCCGGTGCGGTTGCAATTGAATCGTTGATGAAGCGAACACCATTGAACTCAGCCACATATTGCAAGCGGTGTGCCACGCCTGGGAAGCTGCTGATCACGCGCGTCATGGTCTCCGGCTGGACGCCGACCAGACTGGTGGCAGCGATGGCCGCCAGCACATTTTCACGGTTGTGGTCGCCGGGAATGAGCGTCTGGTCAGCCGGGCAGATGCGGGTCTTGCGGCCATCGAAGCCGCGAAACACATACCAGCCGTCCTCCAGAAACGCGCCAACGTCCACCGGATGCTGGCGGCTGAACCAGAGCGCCTTGCCCGGCGTACAGCGACGCGATTCGGCGCTGAGCGGGTTATCAGGATTCAAGATGGCATAGTCATCAGCATGTTGATGATGGAGAATCTGGCGTTTGCATTCGGTATAGACTTCCATCGTGCCGCAGCGGTCCAGATGATTGGGCGTGATATTCAAGAGCAAAGCGATATGCGGACTTTGCGTCATAATTTCGAGTTGGTTAAAGCTCATTTCCAGCACAACGATAGAGTCAGCAGTAATATGGGGCAGGTCGCCCAGCACGGTGCGGCCAATGTTGCCGCCGACAATCACCTGGCGGTCTCCCTGCGCTTTGAGCAATTCGCCAATCAGTGTGGTGGTGGTAGTTTTGCCGCTGCTGCCGGTGATGCCGATGATGGGCGCGGGGCAAAGCTCAAAGAAGAGGCGCGTGATGCTGCTGATGGGGATGCCAAGCTGGCGCGCCTCCACCAGCGGCGGCAGATCGCTATAGATGCCCGCGCTGATAAAGATCACATCCGCCTGGACGAAATCTTCACGGGCGTGGCCTCCAAGCGACAGCTTGACAGGAATGCCCTGGATTTGCGCCAGGAAGGGAGCAAGTTCGGCCTCGCTTTTGCCGTCGCTGACGGTAATCTGCGCGCCCTGCTCACCCAGGTATTGGACCAGGGCCACACCTTCGCGTCCCAGGCCAACAACGGTAACACGCTTTCCACTCAACTGCATGCAATGGTCCTCAATAAAAATCCATTATACAAGACTGGCGCGCAGCCGCTCCTTCACCGTCTTGCTTTGAGGCCGAAAAATACGCCTGGAACGCTCGACGGTTTCTGGTGCGCTGCGATTGCGTCTGGGAGACTTTTGTCACTGACCCAGACGGGCTTATCCCTTACGGGGTATCGACGGTAAGATGCTGCTCATGGATAAAACGTTCAACGGCCAGATCGTGTGGGACCGTAATCAGCCGCACGCGCCGCTCTCGTTGCAGGACGAAATTAAAAGCGGTCCTGGAATCGTTGACGGATGACCAGAGCGGGCGGGCAAAAATAGGCTGCACGATTTCCCAGCCGTCGGCCAGCGCGGCGCGAAGCTCTGCCAGGCGAATGGTGGCGGTGGTTGGCATGCGTGATAGCCCTCCCTCCTCGTTTAGTGCTGCTTGATAGTGCTCCATGGTTGTGTGTCAGCCTTGCCTAGTAGTGGAACGAGGCGTGTTGCCTCTTGCCGTGTTTTCAAAGATAGCCCTCGCTTTCATCTTCAGTCCTGCCCGATCTTGCCTGCCGGGCAGCCCCCTTGACGCTGCTCTCGCTATCCGCCCGTGGTGGGCTGATCGGGTGGAATGCGATAGTAATTGAAGAGCCAGGCGGCGATGTTATGCCAGAGCGGACCGGCAACGCCGCCGCCAAAGATGGGTTGTCTGGGATGATCAATTTTGACGAGCATCACAAATTGCGGATTGGACGCTGGCGCGTATCCGGCCACCGAGGCGTAGGTATAGTTCGCCGGTTTGTCTGGCGGCGTCGACGTGCCCGTCTTGGCCGCAATCTGATAGCCAGGAACTAATGCCTGCTCTGCCTCACCATTGATGGCCGACTGCACCAGCATGTTGGTAATGGTTTGCGCCGTTTGTGGGCTGATCACCTGGCGCACGGCTTGTGGGCCGAACTGTCGGCTATGCCCATTCTGGCTGATAGAACTCACAACGTATGGCTGCATCAGCACGCCGCCGTTGGCGAGCGCCGCGTAGGCCATGACCATCTGCAAAGGCGTCACGTTGACGCTTTCGCCAAAGCTGTTTTCGGCCAGGTCCAGGGTGGTGCGTGTTGCTGGCGGCGGAATCTGCCCCTGGTTTTCGTTGGGCAGGTCCACATTCGTCAGCGCGCCGAAGCCGAACTGGCTCAGATAGTGATAGAAGTTCGCGCTGCCCAGCTTATTGAGCACGACCCAGATCGCCCCGACATTGGCCGAATGTTGCAGCACCTGGGTCATGGTTTCCGTCCCATAGGCCGCGTCGTCGAAATTATGGACGAGGACACCGTTCACGTTATAGTATCCAGGGTCATAGAACGAGGTGTCCGGCGTGATGAGATGCAGGTCGAGCGCCGCCGACATGGTGATGGCTTTCATCGTCGAGCCTGGATCATAGCTGCCGGTGGTGATGGGATTGGTAAAAAGTTGATAGTCGGCTGGCGAGACCTGGTTATAGTGGTTGGGGTCGAAACTGGGTTCGCTCGCCATGGCGATGATCGCGCCGGTTTTCGGATTGACGATGATGACGGAGCCACTATCCGCTTGATGCTGCACAATCGTATCGTGCAGCATCCGCTCGACGGTGGCCTGCACGTTGGCGTCCAGCGTCAGCGTCAGGTTCGCGCCATTCACTGGCGGCGACCAGACCTGATTGCCCAACGCCAGCGGATTGCCATTCGCATCGGCCTGCGCGATGAGTTTGCCGGGCTGTCCCACCAGCACATCGTTATAGTATTGCTCAAGGCCATACTGGCCGTTGTCGCCGCCTTGCTGCACAAAGCCGAGCAACTGCGCGGCCAGGCTGCCATCGACGTAGTGGCGCACGCTTTCAGGCAGGAGCCAGATGCCCCCGAGCTGCCCGTTGTTGAGCAGCGCTGTGATGCGGTTGCTCTGGTCCTGGGTGGCGTATATCTTCTGATTATTGCTATCGTAGAGATAGGTGAAGGTGGCTGGCTGCCCCTGCTGGCTCAGCAGCAGCTTCGGGCGCAACACTGCGGCTGGCACGTTCAAGATAGAGACAAGCTGGCTCAGTGTATTGTCAAATGTGCCCGGCTGATCGCCGTTGGCCTGCTGAATGACCTGCGGGTCGGCGACAACGGCGTTTTCCATCACATTCAGGGCCAGCAGCGTGCCATTGGCATCATAGATGGAGCCACGGCCAGCGGGCACGGTGATGGGCTGCTGCTGGTGGGCCATCGCTGCCAGCAAGCCATGCTGCTGAAGCTGCCAATAGACCAGGCGCTGCATGAGGGCGAGCAGGCTGATGCAGATGAGCAAAAAGAAGCCAATCTGCCACAGGCGGGCGCGGCGCAATTCTTTGCTCATCGCTGCTCCAACTCCAACGTATGACTGCCGATGTTACTCGCAAGAACGTTCAAAAAATGCCCTTTTCACACGCTTCTGCGCGCTTATCCGGGAATGTGAATGATATGGACCTTGCTGGGGTCTTCGGGAATCATACCCATATGGGTCGCCTGTTGTTCGATATACCCTGGTGATTGCAAGATGCCCTGCTGCAACTGCAACTGCTGGTTCTGTTGTTGCAGTTGGGTTTGCTGGTTGGCAAGCTGCTGAAGCCGCAGCCGGGCCTGAGATGCCAGGCTCACTTCGTTGAGATAGAGCAGGGCCACCACGCTGATGAGCACGACAGCCAGCAGACCCAGCAGCGGCGTCCCCACGTGAAAGAACCGCGCGGCCAGTTGACGTCTCAGTCGCGCCATGTGCAGGGGTTTCGCTTGCTCCGGCGCGGCTGGCGCGTCGAGGGTGTCGTTGCTGTGCTCGTCGCCGATCATCTGCTGCTCTCCTTTCCGAGCGCTTCCAGGCGTTCGGCCACGCGCAGCTTGGCGCTGCGGGCGCGTGGATTTTGCTCTTGTTCGGTCTGCGACGCCACCAGCGGATGCGGCGTGATAATCCGCAGCCGCGCCTGATGCCCGCAGACACACACCGGAACCTCGGGCGGGCAGACGCAGCCGCGCGCTTCCGCCTGAAAGTAACGCTTGATAATGCGATCTTCCAGCGAGTGAAAGCTGATGATTGCCAGCCTGCCGCCTGGAGCCAGCAGGTCTACTGCCTGTGGCAGCACATCGGCCAGGCTGTTGAGTTCGTTGTTGACGGCGATGCGCAGCGCCTGAAACGTGCGCGTCGCCGGATGAATGCCCCCCGGATGTCCGGGCACGCCCGCCGCCGCGAGCCGCGCCAGTTCTGCCGTGTGCGTGAGAGGCTGGCGCGCGCGTGCCCGGACAATGCGCCGGGCAATCTGGCGCGAACGCCGCTCTTCGCCGTAGCGCCAGAGCAGGTCGGCCAGTTCGCTCTCTGAAAGGGTGTTGACCAGATCAGCCGCTGTGGTCGGGCTGGTCGGGTCGAAACGCATATCCAGTGGCGCGTCGCTTGCGAAGGAAAAGCCGCGCTCGCGGTCTGCCAATTGATCGGACGACAGACCGAGATCGAGCAGGATGCCATCGACGCGACGGAAGTCAGCCGCTTCGGACAGGCTTTGCAGGTGGGCAAAGTTTCCTTGCGTCAATTTGAGCCGTCCACTCGCCAGCGGTTCTGGCAGGCGCTCGGCAACGCGCGCCAATGCCTGTGGGTCGGCGTCGATTGCCAGCGTCTGGCCGTCGGGGGCGCTCTGCTCCAGCAGCAAGGAGGTATGGCCGCCGCCACCGGCTGTACCGTCGATATAGCGCCCGCCAGAGCGCGGGCGGAGGGCCGCCAGCACTTCGGCAGGCATCACCGGGATATGATGCGTTGTCGACATGGTTGTGAGCATGATGATGATAACAACCCCTCCAGATCAGCGGTCTCGCTTAAAATGGAAGGTCCAGCCCTTTCAGGTCTTCTGGCGGCATCTGCGCCAGCGCTTCACGATACTGAGCCAGGTTCCACAGTTCCAGGCGATCACGCGCCCCCACAATCAATACGTCGTTTTCCAGGCTGGCGCGTTCACGGTACTTGGCCGGAATGATCACGCGGCCCTGGGCGTCGAGTTCCAATTCGCTGGCGTTGCCAAAGAAAACGCGCTCGACATGACGACGTTGGGCGGCGTTCAAGTTCTTCTCATCGATCTGCCGGGCTTTGGCTTCCCAGGCTTCCATTGGGTAGACATACAGGCAGGCTTCGACCCCTGGCGTGATAACGACCCCCGCCTCGAAGCGCGAGCGATAGCGCGCCGGAAGCGCCAGGCGTCCTTTTGCATCCAGGGCATGTGTATATTCGCCGGTAAAACCAATGAAGACTGCCATGTGTCACCCATCGTTCTCATCAACGTCAGTACCGCCTGCATAGCAAGTTCCGTTCCCCACTTTTCCCCACTTTTCCCCACGGCATGCATTATACTCTTTTTGCTGCGGCTCTGGAAGTGATTTCTGCTGCCAGACGGATGAGCAAAAACTCGCTCTCCTTTCGCTGCGCTTCACACTGCCAGCATGCCTCGGTTCCCGGGCGGCGCGTGCTATAATGCGGGCAAGATCATGGTCAGGCAGAACGAAGGGCAAATCAGGCAGGAGCAAGACGTCAGTGGCACAGATCGCACAAGAGCAGGCAAATCAGGAACCTATCAGCTTTGAACCAACAGAGCGCGAAACGATTGCGATTCTGGATTTTGGGTCGCAATATAGCCGCTTGATTGCGCGGCGCGTGCGCGAATGCCGCGTCTATTGCGAACTGCTTCCGGCCAGCACCACGCTGGCCGAACTGCAACGGCTGAACGTGCGCGGCGTGATTCTTTCAGGCGGCCCCAATAGTGTGTATGACGAGGGCGCGCCGCTGTGCGATCAGGCACTGCTGGAAAGCGGCCTGCCGATTCTGGGCATCTGCTATGGTATGCAACTGCTGGCCCATCAACTAGGCGGGAAAGTAGACCCGGCCACCGGCCAGCGGGAATATGGCGCGGCAGAACTTGACCTGTTTACCACGCCGGAGGGTCGGCATCCGCTCTTTCGCGGGCTGGCGCTCCCCGACGATGCGCGGCTGCTCGCCTGGATGAGTCATGGCGACAGCGTTTCTGCCTTGCCGCCGGGCTTTGTGCGACTGGCAAGCTCCACCAACACGCCCATTGCCGCGATGGCTGGCCCTGGCGGTCGGGTGGGCATTCAGTTTCATCCCGAGGTGGCGCATACCCCGCAGGGCACGATGATCCTACAAAACTTCCTCTATGACATCTGCGGCTGCCAGCCAACCTGGACGGCTGGAGCGTTCATCGACGAGGCGACGACGAAGATTCGCGCGCAGGTCGGCGCGGGCAGGGTAATCTGCGGCTTATCTGGCGGCGTGGATTCAGCGGTGGCTGCGGTGCTGGCGCACCGGGCGGTGGGCGATCAACTGACCTGCATCTTTGTGGATACGGGCTGCATGCGTGCGGGCGAAGGCGAGCAGGTGATCGAAACCTTCCGGCAGCATTTACATATTCCGCTGGTGGCCGTCGATGCTTCACAACGCTTTCTGGCCCGGCTGGCGGGCGTGACCGACCCCGAAGCGAAGCGGCACATCATTGGCGAAGAGTTTGTGCGCGTCTTCGAGGAAGAGGCGGGGAAACTCGGCCAGGTAGATTTCCTGGCGCAAGGCACGCTCTACCCCGACGTGATCGAGAGCACCAGCCACGACACCAGCGCCGCCGCGCGCATCAAGACGCATCATAACGTCGGTGGGCTGCCCGAAGAGATGGCGCTGCGGCTGATCGAGCCGCTGCGTTATCTTTTTAAGGACGAGGTGCGCGAGGTGGGCCGTGAATTGGGCTTGCCGGAAGAGTGGGTCTGGCGGCATCCATTCCCCGGACCTGGCCTGGCGATTCGTGTAATTGGCGAGGTGACGGAAGAGCGGCTGGCGACGCTGCGCCGCGCCGACGCGATTGTGCTGGATGAGGTGCGCCGCGCCGGACTATATCGCGAGCTTGGGCAGGTCTTTGCCGTCCTGACGCCGCTGCAAAGCGTGGGGGTGATGGGCGATGGCCGCACCTATGCCCATGTGGTGGCCGTGCGCGCCGTGACGACGGGCGATTTTATGACCGCTGATTGGGCGCGGCTGCCACATGATTTGCTGGCGCGCATCGCCAATCGCATCGTCAACGAGGTAGCGGGCGTCAATCGCGTGGTCTATGACATTACGAGCAAGCCACCGGCCACGATTGAATGGGAGTGAGCACCGAAAAACCCTTGGCTAGCTGGCGCTGCGCCGTTCGGCACGCTTCTGGATAAGCGCTTCGGCCTGATGCAGAATGCGGCTGTCACTTTCGTAGGTGAGCCGCTGATAGGCTTCGGAGATGGGAAACCAGCGCACTTCATCGTACTCATGGTCGTGGAGCGAGGTATCGCCGCCGATGGCTTCCATCAAGAAATAGCGCACTTCTTTTTGGTAGCGCAGGTTGTTGCGTACAAAGGAATAGTGAACGCTGCCGATGTTGCCCAGGATGCGCGTCTTGAGGCCAGTCTCTTCGTTCACCTCGCGCAAGGCCACCTGTTCTACTGATTCCCCCTTGCGGGGTGTGCCCTTGGGCAGCGCCCAGATGCCTGATGGGCTGCGCCCTACCAGCACCACCTCGACCTCACCTGTGGTGACATCTGAAACAGCCGTCGGCTCGGCGCTGGGGGTGGGCAGGGCAGCATGCCCCTGCCGGAAGATGACCCCTCCGGCTGAAAAGGCGCGCTGAGACCGATTTCTCTGCATGATTTCTTCGCGTTTCTGCTGCATGCGCGCAGGCGCTTGTTCTCGTTGGCTCCGGCTAGACGGCTGCTACTCGCTTCTCCCGATTGATGCGCAAGATTTTCAGCAAATATTGCTCGGAGTTCAGGTAATAGGGATTGCGTTTGATAAACTTGCCCACCACCGCGATAGGATGCAGCTTAAGCATTTCGACGACGAGGCCGCCGGGCAATTTGGAATAGTCATAGTGCATGAGCGCGATGATAGGCGCGCCCTGGAATGTAAAAACCGCGTCGGAGGCCGCCTCATACTTCAGGATTTGTTCGGGGGTGGCGACATCGCGGGTCAGCCAGGTCATATCGATGGAGATGCGCACAGCCTTCCAGCCTTCGCGCATGGCCTGGGCGATAAAGGTCTGGTGGGTGGAAAGCAAGTGCCAGGGGTCGAAATGTTTTCCAATTAAAAAGGCTTCGCGGTCACTTGTCAGGGTAAGCTGGCCGCTGGAATAAGCGGCTTCGACATTCACGCCGAACTTGGCGAGGGCCTCCTCCATATCGCGCACGGTGTTTGGCGCGCCTGCAAAAAGGCACTTCTCTGAGGCAGAGAGGCCCACGTGGAGTAACCGAGATGTGACGCCAGCAATTTCCCCGGCTTTATTATAGAGTTGGCAAATATGAGAGCCAGGGGGGACAACCTCGGATTTTCCCTCAACGCTTAAATCCATCGAAAATTACCTCCGCTTTGAGAGCGCTCATGCCGCACCAGGAGCGGTGCGCTGGGCGCGCGTATCTATCGCCACCCCATCTTCCTCCCCGTCCTCAACGTCCTGGGCGCGCCATGGCACTACATGAGTAACGTTCGTGGATGAGGATAGCAGCGCCGCGCGTTGTCTGCCTGGACGGCCCGTCATGACCGTATCCTCATCAGCCCTGTCAGCCAGCATGTAACCGGCCACTGGGGGCCGAAGCCTCCTGTGGCCGGGCGCTATGCACTGGTTATCAGAAGATTGTTGGGCAAAGCCTGCCTTAAAGCGTCCTTTAGAGTATAATCAAACGCCGCCATGATGTCAAGCCGGATGGAGGGTTTGAGGCAATAAAACACCCTGGCCTGCCCGTATGGTGCAGACGGATGAGCACGCTTCGCTGGCGTGATAAAGCCCTCTTCTAGTGGTGAGGTGTGAAAGCTGCCGCTTTACAAATCTTCTCTTCTACACCATTCCTTGCTCCAGGTGGAAGGCATCGGAGCTATTCTGTTTATACAAGCATCGTGCTTTGATCTATCAATCAGCAGGTTGCAGCATAACCTGTGCCAAAATAGTGTACGAACAGACTTCGGTTTGGTTACTCTGAAGCCGCATATGGTAGACTGCTCAGGAGGGGAGGAGGGCCATGGATATTATTATCTTGGGCCAGTTTTTACTGGGATTTCTGGCAGTGGTTGCCATACTGGTCAACCTGCAACTGATGCGCCTGGGGCTGCGCTATCGCAAGCGCCATAAAGCGCAGGCGACTATTTTAGTGGCGATGCTCTTCTGGCTGCCGCTGCTGGCTGTGGTGTTGGCTGCTGGTGGGATAACCCTCGCGGAGAGCAGCCTGCTCAGCCCTCATACTGGTCAAGATATGGGCTGGCTAGGATGGTTTGTGTTGGGGGTTGGTCTTTCGATCTTTGCCGATACATTTGCGGCGCTGATCTGGATTCCCATGAGAGAGATTTTCAACACGCAGATAGCAATAGATGATCTGGTTGAGCCGTTTGCCATACTCGCGTCTCAGGCCAGGGCCAGCAGCCCTGAGGAAGATGAGCAGTAAGGGGCTGCCTGCGTGAGCGCTTGTCTGCCGTAGCAAGAAAGGACCGTGGTCCCTCATGTCAGCACTTCCGTCAGATGCCGCCGGGCAGCACGCCGCTGCCTCGCAAGAGAACGAGGGCGGCGTGGAGCAGGTGCAGCCAGGTGTCTGGCGCATTACCGTGCCGCTGCCCTTTGCGCTGCGCTGGGCCAATGCCTATGTGCTCAGGGGCGCGGGCGAATGGTGTCTGGTCGACGCGGGTCTGGCAACACCTCCCGCTGAGGCGATGATGCTGCAAGGGCTGGCAGCAGTTGGCATTACGCCTGCCGACCTTTCAACTATTGTGCTGACGCATGGGCATCCCGATCACATTGGCCTGGCGGGCCGATTTCAAGAGGCATCGGGCGCGCCCGTGCTGATGTTTGGGCCGGAAAGCGAGCGCATGTTCAGCGTCTGGGCGCAGCAAGATATGAGCGCCATTGCTGCGGTCAGCGACTTCTATCGTAAGCATGGCATGCCCGCCGAAGAAAGCGCCCAGGAACGCGCTGCCATTGCCGCGACCCGTCGGCTGGTGACGATTCCGCAGCAGGTGACGCCGCTGGAGGAAGGGCAGGAAATACGTCTGGCGGGCAAGCTGTATCGGGTGATCTGGACGCCGGGGCACAGCGATGGGCATATCTGCCTCTGGCGCGAGGAGGATGGCCTGTTCATCGCCGGAGATCATGTCTTGCCGCGCATTTCGCCCAATATCGGCCTCTATCCCAATTGTCGGCCAGACCCGCTGGGAGATTATCTGGCGTCGTTGGAAAAGGTGCGGGATATACCGGCCCGGCTGGCGCTGCCCGGCCATGGCGCGCCCTTTAGTGATCTGGCCGGACGAGTGCAAGAGTTGGCCGCCCATCACGCAGAGCGTGTGGAAGAGACCTATCAGATTGTGCGCGCGACAGAAAGCTCTATCGGCGTCAGCGCCTATCAGGTGGCCGCGCGCCTCTTTGCGGGCCGGTTCGATTCGTTCCAGAATCGCCGCTTTGCCGTGGGCGAGGCGCTGGCGCATCTCGAATATCTGTGCTTTGCTGGTCGCCTAGTTCGTTTCGAGGATGCGCGGCAGCGGGTAGGTTATCACATCGCGCTAACGCTGCGCGGCCAGGGCGCTGCCCCTCTCGTCAGGAATAGCGGGGAATAGGACATTTGTCCTATTCCCCGCTATTCCTTTTGTCAACTCTTGACAAATATTTTAAAGCCTGATAAATCCAGGTTTCATTTCAGAAGCCTTTCTTCAGACCAGGTGTGGAGCGCTCTTCGGCTTAAACGCCTGCTAGCAAAATGTTGCTTGCTTTGGCGCCTTGTGGGGGCTGATATGGACCTGTATGCTTGTGTTCGGGCCAGATGTGTGCTATACTCGTTTACGGTGCTAGGGCTGGAGCGGTTCCGTGGCTTGGAAGGTTGGCTCCAGTCTTGAGTAAGGAAGGTAGAAGATCACAAACAGGTTGTAAAAAGGAGGCACAAACCTTATGGCAGCCATTGGTAAGACTGAGTTGATTCGTCGGGTCGCCAGCAAGACTGGCAAGAGCAACAAAGAGACCTCTGATCTGGTCAACGAGACGTTGGATATCATCCGCGACGCGCTCAAGGCCGATGAAGAGGTTCGCCTGGTGGGCTTTGGCTCTTTCTCCGTGAAGACCACAGCGGCCCGCACCGGCGTGAACCCTCAGACCCGCGCAAAGATTCAGGTGCCGTCGAAGCGCCGCGTTCGCTTCTCCCCAGGTAAGGAACTGAACGACGCGGTAGCGAAGTAACCTCATCCTTTTCGGCGGGGAACTGCTTTCCCTTCAGGGAGCAGTGGGCAAAGAGATTTCCTCTTACCCACTGCTCCCTGGCTTTCTTCCGATTGTGTTCAGGCTTAGAGGATGCTATTATGCTATACTCGAAGGGCATATAGGCCGTGCGAGATGCTGTTTGCTAATTCCTGAACCTTCAAGCCCTCAAGAAAGCGAGTGAGATGTGAGCGAGCAGATCGAAAGCGTGGGAGGCGCTGGCGGGCCGCTGATGATTGGGGTCGACCTGGGTGGAACGCAGGTACGCGCTGCCCTGGTGCAGGATGGCAAGCTGCTCTCGCGGGTTGGCTATCTGACCCAGGATGAAGATGGCTTTGAGGCGGTTCTTGCGCGTATTAAAGAGGCCATTCGCCAGGCTGCTCAGCAGGCTAGCGTGCCACTGAAGCGCGTCATCGGGATTGGCATCGGCGCGCCCGGCCCGCTGGATAGCCGGACCGGCATCCTCTTTGCACCCCCGAATCTGAGAGGCTGGCACAATGTCCCCCTGCGCCAGTTGCTGTATGATGAGTTTAGCTTGCCGGTCTATCTGGGCAATGATGCTAATCTTGCCGGGCTGGGCGAGCATATGTACGGGGCTGGCCGGGGCGTGCCCGATATGATTTACGTGACGGTAAGCACCGGCATTGGCGGCGGCGTTATCATCGGCGGGCGGGTGCTGGAAGGGGTGAGCGGGACGGCTGGCGAAATTGGACATATGACCATCGATATTCGCGGGCCACGCTGTAATTGTGGCAATATCGGCTGCCTGGAGGTGCTGGCGTCGGGCACGGCGATTGCTCGCCGCGCGGCGGAAGCCATCAGCCAGGGTCGGGGCGATGCGATGCGGGCGGTGGCGCGCGAACTTGCCCTCAAGAAGAACGCTGATGCTGACCTGGCGGGCCGGAGCACCCTTTCGCCGCAGGCGGAAATCGCGCCCTTACCGGCTGAGGTCGAGGTTGATGCCGCCGCCGTGGTGGAGGCCGCGAAGCGTGGCGACGTCGTGGCCGCCGAGATCATGCGCCGCGCCGCCGAAAACGTGGGCGTGGGCATGGTCAATCTCATCCACCTTTTTAACCCGTCCCTGATCGTCATCGGTGGGGGCGTTTCCAAGGCCGGACCATTGTTATTTGAGCCGGTGGAGCGCGTCATCCGCGAGCGAGCGATGGAAGTGCCGCGCCAGGCGGTGCGGATTGTGCGCGCCGAACTCGGCGAGAACGTGGGCCTGCTGGGCGCGGCGGCGAACGTCTTGCAGCAGTATATGGGTACTTCTGCTGAAGTTTATTAGCGTTTCCATCCCAAAATGTCAATGTGTTTTACATGAGGAAGAGCTATGCAGCGTATTCTCCTGGATTGTGACCCCGGCCATGATGATGCCATTGCCATTTTGCTGGCGGCGCGCTCCCCCGCGCTGCAACTGGAGGCGATTACCACGGTTGCTGGCAACCAGACGCTGGAGAAGACCACGCGCAACGCGCTGCGTGTCTGCACCGTGGCTGGTATTCGCAACGTGCCCATCGCGGCGGGGATGGATCGCCCGCTGGTGCGCGACCAACACATCGCGGCCAACATTCACGGTGCTTCCGGGCTGGATGGTCCGTCGCTGCCTGAGCCGGATATTGCCCTGGCCCCGATTCATGGCGTTGACCTGATTATCGAGAAGCTGCTGGCTTCCAACGGCGACCTGACTATCGTGCCAACAGGACCGCTGACCAATGTAGCCGCCGCGCTGCGGCGCGAGCCGCGCATCATCCCCAAGATTCAGCAGATTGTCTTGATGGGTGGCGCGGTTGGCCTGGGCAACACGACGCCTGCCGCCGAGTTCAATATCTTTGCCGACCCCGAAGCGGCGCACATCGTCTTTAGCTGTGGGCGGCCCATTACCATGATTGGGCTGGATGTGACGCATCAGGCGCAGGCCACATCGGAAATCCGCGCGCGCATCCGCGCCTTGGGCAGCCCGGTGGCGCGTCTGGTCGATGATTTGCTGGGCTTTTTTGGCGAGACGTATCTGAAGGTCTATGGTTTTCCCGCGCCGCCCGTGCATGACCCCTGCGCCGTGGCCTGGGTAATTGACCCGACGCTGATTCAGAGCCGCCCCATGAACGTGACTATCGAGCTGCGCGGCGAATGGACTACAGGCCGCACGGTCTGTGATCGCTTCGGCCAGACGGGCAAGCCTGCCAACGCCGAAGTTGGCCTGGGGCTGGATGCTCCGCGCTTTTGGGATGTGGTGCTTGAGGCGCTGGCCTCCTATGGTGCATCGGCTGGCGCAGTCTGAGCAGGCTGAACGACACGCTGGGGCAGCAAGTCGCGGGTAACCTCTTCAATATGGGGCAGCACAAACCAGGCTCCGCCTAAGCCGAAGAGAAAGCCGGTAATGGTGCGCAAGAGCAGATCGCTCTCGCGCCAGCCTAGCAACTGGGTTCCTCCATCCAGCGCCATCGGCACCATCAGCAAGAGCCAGAGCCACCAATGCAGCGGGCGCGCGGTCTGGCGCAGGCGCGGGACGATTGCCAGCGCCAGACCGCCCAGCAAGAACGTGGTGTAAATTGCCAGGCAGCGCTCGCAGAGGCAAACCTGATGCCCAAAGAGATAATAGGAGTGCGAGGGCACCTGGTCGCACAGGCCATGGTAGGTATGCAGCAGCCAGGCTTCCGCCGCGTTATTGCCAAAGTACGCCAGAATTGGCCCCACAAACGCGCCACCAATGAAGATGACGAGCAGGCTGTTATAGCTTGCTAGCCAGTGCTTGCCAAGAAAGCGCCCGCAGACTTCAGCCACGCGCACCACGGTGCGGCTGAATGCCTGACGGCGCGGCGAAAGCCCCTCGATATGTTGATCCCATTCCATGCTCTATATCCTCTGGCTTTTGAACGCTTTCAGTAAATCGCTCTGATCGATGCGACCTTCCACCGTCGTCTGATCGTTGATAATAATGACCGGGATGCGATAGCGATACTGTTCAAAGATGCCCAGATCGCTGCGAATGTCGATCTCAGTCAGTTCATAGGGAATATCGGCGGCCAGGTCTTCCAGCAGGTCGCGCGCGTCGTCGCACAAATGGCAGCCCGCTTTGGTATAGAAGACCACCTTCAGTTTGTCAGGGTCAGTGCTGGCTCGTTCCACAGCTATGCTCCACGCGGTTTCGTTCTGTGATATGATAGCACGGCTCGTTCGAGTCGGCAACCAAATTGCTAGGTTTCTGCTGATGCCAAAAAGAAGAGCAGAAACTGAGGAGGACTAGCCCGGGTGTACCTTAAACGTCTGGAATTGCACGGGTTCAAGAGCTTTGCGGCGCGCACTGAACTGGAGTTTGCGCCCGGCATCACCGCCATCGTTGGCCCCAATGGCAGCGGCAAAAGCAATGTAGCCGATTCGGTGCGCTGGGTGCTTGGCGAACAGAGCATGCGTCAGTTGCGCGGCAAAAAGAGCGAAGACATTATCTTTGCTGGCGCCCAGGGCAAGGCGGCAATGGGTATGGCGGAGGTTTCGCTGCTGCTGGATAACAGTTCGGGCTGGCTGCCTTCGGAATATACCGAGGTGAAGGTCACGCGGCGCAGCTATCGCTCCGGCGAGAACGAATATCTGATTAACAATACCAAGGTGCGCTTGCGCGATCTGCTGCTGCTGCTGGCGCAGGCGCGCATCGGCCACGACTCCTATACCGTCGTTGGGCAGGGTCTGGTGGATGCGGCGTTGAGCCTGCGCGCGGAGGAACGCCGCAGCCTCTTTGAGGACGCGGCAGGCATCCGCCATTTCCAGGCCCAGCGCGATGAAGCCGAAGCCAAACTGCTGCAAACGGAACAAAATGTAAGCCGCCTGCACGATATTCTGGCGGAGATCGAGCCGCGCCTGGCTCCGCTGGCCGAGCAGGCGCGGCGGGCGCGCGAATACGCCGCCGTGCAGGAGGAATATCAGAGCAAGCTTTCGGCCTGGTATAGCCAGCAGTGGACGCGGCTGGAAGCGCAGCGCCAGCGCGCCGAAGAGATCGAGGCCGAACGCAGCGCCGAACTGGCGCGCATCCAGACGGAACTCTCGACGCATGATGAGCGTCTGGGCGAACTGCGGCTGGAGCGTGAGCATATTACCATGCAGGCGGGCAGTCTGCGCAAGACACGCGGCGACCTGCTGAACCGCATCCAGACGCTGGAGCGTGAAGTGGCTGTGGCCGAAGAACGGCTGGGCAGCCTGTCGCGCCAGGACGGCGAATTGACGCTGGAGCAAGAGCAGCAGCGCCAGCGCATGGCGGCGGCTGAGCAGCGCGTTACCGCCTTGCAGCAGGAGATGGAAGAACTGGCGGGACAGGTGGCCGAAGGCTCCGATGCGCTGCAAGAAATGGAGCGCGACGTTGCTTCGCTGCGCCAGCAGCAGGAGCGCGAAGAGACGCGCTTGCGCGCGGCGCAGCGCGAGGTGATTCAGATTCAGACGCGCCTGGGCGCGTCGCAAAGCGAAATGGGCCGCCTGCAAAAACAACTGGGCGAACGCAACCGCGCCCTGGCCGGACGGCGCGAGACGCTGGCGCAGAGCCAGGAACGCCTTCAGGCCGCGCAGACCAAACTGGAGGCGCAGCAGCAGTTGTTGACGGCGGCGCAGAACGAAGGCGAGCAGCTTGCCACGCGCCGCCAGGAGTTGACGCGCGCCATCACTGAATCCCAGAACGACCTGGAGCATATCCGCGAGGCGTTGGGCGATGCCCGGCGCGAGCGGCGCGGCGTGGCTGATCGGCTGGCCCTGCTGCGCGAGTGGCGCAGCAATCTGAGCGGCTACAGCGATGGCGTGCGCGCGCTGCTGCAAGCGCCCGTTGGCAAAATCCCGCCTATTATTGGGACAGTGGCGCAGCTTGCCAGTGTGCCAGAGGGTATGGATGTCGCGCTGGAGGCGGCGCTTGGGCCGCTGCTTCAGGCGGTGGTGGTGCATTCGGCGACTGACGCGCTGGCTTGCCTGGACTATCTGCGTTCGGTGCAAGGTGGCCGCGCTTTGTTGGTCTGGGCCAGCACTGAGGGGCACAGCGATGTGGCCCACGCCGATGCTGGCGAAGCGCAGCACGCCGCGGATGGCAAAGGCGATGCGTATCTGGGGCGCCGGGCTTCATCGTTTGTCTCCTCTGAGCCGATCTATCAGGCGCTGTTTCAACGCCTGCTGGGCGATGCCATTCTAGTACGCGATCTGGCATCCGCCGGAAGTTATCTGGCGGCAGCCACGGAAGGCAAGCTGGGGTCTGCTGGTCGCGCCTCGGCGGAGGCGCTGCCCCAACGCATTGTGACGGCGACAGGCGAGGTGCTGCATGTGCAGGGCTGGTTGAGCGGCGGCCAGGCCGCAGGCGACCAGCAGGAGAGCCTGCTGGGGCGCGAGCGCGAACTGCGCGAACTGCCCGCGCAGTTGGAGCAGCACGACCAGACCATTGGGCAGCTAGAAAAGCGCCTGGAGCAAGCGCGCCAGACGCAAGAGGAGCGCAAACAGGAACTAACCAATCTGGAGCGCGCTGCTCAGCAGGTGGAGGCGCGGCTGACTACCCTGAACCGCGAGGCGGTGGCGCTGCGCCAGGCCGCCGAAAAAGCGCAGAGCGAGCTTCAGGTGGGCCGCACGGTGGAAGAGCAACTTGCCGGGGAAGTGGCCGGTCTGGAGCAAGAATTGGCATTGGCTCAGACGCGCGTGGCCGAGCAAGAGGTGGCGCTGCGCGACGCCAATGAGCGCGCCGAAGAGGTGCAGGAAGAGGTTGAGGGCCAGGCGCGCCAGTTCCGCGAACGCCAGGAGGAACTGAACCGTCGCCGCACCGCGTTGGCCGTGCAGAAGCAGCAGGAAAAAACGCTCGAACAACAACTGGAACAGCAGCGCGGCCAGGCCCGCGATTTTGGCGCGCAGATCACGCGCCGCGCCGAACGCCTGGCCGAGATGCAGCGGCAGGCCGCAGACCTGAGCGCGCAGCTAGAGCGCCAGAAGACCGAGCTAGAACAGTTCCGCGCGCAGTCTCGCGAATGGGGGACCAGGTTGCACGAAGCCGAACAGCAGGTCGAAGGCTACAACAGCCAGTTGCTGGAACTGGAACGCGGCCAGGGAGATTTGCGCCAGGAGCAGGCGAAGCTGGAGGTGGAATATCGCCGCTGCCTGCTCGACGTGCAGCGCAGCCGTGATAACGTCGAAGCGCTCTTGCAGCAAATGCAGGAAGAGCTAGGCATCAACGACCCGGCCCTCCTATCTGAACAGCGCGGCACGGAAGATGGCGCGCAGCCCAACGAAGCCGAACAGGGAGCCATTCGGCGGCAGATCGAAAGCCTGCGCGCACGCCTGAAAGACCTGAGCAGCCATGACCCCAACGCCCCCCAGGAATACGAGGATGCCCGCGAGCGCTACGAGTTCATGACAACGCAGGTGCAGGATATGGAAAACGCGGCCACGAACCTGCGCCACCTGATGAGCGACCTGGATGCCACCATGAAGCGCCAGTTTGAAGAGACCTTCCACGCGGTCAATGAACACTTTCGCCGCCATTTCACCACCCTGTTTCGCGGCGGCGCGGCGCACCTGGAGTTGACGGCCCCCAAAGATGAGGAACGCAGCGGCCCTGCCGGTGGCATCGAGGTCGTGGTGCAGCCGCCGGGCAAGAAGGCGCAAGACCTCTCGCTGCTTTCCGGCGGCGAGCGCGCCCTGGTGTCGGCGGCGCTTCTGTTTGCCCTGCTGGAAACGAATCCGCCGCCGTTCTGCTTGATGGACGAGGTCGACGCGGCGTTGGATGAAAGCAATGTGGTGCGCTTTTGCGAGATTCTGCAATCGCTCTCGGAGCGCACGCAGTTTATTGTAGTGACCCATAACCGTGTGACGATGACCTCAGCCGGAGCGATCTATGGGGTCTCGATGGGCGCGGACAGCATTTCCCGCATCCTTTCGATGCGTATGGCAACCGTTTGATATATGAGGAGGCTGGCTGATGACGCTGCCAACCGTGACGTTTGAAGACTTTCAGCAAATCGAGATGCGCGTCGGGCGCATCGTGGCGGCTGAGCCGTTTCCTGAAGCGCGCAAGCCAGCCTATAAGCTGCGCATTGATTTCGGGCCGGAGTTTGGCATCAAACAGTCGAGCGCGCAGTTGACCATCCTCTATACCCGTGAAGAGCTGGTTGGCCGGTTGGTCGTGGGCGTGGTTAATTTCCCGCCGCGCCGCGTGGCCGGGTTCAATTCCGAGGTGCTGGTGCTGGGCGCGGCAGACAGCGAAGGCGCGGTCGTGCTGCTGCACCCGGAGCGCGATGTGCCGCTGGGCGCGCGTATATTTTGATGTTCGCATTCGGATAGGTGCATGTGCTGACTGAGCGCTTGCAAGCGCATTGAGCATCTTAGTCGAGGGAAGGCCCTATGGAGACGGATTCGCGCGCGCGGGACATTGGATGGCTGCCGCGTCCCCATGTGTATTATCTGGAAATGATTGTTGGGCCGATGTTCAGTGGTAAATCGGAGGAACTGATTCGCCGCGTGCGCCGTGCCCTGATTGCTGAGCAACAGGTGCAGGTTTTCTATCCGGCGCAAGACACGCGCGCCAACAACGGCTCGATTTTCTCACGAAATGGTATGACCGTCACGGCTGAGCAGGTGAGCAAGATCGCCGGCTGTCGTGAGCATCTGCGCGCCCTGCCGCACCTGCCCGATGTGATTGCCTTTGATGAAGCGCAGTTTTTCGATGCTGATCTGGTGCCGCTGATCGAGGAATTGATTGGCGACGGCGTGCGCGTGATCGTTGCGGCGCTTGATCTCGATTTTGCAGGCCGCCCCTTTGGCGAGGTCATCCCTCCCTTGTTGGCAATCGCCGACCGCGTCGATAAGCTGACCGCCGTTTGCGCGGTGTGCGGCTCCGAAGCGGCGGTGCGCTCGCAGCGCCTGGTGGATGGTCGCCCGGCCACCAAGGATAGCCCGCTGGTGCTCGTTGGCGACACGGCGGAAGGCTACGAGGCGCGCTGCCTGCGCTGCTACGAGCCACCAAGGTGAACAGCACGCCTCAGCCGTATTTCCTACACGAGCCATTCCAGCCAGCGCCCATGCGCCGAGCAGTCCGCAAGGACTCGCGCTGTTTCCGTGCCCTGGATGTAAGAGAACAGGCAAAGCTGGGGCGGGTCTGCGCCGCGTATTTTTTCAAAAGCGATACGAAAGATGGGGCGCTGCCTGCTGAACTCCAGCAACAGCGAGGTCAGGCGCTCGCGCTGTTCGGCGGAAAATTGATAGAGGGTCAACGAGTGGAAGATGCACAGCGTCGTCTCGGGCGGCGCTTCCGCGATCACCTCAGGCAGCAGATTCAGCGCGTCCCCGGCAAGCACGGTGGGCCGCTGCGCTCTGGCAATCTCCAGCGCTTGCTGGAGGCGTTCAACGCGCTCGTGATGCTCCGGCCAGATCAGCGCGCGCAGCCAGAGCACAGCATCGTCATCGCTGATGTCCAACGGATAGAGATCGATGCCCAGGCGGAACGCAATTTCCGGCAAGCTGGTTGGCAGCGGCGGCAGGAGGTCGCCTTTCAAGTCGCAGGGAATCTGTAACGGCGAATCTGCCACGCCGCAGCGTCGGCCATTCGCATAGTCATAGCCGTAGCGGTCCCACAGCAGATTCAGCCCCGCGCTAGCCCCAATTTCGATCAGTGAAAGCGGGATACCCCCTCCCTGGCGCGCGACCAGTTCAAACATGGGCAGCAGACAGGCCGAACGCGCCACTTCATTGGTTTGCACGCGCCGGGTCAAGAGCAGTTCGCGGATGTCTTGCGCGTATTCCAGGCAGAAGCGGTGAAATGCTGGCGACGCTTCACCAGGGTCAGGCGAACTGCTCAGGCTGGGATAGAAGGCTGCCAGCGGGTCATCGACGCCCTTCAGCAAGAGATAGTGAACGGCTCCCAACAGCAAGTTAGGAGCCGGTTGGCTGGGCGGTGTCTCGGCGGCCAGGACCAGCACGTCCGGGTCAGTAGCAATGCTTCGGCAAAGCCGAGCATAGAGCGGAGAAAACGCTGGCTCAGCTTCCTGTTCGGCAAAGCGCACAAAGCGCCGCGCCAGCACATCAAGCGGGATGGTGGGGTGGTCCTGCGCCATAGCTCTTACCCCTTTCACAAAGGCCAGAGATAAGTTCCGATCACACATTTTCTGTTTGCGTCACAGGTGCTCACGAGGCGCGGACCGCCAGCGCTGGATAGGCGAGATCGAACGGCCCAACATATTCGGCTGCCGGGCGAATGAGCCGGTTATCGCTGATCTGCTCCAGCACGTGCGCCGTCCAGCCAGCCGTACGGCTGGCGGCAAACGTTGGCGTATAGAAGTCCTTTGGCAGCCCCACGCCGCGCAGCACCGCCGCTGCGTAGAACTCCACGTTCGTATAAATCTTGTGGCCGGGCTTGTATTCCTCCAGCAAGCGCAAAGTCACATCCTCCACGTGATGTGCCAGGGCAAGCCACTCGGCATCTTGCTCTGTGGACAATTCCCCGGCCAGCTTGCGCAGCGCCAGCGACCGAGGATCATCGGTCTTATAAACCCGGTGCCCAAAGCCCATGATGCGGTGATCTTGCTCAAGCTCGTGGCGCAGCCAGGGTTCGGCCTGCTCCCTGGTGCCAATCGCTTCCAGCATCTCCGCCACTTTCGCCGGAGCGCCTCCGTGCAGTGGTCCCTTCAACGCGCCAATCGCCCCGGTGATGCTGGAGACAAGGTCAGAGAGCGTGGAGGCGATGACGCGGGCGGTGAAGGTCGAAGCGTTCATGCCATGATCGGAGGTCAAAATCAGGTAGGCATCGAGCGCGCGCACCTGGCTAAAGGTTGGCTCCGCGCCGCTGAGCAGATAGAGGTAATTGGCAACATGCCCCAGGTCGTCGCGCGAGGCGATGAGCGGCTGGCCCAGGCGATGGCGCTGAAACGTTGCCAGAATGATGGGCACCCTGGCGGTGAGGCTGATGGCCTGCTCAACCGTAGGCGGCGCGGCAAAATCGCCAGTGCTGCCTAGCGCGGAAACGGCGGTGCGCAGCACGTCCATCGGCTCGGCGTGCTTGTTATGCTGTTGAATGATTTGAATAACCCGCTGCGGCAGGGCGCGCTGTCCGGCCATCTGTGCGCGCAGGTGGGCAAGCTCGCTGGCGTTGGGCAGCCGACCATACCAGAGCAGATACGCGGTTTCTTCAAATGTGGCGTGCGCCGCCAGGTCGCCGATAGCATAGCCGCGATAGAGCAGTCGGCCAGCAGTTCCATCCACTAGGCTCAACGCGGTGGTGGCTGCAACGACACCCTCTAACCCCTTGCCGGTCATAAATACTTCTCCTTTGAAGATGGGCGCCTGCTGGCTGAAAGGGTCAGGGCAGGCAGGTCGATATATGTATTTGCATGTATTATAGTTGATTTATATTGATTTGTCCAGATGCCCGTTGACGAATCTTCGCCCTGTTTCATATACTGTTGGTGACAGGCAGCACTTATCTTTCTATCTTGGCCCTGTTCTGGAAAGGGGGGAAGCGCGTTATGATGGTGATGAATGGGGAAGAATATCTGACGGCTGAGGAGGCGCGCAGCCTGCTGGGCGTGAAGGCAGCCACGCTGTATGCCTATGTCAGTCGTGGGCTGCTTTCAAGCTATCGCCAGGGGATGAAGCGGCAGCGACTTTACAAAAAGAGCCAGATCGAATCATTGATTGGCTTGAAGCCCGGTGGGAAAGCTGAAGAGTCCTCAGGCCGCGCCTCCAAGGGGGCTGCTGGCGAAGATGATGGGCAAATCCCCCTGGCCGAATCGTGGATTCCCTATACCTGAGGCATGTGAGCCGGGGCCAGAATTGCTCTGGCCCCAAACCCCTAGCCGTTTGACGACAACGTTGACGACAACCCCCGGAACACCGTATCCACCCCGTCCGCTGCAGCCTGCTGCATGTGCGGCAGCACGTGTCCGGGGGGGCGCCAGTCGGCATGCAAATTGCTGATTAGCTCTCGAAATAAAACACTCCTTGTTGTACAGGACAGAGGAGGAACGGATTCATGCCAAACGAGCTACATAGGGGGCACGAGCCTATGCTTCTCCCCCCTGAATCCCTTCAACGCGAGGTTGAGGCTCAGGTGGCCGGAATGGACCGCCTTCTCCGACACCAGCAAGACCTCCACGAAAACCTGCTGGGGCAGCTCTCCCGTCTGAGTGAAATCCAAGAGTTCGTAGCGACCTGTGCCGCTGAGTTGGTGGGCGTGCCACATACTCCCACTCTAACACTACAAAGAAGCCTGGAAGCCGCCAGTCGCCTGGGACCGGGCTTTCTCCTGTCGAGCGGAAGCGAGACGTGGACCGCTTGTGAACTCCTCGCGCTGTTCCAGCAGATGCAGCCCCAGTCCCTCCAGATGGCAACCTCTTTGTTCACGCCAGGCGTCACCAGCGCGGGAGCGATCTATGAAGTCGGGGAGCAGGGGAAAGTCATCACCGATGCCCCGCTCTTTCACATTGAACGCCCCAGGCCAGGTCAGCAAGAAGCGCAGCATGGGGCCTGATGCTGCACATGCTAGTCGTTGGTGATGACGATGAGATACGTGCCACCCTCTACGATTTCCTGATGGAAGAAGGCTACCAGGTGAGCCTGGCTCAGCACGGCTTCCACGTCACGGCTATGGATTATTCGCTGGTCGCCCTCGCTCGCCCGAGCCAAAGCAGCCGCCGACGCCGTTGTGATCGAGTTCTGCCAGAGTGATATGGCCCGCCCCTTCCCATTTGTCGATGAGGGCTTCGACGCCCTTATGAGCACTGTGGCGCTGCACATGTTTGATGATCAGACCACCCGGTTTATAAAGGAGCCAACAGCATCCAGCATTCCCCGCTATGCTGTTGGCCGCATCGGTGGCTAGCGCTGTCGCTCCAGCACGAAATCAGTGAGTTCCTCCAGCACCTCGCGGTCATGGCTTGGGGGGAAGATGCTCAACTCGTCGCGGGCGCGCTGGCCGAAGCGCTCGGCATCCTCCAGCGCTGCCTCGATGCCTGGTCCTTGCGCCACCCAGTGGACAATCGCGTTCAAGTTGTCTTCACCAGAGCGTTTATCCAGCATATATTGCTGGACCGCTTCGCTGTGACCGTTGTTCTGCGCCTGGAGGGCGTAAATCAGCGGCAGCGTAATCAAGCCCTGGCGCAGATCATTGCCGGTTGGCTTGCCGACGCTTTCTTCTGAGCCGGTATAATCCAGCACATCATCGACAATTTGGAACGCCGTGCCCAGGTGTATCCCAAAGCGATACAACGCCTCGGCTTGCTCTTCGCTGGCATTGCTGACAATCGCGCCGCCTTTACAGCAGGCGGCCATCAAGCAGGCCGTTTTGCGCGAGATGCGCTCAAGATAGGCATCCACCGAAAGATCAAGCTGACCGGCAGCAAGCGTTTCCAAAATGGTCCCTTCGCAGACGGTGGCAACCGTGTCGGAGAAGAGTCGGATGACGCGGGTATCGTTCAGATCAGCGATTGTTCCAGCGGTGCGGGCAAAGAGGTAATCGCCCAGCAGAATAGCAACGCCTTCGCCCCAGCGCGCGTTCACGGTTGGAATGCCTCGGCGGGTGTCGGCGTGGTCGATGATGTCGTCGTGAATCAGGGTAGCCAGGTGGACCATCTCGAAGGCCACGCTGACCAGCAGCAGTTTTTCAAAAAGGTAGTCGCCAAGTTTGCCAGAGAGCAGGGTGAGAGCCGTTCGTAGCCGTTTCCCTGGCGAGCTAAGCGCGTGGGCGCTGGCTAAGTTAAGAAGATCAAGGCCAGAACTGGCGCGCTCCTGAAATGTCTGCTCCACAACATCAAGGTCTTGCTGGATGCCCGAGAATAAGCGGCTCAACGTGGCCGTGTCGTTCATGGCAGTCTCCCAATGGCAGTGAGGTCTCTTGAGGTTGGGTGCTCATCATCGCGTGGGCTTGTTCTCTCCGTCTCACTACTTCAGATTATAGCATGCGTTTGCCAAGGAGCACCGCTGGCAGGGTACAGCGCCTTCGCTTCAGGTGCCCCTGGCGGCGCTGGGGGGATCGCTTTTCTGCTCTGCCGAGCCTGTCTCATTCTTCTGGGACGTGTGATGGCCGTCGTCACTTTGCAGCGTGGTGCGCACCGTGAGACCCTCAAGGCGCATCGGCTGGGTCGATTCGCGTTCCAGCATCATCAACTGCTCGGCCCCGCGCATCAATTCGCCAATCTGAGGGCGCACTTGCAGATTGGGGCGCGGGATGCGCCTCCACTGGCTGAGCGCCGCGTTGTAATAGCTGGCGCGATAGCAAAGATAGCCCAGCGTCGTGCGCGCATCGTAGATCGTGACGCGCTGCCAGAGGAACGACTCCTCGATGGGGTTTTGGATGGTATCTTCGTCGATCTCCGGCACCGTTTCCACCAGATGATACAGCGGCTTCCCAAAGACCAGGAACGGATAGCCATAAAAGAGCGCAAGCTGGCGGGGGCCGGTTTTATCGGTCTTTTTGAAGGGATGCAGGCCCACAAAATAGCTGCGCGTCCACTTGCCACTCCACCAGACGATCAGGGCAATCAGCAGCGCCACAAAGCGCGCCAGATAGCGTTCCCAGGTGAAGGGAGCCAGCGCGGCGGCAACTGCCAGCATGGCAAAGCCCGCGCCCAAGGTCCACGCGCCATAGACCAGTCGTCGCCGGTCCCAGCCCAGCAGATCGAAATGATGGTGCATGGGCGTTGCCATGAACGGCAGCGGAAACTCGGTATGGGGAACCCTGGCTTTGGCGTCGCTGTAGCGAATGACCAGCAGGAAGCGACGGAAAAAGCGTGTCAGGATGCGCCCCTGGTAGAGGGCCGAAAAGCCTTCGAGGACAAACGCGCCGCCGATAAAGACGAGTGGTAACTCCTGGCGCGAGACGATGGCAATCAAGCCGATCAAGCCGCCCAGGCCCAGCGCGCCGCTGTCGCCCATGTAGATACGCGCGGCTCGATGCACCTTGCTGCTGAGGCCGCGCGCTGCCCAGGATGACGGCCAGTTATGTGGCAAAAAGCCCAGCGCCGCGCCCCCCGCCGCCAGCCCAGCCAGCACTAATGGGTCGCTGTCGGGGTCACGCTGGACCAGAATGATGACAGCAAACGCCAACGCCGCGCTGACAATTAAGCCGCCAGCCAGGCCGTCCAGGCCATCGGAAAAGTCTACCGAAAGCGACGTTGCGCTGCTGACGGTGCTGGTCAGCAGGAGAAAGAAAATCACCCAGGCAAACGGAACATGCTGGATGATCGGCCCCAACAAGGGCACGTCGGAATAGGGCGGGTAGGCGAATTTGGCGGAATCGACCAGGCGATTGAGCGCCGCGCCCACCAGCAGCGACACCAGCAGCACCCCCACGAACTTCTGTAGCTCAGAAATACCCGTGCCCCGGCGAAACTTCTGGAAATCGTCGATAAATCCAACCAGCGTAAACCCGGCCAGCCCGGCCAGTAAAATGATGAGCAATCTCCACTCATCGGCGGAGATATTGAGCAGCAAGCCGGTGACGACGCTGGCGGCTATTGCCGCCAAAGCCATCGCCGGACCACCGACCAGCGGCAGTTCCATCGCTGAAACTTCGCGCCCGCCTGCCGGTTGTTCCACCCGCCTGCCGGCAGAGTTCAAATCGAAACGGAAGCTGCCGGTTGACTGGTCTGGTCGGAAGACGCCAGGTTTGTGTTCGCCACTGCGGAAATGCGGAAACAGACGGCGAGCGATCAGGCAGAAGAGCAGGCTGAGCGCCAGGGCAATGATGAAAACAAGCAAGATCAGGATATTGGTATCGGGCAGAGCAGCGGATGAAAAGACGGTACGCAGTAGGCTGGTGAGCGGGAAGCTAGTCATAGCACCTCTACCTTTATGGGCGGCTGCTTTGTAGATATATGAGAGATGATCTTTTTCATGAGAGCAAAAAACCAGAGTTAAACGGATGTGTCGGCTGTTTCTGCTGTGTAGAACGCCTTGCTTCCAGGGCCAGTAACAATACTAGCTGCTCTGGTCAGGTGAGCAAGGTCTCGCTTTTGGCGAATCGCAACCATTGTATCATGCTTCTCCTGTTATTGCATCAGTTTTGGGAAAATGGGGTTGGTTGGTATATGCCTGAGAAAGATGCCCCCCACTCATTGCAAGAATCGTGCGCTCCTGCCCAGCCGCGCGCTTTCTAGCCAGATGCGCCTCTTTCTCTTGAACGTGGTTTCGGCTGATGGTACACTGCATGCGAACAATGGCCGCGCTTATTTCCTAGAGCAGACCTAGAGCAGACCTTTCTGTGGAGGAGTTGTCGACCCATGCAGATCACGTTCCTGGGCCAGGCGGGCCTTTTTATAGAGACAAAAGGCAAGAGCATCCTGTGCGACCCCTGGTTTAATCCGGCGTATTTCGCCTCCTGGTTCCCCTTTCCCAGCAATGAGGGAATTGATCCTGCCCGCATAGGAAATCCGACCTATCTATATGTTTCCCATCTTCATCACGACCACTATGACCCGCAGTTTCTGGCGAAACATGTCTCCAAAGAGGCGACGGTCATCCTGCCCGACTATCCGCTGGACCATCTGGAACGTGAACTGCGCACGCTGGGCTTTACCTCCTTCTTGCGCACCAAAAATAATGTGCCCGTGACCGACAACGGCTTGAAGTTCATGGTGATGGCACTCTCAGCGCCCACCGATGGCCCCATTGGCGATTCCGCCCTGGTGATCGACGATGGCGACGTGCGCGTGCTGAACCAGAACGACTCGCGCCCGATTGATCTGGAGCCGCTGATTGCGCAAGGCCCCTTCGACGCGCTCTTCCTGCAATATTCGGGAGCCATCTGGTACCCGATGGTCTATGACTTTCCCGAAAAAATGAAAGCCGCGCTGGGACGCAAAAAGCGCACGGATGGTCTGGCGCGCGCCTATCGCTATATCGAGATGCTCAATCCGCGTTTTGTGGTCCCGTCGGCTGGCCCGCCGTGTTTCCTCGATGAAGACCTGTTCGACCTGAACGACTTTGACCGCGACTCTGGCAATCCCTTTCCTGACCAGCCGGTCTTTCTGGAGTACATCGCCGAGCGCGGCGTCTTTGATGGTCGGCTCATGCTGCCGGGGAGCGTGGGCGAACTGCTCCCCGGCAGCTTTACCGTGACGCACCCGTTCCCCGATGACGAGGTGCAGGCGATCTTCACCGACAAGCGCAGCTATCTGCGCGCCTACCAGACCAGAAAATGGGATGTCATTCAGCAGGAGCGCGCAAGCTGGCCGCGCGGCCAGGTGGATGTGGTGGCCGAGTTGCAAAAATGGTTCGAGCCGCTGCTGGCCGAGGCTGATCTCATCTGCGCGGGCATCGATGACAACGTCTTGCTGGACCTGATCGATGTGGGCGTGCTCATCGATTTTCGGGCGCGCAAAGTGACGCAGTGGCAAGGCGAAGAATGGGCCTATCGCTTCCGCATCGAACGCAGCCTGGTTGAGCAGTGCATTCTGCACCATCACGAGGATTGGGTCAACGAACTCTTCCTTTCGTGCCGCTTCGTGGCAAGCCGCCGTGGCAAATACAACGACTATATCTACACATTCTTTAAATGTCTGAGCGAAGAACGCCTGCAATACGCCGAAGGCTTCTACGCCGAAAACGGCCCCACGCAGGGCACCTGGGAAGCCTGCGGCTATCGCATCCAGAAGCGCTGCCCGCACATGAAGGCCGACCTGACCCGTTTCGCGGTGATCGAAGATGGCATCCTCACCTGTCGGCTGCATAACTGGCAGTATGAGTTGGCGACTGGCCGCTGCCTCACGTCGGAGGGGCATACGCTCTATGCCAAACCGATTGAGCAGGAGGCGAAGGAGGCATAGCCCTCCTTCGCTCAGGCAGTTTTGAGGGTCCGTCACGCGCGTAGTGCGTCGATGAGGGGCAAGAAAGGTTGCTGCCGATGGCAAAGCAGAAGAAACCAGGGCTGCCCACTGAAGGAACATCAGCCGCAGACGCATCTTCCGAGCAGCCGTTGAATGTCGTCCTTTCGCTGACGCCCGAGCCATCGGCTCCTGAAGAATTGCCGCCCCTGCCTGTGCCGCCGCCCTTGCCCGCTGAAGCGGCGCCAGCGGCGTCTGTGCTGCTTCAACCCGATGCAGTTCAGCCGCTTGGCGCAGATCAAGAGATCGCGCCCACGCTGCCCACCGATGGCCTGTTGCCGACGCTGCCCCTTCCGTCGCTGCCGGAGGAGTTCGATCAGCCCGCCTTTGGCACCGAGGCACAGCGCGCGCTGGCCCCTCGGCCCGCCCGACGGATTGATCGGCTGGGCCGGTGGTTTGCCCCGCCCGCGCTGTGGTGGCTGACGCTGGGCCTGGCACTGCTCTTTTTCGCGCTAATTTTTTCCGCCTGGTCAACCTCGGCGGCAGGGGTCATCTTCCCCGATTGGGGGCTGGCGGCCCTGCGTCTCGGCTTCGTGGCGGCGGCGCTGGGGGCTGTTGCGCTGGTGGTGTTCTTGTTCGCCTGGCAGGCCAGAGCGCGGCCACTGCCGGTGGCTGGCGGCGTGCTGGGTCTGGTACTGGTGTTTATCGGCGCTGGCGGGATTCTGGGTGCTGCGCCGCTCTATCGCCTTCAGGCGCTCTGGTATGAGGGGCGCGGGCAATATGGCCTGGCGCTGGCGGCGTATCAAGCCAGTGGCGACAGCCTGGCCCAGAGCCAGGATTTGGCGCGCATCAGCGTTGAATGGGCCGAACAACTGAGCGCCGGGCATGATTACGGTGCTGCCGTAGCCCAATTAGCGCCGGTAGCGCGTCTTTATAAACGGGATGCTGGCCTGGTGGCGCGCGCCGAGGCCGACCTGATTCAGAACTACCTGGCCTGGGGAGATCAGGCCCGCCAGCAGGGAGCCTTTAGCGCCGCGCTGGCGCATTACCAGGCGTTGCAGCAGGCAGCCTATTGTGACGCCTCCTGCCAGGCCCAGGCCCACGAGCGGATGGCCCTGGCGCTGCTTGGGCTGGCGCAGCAGCTTACATCCAGCAAGCAGTACGATCAGGCTGTTGCGACCTATCAACAAATTGTGCAACAGTATAGCGATACGCCGGAGGTGGAACAGGCAAACCAGGCCCTGACCATGCCCCAGCCGCTGACCGGCAAACTGATCTATGCCAATAAAACACCGGCCAAACGGTTTGAAGTTTTGCTGGCGAGCCGCTGGAGTTTCAACGCCAAGACGCAGGTGTTTACGCTGCTGGGGCAACAATATCGCGCGCAAACCGATGCCTCTGGCTTGTTTACGGTGCCAGCCGTGGCCGTTGGACAGACGTACATGATCGCCTGGGTAGATACGAGCGGCCATGCCGGAACGTGCTACACCACGAACAACCAGCCGTTGTACCAGGTAGAGATGCGCCCCTTGCGCGCGGCTGATGCCGGAAGCATCGATGTTGAGTGTGTCTAGCGGGAAAGTTCCTAGGTAGAAACTTTCAGGAATGTCCACCCGTTTTGTTATACGACAGAGCGAAGCTTTCGTGCCCCTCACCTGAACTATCGCTGCCTGCCGTTGAGTGCCCCGCAGGTGGGGCGAGAGAGGATGTTGCTGTTTATGGAAACCATCGCCCAAGATAGCCCTGATCTGGCGCGTGTCCCCCTCTTTGCCGAGCTAGATGAGGAAAGCCTGAAAGAACTGGCTTTGGTCGCCCGCAAGCGCGTGTTTCGCCAGGGCGAGATCATCTTTCACCGAGATGACCCGGGCCAGGTGCTTTATATTATTCGCGAAGGCAAGGTCAAGATTTCGCTGACCAGTCCCGATGGGCAGGAAGTTTCCCTGACCGTCTTGGGGGCGGGCGAATGCTTTGGCGAACTAGCCATCCTCGATGGCGGCCCGCGTTCGGGCGATGCCGTGGCCCTGGAGCGCGTAGATGTCTATACCATCCAGCGCCAGGATTTTATCAATGTGGTCATGAATCATCCCAAGATTGCGGTCCAGGTGATGAAAGTCATTTCTCAGCGCCTGCGCGGGGCCGACCAGCAAATCGAGGACTTGCTCTTCCTGGATGTCTATGGGCGGGTGGCAAAAAAACTGCTAGAACTTTCTGAGACACATGGAGCGCCGACCAGCCAGGGCATTCGCATCGAACTGCGCCTGACCCAGCAAGAGTTGGCTTCCATGGTTGGCGCTTCCCGTGAGAGTGTCAATAAAGTCATGGGCTACTTCACCGATAAGCGCTACATCATGACCGATAAGCATAAGATTACGCTGATGAAGCTGGCCGACCTACGAAAGCGGGTTTATTAATGCCATTTCGTGACCGTTCTCGTTGCCGAACCGTTCTGCAAAGATGGGAGGGCGCGAGACAGTCCCTCCTTGGAATGAAGCCGCAGCGCCTTGCGGTCCGTGATATATCATGGGGTGCCCAGCAGTGAGGAGCATTGCTGAAAATAAGCGCGCCGTGCCAGAGGATGAGTCCGAGGCGCTGGCTCGCGTCTCGTCTCGGTCCCAGTTGTGGTATCTCTTGAAGGCCATGCGCCCGCGCCAGTGGACCAAAAATCTGCTGGTCTTTGCTGGCCTGGTTTTTGCCCAGCGTGTCCTGGATGTTGGCGCGCTTGGCCGCGCTGTTGGCGCGTTCGTCGTGTTTTGTTTGCTTGCCAGCCTGATCTATCTCATCAATGATCTGAGCGATCTGGAATCAGACCGGCAGCATCCAACCAAACGCTATCGCCCTCTGGCGTCCGGCAAGCTGTCGGTGCCGGTGGCGATAGTCGGGGCAGCGGTGCTGGCAGTGCTGGCGACGGCGCTGACGGTTGTGCTGGTAATCTGGCCTGGCGTGGTAGGAGCCGGAGAGAGTGTGCATCTTTCGCTCGCGCCCTTCCAGATTTCACTCGTGCCAGCCGCGCCGTTGGGGCCGGATACGCAGTATGGTGTGCTTGGCAATCTGGGCGGAGGCCGTTTCCTGTTTGCGGTAGTGGCCGCTGCGTATGTGCTGCTGAACCTGGCGTATACGTTTCGGCTGAAGCATGTGGTGGTTGTGGATGTCTTTTGTGTGGCCGGGTGCTATGTGCTGCGAGCCATGGCCGGGGCGGTCGTGATTCCGGTGCCAATCTCGCCCTGGTTGTATCTGTGTACGATTTTGGGTTCGTTGTTTCTGGTCCTGGGCAAACGTCGGCAGGAATTGGTGCTGCTGGATGCAGGCGCGAGTTTGCATCGGCGCATTTTGCAGGAATATAGCCCGCAGTTGTTGGATCAGATGATTACGATTGTCACCTCGGCAACGGTGATGGCCTACAGCCTCTACACGTTCCAGGGGACAACCGGCAATCATCGCCTGATGTTGACGATTCCGTTGGTGCTCTATGGCATTTTCCGCTATCTCTATCTGATCTACATGAAGATGGAGGGCGGAAGCCCGGAAGAAGTGCTGCTGCGGGATAAACATATTCTTGGCGCAGTGGTGCTGTGCGTGCTCACGACCCTGGCGCTGTTATATGTGTCATTCTAAAACGGGGCAGCCCGGAGAGGTTTGAAGGCAAAGTATCGCGATGGCTCGGATTCGGACAAAAGTAATCGTTTCGCTGGTGTTTGGCCTGGTGGTGGTTGCGGCGATTTCGTTTTACGCGGACCTGCCGAGCCTCCTTCAAGCCTTTCGCCTCTTTCCCTGGGCGCTGCTGCCTGCTATCCTCGGCCTGACCCTGCTGAATTATGGGCTGCGCTTTGTCAAATGGGATTATTATCTCCACTGCTTACATCTGCGTGTGCCGCGTGGCATGAGCCTGAAAATCTTTATCGCTGGCCTTTCCATGGCGATTACGCCGGGCAAGGTGGGCGAACTGCTCAAACCCTATCTCATCAAACGCTATAACGGGACTCCTATCAGCCGGACGGCTCCGGTCATTGTGGCTGAGCGCCTGACCGATGGCCTGGCGATGCTCATCCTGGCCGGGGGCGGCCTGGCGCTCTATGGCATTGGCTGGCAAGGACTGCTGGCGATTTTATTGGCAGCGCTGGCGCTGATCGGCGTGATTCAATATCGCCCGCTGGCGCTGAAACTGTTGAGCTGGGGCGAGCGCTTGCCGGTGGTGCGGCGCTTTGCCCAGGGGTTATATGCCTTTTATGAAAGTGCCTATGTGCTGCTCAGCTTTCGGCCTCTGCTGCTGGCGGTCGGGATTGGCCTGGTGTCGTGGTCGGGGGAATGCGTAGCGTTTTATCTGGTACTGGTCGGGCTAGGGTTGCCCGGCACCCTGACGCTGCTTATTCAAGCGGCATTTATTTTGGCGACCTCAACCCTCATCGGCTCTGTGACCGGATTGCCCGGTGGCCTGGGCAGCGCCGACCTGAGTATCCTTGGCTTGATATTTGCCCTGGTAACACGTGATGCCACCATTGCCGGGGCGGCTACCTTGTTGATTCGTTTCTGTACCCTCTGGTTTGGCGTGAGCATCGGCGTGGTTGGTCTGCTGCTCTTTCGGGGTTCGTGGAAGGGTCCAGCGTCGCCGGAGCGCGCGGACAATCAGAATGCCGCGTCACCAGAAGCGCTGGCAGCCGTGGATTGAAAGACGGTCTTCATCCTGACGCTGGCTGCCGCACAGCAAAATCCTGAGGAATGGAGTTTTTGGATGAAAGCATTGATTGTGATGCCCACTTACAACGAGCGTGAGAACATTACCCCGATTGTGGAGGAGATTTTGCGCTATGCGCCGCAGGTGGACATCCTGATCGTTGACGATAATTCGCCTGATGGCACCGGCGCTATCGCCGATTCCTTGCACGAGCGCCTTCCCAATGTTTCCGTGCTGCATCGGACGGGAAAACTGGGCCTGGGCACCGCCTATGTGGCTGGCTTCCGCTACGCGCTGGAGCATGGCTATGAACTCGCCTTCGAGATGGACGCCGATTTTTCGCATGATCCCCGCTACCTGCCGGACCTGCTGGCCGAGGCCGAGCACGCTGATCTGGTGATTGGCTCGCGCTATGTGCGCGGCGGCGGCACACCAAATTGGTCGCCGTTCCGTCGCTTCATCAGCGGCGGCGGCAACATTTTTGCCAGAACGGTGCTGGCGCTGCCGGTGAAGGACGCAACGGCTGGGTATCGCTGCTATCGCAGCGCAGTGCTCTCCGCGCTGGACCTGGGGAGCATCACCTCGCAGGGCTATGCCTTCCAGGTGGAAATGACCTATCGCACGCTGCAACGTGGCTTCCATGTGAGCGAAGTGCCGATCATGTTTGTGGACCGCCGGGTGGGCAAGTCCAAGATGTCGCGCAAGATTTTCATCGAGGGCTTTGTCTTTGTGCTGCGCGCCCGTTTTGGCCGAACCGGCAAGCCTGCCCAGCCGCTGGCCTCCACGCACATTACCGAGCCGCTGGTATCGTCGCCCGCGCCCGATGAGCAACTCAGCCCAACCTCACGATAACGAAAGCGTTGCCATATCTGCCCAGACCGAGGAGCCAGGCCAGCCGCCTCCGTCTGGGCAGCATGGTTCACGCTGGAGGCTGCGCCTGGGCGTGGCCTGGATAGCGGCGGTACTCATCGCCTATTATCTGGTGCATCCGCCGCTCACTCCAGACTCCCTGACCACGCTGTTTGCTCCGGCACGCCAGCTTGCCCTGGATTGGCAGGTGCCGCTGCGGCTGCTGAGCCACGCGCTCGATCTGCTCGTGGCGTGCTGGCTGCTGCTGCTCGGCGCGGCGCTGGGGTGTCGCCTCTGGCGCTGGTGCCATCTCCCTCTTGTGGAGCAGACGATGCAGATTGCCCTGGCTGGTGGCCTGGGTCTGGGCGCGCTGAGTCTGCTCAGCTTTGCCGTTGGGCTGGTGGGTTGGCTCTCGTTCTGGACGGTTGGCGCGGGATTACTCCTCCTTTCCATCCTCTGCGCGCGTGATGGCTGGTGGGTCTTGCGCTGGCTGCGCGAGCAGCTTGGGCTGATGGGGCGCTCCATACGCGCGGCTTCCTGGCTGGATCGTGTGCTCTGGGCTTATATCGTGCTGACGCTGCTGCTGATGCTGCTTTCAGCGCTGCTGCCCCCAACCGCGTGGGACGCGCTGATGTATCATCTGGCCGCGCCCGCTGTTGATATTCGGCAGGGGAGAATCTTGCCGACCACGGCGAATGTGCAGGGCTATCAGCCCGAATTAGTGGAGATGCTCTATCTCGATGGGCTGCTGCTGCGCGGCGATGGGCCTGCCGCTTTGCTGCATCTGGGCTTTGGGCTGCTCAGTTTGCTGGTGCTGCTTGCCCTGGCGCGTCAGATCGCCGCGCACGCGCAGCCGCCTGCGGCAGCCGGGGCGCTGGCGCTGCGCGCAACGGCGCTGTTCCTGAGCATTCCCAGCCTGACGCTGGTGCTGGGCTGGCCCTATATCGACAGCGCGCTGGTCTATTATGAACTGGCTGCGCTGTGCGCGGTGTTCTGCTGGTGGAATGCCAGCGGGCGGCAGCGCGTTGGCTGGCTCGCGCTGGCCGGGACGCTGCTGGGCCTGGCGCTGGATGTCAAATATACCGCTGCCTTTGCCATCGGCGCGGCAGGCGTGCTGGTCTGCTGGCGCGCCTACGGTGGCGAGCGTGAGCGTGGCGGGCGGCTGGAGCGGCTGCGAGCGGCGCTGTGGCAGGCTGGCCTTCTGGTCGGCCTCGCGCTGGTGGTTGGCTCGCCCTGGCTCTGGCGCAATCTGCTGCTGACGGGCGACCCCGTGTTCCCCTATCACCTGGACCACCTCTTTCCTGCCGGGCCAGCCTGGGATGATGTGCGCACGCACTATGAGCTAGGCGGGCCGGGCTGGGGCCTGGCGCAGTCCTGGCGGCTGTTCACGCTGCCGCTGGAAGCGACCCTTTATGGCTCGCAGGGTTCGATGGAGTTTGATGCAACGCTTGGTCCGCTGCTCCTGCTGCTCTTGCCGCTGGGGCTGCTCGCCTGGCAGCGAAGCAGGAGCAAGGCTCAGGCTGATGCTGAAGCCCCCCACTGGTCCGAGCGGCAGGTGGTTGGTGTGCTGCTGGCGTTCGCGGCGCTGCTGGCCCTCTGCTGGGATGCAGAACTGCTCAGCGCGCAGATTGCGCGCCAGAGCCGCCTGTTCTTTCCGCTCTTTGCGGCGCTGACATTGCCCGCTGCTGCTGTCTGGCTGCGGCTGAAGCGCGCTGCCTTTCTGCTTCCAGGGTTTCATCGCCTGGTTTCGGTTGTTGTGGTGCTGGTGCTGGCGCTGACGCTGTTGAGCCAGATGGCTGGCGCGCTAGGCAATGGCAATGGCCCCTATCTGCTGGGCTTGCAAAGCCGTGAAGCCTATCTGGCCGAGCATCTGAACCCCTATTACGCCGCGACACAAGCGGTGAACGCGCTGCCCGGCTCGGCGCAGGTGCTCTCGCTGTGGGAGGCGCGCAGTTACTACGTCTCCAGAAGCATCACGGCTGACCCCTTTTTAGATAATTTCGACTATTACTATCGCCATTATCCGACGGCGCGGCTGCTGGCCCAGGCATTGCGTCAGATGGGCTTTACCCACGTGCTGTTCTACGCCGAGGGCCTGCAATTCGTGTTGACTGCGCAGCCTGGCGAGGAAAGCCATCAAGAACTGGCCGTGCTCTGGGATGTTCTGGCGCACTATGCCCGGCCAGTCTACCAGGATACGGTTTTGCTGGTCAGAGGCACGACAAAACCGCTGACGGCGGATGAGCAGATGCTAGGCCAGCGCGGCTGGTATCGGCTGTACGTGCTCACCGGCCCGTAACGGCGGCGCTCAGGCGACCCAGAACCAGATCAGGAAGAGAAACAGATACACGCTCAGCAGGATGCCTGAGCCGATGCCCACCCCCAACCGCGCCCGCCGAGGCCAGCGCGACACCACCATGCCCAGCACGATAAAAGCGGGGAAGAGCGCCAGCATATAGCGGCTGATGCTGGTCGTATAGCCAGCGTCGTTGACTTTGATGACGGAACTGAGCCACATCACAACCAGGAATACGGCCAGCGGCAGGTTCAGCCTGCGGAACGCCAGCACCGCGCCCAGCGCGAAGAGCAGAGCGCTCAAAGGGTCGAACAATTTGAACGAGAGCAGCGTCCCCAGATCGGGCTGAGCAATCAGCGCGCCTAGATCGGCAATGACGCCTTGCCAGGGCCAGACGTAATGCAGATGCCAGGCTCCGCGCGCTGAAGTGAGCGGTTCCCAGGGCAGGCTCAGCCCCTCGGTGAGCCGGATAAAGATGATAAACAGCCCCAGCGCCAGCGGCGCCAGCAGCAGCGCCAGCCAGGGCCGCCAGCGCCATAGCTGGCCGCGCTGAGTCAGCAGCAGTTCAAGGCCCAGCGGCACCAGCAGCAGGATGCCTTGCAGGCGTGTCAGTGTTGTCAAGGCCGCCAACGCTCCGGCCAGCAGCCAGCGGTTCCGGCGTGCCGCGAGATAAGCCCCCATTGCCAGGACAAGAAAGAGCGCTTCGGTATAGCCAGCCATCAAGAAGAATGAGACAGGAAAGACGGCCAGCGCGATCACGGAGATTCGAGCGATGTCGCTTGAGCCGGTCAGTTCTTGAGCGAGTTGATAGAGCAGATAGAAGGCAAAGAAGCTGGCGATGCTGGAGATGAGCAGCGCCGCCGCCAGGTCGTTGCCGCCCGCCAGGAACCCCAGCCCGCGAATCAGCAGCGGATACAGCGGCATAAATGCCGAACTGCCGTAACAGCTATAGCCGTGCGCGGCGATTTCCAGATACCAGGGGGTATCCCAGCGCAGCCAGATTCCAGCCAGCGCGCCGCTCAGCCCTGTGCCTGTCGCCGCGTATTGTGGGCAGCCGGAGCCAGTCCCGCCAAAAGCGATCTTCAGATCGGATGTAAACACGCTGGCTGGCACCGTGAAATACAGGGCTATGCCAATAAATGTGCAGTAGCAGCGCAGCGCCAGCCAGGCTCCGAAGGCGGTTTTTACAGCGTCGCCTCTGGCCTGCTGTTGTATCCAGGCCCACCAGGGTACTTTTTCTGATGCGTTTGGCGCAGCCTGCTGTGTTATGATGAATGACTCTTCATTCATTGAATATTGTTGCCTCTGGTTTGTTTTTAGCGTAGGATGACTGACTGTTCATTCATTGCTTGAAGTCGCTCCTGGTCTGCTGCCAGCGCTCGCCAACGTTGAGAGAGATTTCGCATCTGATAGCGTGACTTCTTGATAGAGGCTCTGCTGCAAAAGCGCCGCCAGCGCAAGAACGGGCAAGAACATAGTATAGGAGATCAGGCTGCGCGAGCCAAGCAGCAGCGGCAAGGGAGCTAGCGCCAGCCCCCAGGCACCTGCACGCGAGAGAGCAGCGCCGTCTTTCGTCTTTCCTTGTCGTGCGCTGAACCAGCCCAGCAAGCCGAGATAGCTAGCGGCCTCCAGAGCGGTATAGACCCAGGTGGGCAAAAGTGGCGTCACGCTGCCTTGAGCCAGGGTAATCAAGCCGATGCCTCCGGGGAAGGCTGGCTCTGTGACGGGCAAGAGCATGCTGCTGGCCCAGGCGTTGGGCGCGGCCAGCAGGAATGGCGCGTTGATTGCGAAAAAGACGAGCAGGCATATGGTTCCGGCGAGCGCGGCGGCGCGCCAGCCACGCTGTCGCAGCATCCAGATCAAATAAAAGGGCAGAAAGAGCCAGGTAAGCTGCTTCACCGAGCAGCCCACGCCCAGGAGCATGGCGGCGACTAGAGGATGCCTGGCCTGAGCGCGCCAGGCTGCGACGACGCAGAGGATGCAAACAACCTCGAACGAGGAGCGCAGCGTGAGCGTAATGGGGATGGAAAGGCTGATGAGCAGCAGCGCGACCCGCCAGCGCCAGCCCTGCGGTGCCCAGCGAATCAGCAGGGCAAAGAGCAGCAGCAGGCAAAGCGCGTAAAGCGGTTGCGTGCTGGAGAAACCGGCCCAGATGAAGGGGACGGCCAGCAAGAAACTGCCTGCTGGATAGCTGTGCAGCGAGGCCGGGTCGAACTCTGATCCGGCGTGGCTGGGGTCCTGGGCATAGCGCTGCAAGAGTGCGGAGATGGTGGCATCGCTCGGGCTGAGGGCGTCTTGGGTAAATTGGCCGCGTTGCAGGGGCGTCGCGCCCGCGTTTGGGAATTGCTGAACCGCTTCCCAGAAACCTGCTGTGTCGGTATAGGGATTGATGCCGCGCAGGACATCTTCGGCTTGGTAGTGGATGAAGGCGGCTGCATCGGAATCGTAGCCGGTTGGGTCGAGCGGATGCTGGATGAGCAACGTGCCGCTGGTGGCAATGGTCCAGAGGGCGGCCAGCATCAGCAGCGTCAGCAATCCGCCACTCACTAGTCTTTTGAGCCGGGCCAGGCGAGCGATAGAGAGACGCGGGTGCGCCTGGGCTGCTGTCTTTTCTTTGGCCGGGTGCGCGCGAAGACCAGCGCAGAGCAGCGTCACGCTCGCGGCGGCGCTGCAAAAGATCAGCGCTGCGCTGCCAGCCGCTATGGCCCCGCTCGCGCCCAGGGCGAACGTTTCGCCGATGGTTTGCAGGATGCCTCCAGCGGCAATCAGCCGAAACGCGCTGCTCATGCTCGGTTGGTGATGAACGGTTGAGCCAGTGGAATCTACGTCTACGCTTTTGTGCACAAACTCTTCGCTTATCAGGATAGTTGAGAACTGCACAGTTCTGCCTGGGCAGTTGGGGGCATTGTAACGGGCAGCGCCTGTTCCGTCAAACGCGGCGGCGATCAGGCCAGAGCAGCGTTGAACTTGCCGAAAACAAGGCCCGGAGGCTCTTGCCTGCGGCGGCAGCGTATGCTATACTGTACGTTGTGATCTGGAGAGGTGTCCGAGTGGTTGATGGTGCCGCTCTCGAAAAGCGGTAGGCGAAAGCCTCGTGGGTTCGAATCCCACCCTCTCCGCCTGGTTTTGCAGCGCTTCTGGAGGAGTCCCATAGAGGCCTAGTGGGCGCGACTGGAAATCGCGTGTGCCAAAAGCACCGTGGGTTCGAATCCCACCTCCTCCGCCAAGGCTATGCCTCACATGCTTTCTTCTTGGTGGGCCGGGTCAGACGGAATGATGCCCGGCCTTTCGTGTGCCCTTTTTCAGCAGCATGACGCCGCAGGATCGAGGGCATTGCTCATCTGGCAGAAGGAGCAGTCATGCCCAAAGAGCCACCTGTCTGGGATACCATCTTTGAGCAGGAGGGTCTGGTCTTTCCTGACCCCCACGAGGACATGCCGCACCTGGCCCAGATGCTCGAAGAGCGCCAGGCGCGCACCGTGCTGGATGTTGGCTGTGGGACTGGTCGCCACGTGCTGTATCTGGCCCAGCGTGGGTTTCGGGTCTCCGGCGTGGATAATGCCCCGACCGCGCTGACCGTGACACAGCGGCGCTTGCAAGAGGCAGGGCTGACGGCGGACCTGCGCCTGCACGATATTTTCGATACGTTGCCGTTTCCAAATGCAGCCTTCGACGCGCTGATGTCTACGCAGGTCATCCATCACGCGCGCATCGCGCAGATTCGCGGATTGGTTGCGGAGATGGTGCGAATCCTCAAGCCGAATGGCCTGGTCTTTGTCACAGTGCCTCAGGTGCAGAACCAGGCCACGCAGTTTCAGCCGATTGAACCCGGCACATTTCTCCCGCTGGATGGGCGCGAGGCGGGGCTGCCCCATCATTATTTCACCCCGGAAGAACTGCGCGATGTCTTCCAGCAGTTTGAGGTTATCGACTTCCACGTGGACCGCGACCAGCACTCTTGCCTGACGGCCATCAAACGATGAGCGCTGGCCGATAGGTGACGCCTCCACGGCCTCAAGACGGTGCAGGCTGAGACTATTCGTCTGGATGGGGGATGCGCTGCTGCTCCTTGCGCACAACCGTTGTGCCGATGGCGCGCGCGACGACAATCGGCGTGGTAAGCACATCGGCGGCGGAATCGCTGACATCCGGGCGTGGCCGAATGATCTTGCGCGCCTCGAACTCGATGGTGCGCGAGGTGCGGCCTATGCGAACGATGCGCCCGGTGGCCTCGATGAAATCGCCCGCATACACGGGAGCGAGCAGTTCGACTTTTTCATAGCCAGCCAGCAGCCCTTCATCGCCGTCGCACTGAATCGCCAGTTCGGTTGCCACATCGCCAAAGAGCTTGAGGACGTGCGCGCCTTCCACCAGATTGCCGCCATAGTGCGCGTCGGCAGCGCTCATGCGCACGCGAATCATCGAGGTATATTCCGGCATCAGTGTTGTGCTCCCTTCAACAGATAGAAGGCACGCCGCACTGGGGCCCGGTGCTTCCTGTGGGGTCCCCAGCGCTTGTGTCTGAGTGCAAGAGCTTTGGCACTGGCTCTTGACGCTTATGATCCGCTTTCAGCGGTGGCCTTGGCGGCGTTGGCAATGATCTGCTGCTGTTGGGCGGCAGGCACTTCTTCGTACTGCGAAAACTCCATCTGGAAGGTGCCCCGGCCCTGCGTGATGGAGCGAAGATCGGTGGCGTAGTGCAGCATCTCGGCCATAGGTACGGTGGCGGTGATCTGCTGCATGCCGCCGCCAATCGGCTCCATGCCCAGGATGCGCGCGCGTTTGGTGGTCAGGTCGCTCATCACGTCGCCCATGTTGCCATCGGGCACGACGATGGTGGCGTTCATGATCGGCTCTAGCAGCGTTGGGGTGGCGAGCGGCACGGCATTTTTCATGCCCAGCGAGGCGGCCACTTCAAACGCCTGGGAGGACGAGTCTACCGGGTGGTAGCTGCCATCGACCAGGGCAACTCGGATGCCAATCATCGGGTAGCCCGCGACAAAGCCTTGCTTGAGCGCTTCGCGCACGCCTTTTTCGACGCCGGGGACATATTCTTTCGGGACGACGCCGCCCACGATCTTGTTTTCAAATTCAAGGGGTTTGTCGCTGCCTGCTGGCAAGGGGTCGATCTCCAGCCAGACATCGCCAAACTGGCCGTGCCCGCCGCTTTGCCGTTTGTGGCGGCCCTGGGCGCGGGCATGCTTGCGAATGGTTTCGCGATAGGGGACGCGCTGATCGTGCTTTTCGACTTCGACGCCAAACTTGCGCTGCATACGCTCGATGGTGATGTCGATGTGCGACTCGCCCATGCCGGAGATGAGCGTTTCGGCGGTCTCCTGGTCGCGAGTGATATGGATGGTTGGGTCTTCTTCGGCGACGCGGCTTAAGGCCGTTCCCATCTTGTCCAGGTCGCTTTTGGTCTTGGGGGCGATGGCTGCGGTGAAGGCTGGCGGTGGAAACGCGATGGGAGCCAGGGTGAGCGCCTTTTCTTTGGCGCTGAGGGTGTCGTTGGTGTGCGTATTTTGCAGCTTGACGACGGCGGCGATGTCGCCCGCCGGAACTTCCGTGGCGGCTTCCTGCATCTTGCCGCGCATCAGCAGAATCTGGCCGATACGCTCATCCGTGCTGGTGCGGGCGTTCCAGGCATGCGAATCTGGTTTCACCGAGCCGCTGTAGACGCGGAAGTACGTAATCAAGCCGCGCGTGGGGTCGGCGGTGGTTTTGTAGACGAAGGCGGCCACGTTTCCGTTGGCTTCGGCGGTGAAGCTTTGCTGGGCTGCGGCGGCGCTGGGTAGGAACTCGACGATAGAATCGAGCAGGGTCTGCACGCCAATGTTCCTGGCAACTGAGCCGCACAGCACCGGAACCAGCGCGCCAGAGGACGCGCCCGCTTTGACGGCGCGCTCGACTTCGGCCTGGGAAAGCTCTTCGCCTTCCAGATATTTGCTCATCAGGTCGTCGTCGCTTTCAACCGCCGATTCGATCAACTGCTCGCGATATTGGGTGACTTGCGCCTCTAAATCAGCCGGAACTGGCCCCTCTTGTACCTTCGTGCCGTCGAAGGTATAGGCTTTGCGCGTGACGAGATTGACCACGCCTTTGAAGTTTGCCTGTTCGCCGATGGGGACCTGGAGGGGAACAACTTTGTTGCCGAACTGCGCCTGAAGCGATTCCAGCGCGCGGCCAAAGCTGGTATTTTCACGCTCCAGCTTGTTGACGAAGACGAGCCGGGGCAGCTTCAATTCGTCGGCATATTTCCAGACCAGTTCGGTGCCGACTTCGACGCCTTTTTCAGCCGTGACGACCACCACCGCAGCATCGGAGACGCGCAGGCCAGCTTTCACTTCGCCCACAAAGTCGGCGTAGCCCGGCGTATCGAGGAAGTTGATCTTGCTATCACGCCATTCTACCGGAACGACCGTCAGATTGATCGACATGCGGCGCTTGATTTCATCAGGGTCAGAGTCAGAAATCGAGGTGCCCTCATCTACCTTCCCTATTCGCGTTACAGCGCCAGTGTCATACAGTGCGACATCCATCAACGAGGTTTTACCTGCTCCGCCATGAGAGATAAGGGCAACGTTGCGAATCTGCTCAGCCTTATAGACTTTCATATGGCATCTGCTCCTTGTCTAATTCCGGGATGGGGCGCCCGCAGCTTCCCGGTCTGAGGGTGTTCCCTTGGTGCTGTGAGGCGTGCGTGGTTACTAGTATAGCAGCATTGGCTCGTATCTTCAAACCCTCATTTGCTGGTCGCTGGCGTCAAGTGTCCATTGCCGGGTTCTGGCGCTTCCTTTCTTCAAGAAGCGTGCCGCCAGCGCTTTGGGGAGCAGCGCATATAAAAAAAGCGAGGCGGGACTCATCAGATTGACGCTGATGGGTCCCGCCTCGCGTCTGAGCACTCGGCAGCGAATCTTACTCCTGGATGGGGCGCTGCTGGTAGAACGATGCCAGGAATTTGCCTGCCAGCTTGGCGTCGTTGGGACCAGTGCCGGTCACGGTGTCGCCTGCCCACGAGCTTGAAGTGGCCCAGCCGCTGACCGAGGAGCGCGGCCATTTCGGCTCATCATAGGACCAGATGACGCCCGCGAACCAGGGCGCGGTCTGCTGAGGAAAGGCTTTAAGCAAGGCTTCCATGTCGTGCTCTTGTTCGATGTCGTCGCGTGTGGTGGGGGTGGTGTTCCCAGGGCTGTTATTAGCGCCGGGCGCGCTGTTGTAGCCCGCGGAGGTGAAGAGGATGGGCTTTTTGAACTTATCGTACATGCCGCCCAGGCGGCCAACGATGTCGCCCTGGCCTGCCAGGGGCAGGTCATCTTTCTTACCATGCCAGGCATCCACCAGCGTGGTGACCGGCACATCGGCGACATTGGTGGTCAGTGGGAAACCGGCATCGACGCCCAGAAAATCAACAGCGTTCCACCAGGTAATATGCTCGAATTCAGGTGGCGCTTTGCCGCCACTGGGATCGCTGCCCCAGAAAGCGCCATAGATCAGCTTGCCTTGATAGTTTCCGCCCGTTTGCTGGTTGCCCTGGTAGTCGACATAGGTCGCGCTTTTGATGGCGTTGATAACATGCCGCCATTCGCAGTCGCGGCGGCCCGAGCAGGTGAACTTATCCCCAGGCGAGCCAGTGGCGCCGCGCGTTCCCGAGGCGGTAAGGTTGGTATCGGTGGTCATATTGACCAGATCGTTGCCAAAAATAAAATAGGGCAGGTGATATTTCTGGGACATCTGCGCGTAGTGCACCGCGTAGGTGGTATAGCTGTCGATCCATTGGTGTTCTGCATCTGAGGTGGTGTTGTTGTTAATGGGAATCTGGCCGGGTACGTTATACCAGAGGTTGCCGATCTGTGTTGGCGAGGAGGTTCCCTGGTTAGCGGTCAACAGCACGTTCAGGCTCAGGATGGGGGTGAGGCCAGCGGCTTGCGCGTCGGTGATGGCCTGAATGATGTCCTGGTCGGGCAGGGAGTCAACGTTGCCCTGGTCGGTAGACTTATAGCTGACAGTGGTGTCGGTGGTCATGCCCTGATCGGCGGTGAGTTGGATGACGGCGGCGTTCATATGATAGTCGTTGGCTTCGGAGAGCATGATTTTTTTGGAGTCGGGCGTGGTGAACTGGTGGTTGCCCCATTTGCGCAGCCAGAGGTCACGAAAGCCCTGAAAGTCGAGCGCCGCTCCCGGCGAGCCGATGCCCGACTGTGTCTGGCGCGTTGCCAGAAAGAACGAGGCATTGGTCAGCCAGCCCGACCCTAAAAAGAAGATCATCAGCAGGGCGATCACCGAAATGGCGGCGTTCATGATGCCGCTCAGCCGCCCGCGCGGTCTGCTCGGTGGGGGGATGAGATGTTGGGCGGTTGGCGACGGGTTGGGCAAAATAGGCATGCGGGCGTGGTCCTCCGCTTGTAGCAGGTCGAAGGCGCTAGGCAGCGCCGATCAGTTTGCGATACTTTTCTGATGCTTCTTTCCAGGCTTCTTCAGAAAGCCCCAGCTTTTCGCGCAGCGTGTCCAGCGGCAAGCCCTCCTGAAGCTGGCGCACGGCATAGGTGTCGCGCAGAAGCTGAAGCGTGACGCGCTTTTGGATGCGCGCCTTGCGCACGGCCCGCGCCAGAATATAGTTGAGGTTGCGGTCTGTGCATTCAAAGACTTTGCCCTGGGGCCGATATTTATTGAGATAGCGTTGAAACGCCTCGCTGAAGGCGGGCGGCAGGGTCAGGGTGCGCTGTTTGCGCTGTTTGATCTGATCGGTGAATTGTACCGAGACGGTGGGGGTGGCCGGGTCGCTGAGGTCGAAGTGGCTCAGTTGCAAGGCCATGACCTCTTCTTTTTTCAGCCCCGCGTGCAGCAGCAGGATGACCAGGCATTGGCTGCGGCTGTCTTCGGCTGCGGCCTCTTCGAGCCGCTCGATCTCTTCGGGATAGAGCATTTCTGGCAGCGGCGGCAAGGGCCGGGTGAGGACGATGCCGGCTGCGGCGTTTTCTGGCAGGATGCTCTCGCTGGCAAGCCAGCCAAAGAAGTTTTTCAGGAACGTTGCGCGCCGCGCCATCGTTTTTGGCGCGGGCTGCTGGCCGCGCTCCCAGCGCAGGTGCATCAGCCAGCGCGTCAGGTCGTTGTTGGAGATGCGGCCAATGGGGGTGTCTTTGCCCAGATACTCGGCCAGCAGCCGCAGGTCCGACAGGAAGCAGGTGATGGTATAGCGTGAATGGGCCGTCAGCCGCAGGTATTCTTGATAGGCCGGGGCGCATTCGGTCAGGCTGCTTTCGGCAGTGGGCGGCACGATGTCAACAACGGGAGCCTGAACGATTTTGACTTCGTTCGAGAACAGATTGGGCTGGGTGATGAGGGTGTCGGCATCAACGAACCCTGCCGGGCGCTGTTCTGTATTGGTTGCTGCGGCCTGGTCTGCCGCAGGGCGATTGGGTTGGTCACGTTCGGCCATACTGCTGGTCTCCATCAATGTCTGGGCGACAGGCACATCGGCATAATGGCATCGCTACGCCGATGTGCATTATAGCAGACTGTGCGATCAATCACCCAGTTTGGAGCGCTTTGATAGGACCAGCGGGCTAGGCCGCGTTGACTGTGATGGTTGCCATCGCTTCGCTGTAGAGCAAAATCTGCCGCGCGCCATCCTGCTGACTGGTTTCGCCGGTGACACCGTTGAGGATGGCATCGGCGGTTTGCACCAGCGTGTTGACATCGCCCTGGCTGAAGGCGTTAGCATTGGTGGCCTGGGCGATTTTCTGGGCAATCGTCTGCACGGTGGCGAGCGCCGCCGCGATATTGGCCCCTGCCGCTTTGATCTTGTTAAACAGGCTCGACAGGTTTGCTGTGCCGCTGGCTTTGGCGGCAAGGCAGGCGTGCTGCATGGTGAGCGACAAATAGCTGCTGTTTTGCTGGCCGGAACACGTGCTGGCGTTGACGGTGGCGTTGGTACCCATGCCAAAGCCATCATCTCCCTGGGCGATGCTGGTCTGGCCGTCCTGGTTCCAGTCCTTCTGCCCCGCTTTGCCCGCGATCAGGTTCAGCATCTCTTCTGCCGCGACTTGCTGGTCGGTGAGGGTGCTGGCCGCTTGAAGCTGCTGTGCCAGTTGATTGAGCAAGGTCGCGTCCACGCCCAGACCGGTGTCCAGGGCAGTGGTGTTGCCGGGGAAGAGTTCGCCTTTGTTGGGGAAGGCCGCCAGTTGATGGCGAATATGTAGCAAGACGTTGCTGACAATCTGGCCGGAGTAGATGACGTTTTGCGACGGCTTAGACGGTGGGGATGACGATTCGGTCTGCTCCTGGGTGATCTCGAAGGTGAGGTTGGTTGCCAACTTAGCTAGATTGCTGACGCCTAGCAGGTTGTTTGCCTGCGAGTCTTTCAAGGTGGCGCTGCCGTTTCTTTGCACCAGCACAGCCCCCACCAGCGCGCAAGTGCTGCTGCCGGAATCGCAGAGCCAGGCGAAATACGTCGAGCCACCAGTCGGCTGTCGCATGTTGCTGAACGTGGCTTGCAACGTGTTGGCGGGATGGCTGAAGTCGTTGGGGTCGCTGTCCGAAAACGTGACGGAGCCGATGTTGCTTGCTGCGGGATTGAGGTTAGTCTGGGGGGTGGTTTTGTTGCCCAGGGCGATCAGCAAGATGCCTCCGCCGATAATGATGAGCAGCAGGATGATGCCAATCACCGCGTAACGGCCCAGCGAGTTGCCGGGTTTGCGGCGTGGCTGCTCGCTGCCTGGCGCAAGCTGCCCAGGCGCGGCAGGACGCGCGCCCGCCGGAGGACTGCCCATGAATCCGGCAGGGGGTGAGCCAATGTTGCCGCCAGTGGCCTGCTGCGCTGGAGTTCCTGGCTTTTCAGCCAGTTTGGTTGGGGCCAGGTCTGGATTCGCGCTGAAGGTTGCCAGGGGGTCGGCAGGGGCTGCGGTGCTGATGCGCATGGGCGGCGCGTTGACTGCTGAGGCGATGGCCGCACCCATGGCGCCCGCGCTGCGGAAGCGCTCCTCGGGCTGTTTCGCCATGCCCACCAGCGCCACCTGAGCCAGCGCGCTGGGCACCGCCGGGTTGGCTTGCTCGATAGGGGGCGGCGTCGCCATGATGTGCTGCATGATGACGCCCACAGGGGTATCGGCGTCGAAGGGCAGCTTTCCGGCCAGCATCTCATAGAGCATGATGCTGAGCGAATAGACATCGCTGCGGGCGTCCATGGCCTGACCCTGGCCTTGCTCCGGCGACATGTAGTGGGGCGTGCCCATGACGGACCCGCTGGCGGTGAGGCCAGAGACGCCGCTGATCTTGGCAAGCCCAAAATCGGTGAGGACGGCATCCCCTTGAGGGTTGATGATGACGTTGGCGGGCTTGATGTCGCGGTGCAGCATGCCCTGCTTATGGGCGTAGTCAACCGCCGCACAAAGCTGCTGGAAGAGGCGCACCACCTCTTCGGTGGGGGCGACGTGCCCGTCGCGGTGGTAGCGCGTCATGCGCTGCGCCAGCGTTTCGCCCTCCAAAAATTCCATGACCATATAGGGCTTGTCGCCCTCGATGTCAAAATCGAAGACCTGCACGATGTTGGGATGGCGCAGGCGCGCCACGGCCAGGGCTTCATTTTGAAAGCGGGCAATAAATTCGGGGTCGGTTTCACTGTTGGTTAATAAGACTTTGATGGCAACATAGCGTTGGAGTTGGGGATGAAAGGCTTTGTAGACCTCACCCATGCCTCCACGCCCTAATCGGCTGATAAGCTCATATTTGCCGATGCGGTTGGGCGATGCTTGCATACGCTCCCTTCCTTCTCCCACCAGGCTGTGTGGGCTGCCCTGGCCGATGGCTCGCTTGCGCCTGCCAGGCTATGCTGATCGCTTCTGTCTCTCATCTACTCTGTGCTGCGATCAGGCTTCGCGGGTCTTTCGCGCTTACAGTATCGCCTGTTTTGCCTCAGCAACGCATCGGCAAAATGCTGTATTTCTCGTGGCCTGCGCTCGTGCTGCCGCCGATTGGACAAAAGGAATCGGCCAGGCGCTGCTACTATACCTGGCCGGTGCTTTCCTGTCAACTGGGGCGTGTGCTGCCGAGCTATGTTGGGGGCTGGAAGCCGTATTGCTTCCAGATCATCTGGCTTTGCGCGGAGCGCATGAAATCAATAAACTGCTGGGAGAGGCCAGGATTGTTGGCCTGGCTGGCAAGTGCGGCCAGCATGTCAAGGGGTGGATTGAATTGGGAAGGAATGGGAAGCTCGCGCAGCGCGCTGGTGTGCTGGCGCTGCGCGTCGAGGAAGTTGGTGTGGTAGACAATGGAAAAGTCGCCTGGCGGTGGAGATGCCATCAACGCCTGCGTGGCAGCGGGGCCGTCGGTGTAGTTTTGATAGAGATTGCCATAGACGCGCGCAGAGTAATCTGGCCCGAAAGCGGGGTCGAGGATCATGCTTTCAAGCGTGGCTTGAACTTGCGCGCTCAGGCCATCCTCAGGCGAGACGCCCAGATAGCGCAGCCCTGGCCGGGCGAGGTCTTGGAGTGTATGTATCTTGCCTGGATTGCTGGCTGGCAAGATCACGCTGAGCGTATCGGTTGCCAGTGGCGTGCCCGTGCTGCGCGCAAAGCCGAGGTTGCGCGCGTCAATGAGCGTCTGTTTGTTATCCACGATAAGCAGGTCGGCATCGGCCAGGGTATTGGCGGTGTTGGCGTTGACCTGGTCACCGGAGAAATTGAACGTATAGGGGATGGCGAGATGGCGCGCTTTGAAGAAGGCCGCGGTGAGCGCGGGCAAGACCTGTTGCAGCGTCGGCGCGGCGAAGATAATCAGCCCGCCCTGTTGGACGATGTGGTTAGTGCTGCTGTTGCCTGCGGTGCTGCCTGGCCCCCAGCCCGCGCCGCTGTTGCCGCCGCAGGCCGCCAGCGCCAGGATGGGCACAAGCACGCTGAGAAGCTGAAGCCGTCGCCGGGCGGCTGGGCTGGATGTGTGAATGCGAGCGCGCATATCAACCGGCTCCTTCTAGGGGATGTCTTGAATATTACGTGTGGGGGGCGCGTACTCGTTGGTCGGCACCATATCCGGCGTTTGGGGTTGAATATACATGCGCCCATAGATGAGGAACGGGCGGCGCGACTCTTCGCGTATCAATCCCATGTCAAACATCATGCCAACCACCAGCAGCCCCAGGATGAGCAATACGACATGGGGGATGATGCCGCGCGCGCCCCACTTCAAGCCTGATTGAATGGACCCCAGGTAGCTGAGGAACATCAGGAAGCCACTGAGGGTGAGGCCCGCCAGCGCCAGATATTTCCAGGGGTTCATTAGCCCAAGTTGCCCCAGAAAGCCGAGGTCCAGGCCCAGCAGGTTTGGACTCCAGTGAGGCGGCAGGCAGAGCCAGGCCCCGAAAAAGAGTAACATAAGCATGAGCAGCGCTGCCGCTCGCCGATACTTTGATCTGGCCTTGCGCATCTGGGCCGTGATGTAGAGAGCGCTGAAAAAGAACAGCGCCGTCAATAAGATGACTTGAATCAAGAAAAGAAAGGAGCGCGTGCCGCCACCCATGATGCGATAGAAGGCGCTGGGGGAACTGTTGCGAATCAACTGAGCATATTGCCAGCCGATGAAGGGTTGCAGCATCATCAGGCCGATGCCAAAGAGCAGCCCCAGGCCGCCGATAAAATCCCAATAGGCTTTGTCTTGCAGTGAACGGGCGCGCAGGAAGCGCCAGGAGGCGTACGCGCCGATGAGAAAGCCCCCATAGGAGATGTCGCCAACGACGCGGTGAAAGTCGAGGACAATATCGGTCGGGTTGAAGATGATGGATTGCAGGCTGGTCGGCTCTGTGGGCGTGAGCATATAGGAGGCGACGATATCGACCATGAACTGCTGCGACCAGGCGACAAACATCAACAGGTAGCCCAGCGAGAGATGCAGCGCGCGATACCCTTTGAGGGTATTCCAGGTGTAGTACCAGGTATAGAGATAGAGGATATAGAGCACGAACGACAGCGCTTCCATGACGAAGGGCCAGAAGGTGATGCGAAAGAGGGTGGTCCAAAAGAGCGGCCAGAGCATCATCAGCACCAGGATAAACATGATGGCAATGAAGCTGCCTGGCGCGAAGGTGATGACCTGCACTTTGGCAATGCCGTGCGAAAAGCGGTCCCAGCGTTTATCTCCGGTGAAGTAGTAGACCGTTTCGGTGGCAACGGAGATAAAGATGAGGCCGGTCAGACCGGCGGCAATCAGGATGTGCGATTCAGCGATGATCCCAATCATCAACTGGCTTCCCCAGAAGGAGAAGATGCCATCTGCAAGAACCATACTGCACCTCCGCGCTCGCTGCTATTGGGTTGGGAAGTTTTCGATGCGATAAATTGCCAAGAGCAGCAGGGTAAAAATGGTGAAAGCGACGATCAGGCCGGTGACCAGCGCCACGGGACGTTTGAAAATATTCATCGATGGGTGACGGTCTACAAAGGGCAAGAGAATCAAATAGGTGATGAAGATGCCGAAGATGACCGGCAGCAAGGGAATCATCCAGGCGGGCAGGTATGGCAGCATCTGATCGGCGGGCAGCATGAACCATTCGGGCAGCGGAATAAAGGTGTGGGTTGCTGCGTTGGCGGGCGGGTCCAGCGTGGGAAAGGCGGTGAGCGTGAGCAAGACGATCACCAGGAAGCAGACCAGCGTGATCATGCCCTCGCGGAACGAGTGCTGCGGGAAGAAGAAGTCGGTGTCGTCGGGCACGTCGCGCTTGCGGCTTTTGGGGTCGTTGACCTCTTCCTGCACCTTCAGATGAGAGTTGAACTCGTCGCCTTCCATGGTGAGGGTGTCGGCCAGGTGCTCTCTGCGCCGCCTGCGATAGTTGAGCCAGGAGCCATATTGCCCCTGAAGGACAATGAAGAGCACATGCACGAAGATCATCCCCAGCAGCGCTGCCGGTAAGACCCACACGTGCAGGGCGAAGGTGCGCGTCAGCGAAGCGGGATTGATGCGGTCACTGCCGAGCCAGATTTCTTTGAACCAGAGGCCGACAATGGGGGTCCAGCCCATGATGTGTTCGCCAACCATAAAGGTGTAGAAGCCGGTCTGGTCCATGCGCAGGCAGGCCCCGGTATAGGCGGTGGCGGTCATCAAGATAAACAGGAAGACGCCTGCTACCCAGGTGAGTTCGCGCGGGCGTTTGTAGGCGCTGGAAAAATAGGTGCGCGCCATATGCAGGCCCACCAGGAAGACGAGCATGTAGGCGTTCCAATAATGGTAGCCGCGAATCCAGTTGCCAAAGGGCACGGTATAGTTGATGGCTTGCAGGCTGCTATACGCCTGGTTCCAGTCGGGGACGTAGTTGAAGAGCAGCATGATGCCGGTGGTGATCTGCGTCAGTGTCAGGAGGACGATTGCCCCGCCGAGCGTATAGAGCCAGCCAAAGCGCTTGGGCACCGGGTCGGAGAGCAGGCGATTGAGAAACGCGCTGAGCGGGTAGCGCTCATCCAGCCAGTCGTAGATGAACTGGCCGCTGCGACTGATGATATTGACGCCCTTGGGCCGGAGCGTTTTCATGTCAATCCTCCTTTCACCGGCTGCTCCAGGATTGCCGCGCCAGTCTGGCAGCAGATGTTTGTCTGCTAGTCCAAAACATCGACGTAGACATAGAGGTCGCCGTTGACGATTTTGTGCTGGAACTGGCGCAGCGCGTAAGGCGGCGGCCCGTTGATGACGCGCCCCAGCCGGTCATAGACCCCGCCATGGCAGGGGCACTTATACAACTGCTGATAGCCAATCCACTGGACGGGGCAGCCCATATGGGTGCAGGCGTTATAAAAGGCGAAAAGCTGATTGCCGGATTTCAGGACAAAGACCCCGACAGGCCGCGCGGTGTCTTGCCCCGCGCCGACGATGGGCGCGTTGATGGCGAACTCCGTCGGCTGATTCGGGGGAATGCTGTCGATGGGGGCAACCTTCACCCAGGCAGTTGGCTGAGGGGCAAAGATGGCCCCCAGGACATAGCCAATCACCGGAGCGCCCACCAGTACCGCCAGCGTCCCCTGGATGGCGGCGTTTCCCGCAATAAACAATCTGCGCCTGGAGATTTTTTCGTTCATGGGCTGCTCCTTCAGGGATAGGGTATCTTGATGGCGATGAACATGGGCACGACGGAAATCAGGATGCTAAAGACGCTGAACAACCAGATGAAGCTGAACAGCGAGAACAGGGCGTAGCGGCGGTTGCGCCACAATTTGGGAAGCTGGACAATCATAATGATGAGCGGAACCAGGATGAAGACCGAGAGCAGCAGAATGACGATGCCCCAGCCCACCCAGGCTTCCGGTTCGATGACGACGTTGGTCATGCTGGTTCACCTTCTTGATCGAATGCAGCGCTCGCACCCGAGCGCCTGAACGTTGTTAACGCGATGGCTGCACTTGAAGCGAGGGCAGCGGCATGCTGCCGTTGATGATGCCGGTTTGCGGGTTGCTGTAGCGAATGCCGCCCATGACGATCATGAGCAAGATCAGCACGAAGCCCAGGCTGACCAGCGTCCACTGCGCGCCCCAGCCCATGTTGCCCCAGGTCCAGCGCTTTGATTGCCGCCAGTAGATGGGCAGCGTCAGGAGGGTCAGCGCGACAAAGCCAATCAGACAGATATATTTCACCGTCATGGAACCCACCACGGGGACCTGTTCCGGAATGATTGCCAGCACGGCGAGGATAGCCAGCGCCAGAAGCGCGGCACTGCACCACAGGCGCATCACACGTTCGCGTTCGGTGGGCTGGCCCTCGCGCCTGCCAAGATGCATGACCTGCTTCAAGGTGCTGTAGGTGCGGATTTCTTCCGGCGCGGGCGCGGCGACGCCAGCCTCGACGCGCAGACGTGTTAGCGCCTGCACGCCCTGGCGCTCGATGATGCCGCGCCGGATACTCAGCCACATGTACAGGTCGCTCAGGAAGAAGGTCAGGCCGACGAGCGCGATCTGAAGCACCCAGGCCCAGGCTTTGTCGCCCAGCATCATGCGGTAGTAGGTGGTGTAATTACCCGCCTGAATGCTCAGCACATAGAAATAGCCTACCAGCGGCTGCAACATCTCGAAGCCGATGCCCCACAGGAAGCCAAAGTGCGCGACCCAGTGGTAATAGGCTTTGTCCAGCGAGCTGGCGCGTCGGCGTTTGCGCCAGGCGCGCCAGCCACCCCAGGCGGCGATCAGAAACCCGGCGTAGGAGACGTTGCCGACCAGCCGATGAAAGAGTTCTGGCCCCCAGGTGGGATTAAACGCTGCCTTCACGGCGTCGCGTCCGTTGGGCGTGAGCAGATAGGAAGTCCACATGCTGATCAGGATGATAAAGACGGTTTCGGCCAGGGAATAGATGATAATCAGCGATTGATGCATGGCGCGATGCCCCTCGCGTTTGGGCCAGAGGTAGGCGTAGCCGACAATCGAGATGGTCATGATGATCCAGGCGGCGAAGATAGCGAGCAGAGGAGCGAAGAAGAGGCTTGCCATGATTGCCATGAGGCGCGGATACAGCCCGAACATGAAGACCAGCCCAAAGACGGCCAGGGTCGCGCCAAACGAATAGGTTTGCGCCAGAAACCAGGCGAAGGTTCTGGTGAAGCGCTCCCAGGGTTTGCTCTGGCGTTTGGGGGGAACGCTGCCGCTGACGGTCATGATGATGGCAGCGCCCATGATGAAGGCCACCAGCAAGATGTGAAACTGCATGACAATGCCGATGGTATAGCCATTAGGCAGGAAGAACGGAAAGTTGATTGGGTACGGTCCCAGGTTCGGCACAGGCATGGCTTGCGGCCCCTTCTCGTCCTTTCACTCTCAGGTGATGTGTTTGATCTTGAGCGCCGCTGCGCTTATCCCCAGGCTTGCCAGCAGCGCAAGCGCTCCAATGGTCAGGCTATAGGTCAGCGGCTCAGCCGTGCCCGCCAGAAGCTGGCGCGCCAGCGATACTGTGTGGCTGACCGGGTTGACAAGTGAGACGATGCTCATCCAGCCCGGCAGCAGGCTATCCGGCAGCAGGGCATTGCTGCCAAAAAGCAGCAGCAGGAAGAGAAACATCTCGATCAGCATCAAGGCTTCGGTGCTGCTGGTGAGCAGCGCGATCAGATAGGACAGTCCCGCGAAGGCGAGGCTGAAGACTGCCAGCAGCGCCAGCAAGCTCAGCAGATCGAGCGGCCCGCCATCTATAGGCGTGTGCAGCGCTGCCAGCAAGATGAGCAGGGTCAGCGCTTGCAGCAGCGTGCGCGAGCCGTCGGCCAGCGCTTTGCCCAGCAAAATGGCGCTGCGATGAATAGGCGCGGCGGTCAGGCGCTCCAGAACGCCGGAGTCGTGGTCGCCCAGCAGGCCGATGCCCGCGAAGGATGAGCCAAAGAGCGCGGCGATTACGAGCATGCCGGGCGCAAAGAAGCTCAGCGATTGCATGGCCGAAAAGCCCGGCGTCTGATGGATGCTCGCGAATATCTGGCTGAGCAGCCAGAGCGTGACGGCGGGCAGGGCCAGCACGAGCGCCAACACCAACGGCAGGCGTAGGGTTTTTTGCCAGGCCCGGCAAAAGAGCCAGAAGGTTGCGTTAGTGAAGCTGCTCGATTGGCTCATGACTGCACCTCCTGCTGGCTGCGCCGCCGGAATGGCGAACGATGTCGTGACTTTTGTGCTAAAACCTCGGTAGGTGCGACGGATGGGCGCTCGCTGTCGGATAAGGGTGTGCCGGTGGCGCGGAAGAACACGTCCTCCAGTGTGGGGCGGCTAAGTGTCAGCCTGCGCAGCACTACGCCTGATGCTTCGAGCAGGCGCGTGATCTGCGGAATGGCGGCTGGGCCATCGGGCGCTTCCAGGTATACCTGCGTCTCAGCTTCGCCGGGCATGGCTGAGCGGATGTATGACTCGTGTTGCAGCAGAGCCAGCGCTTTGCTGGCCTGCGGCGCTTCGCTGAACGCCAGCGTGAGCAGGTCGCCCTGAATCTGCGCCTTGAGGGCGGCTGGCGTACCTTCCATGACCAGCCGCCCGCGATCTATGAGGGCGACCCGGCTGCAATAGCGCTCGATCTCCTGTGTGTCGTGGCTGGTGGCGATGATCGTCAGTCCGGCTTGCTGGAGCATGAGCAAATGCTTCCAGAGGGCGGCTTTGCCGGAGGTGTCCAGCCCGGTGGTTGGTTCATCCAGCAGCAGCAGGTCGGGCTGGTGGATCAGACTGCACGCCAGCGCCAGCCGCCGCCGCATTCCGCCGGAATACTGCGCGGCCTGGCGGCGCGCGTGGTTGCGCAGCCCCACGAGGTCAAGCAGTAACTCGGTGCGTTTGTGCAAGTCGCCGCCGCTCTGGCCGTGCAGCCGCCCGGCAAGCAAGAGATTCCCCTGCCCAGTGAGATACTGATCGATGCCGCTTTGCTGCGAGACATAACCGATGCGGCGGCGCGCGACGATGCCCTGGTGACGCGCAGGCATGCCGAAGAGTTCGATCTGGCCCGCGCTGGGCTGCGCCAGGCCCGCCAGCAGGCGCAGCAGGCTGGTCTTGCCCGCGCCATTTGGCCCCAGCACGCCCATGCAGTCGCCAGGGAGCACCGTCAGATTGAAGTGGTCCAGCGCGCGGATGCCATCACGAAAGACAAGGCCAACGTCGGTGAGCCGGGCAATAGGTTGTGCTGTGGGCGCGCTGCGCTGCTGCGCATCGGTGGCGGCGAGATCACTTATAGCCATATTGCCCCTCGTGGAAATCGCCGGTGGTACGCCACTTCTCGATGACACGGTCCAACACCGCGTCGGTGACTTCGGCAGCACCCATCTGGCGGGCGTTGCCTTCCACCGATTGGATAACCTGGCCCTTCACAAAGTCGGGCACCTTTTCTAGCCGACGCTCGGCCTCGCTGGTCCAGGGTAGGCGCGGCCCCTGGCGCTCGCGGATATGTTCGGATACTTCGCCCCAGAGGCCATACTTGACATCCATCGCTTCAGGGGTAATCAGGCGGCCCAGGTTTTTCTTATAGGCAGTCCACTCGACGCGCCAGCGCGTCAGTTCGCGGCAGAAGTCAGGCACTTCTTCCAGCTTTGCCAGCGCCTCTGTCGTCCAGACGAAATCAAGTGTGTAGGTTTTTTCGCTGGCCGGATGGCCGTAGCCGAGCTTTTTGCCCATCTGGGCAATGAACTCTGGTGTCACTTCGTTCAGCCCTTTGCGTTCGGCGCGCTGGACGGACAGGTTTTCCACCAGTTCGGTGGCGCGCTCCGCCGTGGCTTTGCCGCTGTTTTCGGATCGCTGCGCCAGGGTGTCGATATGCTCGCGCGCGGCTTCGGTGAACGCGGGCTGGCCGTCGTCCATTGCCTGCTCTGAAATCTCGCCATGCGGGACGGGGCAGAAGGCCGAGCCGTTCATGCCGTCAGGAGTGCTGTTGTGCGGGACGGGACAGGAACCGAAGCCGGAGCCATTGGCGACGCCATGCGCCGCGTTATTTGCCGACTCTTTCAGCGCTTTCTTCTGCTGGCGGGCCAGCTTGGCCTCGACCATTTTGACCATCTCGCCTTTGGCGATTTCGATACCCGCTTCAGTAATTGCCAGGGTAATCTCGCTGGCCTGCTGTTCGCCCGCGTGACGAAGAATGATGTCTTCGGTCATTTCGCGCATATAGCCTTCGGGAACAAGCGCCAGCCGCCGCTGCGCTTCGGGTGTCCAGGTGACGGGCGCGGCGGCGGTTTCTGCTGCCTCCGCTTCTGGCGCGTCCTGGTCGTTGGGCGCGAGCGCCAGCGGCGCGTTGGTGTGCAGCGCGCTGAGGTCGCCAATGGTTTCCTGCACGATGGGGCTGGCGAAATCGACGGTGACGGCGGGCAGACGCTGGACCCGCGCCATCTTTTCGATGCGCGCTTTGGCCCGACGGCGCGCGTAGGCGTCGGTCATCGTCCAGAGCAGTTTCTTGGCGTCTTCGGTCCATTTGACTTTGACGCCATCGAAGCTTTCTTCTTCAGAGAGCGGCCCTTCTTGCGCGGCGGTTGTCTCGATAAGCTGCTTATCAATCAGGGTGAAGCGCGCGGGACCGGAGTGGCAGACCGGGCAGGCGACAGGCAGCACGTTGCGGGCGGCATAGCCGCATTCGCCGCAGATATAGGTGATGTCTTGCTCGACGCTCTGAGTCTGTTCTGCGATGGCAAGCTGTTTGGCGGCCACGCCCATGGCGCGGGCGGCGGATTCCGGCAGAATATCCCTGACGGCATCATCGACAATGCTGTTGGAGATGACTGAATGCCCGCGCTCCATGGCGTAGCGATGAATGGCGGTGCGCGCGATGCCGCGCACAAAGACGGGCACGCATTCCATGCGGGCGCGGGCTTCGGGCGTCCAGGTAATCGTCGCTTCGGCGCGAATATCGATCTGCGGCACGTGGGTGCTGCTGCACATCAGCACGTTGCAGGGCACCTGCTGAAGCAACGCATGGCTGTTGCTGCCGATGTCCATATCCTGGGCGCTGTGGACGCCGATACGGCCCAGCACCAGCAGCCAGGGCCGCTCGCGGCGTGTCCACTGAAGGATTTTGTCCCAGGCTTTGCCATCCATCAGCGTGACCTTGAGGTCGACGCCCTCTTCGGCGGCGACGGTCTTCGCGATTTGCAGGTGCGATTCATAGATTTTCGCCAGGCCGGTATCGATGATCTCTTCGTGCAGCTGCTCCTGTTCTTTGAAGCGGAAGACCTTCGACGCCTCCTGAGAGAGCACGTCTACGATGCTGTTGAAGACGGAATAGTGCAGATAGGGGTCGTAGACGGCAATCGCCTCGACGGGGCGGTTGAGGGCGCGGCCCAGTTCGAGAGCGATTTTCAGGCCGCCGAAGGACTGCGGGCTGCCGTCGATGGCGACGGCTATCGTTCCGTCGCGCTGCTCGCCGAGGGGGCGCGTGTCTTTGATGACCAGGGTGTCGGCGCGGATGCGGCGCAGCACGCGCTCGCAGACGCTGCCGATCTGGCTTTCTTTCACCGCGCCCATGCCCAGCGCGCCCATGATCACGAGATCATAGCGGCTTTCCTCGATGTCTTTGACCAGTTCCTGCCAGTTTTGCCCGTCGAAGGTTTTCGGCTGGAAGGGAAGCTGCGCGCTGGCGCAGCGGGCCTCCATCACATCGAGGTACGAGTCGGAGATGAGACGCAGCCCGCGCGTGATGAGCGTATCGTGAATCTTGCGCTGGCGCTCCAGTTCGCTCTCATCCTGATACTCTTCGGGCAGCGTGTATTCCATTTGCTTGAAGCGGTAGTCGTGCATGCGTGCGGCATAGACGTGACTGCCAACCAGATGCGAGCCAAAGGCGCGGGCCAGTTCGATGGCGACATCGACGGAGGCATTGGAATAATCAGAATTATCGACAGGAACATAGATCGTCTCAAACATAAGCGGCTCCTTTGGTTACATGCCATCTGGCGTGTTGTCCTGCGTGGGAAAGGATTGGAACTCCAGCGTCAGGCCGCTGGTATCCACAGGCAGATCAAAAACCAGTGAGCAAGCAACAGCTTTATTGGGCTGGAAGGTATCTTTCAGAAAATTGGGCGTCTTCTGCCAGGCGGCGAGCAGCGCGGTGGCCTCTGCGTTGCTCTTATAGGTGGCGAGTTGTCCATCTTCGATTTGAAGCATAGCGGCGGTGGGATGCTGCGGCTGATCGGTGGTATTGGTGAAGGTGAAGTCGATGACGACGAACTTGCCTCTGGCCTTGACCATCTTGCTGCCCAGGCGCAGCGAGAGCGCGGCGTGCGCCGCGCTGATCTTCCAGCGGGTGTTGCCCACATCGAAGGACTGGCCCATCTTGTGCGGCTGGTCGACCTGATTTTGCAGGCTCATCATGTCGCGCATAAAGGGGTCGCGTTGAAGATCGCTCTGGTTGACGGTGCAGCCGATGAGCAAGACGCTCAGCGCCAGCACCAGCGCCGCCAGCGCGGGCTTCGCCTGCCCGCGCTGGTGAAAAAGCTGTCTCTGACCAATAATGCGAGGTGTGATAAAGCGAAATGTGATACGTTTCCCCGTTTGCATTGAAGTGTTCTCGAGCGGCTCAGGGGACCGTCTGAACTACGATGCAATGACTTTGGGTATAGTGTAAAAGGGGAAGGTAAAAGGGGAAGGGAAAGAGGTGAATGCCGGGTGAACAGGCTCAGGCGTGCTGGCCTGCTGGCGGTTTCGCTAACAGGCCAGTGACAACGTTGCTGTGGTTAACCTCTGGCTGCGCCCAAAATGGCGTCGCGGAGCGCGGTTTCGCCGACGCCTTTGACCAGGGCGAAGATTTGATCTTCGGCTTGAATGACGCTTTCGCCGCTGGGCACAATGTATTCTTGCCCACGCACGATCAAGACGATATTGCACTCGCCCGGCAGCTTGAGGGCTGCCAGCGTCTTGCCAAGGGCGGGAGATTGCGCCGGGACGCTGACTTCCACAAACTCCAGGTCGGCACGGCGCAGCGTCATCAGCGAGATGATGCTGTGATGCGGGATTTCGGCTTCGATCAAGCGCAGAATGGTCTTGGTCGGGCTGACGGTAATATCGATGCCCAGCTTGGCGAAGAGGTGTTCATTCTTGGGGTTGTTGACGCGGGCGATGGTCTTGCGCACGTTGAAGCGTTCTTTTGCCATCTGGCAGATGACGAGGTTATCTTCGTCATCGCCGGTGACGGCAATGATAATGTCGGCGCGGCTGCACCCCACTTCATCCAGCGTGCGCGCCTCGCAGGCGTCACCGCGCAAGACAGCCGACCCCAACTCTTCGGAGAGCGTGTGAACACGCCGGGCGTCTTTATCCAACAGAAGCACCTCGTGCCCCTGGGTCAGCAGTCCTTTGGTCACATAATATCCAATCTGGCCGCCGCCGCCAACGATGATATACATACGTATCCTCCTAGCGGACTCTTGGCGCCGCGTTGGTTGTTGAAGGTTCGACTCGCTTTTCGATGGCTTTGCGGAACAGGTCAGCGCCCACGATGGTTGGGCAGATGACCTCCAGGTCCAGCTTTTGATAGACCTCGGTTCTGATGGGGTCGTAAATCCTGCAAATGACCGCAGGGACCGCAAAGAGTTTCTTGGCAATCTGGCTTGCCATAATATTGCGGTTGTCGCCGTTGGTGGTGGCGACAAACACATCGGCTTTTTCAATGCCAGCGCGGCGCAGCACGTCTTCATCGATGCCGTCACCCATCACCGTTTGCCCGCCGAAACTGCTCTCCAGGCGTTGGAATGCATTGGAATTGTAATCAATGACAGTAACGGTATGGCCGGCACGATCCATCATCAGCGCCAGGGTCGAACCAACGCGCCCGCAGCCCAGGATGATGATTTTCATTCTGTATCCTCCCGTGGATTGAGAGTTGTATCCCACGTTTTAAGCATCTGCCAGGTTGTTCTAAAAGGAGGGATGCACACGGCTTCAGCGCACAGATTATAGCACGGGGAGATTCGGACCGGATTACTTTTGGCTGCGTTACGAGGGTTGCCCGCTGCCGCTGGGCGCGCTGGCGGCAATGCCTGCCGATAAAAGCTGTTCGCCATCTTCGATCAGGTAGCGATAACCTTGCTCGGTGAGGAAAAGCTGCCGGTTGGCTGAAAAATCCTGGTCGCGAGTGTCGCGGGTGACAATTGTGTAGAAATAGGCAAAGCTGCCATCGGTTTTAGGACGCAGGATGCGCCCCAGCCGCTGCGCTTCTTCCTGGCGCGAGCCGAAGGTGCCGGATACCTGGATGGCAACGTTGGCATCGGGCAGGTCAATTGCAAAATTGGCGACTTTGCTGACGACCAGGCGCTTGAGTTCGCCGCGCCGGAAGCGTTCGTACAGTTTCTCGCGCTGGCTGTTGGCGGTGCGCCCCGTGAGGAGTGGCGCGTTCAGCAAGTCGGCTAGCGTCTTCAGTTGGTCGATGTATTGGCCGATAATCAAGATTTGGTCATCCTGATGTTTTTCGAGCAGTTGCTGCACCACGTCGAGCTTGATGGGATTCTCGGCGGCGATGCGATACTTTTCGCGTTCTTCGGCCACCGCGTAATCCAGCCGCTCTTCCTGGTTGAGACTGACGCGGATTTCGTGGCATTCGGCGGTGGCAATCCAGCCCTGGCGTTCCAGCTCGCGCCAGGGCACGTCATAGCGCTTGGGGCCGATCAGCCCAAAGACATCGGCCTCGCGGCCATCTTCGCGCACCAGCGTCGCTGTCAGTCCCAGGCGGCGGCGCGCCTGGATTTCGGCGGTGATGCGGAAGACCGGCGCGGGCAGCAGATGCACCTCGTCATAGATAATCAGGCCCCAATCCTGGCCGGTAAACAGGGTGAAGTGCGGAAAGTCGCTGTCTTCGCTGGGGCGATAGGTCAAAATCTGGTAGGTGCTGACAGTGATGGGGCGAATCTCTTTGCGCTCGCCGGTATATTCGCCGATCTGATCGGGCTGGATGGTGGTCTTGTCGCACAATTCGTTGATCCACTGGCGCACGGCCACGGTGTTGGGCGTCAGGATAAGGGTGCTGCGCTTGAGGGTGGAGATCAGGCCGATGCCGACCATGGTCTTGCCTGCGCCGCAGGGCAAGACGATGACTCCGCAGCCGCCGCTGACGCTGCCGTCGAGGTGAAAGGCACTGACGGAGGCTTCCTGATAGGCGCGCAGGCTGAACGGGTGGTTGCTGGCGGTGGTGCTGCGCAGGTCGATGGGCAGGAGTGTGCCCTCGGTATAGCCTGCCAGGTCTTCTGCCGGGAAGCCAATGTGAATGAGCGCCTGCTTCACATGGCCGCGCCGCGCCGGATCAACCTCCAGCGTGTGCGCGTCGGTTTGCTGCAAAAGATACGGTTCCATGCGCTTGTGGTGCGCAATTTCGGTGATCAGCGCTGTATCGGGAGATGAAAGGACCAGATGGTCGCCCGCTTTGAAGAGCTTGAGGCGGCCATAGCGGCCCATATAGTCGTGAATATCGGCCTTGATGTTGGCCGGAAGATCATATTTGCTAAACTGTGTCAACAGTTCGATGACACGCTCCGGCGTCAGCCCGCTGGCGGCAGCGTTCCAGAGGGAGAGCGGCGAGATGCGATAGGTGTGGATATGTTCGGGCGATTTTTCGATTTCGGCAAATTGCGCCAGCGCGTCGCGTGCTTCGGTATGGAGGGGATGATCCACTTCCAGCAAAACAGAGCGATCACTTTGCACAATAAGAGGATTCTGCGGATTACTTGGCACGGATGGTTCCTCTGCGCAGGTGTTCTTTCCTATGAGCCAGGCACGATTAGACGCCGGGCATATCGGCCCAGCGTTTGATATACGTAGTCACAGCGCCGCTGGCCTCGTTCTCATAGCCATGCATGAGATGCGTGGCGCCGGTCACGATCTTCAGTCCCTTTGGGCCAGGTAACGCTCCTACAAACGGCTCCAGCTTATGTCGCGGACAAATCTCATCAAATTCGCCAGTTACAAAAAGTTTCGGACGGTCGAACTTTTCGGCAAAGCCTTTGCTGACCCTGAAGAGGGGGAGGCTGATGGCTACTACGGTGCGCACGCGCGGGTCAAAGGGCGCATAGGTCAAGGCGACGTATGAGCCAAAAGCGTGGCCGATCACGGCCAGCTTCTCTTGTTTGGCCTCGGGCTGTTGCAGCGCGTAGGAGACGGCTCCGGCAAGGTCGAGTGGCTCGAAGCGCCCATCGGTTTGCTCGCCCTGGCTGCGGCCTACGCCGCGAAAATTGAAGCGCAGTGCCATGACGCCCATACTTGCCAATTCGCGCGACAGAGTGAACGTGAGCGAATCGTTCATGTCGCTGCTGGCGGGCTGGGGGTGGCAGAGAACAGCCACCGGCCAGGGCGGGGCAACCCTGGAGACCAGCGGGAAATGCAGCACTCCTTCCAGGGCATAGGCTTGCCGATCACGGCTGGGAAATCTGACTGATCGCTCTTCACCGAGCGCCATAGACGACACCCTCATATGTCTGAAACTTAGCAGTGAGCGTGCTGCCTGCGGGACCGCAGTGCCAGGAAATCATAACGCTCAGAATCAGATGATAGTATAGTCGTGTTCCCTTCTTCCGTCAACCGATCACCCGGGATTGCAAAGCGAGAGGCCGATACATCCATCGACGCACGGGCGAGAGGGACGCACCGACCTCCAAATAGGCAACGCACGCGCTTATTTTTCGTCGAACTCGCTCAAACGTCCCTGTTTTACCAGCCAGCGGGCGAAATTGCGGAAGGCTTCTTCCTGCTGCTGCTGGTGTTCCAGCCGCTCGCGCAGGGAGATAAGCTGCTCGGCCTCGTCCAGAGTAAAGTTCTGATCCATTAACGCATCAATCAAAAGATCGCGATATTGCATCATTTTAAACCTCCTATCAGGTTCACATTTCTCAGCCGGAAGAGCTATCTGTTCATCCTCAATACGCCAGAGAATCTGGTTTGGTAGTGATCAGCAGGCAGATCAGCTTTTCTGGGCCACCTTCATTGGAGGCTCTTCGATGTTCCACGTTGTGTGCGCCGATTCCCTCCCCGCCGATAACCACCATACGTCTTGCTAACGCTTCTTGTTGCACTCCTGAAGCAAAGCGCCCATGAGCCAACCTGATGGTGCTCGCGGGAGCTTCTACTCATTACGACGTTTTGAAGTTACAAGAAGTTTCTAAAGTAGACAATCTTGCGCCAGGCGTAAGGGCATCTGCTTATGCCGCGCTTCGAGGGTGATTGCTACCAGGCCAATCGTTGATTGGAGCATAAAAACACGTTTGCACAATCCCCAAATAGCAGATTGTATGCCAGACCTGGAGGATGCTGCCAGGGAGGCGTCGCGCGGACGCTATTGCTTGGGTACGCCTTCGTAGATGATGTAGCGCGAGATTTCGTTTTCGTGGTCGTAGTAGTAGCTGATGGCGTCGTAGACCTCACCAAGCAGGAGGTGATAAGTACGCGCGATCTCTTCAGGTTCTTGCCCGGCACGATACAACAAGACGACATGCCGAACGCTGGTGCGCGTACCATCGATAATTGGCTCACCGCCCAGAACGTCCGGGTCGCGAATGATATGTGGATGCTCAGTTCGCTCAACGGCCATTCTCTGGCTACCCCTTTCTTCCTGCGGGAAGACACCATGCCCACGAGATATACATGAAGACGCACACGAGAGGCGGTTTTTTCCAGCCTATCACGTTCTCAGGCCGCTGTCAAGCGCTATTGTACACCATTTATGTACTTTCGGCGCATGCTCGGGGCGCGAGCGCTCCGCCGACTGTCAGAAATAGCGCTTGGCAGCCTCGTGGCCGCTGCTGTTCTGCCCGGCTCAGGGCGTTTCTACAGCGGGTTCCTGCTCTTCGGGCGGATTATATTGGGGCAGATTCAGTTCGGCCCGCAGCACTTTAATAGCTTGATAGACGGTGCCAGCGGGCAGGTTCAGTTGCGCCGCAATGTGTTTATGCACTCCTACGGCTGGCTTGGGCAAGAGCGGCACATACACTGAGCGAATGCGCTCCAGGTCTTCAGGCGAACCGTGGTAGGGTTGCAAATCCCACCAGCTTGGGATGTCCTGGCGCTCGCGCAGGGCGTAGATGACTTTCTTGACGGCAGATTTCGGGAAGCCGAGTTCTTTGGCGATTTGCGTGCGAATGCCATCGAACTCGCCAGCCTGCGCCACCTCCAGATAGCGCTGCTCGATGGCCGCGACCTGTTCTGGCGTTGGGCTAAACGGTGGTGTTGGCTGGCGTGGTTCGCGTTTGGGTTTGGTTGCGGCAGCCTGCCTGCTTCCTTTCGGTCGCTCGCCCTCGGCGCGTCTGGGCTGGTTGGGTCGCCGGGCTTTGGGGTCAGGCGCGCTGGCTCCCATGGCTGCACCGGGTTGTTTTGCCTGGCCGGGCTGCCTGGCCTGGCCCGCAGGCAGTGTCTGTGGGCGCGCCGCAGGGGAAGCGGCAACACTGGACGCGGTAGGCTGAGGAGCCTGACGTGGTTCTGGGATGTCCAGCCGGGGTGGGCGGGCAGGCTGGGGTGGTTCCGGCGCTGCGATTTTTACGCCAGTTTGCTGATCGAGCCAGTGACGTTTCGGCTCTGGCGTGCTCGCGGTGGACCGCGCTGGCCTGGCGGGTGGCGTGTATCTGGTGGCCAGCGCGGGCGCGCTGGCCGGAAGCGGCGCGCCCCTGGCTTTTGCAGCGCGCTCGCGGCGGGCCTTCTCTTCACACTCTGGGCAGATAAGCTGCTTGGGATTAGTCGATTTGAAGCTTTTGCCACACTGGCTGCAACGCATTTTGATTTTGCTCATTGGCTGCGCTCCTTTCGTTGGGGGTCACACCCCTTAAGTATAGCTTTGCTGCCCAGGCGCGTCAATCCGCATTTCTACTCTTGACCTGGTTGCCCCTGTGTGCGACACTCTTGCGGGATGCCAGAGACTTGAGCGGGCGCAGGGACAGACGAGGCTGTCTGGACGTGCCCGTTGTATTGAGGAGGGGATTGTATGCCACCAGAGCAAGCCGAGGAGATGGATTTGCCGATGCGCGGCATTCCGCAGCCCAGCCGTGAAGACGTGTTGCATCTGCCTGGAGTGCATATCTCCAGTCATCCGGTGGTTGCCCATAAGCTCACTCGCCTGCGCGACCAGCGTACACCGCCGCCGGAGTTCTATCGGCTGGTCAAAGAGTTGGGCGCGCTGCTGGCTTATGAGGCGACGGTCGATTTGAAGCTGGTCAACGCGCCGATTGAGACGCCCCTGAAGCCGATGATGGGTCAGCGGTTGGCCGGTGGGGTGGGTGTGGTGCCCATCCTGCGCGCTGGCCTGGGGTTGGCCGAAGGATTCCGCGAGGTCTTTCCTGAGGTGCAGGTCTGGCATCTCGGGCTGCGCCGCGATGAGCGCACACTGGAGCCGATAGAGTATTATAATCAGATGGGGCGCGCGGAAAATCTTCAGGTGTGCTTCTCGGTTGATCCGATGCTGGCAACTGGTGGTTCGGCTATCGATGCCATCAATACGCTGAAGCGCATCGGCGTGCCGCATCTGCGCTATGTGTGCATTATTGCCGCGCCCTATGGCTTGAAGAAGCTGCACGAGACGCACCCCGAGGTGCCCATCTATGTGGCGGCGGTGGATGATGTGCTGAATGATCGCGGCTTTATTGTCCCGGGCCTGGGGGATGCGGGCGACCGGCAGTTTGGAACCTTGTAAGAGATGAAGCTGTGATGGCTGACGCAGAGGACCAGGAAGAACAGAACCTGGAAGAAGATCATCTTTCTGCGGGTGATGCCCCGCAGCCGGAAGGCGAGCCGGAGCTGGGGGAGCAGCGCCAGCGAGAAGAACAGGACTGGCCGACCAACGGCGGCCCGCTGGGATGTTTGCTTGGCGCGCTGGCAGGCTTCCTGCTGGGGGGGTTCCTGGGCACGACGTTGTTGATTTTTGATCGCCCGATTGCCCTGGTGCTCACCGTCTTGCTCACGATTGGGCTGGCGGTGGCCGGATGGAAGATTGGGCGCAGCATCTTCCGCGAGTATAAACCCCCAAAGCCGAGGCGCGTAAAAAAGTGAGCGCGCCCGGGAATGTCCTGGTGCCAGATCAGTTGTAACCGTCGATTTTGCACTGCAGTAGTTGTGGTGCTCTTTTGCAGTGGGTGCCCACATGCAGACGGTGATATATGTTCTCGTAGTCCTAGCCTTCTTGCTAGCCCGCTTATATAGGAGGTACTCCCTACACCTGAAAGTCTTGCAGGACCGGATGAGCATAACAGGAGTCCAACCGCTGGCATCAGGAGCTACGCTGGAAGAGGCTGGATTCGCGCACCAGAAGTTCTGGCCGGAATAACACCTGGTAATGGCTATGGTGAGCGGGGTTCTGGATTTCTTCCAGGAGCAACTGCGTCGCCTTGTAGCCCAATTCATATTTGGGCTGCCGAATGGTCGTCAGCGGAGGCGACAAGACACTGGCGAAATCGACATCATCATACCCGACCACCGCTATATTCTGGGGCACACGGATACCCTGTTTGGCCAGGCCGCGCATCAAGCCCAGGGCCAGCAGATCGTTGGCACAGAAGACAGCGGTGGGACGCTGCTCGCTGGCAAAGAGCAGATCGATGCTGGCCTCGCCTTCTGCGGTATTCTGACCAGACGTTGTGATGTTGAGAACCGCTGTTTGCGGGTCCAGGCCAAAACGCTTGACCGAGCGCCAGACGCCGCGCTGGCGCTGGGCAGTCTGCCGGATAGTTGGCGGACCATGCAGAAAGCCGAGGCGGCGATGGCCTTGCGAGAGGAGATGGCTTGTCGCCAGGTCTCCGCCCAGCGCATCATCTACGGCGACCGAGCAAAAATCAGGCGAGCGGCTGGGATGGTCCAGAAAGATGCTCTTGATGCTATGACGACGCGCGCGCTGCACGGAGGCTTCACGGCTGACCGGGGTGATAGCAGGCCCTGAACACGTTGTTCCTGGAGCAATTGAAGGTAACACTGCTCTTTGACAAGAGAATCGTCGGAATTGCACAGCACCACAATGAACCCGGCGGCGTTGGCCGCATCCTCCACACCGCGCGCCACCTCCGTAAAAAGGGGTTGGAGACATCCAGCACTACCAGGCCAATGAGTGGACTGTGTCCGGCCTGCAGTTGCCGCGCCGAGCCATTGCGCACGAAACCGGTTTCGGCAATCGCTTGCTTCACGCGGCGCGTGAGCTCGGCCACCAGATGAGGCCGGTTGAGCACATTGGAGACCGTGCCCAGCGACACACCTGCCAGTTCAGCAACGCGCCGCATATCAGTCATTCCCACTCCTCTGCTCTGTGAGCGACGCATTCACACGACGGACACTGTAGGCAGCTCCAACAGGGAGCCCACCCGTTGGAGCTGCTCCCCGACCGCGCCCACGCCCAGAGCACAGTGATGGGTCGGTCCCTCCTCGCTCCAGCGCGTGACGAAGGTCGCCGGGTCCAGCGGGAAGCGGATGCGACTGTTGGTGTTGCCGATGCGGAAGGTCGGTCCGGGCAGGCTTTCCCCTTCCGCCACCAGCAGTTTCAGTCGCCCATCGGCGCGCTGCGTCATGCCGAGGATGGTCGTTGGCCCCAGCTTCACTTTGAACTCCACCGAGACCCCCAAACCCCGCTTGCCATGGTAGAGCTTGAGCTTGCGCAGAACCGGTCGCTTGTCAGAAATCGCCAGGTGTCCTGGCCCATCGTGACCCATCAGGACAAACTGCTCGGCCAGGTCCATCGCGTAGAGTTCGGTATAGCTGCCACCCGCGCCGAGCCGGTCCATGATGAGCATCGCGATACTATTCTTGAGGTCGCCTTCGCCGCTGCACGGGATGCCCCGCGCCGTCAACAGCGAGTTGCCCACGATCATGCCTGCCGTCACCTGCTCGTTTTCGTTGCCCTCCAGCCCACGATAGTAATAGGCTAAGGCCGAGAGGTCGAAATCGGCGGCCAGCGCATCCAGCCCCACCGCGACGCGCGCGCTCCAGGCCAGGTCCTCTGGTTCCAGGGGAGCTGCAATCGGGTCGGTGGAGCTTTCGGCTAGATCGAACAGAGCGTGGATTTCTTCGAGCTTCTCCTTTATCTGCCGGTCAGAAGCGGCGCGCACCCGCGCCACCAGATCATCGATCTCCAGCACCTCGATATGGCTGCCCAGTTGGCCGGAGACCGCCGTAAAGTCGGAATACAGATCGAGCATGCCGGGGTAGGTATGGCCCAGGAAGCCGATGCGCGCGTCACACACGGTACGGGCGGCTCTGGCAGCCTGACACCAGGCCGCAATCTCGCCCCAGGCACGCGCATCTTCAAAGAGCGCCCCGGAGATCACCTTGTACGAGACGCTTGCGCGGGTCAGCGCGCCGCCGATTTCTGGCACACAGCAGGCCGAGCAATTGGCTAGCCACTCCTCCGTGGTGATCGCCTCGTAATCCAGGGCGACAACGGGTTGCAGATTGAGCACGATCACGGGGGCTTTCGCCTGCTGCACCACGGGCAACACCAGGGAGGACGTCGCATAGGTGGCCGTATAGACGAACACCAGGTCCACCTGCGCCTGCGCCAACCGTGCTCCGGCCTGGCGCGCTTTCTCAACGGAATCGACCAGCCCACCGGAGGTGACCTCGCCCCAGGCGGTCAGCCGCTCTTCGACTGAGGTGAGGTAGGCTTGCAGCCGCCCTTCCAGCGTGTCAAATTGCGGCCAGTAAGCGGCCAGCCCAATCGCAAAGACCCCAATGCGGGGGGAGAGACGGCGTGGATCATGGTTCATCACAGCACTCCTCCAGAGAGCAAGACGAGAGATAGGTTGCTTCAGTCGAGATGGAAGACTTCTTCCAGCACGAAGGGGAATCCGGTCGCTGGGTCCGGTTCCAGGGACAGCACATCGCTCATGAACGCCTGCCAACGGTCATTTGCCTCGCTGCGTGCCATCGTCTGGAGAAAGCGCGGAAAATCTTCCACTTCCAGATAGGCGAAGAGGTCCAGGCCACGGGCAAAGATCGAATAGTTCTGACAGCCTGCCGCCTTCAAATCGGCCAGCAAGGCAGGCCACACCTGCTGGTGACGCAGACGATAGTCCTGCTCACCCCCAGCTTTGATCTGCATGGTAAAAGCAATACGTTGCATGATCGTTTTCCTCCACGGGTGGTTATCACTACGGAGCCCGATGGGTGAGCTTGTTTCTGGCTTTGAATGCTGCCCTAAGTAATCGCGAGCTTACAGGGAAGGTTCGCCACCATAGACAATCAACTTCACCAGTTCATCGACAGTTGTCCCGTTTTTTTCGCGCACGCCAGCGACGCGACCCAGGCGCATTACAAGAAAGCGGTCGGCAATATCCCACACTTGCTGTAGATTGTGGCTGATCACGATGACCGCTTTGCCCACCGCGCGTAGGTCGGTAATCAAACGCAGCACCTGTTGCGACTCCGTCACCCCCAGCGCAGCGGTTGGTTCATCCATAATGATAAGGTTGGCCCCTTGAACAAGCGTCCGTGCCACCGCCACCGCCTGGCGCTGGCCCCCAGAGAGCAGTGACACTGGAACGCGCACTGAGGGCAACTTCACGCCCAACTGTTGCATGATCTGCTCAGCCTCGCGCCGTCCCCGCTGGCGATCAACAAAAGGGCCACGCATGAACTCACGCCCCAAATAGAGATTAGCTGCCACATCACGGGTCTCAACGAGGGCGAGATCTTGATAGACCGTCGCAATGCCTGCCCGCATCGCATCGCCTGGGGTCGTGAAGTGCTGTGGTTTGTTATCAACAGTGATGGTACCGGCATCTGGTTTATATAAACCAGACAAGGTCTTGATCAAGGTTGATTTCCCAGCACCGTTATCACCGAGAATAACCAGAATCTCGCCAGCGCGCACATCGAATGTCACCTCCTGCAACGCTTGAACATGTCCGAAGGCTTTCTTCAAGCCTTGTGCCTGTAAGGCAACGGGAAGCGCCCTCATAAAAGTGCTCCTTTTTAAATGCGTGATCGTTTGGGATGGCGCTCCAGGTTGATACCCCAACCTGGAGCGCCTAGTGAGAAGCTTAGGGCATGATTGCTAAGGCATCGATCTCGCCGTAACTGCCCCCTGTCTTCGTGATCGTGATGGTATGCTGCCCCGCACTCAGAGGAGTCGCATTTTGCCACACGAGCTGCTGAGCAATGCGGGTCGCATTATTGGTGTTGACACTCACTGGCGTCCCGCCATCAATCTGGATACTGTAGGTATCATTGCCGGAATTCAGCTCGGTGATGAAGACCACGCCTGTCCCAGTAAAGGTGTAGCTCACCGAATCGCCATTGGTCGTGGTCGCATGCTCGTCATTGAGATAGTCGCCATAGCCCCGATTGGGCGAATACGTCCACGAGCCACTGTAAGTGAGATCTGTATCATTGACTGGCGGATAGGTGGTGAAGGCGTCGATCTCACCATATTGCCCGCTTGTTAAATTTGCTGTAATCTTGATGGTGTGCTGATCTTCGGTCAATCCTGTTTGCAGGAAGACCAACTGGCGCGCGATACGTGTGGTATTGTATGTGCTCACCGTTACCGGGGTGCCGTTATCAATTTGGATGGTGTAGCTTCCAGAACTCGGCGTTTTTTCGGTGATGAAGCCGATCACTGGCCCGTTGAAAGTGTAGGTGATCGTAGCACCATTGGTCGTGGTCCAATGCTCATCATTGTTGTAGTCGCCATAGCCCCGATTCGGCGAATATACCCAATCGCTGCCTCCACTCCCAGAGTAGTGGATGCCGGGGTCTGTATCATTCACGATCCCACCCGCCGGAGCCCCATACACCTCAAAGGCATCGATGATGGGCGTGTAGACGCCAGCAGTAAACACCAGGCGAACTTTACTTCCTGTCACCGAAGGGAAAGTAATTGTGCGCGAGGCGCCAATCGTTGTGCCTGTATAGGCGGTCTTCCAGGAAGACGAGGGCACATCGTAGTAGTCAATGCGAAATCCCGATGTGCGATTGCCAGAGACCCCACTGTATTCTTGGATGACCACCCGATTGAATGTCGGTGGCGGCGCTCCATCGGCAAAATCCACTTCTAGCCACTGCTGACTATAGGTTGACCCGATTTGTGCCTGCCAGTAAGTCCCGCTGGTCCCATCAAAGGCATTGCTCGGTACTTCAGCTGGATTGCAGTAGGTTGGATTGGTGCAAGAAGAGGACGCCGAGTAGGTGGCATTCGTTCTGGTTAAATCGGGCGAAGGCACAGCACTCGCCTGGTTTGAAAGTCCGCTGCTGTTGTTACTGCTGTCGACGGCTTTGACGACATAGTAGTAAATGGTGCCATCCGTGCGGCCAGAATCACTGTAGGTAGTCGTGGTAATCCCCGAAGCTATCTGGATTGGATTGGGGTCATCGTTTGTCGTGCTGCGGTAGAGCGTATAACTTGCAGCACCGGTGACCGCATCCCAGGAGAGATCAACCCGACTTTCATTGCCTACGGCGACCAGGCGGGTCGGCGGCTCTGGTGAGGTTGTCGGCACCCCTAGCCGTCCGACGCGCACGCGGATCGCATCAAAACTGACAATGTTGCCGGTGGACAACTGGTTGCGATCGGATCGCACGGTCAGCGTGATGGTATACGTTCCTTGCGCCAAACTGGCGTTGTTATACAACACCTGCTGCTTCAGCAAGATGGGGCTATATTCGTCCACCGTCTGGGAGGCGACCGTGTTGTGCCCACTATCGGTGATGGTGATATCCACTTTGCCCCGATCAGGTCCAGTCGTGCCAATGAGCCGGAAGCCGGTCGCGTTATTATAGGTCAGAGAGGCTGTGGCACCAGCGGTGCTGCTGGAGGTTTCATCGTTGTTGTAATGTCCCCAAGATTGGTCGCCATCGTTCAAAAAGCTGGTATGTGAGGCGACCGCCCACTGTGGACCACTGTAAGTCCAGTTACTGGAGTAGTTGAACGAGAGATTCGAATTATCGAGGGTATCGTAATACACAGCGGGATAGGCGCCGGTGACGACCGCATGAATCGCGTCGAGAAACATGGTGCCTAGCTGCTGGGTCGGCACGATTCCGGGTCCGCCTTCGTCGATCTCGTTCCAGGCATAGATCTCTATGAGACCTGGATTCGCCGCGCGCCCAGGATATTGGAGTAACCCATCATAGGTGGTCCTCACCGTATCTTCCCACTGCCGATAGGTGGGAAGATCATACCACCAATCTGCTGGGCCACCATACGGACCGCTGGCAAAGGTGCCGCCGGTATTGCGAGGACGATGATCCAATACGGCTGAAAGCGCAGGGGTCACCTGTAACAAGGTGTTGGATGATGTATAGGTAAACTGGTTGTTGGTATTCTGGATGGTCGTATTCGCCGTGCTCCAGGATTGATGGCCCGATCCACCAAATCCATTGGCGTAGTCAGAAATGCCATCCCATGGATACATCTGAGCGGCAGTGGCATCATGCAAGTCATCAATGATGTAGGGGGTGCCCAAGTTTGCCTTCTGCACTTGTTGCACGAAGTAGTCGATCTCCTGGCGCCAATTGGAACCAAATCCCGAACTAAAACTCGGTTCGACGCCCGTAGGATCCATATCGGTCGCATTCGGAAGGTTCCCGGTAAGAAACCAAAAGACGACTGGACGATTCCCATCGACTTTCACATACTGGGAGTCTTTAAAGTGCGCGATCAAACTTGGCACAATCATCTGCTCCCAATTGGTTGCGCCTCCCGCTGACACCCAGTGCGTCTGCAACACAAAAGCATACTTCATCCGGTTTTTATTGGGAGCGTTCAAGTAATCATGAAAAGCCGCGCTGTAGGACACACTGTCATGCACGATTGGATTTTCAAACCAGTCAAAGGCCCAATAGTCCAGCCCGGCATTGGCAGCATAATCGATCTCTTCATCCATAATGGCCGCGTGGTTGGCAACGAGCGAGGTCGAGTCGTACCAGCCATAGAACGGTTGACGGGAGTCATAATCGGTAAAAACCGAGGGGTCACCAAAGTAGGATTGGCTGCCATAGTAGGGCGAAGGATGCCAATCATCCCAGCGAATAGCTCCGACAAGCGGTTTAGCTGGGGAAGCGGAACTCGTGAAGTGGAGGAAGTCGACCTTCGAGACGACCCCATTGGCTCCGGGAACAGCCGGATCAAAGCGAACTCGCTTAATTGTTCCTGCCCACTGGCTGTTAGTTCCTGCAAGATTTGCCAACGTGGTCGTATCGAAAGCGCCATCGGCGGCAACTGTGAAGGACACGGTTTTCGCGGTATTCCACGTTTGGTCAGTCGTCGTAATCCAGGCCAGGTCAACTGTTGTTGCACTGCTCATCCCGTTGAGCATGTCAACCTGAAAACCGGTGAACTGGCTCGCATCCATATTCAAGTTGTCGGGAGAATAGATCTGAGGGCTGGTGCCATTCATGGTCAGCATGAGCTTGCCATCGGGTGAGACACTGCGCGAGAGTTGATTAGTGGTATCCCACCCCTCAGTATCCTGGCCGGGCCGTTTGAAATCCCATGCATAGGGGGCAACATTGGGCGTTGCGTTGGTGCTCGACGAGTAAGCACTTTCTCCAGTGGCATCGGTGGCGGTGATAGCATAGGTAAGGGCAAGTCGATTAAGAAGGCCAACATCGGTGTAACTCGTGGTGGTCAGCCCTGACGCAATGCGCGCAAAACTTCCACCAATTTGACTTTTCCGATACACGCTGTAGGAGGTGGCTCCGGAAACCGGATTCCATGTGAGTTCGACACCAGAGTCACGCGCGATGGCCGTGACACCCGTTGGCGGAGATGGTGCGGCAAAGACAGGTCGAGCGGTAAAAAGGCTGATGCTGAGTAAGAGCACAATCAAGCAGGCGACAACAAGCGACCGATATTTCCGGATGGAAGTTATAGCCATGATAGGACGCTCCTTTGTTCAACACTCTCTTGGAATCCGAGAGCGTACCATGCTGCAATCGTGGCAGGAATGATTACCCCCAACGAGTCGTTGCGGTGACCAGGGACAAAGGAAGTTAGGTAGTGCTCACCTAGCGACTGCTGCGTTTGTATCGCAAGGCACTCATGACGACCGCCAGCAAGAGCACAAACCCCTTGACTGTATCTTGATAAAACGAGGGGATATTCATGAGTACCAGGCCGTTATTCACCACCCCGACGATGAGGACACCCACCAGCGTGCGCTCGATGCGGCCACTGCCTCCAGACAGACCGATGCCACCCAGCAGCACTGCCGCCAGGACATCGAACTCTTCGCCCACACCATACGCGCCCGACCCACTGGCAGCCATCCCGGCAGTAATGACACCACCGATGCCGGCCAGGAAAGCCGTGAGCAGGAAGACGAAGCGATAGATGCGATTGATGGGAATGGCGGCACGCAGAGCGGCGCTCGGATTGCCTCCCGTCGCATAAATATGCCAGCCCAGGCGGAGATAGTTGAGCAAGATGAAACCGGCAACGAAGGCAATAAGTAAACCGATCACCGGGATAGGGATTCCGAACGGTCGCGCGTTGATGAAATGCACGAGGTCAAGATTGACCATTGGAATGGTCTCGCCATTTGCTAGAATGAGCGCTACCCCCTGAATGACGAGCGTCATTGCGAGCGTGGCGATGATGGAGTTGATCGCCAGGTTGACGACCAGCAGCGAGGTGAGCAGGCCAATGAGCACATCAATCACCAACGCAATCAAGACGCCAGCCAGGAAGGAGAACCCGTGATAGTAGACCAAGGAAGACGTGATGACCGTGGTCAACCCAATCACCGCCCCGACTGTCAGATCGATCTGCCCCGCGATTAACGCTACCGTCATGCCTGCGGCAATAATCCCGGTGACTGAGACGGCCAGGAGAATGTTGAAGAGGTTGCGTACTGAGAGAAAGTAAGGCGAGGCAAAGGAGAAATAGAGCAGGAGGCCGACCAGCAGCACGTAAATGCCATAGTCCAGCGCTAGGTCGACGAAACGTCGGCGCTTGCCCGCATCCTGCATCAGCGCCCAGAGCCTGCGACGATTTGGGCGTCCTGAGTCCGCTGGAGCAGCGCTGTTTCGCTCATCTGTCTGGTGTAATAGATCAGCCATAGAGTCCCCCTCGGAAGAGATTTCGCAGATGTGACAGGACCAATGAGCGCGCACGCTTCTGTCCTGATCGTGCGCGCTCACCCTCCCTTGTGCCTAGCCCTGCGGATAGATTTGATTGATCTGTGCAGAGGTAATGACGCGATGGACATTGTAAGCCTGGTAGTTATGTCCGAGTGCCGTCGCAATCGCTGCCTCGACCCAGTTCCACCCTTCGGCCCAGGGGTTGGCATCGACGCAGCCAATATCGCTGCCGTTGTAATCGGCATTCCGCAAGGCTTGTTGCCCTGCGGCATCACAGCCAAGCGTAACCACCAGACCATCTTTGAGGCGGTTGGCAGACTGCAAGGCTTGCAACGCGCCAACGCCGTATTCGTCGTTGATGGGCAGCACAATAAAGACATCGTTGGGATGCGCCGTCAGCACATCGGTCATGGTCGCCTGTGGGTGATCGGTAGGGCCATACCCGTTGACGTCGAGCGCATTGGCGTCAGAGACGGAAAGGCTTTGGCGCACCGCTGCCAGTCCAGCTTTGACCCGCGCATTGCAGGCATCACAGGGGTCGGCGTCTAAGCCGACGAAGACCAAATTGCGTCCTTTCCAATCAGATTGCAATTTTTGTTGAGCCGCAGTCGCCAGTGCCTGCCCACCGAGCGAGCCGAAACCATTATCGGGGATACCGAAGAAGAGTGCGCCTGGAACCTGGTTATCCATCGTAATCAATGGAATACCATCGGCTTGTGCGGCCGCCAGCAAGGCAGCATCCCCCGGATGCGCCCCCACGACATCAGGGTTTTGGACGGCCAGCGTCTGGAAGGCGCTGTCTTCGTTTTCGAAATGGTGTTGGACATCGGTTTGAATGAGCGTGACACCATAGAACTTGGCGGCAGCTTGCATGCCTTGTGACCAGGCCTGGAAGGAGGGCACGCTGAGATCGGGATTGATGAAGGCCAGTTTATATTTCTTGGGGAGGTGCTTGGGAACGGCATAGACCGGGACGACATGGTATACGCCAGTCGCCTGGTCAACCTCTTGCGGGGTAAAGGTCCCCGTGCCATTATTGACCGCTTGGGTGTCCGTGCTCCCGCAGGCGCTCAGGGCGAGCGTGAGGAGGAGCGCGAGACTCATCAGGAAGGGGGTGAATCTACGCATAGGCTGCTGCATTGATGATGCCTCCATTGGAACGTGAGCAACGTTGACCGGATAGTTGTTTTGCCGGTGTCGGCAGGACAGGGCTGGCGGTTACGTAGTACTGACACCTCTGTTATTGAGTTTCTATGGAGTCATTTGCCTCCAGGAATGACTCGGATGTGGGGTTCTGGTGCCCTCCTTTCTGCTATTGCGATGGTGAAAGCGGTCGAGAAGTAGATGCCGCGAGATAGGGAATCGTGAGCGATGGTAATCCCCCATCTTCAACCTCGAGGGTCAGGGGAAGCATGAAGAGGCCATAGTAGCCGTCGAGGGCGGCCCCTCGTTCATAATCCGTGAAATTGCCAGCGACGAACATCCAGAGGTGTCGTCCATCCTTACTGATAAATTTGGCGGGAAATGAAGGGTTGTACCAGGCTTGGGGCGAGAAATCCTGGCGATGAAACAGGCTCCACGGTCCCCAGGGCGTTGGGGCCTGATAGAATTCCAAGCGGGTGCGGCTCCAACTCCGGCGATAGTCGACGAGGCGCGGATAATACCACTGCGGCATAATATACAGCCCAAGCGGGGCAATATAATGGATGCCAGTCATGCTGGTCCGTCCAGGATTCCGAAAGATATAGCGCGCGGTATCATGGCGTGCTCGCCATACGGGTTGCCCTTGAGCGTCAAATTCATGCACGAATTCCCAATCCTGGGCCTCCAGACGCCCTATGCGAGCACGCCGAACACGACCGAGCACCATCGATGACCCATTATTCCAGACACCATTGCTGGAGACGGCGTACACAAAGGCACCAGCGCCATCTGCCTCACCCTGTCCATCCTGCCCATATTGCACAAAGAAAGGCGTACTGAAGGTGTGGCCTGGGAACATGGCATGACCAAGTTGGGGCATCGCGCTCCAGGTTTTGCCGCCATCAGTAGATTTGATGATGCTGGCATCCCAGGTTTCCTGGATCAAAAAGGGGGATTCCCGTTGATGAGCATGGCGACTGACAGCGAGGTAGAGAACCCCTTCTAAACATAACAACCCCATAGCCTTCCACATCCCGTTGTCTACTGATGAAAACTCCGCGAGCTTGCCGAACTGAGGCATGGCATTCAGAGTCTTTCCCTGGAGGTGTGGTGGCTCATCCCCAGTAATGCGGTGGATGGCGAGATTGCTCTCACACGCCTGATCAAATCCCAGCGTGTCGTCAGACACGCAATACAGGGAGTTGTCAGCAGCCCAGGCTGTTGCCCAAAGATCGCCGCAGCTTTGAGGATAGCGGGTTGGTTCGCCGATTTCTGCGCGTTTTATTCGCATGAATCTACTCAATACCTCCTGCATCGTTGTCAAAGAGCGGGTTTTGGGAGCAGCGAACCATCATTGTGTGAAAGCTGAGAGGAGAGCAGCATTCATTAATCGAGGCATACCTAGCAGAGAAATAAACCTAGTTTATTCTCACGACTAAGTACAGCCAAAAACAGCATATACTCTCCTGAATGGGAAAAATCTCCTTCAGCAAGCTCACTACCAGGCCACACTGGTGGCTTCATGAGCGGATTTGCCAAACTTATAACATAATAAACCCTATTTGTCAAGCGTTATTACAAATAATGTAACATATTTTTTCTATCAATAAGTCGAAATGTGCCCCCTTTATGGCAACAAAAAGCCGTATAGGATCTGGAGAGAAAGAAAGCGATTGATCACTGAAGTGTTTGAATTATGTCTGCTTGGTAATGTGCACATAAATACTTCAGCAGGCATTCACGAGAAAGCAGCAGGCAGGGGAGCGATGGGAGTCAGTATGTGTTCTGGATGATCATCCCAGCAAGCGGGACGATCTGGTACACGGCTGTTCCTACTCGAGGTGAAGTTTGCATGCGAAACAAGGGCATTACAACTGCTCTTGGCTGACCAAGCGCTGCTGCACTTCGCGCTGATAATTCAGCGAGGCGGTTTCGATATGCCCTTTCATCGCCTGTGCCGCGGTATCAGGGTCTCCAGATTCAAGTCCCGCAAAGACCGCTTCGTGCTCTTCGACGGCGATCACCATTGAACCGGGGAAGCTGCCCATAACCAGGCGTATGGCCCAGCGTTGGAGTTGTAAGATACTGTCGACTGTTTCGGCAAAGAACGGATTGTGCGTAGCAACAGCAATCGCCCGATGAAAGGCGCCGTCACTTTCAAGAAATATTTCCCATTGGCCCGCTTCGGCACCCTGACGGTTCACGGCAAGATGGCGCTCAAGCTCGTGCAGTTCTCCCACAGTGATATGTTGTGCGGCCAACCGCGCTGTTATGGTCTCTATCGCTGCGCGATAGTCAAAAAGCGCGATCATGTGAAAGGGGTCGATGGGCATCGTGAGTTGAATGGCGGTTTGAGGCCCTGTGTGTGGACGATCAGTCACATAGATGCCCACTCCTTTACGGACACCGACGAGACCCGTTGCTGATAAATATTTTATTGCGTCATGGACGATGCTCCGACTCACCCCAAACTGCTCACTTAATCCCTGTTCTGTCGGCAAGCGATCTCCTGGCTTAAGTTGTGACTGTAAGATGTACTCCGTGATCTTATCCGCAAGGGTTTTGTACTGGGGAGAATAGGTGCTTGCACCTTCTGTTGCGGTGAATTTCTTTGCCGGTGTTTGCATAGCCTCTCCCAATAACTATAACAGTCGATGAAAAGCAGGGGCACTCGCATCCTGCACATGCCATCTCTTTGGTGAGAGTATATCCTATAAAGTTGTTCTATTTCAAGAGGGCTTTTTAAGAAAACATGTAACATATTGTAGATGATATGCTTGACAAATAGAGTTTATCATGTTATAAGTTGGGCAAATCTGCTCATGATGTCGCCCGTATAGACGGATGACACGCTTGAGGAAGGAGGCGCTTTTCCTACTCAGGAGAGATTATCGTGCGAGAGCCACGCCTCTGTACTCTATGAATAAACCTGGTTTGTTCTAGCAAGACCTGCTGATAGCACTCTTCCTCTCCCTCACTTCCGGCTTTTCAGAAGGGCAGCACGCGGTTTCGCGCATGCTCTCCCCATTACTCTCCCATGCTACATGGCAACGAGGAAAGGTCACAATGGAACTCTTACAGGATCAGGTGATTTTTCTGACGGGCGGCGCCCAGGGCATCGGCCAAGCCTGTGCACTGGCGTATGCACAGGCAGGAGCGCATGTGGTCATTGCTGATCTCAATATTGACGTGGCCCAACAAACGCGAGACGCGCTCGCTACTTCCGGGCTGGCAGTGTCCTGTGATGTTAGCGATGCTGCCTCGGTGCAAGCGGCCATTACCACGACGCTTGCGACATTTGGGCATCTGGACGCTGTCCATAACAATGCGGGGGTCAGCAGCCCTTCAAAATCGCTCCATGAAACCACGCTGGAGGAGTGGGATTACCTTCTGCGCGTCAATCTCACGAGCGTCTTGCACACCACACGCGCGGCTGTTGCTGCCCTGGAGGCCAGTCGCGGGTGTATCCTGAACACTGCCAGCATGGTGGGGCTATTGGGGCAAGAAAACCATGCAGCATATGTGGCTACCAAAGGGGGGCTGATCGCCCTGACGAAAGCCATGGCACTCGACTATGCGGCAGCTGGCATCCGCGTCAATGCGATCTGCCCGGCGGCAGTCTGGACGCCCTTGCTGCGCCAATGGGTCACAGAACAGCCTGATCCGGTGGCTATGGAAGCGTCCCTTGCGCATATGCATCCGTTGGGCTATTGCCCCAACCCTGATGTCATTGCTGATGCCGCCACCTTCTTACTCTCTGCAAAAGCACGCTTTATCACGGGCTGCATCTTACCGGTCAGTGGGGGCGCCGAGCTTGGGTATCGGCGCTAAGACTGCGATCCTCTTAGACACTGGAGAAGCCATCATGACGACTATTACGGGCCTGGAGACCCGCGACGCGCGTTTTTCTCTGCCACCGGGTGCAGGCAGTGACGCGGTGCATGCTGCACCAGAATATAGCTACGCGGTGACTCGCTTGACAACCGCTACCGGGCTGATGGGAACTGGTCTGGCCCTGACGCTTGGCGCCGGGAATGAACTTGTATGCCAGGCGATCACGACGCTCGGATCAGGATTGATCGGGATGGAGATCGAGACGTTAATGTCCACCTACGGCCAAACGTTTCATGCCCTGGCCAATCACCATCAATTGCGATGGCTGGGACCCCAGAAAGGGGTCATACAACTGGCGCTGGCATCGCTCACCAACGCGGCCTTTGACCTCTGGGCACGATCACGCGGGCTGCCGCTGTGGCAATTACTGCTGAGTCTCACGCCGGAGCAAGTCGTCGCATTACTCGATCTCGCGTATCTCGAGGACGCCCTCACGAGCACCGAGGCGCTGGAGATATTGCACACGCAGATGAACACGCGCGCTCTACGATCTACTATTCTCGCCCAGGGCTATCCTGGATACGATACGTCTGCCGGGTGGTTTGGCTATGATGATGCCCATCTCCAGGATAATGCGCGCAGCGCTGTAGACAAGGGGTTCCGCGCTTTGAAGCTCAAAGTTGGCTCAGCAGAGCTCGAGCGCGATGTGCGCCGCGCGCACCTGGTCCGCGCGGCAATTGGAGATGAGGTGTTGTTGATGGTCGATGCCAATCAACAATGGTCGTTCCCCCTGGCTATCCAGGCCTGCAAAGCCCTGGCCGCTATCCAGCCCTATTGGGTCGAGGAACCGACTCATCCTGATGATGTGCTGGCCCATCAGCACCTCGTGGAGGCGATTGCCCCGCTCCGCGTGGCAATTGGCGAGCATGTCCCCAATGCCGTGCTCTTTAAAAATTATATGGAAGCTCAGGCGGTGCATCTCGTGCAGGTGGATTGCACACGGGTCGGTGGCGTGAGCGAGTTTCTCACGGTGAGCCTCCTGGCGCGCAAATTCGGGTTGCCAGTAGTTCCACACGTTGGCGACATGGGCCAGATTCACCAGCATTTGGTATTATTCAATCATATCGCACTGGGGCATGAAGCGCTTTTCCTGGAATATATTCCCCACTTACGCGCCTATTTTCAGGAGCCTGCGGATGTGCGCGATGGGGTGTATTACACGCCCCGACAGCCAGGAAGCAGCACACAGCTCCTCGACTGAATACGCTCCATGACGCAAGAGAGGTAGACCGATGCAGACACCGATGATTCCTCTCCCGCACCGCGCGCTTTGTCGCGTCTTTGTCCCCGGCGTCGGGCCGCGGCTGGGCGGAGTATATGGCGATGGGGTGGTTGATTTGACGGGCGCGGACCCCGAACGGTGCGCCACCCTCAGTGACCTGCTGGCGATTCCAAATGGCATTGAGCAGGTGCTCACCACCTCTGCTGCGCTTCCGCCAACGTGGTCTTTCGCTGCGCTCGATCAAGCCCCTGATGCCACTACTCCGCACCTGCTTGCCCCCATCGATGAACAGGAAGTATGGGCAGCGGGTGTCACCTACACGCGCAGTCGGGAAGCACGCATCCATGAATCGCAGAACGCCGCCGATGTCTATGCGCGCGTCTACGATGCGGAGCGGCCCGAACTCTTCTTCAAATCGCTGGCAGCGCGGGTCGTTGGCTCCCATGCAGCAGTTGCCGTGCGCCCTGACGCCTCCTGGTCCGTACCAGAGCCAGAGTTGACCCTGCTGCTCGATGCATCCTTCCACATTGTGGGTTGTACGGTTGGCAACGATATGAGTTCGCGTGACATTGAGGGGCAGAATCCGCTCTATCTTCCGCAGGCCAAAGTCTACGAGCGCGCATGCGCGCTGGGGCCAGTCATTGTTCCGTTCACTGACCTCGATACTGCTGATCTGGCTATTCACTGCGCCATTCATCGGGATGGGCAGGTGATCTTCACTGGGGAAACCTCCACCGCCGCCCTCCACCGCCGCTTCGATGAGCTAGTGGCCTACCTTGGACGCTGTTTATCTTTTCCTCATGGGGTCTATCTGATGACCGGGACGGGCATTGTTCCCCCCGACATGGTGAGTCTGCATCCTGGCGATACGGTCACGATCAGCATTGCGGGCATCGGCACCCTCATCAATACCGTCAGCGAAGCAGTGGGGCAAGCAGGGAGAGACAACCTTCCGACATAACACTGATCGCTGAGTCACGCTTTTGCGCTTCTTACTAGTTGAAGCACATGTTGTGCAGAGGAGGAACTATGCCGCCTTTTCCCATCATCGATGCGCATGTCCATCTGTGGGATACCACGCGCTTCGCTATTCCCTGGCTTGCTGGGGTTCCAGCGATCAATCGTGTTTTTGACACATCGGCGTTTACCGAACAGGCTACAGGTCTTCCCATCCAGGCGTTTGTGTTCGTGGAAGTAAACGTCCTGCCAGAACAGGCCCTGGCCGAAGTACAATGGGCGCTGGCCTGTGCGCAGGTTGAGCCTCGATTACAAGGGATCGTCGCTGCGGCTCCAGTGGAGCAGGGAGACGCTGTACGAAACCACCTCAACGCCTTGCAGACGTTAAGCCCGCTCATCAAAGGCGTGAGACGCCCAATCCAGGATGAGACCGATCCTTTCTTTTGTCTAAGCGATGAGTTCGTTAGCGGGGTACGCTTAGTAGGAGCCTATGGGTGGTCTTTCGATCTCTGCCTGCGGCACACCCAGTTGGCGGCGGCCATTGAATTGGTGCGTCAGTGCCCTGAAACTGCATTTATGCTTGATCATCTGGGCAAACCCGACGTGCGCGAGCATACACTGACGCCGTGGCGTGAAGAGCTGACACAATTAGCGGCGTTGCCGAATGTCTTCTGCAAACTGAGTGGCCTGGTCACGGAAGCTGACCCCATGACGTGGACCATTGATGAGCTGCGTCCCTATGTGGATGCAGCGCTTGTTGCATTTGGCGAAGATAGAGTGGTCTTTGGCGGTGATTGGCCGGTGCTCCTCCTGGCATCTTCCTACCCGCGCTGGATAGACACGCTGGCAGCGTTGACGGCACATCTGCCAGAAGGGGCGCAGCGCAAATTGTGGGCAGAGAATGCGCGACGCTTCTATCGCATCTCGAATCCCTGAAAGGATGGGCGAGTGCTGCAACTGTCCGGAACCCGCTCGGTGGGCATGGGACAGTAGCTCGACCTGAAGGAACCATGCTATGGAACAGCCACGCCTGTTAGCATCCTATATAGCTGGCCAGTGGATCACATCACCTGATGCAACATGGGGTGAGGATCGCAACCCGTCCGATCTTCGTCAGATCCTTGCATACGTACCGAACGGCAATCCGGGGCAGGTGGATGATGCTGTGGCAGCGGCACAAGCAGCCACCCGCACCTGGGGACGAGCTAGCGGACCGGAACACGCCAGCGCGCTCCATCGCATCGCCACGCTGATGAGTGAACGGCGTGATCTGCTTGCGCGAGCCGTGGCGCTTGAAGTGGGCAAGCCTATTGGGGAAGCTTCCGCCGAGGTGGACCGGGGGGTTGCCATCCTCCGCTATTTTGCGGAAGAGGCAGTCCATCCCCAAGGGCTCGTCATTCCCGCACAAACTGCCACGGCTCTCCAATTTACCCTGCGCCAGCCACTGGGGGTTGTAGCGGTCATTTCCCCGTGGAATTTCCCCCTGGCCATCCCGTTATGGAAGATGGCTCCAGCGCTGGCCTTTGGCAATACCATCGTCTGGAAACCAGCGGAAGTGGCTTCACTCGTTGCCTCCCATCTGGTCGAGCTCATCGACGCGGCGAGGTTGCCAGCGGGGACAGTGAATCTGGTGCTGGGTAAAGGCTCCACCACTGGCGCTGCGCTTGTCGCGCATCCTGGCATCCAGGCCATTACTTTTACTGGCTCTGACAGCATTGGCAAACAGATTGCCCAGCAAGCCGCACAACGCAATATCAAATATCAACTGGAGATGGGGGGCAAAAATGCAGCCATCGTGCTGGCTGACGCTGATCTTGATCAAGCAGCACAGCTCGTTGCTGCCGGGGCCATGCGCTTCGCGGGACAAAAATGTACCGCAACGAGTCGGGTGATTGTCGTCGAAGCAATCTATGAACAGTTCGCGACGCGCCTGGCCACAGCGATTGCCGCCTTACCGGTCAGGGTAGCCCTTGATCCAACGTGCGCTGTAGGACCGCTCATCAGTGCCGAGGCACTGGCAAGCACAGAACGCTATGCACAGGAGGCGGCGCAGATGGGCAAGATTGTAGTAGGTGGGCAGCGCCTCACGGAAGCGGAGTTGGCTCACGGAGCCTTCTTCTCCCCAACAGTGGTGACTGATGTAGCACCCGATGCTCCGGTCGCGCAAGAGGAAGTCTTTGGACCGCTCCTTGCCCTCTTGTCGGCACAGACCCTGGGACACGCCATTACCCTCGCTAATGGGACCAGGTATGGATTGAGTGTCTCGCTCTTCACACGGGACCTGAATGCAGCCTTGGAGTACGTGCGCGAGATTGCGTGTGGCATGGTCCGTGTCAACGGGGATACCACAGGGGTCGATCCACACGCCCCCTTTGGGGGCATGCGTGGCTCAAGTTCTCATTCCCGCGAGCAAGGACCAGCAGCCATGGACTTCTTTACCGAGATCAAAACTATCCAGATCAGTCGTGCTGAACATTGAACGACCACTAAACCGCTTGTAAAGACAGGACGAGTGCGCAGCACGGGTTCTGCGCTACGCGATGCCTGAGAGATACTCGCCTCTTATCTCTCAAGGGCAAGCTGGGGCAGGATGGCCCTCAGCAGTCGGGCATCATTAGGCGACTTCCGGAAAGCTTATCCCCATTCTCTGTTCTAAGTACTACGACACCCGTGTCTGGGCGGGCGCGGGAGCCAAGCAGGTTCCCCTGCTGGGGGCTATAAAACCGCGTATGGGATCCAGGCCATCCACTGGGCGAGAGTCATCCCGCTCTTTGCTTTCCCAGCGGACATTCGGAAGGTCATCTATACGACCAATGCGATTGAATCGCTGAATATGACGTTGCGCAAGGTCTCCCGCAATCACCGCATCTTTCCTTCCGATGAGGCGGTCTACAAGGTGGTCTACCTAGCCGTGCGCAACCTAAGCAAGAAGTGGACGATGCCCATTCACGACTGGAAGCCCGCTCTGAACTGCTTGGCAGTAGAGTTTGCGGAGCGGTTTCCGCAATAATGAACAGCTATTTACACAAATCTCTTGACAGACCCTCTCCTGGCGGAGCAATGGCCTCAATTCCGGCGATGGATTTGAAGTATCGTTGGCATGCTCTGCTTTCTGGCAAGTTTGATAAGGATGCAAAGGGCAACATTCCAGTATTGGAATTAGTAGGTGCCATTTCTTGCCAGCGGCGTAGAGGTGATATTTTGCAGTCCCTTCAAAAGGGAGCGGTGTTTCCATGACTACACGAGAAATGCGCTTCTTACACTGCAAAATCTCTCTACTGTCCTGCAAAACTGTCATAACTGCACTGCAAAATCTCGCATACTGCAGTGCAAATGCTAACAAATTGCAGTGCAAAATCTGTGGTTACAGATCAGTGGAGCGAGGTGACTGCCAGCCAGATGGCCGCGCCGCCAGTGATAAAGCTCGCCAGAAAACAGAGCATCCCGACGATGAGCGCGGTCTGCGAGCGCGGCGCAGGTGTTTCATACAGACTATCTGCGGCCAGCCGCGCGGTAGAGCCTGGCCGATAGGTTGGCACGCGGCCTGGCAAACCTCCGCTGGGAGGCGTGCGCAGCGTTGAGCGCGGCGTGGTCCGGCGATAGGCTTCGGTGGGCGCTTCCACTTCTTCTGGTGGGATGTCTTCCCAATAGTCGCGCGGCGCGATTCCGGTTGACGAAAGGCGTGAGCGCGATTTGCGTGGGATGACGGCCCGCGTAGCCTGGCTGTCAACCAGAGACGCGGCGCTTTGTTCGCCGCTTATCTGCGCACCGCACTGCCCACAGAACATTTCGTCTTGGTCCAGCGGCGCGCCACACTTGGGGCAGTTTCCGCCTGTGCCAACGCTGATCGCGTGGATTTCCAGGTCGGTAGACGAGTCGAAGGTTTCCTTGCCACATGCCTGGCAGACGCCGTGCGCGTCCACCGTATTTGATCCACAATGCGGGCAAAACATATGTTTCCTCACCTCCTAGCTATTATACTGCGTGACGCAAAGACGGGGCCAGAAGTTGCATGCCTTCTCATCATCTGTCAGGTGACCGGCAAAGATGGGGCAGGGACACATAAGAGCGCCAGATGCTGGCTGTCTATGTCCTGGCAGAGCCAGCCCTGAGCCAGTGGAATCACCTGGGCCAGCGGTGTAGTCATGGGTATGAGCAGCCAGCGAATCCCATAACCGTTGATGATCTGGTTCCAGGTGGGCTGCGCGTTCAGCAGGTTCTGGTAATCTTGCAGCGTGCCCGCGTCGAAGACATTGGTTCGCGCATCGATCATGATCGGGTGGCCTGGAAGCTGCCACTCGATGTAATGAGACCACGCCAGCACGGTAAAGCCCGCGCCAGAGGGAAGGGTATCGCCGGGGATTGCGCCGCGCTGAATGTTTTGCACGGCTTCGACCGGCAGCGCAGTTGACGAAAACCGCGCGTTGAGCAGCGGAGCCGCCGTTCCTGGAAAGGTTCCTTGATTGAAGAGGAGGACCAGGGCGAAGATGCCAACCAGCGCGCCCAGCAGGCCAGAGCGCAGATGCGTCTCCAGCGCTTCAAATTTCCAGGAGCGGCGAAAGATGGCGCGGCAGGAGCGGGTGAGCCGCTGATTCGCGTCGGCGGTGGCCCATTCGGCTGCCCAGCAGGTGAGTTCGCGCCCCATGATGGGCGCGACAATCACGCCCCAGAGCGCCAGGGCATCTGATGAGAAGAAGGCCAGGGCGGTAAAGACGCCAACGAACGCCCAGCCCAAGGCTCCTGGTTCGCGGTTGGCAAGCTGCGCCAGACGGCGTTCCTGCTCACTGCCGGTCAGATCGGCGGGCTGAGCGGCGCGGCCTCCTGCCAGCCAGCCGCGCAAGATGCCGCAGGTTCCCAGCAGCAGGAGCAGGGCAAGAAATAGCGCGCCGGAAAGCTGATGCACATCGGGCGAGGCGGCCACGGCCTGGCCTGGTGTGGTTCCGCTGGTGAAAAAGGTGCCCGCATCGGCGAGTGCAGTCAGGCCCCAGGGTGTGAGCAGCGTTGCCAGCAGGCACGCGATCAGTATGCGCGTCAGTTGCCAGCGGCGCGCGTCGACATTGCGCGCGCTGGCGGCGTTGGGGAATATCCAGACCAGCAGGGTAGCCGTGACGAGTAAGATCAGCCCGGCCACGTAGCCGCTGTCGAGGTTGGCCCACAGCGCGAGCACAAACGGCAGCGGCCAGAGCTTGCGCCCATTATTCTTGCTTTGCCAATAGGACCAGAGTTGTTCAGACCACCAGAGTGTGAGCAGCAGCGAGAAGAGCGGCGGGCCTGCCTGCCAATCAGTTGATGTCAGGGCGAGGGCGGCAGCCATGAGCGGCAGCGCCAGCAGCAGCGGCGTGCCGCGTTTGCGCACTGCGCGCAAGAGCATTGTGCTGGTGAGGGCGACGATCAACCCTACAAGAGCCAGCAGGCCGTTGAGGCCAAACAACCGCCAGATACCCGCAAAGATGAGATCGGCGAGCCATTGTTCGGCCACCAGCGGCTGCCCATAGCCGACGCTGGTCAGCGTATTGGTAGGGACCAGCCCGCCACGCAGCAGCATGTCGTTCCCCAGCCGCAGCGGAAGTGCGGCGCTGCCATCGCTGCCGGGGATAGCACGTTGCCCCAGCAGCAATATGCCCAGCAACATGGCGCAAAAGACGATGCTGCCAATCGATGGCAGCAGCAGACTGCTGACGTTGCGCCTGGTTGGCGTTTTAGCGGCAGAGGTCTTCGCGCCTGGCGCGTTTTCTATGACCAGAGATTGATCTGCGATGGGTCGTCTCCTCACGCTGGTGTGTGCTTGCCTGAGCCTCTTTGTGCACAGTATAGCCTGGAGAGAGGGACGCTGGCAAATGACAGCCTGGCCCTGGGTTGTTCCGATAGCCGTCCCGCTTTGGCCGCATGTGATATAATAGGAGGGTGTGTCTCTGTTGCCAGGGTACTTGCCTCCAGGCGCGGGCGAAGAAAAAAGGCGCTGATCTCGAAGGGTTCTTGCTGTGGAAGCGACATCGCCTCGCCTGCCTCTGAATTCGCTCCTCTTGGGATGCTGAAATCAGTTCTGCTGAAGTTGTCTTCGTCGTCGCTTGACGGCTGTGGAGGCGACGTGTACAATGCCACTGAAGCTATAACCTCACGAGGTCGCTGCCTTTGCCCCTGGCACAAGGCGCGCCCGTTTTCAGGCCATAGACTCATGCGCCGAAAGGATTGGGAGAAAGATCGATGAAAGCTGGGATTCACCCGAATTTTGTGGAAGCCACTGTGACGTGCGCTTGTGGAAATACGTTTAAGACAGGGAGCGTCAGGCAGAATATGCGCGTGGATGTGTGCTCGAAGTGCCATCCGTTCTTCACGGGGCAACAGCGCATTCTCGACAGCGCTGGCCGGGTGGAGCGTTTCCGCAAGCGCTTTAACCTGAAAGAGGAGTAAGCATATGAAGCGCAGAGGATGAGTGACAAGCTCATCTTCTGCGCTGCGCGCTTTAGCCAGGCTGGCGTCGTGAGCTATCGGCAAAAGTACCATGGGCATGTTAGGCAAGGAATGAATCGTGGCGACATTCAATTATGGTGGTCAGGCAGTTGTCGAGGGCGTGATGATGCGCGGGCGCAAGGCCGTTGCGGTGGCCGTTCGGCAGCCCGCTGGCGGCATTCTGGTCCATGAGGAACTGCTGGCGCCGCGCCTCTATCAAAATCGCGTGTTTCGGCTGCCGCTGCTGCGTGGTGTGTTGCTCTTGTGGGATATGCTGGTGCTGGGGACGCGCATGATGGCTTTTGCCGCGAACGTGGCGGCTGGACAGATTACTGATGAAAATGGCGAGACCTCGCCCGCCATTGGGAAAGGGGCCATCGCCGTGACTCTGGCGATCTCGCTGGCGTTTGCCATCGGGATTTTCTTTTTGGGTCCGTTGGCGCTGGTTGGGCTGGTGCAGCGCTGGGTGGGAACCGGCGCACTGGCGCTGGTTCTGGAAGGAATTATTCGCCTGGTGATCTTGCTGGGCTATCTCTGGTTGATCGGGCGGATGCCCAGCATCCAGCGCGTTTTTGGCTATCATGGCGCGGAGCATAAAGCCATCAATGCCTTTGAACATGGCGAACCGCTGGATGTGGCCCACGTGCGCGCCGCGTCGAAGGTGCATACGCGCTGCGGCACCGGCTTTCTGCTGGTGGTGATGGTCGTCTCCATCGTGGTATTTGCCCTGGTGGGCAATCCACCGCTGCTGTTGCGCATTCTTTCTCGTATTGTGCTGGTGCCTGTGGTGGCCGCTATTGCCTATGAGTTGATGCGCCTGGGCGCGACGTACTATCGTTTCCGGGTGGTGCGCTGGCTGGTTGCGCCGAGCCTGGCGCTCCAGGGATTGACGACACGCGAGCCGGACGATTCACAGATCGAATGCGCGATCTCCGCGTTGGAGCGAGTGTTGGAGAAAGACGGCCTCTTGGAGCCAGGGAGAGCGATTGCATGAGCAACTTGCCTTCCTCTGATGAGCTTGAGCCGCTGCCCCAACCCCCGCCAGCAGAAGTGGGCGAGGGTGAAACGTCGCCAGCGCGCACCCAGGCGCAGCAGCGTTTTCTGCGGCGGTCTTTTGGCCGCTGGCTGCTGATGGCCCCGATGCGCCTGCTCTATCGGCTCTGGACACGCGTTGCCGCGCATCTCTTCCCGGAAGAGAGCCGCCGCGCGCAACTGGTTGAGCAGATGGGTGTGGCGCTGCCAGACCGAATGGATATGAGTTGGGTCACCGGTTCGCTGGCGGTTGGCGGGCGCGTGCGCGAGGAAGACATCGAGCGGCTGGCGCGCGTGGGTGTGACGCGCGTGATCGATACGCGCTCGGAATATCGCGATGATGAGGCAGCGCTGAATCGCGCAGGTGTCCAGTTGCTGTATTTGCCCACGCCTGATACCCATCCCTTGACGGTAGAAGACTTGATGGCCGGTTCGGCCTGGGCCTTGGAGCAGATACGCGACGGGCAGCGGGTGTTGATTCATTGTGAGCATGGGGTTGGTCGCAGCGTCTTGCTGACCTGCGCAGTATTGGTGCGCGATGGCTACTCAGTCGAAGCTGCGCTGCGGCTGGTGCAAATGAAGCGCTGGCAGGCGTCTCCAAATCATCGCCAGATTAAGCGATTGCATGAATTTGAGGAGGCGGTGCAAGCGGAATCTACTACGGTCGCCTGACCAGGCAGGAGTGCAGTCGAAGTATGCGTTGCGTCAATGAGCGGTGCCAGAATGAGAATGAGCCGGGCACTCGTGTCTGCGCGCGCTGTGGCTGTCTTCTGCCGGAGACGGTGCTGGTTAACCGCTATCGCATCGAGGCGCTGCTGGGCATTGGCGGCATGGGCGCAGTCTATCGCGCCTCCGATCTTCAGCTTGAACGCGAACTGGCCCTGAAGGCGCTGCTGCCGCGCCATGATAACGCCGATGAACTGCGCCAGCGGTTCTTGCGCGAAGCCAAGGTTGCGGTGCGCCTGGAGCATGCCAACATCGTTCCGGTGTATCACACTGACGAAGATCAAGGCGTGGCCTTTCTGCTGATGCCGCTGCTGCGCGGCGGCACGCTCAAAGACCGCATGAAGGGCCGCCCGGTCCCAACCGGCGAAGCGCTCACCTATCTGCGACAGCTTGGCTCCGCGCTGGATTACGCGCATACCCGGCCAGAACCGATTATTCATCGCGATGTGAAGCCCGCTAACATCCTCTTCTCTGAGGGCGATCAATTGATGCTCTCGGATTTTGGTATCGCCCGCCTGAGCGGCGCGGCTCCTGACCTCACGCGCCCCGATGTTGCGCCGGGAACGGTCCAGTTCATGGCCCCCGAACAGGGCCGAGGCCACGCGGTGCCCGCCAGCGATCAATACAGCGCGGGAGTCATTCTCTATGCTCTGCTGACGGGGCGTATGCCCTTTGAGGGCGGCGATGGCCTGGCGATTGCGATTCAGCACGCGACGGAGACGCCGCCCCTGCCCAGCAAAGTGCATCCGGCGCTTTCATCTGCGGTGGATGCGGTGGTGATGCGCGCCCTGGCGAAACAGCCGGAAGAGCGCTTTCCGACGATGCGCGCCCTGGTGCGTGCGTTGGATATGGCGCTGCGCGCGCCTGGTGGCTCCGTTTCGACGTTGACGAGGCCGCGCGGCGAAACCTTTCCGGCGCTGCCTGCGGTGCGCTTCACGCTGCCCACGGTGCGCCCGACGCTTGCGCCTGCCGATCTGGAGACGCTGCGCCACCAGGCAAAGGAGGCGCGCAACGCAAAACAGTACGATGAAGCGGTCACATTCTATCGGCAGTTGGCCGCGCTCGACCCCAGCCACGCGCCGACGTGGTTCTGGTTGGGGTGGTCGCTGAATGCGCTGGGTCGCTTTGGCGAGGCGCTTTCGGCGCTCGATGCTTGCCTGGAACTCGATCATCACCGGGCGCGCGTCTGGAGCACGCGCGGCTACGCGCTGTTTATGCTGGAACGCTATAAAGATGCACTGGTCTGCTGTGATCGCGTGCTGACGCTGGAGCCAGATAACGCTGCTGCCTGGCAGAATCGCGGCATGGTGCTGCAAAAACTCAACCAGCCGGATGAGGTGCTGCGCTCATTTGAGCGCGCTGCCGAGTTGCAGCCGACTGCATCCCGATTCCAGCGAGTGGTTGAAGTCTTGCGCGCGCTGGGCCGCGAGCAGGAGGCGCTCCAATGGGAGGCGCGCCGCGATCAAACGCTTGGGCCTCCTGCTCGTCCACATCAGACTCGCCCGCTCGCTTAGATGGTCGGCGTCCCGCCGAGGACGGCGGCCAGCACCAGACAGAGCAGCACCAGCATGCCCAGGATGACTTGCAGATAGGCAATGTTGGTCAGCCGCCGTTCGGCCCGGTGGGCAAGCGTCTGACGCTCATGCTGGCTCATTTCCAGAGAACGCGAAACATCCATGCCCCCCAGCACGCTCATCACCGTGCCGCGCGCCGCGAGCCAGGCGGCCTGGGCCAGTGCTGGCAGCGCCCGCCGCACCTGATAGAGTGCCAGCAGCAGCGTGACCCCCAGCAGCGCTAGCTCAGCAATGAGCAGCAAGCCAAAAGGAGTGCTGAACAGAAGGAGCAAGCTGCTGAAGCTGGTCAGGCGTGTCTCCACTGAGAAAACGCTGTAGAGCGCGATGGCGAAGAGCGCTGGAGTGAGGGACGGTCTGCTGGCCGAGAGCGCCTCTACCAGCGTTTGCGAGCGCTCGGCGCTTTCGATGATATAGCTGGCTGGCACCAGGATGGAGGCGAGATACAACACGCCGCCTAGCCACATTGCCAGCGTGAGCAGCACCACGCCGTTGAGCGCCAGCGCGGTGATGGGAAGCTGCGCGGTTGGTCCATCGGTGAGGGGGAGCAAGAATGTGCACAGCAGCGCGGCGACAATTACCAGGCTGCCTTGCGCGTGGCGTCGCTCGGCGAGAAAGCGCTGCTCCAGGCTGGCGCTCTGTGACGATTCAACGCCAAACGGTGGGGGTCTGCGCCGATGCCAGCGACGGCGGGCGCGTTCACTGCGTGTCAGCAGGTCAGGCGCTTGCACCTGGCGCATGCGCCGGTGCGCCAGAATGGAAACGCCTGTCACCAGCCCCAGCGCCAGCAGCGCCAATCCCCCGCGCGCCAGCCAGAGCCAGCCTTCAGGGGTTGAGAGAAGAAAAGACCCCAGCGCGGGCCAATTGGGCGCTTGATTCAACTGCTGCTGTGGCAGCACATGCGGCAGACGCAGCCAGAAGAGTGCGGCGCTGCCTGTCAAGATGATGCTGAGCCAGAGCCAACTTTGGCGGCGCTGGCGCTGCGCGGCGATATGCAGGATGGCGGCGATCTCTGCTGGCTGCTGGCCGCGGAAGGCGCTGAGCAGCCTGTAGCTGGCGATCAGCGTGCCTATCCAGGCGATCAGCGCGGATAACAGCAACCATTGCCAGGCGATGGTTGCAAGCTGCTCAAAGTCGGTGGGTTGCAAACCCACGATATCTGCCAAAGGAGCGGGAGATGCCTGCCCACTGAAGATGTTTGCCAGGCTCATTGTCTACTCCCCACGGGCCAGGCCCGTGTCTGAAGAGGAAAATCTCTGTCGTGTATGTCGTATAATCTCGTCACGGCCAGGTGACTGGTGGTCCCGTTATTGCCTGCGTTTCTGGCGTCTGATTGCCAGAAAGCGCTGAGCGCCTTTTCGCAAGTTGTGTTCCAATAACAGGTATTCGTTGTTGTCCAGAAAACATTGTTTGGTAAGGAGCTTGGTATGTCTATGTCGGCCCAGTCTGCGGGAGCGCGCAGCTACGGAGAAGCAAATCGCGAGCGCTTCCGGGCGGAACTGATGGAGTTACTGCGCATTCCCAGCATCAGCACGTTGCCTGAACATAAAGACGATGTGCGCCGCGCCGCCGCGTATGTCGCCGATCATCTGCGCCGCGCGGGCCTGGAGAACGTAGAGGTGGTTGCCACAGCGGGACATCCTCTGGTCTATGGCGAATGGCTCAAGGCCACTGGCAAGCCGACGGTGCTGCTGTATGGGCATTATGATGTGCAGCCGGTCGACCCGCTGGACCTCTGGGAAACGCCGCCCTTCGAGCCAACCATCAAGGGCGACAACCTCTATGCGCGCGGCGCGTCCGATGATAAGGGGCAGATGTTCGCGCTGGTCAAGGCGCTGGAAGCGCTGCATCAGGCGGATGGGGCGTTTCCGGTCAATGTGAAGGTATTGATCGAGGGAGAAGAAGAGGCGGGAGGCGAGTCGATTGAAGCCTATGTCAAAGCGCATCCAGAGCGCCTGGCTGCCGATCTGTCGTTGATTTACGATACGGGCATGCCTGAGGTGGGCTTGCCCGCCGTGACCTATGGCCTGCGTGGCATTCTCTACACGGAACTGGAAGTGCGCGGCGCGAAGCGCGACCTGCATTCCGGCGTCTATGGTGGCGTTGCGCCCAACCCGCTGCACGCGCTGGCGCTGATTCTGGCAGGGCTGAAGGACCGCGATGGGCATATTCACATCCCCGGCTTTTATGATCGCGTGCGCCCGGCCACCGAGGCAGAAAAAGAGAACTGGGCCAGTTATCCCTTCGATGTGGATGCCGCGCTGCGCGATGAGATGGGCATTCCTGCACTGGTTGGCGAAGCGGAATATGGCGCGGAAGAGCGGCGCACCGCGCGCCCCACGCTGGAGGTGCATGGCATCATCGGCGGCTTTACCGGCGAAGGCGCGAAAACCGTGATTCCCAACGTGGTGAAGGCCAAGGTGAGCATGCGCCTGGTGCCCGATCAGCGTCCCGGTGATATTTTCCCGCTGTTCGAGCAGGCGGTGCAGGCGCTGTGCCCGCCAAGCGTCGAGGTGACCATCCGCAATGTACATGGCGGCGATGGTGTGCTGCTGCCGTTGGAGAGCAAGTGGATGCAAGCCGCCGCCTCAGCGCTGCGCGCGGTGTTTGACCGCGACCCGATCTATCTGCGCGAGGGTGGCTCCATTCCGATTGGCGCGCTCTTCGAGAACGTCTTGCACGCGCCGCCCGTCTTTATGGGCTTTGGTCTGCCCGATGATAACCTGCACGCGCCCAACGAGAAATTCTATCTGCCTCACTACGAAATAGCTATCCAGAGCGCGATTGAGTTTCTCTATGAGGTGGGCAATTGACACTCCCCCGGATAAAATCGTGGGGGATTCTTCCTTCAGCCAGCGAGCTTAACCGTCTGCAATCGCTTGCGACGGCCAGAGGTTCCCTGTCCAGAAGCGTTCGCAGCCCGAAGGCTGCCCGTTCCCGCCCGCCCGGCGGTACGGAGGGCAGAGTCTAAGATGTTCAAGGCAGCGTTATGATCGCGATCCAGTACCAGATCACAGCAAGGACAGACGTGGGTGCGGGTGCTGAGCGACTTCTGCACTTGTTCGCCACACCGGCTGCACCCCTGCGTGGTGAAACGTGGGGAGACGGCTATCACGGGCACACTGGCGATTTGCCCGTAGGAGCGCAGCCACGCCAAGAACTGTCCCCACGCGGCATCGCTGATACTCTTGGCGAGCCGATGATTTTTGATCATGTTGGCAATCTGAAGGTCTTCGTAGGCAATCAAGTCGCTAGACATGATAAGCGCCCTTGCCTGTTTACAGGCGAAGTCCTGACGCTGCCTCTGGACTTTCAGATACTCCTTTGCCAGTCGTTTGATGGCTTTGTTACGGTTGGCGCTGCCCTTTTGCTTCCGATTCTTGCGCCGATGGAGCCGCTTGAGTTTACATTCGGCCTTCCTGAGAAAGCGGGGATTGGGGACCGTCACGCCCTGCGAATCGGTATAGAAACTCTTCAGCCCCATATCGATGCCCACCTGTACGCCAGTGGGCGGATGCGCCATCTGCCGATCTGCCTTGACGGCAAATTGGACATAGTACCCATCGGACCGCTTCAACAGGCGAACGCGCTTAATCTGCTGGATGGGGAAGGTCTCGATGGAGCGCGTGCCAATCAACCTGAGCGTGCCAATGCCACTCCCATCGGTAAAGGTCAGGCGCGTGCCATCGCGTTCCAGTTTCCAGCCGCCTACTTTGTATTCGACAGAGCGGTTATCGTGCTGAAACTTGGGATAGCCTTTCTTGCCCGGCTTGTGTTCCCGGCAGTTCTGGTAGAAACGGCTAATCGCCGCCCAAGCCCGGTCAGCCGATGCTTGGCGCGCATTGGAGTGCAATTTCGCGGCAAAGGGATACTCCTTTGCCAGCACCGCGCAGAGACGCTGCTGTTCTGCCCAGCCAACGCCCCGACCATCCATCCAGAGCCGCAGGGCTTTGTTACGGATGAATTGCACGGTTCTGATGGCTTCGTCAATCGCGGCGCGTTGGGCTTGATTGGTCCTGAGTTTGTACTCCAGAATCAGCACGGATGCCTCGCTTTTTGGCGGCTTCGCGGATGGCAATTTCTAACATCGCGGTGTGCGAGATACCATCTGCTTCCGCCATTGCGCTCAAAAGGCGCTGGGCCTGTTCTGTTAATCGGAATGTGGCTGCTTTCCTCATATGGACATTGTACAGCACATTGCAATACTTTGTCAACGGCGAAAGGAGGGCGCGGCTTCCTCCCCGGAATGACTAGCAAGGGGCTTCGCCGCGCAATTTTCTGTGATTCGCAAAGTTTCAACGGGGACGATTATTCCCCGCGACGATGGCAAGCTGATCGATGAGCACGCGGGCGCAGTGCAAACCAAGACCGACGCCTATAGCATTGCGCGAATGATGGCCCCGCCAGGCTGGAAGGAACCAGCCCAGACGGCGCAGTTCGACGAGTTGGTGCTGGTGATGCGGGGCACATTGGCCGTGCAGGCCGATGGCCGCACCGAACACATTGGCGCGAATGAAAGCTGCGTGGTGGAGCGCGGCACGACGGTGACGTTTAGCAATGCCAGCGCCAGCGACCCCTGTTCCTACTGGTCGATCTGCATTCCGGCCTTCCGGCCAGAACGGACGAACATCCATGCCTGAAGACACGCTTGATCTGCACGGGATTTATCCCCCTGTGCCCACATTCTTTGACGCCAGCGGCGACCTGGACGTGGCGACCCTGCGCGGCCATATCCGCCGCTTGACGGAGCCGGGCAACTGCTGGGTCGCGGGCATCGTGGCGCTGGGTTCCAATGGTGAGGCGGCGCATCTGGACGACGCCGAGCGCGACACGGTGATTCGGGTGATTCGGGAGGCGACCCCGACTGAGATACCAGTGCTGGCGGGGGCCAGCGCGCAATCGACGCGCGGCACTATCGCGCTTTGCGAGGCGGCGGCACAGAGCGGCGCTGCGGCGGCGCTCGTTTTGCCGCCGTCGTATTTCCGCTCGCAGATGTCGCAGCAGGCGTTGGTGCGCCATTATCATACGGTGGCCGATGCCAGCCCCATCCCCATCGTGATCTATAACATGCCCGCCAGCACGGGAGGGCTTGATCTGGACGCGGCGACGATTCTGGCAATCGGCGAGCACGCGCGCGTTATCGGCGTGAAGGACAGCGCGGGGAACATTACCAAAGTGGCCGAGATTGCCGGACAGGCGCGCCCAGGCTTCCGCACGCTGGCTGGCAGCGCGAGCTTTCTGCTGCCGACATTGGTGGTGGGCGGCGTCGGCGCGGTGGCGGCCTTAGCCAATATCTTGCCGCGCCAGTGCCATGATCTCATCGAACTCTTCCGCCAGGGAAAGCTGGACGAGGCGCGCGAACTTCAGGCGCGACTGGTGCCGCTCAATACCGCTGTGACCTCGGGTTATGGCGTGCCTGGCCTGAAGGCTGCGCTGGACCTGAGCGCGGGCTATGGCGGCGCACCGCGTTCGCCCTTGCTGGCGCTGGGCGACAAGGAACGCGAGCAACTGAAGCGCTTGCTGACGCTGGCAAACCCGGCCTGGCAAAATTAGTCGGGCAGGAAGAAACGCTAGCGCAGGAAGGTAGCGCTAACTAAAAAAGTAGGTGTGAAGACGCCAAAGCGTAAACTCTGTAAACTCTTTACGCTTTGGCTTTTTCTGCAATGCGGCTGAGGAAGCGGTCAAGAGTGATGATGAAGCGCTCGTGCTGGCCTTCACCGATCAGTTCTTTCTCGTCGCGCGCTTCGACGTGGAAGACGAGGCGTCGCCCATCGACTTCCAGCAGTTCTGCCGTTGCGGTGACGGTCATGCCAATCGGTGTGGCGGCCAGATGGGTGACGTTGACTTTGGTACCTACGCTGCTCTGGCCTTCGGGGAGCAGCGGCTGGATGGCGCTGAAGGCGGCATTTTCCATCAAACCGATCATCATCGGCGTGCCAAAAACGTGGACGCCGCCAGCGCCAAAATGGGCCGCAGTGTTTTCCTCGACAACGACGATGGTTGATGTGCCGCGCAGGCCAGGCTTCAGTTCCATGCAAGACGCCTCCTGAAATGACAGATAAAAGAGCGAACGATAAAAGAGGATAAAAAATATGCAGAGAACGCCGTTTGTTCTCTGCATCAGGTGGTGATCTGGTACCCCCAGCGGAATTCGAATCCGCGTTTTCACCTTGAAAGGGTGGTGTCCTAGGCCTCTAGACGATGGGGGCAAAGGTGTGCGCCTTTCGGCGCACATATACATTCTACCCGCCAGATAGCGCTCTGTCAAGTCCTGTTTCAGCGCGAGCCGCTGCGCACGGCGCGCTCGATTTCGCGCTGGGCGTCGCGCTGGGCAATGGATTCGCGCTTGTCATAGAGCTTCTTGCCCCGGCAGAGGCCGACTTCGACCTTGGCATGATCGCCCTTGAGATAGAGCTTGAGGGGAATCAATGTCAGCCCCTTTGTCTGCACCTTGCCGATCAGATAGTTGATCTGGCGGCGATGCAGCAGCAGCTTGCGGTTGCGCAAGGGGTCGTGGTTCATGTACGTTCCCTGCTCATAGACGGCGATATGGCTGCCTTCCAGCCAGACTTCGCCGTTTTTGACACGCGCAAACGCGCCGCGCAGGTTCACCTTGCCGTCGCGGATGGATTTAATTTCTGTGCCCTTCAGGGCGATTCCGGCTTCGTAGGTCTCGTCGACAAAATAATCGTGGTATGCCTGCCGATTGACCGAAACCACTTTGACCTCATCTTTGTCTGTCATCTTCGTTCTACACCACTTCAGCAGAGCAGGCTGAAGGCTGCCCCAGCAGGAAACTCACCCCGTAGGGAATCTCGGCATCTCTTGACGAAATCTCTTCAGCGCCATACAAATCTAATGCGGGAAGGATGAGCGTGCCGGGTAAGGCGCATCTTCGCGGATGGATGTCTGTACCCTTTATGATACCCCGCTGGATGGCCGGAAGCAAGAAGGAAGCATAGGCAACATAGCTTCGTGAACGCTTGCGGCTGGTGTGCCCTGAAGGGGCGGGCTGTTGCGCCCTCAAAGGAAAGAAGCGATCTTATGTTTTATCGGTTTGGTCTGGCGATGGTCAGGCGACGCTGGCTGGTTCTGTGCGTCTGGCTGCTGGGCATTGCGATTGCAGCCCCCTTTGCGCCGCGTATTACTTCGGTCTTACAGTCGGGCGGCTTTTCCAGCCCGGATATGGAGTCGCAGCAGGCGGTTGATCTGCTGGTGCAGAAGCTACATTATCAACTGAACGCAGTGCAAATCCTCTTTTCCAGCCCGACGATGACGGCTGATACTCCCCAGTTCATTCAAGAGGCAAACGCGGCGCTGGCCGGGCTGAGCACATGGTCGGAAGTTTCGTCGATTGTGCCGTTTACGGAGAATCCGCACCAGATTTCGCGCGATGGGCATACAGCCTATACCGTCGTGCTGCTCAAAGGCGACCCGGACAGCGCGCCCCAGCAGCTTCCGATGTTAGAAAGCAAGCTGGGGCATCCACAGGATTTGAGCGTGCAGGTGGGCGGCGGACCGGTCTTTTATGAGGATATTCAGAGCGTCAGCGAGCAGGACTTGCGCCGGGCAGAGTTTCTGGCGTTCCCGTTTGCGCTGCTGGCGCTGGTGCTGGTGTTTCGCTCGCTGGTGGCGGCGGCGCTGCCCGCCATCGTCGGTGGGTGCAGCGTCGTGGTCTCCTTTGCGCTGGTCTACTGGCTAGGAACGCTGACGCCGTTTTCGATCTTCGCGCTGAATGTGATTACGCTCTTTGGCCTGGGCCTGGGTGTAGATTATTCGCTCTTTATCGTCAGCCGCTTCCGCGAGGAACTGGGACGCGGCAAGCCGGTGCCTGAGGCGATTGCCACCAGTGTGGCGACGGCGGGCCGGGCGGTCTTCTTTTCGGGCGTGGCGGTGACGATTGGTCTGGTCGGCTTGACCGTCTTCCAGGTGAATATGCTGCGCTCGGTGGGACTGGCGGGCATGGTCGTCGTCGCCATCTCGATTATTACCGCGCTGACGCTGCTTCCGGCAGTGCTGGGCATCCTGGGCACGCGGGTGAACGCCTTCCCGGTGCGCCTTTCCTGGCTTTGGAAATGGCGCAAGCAGCGGAGCGTGCAGCAGAGTTCGGCATTTTCCGCTGCCACTGCTAATGGCGCACACTCTGCCCCCGGAGCAGGCGCGCAAAGCGCCGGTAGGGCGTCTGGCGCAGAGCATGATGGGTTCTGGGGACGGCTGGCGCTGTTTGTGATGCGCTATCCGCTGCGTGTCTTTCTGCCGGTGCTGGCGGTACTGGTGCTGTTCGGTCTGCCGTTTCTGGATGTGCGGCTGGGCGCGCCGGATGCCTCGATTCTGCCGCAAAGCGTGCCCTCGCGCCAGGCGTATGATGTACTGCAAACGCAGTTTGCCAGCAACGAGACGACGCCGATTCTGGTCGTCGTGCAGACGCGCGGCCAGGTGCTGGACCAGAGCAATCTTGAGGCGCTGGACGCCTATGTGCGCCAGCTTGAATCTGACCCGCGCGTGCAGCGCGTTGACAGCATCGTCTCGCTGGACCCGCGCCTGACGCTGGCGCAGTATGAGGCGATGTACAGCCATCCTGATCTGATTGGCGACCCCTACATCAAGGGCGCGCTGACCAGCCTGGAGGCCGATAATGTGACGCTGGTTTCAGTAATTAGCAAATATGCGATGCTGGACACGCGCACAGAGGCGCTGGTGCAGGCGATTCGCAATACTACCCCGCCGGGCGGCATCCACGTGCTGGTGGATGGCGGCACGGCGGGCGTAATCGATTACGTCAACACGCTCTACACCGATTTTCCGCGCGCCTTGCTGCTGGTGGCGCTGATTACCTATGTGGTACTTTTGCTGCTCTTCCGGTCGGTCGTGCTGCCGCTCAAGGCTATCGTGATGAACACACTCTCCATTCTGGCGAGCTATGGCGCGCTGGTCTTTGTCTTCCAGCAAGGGCATTTCAGCAATCTGCTCAACTTCACGCCGCTGGGCTATGTCGAGGCGTCGGAGCCGATTCTGATGTTCTGCGCGCTCTTTGGGCTGTCGATGGATTACGAAGTGTTTCTGCTCTCGCGGGTGCGCGAAAGCTGGGAAGCGACACACGATAACCGCGCCAGCGTGGCAGTTGGCCTGGAACGCAGCGGGCGCATCGTGACGAGCGCGGCCTTGATTGTCGTTGTGGTGAGCCTGTCGTTTGTCTCCGCCGATATGATTCTGGTCAAGGCGCTGGGATTAGGGATGGCGCTGGCGGTGCTGCTGGATGCGACGCTGGTGCGCGGTCTGCTGGTGCCCGCGACGATGCGGCTGCTGGGGTCGTGGAACTGGTGGCTGCCGGGCTGGCTGGCGCGGCTGCTGCCGACGCGCATCCATGGCCCGGAAGATGGGCCGCCCGTGGCTCAGCAAGCCCCACAGGTGGCAGCGATAGAAGCAGAAAGCCAGACGGCGCGCTAGGGTGAGGATGATTGCTATGAGCATCTATCAATTCAAGCGCCAGCATACCTTGCTGCTGGCATTGGGCGTGCTTACTGTATTGTTGGCGGGCTGTGGCGTGCCAGGGACGATTGCAGCAGGCGGGCACCTGCCACCTGTGCCAGCGTCGCCAACGCCGACAGTGCTGCCGCCGGTGCGCTTTCCGCAGGATGAAGCGCCGCACCGCAATCTCACCGAGTGGTGGTACTATACCGGCCACCTGAACGGAAAGGACAGCAGCGGCAAGGCGCATCTCTATGGTTTCGAGTTTGTGATCTTTCAAAGTCTGCGCGGCGATTTCCCGCCGGTCTATGCGGCGCACTTTGCCATCTCGGATATTACGGCGGGCACGTTTCATTATGATCAGCGGCAGCTTCAGGAGCCGGACGCGGTGATTCCCAATGGAACGTCAACGACTGGCTTTCATCTGGCGCTGGGCGACTGGACGATGCAAGGGTTGAACGGGCACGATCAGCTTCAGGCGAGCATGACGGATTATCAGATGATGCTTGATCTTAGAGCGACGAAGCCAGCAGTGTTGCACGGCGGCAATGGCCTGATTACCAATGGCTTGAATGGCTTTTCGTATTATTATTCGCGGACACGCATGCCGCTGACCGGCACGGTGGTCGATCATGGCGCGGCGGTGCAGGTGACTGGCCTGGCCTGGATGGATCATCAGTGGGGCAATTTCCTCTCGCTGGTTGGCGGCGGGTGGGATTGGTACAGTATCCAGCTTGCCGATGATACCGAGATCATGATGTATTTCATCCGCGACCCATCGGGGAAGATAGCGGCAACGTATGCCACCCATGTAAGCGCTGATGGCGAAGAAAGCATCCTGGCGTCGAAGGATTTCACCAGTCAAGCGTTGAGTACATGGACCAGCCCGGTGACGCACGCGACGTATCCATCAGGATGGCAGGTGACGATTACGTCGCTCAAGCTCTCACTGACGCTGACGCCGCAACTGCGCGATCAAGAGTTGGTGACGACGGCGACAACCGGCGCGGCGTATTGGGAGGGTGCGGTTGCTATCGAGGGGCAGGAGGCAGGCCAGCCGATCAGCGGGCAGGGCCACGTGGAACTGACGGGCTACGCGCCTGCTGCGTGAGCAGCACGTCTGCACATCGCTTCCCACGTTGTGAGAGGTTGCCTGCTGAAATGCCGTAGTATACAATGCGGGCAACGATTCCAGGCAGAAGGGACTTCTTGACATATGGAACAAACGATTCAGCGCGAGAAGCTTGGACAGGCGATTGGGCTGCTGCGCAAGCAGGATGTGGATTGCTGGCTGACCTTTGTGCGCGAGACCTCCGAACAGCCAGACCCGGTGCTCAAGCTGACCGTGGGGCACGACGTGACCTGGCAGAGCGCCTTTCTAGTGACGAAAGAGGGACATCGTATCGCCATTGTGGGGCGATACGATGCCGAACTGGTGCGCGAGGCGGGCCTCTATCCCACCGTGCGCACCTATGATGAGGGTATCGGGCCGGTGCTGCTGGAGACGATTCAGGAACTGCGCCCGCGCCAGATTGCCATTAATTATTCGCTGGGAGATGTGGCGGCTGATGGGCTGACGCATGGGATGTATTTGCAACTGGTGGATGCGCTCAAAGGCACGCCCTACGCGGAGCGGTTGATCTCGTCGGCGGGCATCATTGCCTCGCTGCGGGCGCGCAAAACGCCTGCCGAACTGGAACGCATGCGCGAAGCGATTGCCATTACCACCGAGATATACGATCAGGTGAGCGCGTTCCTGAAGCCCGGCTTGACCGAACGTGCCGTGGCTGATTTCATGCACGCGGAGGTGCGCCAGCGCGGGCTGGATACGTCCTGGGAGTGGGACCACTGCCCCATCGTGCAGACGGGACCAGAGGCAGCAGCCGGTCACGCCGACCCAACCGACCGGGTGATCGAGCCGGGACATCTGGTGCATATCGATTTCGGCGTGCGTCACCGCAGCTATTGTTCCGATATGCAGCGCATGTGGTATGTGCGCCGCCCTGGTGAAACGGTCATGCCGCCTGCGGTGCTGCAGGCATGGGCTGCGTGCGTGGGTGCGATTGAGGCTGGCAAGCAGATGTTGAAGCCAGGGATAGAGGGCTGGAAGGTGGATGAGGCGGCGCGCCAGTATCTGACGGCGGCGGGCTATCCTGAATATCAGCACGCGCTTGGGCACAGCGTGGGGCAGGCATGCCACGATGGCGGCCCGCTGCTGGGGCCACGCTGGCCGCGCTATGGCGAGACGCCGGAGCGTATCATCGAGTTGGATGAGGTTTTTACGCTGGAACTGGGCACAGCCACCGAGTGCGGCTATATCGGTTTGGAAGATGAGGCGTTGGTGACGCCTGAGGGCTGTGTGTATATTTCGCCCGTCCAGACGGAAGTCTGGTATATTGGATAGCTTGCTTGTAGTGTCGGCACGGAGGGTGATGATTGGTAGCGCCGCCTTCCAGGCGGCCAACGCTTGGCCGCCTGGAAGGCGGCGCTACCAATGACTGATGCCACGCTTATCTGTCGGGGCGACCATCAAGCGCCTGCTTTTTCTCGTTGCGCGGCCATGCGCTCGAAGACCTCGATGGCCTCAGCAGCCGTCGCGGGCTGAAGGACGTTGTTGTCGGCAAAGTCTTGCGCCTGAGGATAGCCGCTGGCGCGAATGATCTGCGCCGCTTGTTCGAGATCGTAGCGTGTTCGTCGCAACGTTACCTCTGGACCCAGCCACAACCAGTACGCGCCTGGCTCGCCGTAGGGCATGCCCACGCTGCCAGCATTGACAACTCGCGCCTTGCCAAAGCGGCGGTCAAATTGCATGTGCGTGTGGCCGCAGACGACGACTGCCGCGTCAACGCCGACCAATGCCGCTTGCAAGCGCGAATCGGGTGTTGCCGCCGTCAGAATCTCCTCGTCGCTGCGTGGGGAGCCGTGGCAGAACAGCACATCTCCCACGCCATCAACAGTCAAGACCACTTGAGCTTCAAAACTCGCCAGGAAATCCCGATGCTTGCGGTCCAACTGCTGAGCCGTCCAGGCGGTAATCTCCCGGACCTCTTCAGGAAGGTTGTTGATGAGTGGAGCACCATCAAAACTGGCGACGACCTCGCGGTCAGCGTTGCCGCACACGAAGCGCGCCCGTTTGCCCAGGCCCATCAGCCGCTCCAGGGTGGCTTTCGGCAGTGGGCCAGGAACCACGTCACCACCCACGACGATCAGATCAGGCGCAGCCTGGTCGATCTCCTCCAGCACGGCTTCCAATGCGGGTAGATTGCCGTGGATGTCGTAAATGGCAGCCACTCTCATAAAAAAAGCTCCTGTAGATGAAGGAGAAGCCGAAGCCTGCAAGGTTAGTCCCGGCAGGTTTGCAGATACTGTGCTTCGCGCTCTGGCTTGATGCCCGCTTTGCGCTCCACGTCGGCGGGGCGCGTGGCGTCCCAGGCCAGCGTGTCACGGACCGTCTCGGCCAGGGGACGGAAGGTCAGGCCCGCCGCGAAGGCTTTCTGGCAGTTGATCTCATTAAAGCCTCTGGCATCAGGGTCGCTTTCGGGAATCCACAGCGGCACTTCCATCCAGGGCTGCGCTCCAGCATCGAGCAGGCGCTGCTCGTCAACCCAGAGAAAGCGCGCGTCGCTGCCGCTCTGTGTCTTGCACTCTTCCAATAGCTGCCCCATGGTCAACGGATAGTCGGGGCCGGTGGCGTTGTAGGTGCCAGTTTGTTTTGCTTCGACCATGCGAATGGTCCACTCGGCCAGGTCGCGCCCATCGATGAACTGCACCAGCCGCTCTGGCTTGCCTGGGGCCAGCACATCGCCACCCTGCGTGATGCGGTGGGGCCAATAGGTGAAGCGATCCGTTGGGTCATGCGGGCCGACGATCAGGCCGGGCCGAATGTTCAAGACGCGACCCGGCATTGCGTGCTCGGCGGCCTGCTCGCACAAGGCTTTGAGTGGGCCATAGGACTCGCCAGTGATTTCTTCAATGGTTTCATCGGCCAGTTTGCCGACGGCTCCGGTCTCGTCCAGGCCGGGCGTGCTGGTATTGGCAAAGACCGAGATCGTAGAGATAAAGGTGTAGTGATCGACGGCATCTGCCAGCAGTTCCGCCGAGGCGCGCACTACGCGCGGCACATAGCCGCAGGTATCGATGACCGCGTCCCAGCGTCGGCCTTGCAGGGCGGCCAGGTCGCCGTCGCGGTCGCCGCGCAGCTTCTCAAGATCGGGAAAGAGGGCAGGGTTATGCTGCCCTCGCGTGAACAGGGTAACCTCATGGCCGCGCGCCTGGGCGGCATCAACGAGATGCCGCCCCAGGAAAACGGTCCCACCAAGTAGTAAGAGTTTCAACGGCTCAGTGCCTCCTCGACGCCTTTTTCTGCCAGCGGCAGCACTTCGTCGATGATACCATACTCAACGGCTTGCTCGGGGCCAAGGAAGAAATCGCGCTCGGTGTCGCGCTGGATGCGCTCCAGCGGCTGGCCGGTGTGGCGCACGATGATTTCATTCAGCACATCGCGGGTATGCAGCATCTCGCGGGCGTGAATGTCAATATCGGTGACCTGGCCGGTGATGCCACCGCCTTGCAAGAGCGGCTGATGCAGATGGATGCGCGCGTGCGGCAGGGAGTAGCGCTTGCCTTTGTCGCCCGCCATCAGCAGGATGGTGCCGAAGCTGGCGGCCATGCCCACGCAGGTGGTCGAGATGGGCGCGGGGATGTGGCGCATGGTGTCGTAGATGGCAAGGCCTGCCGTGACGACGCCGCCCGGCGAGTTGATATACATGCGAATGTCGCGGTTGGTATCTTCGCTGGCGAGAAAGAGCAGTTGGGCGACGATGACGCTTGCCATGCTCTCTTCCACCGGGCCGTTGACCATGATGATGCGCTCGCGCAGCAAACGCGAGAAAATATCATAAGCGCGCTCGCCGCGTGAGCTTTGCTCGATGACGGTTGGTACATAGACATTGGAAACGTTCGTCAGGAACGGGGCGCTCATGGATGGGTCCTTTCTATGGTCAGGCGGCCTGTGCTTGCCGGATAAAGTAGAAGTAGATGAACGGCTGCGAAGATGAACGGCTCTGATCGAGGATGCTGCTCAGCGCCCAGCCTTCCGCGCCGAGCTTGCCCAGTTCTTCCTCGCGCGGAATGTTCTCGCGTTGGGGGTCGATGATGAGGCAGCGATACTCCCAAGTGGTTGGCTTGGCAGGATGATCTTCGTAGACGATAGGCAAAATCAACTGGGACATACAAACGTCCTTTCCTCACGCCGTGGGGCGTCGCTCTGCTTTCCCTAAACGTTCAGCATCAGTCCGGCAACCCGCATAGCCCTTCCTGCGTAGAATGGATAAGCTGCTCGCGCCGGATCATGTTCTCTACTTGAACGATAAGCGCTTTTAGCTTATAGTACAAGGGAAAAAGAATGCTCTGAGCGTAACGCCATTCCAAGATATGCTGTGAGCATCATGCCAGGGAGGATTGCATGGCAAACTTGCAGGAAATGATGGGGCGGGTCATCCGGCGCGAACGGCAAGACCGACGCCTGACCTTGAAAGAGATCGCGGATAAGGCCAACCTTTCGGTGGTCTATGTGGGCGAAGTGGAGCGCGGGCAAAAGTATCCCTCGGCCATTGTGCTGGAGAAGCTGGCCGAGGCGCTGAGCCTGGGCGTGGCTGATTTGCTGGAACTGGTGGCCGAAGAGATTCGCGCCGAACGTGAACCGGCCATGACCAGCGCGATCGGCTTTGCCCTTCCCGATCAGCCAGGGCAGGCGCGGCGCGTGGTCGTCAAACGTATCGTGAATATGCTCGATGAGGGCGCGGTCGCCAGCGTCGCTGATTTTAGCGTCTTTCTGCTGAACCGGCATAACCACGAGATGTGACCTGACGCTCCCGCCTGCGGCGACGGGCACGCGAGCGCCCGCGCTCAATAGAAGGGAATCCCTGGTGAGAGTACCTGTGTTTAACCGGGCCAATCGCGCCTGGCGTTTTTATCGTGTCTCCCGGCTGCTGTTTACCATGATCTGGATTATGTATCGCGAGCGGCGGCGAGTCCTGCGGGCGCGGCAGCGCGGCGACCGCGAGACTCGTCCCAATGTCGAGGCGCTGCGCAAGGTGGCTGTGTCGTTTCGCGAAACGGCGCTGGCGTTGGGTGGGCTGCTCATCAAGCTGGGGCAGTTTTTGAGCGCCCGCGCCGATTTGCTGCCCCAGGTGGCGCTGAACGAACTGGTGCTGCTGCAAGATGAGGTGACGGCGGTCCCGTTTCGCTATGTGGCGACGGCGATTGAACATGAGTTTGGGCGTCCGCTGAATGAAGTGTACTCCTATGTGGAGGAGAAGCCCACGGCAGCGGCTTCGCTGGGGCAGGTGCATCGCGCCAAACTGACCACGGGTGAGGATGTGGCCGTCAAGGTGCAGCGCCCGCTGATTTATCGGCTGGTCAGGGCAGACCTGGGCGCGCTGAAGTTCGTGATCTGGGTGATTACGCACATCTACCGCAACGCCAACAAGTTTATCGACCTGGGGGCGCTGTACCGGGAGTTCAGCCGCACGGTCTATGAGGAACTGGATTATGTGGCCGAAGGGCGCAACGCGGAGCGCTTCGCTCGTATGTTTGCCGATGACCCCCGGGTGAAAGCGCCGAAAATCTATTGGGATTACACGAAGCGGCGTGTGCTGACGCTGGAATGGATTGATGGCATCAAGATCAGCAACTACCCGGCGATTGAGGCGGCGGGCCTGAACCGCAAGCAGATTGCCGACCGGACGATCAGCAGCTATTTTAAGCAGATTCTGGAAGACGGTTTTTTTCATGCCGACCCGCATCCTGGGAACCTCTTTGTGCAGCCCGGGCCGGACGGCCCGATCATTGCATTTGTGGATTTTGGCATGATGGGGACGGTGGGCCGCTCGCTAAAGCGCGGCCTGCGCAAGTGTTTCTTTGCGGTGGCCGGTAAAGATGCGCGCGGGCTGATCGAGGGGATGGATGAGCTAGGCTTTATTGGGCCGGGCGCGGATATGGGCGCGCTGGAGAAAGCCGCCGATTTGATGATCGGCCAGTTTTACGGACGCAGCATGGCCGAGGCGCGGGCGGTTGAGCCTGGCGAGGTCTTCGACGAAATTGATGAATTGCTCTATAACCAGCCGTTCCGCCTGCCGTATCAGTTCATCTTTTTCGGGCGCATGATGGGTATCCTGGTTGGATTGGCGACGGGACTTTCCCCTGAGTTTAATTTCACCGAGGTGGCGCTGCCCTATGCGCGAGCCTTTATGACCAACAATAACGGCGGCAGCGCAGCGGCCAGCGGGATCGGCGGGCTGCTGGGCATCTCGCGCGAGGATGTCATCCCTTTGGTTCGCTCGCTCGTTAGCCTGCCCCGGCAGACCGAGCAGGTGATGTCGCGGCTGGAGCGCGGCGACCTGCGCCTGGCGGTGAATATGGAGCCGGTGGAGGGGTCACTACGGCGCGTGGAGCGCAGCGTGAACCGTTTGAGCTACCTGGTGATGTTTGTCTTTTCGCTGACAGGTGGCGTGGTGTTGGAGGTAGCGAATCAGCCTGCGCCTGGTTGGGTCTGCCTGGGGCTGGCCGTGGTGACGGGGCTGGTTGCCCTGGTGCGAAGGGGTTCATGAGTGTTTGAGGTTGAGCAGCGCGAATCAACGAAGAAAGAAGAAATAACCCAATCTCTGGCTCGCCAGCCGGTGCCCTGGGTGGACGCGCTGGCGCTGGCCGAAGGCGGCTTGCTGGCCGATGTGGCCGTGATTCTTGAGTTGGTCTATATCTTTCTGCCTGTCGTCGGTGTGGCATTTTCGCTGCTGGTGCCGGTGCCGTTCGCGCTGCTGATGCTGCGCAGGGGACTGAAGCCGACACTGCTGGCGGTGGTGGTGGGCGCGCTGCTCGTTACCTTGATTACGGGACCACACTATGGCGCGCGCATGGGGGTCAGCGGCGTGGTGGGTCTGGCGCTGGGCTTTGCCATGCGGGCGCGTCTGCGGCCAGCCCTCGTGGTTGGCGCTGGCAGTCTGATTGCCTCTCTCGCGCTCTATGCCTTTTTCTGGGCCAGCGTCTGGTTGACGGCGGTGCCGCTTTCCAGCATCGTGGCGGGTGGGGTCAATACGATCAATGCCGCCAACCACGCGGCTGAGTTTGTGCTCACTCATCTTGGCCTGGGCGGTTTGTGGCAGCAAGGTTCGCCAGCACTCTTTGCGCTTGAGGGTTGGACGATTGCCTATTGGCCTTTGGTCGTTTATGCGATATTATTGTGTGGGTCGTTTGGGGCGGTCATCGTCTATTATCTGGTTGCCAATGGGCTGATGCGGCTCTTTGGCTTCGATGTCCGGCCTTTCCCGTCACCGCGCGTCGAACGCTTTGCGCGCACGCTGCTGCGCCTAGCGAACCGACTCTGGGGTCGGATGCGCTTCTGGCGGCGGACCCAGATGGAAGGAGCCTGAATTTCCTGCCGGAACAGATCGGCAGAGAATATGTGATACGTTGGCTGGTAGAGCCAGTATTTTGAGAATAGAGGGGGAGCGTCTATGTCAGCATCATCTGGCGACGCCATCCTGGTTGCGGAAGATGTGACCTATCGGTATCCAACGGCAGCGTCGGGCACACCGCCCGCGCTCGATCATGTGAACTTGCGGGTGCGCAAAGGCGAATATCTGGCCCTGCTGGGGCACAATGGCAGCGGGAAATCGACGCTGGCGCGCCATTTTAACGCGCTGGTTCTGCCGCAGGAGGGGCACGTGCTGGTCGATGGGCTGGATACACGCGAGGCGGCCAACAAACGACGGGTGCGCGAACTGGTTGGCATGATCTTCTATAATCCCGATAACCAGATTGTGGCGACAGTCGTCGAAGATGATGTTGCCTGGGCGCTGGCGGCGCGTGGCTGGTCGCGCGCTGAGATCGAGAAGCGCGTGGATGAGGCGCTCTCTATGGTTGGCCTGGAGGACCAGCGGCATGTTTCGCCGCACCAGCTTTCGGGCGGGCAAAAGCAACGGCTGGCGATTGCGGGCGTGCTGGCGCTGCGCCCGGCCTGCATTCTGGCCGACGAGGTGACGGCCCTGCTGGACCCGGTTGGCCGCAACGACATTCAAGGCTTGCTGCGACGCCTGAACCGCGAGCAAGGGCTGACGATTGTGCAGGTGACACATCTGCTGGAAGAGGCCGCGCTGGCTGATCGCATCGTGGTGCTGGAGGGCGGGCGCGTGGCGCTGGAAGGCACGCCTGCCGAGGTCTTTAGCGATCTCAATCGCTTGCAAGAACTGCGTCTGGCAATTCCGGATGTGATTGCCCTGGCAAACCGTCTGCGTGTGGCCGGGTTGCCGATTCCACCCGACGCGCTGACGGCAGAGGATGTTGCCAGCGCGCTGGTGGATTATCACTGAAAGCCTGCTCTGGCCGATGGCACACTTCGCCGTTGCAAGAAAATGTCACAAACGAAGCGCCTGAAAGATAATCAGCGCGCCCAGGAAATTGTTGAACATATGCAGGGCCATGCCCGGCCAGAGCGAGCGTGTGCGCCAGCGAATGATTGCCAGCGCCAGGCCGATGATGATGAGCAGCGCCAGCGAGCCGAGGTCGCCGTGCGCCAGGCCAAAAATGACCGCGCTCAGCACGACGGCTAGCCAGACGGAGATGTGCAGGCGCAAGCCTTGAAAGAAATAGCCCCGGAAGAAGATTTCTTCACAGAATGGGGCGACGATGACAGCAATCAGCAAGGTTGCCAGGGTGGTCCAGGGTTCAGTGGCGGCGCGCCGCAAGAGTTCATCGACATTGGTCTGGACCGGCACATTGAGCGCCTGGGCGACGGCTGAGTACAGATAGCTGGCGACAAAGATAGTCAGCACGCCCAGCGCGACCGCGCCGGTGGCCTGGCCCAGCCGAACGGAGCGCAGACCCAGCGCGCGCAATCCTTCGCGCCATGCTGGCACTGGTGCACCTCGCTGGCGCGCCAGGCGGCGCGGTTTGAAGACGGCAAACCAGAGCGGGGCGATCAGGAACACTCCTTCTAGCAGCGCCTGGATGATAAGGCTCAGTACCGCGTTTATCTTGTCGGTGGTTGGGTCGAGCGGTTTGGCGCTGACGGTTGACTGCGATGAAGATTGCAGCAGCGACAGGGCGGTCAGCACAAACCAGGGGCCAAGGGTCAGGATGACGCCAACCATGGTGTCGCGAAAGGTCCAGGTTGGCCGGTCGGCATCTGGCGCGGGAGCCGGTCCTGGTTCCCTGGCTTGATACGGGGCGGCGTCGAAAGGCCGCTCCTCATCGAGGGGGGCATCCCAGCGTTCTTTCATATATCTTACCCAATCACTGGCGCGCGAGCATGGCACCGGGACGGCCCTCCGTGAAAGCAAGGAGCGCTCCGGCAGCATATGTTATAATACTGGCAACGATTGCGCGCTGATGTGGGGCGGTTTCATCCCCCCTGTAGCATAGCACAACCAGATATGCTTTGCCGACGCCTCAGCGTGTGGGCAAGCATTCCATCAATCAGATGTTCACCTGGTTATCTCTAAGACAAGGAGTGAAGTGTGGCCGCCGTCTTGAAGGAAGACCCGGGTACCAGCCCAAACTGGCGTCACCATAAAAACGCCTGCCCTCATTATCGAGAGCGCTGGTTTCCTGAAAATAATCTCGCCGCTGGCGAGCCGATCTATCAGGTGTTCTGCATGCAGAATACGCCGCCCGTGACCAGCGACGAACAGGATAAATGCCTGCATAGCCGTTTTGTGTGCTGGCGTCTGGCGGGAAAAGCTGCGGACAGACCGCCTGCGGAAGAGCGGTCTCAGTCGGCTCCCAAGATGAAGGTGCGCGTCCGCACGTCGTAGGCGTGCCTTCCGGGCAGGGTGCAGCTCTGGTTCACCTCGAAAGGAACCGCACCTGCGCTGGCGTCTGTAGGTGCCTTTTTCCCCACCAGTTGTTCCTCTGAAAAAGTCACCAATTGCTTGACTTTCCCCTTTTCCCTATCTGCCGCTTTCCTCTCCACTATCCCGCACGATGCAGGGGATTTTTATCTCTCTGCCACACGAGCAGCGCGCCTGGCAAGGTAGCGTTTGCCAGGCGCGCTGCTCGTGCTAAGCACTATTCAACGTATCAGCGACTATTCGTGCATCCAGCGGTCGATGTCGCGGGTATAGGGGATCAGTTCGCTTTCCTGGAAGAAGAGCGCGACCTCGTGCACGCCTGTTTCGGGAGCGTCGGAAGCGTGGATGAGGTTAAAGCCGATCTCGATGCCCAGATCGCCTCGGATGGTGCCGGGCGCGGCCTCCACCGGGTTAGTCGCGCCAACAGTGGCGCGGGTGACGGCCACGGCGCGTGGCCCTTCCAGCACGCCCACCACTACCGGGCCGGAGGTGATGTAGTCGACCAGGCCCGCGTAAAATGGCTTGCCCTGATGCACGCTGTAGTGTTTTTCGGCCAGTTCGCGCGAGATGTGCATCAGCTTCAGCCCCACGAGCTTTAGCCCGCGCCGCTCGAACCGCCCCAACACCTCGCCAATCAGCCCGCGCTGCACGCCATCAGGTTTGACAATAATTAACGTCCGTTCCATGATACTCCTCTTGGTTAATATGCGCCCACACGCTCGGCCAGACGCTGGCTGGCGCGGGTCATTTCAAGCCGAATCCGTCCCAGGTTCACCTGGGGCGTGGTGCTGATCACCAGAATCAGATCATCCACTTCAGACAGATGGAGCGCGCCATGCGCTGACTGAATCATCGCCTGGCGCATCTCGCCGGTTCCAATCTCCTGGCTGTAGTGCGTAATCGCGCTGAAGCAGGCTGCTGCCATGGCTCCCAGTACCTCTTCGTCTTCGCTCCCATCCGTTGACCCGGCAACGACCAGCCCATCTTTGCCCACCAGAATAGCCTGGAGCACGCCCTCGATTTCTGCAATACGCTGTAAGATTGTTTCCATTGTTGGCCCCTTGATTGGAAGGTCTGAGAAAAATACGGTCCTTTACATAGCTGTGTCTTGTTCGTGTCCTCGGCTGGCGGAAAGCCCGCGATGATAGGCTTCCAGCGCCTCCATATAATTGCCCCGCCGGGTATAGGCGTCGCCCAGCAGGCGATAGACGGCGGCCTGCTCTGGCGCGTCGTTGGCTGCGGCTAACAAACCGGCAACCACTTTATCCAGCAGTTCTGGCGCGCCACGCATCACCGCGCGATAATGCCCCAGCGCCTCATCCAGCCGACCCGTCTTGCGCTGGCGCTCGGCCAGTTCCAGCCGCGCCGGATAATCATCTTCGGCAATGGTGAAGATGACGCCATCTGATGTCTCTTGCTCCAATGCCGCGCTGCTGTCGCTTCTCAGGGCCGCCAGTGTGTCCTCCAGGCGTGTCAGCCCGGAGGCGCTGAAGGAGCGATCTAGCTCCTCCAATGTGAGTGGACGCAATGAGACCGAAGAGACGCTTGCCAGCGCCTCAACGTCATCACTGACAGCCGCTGCCCCATTGCCTGGCGTCAGGCGCACGGCGCGCTGGGGTACCGTATCATGAGGCCAGAGCGAGCGCGCGAACTCTTCATCTGGCGCTTCCCAGAGGACGGTGCGCGGCGTGGCCGGTTGATCGTTTGGGCGCAGCAGCGCGGCGAATGGCCCGTCCTCATCGAGATCATCGTCTGCGCCCAACTCGCGCGCGCCTTGCGCCTGAAGCCAGCGGAGCCAGCCAGCCTCGCTATCATCTTCCTCGGCCCATTCTTCATCCGTTCTTGGCCGACGGATGGGAAAATCGGCGGGCGCGATGGTGGGCTGCGCCGCGCCATTGGGCACAGCGCTATCGGCATCAGCAGCAACCTCAGCCAGCGAGGCAGTTTGTGGGTCATCAAGCTGGGGATTGGAGATATCAAGCCATTCGATGGCTTTCCCAAAATCAGCGGTTGCCTCTTCGACGCTCCTGGGTGTGAGCGGCGCGGATGGTGTGCGCCGCCCAGCGCCGCTGCTGGATGGGTCAGCGCTCGCAGCCCCGACCATGGCTTGTTCGCCCGATGCAGAGAAGCTGCTCAAGAGCGTCTGGAGCCGATCAACGGCCTGATCTGTGGGTATCTGCTCATCCGTCGGTGTTGGCTCCGCTGCGGGTTCTGGATTGGCGGGAAGCTCAATGAGCGCGGCCAGCATTTCCTCTAAGCTCTCCCCTTCGCGCAGGGGCGGGTCGCTGGCGGTGGTAGCTGTCTCAAAAGAGAACTCGAATGGCTCGCTGGCAAAGACGCTGTGCTCTTCGGCTGGGATGTCTGCTGTCTCTGGCTGTGGGGGAGCGGCTTGCACCTCGCGTTGCAGTGCCTCCAGCGCGGAAAACACCGGCTGTTCTGGCTCGACACTCTGATCTTCCATGGCCGGAATGCGTGCTGGCTCGGCCAGGATGAAATCGCTCAGCGCTTTATCGCTGATCAGCGCGTCGGCAAAAAGCTCGTGAGCCATATGCCCATCGGGGTCCAGTCGACGCGCCTGCTCCATATATTGGTTGGCTTCGGGCAGCTTGCCTGCGCGATAGGCGATTTCGCCAAGCAGGAGCAGCGCCTTGAGGCAAGAAGGAATGGCCTGGAGAATCAGTTTGCATTGTTCGGCGGCTCTGGCGGGCTGATTATCGCGCCAGAGCGCTTCTGCCAGCCCCAGCCGCGCGTCGACCCGGTCTGAATCGCTCTGCAAGACCTGCTCCCATTCGCGGACGGAGTGCGCCAGCAAATCACCGCGCATGTAGAGACGCGCCAGCCCCACGCGCGAGAGAATAAAGTCGGGCTGATTAGCTATGGCTGCCAGCCGCCGGAACTCCAGGCGAAGCTGGCGGTTGCCCAGGCTGAGTTCGCATGCCTGGTAGTAGCAGTCGAGCGAAGATTCATAATCGCCAAGCTGCTGGCAGATGAGCGCGCGCCCGCAGTAGGCCAGCGTGTTTTCGGGGTCGCTGACCAGCACGCGATCAAAGGCTTGAAAGGCTTCTTTGGTTTTTCTCAGCGCCAGATACGCTTCGCCCAGGACGCGCCGGGCATCTAGCATTTCGGGATAGTGAGCCAGGATGTGATGGCAGCGTGTCAGCGCGTCAGCCGGGCGGCTCGCGCCAATATCGTCTTCTGCCAGACGCAGCGTGTCGCGCAGTAATGTTTCGGCCATACGAGTTCCTCCCGCACGCGGCTCTGAGAAAAGCGGCTTTGCCAGCAGGGTCTCCTAGAAGTGTAACAGACGATCAAAATGTTTGGCGTCTTTGAGCGGGCCAACGACCGCCAGCCGCAGATCAGCCTCCTGAAATAAGCGCTGCGCAAGCTGCTGCATCTCCTCAGCGGTGACGGCGTCCACCAGGGCCATCGCTTCATCGATGTCGGTTATGCGATTGCGCAGAATCTCTTCGCCGCCCAGGCCAGAAGCGACCTGGTGGGTCTCTTCCAGGCGCAGCACCATGCGCCCCTTGGTATATTCTTTGATGCGGTGCAGTTCGGCGTCGGGCACCGGTTCTTCGCGCAGCCGCGCCAGTTCCGCCAGGATGGCGCGCAGGGTGGCCTCGGTGCGTTCGGGGTCGACTCCGGCGTAGATGACCAGCGCGCCAGTCTCATAGAAGCTTTCCACGTCGCTGTTGACATCATAGGCCAGACCCTGGCGCTCGCGAATCTCTTGGAAGAGCCGCGAACTCATGCCGTCGGCCAGCACGCCGTTGAGCATCGCCAGCGGGTAGCGCGCCGGATCATCGTGCGAGACGCCAGGCAGCGCCAGGCAGATATTCGCCTGTTCGGTGCGCTTATATTCCAGGCGCACACGCGGCACCTCTCGCGGTGGCAGGCACGGCTCGAAGCGCGGCAGTTCGCGCGGTTCCCAGTCACTTAAACGCCGCTCTACCTCATCGACGACCTGCTGATGCGTGACCTTCCCGGCGACGCTGACGACCAGATTATTGGGCAGATAGTGTGCAGCCAGATAGTCGCGCATCTGGCTGCGTGTCATGCGCTCGACAGATTCTTTGGTGCCCGCTTCATCGCGGCCCAGCGGCAGGTCAGGCCAGACCGTTTCATCGATCAACACCTGCACCCATTCCTGCGGGCTATCTTTATACATGTTCAGTTCTTCAGTGATGACCCGTCGTTCTTTTTCCAGTTCCTGGGGGTCGAAGAGGGGGTGACGCACCATGTTAACGAGTACATCCAGCGCGTCGACAAAATGGTCGCTGCTGACTTTGGCAGTATAGCCGGTGAGTTCTTTGCCGGTTCCGCCGTTGAAGACGCCGCCAATGCCTTCGATGGCTTCAGAGATGGCCTGAGCAGTGGGATAGTGTTCGGCGCCTTTGAAGAGCATATGTTCGATAAAATGCGATATGCCAGCTTCTTCAGAGGATTCAAAGCGCGAGCCAACGCCAAAAAAGAGCGCTGTGCTCACTGAGCGCACATGAGGCATTTCAGCGGTGACGATACGCACCCCATTGCGCAGCGTGGTTTTTTCATGCATGGACACGTAAGCCTTTGTTGGGTTTTACGAAAAGTGCCTGGCGCGCCTGCGGCAGCGAGTAGTTGCAGTATGCGCGTCTGGTAGATCATGGCAGGCGCGGGCTTCCAGAAGCCAGCCCCTATTCCGGCATATTATATCATGCTCTGCCAAGCCGGTAACCTTTTGCTGAACCAGACAGTACTGATGGAGAGCGGGCAACGTTTCTCTGGATAGCGGGACTGTGCCAGATATGCTATGATGTGCCTGCAAAAAATGCAAACATCCGTTCAAGGTGTAAAATAGGGATGAGCACACAACAGACGTGCGTGGTGATCAGTGATCTGCATCTAGGGGATGGCGTTCCACAGAGCGAGAGCTTTCGCCAGCGCCAGCAAGACGGGCTGGAGGGGTTGCTGGCCGCTCTGGAGCCTGGCGGATTGCTAGGGCAGGCGGCTGAGCGTGAACTGGTGATTAATGGCGATTGTTTCGATTTCCTGATGACTCCGCCGGCCGCGCCCGGCAGAACACACACAGACAGCGCGTTTGCCGTCGATAAGATCGCGCGCATCATTGCCGCGCATCAGCCGTTCTTTGCCGCGCTGCGTCGCTTTCTTGCCGCACCTACACACCGGCTGACCTTTATGATTGGCAATCACGATCTGGAATTATGCTTTGCTGAAGTGCGCGCTCGACTGCGGGCAGCCATCGGCGCGGAGCCGGGACGGGCGCGCTTCTGCCTGAGCCGGGCCTATCGCCCGCTGCCCGATGTGGAGCTTGAGCACGGCTGTCAGTTCGACCCCTGGAATCGCGTTCCTGAATTGTGGGACGGTGACTTTCCGTTGTATGATTTGCTGGATGATGGCGGCACGCACAGCGCGGCTGAGCCGGAGCGCATGGCGCTGCCGTGGGGGTCGCGCTATTATTACGATGTCGTGACGGCGATTCACCAGCGCTATCCCTATATGGAAGCCTTTGTCCCTGAACTTCCGGCGATCCATATCCTGGCTTTGCTCTGTCTCTTTGCGCCAGACATCGTGCTGGAGGGCGCGCCACGTCAGGCGAAGCTGCGCGTGCCGCCGCAGCCCTATCTGGTCGGATTAGCGCCAGGGGATGAACAGCATCCAGCGGCGCTCTTTGCGGCGGCCTGGGAAGATTTGTTTGGGCTGCAACGTGAGGTATTGAAGTATGCCGGAGTCTCGATTGGCGACAAAGCTGAAGGGAAGGCGCACTTTCATGCTGGGGTGCTGACCGGGGCACTGGCTGGCGGGCCGCTGGCCGCGCTGGGGGCCATCTTTGCGAAAACGGCTGATCGAGAAACCCATCTTGCCGATACTGACCCCGCCGCAAAGAATATGTTGTTACGGGATGAAGCGCTCCGAATTGCGCTGATCGGCCATACCCACGCGGAGGGTACGCTGCGCCTGCCGGACCAGAGGCTCTTTCTGGACACGGGCACCTGGACGAATCGCCAGTTTCAACCGGCGCAGACAGAACAAGGCGAGGCGCTGCTGGGCTGGATGCGCGCGCCAGCGCAAGACCAGGCGCCGCTGCGCGATGCCACGCGCCTGACCTTTGCCTTGCTGCAAGCGGTGGATGGCGGGCCGACGCAGGCGCAGTTGTGCGAATGGGTTGGGGGCCGGGATGGCTCCTATCACCCGCTTCCTCCCACGGTTTGAAGTCTGCTGTCAAGACACCCCAAAGGCTAGATAGATCGAGAGAGGCGAGCGATGAGCGAAATCAGCCAGAACGAAGCCGAAACCGCTATTCCCACGGCCAATGAGCAAGAGAAGCCTACCTTGATGCTCATCGACGGCCACGCCATGTTTCACCGCGCCTTCCATGCCTTCCCCGAAGATATGAGCACCCAGGCTGGCGAACCGACGAACGCCGTTTTTGGCTTCGCGCGCATGCTGCTGGACGCGCTGAAAAACATCCATCCCGACTACGCGGCGGTGACGTTTGACCGCACCACGCCGACCTTTCGCCATCTGGAGTTTGCCCCCTACAAAGCGCAGCGCCCGCCGCTGCCCGACACGATGCGTCCCCAGTTTGGCCGCCTGCGCCAACTGGTCGTGGCCTTTGGCATGCCGATCTATGAACTCGATGGCTTCGAGGCCGACGATGTGATGGGCACGCTTTCCTGCCAGGCGACGGCACAGAACGTGGCGACGGTGATCGTGACTGGCGACCTGGATACGCTGCAACTGGTCAATCCCTCCGTGCGCGTGACCTACGCTAGCAAGCCGCTGCGTGGTGAACTGGCTTATTATGACGAGGCAACGATGCAGGCGCGCTATGGTTTTGCGCCGCCCAGGTTGGTAGATTACAAGGCGCTGGTGGGCGATAAGTCTGATAATATCCCCGGCGTGCCCGGCATCGGCGAAAAAACCGCGACCAATCTGATTAACCAGTATGGAACGCTGGAAGACATTCTGGCCCACCTGGATGCCTTGCCGCCGAAGGTCCGCGCCGCACTGCAAGAGCACGAGGCGCTGGCCCGCCAGTGCAAGCATCTGGCAACGATTGTGACTGACGCGCCGGTCACGCTCGATCTGCAAGCCTGCCCCGTGCAATCCCCGAATAACCCTGAGGTGCTGGCGCTCTTCCGCGAACTGGAGTTCTTCAGCATGGTTGATCGCGTTTCGCGCTGGGGCGGCGCAAAGCCTGGGGCGGCTGCCAAGGCTGGCGCTGTCGTGGCAACCGGCACGCCGCAGACGATGGTCAGCCGCAGCCAGCTTGCGATTCCAGCCACGCCGAACGGCGCGGGGGCAGCGATGGTTACCCCGGCGATTAGCCCGGAGCAATTGAGCCTGTTTGTGCAAGATGCGGTGGAAGCCGCCGCCGAGCAGGGCGCGGACCTGCCCGCGCCAGAAGCGCCGCGTGTTTTGACGCCTGAGCAGACGGAGCCAGCGCATACCAATACGATGGTGATCGACAGCGAGGATGGGCTGACGATTCTGGCAAGCAGCTTGCGGGCGAGCGGCGCGTTTGCCTTCGATCTGGAGACCACCTCCGAAGATGCGTTGAGCGCTGACATCGTTGGTCTCTCGTTTTCGATGGGCAAGAACGAGGCGTATTATCTGCCGGTGGGCCATGTGACCACCCCTGACGGCCAGCAGCCAGGGCGGCAGTTGCCGCTGGCGCGAGTGCTGGAGGTCTTGAAGCCGGTCTTTGAAGATGAGCGCCTGAAAAAGTACGGCCATAATGCCAAGTTCGATATGATGGCCCTGGCCCAGCAGGGTGTCTGGGTGCGCGGCCTGACGATGGATTCGATGGTGGGCGCGTATCTGCTGAATCCTGGACGGCGCGGCCTGGGGCTGAAAGATCAGGCATTCGAGCATCTGGGCATCATCATGACGCCGATTACGGACTTGATCGGCACAGGCTCCAAGCAGATTACGATGGCGCAAACGCCCATCCGCGCCGCCGCCGAGTATGCCGGGGCCGACGCCGATATGACCTATCGGCTGGCGGGCATCATCGAAGCCAAACTAAAAGAACGCCAGTTGTATAAGCTCTTTAGCGAGGTCGAGGTGCCGCTGATTCCGGTGTTGATGCGCATGGAGATGGCCGGTATTCTGGTGGATGCCGCGTTCTTGCGGCGCATGGCAACGGACTTGGACGAGCAGCTTAAGGTGTTGGAAAAGGCTATCTACGAGGCCGTTGGGCACGAGTTTAATATCAACTCGCCCAAGCAGTTAGGCGATATTCTCTTTGGCGAACTGAAGCTGCCGCCGATCAAGAAAACGAAGTCGGGTTATTCCGTGGACGCCGAGGTGCTAGACACGCTGAAGGGCGCGCATCCGGCCATCGATAACCTGCTGGAGTATCGCCAGCTTGGCAAGCTCAAGTCTACCTATGTGGACGGCCTGCTGCAACTGATTCATCCCAAAGATGGCCGCGTGCATACGTCGTTCAACCAGACGATAGCCTCCACCGGACGGCTTTCCAGCAGCCAGCCCAACTTGCAGAACATCCCCATTCGCACTGAGGTGGGCCGCCGCATTCGCCGCGCGTTTCTGGCCGACCCTGGCTGTGTGCTGCTGACGGCAGATTACTCGCAGGTCGAACTGCGCATCCTGGCGCACATCACGCGCGAGCCAGCGCTGGTGGCGGCTTTCGAGAAGAATGAAGATGTACATGCGGCCACGGCGGCACGGCTGTATAAAATCCCGCTGGAAGAGGTGACGCCCGCCATGCGTCGCCTTGCCAAGACGATCAACTTCGGCGTGCTCTATGGGCAGTCGCCTTTTGGCCTGGCGCGTGTGGCTGACATTCCGCAGAGCGAGGCCAGCGAGTATATTCGCAACTACGAGGCGACGTTCCCACTGGTCAAGGCGTATGTGGAAGAGACGAAAGCCTTCGCGCGCTCGCAGGGCTATGTCGAGACCTTGCTGGGCCGCCGCCGCTATATGCCCGATCTGCTGAGTCTGCCGATGGTGCAGCGCCAGGCCGCCGAGCGCGAGGCAATCAATATGCCCATTCAGGGGACGAACGCGGATATTATCAAGATTGCGATGGTCCGGCTGCAACATCACTTCGGTGAGCTTGGCCTGCGCGCCAGGATGATCTTGCAAGTGCATGATGAACTGGTCTTCGAGGTGCCGGGAGATGAGGTCGAACTGGTGAAGGGCATCGTTCGTGCGACGATGGAAGAGGCGATGACCCTGAGCGTGGCGCTCAAGGTGGATGTCAAGATCGGCCAGAACTGGTATGAGGTCGAATCTGCAAGCTGATGCTATGAGGATGTTGTTATGCGAGTTTCGGAACGTCTGCGGCAGTTGCCGCCCTATCACTTCGCCGATGCGGCGGCGCGCATCGCGGCTAAGCGAGCCAGCGGCGTAGATGTGATTAGCCTGGCGATGGGCGACCCCGACCTGCCGACGCCCGACCCGGTGATCGAGCGTCTCTGCGAGACGGCGCAGGAGCCGATCAATCAGCGCTACCCGGAATATCTGGGCCTGACCGAGTTTCGCCAGGCGATTGCGCGCTGGTTTCTGAGCCGCTTTAAGGTGAGTATTGACCCTGAGCGCGAGGTGGTGCCGCTGATTGGCTCGAAGGAAGGGCTGGTGCATCTGTCGCTGGCCTTGCTGGACCCAGGCGATCTGGCGCTGGTGCCTGACCCCTGCTATCCGGTCTATGGCGCAGGTTCGGTGCTGGCCGGCGCGAGCAACTACAGCGTGCCGCTCGTTGCTGAGCGCGGCTTTCTGCCCGATCTGGAGAGGATTCCTGCCGATGTTGCCCGCCGCGCAAAGGTGCTCTGGCTGAATTATCCTAATAACCCTACCGGGGCGACGGCTCCCGCCGATTTCTTCCATGAGGTGGTGCGCTTTGCCAGGGAATACGACGTGCTGCTGGTGCATGACATGGCTTATGCCGATGTGAGCTTCGATGGCTATCGCCCGATCTCGCTGCTGGAGATTCCCGACGCGCGCGACGTGACCGTCGAGTTTTATTCCTTCTCGAAGGCGTACAATATGGCCGGTTTCCGGCTGGGCATGCTGGTGGGCAACGCCGAGGTGGTGCAGGCGCTTGGGCAACTCAAGACCAATATCGATACCGGCATCTTCCGCCCGCTCCAGTACGCGGCCATCGAAGCGCTGGCGCTGCCTCCGGAGTGGATTGCCGAGCGCAACCTGATCTATCAGCGTCGTCGCGATCTGCTGGTGGCGGCCTGCAATCGGCTGGGCTTGCAGGTGGAGACGCCCAAAGCGAGCCTTTACCTCTGGCCGAAGATTCCGCCGGGCCAGACCTCCAAAGAGTATGCGTTCTCACTGCTGGACCGCATCGGGGTGTTTGTGACGCCGGGCACGAATTTTGGCCCGACCGGCGAGGGCTATCTGCGCCTTTCGCTGACGGTTCCCGATGCCCAGCTTGAGGAAGCGATTGCCCGCCTCTCTACGCTGCAAGAGGCCGCTGAGGTATCACCCGGTTAAGGTGTATGCGCCGCGTCGATGGGCGGCCAGCCCAGCGCGTAGACGATGTGTTCGGTATCCAGATCGGGGCGGCGCACGAGTCCGGCGCGTTCGGCGGTGCGCATAGAGGCGTTATTGCCGGCCCTGGTGCGGGCAACCACAGGCCACTGTGGGAGATGTGCGCGTGCCAGGGCTACGGCTGTGCGCGCTACTTCGGTGGCATAGCCCTGGCCCCAGGCGCTAGGCGTGAAGCGGTAGTACAGGTTCAGCACCTCGCGCTCACGCCAGACGCGATACTCTACCCCACCAAAGCCAAGCACCTCTTCTTGCTGAGGAAGCGTCACCGCCCAATAGCCGAAACCGTAGGTTTCCCAGTGCTGCATCATGGAGCGCAATTTTTCCTCGCTGGCAGCGAGGTCGGGGTCAGGGCCAGCCGGGTTGTGCGGGTTGGTCGCCGGGTCGCCATGCACGGCGAACATAGCCGGACCATCCGCGCTTCGCAGACGGCGCAGCACGAGGCGTTCGGTAGCGACATGGCTAAAGATTGCGGCTAGATCGGCTGGCAATGGAAGCGACATGTCTTTTAGCGCCCGCCGCCCAGAAAGTAGGCCAGCAGAATCAGCGCTGCGCCGCAGGCGACCAACACCAGCAGCGGCTTGAGGACAAAGAGCGCGGCGTCACCAACCTGCCCGCGCTTGAAACGCACGCGCACAGGCGTCCAGAAGCCTGGCATCAGCAGCAGCCCCAGAATCAGCCCCATGGACAGGCCGCCGATGTGGGCGGAAACGGAAATGTCGCCAAAACCAAAGGTGAAGGCAAGGTTGAGGACCAGCCAGAACACCCACTGGCTGAGCATGGCCGACCCAAATGCCCGGCGATTGTACCAGAAGAAGACGCCCAGCGCCCCGAAGACGCCGAAGATGGCGCCTGACGCTCCCAGCGCAGCAGCAGAGGACAAGGTAATGACCAGAATGCCGCCGAAGATGCCCGTGACCATATAGAGAAACAGGTAGCGCCAGTGTCCGTATACCTGCTCAGCAAGTCGTCCCACAAAGAAAAGCGAGAGCATGTTCACGCCGAGGTGCACCCAACTCTCATGCAAGAACAGAGAGGTGATGATGCGCCAATATTGAAACCCCTGAAGCACATCACCTCTATCCAGAACGCCCCAGAGATAGATGTCCTGCTGCCCAGGCGTGAGAATCCCTGAATCGGGGATAGGACTGATGATATTTCTCGCCAGTATCCCGCCGATGATAAAGACCGCGACATTGATGGCGATCAGGGCCGTCGTCACGAAGGTGGTGTTGCGCGTGGCGAAACGCACCTGCGCGACCTGGCGCTGCACCTGCCTTGGCGGCTGCCAGGCCGGCTCGCGATATTTTTCCAACGTTTCGGGGGATGGGGAGTTCGTTGTGGCGCGTTGATCTGTCGTTTCGGCTTGCTCGACCTTGGGGAAGAGCGCGGCAAAGTCGACATTGCCCGCCAGTCGCCCGGCTTTAGATTCGGCCAGGGCGGCCTCGTAATCTCTACGCATTTGTCGCAGACAATAGCCGCGCAACGCGTGGGCATAGGCGTTCGCGGGGTCTTCAGCGCCCACTCGTTCCAGCGCGTCCACCGCGCGATCATAGCGGCGGTCCAGGACCATGATGAGCGCCTGCGCGAGATCGGCATCAGCGCCCGAGAGCGCCAATTCCTGAACCCGCCGACAGGCCATGTGCACCAGCCCATACGAGCCAAGCGCCAGATTAGCCTGCGCCAGTCCCAGATGGCCCGCGACCAGATTCGGGTCTATTTTCACCGCGTGGGCAAAGGCCACCGCTGCCTCGCGTGCCTGCCCCTGGAGAAGCAGTTTCTTGCCTTGTTCGGTGTACTCCTGCGCTCCAACCGGAACTTCCATTTTAACCTCTCTTTAAGACTTCAGAGGCATCTGTACGAGGGATACCATCAAGACCATTATCTACTATACGCTTGGGCGCTGCCTGGGGTTTCTACGCTCCCAAAAGAGCAGCGCTTTCTGTCACACGCTGGCTCCAGCAAAGCAAGCATGTATCGTTTCCTGATCTGCTGTTTTCTGCATTATAGTGCATCGCCCCAGCATTCCGCCAATGCAGAAAAGCTCTGAAAATGGTCTTTCGGCCAGACGCCTGGGCTGAGCGCGCCGGATAGGAAAAAGCGAGGGGCTGGCCTGAAGCATTGCCCCTCGCTCTGGTGTCCGCTCTTTCCTGCTGCGCCTGCTAGGTACTCTGGTGAGGTGCGCTGGCGGTTTGCGTGATTTCGGCAGGCGTCTGCCCAGCAGAAGCGTAGCGCATTTTGGCCGCCGCCATGGCATAGGCGTCCAGGTATTGTTCGGCAACGACATCCCAATTGACGACCTGCTGCAAATAGCTGCGTGCGTTGGCGCTTAGCTCAGTGCGCAGGCTGGCATTGGTCATCAGCCGCAGCAAGCCGCGCCGCAGTGTGGCCTCGTTGGAAAAGAGCAAACCCGCTTCGCTTTCCACAGTCTGCGAGGTCAGCCCCTCCAGGGGCGCTGAGGTGATATATGGCTTGCCCAGCGCGAAGATGCGCGCCAGCGTGCCGGACTGGGTCTCGTCCAGCGATGGCAGGGCAACGGCATCGAAGCAGGCCATGATTTCGTAATACAGGTCGCCGCGTGGGTCAAACTCGACATAGCGGGCCAGGCCGCGCCGCTCCAATTCCTGCGCTTTGGCGCGGCACATCTCGAAGAACGCGGTGTCGTTGGGGTCGCGCATGTTTCCGGCGCACAGCAGCATCCACTCCTGGCCGGTCTGCTCCTGCACTTCGCGCCGCAGGTCTTCCCAGCGGTCCAGAATCAAGTCCCAACGCTTGTTGGTTTGAATCCAGCCGATCAGCCCCAGCACAGGCTTGCCGATCAGTTCGTTCAATCCTAGCTGTCGCTTGCACGCTTCGGGGTCGAGGCTCAGCTTATCGGGGCGCGCGCCGTGCGGAATCACCGTGACGTTTTCTGGCCGCTCGTGAAAATTCCACTCCATGCGCCAGCGTTGATAATCGCATTTCAGGATGAGCGTGGTACAGGATGCCACTAGTTTGCGCAAGAAACGTTCTTCCGCTTCGGTATAGCGCCCGTGGACGGTGTGCGTCTCGACGACGGTAGGGATGCCCGCTTCGCGCAGCCGCACGAGCAGTTGGATGAACCGCTCGTTGTTGTCCTGTTCGCCCGTGATGGGATTGCGATAGGAATAAAGTCCATATTCGTGTTCCAGGTGAACGGCGTACGGGTGAAGCTGTTGAATGAAGGCGCTCACCGTCTCCGGCCAGTTCGGGTCGGTCTGGTCAAGGATGGGATGTACCTGGGCGCCGCGCCCATCCAGATGCGAGACGATATGAATCGGGCGCTCAGGCAGGTGGGCGCGCACAAATTCGAGCGCTTCTTCCGTAAAGGTGGCAATCCCACACTTGCGCGGCGGATAGCTGCTCACGACGACCAGAGGTTGTTGCTGGCTCTCGTCCTCTCCCACGTGCGCCTCCCCCACAGGAGGGGTGTTGTTAAACGGTTGTGCTGTCACGATATCCTCCTGGTGCTTTTCAGCCAGTAATGAAACGACGCTGCTTGTGTTCCCGCCTGGTGTGCATTTAAAAGTCCATCCCTACGAAGCGTATCAGGTGGAGTGTGCTGCTGCGCTGCTGAAAAGGATGCTCCTGGCTAGAGGGTAGGGTAGGCCCTATTAGGGTTGTGTAGTAAGTGGGACGGTTCAGCGGATGGAGCGGTAACGTCGAAATGGTTACGAGAATGATATCTCTCATATCTATTGTAGCACACGTTCCAAGGCGGCTCCAGGCGTGGGAAAGGGAACACATCAGCCCGGCGCGCGATAGTCGGGAAAGAGGGGCGCAAAGTCGAAGGCGCGGACCTGGGCAAACCGACTGAGCCAGTTACCAATCTCGTCGTAGAGCGGGTGTTCGCGCACAGCCTTGCTGGCTTCCTCGGAAGGGCACCCCAGGTAACAGAGGAACATAGGTTCGGTTTCTTTGGCGCCTTGTGGAATGCTGCGCGCCAGGAAGACCTGCCCGATCGGGACTTCTGCGGCCAGCGCGCGCAGCCCCCCAATCCAGCGCTGGCGCATCTGGTTCTCTTGTCCGGCGCTTCTACTTACCACCAGGACCAGCGCGTGGCGCGCCTCCATACCCGAGCGACTATAGCCCCAGACGTAACGGAGAAACCATTCCTCAGTTTCCCCCTCGATGGGGCCTGGCAGCGCCAGCCGATAGAGTTGATCTGGCCGTGGCAATCCCTGAGCGCCCTCCTCAGGCTCCAACGTATCGTCCTGGTCCATTTTTCGGCCTGCTTCGGGGTCCCAGGTGGTGAGGATGAGGTAGGTATGCGCCTCGCCCTGACTGCGAAAGAAGCGCGCGCCGAGCAATTCAGGGAGCGCCGGAAGGCGCTCGATGACCCAGCCCAACTCGCGCGGTGCTTCGTTCATCTGACCAGGATAGGGATGTATCAAGAGCGCGTGCAATGTTTCCACAAGCAGTGCCTATCCTTTCGATGGTAGCGGGCCGAAAGATGAGGTGATATCTCGTATAACGGACTATACGGCGAAATGGGTGTGGACGCAAGCATCTCAGGTCGGGCGCTCGATGACAGAACTTTTAAAAGCGAAGCGCTTCCCTCCGTGAAGACCTCTGCTATTTCGCGGCCAGACCCTCAATCACATGAATAAAAGTTCATCATTTCTGGGTATAAATTCATCTAATTTTTCATCTCTTCAGGTATGCTCTCATTGAAAGCCAGCAATGGGTATTGAAGCACTGTGCAGCGGTGCTTCGAGCACTGAGCTTCTGCTTCATGCTTGAATAAGTATTCATCCAGTGCTGCGTGGAACAAGTGGAAGAGGTGGTTATTCATGGCGCAATTACCTGTGGATCAGCATATTACCTATCAACTCCAGTATCGCAAGTGCGGGAAACCAACGTGCAGCACCTGTAAGAGCGGTGTGGGTCATGGACCCTACTGGTACGCCTACTGGCGCGATGGCGCTCGATTGCGCTCGGGCTATATCGGCAAGATTCAGCCGAATGCTGTGAACACTGCTGAAGTGGTGCGTGCCGAGGTCCATATCTAGCAGGGGCGCATATGCGCTTCAGCTTCACCAATTGCTTTTCAGCTATTTTCCTCCTCATCATGTAAGAAGCACGGTCTTTCACACGGCTGCTTGCCCTCTTGTCTTGCCTGGAAGAACATCCAGGCTTTTTCTGTGCCTTTTTCTGCTTCTTTGGCTGGCTAAGCGATCTGTGGTATCATCGAAGTTATAGAACAAATAGTTCCTCCTCATGCTCTGATGGTTCCCTGGGCGCGAGCAAGCGTTCCTGGGAGGATGCTATTGACTGTTTGATGCTTACGAGATGGGCAGAGAAAAGCGCGTAAAGAGGGCGCGGCAGCATCTATGAAATGTCCTTTTTGTGGCGGCCATGAATCAATGGTCACTGATTCACGTGATTCTGGCGATGGCATTCATCGGCGCCGACGCTGTAAGGATTGTAACCGCAAGTTCAGCACTTATGAGCGCGTGGAAACGGCACAACTGCTGGTGGTGAAACGAGACGGACGCCGCGAGCCGTATGATCGCGAGAAGCTCTATCGAGGGATACGCCGGGCTTGCGAGAAGCGTTCGCTGCCTGTGGGCGAGTTGGAAAATGCTGTCGATGAAATTGAGCAGGCGCTCTATCGATTAGGACGGCCAGAGGTGGCAAGCCAGGTGATTGGCGAGATGGTGATGGAGAAGCTTGCCAGAATGGATAGCATTGCCTATATTCGTTTTGCCAGCGTCTATCGCTCCTTCAGCGACCTCGAAGAGATGCGCCAGGAAATGGATGAATTGCTCAAGCGCAGCAAACCATGAGGAGCCATCATACGATGGCTCCTCATGGTTTCCAATGTTGGTTGCCCCGCTGGTAAGCGCCAGAACTACTTGTACAACTGCTGCTCGGTTTTGCGCAGCCGCCTGCTCAGTTGGGCCAGCATTTTGATGGCGATGTCGGGGGATTCGCGCAGGACGGCGCGGAAATCCCAGACGGGAACGAGCAGGCAGCGGCTGGGTTCGATGGCAGTCACGGTGGCTGAGCGTGGCAGGTCATCGAGCAGCGCCATCTCGCCAATGATTTCCCCTGCTTCGAGGGTGGCGATGTCACGCGGCAGTTGTCCGGCTCCTGCTGACTGGGTGACATGCACCTTGCCTTCTGTCAGAATAAACAAGCCTGCTCCTGGCTCCCCTTCTTGCATCAATACAGCGCCAGCATCATAGTGCCGCTCGGTGCAGGTTTTGGCGAGCAGACGCACCTCTTTTTGTTCCAGGCCCTCAAACAGCTCAACCTGTTTTAACTGATCTTCATACATCGGCAGCTATCTCCTTCCTCTTTGATCGCGTCTTGGTGGCTGGTACGTGGGGGACGGATTTCCGTCGTCAGGGAAGAGATTCCCCGAGTCAAACGATGGGAATGCCCCAGGATTTCCAGACGGGTACGCGCCGGGATTTCCCGATGGGAATGCTCCAGGGTTGCCACTGGTGGTAAACGGCATGGATGATCGTGGCTGGCCGGGTCGCGTGGGTAATTCTCCACTGTTCGCTCTTCCGCGCGCGCCTGATGGGGTGAATCCCTGGCTTTGTGACGGTCTCATCAGCGAGCCGCTGGTGGAAGGGGCAGCAGGAGGCCATGTTGGCACCGGGACGGGCATCTGGTCCTGCTGGGCCGCGCGAATGGAGCGCAGGCCAGGCGACGGGGCGGTTGGAACCAGCATGCTCGCGGTTCCTGGTGAGCCAGTGGTTCCCCGTGCTGGGGCCGCGTTTTTGACGGCAGCGACGGGCGTCTCTGTCCCCTGCTTGCTGCCTGCCAGGTCGCTGGTTCCCACCAGCCGCTGCAACTGGCGCACGACTTGTTCCAGGCGCTCGGCGCCTTCAGTTGTCTGCTGGCTATCTCGTGCTACTTGCTGGGCCACCTCCATAACTGCCTGCATGGCTCCGTTCATGCGATCTACGGTAGAGGCTTGCTGGCGGCTCTGGACGCTAATGTCGTGGGTAGAGCGCGTCACATAGTTGATAATCGAGTCTATCTGCGTTGGCGAGATTTCCATGCGCCTTTGCAGCACCTGCACGCCCATCTGGGCGAGCTGATCTGAGCGCTTGGCGACATCGGTTGCCGTTTCCGAAAGGTTTCGCAGGGCTTGCGAGATGGCGTTAATGGCCCAGACCTGCTGAGCCGACCCTGCGGATTGCTGGGCAGCGATTGAGCCGAACTGTGTCGAAGCGGCGCTGACCTGCCGGGCGGCAGTTTGCAGGGTGCCGCTGATGGCCTGGGCCAGCAGGATGGCGAAGATGGCGCCTACCACCATGATGAGGCCGCCCACAATGGCAAGCTGAATCGTGGTCTGGAAGATCAGCGCTTGAACGCCGGCGAGCGGCTCACCAACAAAGAGCACGCCGATAAAATCGCCCTGCGGGCTGAGCATGGCTTGATAGGCACCGATGTATTGTACGCCGCTCACGGTGTCCTGTTCTACCAGTGGGGTTGTGGGGTGCTGCTGGGTGTATTGCAGGGCAGCCTGGTTGAGCCTGTCATTCAGGTTGCGCTGGGTCTGACCGTTGACGGTCTGGGTGATGTCGGTAGAAATTCTGGGGCAGCCGCCTGGCGTCAGCGCGCCTTGCGCGTTGGAGCATTTATAGACGGCGACCACGCCACCCACCAGGTGATGTACCTCGTCAACATAATCTACATCATTATCAAGAGGATAAGGCAGAAATTGATTGATGCCGCCGCTGCCTGGTGTCAGTCCAGCCCCGTTGGAGGAGAGCGGCGAATCGGCAACAAGCTCGCCTTTCACGTCAATGGACACGTTGTCGCCAAACTCGGTATGCAGCACCAGCCAGGCCACCTGAAGGTTATGCGCCTCGCGCTGTTCTGCCTGGTCGATGACATAGCTCTGAATAGCGCTGTTAGCAATATAAAGTGTGGCGATAGTGCTCAGCAGGGCGGCAATCAGCACGATAAAGGTAAGCTGAGCGCGGATTCCGAACCGCAAACGTTTTGGCATCATACGCTGTATTCTCCTACGCGGTGGCAAATAGTTGTTCGGTTGATTGCGCCTGCCCCCATCCCACCTGGCTCCCTGAATGTCGCTTTCGTATCTCATCTATGGTCTGATTCTGGCGCATCTTGCGCTCCTATTCGATCAGGCGCAGCGCGGCGAGATGCGCCAGGATGTCCTGAATCTCTTGTTCGCTGCGCCTGGTCAGACGCACCAGATCGGTCAAACTGCGGCGCCCGTCGATGAGCAGCAAAACCACGCGCTCGCGCCGATCCAGCGGAAGCTCCTCCAGGCGCTCGACAGAGGTCAAGCGCTGGGGGATGAAGTGGCCTGGCAGCGCGTCACGTCGCATCGGTAAAGGCGACAAGGGTCCAGAGAATGGATTGTTTTCTGGGTAGGAGAGATTGCCGGTGTTCCTGTTGCCGCCGATGCCTGCATTTGGGCCTGGGTTATAGGGAAGTGGGGTTGTATAGGAAGGAAAGCCAGTTGTCTGGCGATTAGGTGGGGCTGGATAACGCGGCGTGGGGGCCGTGCCGAAGCCGCCAGAAGGCGGCGCGAAATGCTCGCCGCTGCGTCCCAGCGCGTCGGTCTGATAGGGTGACCGGTCTGGCAGCGGCAGTGCCCCTTCCAGGAAGATATACTGGCATTCCCCCCAATTTTGCATGACCGTTAACGCCGCGTTGCCCACCATCTGCCCTAAACTGGCAAAGGTCGGTTGACCATTCATAAAATGAATCTCGCCTTGCTCCCGAGTCGTGCCCAGGCCACGGATGGCTTTCAAGACTCCTGTTTGCTTCCCCAGAGCGACGAGCTGGATGACATTCCCCAAACGACTGGTGGAGAGAAATTGTTCTGTCATACCTCTGCTCCTGGCAGGAAGAGAGCGCACCGCGCAGATTGCCCTCTACATCTCTGCTTGCACGGCCTGATACACTGGCCGCTGCTCATCCATGGTGATTGGCCGGAAGTCTACTCCAGAGACAATAGGATGTTGGTCTGTTGGCTACAATGCCTGGTGACGTCTACGTTACTGACTCACAGGTAACCTGGAGGGGCAACTTGCATATTCCCGTCCCGCTGCCTAGCTGCTCGGAATCAGCCCCACTCTACCATATGTGTCAAGAGATTGCCCATAGCCATCTCAACCGGTAGAGCGGCTGCGAAGCGCTTGCCCCAATGCTGTTGAGTGGTCTAGTGCGAGGGCGCACCCTTTTGCATAGACACGGATGCCTCATCGGCCTGGCTCGCCTGCTGCTCCTCTGTCGGTTTGGAGTCTGGCAGCCGCGCCGCGCGTTGGCGGTACTCCTGGGCCAGTTGTCGATATTCCTCGGCGGTCATTGGTCCCCACACAGGGAGCGGCGCTCCACGACCTATGGCGCGCTCAATCAGGCCAGCATAAAAATCAAAGGATCGTGCTTGTATTTCTAACCGTTCTTTTTCGGTCATAGTCCAGCCTCCAGGCAGACGTATCGCTTAAGTGACACAAGCGTAGCATAGGCGCAGTTCGTCGTCAAGCCAATGCACACAAGAGTAAGAATATTGGGGGATTACTGGTCTGCTGGTGCTTGCCCCAGGCGCTTGAGCAGGGCCTGATATTCTTGCCAGGTGTCCAAATCCTGGGAGGCGTGGGCCTCGGCAATCGGCACCGGCTCGATTTCGGCGGCATGCCGTTGGAGGATTTCTCGGCCTCCCTGGTCTCCACTGACGCCAAGCAGTTCGGGGAACAGGGCACGTGCAAAAAGGACCGGGTTGCCGCGTTGCCCGGCATAATAAGGAGCAACAATCGGTCTGTCGGTGGCCTGCCAGGTGTGCATCAGCCGCTGCAAGATGGCTGGATGGACCAGAGGTTGATCGCCCAGCAGCATCATAACCGCGTCCGTCTGCGCGGACAGCGCCGCTACTCCGGCGCGCACGGAGGTGCTCTGTCCCTGGGCATAGTCGGGGTTTTCCACCAGCCGCACCGGATACCTGGCGAGGAGTTCACGCACGGCCCCGGCGTGATAGCCCACCACGACCAGTACCTCATCAAATCCGGCGGCGGTGGCGTTTTCGACGGCATGCAGCAGCAGCGGTTTGCCCAGCAGGGGCAAGAGCAGTTTGTGCTGGCCCATGCGGCTGGATTGCCCGGCGGCCAGGATAATAGCGGCAATCATTGATTTCTCATTTCTGCGTTTGCCTGGTGAGTGCTTGACAGGCGCTTGCGTATATTCTACAATGCAGGCGTGTAACTGGGGTCGTATGTTCAGCGCAGAGTACACCCCGTGGCCTAATGGATAAGGCAACGGCCTTCTAAGCCGTGTTATGCGGGTTCGAATCCCGCCGGGGTGGCCGATAGGGCAGGTAGACGTGTGTCTGCCTGCTTTTCCTTTGCCTGGAGCGCTTTGCTGTTTCGCTGGGTGATGCGCACGAGAGGGGGCACGCTTGCGCCTTCTGGCGTCTTTGCCTGCTCTCGTTCGGACCGCCTGAGCACGAGGGTTGCGCGGCTTGGTGGCACTTGCGCTTTCTCGGCTACTGGTGCTATACTGCCCCGTGTACAGAGGAGGGATAACTGACCCTATGAGCATTGAAGATCAAGAAGCGGTATATGAAGCGGAGAAGGTGGCTGAGGTTGAGCGTGATCGCGATGGTGCCCGTGAAGTGGACACCGCCGATCTGAGCAATCTGGCCCAGAGCGATAGCCTGCGCCTCTATCTGCGAGAGATTGCTCGTATCCCTCTGCTCTCAGCTACCCGCGAAGTCATGTTAGCCGAACGCGCCGAAGCTGGCGATAGGGAAGCGCGCAACCAGCTTATCGAGGCGAATCTGCGGCTGGTCGTCAGTATTGCGAAAAAGTATGTCGGCCAGGGTCTTTCCCTGGAAGATTTGATTGGCGAAGGCAACATTGGCCTGATTCGCGCCGTCACGAAGTTCGATTACCGCAAAGGATTTCGTTTTTCGACGTATGCGACCTGGTGGATTAAGCAAGCTATCACCCGCTCGATTCTTGAAGGCACGCGCGCGGTACGCCTGCCCGTCTATATTATGGAAGAAGTGATGCGGGTGAAGCGTATGATGCGCCAGTTGTATCAAGACCTGGGGCGTGAACCAACGCCTGAGGCGATTGGCGCGGCGCTCGCCATGTCGCCGGACCGGGTGAGTGAACTGCTGGTCTGGGCCGAGAAAGTCTTCTCGTTGGATGCGCCACTCTCCGATGAGGAAGAGAACACGCTGGGCGATATTCTGGAGGATGAGCGCACGATTGGTCCGGTGGAGACGACTGATCGCCATCTGCTGCGCGATGAGGTGCGGCGCGTGCTCAGCAACCTGACCCTGCGCGAACGCCAGGTGATCGAACTGCGCTTTGGCCTGGTCGACGACCAGGACCATACGTTAGAAGAAGTTGGGCGTCGGCTCAAAGTGACCCGCGAGCGCGTGCGCCAGATTGAGGAGCGCGCCATCCGCAAGCTCCGCCATCCGATGTCAAGCCGCCTCTTGAAAGATTATCTCGATTAGCTTGCCCGTCTAGGGAGGGTCGCGCTGCTGCCATGTCGCGCGAGCATAAAGCAGATTCCCCGCTTAACGGCGCTGGAGCGCTGCCCCGCATAGGCGTAGTAGGCGTTGGCGCGGTGGGCACGACCCTGGCCTGGGGGCTGGCAGCGCGCGGCTATCCTGTTGTGGCGCTGGCAAGCCGCACGCCTGGGGCAGTCGGCTGGCTGGCGGAACAGCTTCCTGGCTGCCGAGCCGTCTCTTCCCCGGCTGCGGTTGCCGAACTGGCTGATCTGGTGCTGCTGGCGGTGCCCGATGATGTGATTCCCTCAGTGGCGGCGGCGATTCCCTGGCGCGCTGGTCAGGGCGTGGCGCATTGCAGCGGCGCGGCCCCGGCGCGTGTGCTGGCTTCTGCTGGCGAGGATGGCGCGCTCTATGGCTCCTTTCACCCCCTGTTGAGCATTTCGCGAGCGCGGCCTGCCCATGCCGATGAGGTGCTGGCGCGGCTGAATGGCTGCACCTTTGCGATTGAAGCGCCTGAGCCATTGGCCGGGCTTTTAACCGAAATGGCCCATCGTTTAGGTGCCCGAACCGTCTTCCTGGGCGAACAAGATCGCGTTCCCTATCACCTTGCCGCCGTGCTGGTCTCCAATTACCCTGTGACGCTGGTGGCCGCCGCTTCCGATCTATGGGCGCGTTTTGGCGTCTCGCGCGAAGAGGCGCTGGTGGCTCTCGTTCCTTTGCTGCGCAGCATGGTGACAAATCTGGAGCAGCTTGGCTTGCCGCAGAGCCTGACCGGTCCGATTGCGCGCGGCGACGCTGGCACAGTGCGCACCCACCTGGCCTATCTGGCGCACCTGCGAGAAGAGATGGCGTCTGACAGCGCTTTGCTGGGTGAGGCGTATCGCGCGCTGGGCTTGTTAAGCCTGCCAGTTGCCGAGGCGAAAGGCAGACTGACGGAAGAACAGCAGCAAACGCTCCGGCATCTCCTGGCTGAGAAGGATATCCCCTGATTTACCTGATCTGGCAGGCAAGAGCCAACGCCATCTGATGCCACACTCTGTATAATGCGAGTAAATGATGGCTGCGCTTTTCTTTCAAGAGGAGAAGACGATGAGGACGACTCCCGACCAACTGCGCGCGATGAAACAACGCGGCGAGCGCATTCCGATGCTGACGGCCTATGAGTATTCGATGGCTTCCATTCTGGACGCGGCGGGCGTGCCTTTATTATTGGTTGGCGATACGATGGGCATGGTCGTGCTGGGCTATGATTCGACCTTGCCGGTGACGCTGGAGGATATTATCCGCCACAGCCAGGCGGTGGTGCGCGGCACCAAGCGCGCCATGGTGATTGCCGATCTGCCCTTCCTAACCTTCCAGGTGAGCCGCGAAGAGACGATGCGCAATGCTGGCCGATTGATGAAGGAGGCGGGCGTGCAGGCTGTCAAGCTGGAGGGCGGACGGCGCGTTGCCGATACCGTGCACGCGCTGGTGGAGGCGGGCATTCCGGTGATGGGGCATCTTGGCCTGACGCCGCAGTCGGTCAACGCGACGGGCGGCTTTAAGGTCCAGGGCAAGACCGAGGCGGCAGCGCGCACGCTGCTGGAAGACGCGGCCCTCTTGGAGCAAGCGGGAGCCTTCAGCATTGTGCTAGAATTGGTGCCAACCGAACTGGCCGCGCTGATTACCGAGCGTGTCAGCATTCCGACGATTGGCATTGGCGCTGGCCCGCACTGCGATGGCGAGGTGCAAGTCATCCACGATATTTTGGGGCTGTTCCCCGATTTCACGCCCAAGCATACGCGCCGCTATGCAGAGATGGGCAAGATTATTCTGGACGCGGCGACCGCCTATGTGGCGGATGTGCGTACCCATGCCTTTCCAACGGCCAAACAAAGCACCAGTATGGATGCAGCAGTAATTGAGCGCTTGCGCAGCGAGCAGCGCGAGGCCGCAGAATAACGCGCAAAATAGCTTCCGGTTGCTGACTCTGTTCGAAATGTGACAGACCGCACGGGTCTTCGTTCTACGAAGTAGAGCATGTAGCCAAGCTAACGATGGTCTGAGGGCCTGCGCACTATTGCGGTGGAGGGAAAACGACGTGCCAGCATTTCCAGGAAAGCGCCTTGGCGTGTATGAGCTTGAGGAAGAGATTGGGCGCGGCTCAATGGGTATGGTCTATCGCGGGCGTCAGGTGACGCTTGATCGCGTGGTGGCCGTCAAGGTGCTGCTGGAGAGCCTGGTCAGCGACGAGTCATTTGTGACGCGCTTTATCCGCGAAGCGCGCCTGGTGGCCTCTCTGAACCATCCCAACATTGTGCATGTGTATGACGCTGGGCGCTCGGAAAATCTGCTCTTTTTTGCCATGGAATATATCTCCGGGCCCACTGTGACCCAGTTGCTCAAGCAAAAAGGGAAGCTGCCCGCCGCGCAAGTGGTGGAGATTGCCATGCAGGTGGCCGCCGCGCTGGAATACGCACATGTGGAAGCGCGTATGGTGCATCGGGATATTAAGCCCGAGAATATGATGCTGGACCGCTGGGGCAAGGTGAAGGTTGTCGATTTTGGCCTGGCGCGCGTGGCCGGGGCCAATACGATTACGCGCGTGGGGACGGTGGTGGGCAGCCTCTATTATGTCTCACCGGAGCAACTGCTGGGCCGACAGTTGGATGGCCGCGCCGATGTCTACGCGCTGGGCGTGGCGATGTATGAGATGCTCACCGGCAAACGCCCATTTCTTGGCAAAAATCTGGCGGAACTCAGCCGGGCCATTCTGATGGGGCCAATTGAATCGCCGTGCGCGTTGGAGGCCAGCGTTCCAGCAGACCTGGAACCGATCTTGCTCAAAGCGCTGGCGCGCGACCGCGAGCAGCGCTACAGCAGCGCTGGCGAATTTGAAGAAGCGCTGCACCGCTGGGCGGCATCTTCCGCTGCCACCGAACGCAAGGCTTCTGGCGAGCGCGCCGCGCAGGCTGAGCCGAAACCAGAGCCAAAGCCGTCGGCACCCCAGGCCGAAGCGGCAGGGCCGCTTGCATCGTCAGAGCGTAAGGGCGCCACGCAGCAGACGCCCGCCGTTCCTGGTCCGCAGTCGCCAGCACGCACCTGGTCTGCGCTGGGGAAGCCGCGCGGCGACCCATCCTTGCCGCCCATTACGCTGCGTTCCTTGCCACAATCTCCGCTCCCAGCGGCAGAGCCGCCTGCCACGCCTGAGCCAGAGCGCGCGCCGCGCCCCCAGCCCAAACCACCAGAAAAACCTGCGGAGCCGATAAAAGCTGCGGAGTTGCCTCTTGAGGAAGAGGATGAAGACGAGGAGGCAGAAGATTCGAGCGCAGGCGATTTGTTGAAGTCGGCAGCCACGCAGTTGCAGCGCCTGGTCTGGCGGCTCAGAAAAGAGTAGCCCTGTGGTACAATCGAAGACGGTGCTGCCTTCAGTCGCCAATTTCTCATTCCCTGTTTAGAAGAGGATAGAACAGCATGCGAAAGAAGATAACCGTCGTCGGGGCCGGTATGGTGGGCGCAACGCTGGGCCAGCGCATTGCCGAGCGCGATTACGCTGATGTGGTGCTGGTGGACGTGATTCCGAATATGCCGATGGGCAAGGCGTTGGACTTGCTGGAGGCCGGGCCAGTGCTGGGCTATGATTCGCTGGTCGTCGGCAGCAATGGCTACGACGAAACCGCCGGTTCGGATGTTGTGGTGATTACTTCTGGCCTGCCGCGCAAGCCGGGTATGAGCCGCGACGATCTGCTGCGCAAGAACCAGGAAATCGTGACGCAGGTGACGCAGGAGATTGTCAGCCGCTCGCCCAGCACCATCCTGATTATTGTCACCAACCCCCTGGATGCGATGGCCCAACTGGCCTATACCGTCAGCGGCTTCCCACGCGAGCGCGTGCTAGGCATGGCAGGCGTGCTGGATACGGCGCGCTTCCGCACCTTCATTGCCCAGGAACTCCATGTGTCGGTGCGCGATGTGGCCGCCTATGTGCTCGGGGGGCACGGCGATACGATGGTGCCGCTGGTGCGCTTTACGACGGTGGCCGGTGTGCCGGTTGCCAACCTGATTCCCCCCGAGCGCCTGGCCCAGATTGTTCAGCGCACGCGCGACGGCGGCGCGGAGATCGTCAATTTGCTGGGCAGCGGCAGCGCCTTCTATGCCCCCTCCGCAGCAGTGGCGCAGATGATCGATTCCATCGTGCTGGATAAAAAGATGATTCTGCCCTGCGCCGTGCATTTGCGGGGCGAATATGGCATCCACAACCTCTTTGTGGGCGTGCCTGCCAAACTGGGAGCAAAGGGCGTTGAGGAGGTGGTGCAAATTGATCTGACCGTTGAGGAAAACGCCGCGCTCCAGAAATCCGCCGATGCGGTGAAAGAGCTCATCGAGGTGATGGGGATTTAGCCCCCGCCCGCACGAGTAAGGGATACAGCAGTAGTTGAGCGAGCAGGGGCAGGCGCACTCATAATAGGAGCAGCATCCTGCCCCTGCTCTTGTTGCAGGCTTCATGCTCCTGTCATTTCTCCTCTTTGCTTCCTTCAAGCGCTAACAACATTGCTAGCTTGATTGGCCTTCAATAGAGAGCATTTCCATGAGCATTGCATTGCATAGCACGACTGGTCGCGAATCCCTTGATAGTCTTCTCCAAAGGCTGGTGAGCCTCTTCGAGAAGACCTTCCCTGGCCGCATCCAAAGTTATTACCTTGGGGGAAGCTACAGTGATGGGACGGCTGTTGGAGACAATCGTTCTGCCAATGCGAGTGATCTTGATTTATTTGTGATCTTTCATGACGCTGTCAATGAAGCGGAGTATGCCACCTTCCAACAACTTGTTGAGGAATGCCGATTGATCAGTCCCATCCAGGTCGATGCGCACGCCTATGCGGGGGAGACGCTGTTGCAGCAATCTGCAACTAATGCATCGCAGATGAGCTTTCTTAACATGCTTATCAGGGCCTCCAGCCAACTCCTTTATGGGGAGGACATCCGCGCGGCGCTTCCCGCTGTTCCGTTTTCCCGCTACGTGCTTGATGTCATCGAATCCGGCCTTTTTTACATAGGCATCCCGCGTCAGAAACGGACCATTTCCTATCCCTTGCCAGAACCGCTTGTGCCTCCCCTTACGTATCCCAACGCTGCCGAGGAGTTCTACGGCTATGAAGTTGTGCCTGCCCGATCAGATGCTCCTCGTGGGACACGTGTGCTTGTTGGCCTGACAGCATGGATTGCCACGCTCATCCTTGCTCTGGAAACAGGCCAGGCTGTGGGTCAGAAGAGCCAGTGCGTCCAACGCTGCAAGAAGTCTCTTCCCGACGACCAGCGCGTACATCTGATCGCGGCCATCTATGACCGATGTAAGGAGAGATGGGGATATGGCCTTCCGGAATCAGGTTTTGAACGTGAGCAACTTCGCGCCTTGTGCTGGGGTGTCCTTGCACTGGAGAATGATTATCTTCGGCTCTGTCGGAGCTACCTGCTCGTCCAATTGCATCAGGGCGAAGTCTTTGAGCAGCGCCAGGCGATGCGTGTTTTAGAGAGCGTGGTCTATTCCGACAATGAGATGCGGGCGATCTTGTCTGCGCTGGTTCATGCAGACGACGAGGTGGTGCGGAGTGGTGCGGCGAAGGCATTGCAGGCTGTGGAGCGACAATCCTCCTGAAACCTCTGATGAAGAGTGCCCATCACCTACTGGTGTTTCAAGACCGTTTCGTCTGCCGAGTTCGCTCCTGTTGGGCAACGCCCGCCCTGCTGCGCTATGCTATAATGAATGTAACGAAATGCTTCTCTGCGTCCTGAGAAGCAGAGGCGTAATCCCCCAACGCTTGCAGGATGTAGTAATCAACAGCGTAGTAACTTTCAGAAAGCGATTCGTTGAACCAGAAAAGCTGTAACAGCAGGTACAACATTTTGTCCTTGCTCTTCGTAGAAGAGTTCAAAGACGTGCCCCTGTTGCATGCTGGTCGCCCGGCCAGCAAGTAATGAGTGTTTTGCCGGGAAAGTAGGTACCAGGCGTATGCATATTATTCCCTCTCGTGTTCACCGCGCCTATCAGGTGCGTGGGCCAAATGGCGGCCCCAACTCTGATGGCCCCAATCGGCCACCAGACCCGCCCAATCCGTTTGGCGGGCCAAACCGCCCAGGGCCAAATCCGAATGGTCAACCCCCGCGTGGGAGCCGATGGTTGGTCTGGCGGTGGCTCCTCTTAATTGTGGTTGGCCTTATTTTGTGGCAAATTGCGACTATTTTCTTTACCGGTTCAGGGAGTTCTGGCGGTTGTGCCGTAGACTACGGCACTTTCTATCAGCAACTTCAGGCCAAGCAGGTGAAGGATGTCACCATTGAAGCTGATCAGGCAACTGGCGATTTTACACAGCCGATCAAGTGCTCGGATGGTACTACGAATACCAAGTTCCAGACGACCATCCCTCAGGGTGACCAGACCCTGCAAACGCTGCTGGATACGCAGGCCGCCAACCATACCCTCGATTATACTCAGAAGTCCAGCAACGATAGCAACTTCTGGCTGTCGATCTTGATCAACGTCGTCCCGTGGCTGCTGTTTATCGGCCTGATCTTCCTGCTGATTCGTCGGGCCGGTCAGGGACAGCAGAGTGTCTTCAACTTCGGCAAGAGCCGGGCAAAACTCATTATGGAGGACCGGCCCAGCACGACCTTTGCCGATGTCGCTGGAGTCGATGAGGCGAAATACGAACTGCAAGAGGTGGTCGAGTTCCTGAAAACGCCGCAGAAGTTCCAGCGGTTGGGCGGCAAGATTCCCAAGGGCGTCTTGCTGGTTGGCCCACCAGGAACCGGTAAAACGCTGCTGGCGCGGGCGGTGGCTGGCGAAGCTGGCGTGCCCTTCTTCTCGATGTCTGGCTCGGAGTTCGTCGAGGTGCTGGTCGGTGTTGGCGCGAGCCGTGTCCGCGACCTGTTTGATCAGGCGAAAAAGAGCGCTCCCTGTATCGTCTTTATCGATGAGATCGATGCCGTGGGCCGCCAGCGTGGTACCAGCCTGACGACTAACGACGAGCGCGAGCAGACGTTGAATCAGTTGCTGGTGGAGATGGATGGCTTTGATACGCGCCAGGCCGTGGTGGTTCTGG
>DATGID010000061.1:0-2229 GCA_035307385.1 Ktedonobacterales bacterium | reverse complement strand
CACTTTTCTGAGCCATTCCACCGCTTCGTGGTAATGGTTGGCCTTGCCAGCATCCATGATGGCTTCGGCTCGCTGCCGACAGACCTGGATGACCCACTCCGGGCGGTCTGCAATGGCTGCCTCAGCCACCTGCGCTACCAGGGCATACGGGGCGCTCTCTTTCATGGCGCTGATGGCGTCGTCAATGAGCCCTTCGTGGAGCAAGATCTCAACCTGGCCTCTGGGAGAGTACAACTGGACGCGGCGAACATGCTCCAGGATTTTGGGGCGCAGGCCTGCCCAGCGCTCCCTAGCCAGGTCTTGCACGCGCAGATAGGCAGCCAGGCCGATCTCTTCGCGCACGACGATCTGCGCAGCCTCCCATGCCCGCGAGGTCTGGCCCAGTCCGGCTGCGGTTTCGCGAAGCCAGGTTGCCAGCGGAATTTTCGGCCCTTTAAGAGTGAGGCCATGCTCGGCCATCTGGAGCCCTTCTTCCAGTTGGCCCTGCTCGGTAAGCGCCTTGGCCAGCGCGAAGGCTTCCTGGGTACTGTGCATGTGGCCGCGCCCGTACTCAATGGCTTGTTGCGCACGGCCCTGGCGCACCAACATGGTGATATAGCTTTCGGTTTCGCCTGCTGCTTTTGCCAGGCGCAGATAGGCTTCGTAGCGACCTCGCCGCTCCAGGATGCGCAGGCGGGCCGGGGTGACTGCACTGATGAAATCTGCCCCTTCATCAGGGGTGCCCAGTTCAATCTCGTCCATCTCTAGCGGCTTGCCTGCCAGGATGCGTTGCAGGAGTGGGCTATCCCAGCCCTCCTGGGCAGCGCTGATGGCGTCAGTAAAGGCATCGTCAATGCCATAGTCAGAGGCGTCGCGCTGCCACTCTTCCAGCTTGCCTGTCCAGAGTTCGCGCTCCTCCGGGTCCAGGTCGGTGGTCAGGATGGCTTCAGTCCAGGCTGGCCCCAGATCATTGTAATAGAAATCGCCCACTTCTCCATCAGAATCGTCCAGCGTTTCCCAGGCGTCTTGATATTCGTCGGTGATGGCTTCAAGGAGCAGCAGCGCGCTCTGCCCATCGTCGGCTTTGATGAAGTCCCAGGCTTGCTCAAGCGTCTGACGGATCTCGTTGACGACGCTGCCTACCTGCCAATAGGCTTCGGAAGCGCGCATGCGGTCCAGGCTGTGGATGGCGGAGCGCACCTGGCGGCGGATGGCCTTGACATCTGGCGGAGTGCGCCCGGGAGACATGCCGGGCTTGCCTGATGGTGGGGTGGAACTGACAATGGTCTGCAGAAGCGTGGTCTGGCGTTCGATGCGTTCGGCGATCTCCAGGTCGCTGGCGGCCAGTTTGAGCAGGAGAGCGAGCAGGTCTTCGCGCTTGAGCTTTTCTAGGATGCTTTCGAGAGCGGGGCGTTCTTCGATGGTTTCAGGTTCCTTGATGCAGGCGAGCAATGCGGCAACAATATGCTTGCACCAGCCGCCCCATTCATAGGGGCAGCTACAGGTGGCAGTGATCTGACCGGGTGAGTCAAAGGCGCAGTGCACACGATAGGGCGCAGCCCGGCTCCCCTCCACTTCTGCCTGGAGCAGCGCGCCGCGCTTGATCAGCGCAACCACCGCTCCCTGCTGGTAATAGTCCCGTCCGCGTTGAAAGGTGTCCGCCGCCGCATACTGGCGAATCTGTGCCTCAGTCAGCTCAGGCCAAGTCATCTGTGCCCTCTTTCTCTCCCTCAGCACCCTATGCTGGGAAGCGGTGAGGTATCCTCTTGCTCCAAAACCACTCTACCACATGACACCTGCCCATCCCATTTGCCCGGCATCGTACCCTTGCTCGCCCACTCAGGGATCGCCGCCACTGCTCCCAACTGCTCATATGCCCACTCCGGCTGCCTACCGCTTGGTGTAACTGCCCAAAAACGGGGAACATCTTGGCCTTAAGAGGGTGGTTTGCTCGTTGTGAAACTCCCTGGAACAATCACCGATATGATCAGGCAGCCATCAAGGCAGTGGCTAAAGCCTTTTATGTTCAGCATCCAGCGTCGATTGCTCACTCTCGTCCTCCACGAGACCTTTTCGGGAAGCATTCAATACCCGCCTCACGGCCTCATAGGACGTGTGATAGCTCCTGGCGATCTGGCGCAGCGACTCCCCTTGGGCGACCTGCTGCAACACGGCGGGCCACTGGGCAGGCGGAATTTTGAACAGGGGGATAGGCGAGTTGGGATGCGGTGGCTTGGCCGGATAGGCCTC
>DATGID010000060.1:0-102171 GCA_035307385.1 Ktedonobacterales bacterium | reverse complement strand
GTCCTGATGGAGCAGGAAGAGCGGATGGAAGTCATGCAGGTCACGGGCCTGAGCGACCTGCATCTGCTCATCCTTGGCTTACTTGGCCCGCCCTACGAAAAATACTATGAATTAAGCAAGTAGACATGCGGAAGATGGGTTTCAACATCGCGGTATGCCAATGTGAACCACTGGCTTGAACAGCTTGGCTCAACAATCAAACTGGGGAGTGATCAGTTCGCAAGCGTTATTTCTGCCGCAAAGACTATCCGCGCTACCCTTTCATAGCGCGGATAGTCTTTGCGTTTGTGTCAGGATGCTGCTGTGGTCGTTGGCGCTTTCTCCAGCGCTTCGGCCAGGATTTCGGCCATGTCCATCACCTTGAAGCGTTCCTCGGCCTCGACGCCTTTGATGCCGTCTTCGAACATGGTGATGCAGAAGGGGCAGGCCGCGGCCAGCGTATCGGCTCCAGTTTCCAATGCTTCATTGACGCGCGTCTGATTGATGCGTTTGCCGATCTTCTCTTCCATCCAGACACGCCCACCACCGCCGCCGCAGCAGAAGCTCTTGTTGCGATGGCGACGCATCTCTTCCACGCCGTTCGCATTGATCACGTTGAGCACCCTGCGCGGCTCGTCGTAGACATCGTTCCAGCGGCCCAGGAAGCAGGGGTCATGATAGGTGAGTTTGCGCGTATCGAAGCCCACTGGCAACTTCAATTGATCCGATTCGATCAGGCGCTCGATGAAGACGGAGTGATGAACGACCTCAAAGTTGCCGCCAAGCTGTGGGTACTCGTTCTTGATGGTGTTGAAGCAGTGGGGGCAGGCGGTGATGATCGTGCGGAACCTGGGCTGACCAGTGCTGCCATTGCTGGCGCTTGCGCCGTTATTGGCTGGCGCACCATTGCTGGCGGTGTGGCTGTTGAGGCTTTCAGCTTCATTTGCGGCGGCTTCGGGTTTGGTGTTGAAGCCGTAGCCGTTCAACGTCTCGATGTTTTGCTGGGCCAACATCTGCCAGAGATATTCGTTGCCGATGCGCCGTGCCGGATCGCCGGTGCAGTTTTCCTCCTGCGCCAGGATGCCGAACTTGACGTTGGCAGCTTTCAGTACCTTTGCCAGCGCCGTGGCGACTTTCTTGTTACGATCATCGAACGAGGCCATACAGCCGACCCAATAGAGCACATCAACGTCTGGGTCTTCGGCCAGCGTGGGAATGCCCATCGAAGCAGCCCATGCGCCGCGTGTATCGTTGCGCATCTCCCAGGGGTTCTGGTTGCGCTCCAGGTTGTTGAAGAGTGAGGTCACCTCGGTGGGGAAACTGCTTTCTTCCATCACAAGATAGCGACGCATGTCGTCGATCTTGGTGACATGCTCGATGTTGACCGGGCAGACTTCCACACATGCGCCACAGTTCGTGCAAGCCCACAGCGATTCTTCCTTGATGACGCCGCCGACCATTGGTCCTTGCGTCTCTGCTGTTTCGCCCACCTCTTTCATGGTCCTGAGATTCAGCTTGCCCAGGACCGGCACATTGGCTGGAATAAGCGGCACTTTATCGGAGTGCATCATCACCTCGCGCACGCCGGTGATGATTTCTTTGGGCCAGAGCGGCTTATCGGTTGCCAAAGCCGGGCAAACCGCATTGCAGCGCCCGCATTCGGTGCAGGCGTAGCCATCCAGCAGTTGTTTCCAGGTGAACTGCTCGAAGGATTTGACGCCGTAATCTTCGCGCTCTTCGATGTTGGGAATGATCGGCAGTGCTGCTTTTGGCTGGTAACTTTTGAAGAAGACGTTGAAAGGCGTCGCCATCAGGTGCAGATGTTTGGAGACTGGCAAATAACAGAGGAAGAAGAAGACGGTCAGCACATGCACCCAATAGAAGATGTGAGCCAGCGTTTGCGCCGCCCCCACGCTTATCCCGGCTGTTGCGCCGCTGAACCAGTAGCCGAAGAGTGACCACTCATGCGGGTTGGTGGCGCGATAGAGGAAGGTATCATAGGTTGCGACCGAGAGCAGAATCAGGGTGATCAAGCCCAGGATGATTGCGCCATCCTTCCAGCTATGCAGATTGCTTTCAAGCTGCCTGGGGCGAACAATGAAGCGACGAATAGAGAAGACGATGATAGCGATGAAGACCAGTAGGGTGAAGGTATCGACGAAGGCGTTGAAGACCGGATTGCCGCCCAACACCGGGATAGCGCCGTTGAAAGCGCCGAACCAGAGGTTCAACGTGCCCAGCGAGATGATGATGAAGCCCCAGAAAGTGAAGAAGTGAGCGATACCGGGGATGGGGTCGCGCAAGACGCCGCGCTGCCCCAGGACCATGGAGGCAAAATGGCCGATGCGCTTGCCCATGAAATCGAAGCGATTTTCCGGGCGACCCAGCCGCATCATGGCGACCAGGCGACGGACTTCTAGTCCAAAGATCACAAATGCGGCCACCATGACGATGGCAAAGATGATGGTCCCGGCCAGTCCGCCGGCGGGAGAGAAGTTCATACCGATTCTCCTTTGTACCAGACGCCTCGTGCTGTGATGGAGAGATGCAAATGAGCGTTCAGAGTAGCTACTCTTGCTTGCGTGAGCTATACCAGAAGCGTTGCCTGCCACCAGGTTTGCAAAGAGTGATGGGGAGTTAGCCAGGAGCGCGCGGCGAACGCCATTGTTGCCGAAACTAGATTCATTCTAGCGCGAGGTTTGCGAGGTGTCAATGTAGCTAGGGAACAAGACGAAGGTTTACAAGCGGCTTTATTTTGCTGACGCCGCAGTCATCTCGTTGCCTCGCACTGCCGCCGTCAAGACACCCAGCATTGCCACGCCTGCGCAGACCAACAGAGCGACGCGAAAGCTAGTGATAAACGTGGCTTGCAGCGCGCTGACAGTGGCGGGCGAGAGAGTAGTTCGCTGCGTTTGTAATATATTGCCCGCTGCTGCGCCTCCCAGCGTGGCGAAGATAGCTCCCGCCAAAGCCACGCTCAAACTCTGCCCGATTACTCGCCCGGTGCCGAGAATGCCCGAGGCGATGCTTTGCTCTCGCAATGGCGCGGCTCCCATGATCGCCCTGGTGTTGGGTGCCTGGAAGATGCCCTGACCAAAGCCGGTGACCATCAGCGGCCAGATAATATCCCAGATTGAACTTTGCGCGTCGAGACGGCTCAGCAGGAACAGCCCGATACAGGCGATAGCTAATCCGATAGGCGAGAGCCAGCGGGAACCATAGCGATCTGCCAGCGCCCCGCTGATCGGAGCAATCACGGCCAGGACAAGTGATAGCGGGGTAAGCAGAAGCCCGGCCTGTAACGTACTGAAGCCACGTAACTCCTCGAAGTAAAAGGGTAGAAGGAAGCCAGCGGCAAAGAGCGCCAGCATCGCGAGGATGAAGCTGATGTTGGCCGAAGCAAAGACCCGATCTGTCAGCAGATGAAAGCTGATAACAGGGTCTTTGACACGTCGTTCGACAAGCGTAGCAGCTACGAGCGCGGCTGCGCCAATGATCACCGAGGTGAACAAGCGCCACGAGGTCCAGCCCCATTCCTGCCCGAAGGAAATGCCCAAAATCAGCGAAGCCAGACCAACTGCCAGAAGGGCAGCTCCCGTCGGGTCGAATTGTCCCTGTCCGCGATGGAGTGGCTCTTTCAGCACGAACAGGGCGGCAATCACCAGGGCAATACCAATGGGAACGTTGATATAGAAAATCCAACGCCAGGTCAGGTATTGTGTAATGACCCCGCCTAATGTCGGGCCGGCACTGACACCCAGCGCGACCATAATGGAATTAAGGCCAAGTATCCGCCCACGTTCTTTGGCGGGGAAGGCATGGGTGAGCATAGAAATGTTCACTGCAAAGAGCAGAGCGCCACCCAGGCCCTGAAAACAGCGCGCGGCGATCAGAATGCCCAACGAAGGGGCCGCGCCAGATATTGCCGAGCCAAGCGTAAACGTGGCAATGCCCGCGATAAAAATGGGTTTGCGCCCGATCATATCGGCCAGCCGCCCGGCAGTGAGCAGCACTGCCGCAATCACGACTAGATACCCGATGATGATCCACTCGACTGCTCCGCTCAGCGGCACCTGGAAGGCGCGCGCTATCGAGGGCAGACTGATATTGACGATAGAGCTATCGAGGGTAGTCATGAAAGCGCCCGGCGCAGCCAGCGCGAAGACGGCCCATTTGTTGGCGCGCTCTTCCCAAAGCGCAGGTGTGGTGGCTACCTCTGGAGGCATCTTCACCACATGCGCGCCCAATGCCGCGCATGTGACCCCACCAGCTATTGGTTTATGTGGTGGTGGTCGGGATGTCTGTTGCTCTGGACGCTCGACCCCTGGCTGCTTCATTTCTTCTACTCGTTTGCTTCAGTGTGCTCTTGCCTATCTCCCCATTCGCCTCTTATCTCTGGCAGTGCAATGTTCACGCCAGACCTGCCATAGAGGGGAACCAGGCTCGACACCTGAATCAGGCCCTACAGCAGCGCTTTCAGGCGCTCGGTTGAGACATTGCGTCCGGTTAAGACGGCAGCCACCTTCTTTCCGCTGAGTCCAGGGATGCGCTGGTGCAGCAGTGCCGCCAGCACGACGGCGCCTGAGCCTTCGACGATGAGGTGATGCTGCTCGATATACCAGGCCATCGCCTGTGCAATCTCGCTTTCTTCCACCAGCACAATCTCATCGACATACTGGCGAGCCAGGTCATACATGGGGGAGCCTGGTTCGATATTGCCTGCCAGGCCATCGGCGAGCGAATCCAGCACTGTTACGGTGACCAGATGTCCGGCGTCAAAAGCAGCGCGCATCTGAGGCGAGGCCGTTGATTGCACGCCGATCACACGAATCCTGGGATTAACAGTTTTGGCCCACAGTCCGATACCCGAAATGATGCCGCCGCCGCCAGCAGGCACCAGCACTGCTTCGACATCGGGCAAATCTTCCAGGATTTCCAGGCCAATGGTGCCCTGCCCGGCCATAATTTGTGGGTCGTTGTAGGCCGAGACAAAGCGGCGCTTGCTTTCGCGCGCCAGCGCTATGCCCAGCGTTTCGGCTGCGTCGTAGTCAGCGCCTTCGATCAACAGTTCCACATATGCTGATGGATAGCGACGCAGCGCGGCGATCTTGGCAGGCGACCCACTTTTGGGAACGATCAATGTCGCGCGCGCACCCAAAGCGGTTGCTGCTTCGGCTACACCCAGCGCGTGGTTGCCTGCCGAAGCGGCGACGATGCCTGCCTCCCGTTCCTGCTCACTCAGCGTCATCAAACGGTTCAATGCGCCGCGAATCTTAAAGCTGCCGGTGCGCTGGAGATTTTCCAGCTTCAAATAGGCTTGCACTCCGCTCATTTCGGAGAGCGCGTCTGAACGCTCCAGCGGTGTCCGCACCACGCGCCCTTTCAGCCGCTGTGATGCCGCGACGATATTTGCCGGTGTCAGTTCGTGCTCGTAGGCCATAGATGCTCCTTTCTCTACCCTGCTAGCGATGTCTCAGCCCCTAGTGTCGGAAGTGGCGCTGGCCGGTTACGAGCATAGCGATGGCGTAGCGGTTTGCCATGCGAACCGCTTCATCGTCGCGAATGGAGCCGCCCGGCTGAATAATGGCGGTCACGCCCGCCTTGGCTGCTGCCTCCACGCTATCGGGGAATGGGAAATAAGCATCAGAGGCCAACACGCTGCCCCGCGCCCGCTGCCCGGCTTTCTCGACGGCAATCTGCACGCTGTAGACGCGGTTCGTCTGCCCGGCGCCCACGCCAATCACCATCAGCTTTTTTGCCAGAACAATAGCGTTAGATTTGACATGCTTGACGGCCTTCCAGGCAAAGAGCAGATCAGTCACTTCTTCCAGCGTTGGCTCGCGCTCTGTAACAACCTGACAGCGTAGTTCCTGCTCGGTAATCAGGTCGGGGGTTTGCACCAGAAAGCCACCACTCACCCGGCGCACATCCAGTTGCCAGGGCGCAAAGGCGCTCTTGGTGGCTGGCGGACCAATGACGGCGTTCGTCGAGAGCAGCCGCAGATTCTTCTTCTTGCGCAGCACGTCCAGCGCTTCTGGCTCATAGCCAGGGGCAATGATCGCTTCGTAGAAGATGGGGGCAAGCTCATTGGCGGTGGCTGCGTCGACCACGCGATTAAAGCCGATAATGCCGCCATAGGCGGAAATGGTGTCGCCCTGGTGAGCGCGCTTGTACGCTTCCACCAGCAGCTCTTTATCGCAGGCCAACCCACAGGGATTGGTATGCTTGATGATAACAGCGGTTGGCGCTGTGAAGCTCGCCACCGTGTTGAGCGCGGCGTCTAGGTCAAGAATGTTGTTGAAGGAGAGTTCTTTGCCTTGCAACATAGTTGCACCAGCAACGGTGGGCATCTGTTGTGGTGTACCGGGCGTTGTGCCGCCTGGTTTTTGGTCTTCAGGCGGCTTGGCGGCCTTGATAGGGGCTGGCCCCGTCTTTTTCCAGCGATAAAATGCCCCCTCCTGGTGGGGATTTTCGCCGTAGCGCAGCGGCTGTATTTTCTCTAGCGCGATGGTCAGTTCATCGGGAAAGAGGCTGCTATCAAGCTGGCGTAAATACGTGGCAATATGCGTGTCATAGGAGGCGGTGTGTTGGAAAGCATAGGCGGCCAATCGTCGGCGCGTTTCCAGATGGACCGCGCCGTGTTCCTGCAACTCGCGCAGAACAGTTTCATAGTCGCTGGGGCGGACCACGACGACGACATCCTGAAAATTCTTGGCGGCGGCGCGGAGCAATGTGACACCGCCAATGTCGATGTGCTCCAGGGCTTGTTCCAGGGTGACGTCTGGCTGAGACACAGTTTGGGTGAAGGGGTAGAGGTTGCACACTACCAGATCGATGGGGGCAATGCTGTGCTCGGCAAGTTGCTCCATATGCTCTGGTTCGTCGCGTTTGGCGAGGATGCCGCCATGAATCGTGGGATGGAGCGTTTTCACCCTTCCACCCAGAATCTCAGGAAATCCGGTCAGATCAGAAACTTGTGTGACGGGAAGAGCGGTGGCAGCCAGTTCCGCAGCGGTGCCACCTGTGGAGATCAATTCAGCACCCAGGGAGTGAAGGGCCTGGGCAAAGCTGACTACCCCTTCTTTATTGGCTACGCTGAGCAATACGCGCATGCTCGCGGCGCTCCTTTCTTACCAGCTTGCTGCTCTGGGCGCAGAAGCCAGAACGCAGATAGTCAAGTCCGAGCCAGCGTTCTCTGGCCCTTCATGGGATCGAGGGTTTTTCTCAAATAACAAGGGCGCTCCCTGGATTACGCTGTTTGCGCAATGGGCGCCAGACGCTCTGCAAGGCGATGCGCACGGTGCTGCCCGATATAGCGTGCTGCTGCTGTCTCCAGTTCCGGCAGGATTCGGGCCGAGAAAGCCGGAGGAACAGCGTGCAGCGATGCCAGCAGCGCTGGTGGCATCGCCGCCTGAGTGAAGATCGCCTCAATTAATGGTTCGGCCAATTCCCCCAGGTCTTTGCTGGTTACCTGCACCAATTCTTCAAAATAGCGCTCGGCTTCTGTGGGGGGACGCCGCTGGACAAATCCTACTGCCAGCAGCTTAGTGGCAACGATTCGTGCCTGGAAGAGCGATAAACCGCACCGCCGCGCGATGGTTGCCAGGGTGTCGCGTCCATTGACGGCTTGTAAAAAGCGCCATTGCAGATCAGTCAATTGAATGTGCTGCGCTTGTGGCGGAGGATATGGCGGACAAAAGAGGATGATCTGAAGCGTGGGGATATGTGCCAGGATGCTGGACCACTCGTCAATGCGCCGCACGCCCTCCATGAGCATACTTTCGTTGGTCTGCGTGATCGTGCGATTGGGGGAGCGCAAGCCATCAATAAATTGGAACGTGCCTGCTTGCCACAAAAAGAGGCTGAGGAGCGCATCTTCTCCCTGAAGCGAGAGGAGTTGAGCACCGGTTATCTTCCCATCCACGAAGTAGATGCGCCCTACGGGTGGCGCTGGGTGTGTGGCTGAGGTTGGCTGCTGATAGCCAATGGGTGTCAGTTCCAGAGCGCCAGTCTTCCGGCTTAGCTCAAACAACTGAATCAGTTCGGTGAGATGGAAATCTTGCAGCAATCCTTCCAAGCCGCAGCTCCCTTGCGTGGCTCCACGCTTGCCTTTGCAGGCCCACACCTTAGAGGTGCGACATGACGCTCTTGCTAATCGTTCGCAGGGTTGGAAATACGCCAGTGCCTTCAACGGCAACCGCTTCAAATGCTGGCACACGCCGCCGATTGAGATAGCGATCCAGCGTTGAGACTGGCAGCGCTCCGGTCACATCACGCTTGTTCCATTGAATGACAAACGGGAAATTTCCCAGGTCTTTGCCCAGGTAGCGCATATTGGTTTCAAGCTCAATGATACTTTGAAAGTTTTCTTCTAATCGGTCTTTTTGAGAGTCCACAACGAAGACAACGCCGTCGGCACCATTCAAGACGGCTACGCGCGTGCGCTCATAGAGTACCTGACCCGGAACGGTATAGAGATGGAAGCGGGTGCGGAAGCCGTGTACTGCGCCCAGGTCGAGCGGCAGAAAGTCAAAGAAGAGCGTGCGTTCTGTCTCGGTGGCGATGGAGATGAGTTCGCCTTTGCCGTCGCCTGGTATCTGGCGATGGACATATTGTAAGTTGGTGGTTTTGCCACAATAGCCAATACCATAATAGACGATCTTGCAGTGAATCTCACGCGCGGCGACATTAATAAGCGCCATACACTCTCGCACCTCCTACAACATGGTCCTCTGGCGCTAACTGGAAAGAGGAGTGATTCTGAAGTCTCTTTTTCAACTGAGCATTATATCTGGACGCCGCGCGAAGCTCGTGCTTCGCGCCTGGGCGTAATGGGCATCCAGCAAGAACTACCGGCGGAAGAGGGCTGCTCATGATGTTATTCGCGGAAAAGCAGATCAATGGTATCTTCAACCGACGAGCGAAACTGTACGTTCACGACCTTTTCCCGAACGCGACTGGTGTCGGTGCGCACTCTTTCCAGCACGCGCAAGAGTTCATCGCTGGCTTTTTTTGCCAACACCTTGACCAGCCCGATATGGGTCAGCTTGTCGAAGACGGTGACAAGCAGCCATTGATCGGCAATCAAGCTGGTGTAAATGCTTTCATGGATGCCTTGTTGGAAGATGGCTTTGAAATCGCTCTCTCCCAAGAGTTCGGCAACATGGCGCGAGGAAGAAAAGGCGCCTGCCAGTAATGCGCCTAAGGCCGTCGAGTCGCGCTGCATGTTGCCCTGGCTTTGTGTGGCGATGACTTGCCCGCTTTTATCGAGCAGCATCACATAGCTGGCGCTGGTATCCTGCATAAGCTTTGCCAGCATACCCGAAATCGCCAGCAACTCTTTGTCCGAGATGACCAGGTTTGAGAGTTGTTCCATCCGCTCTGCCCTCCGCTTAGCCGTTTGCCCGTGGGGATCATGCACATTATAGCAGAACCAGGGAAAGCAGAAAAGGGTTCTTGAGCGCCAGCCGATAGGTGATAGCCCAATTGTCCTACCGCTGGCTGAAAGCTAAGTGCTACGAGAGCAGCGGCGCGACCCTGGCACCAGGGTCGCGCCGCTGCTCTCGTAGCACTTCCTCAAAACCTTCGCTGAAGGGGCGATTACAGATGTTGACAACGCAGGGAAATGATGCCCGGCGCAAAATGGTTAGCCTTCTGTAAATACTCCTGCTCGTTTGCTTCAATCATCAGCTTGTGCATGACGACCACGTCCGCATCGGGAAGTGGTTCGGTGGGCTGGAGACATAACTCCATAATGGCGCAACCGCGTTCATACACTTTGACCAGCCCGCCCGCGCCAGGGATGCGATAGACGCGATGCTCGATGGTTGGGCTGGTGATCTCCAGATAGCCAAACTTGAGGAGTTGCTGGTATTGCGCTTCGGTCAGCATTTCGCGCAGCAGCGATTTGGCGCGGCTTTCTGCCGACAAATGCTCGCTGACTGAATCGCGCCAGCGTCCCACACTGCCATCGGAAGATTGTGAAAGGTAGTAGATGGCGATCAGCAAGAACAGGAGCCAGATGCCTAAGAGTAGGCTGAGCGACTCCCACATGAAGATCAGCCTCCTACAACACGGGGAACCATCACAATTTGCTCGGCAGTCTGGTCAAACCGCTCAATCCGCTCGATGGGTTTGCCAGTCTCGACCTTAAAAGCCGTTGCCCCCCGTGCGCGCTCTTCGTTAAAGATGCGCTCGGCCTCACGGATGGCGGCAATGGCTTCAGGATCGCTCACTTCTGCTTTTTGAAGCTCCCATGTCACTCGATCATCACCGCGTCGGGACATCACACGCAGCATACCCATAACCAAGTCCTGCCTTTCAAAATGTGCTCACAGACGCTGATTTCTGCATCCATCACTGGAATGCAGCACACCTCTCCGGGTGTGTGGCCCTCTTCAAGCAAGTGACCGGATGGGTCTGTTCCAGCCGTGGAGGGAGAGGCATACCTACTGCCTTGTTGCTCAGCCGAATGCTACGAGTATTCACTTAGCAATAACTGTGCCACGTCGGTTGTTTGGGGAAGCCTTCAGGTGGCCTGGGCCTTTTGGTGTGAGGCGTTCAAACAGCTATGTGAAAAGACTCCTCACACAAAAACGCTACTGCATAGAATATGCCTGAATCAGTAACGTTCAAAGGCTGATTGTTCGGGTGAGCAGGCTGTCGTATGTAGATATTTTGCGCTACATGCCCACGCTACTTGGAGAGGCGAATGAAGAACGCGCTACGAGAAAACGCTGAGGTATCTGCCACAAGCATAGCATCAAGATGGCGGGTCAGTCAAGAGGCGAATCATTTGAAAATTTCTTGCGCGGGCCTGGTCGTGTATGCTATACTGTCCGTCGGCACTCTTAAAGGAGGTATCAAGAAATGCTGGAACTGGTCAAGCAAATAGAGGCGGACTATCTGCGAGAAGAGCCGCCCCAATTGGAATCAGGCGACACGGTGCGTGTGCACGTGAAAGTGATCGAGCGCACGGAACGCTTGCAGGTGTTTGAGGGGATTGTGATTCGCATGCACGGGCAGGGGATCAACCGCAGCTTCACGGTGCGCGCTGTCAAGCATGGTGTGGGTGTGGAGCGCACCTTCCTCTTGCATTCGCCGCGTGTTGACAAGATCGAAGTGGTGCGGCATGCCGAGGTGCGCCGCAAGCAGCTTTATTTTATGCGCAAACTTTCAGGCAAGGCGGCACGTCTGCGGGAGCGTCGCGAGCAGTAGGAGGCGCGATCTATGCCATCGCGCAAGCCGAAAGCCACAGCACCTGGCGACCCTGCGTTGACCGTGCCAGCAGTTCGCATCACTCCCACGCTTGAGGAGGAAGAGCGCCTTGTTCTCCAGGGGCATACGCTCATTGCTGGTCTGGATGAAGCAGGGCGTGGTTGTCTGGCCGGGCCGGTGGTGGCCGCGGCGGCGATCTTGCCGCTGGCGGATGATTGCTTGCGCCTTTTTGCCGGAGTGCGCGACTCCAAACAGTTGAGCGTTGCCCAGCGCGAGCGTCTCTATGCAGTGGTGATAGAGCGCGCGGTTGGGGTGGGTGTGGGGGTGGTTTCCGTGGCATCCATTGATCGCTATAATATTTTGCGCGCGACACGCCTGGCGATGCAGCAGGCGCTTTCGGCGCTTCCGGTGCGCCCAAGCTATTTGCTGCTGGATGCGTTGAAGCTCCCCGCTGTGAGTCTTCCTCAGCTAGCCTTGATTAAAGGGGATGCGCGTTGCCTTTCGATTGCAGCGGCCTCGATCATTGCCAAAGTTACACGCGACCGGCTGATGCAAACCCTGGATGAGCAATATCCTGGCTATGGATTTGCCCAACATAAGGGCTATGGGACCGCTGAGCATAAGCTTGCGCTTGCCAGGTTGGGGCCTTCGCCCGCTCATCGCCGCACCTTTGCCCCGGTGCGCGCGCTGTTAGAAACGCAGCAGCTTTCCCTCAATCTCTGACGCTGCGACTGGTTCTATTCAGAGCCAGTGCCCTCTTGCTTACATAGATAAAGCTGCGTATCAGGCTTCTAACTGCCAGTGGTTTGGGGGCATTTCTGTCTCGCTTGGCATCAGGACAGCCCGCACGAGGCGTTCCGGGTCGTGGCGCACGTAGTGATCGGTGCCGATGGAGGTGAGCCGATCAACGACGACCTCAGGCACTAATTCCTTAACTTGTTCTACATCAGCCTTCACGGCATGTTGCTGCTGCTTTGCGTACAGTTCGACCAGATGCTCAGGCAGAAATCCATCGTGGAGGATGACCCGATCAACACGCCCGCCCAGATAATGATGAATTTCGCGCACAAAATCAGATGCTTTGAATCCGTCTGTTTCTCCGTGCTTGGTCATCAGATTACACACGTAGACTTTTTCGGCTTCAGATTCCCGAATGGTGCGAGCAACATCCTCAACCAGCAGATTGGGCAGAATGCTGGTGTAGAGATCACCAGGGCCAATGATAATGACATCAGCGCGTCGCAGCGCCCGAATGGCCTGGGCACAGGCAGGAGTTGATTCGCTCAGGAAAATCCTCTTGATGGCTGGCAGCGGGCCGGGGTCTTTCAACCCACGGGTGTCAATATCTGTTTCTCCACAGATGACGCTGTCATCTTCCAGTTCGGCACACAGGGTGGTGTGCGCCAGCGTGACGGGAAGGACGGCTCCAGCCGTTTCCAAAAGCTCCTGCGCGTCTTGCACCGCCAGCAAAAGCTCCCCGCCATTGATCTCTTGTAAGGCTGAGATAATGAGATTTCCCAGGCTGTGGCCGCCTACCCCCTCCACTCGGCTGCCGTTCTCCCCGTTCCCGTTCTGATTGACATTGATGCCCATGGGGAAGCGAAAATTAAAAATGTCGCGCCAGAGCACACCATTGCGCGACAGAGCGACGAGGGCTTGCCGCAAATCGCCAAAGGGAAGCTGCCCAAATTCGTCCATCAGTCGGCGCGAGCTGCCACCACTATCCGCCATAGAGACGACAGCGGTGATTGCAAAGGGGTATTTTTTGAGATTGGAGAGCACGGCAAAGGGTCCAGTGCCTCCTCCAAGGGTAACTACTCGTTTGCCTGCCAACCGAGAGCCGAATCGGTGGGGTGCATCCATCACTGCCTCCTGTGTTCTGTAAAGCCCGTGAGTTCACCGTATTATATCCTAATGGCATAGCTTCAAACATAGTATCGCCTGGAGATAAAAGCTTTAAAGTCCTCGCCAGGGCGCTGCTCCGCATATCCCAGGTCTCTTAACAGGATGTTAAGAGACGGCGCGTAAAGGAGGACTATTTTGCCCCCTCCAGTGGCTTGTGCTACAATTTCGAGCAAAGAATAAAGGGCGTGCCTGGCGGAATAGCTTAGAGGACAACGCAACAAGCATACCATTACGCATAAGGGATGGTATTTGGAAGGTATGGAGACGGTGGATATCGATTTTTTACTGACTCGCGGCGTGGCACAGGTAGAAAAGGAATCAGAACTGCGCCGCTTGTTGGAGGCTAGCGGGCGCAATGGGCGACCACTGCGGGTGAAGCTGGGGCTTGACCCACGCAACCCTGATTTGACCTTAGGGCATGCGGTGGTGCTGCGTAAACTGCGCCAGTTTCAACTGCTGGGGCATCAGGCAGTCGTGATTGTGGGCGATTGGACGGCCAGGCTGGGCGACCCCAGCGGGCGTTCAGATGCCCGCGAGGTGCTTTCAGCCGAGCAAGTCAAGGCCAATGCCGAGAAGTATCTGGATCAATTTTATCAAATCGTTGATCGCGAGCAGACAGAGGTGCGCTGGCAGAGCGAGTGGTTTGACCGCTTTACGCTGACCGATGCTATCCGCCTGGCGGGCAATAAAACCGTTGCGCAGATGCTTGAGCGCGATGACTTTTCCAAACGCTATCATTCTGGCACCGAGATTTATATCTCCGAGTTTCTTTATCCTTTGTTGCAAGGGTATGATTCAGTTGCCGTAGAAGCGGATGTAGAACTGGGCGGAACTGACCAGACGTTTAATCTGCTGGTGGGGCGCGAGCTTCAGGGACGGGTAGGCCAGCCGCCGCAGCAAATCCTGACCTGTCATCTGATTGTGGGCCTGGATGGCGTGCAGAAGATGGGCAAGAGCCTGGGCAATTATATTGCGCTGATGGCATCGGCGAACGATATGTACGGCAAGCTGATGTCTCTGCCCGATCAGACGATGATGACCTATTTTGAAACGCTGACGACTGTGCCAACGGCAGAACTGAGCGAGATGCAGCGCCAGATGGAGGCGGGAAGCCTGAATCCGCGCGATGTGAAGATGCGCCTGGCCCGCGAGATCGTGACCGAGTTTCGTTCGGCTGAAGCTGCGCGCGAGGCCGAGGGGGCGTTTGTGCGCCAGTTCCAGAAGCGCCAGCTTCCTGAGCAGATTCCTGATCATAAGCTGGCTGAGCCAACCTCTCTGATAGAGTTGATTGCGAGCACTTGGTACCTTGCCGCCAGTCGGAGCCGGGCGCGTGACCTGATTCAGCAGGGCGGCGTCTATTTCTATCCTGAGGGCGAGCAGAGCGAGGCGCAGCGAGTTACTGACGTTAACTTTGTGGTGCCAGCCAAAGATGGAGCGATCATACAGGTCGGGAAGCGTGATTTCAGACGTATCCGAGCCTCGTAGCGTTCGTTTCGTCGCAGCCGCTGGGATGAGCACGCCCGAGCGGAAAGTTGGTGCAACTCTGGTTCCCATAATGCGTAGTTGTAGATAGAAGCATTGGTATCACTTGTGGTGCTGTGTCGCGGTGGCCTGGGGAGTATCCAGGGAGGAACATTCGATGGCTGAGATTATTGAGTGCCCGTCTTGTGGGAACTCATTTCCCGGCGGCACACGCTTTTGTTCGGAGTGCGGCGCTACGCTGACGGGTGCTTTAGTCAAGCAGGCGACAGGGATGCTTCCAGCCAATCGCCTGCTTCAGGACCGCTACTTAATTTTGAAGAAGCTTGCCCAGGGCGGACAAAGCGCGGTCTATCTGGTGGCGGACACGCTGAAAAACAGCGCGCAATATGCCCTGAAGGAGATGAGCGAATCGGAACTGAGCCTGGCCGAACGCAAGCAAGCTATCGCTGACTTCCAGCGCGAGGCTGATATGCTGCGTCTGCTCAATCATCCGGCGCTAGCGAAGGTGTACTCGACCTTTATCGAAGACGCCAAGCATTATATGCTGATGGAGTATGTGGCAGGGCGTAATTTGGAGGAGATATTGGCTGAGGCTGGCAAGCCGCTGGCTGAGACCCAAGTAGTGTCCTGGGGCATTGCCATGTGTGATGTGCTGGCCTATCTGCATCGCCAGTCTCCTCCGATTATTTACCGCGACCTGAAGCCCTCGAATATTATTGTGCGGCCTGATGATACGGTAAAACTGATCGACTTTGGCATAGCCCGCTTTCATCAGACGGGCCAGAGTAAAGATACTGTTTGCCTGGGCACCGATGGCTACGCGCCTATCGAGCAGTACAGTGGCAAGACGGAGCCAGGCTCGGATATCTATGCTCTGGGGGCGACGCTCTATCAATTACTGACTAATAAAGTACCCGCCGCCGCGCCAACGCGCGTGGCGAATGTTGCCAGCTTTTTGCCGCCGCGCCAGCTTAATCCAGCACTTTCGGGCGCAGTGGAGGCGGTCATTTTGCGCGCGATGGAGATTCATCTGACACAGCGCTATGTGAACGCTGATGAGATGAAAGTGGCCCTGGAGGGGATTGGACGGCACTCCACCACGACGCTGGTTGCCACGCAGAGGAGTGTGCCGCGCCGGGTCACCACAACGGTCAGGGCACCATCCTCATCCACGCTGCCTGTCCTCTACCATCGGTCTGCAAGCATCTCGCCTGGTCAAGATACAGTCAGCCTGAATCTCGAGCCAGCAGATGCTCCACTGGCAGATGAGCCGGTCTTGCGCGTCTATCCCGATGATTCACTCCACTTCGGCGTGGTCAATACCAGGCAGCCCTACCAGCGACAGTTTGTCATCGAGAATAAGGGGGCCGAGCCGCTTCAGGCCACGATTACCAGCGATAGCCCTCAGGTGCTGCTTGATGTCGAGGCGATCCATGATCATCGGGCGCGCATTACTGTCTGGCTGAAGCCATTTGCCCTTGATGCCCGGCATTATGAGAGCGAGATTACGATTGCCAGCAATGGTGGGACCGAAACGCTTGATGTCTATTATTCAGTCGGGATGGCTGGCGCGGCTACTCGCGGCCTGACACCCATGACGCAAGATCGGCGCGTTGGCAGGCCGAACCTAGCGGGCCTGATTGCTATTGGGCTGTGCCTGGCCTGGCTGCTGAGCCAATTCTTCGCCCAGATGGGGCCCCATCTGGGCAGATTCCATTAAATTGCCGCATCGAAGAGATGAGGCGCAGAACGTCGTAGGAGTGTAGGCGCGTATGGCAGAGGCAAAAATTGGGGTTATCGGCGGTAGTGGACTGTATCATATGGAGGGGATGACGGATGTGGAGGAGGTACAGGTAGCAACGCCCTTTGGCGCGCCCAGCGATGCAATTACGGTTGGGCGCGTGGAGGGCGTTTCGATTGCATTTTTGCCTCGCCATGGGCGCGGCCATCGGCTCACCCCGACTGAAGTGCCCAGCCGGGCGAATATCTACGCGCTGAAGAGTCTGGGCGTTGAATGGGTGATTTCGGTGAGCGCGGTGGGCAGCATGCGCGAAGATGTCGCGCCGCTCGACCTGCTCATCCCTGATCAACTTTTTGATCGTACCAAGAGCCGCGTCAACAGCTTCTTCGAGGGCGGTCTGGTCGTTCATTGCTCTTTCGCTGACCCATTTTGCCCGACGCTGGCGGATATCCTCTGGCAATCGGCCCAGGAACTGGATGATGTAAAGGTGCATCGAGGGGGAACGTATCTGTGCATCGAAGGCCCGCTCTTTTCGACAAAAGCGGAATCACGCATCTATCGCCAGTGGGGCGTCGATGTCATCGGCATGACAGCGTTGCCGGAAGCCAAACTGGCGCGCGAGGCCGAACTATGCTATGCCACCATTGCCTGCGCGACCGATTATGATGTCTGGCACGATACAGCTGAGTCAGTCACCGTAGAGATGGTGATTGGCAACCTGATGAAGAACGTGGCGAACGCGCAACGCATCATTCGCGCCGTGGCAAAGCGCATTCCGACAGATCGGGCGCAGAATGCATGCGCATGCCCGCATGCCCTGGAGTCTGCCATTCTCACCGATCGCAGCCGCATTCCGGCGGATGTGCGCGAGAAGTATCGCCTGCTGGCGGGTAAATACCTCAGCTAAGCTCGGCCTTCTCAGTCCTGGCTCTCATGCCTCATGTCTGGGCTTTTTATGCCCCGTTATGACTCTGCGCTTCTGGCTGCTTAAAGCGCGCGGTGGATGCGCCAATAGCTCAGGCCAAGGATGGGCAGCGCAAGCAGATAGACCCAGAGTAGGCCATCCATCCAATTCCAGCCGAAGAAGTAATAGATGCCAACGAATGCATACAGCAGCATTCTGCTGGGTCGGATGATGCCTTGGGACGAGACGGCCAGCACTTGATGAATAAGCAGCATCGTGACCAGGCTGGTGTAGATGTACACAAAAATCACACCAAGAACAGGATTTATCAAGCCCTTCCAGATTAAACCGCCAACAGTCAAGGCCACGACTGCTTCATCGCAAAAGGCATCGGTGAAGGAACCTTTGGAGGAGGGGGCGCGATGATAGCGTGCCAGGACGCCATCAACTCCGTCAAGAAAGACCGAGCCAACCAGAAGCCAGAAGGCGATGTCGAAGCGCAGCCGGGCGACGAAGAAAAAACCAGCGCCCAGCACGACTGAGCACCAGGAGAGCATATCTGGCGTGATATGCAGGGCATCAAGCCCGGCTGCTAGCGGAAGTAAGAGGGTCTGGCGCAGGCGCTGCCAGGGATAGAGGAAGTGTCTTTCGCTTTCGCTGTAGAGACTTGGCCGCGCCTGCGGTGGTGGTTGGTTTGTCTGTCCGGTTTCTGGTTCTCGTATCTCTCCTGGTGTGCTCATTGCCATGTCCGCTGGCGGGTTCGATCACGAAGCGCAGGTATAGGCTGGATAAAATGACCCTGCATGAACGTTTGGCAGATTTCCAAGCAGGCTCAGAAAAATGCAGTCGGCTACGGGAGCCTGGAACAGCCCTTCATCCCCGTTCTCTTTCATGACCACGACGGTATATTGTGGCGTCTGGCCTGGTGCATCAGGGGCCAGCGAGATAAACCAGGAGTGTGGGTCAGGACCCCCAAGCTGCGCTGTGCCGGTTTTGCCGCCCATATTGGAGCGCGTGTTTGCAGTAAGGCCCGCTGAACCTTGCTGCACGACCCCATGCATGGCCTCGCGCACCTCTTCGGCAGTTTGAGCGCTGATGATCTGGCCGTTGGTGACGCCATTGCCAGTATACGGCACAGGACTCACCGCTGCCACTGTTTTAGGGTCGACGCCATGTGGCACCACTTTGTAAAGCAGATGTGGTAAGAGGCCAACGCCATTATTGGCAACAGTATCGGTGATAAACGACATTTCCAGCGGCGATACCTGCAAGAACCCCTGCCCGAACGCATCCGCTGCCAGGTTGACCGGATCAGTCTCTGCGCCGTTCTGGCCGGTAAAATCGACCCGGCTGGCCTTGACAGGAAAATCAAACGGGAATGGCTGCTTATTCGCTGCGTTCGTATCGATCATGCCGAAGCGCTGGAAGTAATTCAGCCAGGTGGAGGCTCCTATGCTCACTCCAATGCGCGCGTAAATAATATTGTCGCTATAGATGTAGCCATGCTCCACGTCAATAGGGCAAGCTGGCGGGATGCCATAGGTTGGCAAGTCCTGGTCCTCGAAGGTGTGGCCGTTGACGGTATAACTGCGTGCTGAGGAGTTTTGGGCCAGACAATTGCCGCCGCCATAGGTGGGGTTGGTTAATGTGACCTTACCACTGTCCAGGGCAGCGCTCAATGTCATGGTCTTGAACGTTGAGCCAGGAATGTAAAGATTGGTTGGGCGGACCAGCAGCGGCGTATTGGGATCACTCGTGAGTTGCTTGAAGTATTCAGCGCCGATGGTGCTGGTCAGGTCGGGTGTTGGTGTGGCCGTGCTGGTTGGGCCTGGTGGCGGATTGGTCTTTGCGCCTGGGCAGACAGGGTCGTTGGCATCAGCCGTGTCATTGACGTAGAGGCGGCAAGGGGTATAGTCGCCGATCTCATTGGCGTTGAAGTACGGGCGGCTGAGCATGCCCAGAATCTCGCCAGTGTGCGGGTCCGTCACGATGATCGAGCCAGCATGATTATGGGCAGCATTCTCGGAAGGTTGATTGTAAAGCTGCTGCATCAGCGCGCCATCTTTTTGCTGGCAGAGCGGTGGGATTGGCTCGTTGGGAGGAGCGCCAACGGTGCCCCTGGGAAGGTTATAGATTGGCTCCCCCAGCACGCCGCCAGGTTCGTCGTAGGTAATATCGTACTGCTTATCAATCATATTCTGAACACGCGCATCAATGGTCAAATAGATATCTGAACCATTGACGGCGCGATGCAAGGTCTGGTCCCAGAAATTATTGATGGCATCCTGACCCGTGGCTTGCTTGCCAGTCAGAATGTCATCATATGCCTCTTCCAGCCCTGTTTCTCCGTAAATATAGCTGAAGTATCCAATGATGGGTGAAAGCGAGGGAAAGCAATAATAGCGCCGATAGTTACAAGGGGCCTTGGGGTCAGCCTGTGAATAGGCGAGCAAGACGCCATTGCGATCATAGATGTTGCCACGTACTGGCTGATTTCCGATATCACAAAGACTGGGATTATAGGTGCTGGTGGCAAGCGCTTTGGACTGGAATACTTGCCAGTAAACGACACCAACGCTTAGCAGCATAAACAGTGCCAGAAAGACGTTGGTTAACCGGCTGATGCTCCTATGTACGGTCATTCCTGTTTCTCCCGCGTTGCCTTATTGTGCTCTTTATTTCTCTTTTGAGCGAAGGTCTCTTCTCACCTGGCATGGATGCTCCTGTCAGACTCTGCTGGGCAGTGTAGCATGCACCCCTCGCTGTTGTCAAAACGAGCAGAGGCGCGCAGTTGGTCACTGCTGGGCGGATACCTGTGAGCTATTTCACAATATTTTGGCAGACGCCTGGCGGTTGTGGAGGCGGCAGCCCTGCGCAAAAATTGACTTTCATCAGGGGGCGCGATATAGTGACAAGGAAGGCATCTGATTGGATGAAGCCAGATGGTTGCTTTGTGGGGAGGATGCCAGATGTCTGGTCACGGCTCTGGGGAAGCCTGAGGTAGCATCGGCCATGAGTGAAACGAACGCTGAAGAGGATAATTCCTCCAGCGCGTTTGCCGGGGAACATCGTTCGCTGGGAGCGCGTTCGCTGGCTGATGAGTTTGTGGCGCGCTTCTGGGGCGTGCGTGGAAGCTATCCGGTTTCTGGCGGGGCAGACCAGCAGATTGGTGGGAATACGTCCTGTGTGGAGGTGCAGGTAGGAGGACACGAGATTATCCTGGATGCTGGGACGGGTCTGATTCCCCTTGGCCGACGCTTTCGAGAGAGCTTGAACGTGTCCCCGCCAACGATTACGATCATCTTCAGCCATCTACATTACGATCACATTCTTGGCTTGCCCTTTTTTGACCCACTCTATCAGCCTGGAACCAGGCTCTATCTGGCCGGGCCTCGCCTGGCGGGCCGAGATTTTTCTGATATGCTTGGTCGAGCCATTACCTCGCCATACTTCCCGGTTGATTTGCACGATGCGCCTTCCACCTGCCAGTTTTACACCATAGAGCCTGGCGATTATCTCCAGTGGCGTCCCGGCGATTTGCAACCACATGTGCAGCGTGAGCAACTCAATGGCGGCCAGAAACGGCCCACTGGCGATGATGTGCGTATGCGTTTCTTACATTCAGCTGCCCATCCCCGCAACGGCTGTTTGATTTCGCGGATTGAGTACCAGGGGCATAGCCTGGTCTATGCGACTGATGTCGAATGGGGGCAGGCCGATAGCCAGCAATTGGTCCACTTTGCCGAGGGGGCAGACCTGCTGATTCATGACGCGCAGTACAGCGAGGAGGATTATTTCGCCTCGAAGCGTGGATTTGGACATAGCACGGCGCATATGGCAACCGAGGTTGCGCGCGCGGCTGGGGTAAAACATCTGCTGCTCTTTCATCACGACCCTGAGTATGATGATGATGCGCTTGAGCATCTGCAAAACACAGCTCAGCGCGCCTTTCCTGAAACGCGCCTGGCCTTTGAGGGCCTGGAGGTGTCATTGCTTCAGGCTCCTTAACCGCTTTGCTGCTGTGAAAGCAATCGACAGAGCAGCTTGCGTAGGGCTGTTGGACTCAGTATAATAGTCAATACCATGCCTGCCCGCAGGGCAATACAGAAGGGGGAGATCGGATATGGCGAACAAAGAACAGCGCTCCGCCAAGGAAAAAAAGAAGCCAAAGAAGGATGGAAAGAAGAGCAGCGGCGCGAAAACGCAAGGATGATGAGGCCCTATGAATGTCATCTTCATTGTCATGCTGTTTGCTGCCTTTGTGGTCAGCATCTGCATTCACGAGTCGGCCCATGCTCTGGTAGCTCTGGCTCTGGGAGACCCAGGGCCTCGCAATGATGGGCGCATCAGCCTGAACCCGCTGCGACAGATGGCAGGGATGGGCACGGCTGTGGCAATTGTTTTAGCGTTTCTCTATGGAGGGCTGGGGCTGGCGCTTGGATGGGGTAAGCCAGTCCGTTTTGACGCGCTCAAATTAAAGGCAGGGCCAAACTTTGGCACAGTGCTTGTGGCGCTGGCTGGACCGCTGGCAAACCTTCTGCTGGGTGTGGGTGGCGCCTTTGCCCTCCAGGCAATTCCGCAATCTCCGCAGTTCTTTCAAGATATTACGCGCTGTCTGCCGGGTGAAACAGCCCTCCAATGTGTTGGAGGTTCTTTGCCCTGGTGGTCGCTGCGTGGCGAGCAACTGCTCTTTGCTTTTATCGTCGTGAACATCGGGTTGTTCCTGATCAACATTCTTCCGCTGTATCCATTGGATGGCTATCGCGTGGTGTTTGCGCTGCTCCCCAATCGCCAGGCAGTGTCGTTTCGCCGCGCCGAGCCATATATGGAGTTGATCATCCTGGGGATTATTTTTCTGCTGCCTATGCTGCTTCAGATTTCAGGCGCGCCGCAGGAGTTAAATCCGCTCTACTGGATATACCAGGGAATAAACGCAATTGTGTTTGCCATCGTGAATCCGGTCTATGTGAACTTTCCGGTAATATAATGGAGTAAGGGTGCGAGCCGTTTATCGTGTTTCACAGGCCTGGCATTTATTGACGGCGCGCGTGCAGCCAGAGGAGCAACCGTTTATTGGCGCTCTGCTTCCTTCTGCTGCGCGCGCGTTGTTTCTGACGATGTCGGCTGGCGATCAACGGCATTGTCTCAATGTTTGTTATGCACTGGAAGCCCAGGGTTGTCATGATCGTGATCTCTTGGCCGCGGCCTTGCTGCACGATGTTGGCAAGGGAGGGGGACGGGTACGCTTCTGGATGCGCCCGGTGGTTGTGCTGATGCGTGCTTTGGCCCCTGGATTGCTACAAATGTTGGCGGCCTCACCTGATCCATTCTGGCGCCGCCCTTTTTATGCTGCCTGGCATCATGCCGACATTGGCGCTGATCTGGCTGCGGCGGCAGGCGTCACAGAACGTGTGGTGTTGCTCATTCGCACCCATCATGACCCGCGTGGCCCGGCAGCAGCCTTGCACGCTGTAGACGAGCAGCACTGAATGAGCATGCGCGGGAGCGCATACTATCTTCTGGCCGGTGGAGTGTTTGATGGCTACACTTGATGATCTCAACGGCGCAAGGGTTCTGACCGATACCCGTACGATCTCTGCTGTTGCTTCTCCTCCCTCTCCTTATACGATTCATTTGTCTATCTTCGAGGGGCCTCTGGACCTGCTCTTGCACCTTATTGAGCGCCGCCAGATGGAAATTACCGCTATCTCGCTGGTTGCGGTGACCGATCAATTTTTGGAGTATGTTCAGAACTGGCAAGAAGAAGAGCCGCCGATGGCGCGCCTGGCCGAGTTCATCACAGTTGGCGCCAAATTGCTCTTTATTAAATCGCGCAGTTTGCTGCCGCAGCCGCCGCGCGACGATGAGTCCTCGGAGGTCGATGAGGCGATGGCCGAGGCCGAAGAACTGCGCCGTCATCTGCTGGAGTATAAGCTTGCTAAAGAGATTGCCCGCCTGCTCCGAGAGCGTGAGGCTGCCGGTCTGATGAGCTTTCCGCGCCCTGGTCCGGTTATCCCGGCGGATGATCTACTGGCGTGGGCGCCCCCCAAACTGGTGGGCCTGGAGGTCGAGGCGCTGGCGGCAGCGTTTCATCGCGTACTGGAGGAGCGACGACGCACCCAGCCGGAACCGCTGCCTTTGCCGGTGGTGCGCGTGAGCGATAAGATTACCGAGATTGAGGCGGCTCTGGCGGCGCATGGTCGTGTGATTTTCGAGGATTTGCTGCGCGCGGCCACCTCGCGGCTGGCGGTGGTGGTGACCTTCCTGGCGGTGTTGGAACTCTGGCATGAGGAGCGCATTCAGGTCACACAGGAGAGGCTTTTTGCCCCGATGCTCATTCTGCCTGGCGAGCGAGTCCCTGTTCAGACGGCTGCGGTAGCTCCAGCCCCTTCAACTTCTGACGACTAGCGCCAGCCCGCTCACGACCAGCACCATGCCAGCCAGTTTGGGGAGGGTGATCGGTTCGCCCAGCAGCAGATTAGCCAGCACTAATGCAATACCTGGCACCAAAAATGAATTATAGCTGGTGCGAATCGCGCCGATGCGTTTGATGAGCCAGAATGTGAGCCCAAAGGTGACACAGCCAGCCATAATTGCCAGATAGAGCAAGATGCCGACGTTCAGCGCAGTCCAGTGCACTGGCTGCCCGCGCTCAAAAAGCAGGCTGGCGGTTGAGAGGATGAGGCCCCCAAGCAGCAGTTCCCAGGCGGTGAGAGAAAGTAAAGGGAGATCAGCAGTGCTTTTGGCAACGCGCATGCCTCCGCCATAGAACGCTGCCGCGCCGAGGACTGCTGCTTCAGCCGCCAGTGCTTGCCCAGCGCCCACACCCAATTTGTCGATGAAGACCAGCGCTACCCCTATAAGTCCGATGACCATGCTCAGGGCGACGCGCCAGCCGCGCACTTCGTTGCGTGCGCTCATCGTGATGAAGGCCGTGAAGATGGGTGATGTTGCCCAGACTGTAGAAAGCGTGCCAGCGGGCGCGTACTGCGAGGCCCAGAAGAAGCAAGCGCTTGGTATGCCAATGATGAGAAAGGCCAGCAGCAAGACGCCTGGAAATCGCTGGCGTGGAAGCAACAGGCGCTCTCGGCGAACGAGCACCAACACAAAAAGCACCGCTCCGGCCAGGCAGAACCGCACGCCCGCCAGCAGAAACGGAGGCACACCAGCGACGCCAACCTTTACAGCTATCGAGAATGATCCCCAGATCAACGTGATCAGGCCAAAGCTCAGGGCGGTCTGGATGGTCCAGACCGATGGCTTGGATTGAGCAGGATGCGCTGCCTTGAGCGGTTCGGCTGGCTGAGTTGTTTCGCTCTTCTCAACGGTCATAGGTACTTATACTATAGCAGGCAGCGCCACCCTTTTTCATGAGCTGTTTCGTATAGACATAAGCCGTTCCTGGCAAATCAACCTATACCTGGTATACTCTCCTTTGAGAAGCTGCGGGAAAGAAGACAAACCACCCAGGCGGCACAATTGATCGTTTTTCTCCTCTGACTCTGGTTTGGTCTCAGGTGTGCGACTCTCGGCCCACAGCGTGCAATGTGTATGTTGCTACACGAATGCTGTGGGTGGTACATGTACAGAGCATCGCGAACGCTTCCTCATACTGAAGGAGGTCCCAGCTATGAACCAAATCTGGCATGAACACGAGACAATCCCTAATCACAGTCATTCGATGGTGATGGCTACCCAGGGTTATGTCCTGGGGGTAGAAATCAGCAGCGCTGGTATGCAGATGTCAGTTGCATTGGCGGACCTTCAGGGGCAAATAGTGCATCGCACGCGCAAGCGTCTGAGCGCACCACCAGAAGGGCAGGAGGCTGTTGCCCTCTTGCACGAGATGATTACCGATGTTTGTTCGCCAGAACGTCTGAGGGGCAATCGGGTCTTGCGCTGTGGTATTGCGATTGGCGCGCCGGTAGACGCTGCGCGGGGACAGGTGCGGATGATGTATCGCGCGGAAGGGTGGGAAGATTTGCCTGTGAAAGACCTGCTTGAGCAGCGCTGCCAGATTCCGGCTATTTTGGATAACGACGCCAATGCCGCTGCGTTGGGCGAAGCGAGCTTTGGCGCGGGCATCGGCGAGCGCAATCTGGTCTATGTGGGGCTGGGTCGCGGCATTGGTGGAGGCATTCTTGTCAATGGCTCTATTTATCATGGTGTCGGCACCATGGCTGGCGAGATCGGCCACACGCTTGTCAAGGAGGATGGCCCGCTTTGCCCGTGTGGGCGGCGTGGACACCTGGAAGGCATTGCCTCGGCCCAGGCGATTGTGCGCACGATGATTGGCGTTTCGGTGGAATATCCACAGACGGAGGAGGCGATTCGACGGGTGACGGGAGGCCGAGCCGAGGCGATGACTGCCGATCAGGTGTTTCAGATTGCTGCCAAGGGTGACCCGGTGGCGAGACAAGTGATCGACGAGGCGCTGCACTATCTATCTATCAGCCTGGCGAACCTGGTGAACCTGCTTGACCCTGGCGTCATCATTCTTGGTGGTGCACTGGCGCTGGCAGGTGACCTGCTCTTTGAGCCGCTGCGCCAGATGGTCCCACCGCTCTGTCTGCGCGCAGCTACCGAGGCAGTGCGTATCGTCCCTGCCGCGCTGGGGAGCGATGCGTCACTGAAGGGTGCAGTGGCCCTCGCGCTTCAGGATGTTTGAGAAAGCGGCTTGTTCCGAAGAAGGAGTTGCGCGTATGCAAGATTTGGCAAATACAGCGCTCAATATTGCGTTGCAGCTTGGTGCGACCTATGCTGATGCTCGTGTGATGGAGAGGACGGTTGAGTCCATCTCGGTGAAGAATGGACGTGTGGAGGCGCTTTCCAGCAGCGTCGACAGCGGCTTCAATGTGCGCGTCATTGTGAATGGCGCGTGGGGGTTTGCCAGCAGCGCTCGTATGGACTTGAAGGAGGCGCAGAAAATTGCAGGACAAGCTGTCGCGATTGCCAGAGCCAGCGCGCTCGTGGGCGGCAAATCAGCGCGCCTTTCTGTACTGCCTCCGCAGCGTGGAAGCTATACCACCCCGATCAGGTGCGACCCATTTACCGTCCCTCTGGAAGAAAAAGTTGGCTTGTTGTTGAAGGCTGATGAGGCAATGCGCTCTGTGAAAGGGGTGAGCATCGCTACGGGTAATATGGAGTTTGGCCGCGAGCGCAAGCTCTTCGCCAGCTCTGAGGGCAGCTTGATCGAGCAAACGCTGTATGACAGCGGCGCGGCTATCGTCGCTGAGGCGGTGGGCGATGGCGAGATTCAGCAGCGCTCTTACCCCAATTCGTTTGGTCGGCAGGCAGGCACGGCAGGCTATGAGTTTGTCGAGGCGATGAACCTTCCCGAACATGGGCAGCGCATTGGTGAGGAAGCGGTGAAATTGCTGACGGCTAAGCAGTGCCCGTCGGGCACGATGACCATCATTCTGGACGGCCCGCAGGCGGCGCTTCAGGTGCATGAGTCGTGCGGCCATCCCATCGAACTTGACCGCGTGCTGGGCATGGAGGCCGGATTTGTGGGGAAGAGCTTCCTGACCACCGATAAGTTGGGCACACATTTTCGCTATGGTTCGGATGCTGTCAATATCGTGGCCGATGCGACCACGCCTGGCGGATTGGGGTCGTTTGGCTGGGACGATGAGGGCGTGCCTGCCCAGCGCACTGATATTGTCAAGAACGGCATCTTTTCCGGGTATTTGATGTCGCGCGATACCGCGCCTGAGCTTGGCTTGAGCAGCAACGGCTGTGTGCGCGCCGATGGCTGGAATCGCCTGCCGATGATTCGTATGACAAACGTGAGCCTGCTGCCGGGAGATTGGAAGCTGGAAGACTTGATTGCCGACACCGCCGAAGGATTGTATCTCTGTACCAATCGCAGTTGGAGCATTGATGACCGCCGTTTGAATTTTCAATTTGGCACGGAGATCGGTTGGGAGATCAAGAACGGCAAATTGGGCGCACTGCTGAAGAATTGCACCTATACGGGCATTACGCCGGAGTTTTGGGGAAGCTGCGATGCCGTCTGCGATGATTGGGTGGTCTGGGGCACGCCCAACTGCGGCAAGGGTGAGCCAATGCAAGTCATGCGCACGGGGCACGGTGCGGCCTCTGCCCGCTTCCGCAGTGTGCAGGTAGGTGTGGGCAAATGGGGCGAATAGGCGAATAGAGGAGTCAAGGAATGCTGGAAGAACAGGATGTGCAGGCGCTGCTCGAAAAAGTGCTGGGTTTTTCCAAGGCCACCCAGACCGAAGTGCTGTTTTTGGGCACAGATCGCTCCCTGACGCGCTTTGCCAATAACTATATTCATCAAAATGTGGCCGAAACTAATACCGCCGTGAACGTGCGGGCGGTGCTGGGCAACAAGATCGGCGTTGCCAGCACGAACAAGCTTGATGATGAGGCGCTGCGTGATGTGGTTGAGCGGGCCACGGCGATTGCCAAGGTGCAGCCGGAAAACCCAGAGTTCAAGTCTTTGCCAGGTCAGCAGGCGATTACACCTGTCAATGGCTATAGTGAGGACACCGCTGCCTTTGGGCCGGAAGACCGCGCCCAGGGTGTGAAAGTGATTGTTGATCGCGCGGTGGCAACGGGCTATGAATCGGCGGGCGCGTTCGAAACCACTGTGCAGCAGGTCGCGGTGGGCAACTCGCTTGGGGTATTTGCCAATCATGTTGGCACCGAGGCCGAGGCGCATGTGGTGGTGATGGCCGATGCAGGCGGCTCTGGCTATGCTCAGCGCGTCTCGATGGATGCAGGGAACATTGACTTTGAGGCGTTGGCAACAGAAGCAGTCGAGAAAGCGGGCAAGAGCCGCAACCCTGTTGAATTGCCCATCGGCGAATACCGCGTGGTGCTGGACGGCTACGCAGTTGGCGAGATGCTGCAATACCTGGCTTTTATGGGGCTTTCGGCGCTGGCCGTCCAGGAAGAGCGGAGCTTTATGAACGGCCACTTTGGCGAGCAGGTTGCCGCCGAAAGCGTTACTATTTATGATGACGCCTTTGATCCTGAGGGACTGCCGATTGGATTCGACTTTGAGGGTGTGCCCAAGCAGCGTGTCCCCCTGATTGAGCGTGGCGTGGCTCGCACGGTGGTCTATGATTCTTTTACCGCCAACCGCGAGGGCAAAGCGAACACCGGGCACGCGCTTCCGGCGCCGAATACGTTCGGCCCTTACCCGACGCATCTGATGATGGCTGCTGGCGAGGCTAGCCGAGAAGATTTATTCAGGGGGATTGAGCGCGGCGTCTATGTGACCCGCTTCCACTATTGCAATATCGTCCATCCGGTGCGAACGCTTTTTACGGGCATGACGCGCGACGGCACGTTTTTAATCGAACATGGCGAGCTGACAACACCAGTGAAGAGCTTCCGTTTCACCCAGAGTATTCTGGAAACGCTGGCTGCTGCTGAAGCCATTGGCAAGCAGCGTATGCAAGTGCGCGACTATACCACAGTTGTGGCTCCAGCCATTCGCTCGAGCAAATTCAATTTCACGGGCCTGACTCAATAGAGGGGCCTGCTGCGGCAAATGCCAGAGCTAGTTCTGGGGAACGAAGAAAGAAGAAAGAACATCAGGGATGACTGCCAATGTTCTTTCTTCTTTCTTCGTTCTTGCTCAGATGGGCTAGGAGATATTGCTGACCTCTCGACAAGAGCGCGTCACTATGCTAGACTGGACGCGCTCGAGACCGAGCCTAATGCTGTCGATGTATTTTGGAGGGAGGCCGCCTGCATGTCCAACTGGGAACGTGAGTTGGAAACACTCCTGAACCGCCTGGGTGTGCGGTGGGAGCCTCTATCTCCCGAAGCGCCAGGGGCTGATCTGGCCGATGCTGTTGAATCGGATGGGCTGATTGACGCTAATTTAGCGGATGAGGACTGGGAGATGGCGGAGGATGACGACCTCGATCAGATCACGGTGGTGCGCCGAGAGATGCAGGCGACAGTGGGGCGTGTGCTGCGCATGGCGCGCAGTGGACGGCTGGATAATGCTATCAAAGATGATGTGCTCCTGGTCTTGCGCGCCTTGTGTCGAACCCCACCACAGCCAGATGAAGGCGAGAGCGAAGAAGAGGCGCAACTTGCGATGGCTTCTGCCATCCTCCATTTCTGTCGCATTGTCATGCGCCTGACACATGCTCTGGCGCAGCAATAGCGCCCAGCCCTTGGCGCGTCTTCCCATCTTGTTCATGGTGCCGGTTCTGACCTTGCCTGGTCGTTTTCCATCAAACGCGCTATAGTATAAGATGGGCTAGCGCTCGCCGTTCATCTATAGTGTGGTACTCTTCGTTTCTGGCTCCTTTCTGGTTGGTCAACACTGACGGCGAGCCTTCGCTGGCCCTTGTGCTGCCTTCACCTCAACTCCGGAAAGGATGTGCTGCTTTTGGCTCTCCGCAAGCATTCGGTTGATCTGGCCCTCTCACTGACCGTCCTGACCTGGGGAGTTTCTCCTTCGCTCTTCAAATTCGCTCTGGAAGAGATGGACCCCTTTGCCTTTACCTATGTACGTTTCCTCTTCATTACGGCGCTGGCCGTGTTCATCCTCTGGCTGCGCGGGCGTCGGAGAGGGCACACCAGACGTGTCGAGCGGCGCGATGTGCTTCCGCTGATTATTTCTGGGCTGAGCGGCTATAGCATTTATCAACTGTTTTATATTGTGGGATTGAATCTGACGACGGTCTTTGGCTCGGCGCTGCTGGTGGCAACAGTGCCACTCTTTTCGGCGATATTGCTGGCGCTCTTTCGCACCGAGCGCGTCAGCCTGCTTCAATGGTTAGGGATTTTGCTGGCATTTGTCGGCGTGGCGCTTTTCCTGTTTGCCGCAGGCGGCCAGACACAGCACGCCGGGGCAGATAGCCATGTGACCCCCAGCACGATGATCATCGGTGATGTGTTGTCGTTGGGGGCTGCCCTCTCTTTTGCGCTCTATGGCATCACCAATAAAAAGCTGGGTGCGCGATACTCTCCGGCTGAATTGATGTGCTATACGCTGATAATCGGGACGCTGGCATTGTCGCCCATTGGTGTACCCGCGCTGTTCCATCAAAACTGGGCGCTGGTGACCTGGCGCGCCTGGGCCGTGATGGGCTATGCGGTTGTCTTCCCAATCTATATCAGCTATACGATCTGGAACTGGGCCATTATGCAGCGGGGCGTCGGTTATGTGACGCTGTATAACTATCTCACGCCTATTCTCGGCGGCATCGGTTCTTTCCTGATTCTGGGCGAACAATTTTCGGCAGGACAGTTGGTGGGAGCCGCCGTTGTTCTTTCAGGTTTGCTGCTGGCGCGCCGCGGGGTGACTTCGCGGGCGAAGAAGGAAGCAGCGGAAGCCGCCGCTGCTGACAACGCTCTGGGAACCGCAGCGGCGGGTGCGCCTGTGCTGCTGGCGGCTGGCCCGGAGGGTGGGGCATTGGCCGAACGTGATAAGAAAGCAGATGGGCAGCAGTGACGACGTGTGGTTTAAGGTGTCAGCGCTGCGCGCAGCGCTGCGAGCAAAGCCTCATCCTGTTCGGGTAGGACGGTGCGCGGGTCGAGCAACAGCCGATCTCGTAAGATGCGGGCGACCACTGGCGGCTCGCCAGCCCGCAGACGTTCGGCCAGCGCATCCAGAGACGAATGCGCTCGCTTGCTATCAGCAAAGCTGTGGTGGTTCCCCGAACCCTGGTCTTGGTGCGCGCTGATCGCCAGCAGCGTGGTTGGGAGGGTTTCACCTGGCAGTGAGCCGCCACCAATCGTTGACTGACCCTCAACGATTTCGGCGCAGATGCCCCAGCCCTGAAGCTGCGTCATCCACTGGTGGGCGTGCTGCTTCAGCGCTGCCGGAGAAGTGGCGATCATACGCCAGATGGGGATATGCTCTGCTGCTTCATGGCGCTGATAGTGGCGCAGTGTGGCCTCCAACCCGGCCAGGGTGAGTTTATCGATGCGAATGGCGCGCATCAGCGGGTGTCTGGCAATCTGGCTGATGAGTTCGCGTTTGCCGAGGATAATGCCCGCCTGTGGTCCGCCGAGCAGCTTATCTCCGGAAAAACAGACGATATCAGCGCCAGCCGCGATGTTTTCCTGGGGCGTGGGTTCGTGCGCCAGACCGAAGCGGGTGGTATCAAGGAGGCAGCCGCTTCCCAGGTCTGTGACTGCCAGCAACCCCTTGTTGTGCGCCAATTCGGCCAGTGCCCCTAACGAGACCGATTCGGTGAAGCCGGTGATCAGAAAGTTGCTGGGATGGACATCGAGCAGTACAGCCGTGTCAGAGGTGATGGCGGTTTCGTAATCGCGCAGGCGCGTGCGATTAGTGGTGCCCACTTCCACGAGACGCGCGCCGCTCTGGCGCAGGACATCGGGAACGCGAAAGCCGCCGCCAATCTCTACCAACTGCCCACGCGAGATGATGACCTCGCGCCCTGCCGCCAGAACGCTGAGGACGACGAGCACCGCTGCGGCGTTGTTGTTGGTCACCAGCGCGTCTTCGGCCCCGGTGAGTTCACAAAGCAGCGCGCGCACATGGGCATGGCGTGAGCCGCGTTCGCCCTCTTCGAGATCATACTCCAGATTCGTATAGCCGCGCGCGACTTCAGCGATGGCCTGAAGGCTCTCCTGGCTAAGCGGCGCGCGGCCCAGATTGGTATTGATGATGACTCCCGTTGCGTTGATGACCGGGCGCAGGCTGGGGCGCTGCCGCCGCTGAAAGAGCATAGAGACCAGCGCGGCAATAGTGTCTACTGGTGGATTGGCCTGGCCGGAGCGAATCTGCGTGCGGACGGCCTCTAGCGTTTCGCGGGCACACTCCACCAGCAGGGCGCGCGCGCTGGTGGCAGCGATGGCGACCAGCGTTGGGTGACGCAGGACCTCATCAACCGAGGGAAGCTGCCGCAACTGCTGTTGCATCTCAGAGGGGGTCACGCTGAAAAAACCTTGTATGCTGGCGAACAAAGAACCTTATTCATAAGGAAACATTGATGTCATGAAAGATAGTGATGCCCAACACATCGGCCACTTTGTGCAAGACCTCTTGCAGGTCATCGTCATTTAACTTGCAGATAAAATGCTGATCTGGCAAGGCCGCGCGCAAGACCGGATAGGCCAGTTCGGTTTTGACCAGGCTATCAGTATCGAGCTGGGGATAATCGCTTTTGTGCAGCAGATAGTGATAAGGGCGCAGCTTGCCGCGATAGCTGGTCACTGCCAGCACGTTGACCGCGCCAGAATGGCGGCAAAATGGTGGGCTGGAAATGACCAGCGACGGGTGCCAATCAAGAATCCGCCGCTCCTCTACGCCAGGCGGGAGCGGTGGATAGGTAAAATTAACCCAATATAATCCGCCGAACTCAACCGGATTGTGAAAGGTGAGTCCGTCGTGGGCCAGAAGCGGATGTGGCATTGACGAGCTTTTGCCTACCCTTTGTATTGTTCAGGATCATAGACGACTGTCGTCCTGAGGACGTCACCCAGCATCGGTTGGCAGTTGCGCACCAGGCTCAAGCGCTCTTCGCGTTCCTCAGCGTCTTCATTGAGCAGCGCTTCGGCGACTTCGGCTTCATAGAGCTTGCGGCGCTCCAGCAAAAGGCTCCGGCGATCAGATTGAATATAAGCGGTCATGATTTCTTCTCCTTTGCATGGGGCGTGAGAAGCTTTTCATTGGACACTGACCCTGTGTCAGCGCGCTTTCATCTGAAAATGCTTTTAGCCCACCTGCTCTGCTGGATTAACGTTTCCTCTATGGCCCAATTATAGTCTTTGTTCCGGTCCTAATCAAGCGTCAGAAGCCAGCTTCATTTTCTGGCGATGGCAATGATTTCTACCAGAACGACGGCCACCACAATGAGCAGAATATCGGCCCAGAACCAGGCGTCCAGTGCTCTCAATGCCAGATTGGCGACAATGGCGAGTGCAACCAGAGTGCCCTGGCGGAGCGCGTGCCGAAAGCTGTGCTGCGCGTACCATTTCGAGTGAACTAAGCGGCTGCCTACAAGCTGGGCTACAGGGGTGCATGTGGCGATCAAAGCAAATAAGAGGAGCAACAAGAACAGCGCCCGCGAAAGAGTGCCTTGAGGAGCGACCAACTTCCCGAAGAGGCCCAGGACGAGCCAGGCGAACAGCGCCACCACTGCCATAGTGACTATTGGGTGGCGCATGAGCATCCGCTGCCCTCCTGCTTAACTCTTGTAGATGGAGAATGGTTTATCGTCTGTGTAGAGAATAGCGGCATCGCGGCGTCGTGCCTCCTGAGAACTATCAGAAAAATGCTGTTGCCACAGTTCGGGGGCGTCTTTGCTTTCACCACCGTGTGGCGTCAGCCGCGAACGCACTCGACACAGCACCGGCGTGTTGACCGCGCCGCCCGCGACGATGACCTGTCCTTTGGAAAGCGCGGGAAGATTGCCCAGCAGATCACGCCCGACGCCCTCGATGGCGGTTGCCACGCTGTGCTGATCGACCTCGTTGACGATGCGCATGATGCACTGGGTTAGGCATTGGCTGAGCACATCAGCATCCAGTTTGCCAGGGCGCTGGCTGATGAGACCCACACCAATGCCGAACTTGCGCCCTTCCGCCAGAATTTGCTTCAGAATGCCGGTGGTGATAACGTCGCCGCCTGCTGGGGCAAAGTGGTGCGCCTCCTCCAGCAGCAAAAAGGCTGGATAGGGAAGGTGCGATTCGTCTCCCGCGTGCACTTTGCCGCGCTCGGTATCCATGCGGGCTTTGTTGAGGCGGCGCAGGAGTGTGGCGACGATGACCTGCTGGTCGCGGTCATCGATCTCGTTCAGTTGCAGCACGGTGCACTGCCCCGGTCTGAAGATTTCGCGCAGGTCGAGGTGCTGGAAATCATCGAAGACGAAGTTATTTTCTTTGAAGCGGCTGTTGATGCGCCAGCGCAGCGCGCCCACGGTGCTGGAGTTGTCTTGCTCGTCCTCGGTATCCTCTTTGCCCACTTCAACCACAGCATCGGCTAGCTCCTGGATTTTCCAGGGCTGCCCTTTGCTGCTGCGCATCAGGCGGGAGTAGGCTCTGCCCAGCAAATAATGCTGCTTCTCGCTGAGGTCTGGCAGCAGGTAGCGCAGATCACCTAGCGTCAGCGAGGAGATACGCACCTTCACTTGATCGTGTCGGTAGACCTGGACCCTGGCCTGATAAGCGTTGCGTCCGTTGCCTGTATGAAACTCTGGTAGATTGGCTATCTGGTCGAGGGTGCTGTATTCGCCATGCGGGTCGACAATCAACACGCAGGCTTTGTTATAGGGGCGCATCAATTCTTCGATGATGACGCTGGCAAGATAGCTTTTGCCCGAGCCGGTGCTGGCGATAATTGCCAGGTGCGTGCTGACCAGTTCTTTGACATCAAGGACGATAGGCACCGCGCCGTCCTGGCGGGTGAGCAGCGACCCGATCTGTGCCGCGCCGACAGCGCCGCCCTGGCGTTTGCTCAGGACACGCGCGAGCAGCGCGTTATCTGCCAGATAGATCGGGCGGCCCGATGGTGGAGGAATCCAGGGGTTGACGAAACTGCCCAGCGCTTCATCGTAATAGCCCATGATGGCAACGTGCAGTTCAAAAAGCTCGTTGGCGGCGTCATCATAGCCGACCATCGCGGCGACCTGGCTGGGGGGAATTTCCGGCTCGGCCAGAAAGGTATCGGGATAGAGTTGCACCGGCACTCGTTTCAGGATGCGCCCCAATATCTGGCGCGTGGGATTGCTGCCGCCTGGTTCAGCACTGCCCAGGGCGAGTTCATAATAGACATACTCGCCGTTTTTTAACGCCTGCTCTCGGTCACGCGAGATGAAGGTGTATTGGTGAATCTGCTCGCCGGGGCCTTTGGTGATGCCGACGGGCCTGGGTCTTTCCTGGGCAGGGCGGCCCGCTGCAAGCGGCTGTGCGGATGTGGACCGGGAGCCTTCTGGGCGTTCGGGCATAATCTTTTGCCTTCCTGAATGGATGAACCACATACGGTATGAGGAGTTACCCGGTCGTCTCCACTTTGAGTTTCCAGGCAAAGTTGCTTTTGACAATATTCAGCAAGGCGCGGTTTTGCGGAAAAAGCTGCTCAAGCTGTTCGACAATGCGCAGCGCGACCTGGGGCAGCAGGCTGTTGCGTTGGGCGATCAGATGGGGCAGATAGCCCATGTGCAGATACGGTTCTGCGCCGCCTGGTTCGCCATCGTCTGCGAAGAGATGGAAGGCGCGAATCTGCCCAGCATCGATGGTTTCCACTTCGCAGCCCAGTTCCAACGCGACGGGTGGCACGCCATGGGTGACGCGCCAGTGTGCGGAAGTGGGGGTCGCGCGCTCCATCAGCCCCAAAACGCTGAAATAGACGAGCATAGCGCGCTCAGACAAATAATCGGGCGAGAAGATTTCCATCTGCTCAGCGTTGGAAAGGCGCGGACCCAGGGTGCCAAAGGCTGGGTTGAGCAAAATCGTATCGTAAATAATGCCTATGGCCCATATTTCGCCAGTCTGATGTGCAGAGCGCTGCCCGCCCGTCACATGCCCATCTGTGCCTGCCGCGTGGGGAGCGGTTCCGCCAGTGCGCACGGCTGCGCGGACAAATTGTCCAAAGGCGCAGTCGTTGGGACCAGGCTGGACCTCGACTTCTCCCGCGCTGTAGACCTGGCAGGCATACGCAATATGTGAATCCGACTTGACGACTTTGCCGATAATCACGGCCCGCCTCCTCACTCTGGATCAGTTTGCCAGGTGGAAACCCTTTGTCTGCTATTATAGCACGTAGGTCTCCGATCATCTGATGTGTCGCGGTTGACGACCAGTAAAGCCATTGCCTCTTCCTTTCGCATTTGTTACAATGGGGCAAGGATATGCTTCAGTCGGCGCCACTGAAGCAAAGCGGCTTGCCATCTCTGCTGTTCTCCCGTATGATTGAAACAAGGAGAAACGGGCAGCAAGAGGTCATCAGGTGAGGCACGACTGCTCTGCGAAGGGGACGGGATTTGCCATGTCACGAGTGTACGCGATTGTGAACCAAAAAGGCGGGGTCGGCAAAACGACGACTGCCATTAATCTGGCGACGTATCTGGCTGAGGCTGGTCGCCGTGTTTTGCTGGTGGATATTGACCCTCAATCCAGCACGACCAGCGGCATTGGCGCGGGCAAGAACCGCGAGACGGCGACGATCTACGAGGTGCTGGTGAAGCAGGATGTCTCGCTCAATGATGTGGTTGTCAATACTGCGCGGCCCACGCTGCGCCTGGTGCCCAGCACACAAGACCTGGCGGCGGCTGAGATCGAACTGGTTGATCTGCCTGAGCGTGAATATCGTCTGCGTACCGCACTGGCGAGCGCCCGCCAGCATCATGATTATATTTTGATCGATTGCCCTCCTTCGCTTGGACTGCTAACTCTCAACGCGCTGGTTGCTGCCGATGGCGTGCTGATTCCGCTGCAATGTGAATACCTGGCGCTGGAAGGATTGAGCCAGTTGTTGAATACTGTCAAGCGGGTGCGCGGCAAGCTGAATACCAACTTGTATATTGCCGGGGTGGTCCTCACCATGTATGATGCGCGCACCAAATTGGCTGGAGAAGTGGTGCGGGAAGTTCGTTCGCATTTCCCCAAAGAGGTCTTCCAGACGATTATTACCCGTAATGTCCGGCTGAGTGAAGCGCCCAGCTATGGTCAGTCTATTCTGGATTATGATCCAACCTCGCCAGGAGCGCTGGCCTATCGTGCTCTGGCGGAGGAGGTGATGAGTCGTGGCTAAGCCTCGCTTTGGATTGGGACGTGGCCTCGATGCGCTGATTCCTGGGGCGAGCGCTGACCCAGAGGCGTCAGCGCCGACGACGCCAATTCCGCAAGCGGCACCGCTCGAGGCACCAATTGATTCGATTCGGCCCAATCCAAGCCAGCCGCGCGGCCTGATTTCGGAAGATGATGCTCTACAGGAGTTGGCGGCTTCCATCAAAGAGCATGGGGTGATCCAACCGCTGGTGGTAACTGAGCTTCTAGAAGAAGATCAGGCTCTGGCGCAAGAGGGTGAGGAGATCGTTCGCTATCAGTTGATTGCTGGCGAGCGGCGCTGGCGCGCGTCCAAGCTGGCCGGTCTGACCAGAGTGCCGGTCATTGTTCGGGAAGCGTCGCCCCAGCAAATCTTGGAGTTGGCGCTGATCGAAAATATCCAGCGTTCGGATTTGAATCCCATTGAAGAGGCATTAGCATATCAAACGCTGGTGAATGAGTATGGCCTGACGCAAGAAGAGGTGGGGAAACGAGTAGGGAAGAGCCGCGAAGCGGTCTCGAATACGATTCGCCTGCTGGCGTTACCGGTGGCTGCTCGTGAGAAACTGGCGACACGCAGTCAGGAGTTTACGGCAGGCCACGCGCGGGCGGTGCTGCGCATTCAAAATGAGGATGCTCAACGGCACGCAATTCAGCAAATTGTGGGGCAAGGATTGACCGTCCGCCAGGCTGAAGACCTGGCGCGGCGACTTGCCGACGTATCCGTTCAGCACCAACCAGAACCGCAGCCACAAGAGCAAGGGAGTGATGACTTTAATCTCGTTCGCGCGCTAGAGGATGATTTCCGCAAGGCGTTGGCGCTCAAAGTACAGCTCAGGCGCAACGCCCAGGATAAGGGGTCGCTCACGATTTTTTTCAACAATGGGGAAGAATTAAATACGCTCTTCGAGTTGCTGGTGGCGGCTCGCCAGGATGTGCATTAAAGAACAATCGCAAGCGCACTTGTGGCGAGCAGTTGCAGGGTAATACAAACCCGAAACACCTGGTAGAATATGGGATGTGATCGTATCGATACGATCACATCCCATATTCTACCAGGTGTTTCTATATATTCAGCGCCTGGCGTGTTAGCTCTCGATAATATCTACCGAGATTAGTCGGTCTCCAGGCTGGCGGTCGCGCTGTGGGTCGCGCTCGCGGATGGATTTGGCGACATTCATGCCGCCCACGACGCGCCCAAAGACAGCATGCTTGCCATTAAGATGAGGTGTTGGGCCGTAGGTGATGAAAAACTGCGAGCCATTGGTATCGCGCCCGGCGTTTGCCATGGAGAGGATGCCCTCGCCTTCGTGCTTGAGGGCCAGGGCGCTTTGCTCGTCAGCAAACTTGTAGCCAGGGCCGCCCGTGCCGGTGCCGGTGGGGTCGCCACCCTGGGCCATAAAACCGCCAATTACGCGATGGAAGGTTGTCCCGTTATAGAAGCCCTCGCGCGCCAGGAAGACGAAGTTATTGACCGTCTTGGGCGCCTGGGCTGCAAACAACTCGATCTGAATATCGCCTTTATCGGTGTGCATGATGGCCCGGTACTGTTTCGTCGGGTCGATTTGCATCTCTGGTGGCCTGTTATATTGCTTGGGCATGCGTACCTCGTTTCTGCTTTGGGAGTATGCTCTTCGCTCTCTTCTGTTATGCTATCGGCTTGTTGTTATGGCTTTGGTGTCGGCGTTGGGGTCAACGCTGGCGTGGATGTCGGTGCCTTGGTGGGCGTTGGTGTTGGGGTGGGCGTCGGTGTTGGCGGGATGGGCACCGCCATGACCAGCACACGAATCATTTTGTCCCCAACGTTGATGTTGACGGCAGTATCAATCCCCTTGACGAGATGCCCAAAAAGGCTGTAGGAATGCTTGGTAAGCGACGAAGAATTGTCGCCGGTGTCGATGAAGAACTGGCTGCCATTGGTATTGGCGCCTGAGTTCGCCATCGCTACTGTGCCAAGCACATAGCCCTCTTTCTGGTTAAGTTCGTCGTTGAATTGATAGCCAGGGCCGCCATTGCCGGTGCCGGTAGGGTCACCGCCTTGAATCAAATCCAGGGTTGAGACGCTGCCGCTTGAGTCGGTCTGGCCTTTGCGTTCCACACGATGGAAAGTAAGGTTGTCATAATAATGGTGATCGGCCAGATAGACGAAGTTATTGACGGTGTTGGGCGCCAGCCGCGGGTCCAATTCCAAGAGCATAAAGCCTTTGGTGGTGGTGATACCCACGCAATAGAGGTCGTTCTTGTTAATAATCGTAGGAGGCGCCTTGCTATACACCCGATTGATGTTGGCGCTGTCGGGAATAGGCGTGGTGGAATCAACGTATTGGGCGACACCCTGGCAGGGCGATGCCGCTGCTGAGGCGGGGAGCGCCGGGTAGACTTTGGCCGCCGGTGGCTTGGGCGTAAAAATCCAGAGATGGTTAGCGTACAGCGTGATGCCAACGACAGCAACCGCCGTTAAGAAGAGCATGATAAAAGCTGCTGGGAACCTGGCGAAAATATTTGAACTCTCGCGTGTCGCACTACGCCTGCTGGGAGGCCGACGCCGAATGGCAGTCCGCTCCTGTTTGGTTGTATGTGCGCGCTGCACCCGTGCCGCGCGCCGTGCGGCGGTGCGCTTGTCGGTTGTTTTGGGCATGAAGCGTTTGTTTCCTCTCGTCTCCCAACAAACGGGTGATACATTCCGCGCGCCCGGCAAGTTTTGCGGTCGCGGCGCGCATGCCATATAATACTCTTTGCAATACTTCTGGTCAAGGCAATGGGCAGCCAGGGCATCCCTAAGGTATAACGAATAACCAGGTACAAAACGCTTCATTAGTAGAGTATGAACGATAAGATTCAGGCTACCCTCAACTCACTCCCAACACGTCCCGGCATCTATCTTTTTAAAGATGAGGCTGGGAAACTGTTGTATGTCGGCAAAGCGACTTCGCTGCATAATCGCGTGCGCTCCTACTTTGCGGAAAGTGCCGATCTTAGCCCTAAAAATCGCAGCATGGTGGCAAAGATCGAAGATATTGAATTCATTGTGGTGGGCAGCGAGGTCGAGGCGCTGATTCTTGAATGCAACTATATCAAGCAGTATCGTCCCAAATATAATGTCTTACTGCGAGATGACAAAAATTACCCCTATATCAAGGTCTCGCTGACGGAAGATTTCCCCCGCGTTTATCGTGTGCGGTCGTTCAAGCAGGATGGCAATCGTTATTTTGGTCCCTATCCCAGCGCGGGAGCGGTGGATGCGACGCTGGACCTGTTGAATAAGCTTTTTGCGTTTCGTACGTGCCGCTATGATGCCGCCGCCTGGGCACCTCCACGCGACGAGGAGCCGTCGCCTGGATGGAAACCTAAATATCTGGCGCGTCCCTGTACCCAATACTATATTCACCGCTGCGGCGCGCCGTGTGTGGGCAAGGCTTCGCGCCAGGAGTACGATGGGATTGTGCGCCAGGTGCTGCTGTTTTTGGAAGGCAAGCACGAACAGGTCTTGGATGATCTGAAGCAGCAGATGGAAGCGGCTGCCGAAAACCTGGAGTTTGAGCGGGCGGCGGCGCTGCGAGATCGAGTGCGGGCAGTGGAACAGGTGCTGGAGAAGCAGAAAATTATTACGACCACTGGTCCAGGCGACCAGGACGTGGTGGCTTTGGCGGGCGCGGATGATGAGACGTGCGCGCAGGTCTTCTTTTTCCGAGGCGGCAAGCTCGTCGGACGGGAGTATTATCTCTTGCAGGGCACTCGCGAGACAGGTGTGAGTGAGGTGATGGGGTCGTTCCTTCAGCAGTTTTACGATGTCGCGCAGCATGTGCCTCATGAGTTGATCCTGGAGCATGAGCCAGATGATCTTGACGCTTTGAACGATTGGCTGCGCCAGAAACGCGGCGCATCTGTCACCATCACTGTTCCCAGGCGTGGGGATAAGAAGCGGCTGGTGGAGATGGTGGAGCAGAATGCCCAGGAAGTGCTGGAGCAGCAGCGCATCAAGTGGCTTTCTGATAGTCAAAAAACGGCGCTGGCCTTGGAAGAGATTCAGCAGGCGCTGAATCTGCCTGCACCGCCTCAGCGGGTTGAATGCTACGATATTTCCAATACCCAGGGCGCGGCCTCGGTTGGAGCGATGATCGTCTTTGAGAATGGGCGTCCTAAAAACAGCGATTATCGGCGTTTCCGCATTAAGACGGTGGAGGGCGCGAACGACTATGCCAGCCATCAAGAAATGCTGCGAAGGCGCTTCAAGCGTGGGCAGCCAAAACCAGGGCAGGCTCAGGAAGACGAGGATGTCGCGCTGACCGAAGCTGCCGAAGCGGCTGAATTAGCCCAGGAATATGGAATCGGTGGTCTGGAGCGACCTGAATCCGGCGTTGAGGGTATCGAGGCTGCCAGCGATGGGCAACCTGCCGTGCCGGATTCCTGGGCTGCTATGCCTGATCTGGTGATGATTGATGGTGGCAAAGGACATGTAACCGCAGCCCTGGAGGTGTTGCAGGAACTAGGGGTGGATGTTTCGGTGGTTGGGGTGGCAAAAGAGGACCACAGCAGTACCAGCCAGTACGAGGAACTCTGGCTGCCCTTTGCTGGCGAACCGCTTATCCTGCCACGTGGCTCGCAGGGTCTCTATCTGATTCAGCGCATCCGTGATGAGGCACACCGCTTTGCGATCACCTATCACCGTCAGGTTCGCTCTGGCAAGACGTTCAAATCGTTGTTGGATGAGATTCCTGGCATTGGGCCTAAGCGCAAGAAAGCCTTGCTGCGGCACTATGGCTCAGCGCGGGCAATCAGTCAGGCCAGCGTCGAGGAACTGGCTGCGCTTGATGGGATGACACGCGACGCTGCTGAGCGTGTGAAGGAGTTTATCGGGGCGCGCAACACTTGATCGCTCCTGTAGATAATACTAGCTGATTGCGTACAGCCCGCGCCGATGATTGCTCGTTGCGGCTCAGTGCATGGCTTTTGCTAGCATCTCTGCGGTTGGAGGGTCTGCTCCCTGCCGACCACACGTGAGCGCGGCAACAAGCACCGCCCGCTTGAGTATATGCTGCAATGTTGCATCGTCGAGAGCCTGGAGCATACTCTCAGGGGGCATGCCGAGGGCACCATCGATGACCAGGCCCGAGAGCAGCCCTGCGCAGAATGCATCACCTGCCCCGACTGTGTCGACGACCTCGACTTGAATCCCGGCCTGGATAATCGGTGGTCGGTTGCGGCGATGGGCAGTCGCGCCCTCTGCCCCGCTGGTTACGACGACTAACTCCGCCCCAAGACTGAGCAAGTGGTTTGCCGCATCGCTGGGTGTCCATGTCGGATAGCAGTAGGCAAGGTCTTCATCACTGGCTTTGATCAGGTGGCTGATGTGGCTGAGACGCTCGATTCGCTCACGTTCCGCCTTCAGCAGCAGGCCAACGCTCGGGCGGATATTGAGATCGAAGCTCACGAGCGCAGTTTCCTGATGGTGAATGTGTGCGATCCATTGTTCGAGCACCATATTGCCCGGACCAATCGCCAGAGCTAGCGAACCGATGTGTATCGCGCGGATGGCGGTATCAAGCTCAGGGAGTTCAGTGGCTTTCCATTGCCAGTCGGCTGTGCCATCGAGATAGAAGGTATAACTTGGCCTGCCATTACCATCGAGACTGACGAGCGCCAGAGAAGTGCTTTCGCTAGCGGTAATCAGATGGTCTAGTCCCACCCCAGCTTCCTGAAGCCGCGCGAGCAATCTCCGCCCGAGCGTGTCCTCACTGAGCCGCCCAAAATAGCTTACCGGCACTCCCAGGCGCGCAAGGGCAACGGCCACATTGGCGGGCGCGCCGCCCATGATGGCGTGGAACTGGTCCGGCGCTGTTTCGACCATATCGACGATTGACTCGCCCACTACAGCAATCACAGCCCGACCTCGCCCGAACCACGTGGGATGAGGGCTGTTGCAAGGCGTATCTGGACAGTTGGACTCTGATCGCCGTGAATGCGCTTGAACAGGAGTTCTGCCGCATGGGTTCCCATGCTCCAGGCATCCTGCGCGACGACCGAGATGCCAGGGGTGAGCAGGTCGGCGAGTTCGAAATCGTCGAAGCCGACCAGAGCGGGCCGGTGGGAGCATCCTTTGAGCGCGCGCAGTGTCGCGACGGTAATAAAGCTGTTCCCGGTGAACAACGCCGTCGCTGGGTCCTCACGATCAAGCGCCCGAACGACGCATTCTGCTATGCTGTCGCGGTCTGTGGGGGCGTTGCGGAAGACAAGACTGGGGTCATATTCGAGTCCAGCAGCTCGAAGAGCAGTCTGGTAGCCCTCGAAGCGCTCGTTTGCGGTAAAAATGTCGGGCAGGTCCGCGATGATGGCGATGCGACGATGGCCGTGATCGATGAGGTGCCGTACGGCCTGGATCGCGCCGCCGACATTATCCGTCAATACCGTATCGGCAGCGATTCCTGGAACTGGGCGGTCGACGAAAACGACGGGCACACCCGACTGTATCTCGATTCGCAGATAGTCATGCGGATGATTGGAGGGCACGACGAGCAGGCCGTCAACACGCCGCGAAGCCAGGGCCTGTACGAGCAGGCGTTCGCGCTCGGAGGTTCCCGCCGACGAGGCGACGAACAGCAGGGAATCGTGCTCCAGCGCGACCCGTTCGATGGCGCGGCCAAGCGTCGCCTGGAACGGTTCCGCGCTGTCCTCGACGATGAGGCCGATCGACGACGATTGACCGTGACGTAGCATGGCGGCTCCATAATTGCGACTGAACCCAAGCGCCACAATCGCGCGCTCGACAGCCTGCTGCTTATCCGGGCGCACGCCCGGTTCGTCATTCACGACACGCGATACGGTCTTCAGGCTGACGGCGGCCGCCGCAGCAACATCTTTCATCGTGGGTCGTTGGCGGGCTTTCCTTGACGTTTCGTCGATGCTCACGCGCAAAATCTCCGATCTTCCTGACATGAAGTTTGACATCGTTGTCGATGATTTGGGGGTTCCGACCACTCTGAATACAATAATATACACATCTGGCCGATTTCGTGCAAGTTTTCATCCTTTACTCTTAACGGTCCCATAATGAAGCTCATGGGGGTTGTATTTCGAGCGAGATCATGTTATAGTCTTGATAACGTTGTCATTTATGGCGACGCGCCAGCGGATGTTACCCCAACATCCGACGTGCACTTCGAAGAGGAAGTTAGGTGAAATCCATGTGTTTCAGGTCCTTGGCACGTTTGTCAACGTTGTCTGCTTTGGCGGCAGTTGTGGTGCTTACCCTCTCTGCTTGCGGCGGCTCGACCGCTCCCTCCAGCGGCAAGGCTGTCCCTGGTGACACGTTGACCATCGCCTCCTCGACTCCTCCGATCAGTCTTAATCCCGCACTCAATGGCAACGGCGTGCCATTGATGTGGTTCGCGGCCCTTGCCTACGAACCTCTGATCGTGCGTAACCCCGACAACACCACCTCGCCTGGGCTGGCGACTTCTTGGAAGTATTCGGACGGTAACAAAACATTCACCCTGGAACTGCGACCCGGCGTCAAGTTCAGCGATGGCAGCGACCTGACCGCTGAAGCTGTGGTCAAGTTCATCCAGTATTACCAGAAGTCGGGCACATTCGCTTTCAACCTGGCCTCCCTTGCATCGGTCACAGCAACCGGGCCACTCGAGGTGACGTTTCATCTCTCGAGTCCAGACCCTCTCTACCCGTACTACCTCGATGAAGAGGGCGCCGTTGGAAACATCCCCTCTGAGGCCGCTACGGAGAATCCCGCAGAGATGGCTACCGCAACGTTCGGAGCCGGACCCTATATGCTGGACACTGCCGCAACGGTGCCGAACTCGAGCTATGTATACACGGCCAACCCTACCTTCTTTGACCGCGCGCACGTGCACTGGAAGAAGATCATCATAAAAATCATCGCTGATGACAATGCTGCCCTGGCCGCGCTCAGGTCTGGACAGATTCAGGCTGCGCTTGGGGACGCAACTGACGCCGATGCCGCGAAGGCAGCCGGCCTCAACGTAACGAGTGAGGTTGGTGGCATGACTGGTGTTGTCATCGCTGATCGCGACGGGAAAATAGTTCCAGCCCTCAAGGACCTGCGGGTGCGTCAGGCACTGAACTATGCGATTGATCGGGTTGGGCTTACCAGGGCAGTCTACCGGAGCTACGGCTCGCCCACGATGCAATACAAGCCAGCTGGAACCGATGGCTATGTGGCCGCGATGGACAGCGCCTACCCGTACAACGTGACGAAGGCCAAGCAACTTCTCGCCGAGGCAGGTTATCCCAACGGCTTCACCATCCAGCTTATCGTGCAACCCGGCGTTCCTGGGGGAACCTTGCTCGCTCAGGCAATGTCACAGGAATGGGAGCAAATCGGTGTGCATGCGCCCCTCACCGCACCCGCCACGTTCAGTGACTACGTTGCAAAGGTCCTGGGTGGAGGGTACGGGGTGACTACCTATGTGTACGACTACCAGCCATTCATCTGGGAACTGAACGAGCTGTTCTCGCCGACAGGTGTCTACAACTTTCTCGGCGCCAAAACACCGGCGCTGGACGCGCTGCGCGCGCAGATTAACTCCTCGGACCTGGGAAGTCCGGCGGCCAACGCACTAGAGCAGCAGGCCATGACCTACGCCGTCCAGAACGCCCTGTCGGTGCCGGTGTCAGCCGCGAACTTCATTGTCTTCTCGGCAAAGAATATTGGTGGCGTCGCCTTTACCCCCTCGTTTCCGATTCCAGACCCAACGCAGTGGTACCTGACGGCATGATGGCAGCCCGGTACAAAGCAACGCGGTAGGCACATTCTGGGAGGGAAGAAAAGTACATGCTGGTCCGAGTGATCGCGCGACGAGTGGTGATCTCTGTCACCCTCCTTGTCATCATTCCTGCCCTGACCTTTGTAATCGAAGCGCTGACGCCGGGGAACGCCGCCGACTTTCTTTTGGGGGTCTCGGCTACGCCGGAGCAGCGTGCCGCCCTCAATCACCAACTCGGACTCGACCAACCGTTGTGGGTGCGTTACCTGACGTGGATGGGCCGATTCCTCCACGGAGACCTGGGGAACTCGCTGTTCACCGGTGAGCCGGTTTCTCAGGGATTGGCAAGCTGGCTGCCTGTGAGCCTGTCGCTGCTCATTGGTGCAACCCTGGTCACTGTGGTCGTCGGAGTAGCGATAGGAGCGGCATCAGCTCAGCACACCGGCGGAATCGGTCGCTTGATCGATTCGCTGTCAGTCCTCGGTATCGCCGTTCCCAATTTCTGGCTCGCAGTGGTTCTGGTCGAGGTGTTTGCCGTCACTTTCAGGATTCTTCCTGCCACCGGATACGTCCAGCCACAGGACTCGCTGATCGAGTGGGGCCTGTCCTTGGTGCTGCCGGTTGTCGCGCTGGCCTTCGCGGGCGTCACCGCGGTAGCCAAACAGACCCGGGACCAGATGAAGGATGTCCTGGATCGCGACTTCATCCGAAACCTGCGCGCCAACGGGGTCCATGAGCGGTCGGTTATATATCGGCACGCGCTGCGGAACGCATCGATCCCGATTGTCACGGTAATCGGCCAACTGTTCGTGGGCGCCCTTGCGGGTTCGGTTGTTGTTGAAAACATCTTTGTGCTGCCTGGCCTGGGTTCCGCCGCAGTGCAGGCGGCCACATCGCATGACTATCCGGTCATTCAGGGGATTAGCGTCTACTTCACGCTGATTGTGATCGCCGTCAACGTGATCGTCGACATCGCGTATGGATGGCTGAACCCGCAGGTACGAAGTCTATGAGCAATATGCTAGAAACTCTCGATTCGGTTGCCGATCCGAGCGGGAGCAGTCCTACCCAGCTCCCGGAGCGGCGGTCGCATACATCGGTGCTGAGACGGCTGTTGACCCATCCTGTTGGCCTTCCTGCCCTGGTGTTCCTGGTGCTCGTTATCCTGGCAGTGATTGCTGCACCTGCTCTCGCCCCCTACAAGCCACAAGCTGTGGACTTCTCCGCTGTTCTGACCACGCCTACCGGCAAGCATCTGCTCGGCACTGACCAGCTTGGCCGAGATGTGCTGAGCCGCCTGCTCTATGGTGGTCAGATCAGCCTCGAGGGGGTGGCCGAAACGGTGCTGGTGGCCCTCGGGCTTGGCTTTGTGCTGGGAATCATCTCGGGATATCTTGGCGGCGGCGTTGACGCGGTACTTTCGCGCCTGATCGAAGTAGTCATGGCTGTGCCTGCTATCGTGATCTTGCTGATGGTCTTCAGCGTTTTTAATAACAACGAGCATCTGGCTATGCTCACCCTAGGCGTTCTCTCGGCGCCCACGATCTTCCGGGTCACCCGCGGTGGGGCATTGACCATACGTCACCAGAGCTACATCGCATCGGCACAGATCACTGGCGTCCGGTCGTTCACTATCATGGTCCGCCATGTCGTGCCCCGCATCTACGGCCCGTTGATCGTGAACACCTCGATTCTTGCTGGCCTCACGCTCGGAATACAAGGGGGCCTGAACTTTATCGGCCTGGGGGTGACGCCACCTGCGCCAAGCTGGGGCGGAATGGTGGCCGAAGCCCAGCAGAGTCTTCAAGAGCAGCCCTGGCTGATCGTTCCCTCGGGCGTCACAACGGGCCTGGTGATTCTGGCCTTCGTGCTGCTCGGTGATGCCCTGCGCGACGTGACTGGCGAGCGCGGTCGCGGCAGTCGCGTTTCGGTTGGGTTGAGGGCGCAGCCGGAACCCACAATTGGTGACTACCCCAGGTCCATCACTGAACCAACTGGTATCGCGCAGGCCGAGCCGCTGCTTTCCGTGCGCGACCTGTGCGTCGCCTTCGGTTCGTCTGCCAGGCTGCGCGTCGTGCAAGATGTGGGCTTCGATGTGCTTCCGGGTGAGGCGGTAGGTATCGTGGGAGAGTCAGGCTGCGGAAAGTCCGTTACGGCCTGGTCGATCCTTGGCTTGCTCGCAAGTGGCGGCCAGGTGACCTCTGGCACGGCTCTCTTCGATGGAGTCGACATTTTCGCGCTCAGTCTGCGCGAGCGCGCCAGGCTCCGGGGCAAGCAGATTGGTTTCGTCTCCCAGGAGCCGATGACGAGTCTGGACCCCTGTTTCACCGTCGGTGATCAGCTTTCGGAACTCGTCAGAACGCACGAGAAGCTCCCACGAGCCGCGACGCGCGAGCGAGTAATCGAACTGTTGACGCAGGTTGGCCTGCCGGACCCATCCGACGTAGCGAAGCGCTACCCGCACCAGATATCGGGAGGCATGGCTCAGCGCGTCTCAATCGCGGCGGCATTGGCGGGTCGGCCCAAGCTGCTGGTCGCAGACGAACCGACAACGGCCCTGGATGTCACTGTGCAGGCGGAAATTCTCGAGTTGCTGCGGACCTTGCAGCGCGAAAGGGGTATGGCTATCCTGATCATCACCCACGACCTGGGGGTTGTGGCAGACTTGTGCAGCCGAGCGGTGGTCATGTACGCTGGCGAAGTGGTCGAGATCGGGCCTGTCCAAGACCTCGTACATGCCCCATTGCACCCCTATACCAAGGCTCTGCTGGCTTCCAACCCAGCATTCGGTAAGTATGGCGAGCCGCTTCCTGCGATCACTGGGACGGTACCTGCCCCGGCTCAATGGCCCATCGGTTGCCACTTTGCGGACCGCTGCGCGTACTGTATCGACGCGTGCACGACTCAGCCCATTCCTCTGCTAATACCGGCGGGGCAACGACTCGCCCGCTGCATTCGGACCGCTGATCTGCTGGAAGGGGCAAACGTATGAGCGTCGGCATTGAGACAAGGACAGACGGTAAAGACATTCTCGTGGTGTCGGACCTGCATGTGTATTACTCGCGTGGTTTTCGCAGACGGCCCCTCCATGCGCTCTGTGGGGTGAGTCTTCGCGTCGCCGAGGGGGAAACACTTGCTGTCGTCGGCGAGTCCGGTTCGGGTAAGTCTACCATGGGGTCGGCCATTCTGGGATTGTTTCCACCCAGCACAGGGACGATTACCTTTCAGAATAGGGACATTACCCATGTTGGCAGTGCCGTTCGGCGCGGGTTGGGCAAGGAGTTGCAGGCAGTCTTCCAGGACCCGTACAGTTCGCTGAACCCGGTTCGCACTGTTGGTCAGGCCATCAGCGAACCGCTTCTCACCCACCGGGCGGTTCCGCACAGCCAGATTGCCGGACGTGTCGCAGAGATGCTGGGAAAGGTCGGTTTGCCCCCTTCGGCAGCAGACGGATATCCGGCGGAGTTCTCGGGTGGGCAGCGCCAACGAATCGCGATTGCCCGTGCTCTGATCTCGGAGCCAGCTTTGGTGGTCTGTGATGAGCCGGTCAGTTCACTCGACGTATCCGTTCAGGCGCAGGTGCTGAACCTTCTGACCGATTTGCAACAGACGACGCATTGCAGTTATCTCTTTATCTCTCATAACCTGACGGTGGTTCGGCACTTTGCGCGCCGCGTCCTGGTCCTGTACCAGGGGATGGTGATGGAGCAGGGTCTCACCTCTGAGGTTTGTGAACGGCCCCAACACCCCTACACTCAGGCATTGCTTGCCGCCGTTGCGCTGCCTGACCCCGACGTTCAAGCCTTACGTCGGACCGGGCGGCGGGAGTCGATCATCCGTTCCGCGCAGGTTACCGGCGGCGCAGTTGGCGAGAGCCAGTGTCCATTCGCGGATCGGTGCCCGCACGTCAGGGAGCGCTGCCGGATAGAACGGCCTGCGGAGCGAACAGGCCGGAACGGTGTGCAAGTCGCCTGCCACTTCTTTGAAGAGTTTCCACCGGTCAGCGGGCTGCTGCCCCAGATGTCAACGTGGTCGATGATGGGAGCTGCCCCGAAGATTACAACGACCATGCGGCCCATGACTGATTCCAGCGCTAGCGATCTTAGAGAGGACGCATCATGAACAATCCAACGGTCGACCTCACAAGCGGCACCATCGTGGGCGTTCGTGTTGGTGACGTAGTATCCTATAAAGGCATCCCGTTTGCGGCTCCGCCAGTGGGCGATCTGCGCTTCGCGCCACCGACTCCGGTCCGGACATGGAGCGGCGTCAAAGACTGTACCGGATACGGCCCGATCTCTTTGCAGCACCTCGACCCTCTTTCGGCCTTCATCCCCGGCTGCGAGTGGAACTTCTATCACCCCGGCGCTGTGCAGTCCGAGGACTGCCTCAACCTCAACGTCTGGGCGCCAGCCAACGTGCCCCAATCGAAGGCGGTGCTTGTATGGCTTCACGGGGGCGCATTTGTGGCAGGCTCCGGCACCGGTCTGTGGTATGACGGCTCCCAACTCGTTATCCACGAGGATATCATCGTGGTCAGCGTCAACTATCGTCTCGGGGCGCTTGGCGCACTCGCACACGACGAGAGCGCATCCGCTGGCAACAACCTGATTCGCGATCAGGTGGCGGCTTTAGAATGGGTCCGCGACAACATTGCGGCCTTCGGCGGTGATCCCGATCGCGTTACCATCGCCGGTGAGTCGGCTGGCGCGATCAGCGTACTCGCCCTGATGACTGCCCCGGCAGCAGCAGGACTCTTCCGAGCGGCGATCTCCCAGAGCGGACACGGTTCCGCCTCGGCGACGCGGGAAGCGGCGCGGAGTGTCTATCGCCGTTTCCTGGCCGAACTCGGTGTGGCTGACAGTTCCGCAGCCCTCACCGAACTCCGAGCGCTGGATTCCCGCAAGATCATGGACGCGCAACTGAAGGTGACCACCGACCTCAGGGTTCCCTTCCGTCCCGTCATAGACGGCAGCTACCTGCCTGAGCCGATAGATGCAACGTTCGCTGCTGGTCGAGTGGCTCGGGTGCCACTGCTCATTGGTACCAACAGCGAGGAAAGCCGGTTGTTCGCCGCAATCGGCTGGGGTTTGGGACCTGCGGGCGATGACCTTCAGTCACGCATTGCTGGGCTTTTTCCGGAAGGTGAAGCCAGTTCCCAGGTGGCTGAACTCACCGACATCTACCGACAACAGGCCAGTTCGGATGAGGATGCATGGCTCGCTCTGAGCACTGATCGAGATTGGCGCACGCCTGTGCGCATCATCGCCGACGGTCACGCGCGCAGCGGCTCCCCTGTCTTTCAGTACGAATTCACCTGGCGCAGTCCCGTTCGGGAAGGTATTCTGGGGGCCAGTCATGCCCTCGACATCCCCTTCCCTTTCGGAAACCTCGACCAACCTGGCGTCGGGGAGTTTGTTGGCACTGATGCCGAGCACGAAGCAGCTCGGCGACGGATTGAGCTAGCTTTCCGGCAGGCGTGGGGTGCATTCGTCCGAACCGGCCACCCGCGCTCAGAAGTGCTGCCGGAGTGGCAGCGCTATGAGGCGCGTGATCGAGCCACGATGATGCTCGGCACGCAATCAGAGATTGTGAAGGCTCCGCATCAGGCAGCGCTGGACCGGTGGGAAGCGCTCAGCGCGTCTACCCTGCCACTGATCAGCATGGAGGCCACAGGCAATCACTAGTAAGGAACGAGGGGTCTCAATGGCTGAGATCGTAGCTACCACCCATGGACCGGTGATCGGTTCGCTGGAAGAGGGCATCCACGTCTTCCGCGGCATTCCCTATGCGGCGGCGCCGTTTGGCCCCAACCGTTTCCGCGCCCCCATTGCTCCGGAACCCTGGCATGAGCCGTTGCCGGCCCTCCAGTTCGGTGCCACAGCGCCTCAGCAGGTCTTCGCCAATCAGGGCAGCCTGCCCGAAGTGCCCGAGCCGATTATCCCTGGTGAGGAGGTTCTGACCGTCAACGTCTGGAGCGCCGATCTCGCGCCCAGAACGCTGGCACCCGTGCTGGTCTGGATTCATGGCGGCGGTTTCTTTGCTGGATGCAGCGCGAATCCCTGGTATGATGGAACGTCGTTTGCGCGTGCCGGACTTGTGGTTGCCAGCTTGAATTACCGACTGGGCGTCGAAGGGTTTCTCGAGATCGCAGGCGCCGACGAGAATCGCGCACTGAGAGATTGGATTGCCGCTCTCGAGTGGGTTCGTAACAATGCCTCAGCGTTTGGTGGGAACCCGGAGCAGGTCACCGCGATGGGGCAGTCGGCTGGGGGCATTGCCCTTGCGGCGCTCCTCACATCACGCCGAGCCAGGGGACTCTTTCATCGCGTCATCATTGCCAGTGGAATTACTCGCGGCAATGCGCAGACGCGAGAGCAAGCGGCCATAACCGCTGCTATCATTGCCAACCATTTTCACATACGACCCGACCGCGAGGCAATCTGCACCCTGACGCCTGCCGAACTCGTGGCGGCACAGGGATGGCTCCAAATGCCAGCAACTCTAGAAGACCGCATCGCGCTTGCCGCCACAGGAACCATGCCCTTCGTGCCGTGGGTGCCGCTGATCGACGGAGACTACCTCGATGGGACTCTCTTCAGCACGATGACGGAAAGTTGGGGCAACCAGGTGCCGGCGCTGGTGGGTACGACAGAAAACGAGTTCCAGTGGATGGCGGTCAGGTCTGCTCCGGCTTGGCAAGAGGCCCAGATGCTGGGGCAAGCATTTACGGATGCCTTGTTCCGTCGCCCCACCGAGGATTTTGTCGCGGCGCGCAGCACGTCCGCCCCGACCTATCGTTACGAATTCCAGTGGAAGTCACGAGAAGACCCTGTAGTCATCGGGTCGGGGCACTCGCTCGATATTCCCTTTTTCTTCAATACGCTGAACGCTCCGTACGTCGAATCCTACACCGGTCCGCATCCCCCACAAGAACTCGCCGACGCCATGCACGGCGCCTTCGCGCGGTTCGCGCTCACCGGCGAGCCAGGATGGCCCGATTATCATCAAGATGATAGCGGGTCCGTTATGATTTTCGACGAGCCGTCGCGGACAGCGAAGGGAGTACACCTTGACTGACCCCATCACCGCACGCAGCGTTCCTGTGGTCGCGGCAAATCCCGGCGAGCGGCCAGCCGCTGTACCGAGCTATCAACGCGATGGTTTGACGGCAGGCATCGTTCACTTCGGCGTTGGCGGCTTTCACCGGGCGCACCAGGCCATGTTCATCGACCGGATGCTGACAGCAGGGAACGGCGCGGGCTGGGCCATCTGTGGAGCTGGCGTCATGCCGACCGATGTACGCATGCGGGATGTGCTGCGCGCCCAACAAGGCATGTATACTCTGGTCCTGCGCTACCCCGATGGTCACGAAGAGGCCCGCATCATCGGCTCGATTGTCGACTTCCTCTACGCTCCGGATGACCCCGAGTGGTTGATTGAGAAGCTAGCAGCGCCAGAAACCCGCATCGTCTCACTGACCATCACGGAGGGCGGCTACAACATTCATGCAGTGACTGGCTCATTCGACGAGAGCAATCCCGCGATTCGCGCCGACCTCAAGCCGGGAACATCGCCCGCTACGGTTTTTGGCATTGTCGTTGAAGCCCTCCACCGCCGCCGCGAGCGTAGCTTACGCCCATTCACTATCATGTCCTGCGACAACATACAGGGCAATGGACGTATCGCTCGCCGCTCGTTCACTTCGTTTGCCCGCCTGCGCGATCCGGAGCTTGCGGACTGGATCGGCGACAACGTTCGTTTCCCGAACTCGATGGTCGACCGCATCACCCCGGTCACCACTCCAGTAGACATCCAGGCTGTTGCGCGCATCTTTGGCATTCATGACGAATGGCCTGTGGTCTGCGAACCGTTCGAGCAATGGGTGCTTGAGGACGATTTCGTTGATGGACGCCCGGCTTACGAGACCGTTGGTGTCCAAGTTGTTGCTGATGTAGAACCTTACGAACTGATGAAGCTCCGACTCCTCAACGGGAGCCACCAGGCCCTTGCCTACTTTGCCGCGCTTGCTGGTTATCGCTATGTCCACGAAGCCGCACAGGACCCGGACTTTGCTGCCTTCCTCCAGCGGTATATGGTCGAGGAGGCGACCCCAACCCTGATGCCTGTGCCTGGCATCGACCTCGGCGAGTACCGCGCTCAATTGATCGAACGGTTCAGCAACGCCTATGTGCAAGACACGGTGGCGCGGTTGGCGGCAGAGACCTCTGACCGGATTCCTAAGTTCCTCCTTCCGGTGGCCGTTGCCCAATTGGCAGCCGGGCGTTCTGTGGACCTGTGCGCGGCGATTGTGGCGAGTTGGGCACGTTACGCGGAGGGACGGGCTGACGACGGCACGCCGATTGAAGTCGTTGATCGGCTGCACGATGAGGTGCGGCGGGCGGCGGCGAACCAGATAGACGACCCGCTCAGCTTCCTGCGCCTGCGTGACCTCTTCGGCGACCTCGTTGATCAGCCCGCATTCACGATGCCCTACCTCAAAGCGCTGCACTCGCTGCATGAGCACGGAGCACGGTCTGTGATCACTGCGCTGGCTCATCGTCGTCCGATTGCTAGTTAGCTGTAGAAGAGAGCAGCCGTGCTGGTTGCTCTCTTCCCTGTTGTGCTATAATAAATGGAAGATAGCATAGGTGGATAGCCCTATTCGCCAAAGAGATTCTTCCCGAAGCATGTGGCAGGCGCTGAAGCTCTCCTTTAGTGATCTGCCACAAATGTTTGATCCTGATCAGGGAGGCTGATCGAAGATGCCGACGTATGAGTATGTGTGCCGTCAGTGCGGACATCGTTTTGAAGCCTGGCAGCATATGACTGATGATCCCTTGACTGTGTGTCCAAAGTGTGGTGCTCAAATCCACCGCGTTCTCTATCCTGCCGGAATTGTTTTTAAAGGATCGGGCTTCTATAAGACTGATAATGGCTCCAGCGGCCCGGTTGACAAAAGCAGTTCAACAGAGAGCAAGAGCGGCGCTGGCGATAGCAAGCCCGCGGCAAGCGAGAGCAAACCCACCACAGAAAGCAGCAAGAGTGATAGCTCTGGCAGCAGTCCTTCGCCTGCCACGACTGCTGCTGACTGAGGCGGCGGTCTGGGTGATGCGCTCTTTTCGTGGGGTTGGAAGGTAGCATGCGCGCAGTCGTTCAACGTGTCAGCCGCGCGGAAGTGCGCGTAGAAGATGCTTCAGTGGGAGCTATTGGGCCAGGATTGCTGGTCTTGCTGGGCGTGGGGCAGGGTGATACTTCTGAAGAGGCTCAGCTTCTGGCCGAGAAGATCGTACAGCTTCGTATCTTCAGCGACGCTGACGGCAAGTTCAATCTTTCAGTCCTGGATGTTGGCGGCGGCGTGTTGGCGGTTTCGCAGTTTACCCTCTTTGCCGATACTCGCCGGGGGCGTCGCCCCAGTTTTATCAGCGCGGCGCCTCCGGATGTTGCCGCGCCGTTGGTCGAGCATTTCATGGAGGCTGTACGTGCTGGCGGTGTGTCCGTTGCCGGTGGGCGGTTTGGGGCGCATATGGAGGTCGAAGTGGTCAATGATGGTCCAGTGACGATTATCCTTGATACTGATGACTGGAAGCGCAGCAGGAGTTCGTCATCCAGCGGAATGCCACCGAACCCTTGAAAAACCCTCATGGATATGGTATAGTCTTATGGCAATCGCAATTGCATAACTCCAAACAGACGTACCACAAATGTGATTGCAAAATAGGCGATGCAACGAGCAGGAGTAGTAGGTCACGCTTGTTCAGAGAGTGAGCCGGTTGGTGCGAGGCTCATATTATCTGACCGAACTCGCCTGGGAGCAGCGCTGGTGAAGTGAGTAGCCACGCCGGGTAGCCTCCGATAGCAGGCTGATAAGCGGGCAGTCGCTCGGTGGAACAAATGCCGACGCGCAACATAACACAGTATCCACTCATGGGCCTGTGGCGCAGTTGGGAGCGCGTCTCAATGGCATTGAGAAGGTCAGGGGTTCGAATCCCCTCAGGTCCACCATTTTTTGCTGAACGTCGGCTTTTGTTGCCGAGTGCTGCCAACGCGGGTGGTACCACGGAGCAGCCCTTCGTCCCGGTGTCGGGATGAAGGGTTTTTATTTGGGTTTTCCAGGTGGGGCTTTTCAGATGGATTTCCCAAAATGGTGAGGAGGCTGCTATGATTACGCGTACAAAGTACAAGCCTGCCGAGATTGAAAAGAAGTGGCAGGAACAATGGGAGACTGAGGGCATCTATTATGCGCAGGATAACTCACCTGAACAGAAATACTATAATCTGGTGATGCTCCCCTATCCATCTGGTGATCTGCATATCGGACACTGGTATAACTACACAGGCGTAGACGCGCATGGGCGCTTTATGCGCATGCGCGGCTGGAATGTTTCGCAGCCGATGGGCTTTGATGCCTTTGGCCTGCCCGCTGAAAACGCTGCGATCAAGCACAATATTCAACCACGTGTTTGGACGCTGGATAATATCGCCCGTATGCAGGCACAACTGCGTACGATGGGCGCTGGTTGGGACTGGCCGCGCCAGATAATTAGCTGCCTGCCCGATTATTACAAGTGGACCGAATGGCTGTTCCTACAATTCTATAAAGCAGGGCTGGCGTATCGGACCAAGGCTCCGGCGAACTGGTGCCCCAACTGTAATACAACGCTGGCAAATGAGCAGGTGGTGAACGGCGCGTGCGAGCGCTGCGGCACGCCGGTCACTCGCAAGGAGATCGATCAGTGGCTGTTCCGTATTACGAGGTATGCGGATGAACTGCTGGACTTTTCCGAACTGGACTGGCCGGAAAAGACGGTCACGATGCAGCGCAATTGGATTGGCCGCAGCGAAGGCGCTGAAGTTCGTTTCGTAGCCGAGGTTGATGGCGAGCGGGTAGAGATTCCTGTCTTCACTACGCGCCCCGACACGATCTTTGGCGTGACCTTCTTTGTGCTGGCTCCAGAGCATCCGCTGGTGGAGCGGATTACGATGCCTGGGCAGCGCGCGGCAGTTGAGGCATACATCGATCAGTCGCGGCGCGAGACCGAGATCGAGCGCATGAGCACAGAGAAGGAGAAGACCGGTGTTTTTACCGGCGCGTCTATCACTAATCCAGTGAGCGGTGAAAAGGTGCCAGTGTGGATTGCCGATTATGTGCTGATGAGTTATGGCACGGGCGCGGTGATGGGTGTGCCTGCGCATGACGAGCGCGACTTTGAATTTGCCCGGAAGTTTGGCCTGCCCATTCGTCAGGTAGTCTGCCCACCGGATGAGGAGCCGAGCGATCCGGCGACCTGGACTGAGGCCAAGTCACACTATGGGGTGATGATCAACTCGGGGCCGTTCAATGGCACGCAGCCGGAAGAAGCGATCAAGTCGATCACACGCTATTGCGAGGAGCGCGGCATCGGCAAGTACGCGGTCAATTATCGGCTGCGCGACTGGCTGGTGAGCCGCCAGCGTTACTGGGGGTCGCCCATTCCGATCATCTATTGTCCCACGGATGGGATGGTGCCGGTGCCTGAGGAAGACTTGCCGGTGCTGCTGCCTGATGAGGTGCAGTTCAAGCCAACCGGCGAGTCACCGCTGCGCTATGTGAGCGAGTTCCTGAATACCACTTGCCCGGTCTGCGGCGGGCCTGCCACGCGCGAGACCGATACGCTGGATACGTTCCTGTGTTCATCGTGGTACTTCCTGCGCTATATGGACGCGAAGAATGACCAGGCGGCGTGGGATAAAGAGAAGATTGCGAAGTGGCTGCCGGTGGATATGTACATTGGCGGCGCAGAGCATGCGGTGATGCACCTACTGTATGCGCGCTTCTTTGTGAAGGCGCTGCGCGATATGGGGCTGCTGAACTTCAACGAGCCGTTCAAGCGGCTGTATCATCAAGGCACAGTGCTGGGACCAGATGGGCAGAAGATGTCGAAATCGCGCGGCAATGTGATCGCGCCGGATGATGTGGTCGGCAGGTTTGGCGCGGATGCAGTACGCTGCTATCTGATGTTTATGGGGCCGTTCGACCAGGGTGGAACCTCGAACATTCAGGGCATTGAAGGTGTCTGGCGCTATCTGAACCGGGTCTGGAATCTGGTGCAGGATTCTGCCGAGGCATTTAGCAGCGCGCCCATTCCGGATACCGAGATTGGCCGCGAGATCAAGCGCACAACTCACAAGTTTATTAAGCGTGTCACAGCCTATTATGAGGAACTGCACTTCAACACAGCACTGGCCGGGCTGATGGAGTTTACGAACGCGCTGATGAAGGCTCGCGAGACCGAAGCGGTGCGCACTGCCGAATATCGGCAGGCGCTGGAAGCGCTGCTGCTGTTGCTGGCTCCGCTGGCTCCGCATATTACGGAGGAGCTGTGGCATGGGTTTGGACATGCTGAGAGCATTCACCGGGAGTCCTGGCCGACGTATGATGAGACGCTGACACAGGATGCTATCGTGACGGTGGTGGTGCAGATCAGCGGCAAGGTGCGCGACAAGCTGGAGGTGGAGGCTTCGGCAAGCGAAGATGAGGTGCGCGCACGGGCGCTGGCGAGCGAGCGTGTGCAAAAGCTGCTGGGAGGGGAAGCGCCAAAGAAGGTGATTTATGTTCCTGGCAAGTTGATTAATCTGGTTGTTTGAGTCCCTTTGAAAGCAACCTGTACGCAGAGATGACCTGTCCAAAAGGGCAGGATAAAAACTGGCCCGTCGTACAAGCGACGGGCCGTTTCTTTTGCCTCTATTTATCGTATTAGGATGTAACTGGCATCGTGGATGCGAGTGCTAATGCCAGCACCCTTGCGCGCGTTGGTCGCTTTTGTTAGGATAGTGGGCAATCGATCATGGAAGGCGTGCTGGAGTGCTCTTCATGTGATGCCAGCAACTTTACTGAGAAGGAGTGAACGTATGTCCAATGCTCAGGAACAGCCTGCATCGGCTGAAACCACTGCGGTAGCGGAACCTCCTCGAAAACCAGTGTATCAGGGGCCATGGTTCCGGCGTGTCCTCGAACGTGCGATTGATAGTCAGAATTGGTTGGAAGGCTTTAGCGATGGCACGCAGAAGCTTGTAGGTGGGACGTTTCAGGTTGGCGGGCCACCGCTGCGCTGGCTCAAGAATCTGTCACACGGCACGGCGTTCGGACATCCTGTGCATCCGGCGGCAACCGATATTCCAGTTGGGGCCTGGCTGGGCACGCTGATCTTTGATATTATCTGGCTTGCCACCGGCCAACCTTCTGGGATGGCTACTGCTTCCAACGTGCTGCTGATTGTCGGTCTGGTTGGAGCTGTTTTGTCGATCCTGACGGGGACAACCGACTGGAACGATACCTATGGCAAGGAACGGCGGGTAGGTATCGCGCATGGCATCATCAATACTCTTGCTACGCTGGTGTATGTGGCAGCGCTGGTGCTGCGCCTGACGGGCAATCAATTTCCTGGGTTTATCGTCTCGACGATTGGGTTGGTTATTCTGCTGCTGGGTGCTTATCTGGGCGGCGAATTGGTCTTTGGCAAGGGAACACAGGTTAATCACACCGCCTGGCAGGAGACTCCCGAAGACTTTGTGGCGGTGGCTGAAGAAGTTGCCGTCGAAGAAGGCAAACTGCATCGCGCTGAGGCTAACGGGACGCCGGTGCTGCTGGTGCGTTTGAAGGGAACCATTTACGCTCTTGCGGCTACCTGCACCCACGCTGGCGGGCCGCTGGATGAGGGCACGTTGGAGGGCGATGTGGTGGCCTGTCCCTGGCATGGTTCACGCTTCTGCGTGCGCGATGGCGAAGTGCGTGGCGGTCCAGCGACCTTTCCGCAGGTGCGTTTCGAGACGCGAGTGCGCGAGGGCCAGGTTGAAGTGCGTCGCGCGTCAGCATAAACAGGTCGGTAGCTTTCTTCTCACTTTCGTTTTTATGTGGATTCCTCTTTTGTAAGAGAACAGCGGCGAGCAGCAGACTGACAAGCGAGCTGCTTGCCGCTGTTCTCTTGCAGTCCGGCGTTCTATCTGCTATCCTGAAGGAGATAGTGGTGGCAGCTATAGAGCGTTCTCTTCAGTCAAACATTCCACCCCAACACATTAGAGGATTCGGAGCAGCATCCTGGCCCGTCAACGTAGACACATGGAGGCGTGAATGGCAATCAGCAGAAAAGCCCCGGCGGAGATCAAAGGCGAGCTTGACCCAATTGAACTTTACCGAACAATGGCACTGGCGCGCGCCTTAAATGATCTGTTAAAGATTCGCAAAACGCAGAGCAAATTTCCGTTTTATATCGGCTGCGCTGGTCACGAAAGTATCGCCGCGCTGGTGGCTGCCCTCGATGATGAGGATTGGCTGGCGCTTTATTACCGTGATCTGTCGGGTTGGCTTCAGCGCACCAAAGATGTCTATGGCCCGTTGCGTGAGGCGTATTCGCGGGCAACAGGCCCGATGTGCGCAGGGCGCAATATGCCTTCTCACTATAGCAGCCGCGCGTTTCATATCATGCCGTCGTTCAGCGAGGTGGCCGGGCTGGCCCCTTTTGCTGGGGGCGTTGGCTTTGCCTTCAAGCGCGATAACAGCAAGCGCATTGTGGTTTTCTGTACGGGCGATGGCGGCGTTGCTACCAATGACTTTAATGTGCTGTTCCGACAGGCAACAGTGCATAAATTGCCGGTGCTGATGGTTGTGGAAAATAATGGTTGGGCAATTACTACGCATCATGATGAGAAATCGCAGGTGCAGTGGGCTGGAGACCTCGTGACCTGGGCACGGGCTGCCGATGCCATTGCCTATGATGTCGATGGCACGAACGCCCTGGAAACCTACGAGAAGACGCGCGAGATTGCGCAGGCGCTGCGCGGTGGCAAAGGCCCCGCGCTGATTCACCTGCATACCGGCTTGCTGGACCCACATTCGAGCAGCACTGATATAAAAGCGTATCGCACGGCTGAGGAGATTGAGGATACTTTCGCCCATAAAGACCCGCTGAAGAATACCGCACGCGTGCTGATTCAACAAGGGTATCTCAGCGAAACGCAGGTAGAGAAGATTCAGAAAGAGGCGAAGGATGAGGTGAGGCGGATCGAGGCTGAGGTGCTTCTGGAGCCAGAGGTAAGCGGTGATCGGGTCTTACAGCATATACTCGCGCTGCCAACCCCTGAAGCGCCTGCGCCTGCGGGCAAACGTCGCAGACTCAATATGCTCGGAGCGATCAACGAGGCGTTGGTGGAACTGCGCCAGCGTGACCCAGGTTTCTTTGTCTATGGGCAGGATGTGGGCAGCCCACGCGGGGGTGTCTTCGGGGCTACTCAGGATGTGGTGAAGCAGTTCCCTGGGACGGCGATCAGCAGCCCACTGAATGAGCAGGTGATCGTAGGGATTGCCGCTGGCGCGAGTATGGTTGCTGGCCGACCACGTTGTGGCGAGATTCAGTTTGTGGACTACCATCAATCTTCGGCGCAAACGCTGCGGCTGAGCGCGCGCATTCTCTACCAAAGCTTTGGTGACTGGAATTGCCCAATGCTGCTGCGGATGAAGTCTGGCAGCGGCGGCGGTGGCCCAATCTCTGATGCTGGCAGTGGCGGCGGCGCGTTTGGGCACTCGAACGCGGGCGAGCAGTGGTTCACTGATATTCCCGGTTTGATTACCGTTTGCCCCAGTACGCCGTATGACGCCAAGGGGCTGCTGCTGGAAGCGGGGCGCACGTCCTCGCCGGTGGTGTTTCTGGAGCGCGGGCGGCTCTATCGTTCCGAGCCACCGAAGGGTCCCGATGGTGAGTTCATCCCCGAGGTTGCCAAACTCTGGGAGGTGCCTGAGGACTACTATACCGAACCGCTGGGCAAGGCGCGGCGTATTCGTTTGGGCAGTGGGCCATCGGCTATGGCGATTATCACCTGGGGAACGATGATGCTGGAGTCAGCCATTGCGGCGGCGCGTTATCTCGCGGAGCATCCGGGCGAATCGATGGAGATTGTGGACCTGCGCACGCTGATGCCTTTGGACGAAGAGACGATTGCCGGTGCCGTGCGCGAAGCGAACCGGGTCATCGTGGTGACTGAGGAGGCCGATCTGGCGCCCTTTGCGCGGCATGTGCATTCGTGGATTACGCAGAAGTTGTTCTGGGATTTGGATTGCACGCCGGAAGTTGTCGCGGCAGTTCCAGCGCCAGCCGCGCCCTATAACGCGCCAGAAGAGCTTGCCTTTTTCCCAACAGCGCAGGATATTTATCAAACCATTACGCGATTGGTTCGGGAGTAAAAAAGGTGGTGGGCTGATGCAACTTTCTCTCCTATGCTGCGTATATGACGCAGGACACACAAATGCTTGCGTCCCATACCCTCAAAGAGACAGGAGGGCCGAGGGTGACAAACGTAGGAGCGATGGTTGCCCGGCTCGCCACTGGGCGGCCAAGCGGTGCATACCGTAAAGCTGAAGAAGACCACTGGCGAGGGAGTGCTGCAATGACCGGCACGATGGAGCATGTCGAAGATACCGCGTTGGTGCGGCGCACGCTCGCCGGTGAACAAGACGCTTTTTCCCAACTTGTGGAGCGCTATAAAGACCCAGTGTATCATGTGGCGTATCGGATGTTGAACAATGCTGCCGAGGCGGAGGACGTGGCCCAGGAAACATTTGTGCGCGCGTATACTCAGTTAAGCACGTACAAATCTGAACACCGCTTTAGCACCTGGTTGCTTTCGATTGCTTCGCATCTGGCGATTGATCAACTGCGTCGCCGTCGTTTTCTAGCGCTGCCGCTGGAAGACGTTCCTTTGCTTGAATGGTTAGCCGATGACGATACCGGCCCTGAGGATGCGGCGCTGGAGGGCGAGCAGCAAGATGAGATGCAGCACCTGATTGCGAAGTTGCCCGCTAAATATCGCGCCGTGGTGGTCTTGCGCTATTGGCAAGACCTTTCCTATGAAGAGATTGCTACCGCGCTCAAGCTTACGCCAGCCTTAGTGAAGGCTCGACTCCACCGGGCACGCGAACTCCTGGCCCGGCACATCAAAGAAGATGAGAAGGAGGAGAATGGCTATCATGCGCTGTCGGCAGGTTAAAGGGCTATTGCCCGCCCATTTCAATAAAGAGCTTTCCGAGGCAGATCGGCGTCTCCTTGAGACGCACCTGGCTACCTGCTCTGCTTGCCACGCGCATTGGCATCGCCTCTATCGTGTCGAACTCAGGTTGACACGCGCCCCTGAGCAATCGCAGATCAAGCATGGCCCTTCCGCCGATTTCACGGCTTCAGTGATGGCTGCGATTGTCCTTCAGCAGCAAAAAAGTACCGCCAATGTGGCTCGGCAAGAGGCAGCCCCTGAGATACCCTCCACTCAGGGAGATGAAGGACAGGCCGGAGTAATTCCGCCGCTTGGCCCCTGGGTGGGTTGGAACGCAAACCTGGCGGGGGTGTGGAAACCTTCGACGCGCGTCGTTCTATCGGGCGCTTTGCTGGCTATTTTCTCGGTGATGATTGGCGTCATCGTGGTTGGTGTCTTGCTGACGCAGCCCGCGCTGGCGGCTCAGGTGTTTACTGGCGCGACTCAGGCGCTGGCAAGCCTTGCTGCAGGTATCTCATCTCTAGTGAATACGCTCTCGGTTTTGGCCGATAATCAACTCTTATTGGCTGGTGTCGCCGTCAGCTATGTGGTGCTGGCCGTCCTCTGGTTCCGTCTGATGCGCCACCAGGAATATGAGCCTCATCCTGGATATGAAGAGGTCGAGTCGTGAGACGCCATCGGTTCGTTTTGCTGGCAGGTGGGGCGCTGCTCTTGCTTTGCGCGTGCGTTGGACTGGTTGGTGGCGCGAGTTTTTTCTTCGGTTCCTGGCGGCCCTGCGGCCAGGGAAACGGCACCTCTTCAGGTGATATCACGATCTTTTCCGGCCAGACTGCTGACCACATTACGGCGTGCGGCGGGAATGTTGCGGTACTAGGGCATATAACCGGCGATGTGACAGCCTATGGTGGCAGTGTGACTATCTCTGCATCTGGAATAGTGGATGGGAACATTACCAGTTATGGTGGCCGTGTTGAAGTTGCAGGTCTGGTGCAGGGCGATGTTACCAGCTATGGCGCTAGTGTCACGCTTGATAGCTTGTCGCACGTTCAAGGCAATGTTCAGACGTATGGCGGTGGGATTTCGAAGATGACCGATGCCAGGGTAGATGGCTCCATAGATCGCAACCACCCCACCAGTTTTAGCCTGACGAATCTGCCTTTTTTAAACCCATTCGGCTTTAGTTTTCCAGGAGTGAGCATCATTGTCTGGGTGTTGATTGCCGCTGCCCTGGCCCATTGGTTTCCGCAGCGCACTCTGCGTGTTGGCGAGGTCATGTTTAGTAACTTGCCGCGCAGTCTGGCAATTGGGGCGTTGAGTTGGGTGCTCGGCGGGATTCTGGCGGTTATTCTAGCGCTGACCATTATTGGTATTCCAGTGACGCTGGCGATTTTGCTGGTGCTGGCTGCCGGTGGTGTTCTTGGGAATGTTGCGATTGGCTGGTTGATTGGGCGTGGCATCCTGCAACGCTTGGCCCGTCGCGACTATTCGCCTGTGCTGGAGGCGATGGTTGGTGTGGCTATTCTGGCGCTGATCGAATCTCTCCCCTTTTTGGGTTTTCTCCTCAGCATCTTCATTGCGCTCTTGGGTGTAGGAGCGACACTGCTCAGCCGCTTTGGCTCCAGTCGCTGGAGGGTTTCCTCATTCCGCCGTCGTGCTGTCTAAAGACAGTCACGAATCCTCGTATTTCATATCTGCCGGCCTTCTGAACTATTTGGTCAGGAACCCAAATCCCCCGAGGAGGATGGGCTTGTGACTGAACTCCACCGCAACTCGGCATAGCGTTGCCACCGTGCCGCTTTGGCTTCATCGCTCGCCACATCAAGGTGCCCTGACAAGGTACCTGTGCTGGCCCAGTCTTGCCAGACCAGCAACGTTCGCAAGCACACATTGCGAGCCCCGATCAAATCAGCATGGAGGGTGTAGTGGCACGTCGGGTTCTGGCAGGCAAAGAGCAGGCCTTTGCGAGGCCGGTTGTCCGGGCTGGTGTGTCCACAGTGCGGGCACATCTGGCTCGTGTAGCGGGCGTCCACCTTCATACACAAGGAACTTGCCAGGGCTGCTTTGTAGGTCAAGAATCCTTGCAATTCGGCAAAGGCCCATTTGGAGGCGTGACGGTTGGCTTTGCGCGCTTGTGGCGAGACAGCAACCAGTCTGCTTCCTTTGCGGCGTTTCTTTCGTCGTTTGGCCCGCTCGCGAATGCCGTTCAAATCTTCCAAACCAATGAGACTTGCGGGGTGCGCATCAACGATGCGTCTGCTGATCACGTGATTGGTATTCAGCTTCAACCGTCTCTCTCGCCCGCTGATGGCCACTAACTTCCGAGTAGCCGAGCGAGTGCCTTTCCGCTGAAGTCGTTTACGAAGTCTGGCGTAATGATCTGCCTGGGCTCGCACCTGCTTTCCGCTATAAAACTGTGTGCCATTGGTGGTGGCTACCGTTGCCAGATAGCGCTGGCCTACATCAATCCCCAATACCTGCTTGTAGGTGTCTGGCGCAGGATCAGAGGTTTTCACGTGTAGGGAGACCAGCAAATAGAAGCGCTTCTTGCTGCGATCATACCAGAGTTTCGCCGCTCCCATCGTCGCCCCGGCTCGCAAGAGTGCAACGTGTTTGTCGTACCCCCGATAGGAGACATGAATACGGCCCGCCAGTGTCAAGATGCTCACTTCCTGCCCGCTTCGGAGCGAATAATCACGGCCTAGGTTATAGGTGAGCGTCGGGGAGACGTATGTGGGTGGCTTGTCCAGGCCTCGGTAGCGCTTCTTGGTGTAGCCTAGCCTGCGGGCCTCGGCGTTCTTGCGCGTTTTGGTCCACAGCGCTTTGTAGGTGCCACTGACCTGCCGGGGGACATTGCAGGCCAGTTGCGCGGGCAAGCCAAACTCGGCACGGATCCGCGCGTAGTTATCGCCTTGAAGGCGCTTGACGTTGCTCGTTTTGCCGTGCGCGAAGGCATACTGACTGACGCAGTTCAAAGCGTCCCGATATGCCAGTTGGGTTCGGCGCAATGCCTGAAACTGGTCAGCAGTGGTCAAGAGTTTCAGTTTGACGGTCAGCATGGTTTGCATGTTGAACTATTCTTTGCAAGCTCGACCTAATCGGTAATGCGGGTGAAGTTTTTCTCCTGGACATTTGCTTATACTTTCATTTACAAGGAAGGGAATCTGCGTTCCTTTATTTGTTGAAAAAACACAAGACAGTTCATAGTAATGTGTGATAGAATGCACAAGGTATCCCCCTGGGCTGTCTTGGGGGGCGCCTATCCCGGCCCGTGGCGTTGGGTGGAGGGGTTGTCCACCTGGGCGCCGGATGCCGTCAAGGCTGGCAGTGGACGCATGATAGAGATTGAATTAACCGATCTGGCTCACGGGGGTGATGCTGTTGGCCGGTATGAAGGGCGAGCGGTCTTCATTCCCGGCGGCATTCCTGGCGAAGTGGTGCGCGCTGACATTACGGAGGAGCGCCGCGCTTATGCGCGTGCCCAGATTGTGGAAATCCTACGGGCATCGCCCGACCGTGAAGTTCCTCGTTATCCTGACTTGAGCGAGACGGGGGGCTTTCAATGGCAACATCTGGCTTATCCAGCGCAACTGGCCTGGAAAGCGCGGATTCTTCGTCAACTCCTTATCCGTCTGGGGAAGGTGCCTAATCCTCCAGTGCAGCCTACCCAGGGAATGCCTGCTGGCTCAGACGCCTGGCGGTATCGCACGGTTGCTCAGTTTGCGGTTGGGCTAGATGGCGCGATTGGTTTTCGCAAAGTTGCCAGCCATGATGTGTTGGACATGGCCGAATGTCCGATTGTGCACCCAGCCCTGGATGGGATATATCAGAGCGTGCGCTCCTGGTTGCTTGCGCGCTGGGAGGGGAATGTTGGTCAGCAGGTCGAGCGTTTTACGGTGCGCGTAGCTGCCAGCCCGACGACCCCTGAGAGTGCTCAGGCGTTGTTGAGTGTGGAAGCGCGGCCTGCCGCTGACCTGAGCGATGTGCATGGGCCGCAGGGGTTGGCTGAGACGTTGATGTCCGAGATTCCCGGGCTGGCAGGTGTTGTCATCGTGGGCCTGGCCGGAGGGCGCGGGCGGGTGATCGTCGGGCAAGATCATTTGATTGAGCAGGTGCTGGGCCATCAGTTCCGCATTTCGGCAGGCTCCTTCTTTCAGGTCAATGCGACCCAGACCCCTGTATTGGTGCAGCGGGCTATTGGCTTGCTCCATCCCCGGCGCACCGAAACGATGTTGGATGGCTACAGCGGCGTGGGCCTTTTTTCGGTGTTTCTTTCCGAGCGCGCCGCACGTGTGGTAGCTGTGGAATCGCAGCCAAGTGCGGTTGCCGATGCGCGGGCCAGTGCGACCCTCAACAATTTAGCGAATCTGACCGTTTTGGAAGGCGTGTTGGAGCGCGCGCTTGGGCAGCTTCAGCACCAGAACGAGCGCTTCGATGCAGTGCTGGTTGATCCGCCTCGCGCTGGCTGCCATCCACGCGCGCTTTCCACGCTGGCGGCGATGGCTCCACGCGCGCTGGTATATGTTTCGTGCGACCCCAGCACACTCGCCCGCGATATCGCCTTGTTTACGGGCAATGGTATGTATCGCCTGACGGCAGTACAGCCGGTGGATATGTTTCCGCAAACTGCCCATATCGAGAGCGTTTCATTGCTGGAGCGGGTGCGCCCTTGAGCCATTAGAGCTTGCTCAGGATGATGTGTACCTGGCCGTCGTGCGTCAGCAGCGTTCCAGGTGGAGGCGTTTGCTGGATGACATGGCCTGGCGGCATTCCAGCGTAGCGCTGTTCGCCCATGACGCGCAGGATGAGATGCTGCCTGCTCAGTAAGTCGGCAGCTTCTTCAAATGGTTTACCGATCAAGTCTGGCGTGCGTAGCTCGTGATACGCATTTGCCATAGCGGTAAACCATTTTTTTAGTTCTGCCTTTTGCTTATTTGCGGCATTGACGGATTCGCGCTCTTTAACCGCGCTGATGCGTTGGAAGATGGCATCCTGAATCCCAAACGGGTTCGGCACGTCGCGCATGCGCACCTTTTGCTGGGAACCGGCGGTTTCCACGCGCACGTCGCCGAAGTCGAAGGTGCGGGCGACGACTGACGGAACCTCCACGATGACATCCTGTACCTTGCCGTATTCGACAATGGCCCGGCCCTCGAAGAAAATGATGGCCCCGCGATCAATATCAATGACGCGATGGGTCGTAAGGATATAGATGTCGTCGATATAGTCGACATAGGCATAGCCGACCCAGCCCAGGCCGATCAGCGAGCCAATCAGGAAAATCGGCCAGAGGAAGAGGTGAAAGATAAGCGTCAGTGCAATCATAAGCAAGATGAAAGCTCCGCCTGGTAAGGCTCTGCGAAAGAAGACATAGGGATGGCGCTGAATGTATTGGATCGTGCGCTCGTCCGGTTGATAGCGGACTTTGCTGCTCAGCCGGAGCGGCCCGCCAAACTTACGCGCTGGGGTGACGATGAAGCCAGCGCGAGGGGCGGGGTCTGGTGAGGGTGGCGGAGCAATGACGGTCGGTTTTGCGAGGTCTTCAATGACCTGGCGCAAGGTATCATCTTTGATGGGCACGTCGGCAGGAGCTTTGCGGGCTGCATTATAGTCATTCAGCGCCTCTAAGATAGTTTCCATGCTGGCGCGCGGGTGTATGATGCCCCGCACCTCAAGCGGGCCAGCCGAGGTGGGCATGATAATATCGCCATAGTCGAGGAGATATTCCCATACGCCGCGTACATTCATGTAGACTTGCTGTATCTTGTCGAGCGGGGCTTCTTTACGTTGGGGTTGCACCAGGCCATGCGCCAGGATCATGCGTTTATCGGTGAGGATGTAGACGGTAAACCACCAATCGGCGACATCGGTATAGGCCCAGCGCAGCAGAAAGATGAGAAAGGCGACACCGATAACGGCTCCTACCAGCACCCAGATGGGTGCATAGACAGCCGGAGTGAACAGATGAGCGATGAAGACAACGATCAGCAAGCCGAGCAAGGCGATGGCTCGCCAGCCCGGTTTGATGAGGAACCACCAATGCCTTCTTTTTAAAAAGATAATTTTTTCGTTGGCCTGTTGGCCGGAAAAGCGTTTGGAAGGCTGTTGCGGTTGTTGAGATTGCCTTGAGAACGCCCCACGTAGCCCGCGCCTGCGTGCGGGGACGCCAGCGGCGCTCGTCGGGTTGGGTGTCGCGCTGCTCATCTCCGTGAGTCCTTTGTGAATGCCTGCTTGAATAGCTGAGATGGCTGTCTGTTATTTCTTTTCTTTGCTTTTGCTTTTGCTGCTCAAAGCAATCAGGATGATCACGACTGCCAACAAGGCAATGCCAAAAATGACTGGGAGATAATTGCTGACCGTAGCTGCGTCTGGGCTTGATACACTGAGACTGGCATTGGGGAGGATGTTGCGCGTTGCGTAGAACACGACAGATGCCCCATTGACTGCTCCTGGTATGAGGCCAGTGAGCCGATGGGTTGCAGTAGTTGGTGGCTTGCCTGCCTTGTGCCCTACCAGATAGCCAACGGTGGTGAGGCCCCCAAACGTGAGCAGGGAAAAAAGGAAATCAGTCTGTGTTGATGGAGGCACGGCAGAGCCGGAGTCAGGTGTTGAGGCAGTGCCGCCCCCCAGTGCTCTAAAGGCATCAACCAGATTGACAAAAATAAAACGATAGATGACATCAGAGCCGCCCAGCAGGAGGAAGAGGATCACGCCCAGCAAGATGGCTGTCGTAATTACTTCACGTATCCAGCCTCGCCAGAGGCCAATAAAGGCGGCTGTGAGGATAATTACGAAGAAACATTCGCTGGATGTGATGTACATGGCGCTTCCCATCGCGCTTTGCCGCGCGTGTGCCTCCATGCCTGGTGGCAGGCAACTCGAATAGTGTAGAAGATTCTTTACAGACCGATCACCACTCCTTGCAAATATCATACCATACTGCCGCTGACATGCAAAGAATTCCAGCGATTGTCGGATGACTTTTTCTGGTATCAATCGATCAGGCAATCACCCTTCTTTCCTGACTATGAGAGGTTTTGTGATATAATAAGAGCGGTATTTTGTCAGGTGCAGGCTGTGCTCAAAATGCGCTGCTCATTTCTGCTTGCTTCCCCTGTTTTAGCAAGATGGCTGCCCTTGTGTCCGCTGCCGCTTTTGGATGGCTTGTGCAGAATGTATCTGTTGTGAACACACCTGGATCAGATTTTTTGTGTATGAGCCTGAATAGAATGATTCTTCTCTCAGCGCTTATGTTTTACTGTGCTCTTGAGGATGAGCAGTAAAGAAGGGGTTGCCCGCGTATGGAACTTGGCATTGTAAAACCGGTAGGTATTGTCGAACAAATGGCTGGCGCCTATCTTGATTATTCAATGAGCGTGATTGTCGCGCGCGCGCTCCCCGATGTGCGCGATGGACTGAAGCCGGTGCATCGGCGCGTCCTCTATGCCATGGATCAGATGGGGTTGCAATCATCGAAGTCCTTTCGAAAATGCGCCGGTATTGTGGGCGAGGTGCTGAAGTCATACCATCCCCATGGTGATGTGGCCGTCTATGATACGCTGGTGCGCCTGGCGCAGCCCTGGAATATGCGCTATCCTCTGGTGTTGGGACAGGGCAATTTCGGGTCAGTTGATGATGATCCAGCGGCAGCGATGCGCTATACCGAAGCGAAGATGGCGGCCATTGCCGATGAACTGTTGGCAGATATTGATAAAGATACGGTTGATTTTGTTCCCAATTATGACGGGCACGAGACCGAACCTACAGTGCTGCCAGCGCGCCTGCCCAATTTATTGCTGAACGGTGCGGCAGGCATTGCTGTTGGTATGGCAACGAATATTCCTCCACATAACTTGCGCGAACTGTGCGATGGCATCATCTATCTGATTGACCACCCCGACGCCACGGTTGAAGATTTGGGGCGCATTATTCGTGGTCCCGATTTCCCGACGGGAGGCATTATTCAGGGGCGCGAGGGTATTCGCAATGCTTTTGCCACGGGGCGGGGTCGCATTGTGATTCGGGCGCGGGCGCATACGGAGGAGACCGAGCGCGGCAAGGTGAGCATTATTGTCACTGAGTTGCCTTATCAGGTGAATAAGGCTGATCTGATTCGTAAGATCAGCGAGTTGGCCCGCGATAAGAAGATCGATGGCATCAGCGATGTGCGCGATGAGTCTGACCGCCAGGGCATTCGCGTGGTGATTGAACTGCGGCGCGACGCCCGGCATATTACGGTGCTCAACCAATTGTTCAAATATACGGCGATGCAGACGGCATTTGGCGCCAATGTGCTGGCATTGGTGGACGGCCAGCCCCGCGTGCTGACGCTGAAGGCGATTCTCCAGCATTATATTCACTACCGCGAGCAGGTGATTACCCGGCGCACCCGCTACGATCTGGCAAAGGCTGAGGCGCGCCGACACATCCTGGAAGGCTTGCAGATTGCGCTCGATCATCTGGATGAGATTATCGAGGCCATTCGCCGCTCGCAGTCTACTGAGACGGCATCACATAACCTGCAAACGAAGTTCAAGCTTTCTGAAGAGCAGGCGAAAGCGGTGCTGGATATGCGCCTGGCACGGCTGGCGGCGTTGGAGCGACGCAAGATCACCGAAGAACTGACCGAGGTCAAGAAGAATATCGCTTACTTCCAAAAGGTGTTGGCGAATATTAGTGAAGTGCGCGGGTTGATTAAGCAAGACCTGGCTGACCTGAAAGAGAAATATGGCGACCCACGTCGCACCGAGATTCAGGATGCCGAGCCGGGCGAGTTTACCGAGGAAGACCTGATTCCCAACGAAGAGATTGTGGTCACCCTAACTGAAAAGGGATATATCAAACGCTTGCCTACCAGTACGTATCGCGCACAGCGGCGCGGCGGCAAGGGCAAGATGGGCATGGTGACCCACGAGGATGATACGGTGCGCCATTTGCTGGTGGCCCATACACACGATGGCTTGCTCTTCTTTACTGATCGTGGACGGGTCTTCCAGCTTACGGCCCACGAGTTGCCGGATGTGGGACGACAGGCGAAAGGCGACCATCTGCGCAATTTGATTGCTATCGATCAGGGGGAGATGGTAACAGCGGTGGTGAGTGTACCCAAATTTGAGGCGCGCGATTTCCTGGTGATGTCGACCAGGCGCGGTGAGGTCAAGAAGACGAGCCTGGATGAGTTCGCGGTGGTGCGTCGTATGGGTTTGATTGCGATGGATTTAGAAGAGGGCGATCAGTTGATCGGGGCCAAGCGCACGGGAGCTAAAGATCAGGTGGTGTTGGTGACAACGCAGGGTCAGTCGATTCGCTTTGAGGTGCAAGATTTGCGTTCGGCTTCGCGTATGAGCGGCGGAGTGCGCGGCATTCGCCTGGAGGAAGGCGATAATGTGGTGACACTCGATACCGTTCGTGAAGATGCTGAACTGTTGGTGGTTTCGGCCCACGGCTATGGCAAAAGGACACCGCTTGCTGAGTATCCTACCCAGGGGCGCGGTGGTGGTGGCGTTCGCACGATGCGGCTGACGGAAAAGACCGGGCCTATTGCTGCGGCACGTGTTATCAATAGCGCTGATAATGATTTGATGATCATCTCAACTGGAGGTACGGTCATTCGCCAGGATGTGCAGAATATCGCCCAGGCCGGGCGTCCTACGCAGGGTGTTCGCCTGATGAATCTGGCGAATGGTGATGAAGTGGTTGCTATTGCCACGACGAATGGTAAGCATAAGGATGAGGGAGAAGATGATCTGGATGGCAATGAGGATGGTATAGCGGAGTCTGATGGGTTGTGGGTTGACGCGGCTGATCTGCTGTCATCTGATGAATCCGGGGCATGAGAGCGACTGCGGAAATTGCACTATTGAGACCAGGGCTGGCAGAAAGGTTCTTCTGCCAGCCCTGGTCTTTCGCTGAATTGGGCAAACCCTGTGATGTGTTCTACGTATAAGATAGTGGAGGATGAGGATGTCGCAACGAGTGCTCGCCAAAAAGCGTCCTTATAGTAGCTGACGATAATACAAACGTGTTATACTGCGGAAAGGAAAGCCAGGAGTGCAAACACCTCTTCCAAACGAGGTAATGAGCTGCGGTTGCCCTTCAGGCTGAATACCGCTGGTATGATAGGAATAAGCAGATATGGCCGAGCGGGAGCAGTCCGGAACGCCTCAATCGGTACACGGGGATAGCCGCAAACGTCTAGGGGCTGCTGGCGAGCGTCTTGCGGCTGATCGATTGCGCCAGGCTGGGTATTTGGTGCGCATGCAAAATTATCGCTGCCGGGCAGGTGAGGTTGATATTGTTGCAGAAGAGGCTGGCGATATTGTTTTTGTAGAGGTGAAGACGCGACGAGGAGCGGCTTATGGCCTGCCAGAGGAGGCAGTGACACTGGCAAAGCAGCGCAAGCTGATTGCTGCGGCTCAAACGTATTTGGAAGCACATGGGTGTGCTGAGGCTTCCTGGCGAGTAGATGTTGTGGCTATAGAGCTTACCGGTGAGGGAAAACTCGAAGAAGTGCGTATTCATCGTCACGCAGTCAGCGGCTGAGTGGCTCCCGTTTTTAGGCTCTGCTGAGTAGACTATGATCATTGCTTGTAACATACCATTGCACCATATAGAGGCTTCCTGCTGTTAGATCAGGAGGGAAGACACCCACCATGAGTGATTTCATCGAAACGGCCAAACAGAAGATTGGAAAGGGCATCAATCGGGTCAGTTGGGAGGCTGATAAACTCCGCCGCGCGAATGCAAAGCAGGGAGAGTTGAATACTCTCAAGCAAGACCGCGATCAAGTCATCCTCGATTTCTCGAATACTGTATTGACAATGTACCGTCAGGGGAGTATAACTGACCCACAGTTGCGCCAATACTGCGAACGTATTCTGGATATTGAGCAAAGTATGACCACAAAGGCTGCCGAGCTTGAACAAATTCGCTCGGAGATGTATCCGGGGGCGCCGGATGCTAGAGCAAATATGGGTGGGTCCGCGAACTCTGCTTCGGCTTCCAGTTCTGTTAATCAGTCACCCGAGGCCGGACGAGGGACGGGGATGACACCTTGCCCAACCTGTGGCGAACCTGTTCGCACAAGGGCGCTCTATTGCAATAAGTGTGGGACAAAATTGCGCTAACTTCAGGGTATCGCGTGGGACAGGTTGCCAGAAAGGTCGCCTGTCCCACAAATATTACTAGGGGCAAGAGGAAAAGACTTTGTAAGCTGTTCTGCGTAAGAGAGTTGTTCAGTCAGACAGCCCAGATGTGTGCTATAATACAGCATGTACCACTTTGGGCGGCAGGGTATTACGATGCTTTCAAAGCGCCAGGATGCTTCGCAATCGTGGGAACCACCCAACCAGGCCACTCGTGATCTCCGCTCGGAAAGGGCCTCCATGGGAGGGGCAGCAGATCAGCCGGTTGTGCTTGATGTTGTCAGCCACAGTCCTGCTCAGACCCAACGCCTGGGTGCTCGGCTGGGCGAACTGCTTCATGGAGGCGAACTGCTCCTGCTTGATGGTGACCTGGGAACCGGCAAAACAAATTTGACCCAGGGCATTGCTGAGGGTCTGGGGGTACGTGAAGTGGTCAGCAGCCCTACCTTTACCTTGCTCAAAGAGTATGAGGGGCGTCTTCCTCTGTATCATTTTGATCTTTATCGCCTGGATGATGCCACAGAAATACTTGATCTGGGCTTTGAAGAGTATTTTGAGAGCAACGGGGTCTGTGTGGTGGAGTGGGCGAATAAGGCTGAATCGCTCTGGCCGAGTGAGCACCTGCGGGTTCGCTTAAAGATTGTGAGTGAAACCAAACGCGGCATGGTGCTCAGCGGGCAAGGGGCCCATTACATTGATCTCTTATTTGAGTTTAGAAGAAGTGCCTTTGGGATTGGCGCCTGAATAGTTTCTCTGCTATTTATTTTATCAGGCGTCTGTCTCATGGCTTCGGGTGTTTTGCGGAAAAACTCCTCTGGAGCTTTCCGCACTCATTGATCCTATTGCTTAACGGAAGTACTATGCTGCTTGCCCTTGATACCTCAACCCACCACGCCAGCCTTGCCCTCTGCCAGAATGGCGAGCTGGTGGTGGAGTATACCTGGGATGTGGGCGCTCGTCATAGCATTGAGCTGCTGCGTCGTGTAGAGTGGCTTATGAATGAGCGTGGACTCAACCTCTCCCAACTCAGCGCTGTTGCGGCAGCGACGGGTCCAGGGTCTTTCACGGGAGTACGAGTGGCTGTGACGGTGGCAAAATCGCTGGCTTTCGGCTTGAGTATCCCTCTCATCGGCATCAGCACGCTGGACATTATTGCGTATAGTCAGGCAGCCGCCGGTTTTCCGGTGTGCGCGCTGATGGATGCGGGACGAGGCGAATTTTATGCGGCGCTCTACCAGCATGTGGCTTTAGGTGGGGTTGCTTCCTCCCGGCGCAGCCCCGAAGGTGGTGCCGAGCATGGCGCCTGGATTGCCCGCACGCTGCCTACTAATAATTTGCTGCGCTATGATGGCTTGTATTGGCAGCGTCAGGGTGAGTATCAGGTTGTGACGGCTGAGGAGTTGGCAGAGGTGCTGAAGCAGCCAACGCTGTTCTGTGGTGATCTCTCCCTGGCTTCGCGGCGCAAGTTGGCAGAAACGCTGGGTGCGTTGGCACTTTTTGTTTCTCCTCTGGCTTGCCTCAGGCGTGCCGGCTTATTGGCGGACCTGGCCTCCCAGCGCCTGGAGCGTGGCGAATTAGATGATCCGCTGATCCTTGAACCGCTCTATCTGAGGCGGCCCCATATTACGGTCAGTACCAGGCAGCGCCCGCAACTTTTGGGGCAAGGCGAAGAAGCCGGGTTTCCATCCGTTCACCAGGGCACTGGGCGTATTCGTCCTGCTACCACTGCTGGCGATGAACAGCGATTACCGGGCAAGCAAGGTAAGGGATTGGAAGGTCGGGATGGTCTGCCCAATGCAAAGGCTGGAAATGTGGGCAAGAACGAGCGTTGGGAGGGACCCAGCAAAGGGACGGAACGATCTATGCGGCTCGCGCCGGATGACGAGGCAGAAGGTCGTTCTGGAAGGTTTTCTTGGGCGTCACCTACATAAAGAAGGGAAGCTTCCCAGGCTAGATGTAGAAAGGGAATCAGGTGCGTTACATCGTTGAAGATATGACGATGGCTGATGTGCCACGGGTCATCGAAATCGAAAAACTTTCTTATCCTGCGACCTGGCCTCCCAGTGCCTACCGTAAAGAATTACAAGACAACCGCTGGGCGCATTACATTGTGTTGCGGGATCGCACGCTGCTGGAACCTCATGTGAATGGGGTACACGAACCTGACCGCACCCGTCGACCTTTTCCGCTCTCCTTGCTGCCTTCTCGGACTGTTGTGACCATCCCCCCCTCACATCAAGCATCGATTATTGGTTTTGCGGGACTGTGGTTGATGGTTGATGAAGCGCATATCACCACGATTGCTGTACATCCCGACTTTCGCGGCAAAGGGTTGGGTGAGCTTGAACTGGCAACCTTAATCCAGACAGCCTATAAAATAAACGCGCAGCGGGTCACGCTTGAAGTGCGTGTTTCAAACTACGTGGCCCAGGGTTTGTATCGTAAATACGGTTTCCGGGAAGAAGGGAAGCGCCCTCGTTATTACAGCGATAACCAGGAAGACGCGCTGATTATGTCTACAGAAGACCTCTCTTCAGCATCGTATAAAGAGCGTTTTGAGCATTTGACTACGGCATTATATCAGAGGTTGGAAGCAGAAAGTTAACCGATGCTTATTCTTGGTATTGAAAGCTCGTGTGATGAGACCGGCGCTGCTGTGGTTAGCGATGGGCGCTATCTCCTTTCTAATGTGGTTGCCTCTCAGGCTGAAATTCATCAGCGCTATGGCGGTGTGGTGCCAGAAGTGGCCTCTCGTCAGCAGCTTGCCACGATTATTCCGGTCATCGAGACGGCGCTGGAACAATCGGGAGCGCAGTGGAGTGATCTGGATGGCCTTGCCGCGACCTATGGTCCCGGGCTTGCTGGTTCGCTCCTGATCGGTTTGACGGCGGCCAAGACGCTGGCGCTGGCCCGCAATTTGCCCTTCATTGGCATCAATCACCTGGAGGCGCATATCTACGCGAATTGGCTGCGCAAAGGTGACCCCGCGCCTCCACGGCATCTAGCGACGAGAGGCTCTGCGGATGCCAGCGGCGACTATCAAGAGGGTGACCCTCGTTTTCCTGCGCTGTGCCTGGTGGTTTCTGGCGCGCATACGGAACTGGTGTTGAGCCGGAGTCACGGCCATTATGAACTCTTGGGACGCACGCGGGATGATGCTGCCGGTGAGGCGTTTGATAAGGTGGCGCGTATCCTGGGTCTGGGCTATCCAGGTGGTCCGGCTATTCAGAAGGCAGCAGGTGAGCGTCGCGCCGGTATACATCCCTATTACAAGCTGCCGCGTGCCTGGCTGCGGGGCACGTATGATTTTAGTTTCAGCGGTTTAAAGACAGCCGTGCTGCATATTGTGCAAGGCGCGCAGGGCGATTCCCCAGCAGTGCCAGCCGGAAGCGATCTTCGCGGGCATCAATATGTGCGCCAGGGCGCTCAGGCGGCAGGATGGGGTGGGATTTCTGTGCCCGATCTGGCGGCAGGCTTCCAGGAGGCGGTGGTAGATGTGCTGGCAACTAAGACGCGCATGGCGGCAGAAGAGCATCGCGTGGCGCAGGTCTTGCTGGCGGGTGGCGTTGCCGCCAATAGTTTGCTACGCCAGCGCCTGGCGCTGGAACTGAAGCCGCTGGGTATTCCGCTTTCTTCTCCCCCTATTGAGTTCTGCACTGATAACGCGGCGATGATTGCTGTCTCTGGCTATTTCCACCTTCGCCTGGGCGAGCGCGATGGCCTGGACCTGGATGTGAAGCCAGGTCTGCAATTGCCCTTCGCTTCCTAGCGGTGCGATATAGGTGTTGAAAGTGTCTTTGCTTCTTCTTCCCCGCCTGTGACGCCGCAGCCTCGCTTGAAGCTCCGTGCTATGATACAGAGCAAAACAACTCTGCCAAAATTTTGCGCCTGTGGGCGCGTCTGGAGGATTGGCGTGTCCCAGCAGAGAAAGTTGACTCTGGAGGATACTTGGGCGTTCAGGCTGCTCACCGAGATGAGCCTTGCGTCGGATGGAGAGCGAATTGCTTTTACGCTTGAAACGCAAGATAAGGAACTGAATGAGAAGCATTCGGCAATCTGGATGCTGGCGGAGCGTACGAGTGCACCTTATCAATTTAGCAGCGGCGCGAAGAGTGATTCTTCGCCGCGCTGGTCGCCAGATGGCATATGGCTGGCTTTCCTGAGTGATCGCGCGGGTGACAAAAATCAGGTCTGGGTGATGCCTGCCGATGGCGGTGAGGCCCGCAGGCTGACGAACATGAAGAACGGCGTGGGTGAGTTTTGCTGGTCGCCTGATGGAGCCTGGGTCGCTTTTACCAGTGAAATCCGCCCTGATGGCAAGATCACCAATGATGAGGACTCGGCCAGGGATGCCAAAACGAAGGAACGTGAGGAACGCGATGAGGCTGAGCGCCTGCGTGTGGTGACGCGCCTGCAATTCCGCTGGGATGGGCGCGGTTTGCTGGAAGGGCGCAGCCATCTGTTTAAGATCAAGGTGGAGGGCGGCGATTTGGTCCGTCTCACGGAGGGAGATTACCATCACAGTGAGCCAGCGTGGTCGCCCGATGGCAAGTTTATCGTCATCTGCTCTGACCGTGCCGAAGATCGCGATGCCAATTTGACACAAGACCTCTGGCTGATTGATCCTGAGACCAAGGCGGCGCAGCAATTGACTGATGGGACGACCGATGCCTCGATGCCGACGTGGTCACCGGATGGGCAAAGCATCGCATATCTGATGACGCCGATCTTACCGCGTAATTCTGCGGCCAATACGCATGTAATGCTCATTTCCAGGGAGGGTGGCGCGCCGCGTGATCTCAGCGGCTATGTTGATATGGATTGCCGCCCGGCCATGTTGACTGATCTCTTCTGGGGCGGCGCATCCAGACCGCAGTGGTCTGCCGATGGGACCTGGCTGTATGCTGTTGTTACCGAACATGGCAGCACCAATGTATTTCGTTTGCCAACGGCTGGCGGCGATCCGGAACGTGTAACGGCTGGCGAGCATCATATCAGTATGATTGCTGTATCTCCAGAAGGGGGATACTTGTTGGCCTTGCAGGCTGATCCCGAAAATATCTGGGACATATATCACTACGGTTTGGGCAGCTTGCCAGGTAGTGAGATTCCGCAGCGCGTGACGGCCATGAATGAAGAGTTGTTGGGCGCGGTTGATCTGGTGAGACCTGAGCGGTTCACTTTCATGGGGCCAGATGAGTGGGAGATTGATGGTTGGCTGTATCGGCCTCATGACGCAGAACTTGATAAACAGTATCCAGTGGTTCTTTGGATTCATGGCGGGCCGTTTAGTTCCTATGGCAGCACATTCTATCTCTGGGCGCAGGTGTTGGCAGCGCGAGGCTACGCGGCGCTGTATGTGAACCCACGTGGCAGCAGCGGGTCTGGTGAGGCTTTTGCCCAGGCAGTTGATTTCGATTGGGGCGGCAAAGATTACGAAGACATCATGGCTGGGGTAGATGCGGCTATTATGCGGGGTGGCATCGATCCCAATCGCATGGCGGTGACTGGCGGCAGTTATGGTGGGTATATGACCAATTGGATCATCGGCCATACAGATCGTTTCAAAGCGGCGGTGACCTTGAACAGTGTGACAAATTTGACCAGTTCGTTTGGCACTGGTGACATTGACTCTGTTTACGCGGAACTGCAATACGGCTTGCCGTGGGAGGCTGAGGTGGTCTACCGCGAGCGCTCTCCAATTACCTATGCGCCGCGCATCATGACGCCGATACGCATTATTCATGCTGAAAACGATTATCGCTGCCCGATTGAGCAAGGTGAACAACTCTATGTCTGGCTGAAGAAGCTGGGCCGCGCGCCGGTGGATTTTATTCGCGTGCCACGCTCCAGCCACACGGTTAATGCTAGTCCACGCCAGCGCCTTCAGGTGCGCGAAAAGGTCTTCGAGTGGATTGAACGCTATGTTCCAGCAGGTCCCAGGGAAGGCAAGCAAGGGTAAGTGAGGATAACATGGCACGTCTGCGTGTAGCCATTGCGGGGGCAACTGGCTGGGTTGGCCGGGCGCTGATTCCGGCGATTATGCGTGATTCTGAACTGGAGCTGGTGGCGGCCATCGCTCGACGAGGCGCGCCGCGCGATATTGGGCTGGTGGTAGGAGTTGGCCCGCTGGGCGTGTTGATTGATCAGGCGATTGGCGACGCGCTGACCCATGGCAGGCCACAGGTGTTGGTGGACTTTACCAGTCCATTGGTTGTGATGGATCACGTGCGGGCGGCGCTTGGCAGCGGTATTGCTGTGGTGGTGGGGACATCGGGCATTCGCGAGGAGCAATTTCAAGAGATCGATCAGTTAGCGCAGGAACAGGGCGTTGGCGCGTTGGTGGCGGGTAATTTTGCCTTGACGGCGGTGCTGATGATGAAGTTTGCCGAGATGGCCCGACGTTATATTCCTGATTGTGAAATGATTGAGTATCACGGCGCGAATAAGCTGGATGCGCCTTCAGGAACGGCACTGGAAACGGTGGCGCGCCTGGAGCGAGTCGTGCAGTCTGGTGCTCCAGCCGCCGCGCCGCGCCCAGAAATGCTTGGCGCGGCTGGTGCGCGAGGTGTCGAGATGGCTGGTGCTCAGGTGCATAGCGTACGCCTGCCGGGGTTGATTTCGCATCAAGAAATTTTGTTTGGCCGCCCAGGCGAGTTATTAACGTTGCGCCACGATTCATTTGCGGCTGAGTCTTATGTTGCTGGGACGCTGCTGGCGATCAAGCGTGTGATGAGCTTTCGGGGCCTGGTGCGTGGCTTGGATGCCCTGCTGGATTTATAGCCTGAAAAGAGATACCCCACCATTATCCCCCGCTTTTCTGGCGCGGCTGCTTTTGCATACGCCATAGGATGAGATTTCTGCTGATCTCTAAGAGAGGCGTCAGTATCACTAAGGCCAGGGTCAACACCAAGAGCGGTAGATAGATGAGTGATCGCACTGGAGCCAGCGTGTTCGGCAACAGGATGACGATCAGCAGCAGCGTTTGCGCAATGCCGGCGCTGCGGCCCAGGGCGGTATGCATGAGATTCACCTGGCGAATGGCAACAAAATAACTGAGCACCGCGCCCAACACGGGGAGAGCAAAACGTAAAAGTATAATGGTGGTAACCCAGGCGGGCAGAAACCCTGCCAGCATTGCAGAAAGGCTTGTGGAGACGGAGAGGTACAGGTCGGCCACACTATCCAGATACCCTCCGAGCCGCGTCTGCCATCCAGTACGCCGGGCGATCTGTCCGTCGGCGGTGTCAGTAGCGCTGCCGATCAGCAAGACGCCAAGCGTCAGATGGGTGGGTGGAATGACTCCGCTAAGTAGATGCGCCAGCAGGAGATTTGCTATGATGCCCCGCGCCAGCGTAAGCGTGGTAGGAAGGCCAAGCCGCTCGCGGAAGAGGCCATCGGATGGACGCCAGTTCAGCCCTAGATGTACATAGACATCACTTTGCTGCAATGCAAGGCAGATGAGCAGCGCCGGAAACAATCGTAGCGCGGTGTGCTGGCCCTCCAGGAGCCAGATGATGCTGAAGCCTCCGGCGGCCAGGGCTGCTATCAAGAGGGAGACGTGTGCCCAGGAGCGGCATAGCTGAGGATGCGCTCGCGCGGTGGCTCTGGATTGGCGCCAGGAATCTGCGAAAAAGCGTCGCCAGGCAGCAGGACTATAGTGCTGCCGTTGCAGGTCGGTGAGCAGGGTTATCACAAATTGATTGCGAGCCGTCTCGCTCATTCGGCTTTACTTTCTTGTGCTGTGTCGTTTCCGCGTCTTTGGAAGGATTGTGAATGTTCAAGGCGGCGAACGAAGAGTACAATGAGCACAGCGCATACCACCCAGAGCAGCAAGCCACAGCCGAAGAAAGCGCCAAAGAGGAGGAGAGAGCCGCTGGCAAAGATGCCGCCCGCGCTTTCGTCGCGCATCTGTACGGCTACCTGTGTGTTGGCCTGTGTGGACTGAAGTGTCAACTGGAGCGGGCCACCTAAGCTGTCCCTGACCTGGAAACTGCGGCTTTGAGCTGAACAGGTTTCACCTGGCACGTTGCTTGATGGGCAGCCGGTGGCGTAAAAATCGGTGCTGGCTAGAAGCGTTCGCCCAAAGTTGTCGCGCAGCGTGAAGCCGAGCGTCAAGCCGCCTGGCGCGGTGCTTTGTGGCTGAAGTGTCAGGGTATAGGTATCGGCGTTCTGGGTGGGCAGCTTGGTGGGCTGGCCGGAGGCTATGACGCTGCCCGAAAAAACTTGTGCGGCGCGATAGCGATACACTGCATAGCCGGTTGGGACGAAGACGAGCAGAACGCACGCCAGCAGTAGTCCCCCTAACGCCAGGGCACACCCTTGCCACCTTCCAGGATTTCTCATAGCCCCTGCGCGCTCCACGGTTGATACCCCTCCGTTTGCATAGAAACGTCTTCCATAAGATGATAGCAGAAAAATCCCTCTCTCGTGACCGCTCTCTGTGCTTGCTATCCCCTACTTGTACTGGCCTGGCAAAGAAGCTAAAACCAGACCAGGACTTTGTTACTATGCAAGTACCTCTTTCATTCACCTTAGATAGTTCAGAATTTCTATTGTCCTGTCTTTGAGGGCGCTTGCCGACTATCCGCAGCGAGCGTCATGATGATTCGCAATTCCGCCAGGAGTATCTGAAGCTGAACGATCTCAAAGAAAATATCCAGGAAAAAAGTCCTGTTTTGGCCGTTTTGTTTTGCCTCTGGACAGGAAACTCAGGTATTATCGCTCTGGTAACTAGGCAACAAGTATGGCCTCTCTCCTGGACCCTCTGACAGAGCTAGAAAAGGACGCTTGGCATGCGTCAGCGGAGCACATTCGACCTGTCGGCTCCCCACTTCTCTCTTCCCCAACGCACAAATCCTCTTCCAATCCCAGAGCACTCGAAGGGTGTCTATCGCTGGCGTGATAAGAACCCTTGGGGTGAGCAGGATGTCTTTGCAGATGATGCCTGGGGCCACGAACCTTCGCCGCCCCAATCAGACTGGCAGCGAAACACGAAACAGTTGGCTGCGCCCCTACCATCGCGCTCCCATGTGTTGACCAGGCCCCTTGAGGGGGTGCATCCTTTTTCGCGGAGTGATCTCTTGATTGCTCCGGCTTTTACGCTGCCCCTTCACGCTGTGCCGAAAGAGCCACACCCGGATCATGTCGGTTTCACGTCTATCCCTTTCAAGCTGAAGCTCTGGTTGATCGGGATAGTGCTCTTTACCGTGCTTGCCGCTACGCTCACTACAGCTGGTGGAGGGAAGGGAATCAGCCAGCTTTTTAGCGCTTTTCATACCAGTGTGCCTCGTGCTGCCGCTGCTGCTGTTTCTATGGCCGACTGGCCGATTACCGCACATGTCCAGCCAATTATTCAAGCTGATAATGATGCTGGCTATGATTCGCAAGCGCAGCATGACGACTGGTGGGATTCCGTTTGCTCAGCGGCCTCTTTCACAGAGGTGGCACGCGCCTGGGGAAACAAGAATGTGACCCTCGGCCAAGTTCTGGATCGGTTGCTTGCTCACGATCCGCCCTACATTGCGGCCTCAGGTGGGTTGCTGAGCCAGGACGGCTGGGAGTGGATGGCGCAAGCGTACGGCCTCAAGGCTCAGGTTGCCTGGCACGCCTACACCTTTGATGGCCTGGTAAAACAGGTTACGACCAGCGGCATTCCGATGGTGATTGGCATGGAGGGCGGCAGTACTGATAGCCCATGGGGGCATTTTGTCGTGGTAACAGGTGGGGATAATAACCAGGTTCAGATTGCCGATTCTTCTCTGTGGAAGATGCAGTCGCTGCCTCGAAGTTTCTTCAGCGAGCCAACATATGGGATCATCAATGACCCAATCTGGTGGAGCGGTGAAACGGTCCTGCTTACCCCAGCGTAAGGCATCGGCTGACTTTGATGCCTGACTTTGATGCATGCTGCCAGCCGCGCTGAGCGCACTGGCAGCATTTTATTGCCTGGCGATTATCCAGGCTCTCTGCCTCTCTTGAATTCTAAGCTCGCTTGGCTCTTGGCAAACTTGACGCTAGCGGCGCTCCCGCCATACAATACGAGCCGAATAGCTTGAGCAAGGAGATTCTCTATGGCAGAAGAACATTACGTTGAGGATTTGGCTGATAAAGACGATTTTTCACAATGGTATCTAGATGTGATTCGCAAAGCTCAACTGGCTGATGAATCGCCTGTGCGCGGTTGCATGATTATACGCCCTTATGGCTATGCGCTTTGGGAAAATATGCAGCGTCTGCTGGATGATCGTATTAAGGCAACCGGACACCAAAATGCATATTTCCCGCTTTTTATCCCTGAAAGCTTTCTGAAAAAGGAGGCCGAGCATGTGGAGGGGTTTGCGCCAGAGGTGGCCTGGGTGACACGCGGCGGCGGCGAGGAACTGGCGGAACCTCTGGCAATTCGACCGACTTCGGAAGCTATCATTGGGTATATGTATGCGAAATGGGTGCAATCGTATCGCGATTTGCCGCTGCTCTATAATCAGTGGGCTAATGTGGTGCGCTGGGAAAAGCGTACCCGCCCTTTCTTGCGTACTTCTGAGTTTCTCTGGCAGGAAGGGCATACGGCGCACCGGACTGAGGATGAAGCAGAGGCCGAGACGCTGAAGATTCTCATTGAGGTTTATCAAGATTTCATTGAGCACGAATTAGCGATTCCAGTGATTACCGGCCAGAAATCGGATGCCGAGCGCTTTGCCGGCGCGGCGCGCACGTACTCGCTTGAGGCAATGATGGGGGATGGCAAGGCTCTTCAAGCGGGCACTTCCCATAATCTGGGGCAAAACTTTGCCAAAGGTTTTGGTATCCAGTTTCAGGATATTGATGGCGAGCGCAAGTATGCCTGGACGACCAGTTGGGGCGCCAGCACGCGGCTGGTCGGTGGGGTGATTATGGTGCACGGCGATGAGTCTGGATTGCAAATGCCGCCAAGGGTAGCACCAATCCAGGTGGTGATTGTGCCTATCTGGCGCAAGGAGCCAGAGCGCGAGGTGGTGGCGGCGGCCGTTACCAGTCTGGAGGGCCAATTGCGCCGCGTTGGTGTGCGCATCCATACCGATTGGCGCGAAGAGACGCCGGGCTTTAAGTTCAATGATTGGGAATTGCGTGGGGTGCCGCTGCGGTTGGAGGTTGGCCCCAAAGATGTGCAGAATCATCAGGCAGTGCTGGTACGCCGGGATAGCCGCCCACGCGCGAAAGAGATGATTGCTCAGGATCAGGTGGCCGAGCGCGTACAGCAGTTATTAGGAGAGATTCAACAGAACTTGTATCAGCGGGCGGTGGATTTCCGGCAAAGCCGGACCTATCGTGCTGAGGATTTTGCGACGCTGGCACGGCTGATGGCGGACCGCGAGCATCTGGGGTTTGTGGAAGCCTGGTGGTGTGGCGATGGCGCCTGCGAAGCGGAAGTGAAGGCGAAAACGCAAGCGACGATTCGCAATCTGCCGCTGGCCCAGCCGGGTGGCGAAGGCATCTGCGTCTATTGTGGTCGTCCCGCGAGCCGCTGGGCCATTTTTGCCAAAGCCTATTAAACCCTGCTAGCCGGAAAATGTAACTTCTCTTGCTCAATTTGCGTAGAGGAAAGCAGAATATTTGGAGGGGATAGTACGTGTCTGTACTTCCCCTCATCTTTTTGGCTTTGATGCGTTGCCAGGATGCTCTGACAGCGTGACGACTAGGCATAAGCTTTGTCATACACTGCCCGCTGTTAGGGGAAGAGGGGTCCCATTCATGAAGCTCAAGCTATATTCCAGTTATACCACCCGCTCGCTTATGCGCGGTGGCGGACGCACGGCGCTGGCCGTTTTTTGCGTGGCTGTGGGGGTGATGGCAATCGTTGCCCTGCAATTGGTGGGGCTGATGGCAAACAATGCGTTGACCAGTAACATCCGCGAGATTAACGGCGGCGATGTAGCTATCTCGCCTTCGACGGGGAACTTTACGGCAGCCGACCTTCAGTTCTTTGCCTGCCTGAAAGCGGGTATCTCCAGCGCGGAAAAGGCTGCCTGTGCTAAGGCTCATCTGAAAGCCAATGGCGAGGTTGTTGATTTCACGGCCTACTCGGACAATAACGCCACCGGATTTACACCAGATGGGCGCTCTCTGCCGATGGGCTTGCGCGTGGTGAACACGTCGCGCAGCAGCGTGTCCGGCGCGCCCTATCCGCTGGTTGGAGAGCCTGGAATGCTTCAGCCTGCAAATGGCGACTTCCAGCCGCTTCTAGATGCATCGCGCAATAATGCTATTGTGACGAAGACGCTTTTTGATGAGCTAGGTCTGAACCTGGGTTCTTCCCTTCGCATCACGACGACTCAGCATGCTGTTATCACGGTCAAGATTGTGGGCGAACTGAAGGATGAAGGCGCGTATTCCGGCGGCAATTCGCTGATGATCGTTTCCCGCGATGCTCTGAGCGTCGTATCGTCTGACCTGGCGAGCCTCTATAACATCGTCAATGTGACGACCACAAACTCGGCTGTGGCATCGCAGGTCGAGACCGATGTTAAGAACCACTTTGCCCTGGTCACCGTAACTACGGCTGACGAGGCGCTGCAACAAAACGAGCAGCAAGTTGATTATTTGCGTAAATTCTTACAGATTGTCGGCTTGATGGCGCTGTTGATTGGCGGCGTGGGCATTGTCAATACAATGCAGGTGATGCTGCGCCGCCGCAGTGTTGAGATAGCCATGCTCAAAACGACTGGCTACCGTCGCAGCGATCTCTATCTGCTCTTCGGGTTGGAGGCTGGATTGCTTGGGCTGGTGGGTGGGGTGATTGGCTCGCTAGCGGCTATTGGCCTGGGCTATGCTTTGAAGAGTGTGGTCGAGAATGCCCTTGATCTTGAACTGCCGTTTGTGATTGACTGGCCGACTGTGGCGTCAGGTGCGCTTGTGGGTATAGCAACCGCGTTGATCTTTGGATTGCTGCCTATTGTCAAGGCTGCCACTATTCGCCCGCAGAACGTTTTGCGCGAACTGGACGAGGGGCGCGGCGTGGGCAGCAAGGCTCTGACGGTTGGCTTGCTGGTGCTCCTCTCGTTCCTGTTCTTTCTGTTGGCTGCTGCCATTATGAACAGTGTCATTTGGAGCCTGGGTGTCGTCTATGGCAGTTTCATCGTGCTGGGGCTGTTGAGTCTGGGCTTTGCATTGGTGGTCCTGGTGATTAGCTCGCTTCCGGTTCCAGAGCATGCTACGCGGGGTTATCTGCTGCTGGTGACAGGCGCGGTTGTAGCGGCTGCTTTGCTGACGATAGCCGCTCCGGGCTTTGGCGCGCTGGTGCTTTTTGCCACGTTGATGGGCTATGTGGTCGTTTTCCTGCCACGCACCTGGAAGGCGAACGTCAAGCTATGCTTCCGCAATATTGGTCGCCAGAAAACACGCACGGTCACCACGCTGCTGGCCTTGTTTGTGGGTGTCTTCTCTATCGGCACCATTTTGGTGCTGGGCCAGGATATCAGCGATAAGCTTCAGAATGCGATTACGACGACGCTTCCCTATAACGTCATCGCCGGGGTTCCCGTGGACCAACGCGCGGAAATAGATAGCCAACTGGCCCGGCTGCCGGGTCTGCAACATGGCCCAGCTCAGCCGCTGGTGGTCAATGTTGCCACGCAGTTGACGCCCTTGTGTATTAATGGCAAGCCGACGGCAAGCTATATTACGCCCCAGACCGATACGGATATCCTCGGCGGCTTGAGCAGCATGCAAGGATATGACTTGAGCCAATACTCGCAGGGACTGCCACAAATAACGCTGGCGGCCAAGGCCCGCAACAGCAACACGCCTTTGGGGGGGCGTATGCTCGAGCAGAGCGATGCTGGCACTGCCAATGTGCTGGCGCCAGTCCAACTGAGTGGCAACGTGTTTAATCTGCGCGTGGGCAATACGATTACTGTGCTCAATCCGCTACTTGCTGGACCAGGGGCCAGCGGAGGCGCCAAAGCCAACTGCGCGGCGCTCCAGACGGCCAGGGGGCAGCAAGGCATGTTTACCTTCACCATTGTGGGATTCTACAGCGCAACGCGCCTGAACCTGCGCCTGGGCAGCCTGCTGGGCAGTCAGGATTTGGTGAGCAAGGTTGGTGGACGCGGCACCGAGATTGCTTACTTTATGAAGGTGAGCAGCGATCAAGTGGGCAATGCGGTGCGCATCCTTGGTCGTGCGGCGCCTTCGGCCTTTATCCTGGACATTACCGATTTTGCGGTGATCATCAACCAGATTCTCAACAAGGTTATTACGATGCTGCTTTCTATTGCAACACTGGCATTGCTGGCGGGGATTATTATCATTGCGAACGCTGTGGGCCTGGCGATGTTGGAGCGACGGCGCGAGGTGGGCATCTTCAAATCGGTGGGCTATACGAGCAGGACGGTGCTGGGGCAGGTTTTGTTGGAAAATGGCTTGATTGGTGGTCTGGGCGGATTGCTGGCGATGGCGTTGGTGACGCTGCTGATTTATGTGCTGAGCCAGGTGGTCTTTAAGACGAGCCTGGCGGTAGGGGTGCCGATTACCTTTGCCATTGTTCTGGGGACGATGGCGCTGGCGATGATTACCTCTGCGCTGGTGGCCTGGCAATCTACCCGGGTGAGGCCACTGGAGGTGCTGCGTTATGAGTAATCGGACTTAGCTGAGGCAGCGCAGCAGCGTGCCACCTTCGCCCACGGCCCAGACCTCTTGATCGTGAAAAAAAGCCACGCTATAAAGTGTCTGGGGTATGGGCGTCGAGGTGGGCGCAGGTCGCCACTGGCCCTGGAGAAAACGTAAGATGGCACCGCGATTGCCTACGGCCCACCCTTCGCCTCGGCTGTTAAAAGCGACAGAGCGCAGGGCAGGCGCGTTGACATCGGGTCCGCGTATCCAGGACGAGCCATTGAAATAGAGCATGACGCCACCATCGCCCACGGCCCAGGCTTCTCCGCTGGGAGTAAAGGCTACGCCAAAGAGATCATTCCAGTCTGGGGATGGTTCGTGCAGCCAGAGACCTTCGTAGAGGCGCAAGATCAAGCCTTCGCTGCCCACGGCCCAGCCCTGGCCGTGGGCATTGACCGCCAGCCCATAGATAACATGGCGTGTGTGTGTGGCTGCGGGCATGAGGATGCCGTTGCTGAGGGCCAGCATCGCGCCAGATGTTCCTGCCAGCCAGCCTTCTTGTGGCGCACTCAGGGCCAGGGTGTAGTAAGAATCACCCTCTGGAGAAGGCAACATATTCCAGCGCCCTAACCCATAATGCAGGATGGTACCTTGTGTCCCTGCTGCCCAGATGTTCTGACCTCGCAGGGCGATGGCATGCAGGTGGTCGGAGGTGGGCGAAGCGAGCGCTACCCAATTGCCGGTTACGTTGACCAGCAAGGTTCCGTTGGCGCCACAGGCGGCCAGTCCCTCGCCTGAAGTACCACCCAGGGCAAAGAGGGTTTGTGATGTTGGGCTGGGAATAACCTCCCAGGTGTGTTGCCGCCGGATGGGCGGAGCCGAGGCGAAGATTGGACGGGTTGGGGTGGCATGAATGGGCGCGGTGGCTCCAACGCTGGGGAGGGTGGCGCCACAGCCATCACAAAAACTCAAGCCTGCCTTGCGCGGCGCACCGCAGGATGGACAGGTTGGTCCGCGAAAAAAGGGTCCAGCAGCGGCGTGGCCCCGCTCTAGTTCGCGTTGGATGTCCAAAGCCGATTGGAACCGCGCATCGGTGTGCATGCTCAGAGCGCGCAAGATGATGCGCTCCATGCCTGGTGAGATGGCCGAATTGATTTGGTGTGGAGGAATAAGCGGATCATTGACTGCCCGTGCTGGCGCATCAGGAGGGACAACGCCGGTTAGGAGATTATACAGTGTGGCGCCCAAGGCGTAAATGTCGGAGCGCGCGTCGGTGCGGCCACGGCCATATTGCTCAATGGGGGAAAACCCATCGGAGACAGCTCTGGCAGCTACAACGGTTTCCTGGGTTGGATGGTAGACCTTAGCTAGCCCGAAGTCGACCAGCACCGGTTGTCCATTGGTGCGTATTTTGATGTTGGCAGGCTTGATGTCCCGATGAATGACAGGAGGCTGGCGCGCGTGCATCAATGCTAGCGCGCCACAAAGTTGGGAAATCCACTGGCGCACCAGCAATTCGGGAAGTGGGCCATCACGATTGAGTTGGCTTTCGAGGTCTTCGCCCTCAATAAATTCCATGACGAGATAGAGGCCCCGGTCTTCCTCGAAGTAGTCCCAGACTTCGGGAAGATAGGGATGCTCTAATCCCGCTAGAATCTCGGCTTCCAGACGGAATTGCACGGCAGCGGCGCTGGACGTGTCAAAGGTCTCCTTCACTGCACAGAGCCGCCCGGCAAGGTGCAGGTCGTGGGCACGATAGACAGCCCCAAAGCCGCCTTCTCCCAAAAGACCTTCGATGACATAGCGTCCCTGGAGCAGGGAGCCAGGGGTCAATGGTTGGTAGCTCATCCGCCCTGCTTGCCTCCATCAACCAGGATGCACCGCTGCTTGTTCACACAAACAGCGGCTGTGACGACGGAATAGGTCATTTATCCATCTAGTATTACGTTGCAGCGTTTGAGCAAAGCCGCGCTCAAGTTGGCCTGATGAGCGATGGGGTAACGATGGCGCGGGCCGTGTGAGTCTGATCCGGTGCTTTTTAGCCAACCACGATGAGAAACATAGGCTTGAAAGTCAGCAATCTGTTCAGCCGAGTGAGATGGATGGACAACTTCGATTCCGTCGAGAGGAACTTGCTCTGAGACGTGGTCTAATAACTCGGTGGTATAGAGTGTAAACCCTGTTTCGCGGCGTCCGGGATGGGCAATCAGCGCAACCCCACCAGCCTGATGGGCGCTCTGTACTGCCTCAGCCATATCAGCCATGATGGTGCGAAATCCCGCATCTGTGATGATCTTCATGGCATCCTGGAAATTCTGAGCCTGTCCGTGTGCCTGGAGGAGCCGCGCATTATCTACAGGCCGCACGAGGTTCCCGTTTTGTTCCGCCAGAATTTCCGCTTGACGTGGGAACTCATAGCCGCGCTGCCGTAGTTCCTGGTAAACCGCCTGGGTATTTTCTAGCTGCCGATTTACTGTTTTTTGCAAGAGTTTTCTGAACTCCTCATCAGCAGGTTCGATGCCATAACAGAGGACATGGCCCATCTTCCCTTCCCATTCCGTGGTGACTTCCACACCTGCCAACACGGGAATGCCCGCCTGGCGGCCAAGTTCTTGCATTTCTTCGATGCGATCTATACGATCATGGTCAGTCACGGAGACTAACGCAAAGTGATGTTCGGTAAGATAGGTAAAGAGTTCTTGCGGTTGCCAGTGTCCATCGCTGTAGGTAGTATGCATGTGCAGGTCGATGGGGGCGTCGCTGGCAAGATGTATGGGTTCCAAAGGATGCTCCTCAGCCTCAATAAATCATGGCTTGTCTGCTAATGTGTCTAGTGACTGACGCGATAGTGTAGCATAGTATAGCATACCAGCCAGCCTCGCTACCAACCCGCAAATGTGATATAGTGGCGGCTATGGAACACTTATGGGCACCCTGGCGCATGGCTTATATTCAGGCCGGTGGCGAAACGGATGAATGTATCTTCTGTGCTCATCCGGCGGAGGCGCGCGATGAGGATTATTATATTCTTCATCGCAGCACGCGCTGTTTTGTGATGCTGAACATTTTCCCCTATAATAACGGACACCTGATGATTGCCCCCTATCAGCATGTTCCCAGTATCGAAGAGTTGGATGCAGAAACATTAAGTGATGTGATGCAAACTGCTCAGCTTTGTTTACGGGCCTTCCACGCGGCGATGCAGCCGCATGGATTCAATATGGGCATCAATCAAGGGAAGGTGGCGGGCGCGGGGATTGCCGATCATGTGCATTTCCATATTGTGCCGCGCTGGAATGGTGATACCAACTTTATGCCAGTCCTGGCTGATATCAAGGTTATGCCTGACTATTTGCGCAATACCTATCGACAGTTACAGCAGGCGCTTCGTTCCCTTGTTGACTCTCCTCAGAGCGAAGAGAAGCCTTCGGAAAGATAGAGCTACCATTCAGGCTTTGTTACCTCCACTTTTGCTTGCTAGAGCGCTTTATCCTGAACGCCTCTGGCCTGTTTTTCCTATGATGTTACAGATCCCGTGACTCAGCCGTGTATAATGCTAAGCAAGGATAAAAAATGGCCTTACAAAACCCTTACCTCCTTTTAAGCCCTCCTAAGGCTTTGCCTGGAAAATGGAGTGGTTTGGCGGCTTCGAGTATATATTTGGAGGTAGGTAGGCAAGGTTGTGCAAAGGGCAATAAACAGTGCGAGACGATGAAAATAACGCCTGGTATGATGGACCTTCAGAAGCAGTAGGCCGAGATCGCTTGCCTGGGCAGAGCGAGCGTAAATCGCGGCGTGCCTCGCAACCAGGTGAAGGGCCACGTCAAAATCTTTCCAGGCCGCCCACGCCGCCGCCTTTCCAGAATGCTGATGATGCTCCTAAGGCTGCACGCAGTGGAGGCTTGTTTAAGAGTCCGTTTCCATCTACCCCCAACGCCCCTGCTCGTCGGCAGGAGCAAGAGCGCTGGCCTGATGAAGATCAGTTTTCGGAAGCTGCTGCGCCTGAGCTATTCTCTCCTCCAGCGCGCCCGCGTGATGGTCGGGGTGGCTCAGATGTGAGAGGTTCGCGGCGCCCGCCTTCTCGTCCTCCTGTTGAAGCTGAGAGCTTTACCGGTGAAGAGGTTGATAACTTTCCTCCCTTACCGCGCAGGCGTGTTCGGGAGGATGGCTATCGTGGTTCTGCTGCTCCTGGTAGTGTTCCCAGAGGGGGCAGGCGCGACTATGAGCGTGGCCGTGGGAGAACTGCCCCGCCAGGGAAGCCCGGCGTTCCTGGGGGAAAAGAGGCGGCGCGTCGTCCAAACAGGATGGCCCTGAAGGTGGTGCTTTCGATCTTTCTGCTTGGCGCCTGTTCAATGACCTCTTTTGCCGTGGCACGATTTTATCGAGTCTATTCGATTGCCCAGAATGTGACAGGGAAGGCGTTGCCCAATGTGGGCACTACGAAAAAAAACGTTCAGCCTACGGCGCTGCCTGATACGTTGACTGGCGTGAATGCGTTTAATATGCTTTTGCTTGGCAGCGACAACGACGCCAAGTTTCAGAGCGGCGCAGTGCTCACTCAGACGGATATCGTGGTGCGGATTGATTTACAAAATCATAAAGTGACGATGGTTTCTATTCCGCGCGATATGTATATCCCAAGTGATACGGGAGCATGTTGTTATAAGCTTGATGAAATCTCCGGCAATGAGACCTATGGGCCGTCGACTCCCAAATTGAACGGGTTTGCCCATACGCTGGCAACGATTGAGGATGATTTTGGCATTCCCATCAGCGCCTATGCCTGGGTGGGACTTCAGGGGTTTGTCAATGTGATTAATACCCTGGGGGGAGTAGACGTTGATGTGTTGCATCCTATTGTTGATGATGCTTATCCCAAAGACCTTGATCCTAATGGTGACCCTTATGCGTACCAGCGCCTCTATATCCCGGCTGGCCCGCAGCATTTGAATGGTGAACAGGCGTTGGATTATGTACGTTCGCGCCATTCTGATCTGACGGGCGATTTCGGGCGCTCAGCGCGCCAGCAATCGGTGTTGGTGGCGTTAAAGAAGAAATTAGATAGCGGCACTATTTTGAACAATCTGGATGAGTTAGCGACTGACTTGCAGAATGATGTGGTTACGAGCCTGACGATTCCACAGGTACTTTCGCTGGCGAACTTTGCCAGGTCGTTGCAACCCACCGATTTTATCCAGAAAGTGTTGAGCGCGCCGACCTATGGGCATGGCGCTGTTGTCAATGGCAAGGATGTGATTGAGCCGGATTGGGGCGCAATCACATCCGCTGTCCAACAAATCTTTGGTAGTGCTGCGCCCCCTGTGGTCAACTTGCGCGGCCTGACCTCGAATGATACTGAGACAGTTGCGGCTGAAGGCGCGCGTATTCTTATCGAGAATGGAAGCACGACGGGAGGGGTTGCCACTCAACTGGCTACGGTTCTGAAGGCTGAGGGGTTCAAGGTGGTGCAGGCTACGAATGCAGACCGTAACAACTATCTGACAACCCAGATCGAGGAGTTTCAGACGAAGTCTGGCGCGTCGCTTCCATTTAGCGGGACGTGCCAGGTGCTTGGCAAGATGCTGGGAGTGATTTATCAGGTCGCAAGTGTGGCCCCACCCGCTGGGGTAGATATTGTCATCATCATTGGCAGTGATACGGCCTCTCAGATTCAGCAGCAGTCCTAAGGTGCCTTCAATAGTGCAGGCAGTTGCAGTCAGCGGGAAAGATGACTTCCCCTGAGAATGTTTCAGCTACTTCGCGCCGGGCCTGGTCAACGTTCCAGCCATCATAGAGGCCAAGATGGACGAGGGCCAACGCCCCGGCGCGGGCTTTTTGCGCAAGCTGCCCGGCTTGTCCGGCTGTCATATGCCCCACGCGCCCGGCGATGGTGCTCTTGCTGCTGAGGAAGGTGCATTCCAAGATGAGCAGGTCACAATCCTGCGCAAATGCTTCTAATGCTGGAAACGATTTGGTATCGCTGGAGTATACGACTGTCCATGCGCTGCCGTCGTTGCGGGGAAAACTGAGTCGCAGTCCGGCAGTGGGAATGCTATGCTGTACGGGAATGAAGGAAAAGCTGATGTTCCCAAGCGGCGGGCAAGCGCCTTCACCCTCAAGGCGTTGAAGATGAATTGCGTAGGGAAGTGGCAGCGGTATTTCAAAAGCGAAGGTTTGCAGGAGGCCGTCGACGACTTTCATGGTCTCCGGCAGTGCCCAGATGCGCAGAGGCATACGTCGCCCTGAAAGGCGGAAGCATTCCAAAAGCGAGGGCAATCCGCCAATGTGATCGATATGGGCATGGGTGATGAAGAGATCAGTAATGGCCTCAGGAGGGATATTGGCCCGCAGCATGGCCTGAAAGACGATGGCCCCGCAGTCGACCAGCATGCTTATATGCCCATCGGAGATGACGAGCGACGTATACCCACGATCAGCGGTTGGGACGGCGGCGGATGTGCCAAGGAACGTGACATCTGGCATGAGCTTTGCTTTTCCCTCTGTGTTTTGAGCATTGCAGTTGGCTTGTGAATAAAAAGCTTCCCTAAAACTCTATCATAGTTGTTCTGCTGAAGCAAGCAGGAAGAGGCAAATAGCCGATGGCAAGGCGGGTGAGCGGCGCTGTCCTTGCTGGAGGGCAGAGTCGGCGAATGGGCAGTGATAAAGCAGCGCTGCTCATTGAAGGAGAGCCTTTGTTGAGGCGCACGGTTCGGGTGCTGAGTTCGATTACAGAGGATGTCTCTGTCATTGGGCCACCTGACCGCGCGACACTGGTCTCTGATGTTCCCATTCTTCCTGATCGCTGGCCGCAGCAGGGGCCACTTGGCGGGATAGCGACGGCACTGTGGGGGCTGGCGGGTGAGGTGGTTCTGGTGGTGGGCTGTGATATGCCTTTCTTGAATCTGGCGTTGCTGCGTTATCTCATTGCGCTGGCTCCTGGATATGATGCAGTGGTGGTGGGGGCTGATGGAGAAATGCACCCGTTACATGCTGTCTATCAACATCGCTGTTTGCCAGCATTGGAGGCGCAGCTTCGTGCTGGCGATCTTCGGGTGCAGCGCTTTCTGTCCAGGTTGGTGGTTCATGTGGTGGAAGGCGCAGAGCTTGATCGCCTGGACCCAGGGCATCTCTCGACGTTTAACGCCAATACTCCGGACGAGTGGAAAAAGGCGCTTAGGCTGTTATCGGAGCAATAAGAATAGCCCGACGTTTCTCCCCAGTAGACAAGCTTTCAGTGTAACTCATGGCAAAGTATCCTCAGGGGGATGGAAAGAGGTTGCTCTGAAGAAGGCTAAAGGAACGATGGGCTTGTGGAGCGCCGTCCGAGGGACGGAATACAAAGAGGTGATGGCGTAGCAGCATACGAGCGACGATGATGCGGCGTCCTGATGTTTCGGCTATTAGCCAGGCGGACACTGATTTTGGGCGGACGCCTGCCGCGTTTATGGCAGGGTGCGCTTGCAGGATACGTGGATCGTTGGCCGGAATGCTCTGCAATGATGCGCACAGTTGACAGATTCCTTTTGCGCTCAGGCAGGTTGAGCATATTGGCTGGTTGCAGAGGTCGCAGGTGTGGGTATGCTGTAGGCAGTGGTGCTGCCCGCAGATGGCACATACGGCCTGGTGTTGAATGCAGAAGAATTTGCCATCTACATGACAGGCCACGATATGCGCAGGGCAATGCCGGCGCCCACAATCGCTGCATGTTGTGAGGTGGTTGCCAACGCAGTGGATGGCGTTGCAAGTGGTGCAAGCCCCAGAACAGGACGGGCAGAGCGGCTGCCTATCGATGTTGCAGACCTGGGTATGCTTGCTGCAGGTGGCCCGCCCGCATGAGTGGCAGTTGGTCAGACCCTGGGGGCAAGCCAGTTGATTGCAGACGTTGCAGGGCAGGGCGTGTTTGTGACAGAGCGGATGCCCATGACTGGCGCAGAGAGCAGCGCAGCCATTGCCCACTGATTGTTTGCATTCGTGACACGTGAGCGTATGGGTTAAACAATGGGAACGCCCGCATTGGGCACAGGGTTTGACACAGCTTGAGCAAAAGCGACCAGTACAGCCAGGGGTTGCGCAGGTCTGGAGATGGATGTTGCAGTGATAGCGGCGGCAATTTGGGTCGGAGCAGCGTGAGGCACAGGCGCTGCAACTAATCTCACCGCATGTACGGCAGTGCACCTGATCTTTGGCGCAGGTAGCTTCATTGCAACGCGCGCAGCGTACCACGCAGTTGACGCAGAGCGGGGTCTGGTCAATGTGGCAGGCGAGGGTATGGGAGGGACAAATGGATTGTCCACAACCAAAGCAGGTGCGGGCACAGGTGACACAAACTGCTTTGTTCGAGACAGCACAGCGCAGACGATGGTCGGGGCACGTATGGTGTCCGCAGTCTTCAGCTTCGTTCAGGCAGGTGTCACAAACGCTTGCGCCATCTACTGAGCAAGCGACAAGAGAGTGCTCGCTACAGCGCCCGTGTCCGCAGCTTGTGCATACCTGGACGCATGCCTGGCAGACCAGATGGGGTTTGCGCTCACAATAGCAGACCTGCGCCATACTGCCGCCACATGAGCCACACGTTGGCAGGCGATGAGCGCCACTCGATGGGTCCACATCAATGATGAGCGGCAGCCAAGCGCCTGGTGAGGCTGACCGGTCAGCGTTAATCTGAAAGGTGTAGCGGTGCTGCGGGCGGAAGATGGTGATGGCTTCCAGGAGGCTGGTGCGAACCACAAGGCGATAGCGTTCGCGGGCCATATCTAGCTTATGATCTCTTTCAGCCTCTAACTGCTGTTGTTCCTCTCGCTGGCGCTCTTGCTTGGCTTTCATTTCGGCTATCTCTTCAGCGCTGAGCATGTCTGCACTCTCATTATCAAGTGGCCGTGCTCCGGAAACTGTCGAGGCATAATAGGCCCGTATGCGCGCCAATTCTTCATCAAGATGGCGCGAAACGGTGGCTTCGATGGCCTGGGAACGCTGGCGTACCGTCGGCTGCACCGCATCAAACGCCTGGCGCAAGGCCGCCGCCTCATCAATTTGTGCAAAGATATGCTCGCTGGGTCGACCAGTTTTCAAAGGCTGGTGCAGTAACTTGCCGAATTCATCACTGTTGAGTTCCAGGTGTCCAGTAGCTTGATCGATGGTGACCTCAAAAAGTTGCTCAATCTTCTCATCAGTTAGATAGGTAGTCTTGATAAGGAAGTTGGTCAGCGGCGCATGGCCGACGATGACACTGGCGTTGGTTGCCCAGCAGCCCATCAAGGGTAAAGGGCAAGGGAATTGCGCAGGAGGAAGGGGGTCGCGGCTAATCAGCATGACCGTAGCAGCTTGTGCCCGCTTGCGCAAAACATCGATCAGATGATTGAGGAGGTTGCCGCCAATCGTGACGAGTTCGGCATCGGGGTAATCAAATTGGGCTTCGCGCTGGAAGGTGAAGAGGAGCTGCTTTTGATTAGCAAAGATGCGTTGGGCGTCAGGCGGGAGGGTGACTTGATAAATCTCGCGGGTGATTTCTTCAGGTGTTGCCCCAATGGCTTGCAGCCCCTGAAGGACAAACGAGCGGAGGAGGAGGAGGTTGGTAGGCATGGAGGAGGTCCTTTACCCTTCAAAGATAGCGTTGATGGTGTCAGCGCCGCGGCGCGTATGTTCGAAGGCCAGGCGGGCCTGGGCGAGGGTGGTGCCGAGGGCGGTAAGCGCCTGGGCTTGAGCGGCAGGATCAGGATGGGTGAGCCAGAGGTCCCAGAGGGCGCGCTCGAAAAGGAAGCGGTCCTCCAGTTCGTCCAAGACCATGCCCAGTTCGCCGACTTCCAAGTCAAAGAGGCGGAGGGAGGAGCGATAGAGGTGCAGGAGGTGTTCGGCGTAGGTGCCCTGGGAAACGAGCGAGTAGATGGAGACGTCCTGGAGTTGGCCGAGGCGATGGACGCGGCCAATGCGCTGCTCCAAGCGGGTGGGGTCCCAGGGAAGGTCGTAGTTGATGACGAGATGGCACCATTGGAGGTTCAGACCCTCTTCAACGGGCCGTCCGGCGAGCAGGACACCGCGTGTATGCTGGCGGAACTGGTGCAGCGCCTCGCGTCGATCACGTTCTTGAAGATACAAGGCCACCTCCAGGGAGGGATGGGAAAGGCGGAGAAAGCGATGCAACCACCGGGCGGTCGCGGGGTGGTCGACATAGACAATCGCGCGATCATGCAGGCGGAGCAGCAGATCACGCAAGGCCAGCGCTTTGGCGTCGCTGCCTGGGGTACTCACGGCAGCCAGCACCTGCTGCCAGTGGGGCTGTTCGTGCAGCGTCTGCCGCGCGAGCAGGAAATCGCGTACGGCCTGCCGTCCAATGCAGGCCGCCTGGAGGAGCGGGCGGTAGGTGCTGAGGCGTTCCCAGGTGTGGGCCAAGTGGTCGCGGGAGCAGTCGAGGCGAATGGCTGCTTCGACCAGGGCGTAGCAGCGCCGTTCATCGCCCTGTAAGGGGATGGGGCGCAGTTCAATCTCGCGCTTCTGGGGAAAGGGGATCGTGCTCTCGCGGCGGCGCTGGCGAATCATCACGTCCGCCAGCACCGTTTTGAGTTCCTGGCGCTGCTGCGCTTTATCGGGGGCGCGGGTATCGGCGTAGCGCTGGAGGAAATTCTGGCGGCTGCCGAACTGGCCGGGTCGAACGAGTGTCACCAGGGAGAAGAGTTCGCTCAAATGGGCGCGTATGGGCGTGGCGGTGAGCAGCAGCAGATATTTGCGCTGGAGGGCATTGACAAAGTGCCAGGCGGTGTTGGGTTCACCTGACTTCTTGTAGAGGCGGTGGGCTTCGTCCACGATGACCAGGTCGAAGGTCTTGCCGATGAACTGGTCCCGGCGCTTGGTCTGGCGGGCCGTGTCCAGGCTGATGATGATACGTTCGGCTGGGCGCCACTTGCGCTGGGAGTCGTAGATGGTGAAATGTTCGTTGATCTTCTCTTGCATTTCCGCTTGCCATTGGTCGGTGGTACCTGGCCGAACCAGGATGAGGATCTTGCGCACCAGCCCGCGCACCAGCAGTTCTTTGAGCACCATACCGGCTTCGATGGTCTTGCCCAGTCCCACTTCGTCGGCAAAGATGCCGTTGCCGCGCATGTCGCGCAGCATCGTGAGGACGGCGTTGTGCTGGTGGGCGTAGGTATCAATATGGAGTGCATCCAGGGCGATGAGGCCGTCTTCGAAGCCGCGATCCAGGGCAATTCGCTCCCCTTCCGCCCGCAGCAGTAAGAGCTTGAGTGGGGCGGTAGTGGGGAGCCGAAGTCGGTTCAGCACGGGATGATGCTCGATGCGGTCTTGTTCGAACTCCGTTGGGCGCAGTTCAACGGAGCGCTGGAGCGCAAGAGCGGTCTGTGGGTGAGGCCCCTGCGCTAGACCGGTGCGGGATGTACCACAGGCTGGACAGAACTGCGCGCCTGGGCGGGTCAGGGTGCCACAGGTGAGGCAGACCTGTGCGAGGGCCTGGAGCGCCTCGCGCATCTGCTCGATGCTCGCATAACGCTGGGCCGGATCGAAGGCGGTGGCGCGGCGGAGGATTGCGCCTAGGGCCGGTGTCACCAGCCCCTGCGGCCCAACCAGAGGGGTACCAGGGGGAAAGCGATCAATGGTTTGCCCGGTGAGCAAGGAGATGAGCGTGGCTCCCAGCCCAAAGATGTCCGTACTTTCGCTGACCGTTCGAACTTGCTCTGGTGCAGCAAAGCCTGGCGTGCCAAGCCGCAAGGAGGGGACGCCCCTCACGCCGCCCTGCAGCAGCCGCGCAGAACCGAAGTCGATCAGATACAGCCGTCCATCTGTAGTGCGCATGATGTTCTGCGGCTTGAGGTCAGCGTAGACGAAGCGCACATCGTCTGCATCGGGACGATGCAGGCAGGTCAGCACATCAGCGAGGTCTTCAACCCAGCTTAGCACGGTTTTTTCTGAAGCGCAGGCTGTGCCACCACCGATGAGGCTCTCGAGCGTCTGGCCATCCAGATACTCCAGGACCAAATAGAGAAAGCCGCCGTCTTCAAAATGTTCACCCAGCCGGGGCAGCGAGCGATGTTTGCGGCGGCGTAAGACCTCAATCTCGCTGCGCCATTGCTCGTGGGCATTCGCCTGATTGCCAGAGGAAGCCCGATAGGCCTTGAGAGCCCAGGTTTTCCCGGTAATCCGTCGATCAGTTACCCGATAGAGCGTCGCCTGTCCACCGGTGGCGAGCTTTTGTTCTACCAGATAGCGTTTGCTCAGCAATTGTCCGATGCTTAATGCAGTCCCCACGCAGCCCTCCCAGACGATCTTCTGAGTGCCTTCAGCAGAGGACTGGTACCTTGCAGGTTCTTCATAGCTTGCCTTCCAGAAGGCAAAGGCTTCCTTGACGCGTGCCAATCACGCACCAGGGGCCATAGACAGCGGGCGAGGCGAACACGGGCGCGCCGAGCGCGTGCTGAAAACCAATTGTGCCACTGTGAGCGTCGAGCAGCAAGACGGTACCATCGGTATTGATGACTAGCAGCGTCGTGCCGCTGAGGATAGGAGATGCAGCCAGTTGTCCGGGCACCCTGGTGGCCCATATGGGGGTGCCATCCTGTCGGCTGAGCGCGAAGAGTGCGCCGTCTTGCCCAGCAGCAAAGATGTAATCGCGGGTTAGGATGGGCGATGCGCTGATGGGGATGCCAAGGGAGCGCTGCCAGAGCCGTTCGCCGGCGAGTATATTGAGCAACGTCACGCTGCCATCCAGGGTGGCGACGAGTGTCAGACCATCGTAGCAGGCGGGGGTCGCGCGCACCTGTCCGGGGACCTGAAAGGTCCACTCGAGCTTGCCACTGGTGATGTCCAACCCTTTGACCTGTCCGGTGCCGTTGGCGACGATCACCAGATTGCTCAGAATCGCTGGAGAGGCATAAAAGGGGGAGCTATCGACGTGATCCCAGATGGTTTCGCCGCTTGTGGGGGTGAGCGCAACGACGTGCCCTCCCTGGGTAGCGCTGATGATGAGGCCAGCGCCTGCTGCGGAGGAGGCGAAGATCTTGCCGCGGAGGGGAACCCGCCAGCGCGCTGCGCCGCCTATGCTCTGCACGGCGTGCATGGTGCCGTGGTCGTCGCCGAAGAAGAGGGTATCCCCGTGGAGCGTGGGAGTGCTGCGCAGCGCAGCATTGGCGTGGTAGCGCCAGAGTTCGCGCTGTTGGTGCACCTCAAGGGCGTAGAGCCACTCGTCTCGTGAGCTTACGTAGACGATCCCATTGTGGATAATCGGTGAGCCGTCAATGGGGCCTTGCGTTTGAAAACTCCAGCCCGCCTGGAGTGGAGCCCTCAGGTGGTCAGTGGTGAAGCCAGCGCGGGTGGCATTGCCGCGGAAACTGCTCCAATTCTGGGGCTGGCGTTGCGGTACTACTGCGGGCTTTTGCGCTGGCAGCGGAAGGGGCGGTGTCCTGCAGCCCCGGCAGTGTGTAGCCTGGCAGTGAGGGCAAAGCGTTGATTGTTGGATGGTTTGCAGAGTTCGCAGCTCATCGAGCATGGCGCGTGCCGAGGGATAGCGATCCTTCGCCAGGACACGTGTGGCATTTGCCAGGATCGCTTCCATCTCGGCCGAGACCTGGGAGGTACTCTGGCGGGCTGGGGGGAAGCTGATTCCCTGCTGCCAGTGGAGATGGATGTCGAAGATGGTGAGCAACTGAGGATCGCTGGCGGTGAGTGCGAAGTAGAGCGTGGCGCCCAGGGCGTAGAGGTCGGAAGCGGGCTCGGTGCGTCCGGTCT
>DATGID010000059.1:0-41043 GCA_035307385.1 Ktedonobacterales bacterium | reverse complement strand
CTGTTTTCGGATTTTGGGACGAAGGTGGTCGAATTCTTACTCAAGTTTGCAGCTTATGAGGAATCACGGTTTGACCGCTCGATTGGCACACTTAAAGGCCCGCACCCCTCCTTCGATGCGGATAGTCTCTTTCAATTTGATGCTGGAGGCAAGGATGGTGCCTATAATAATGGCACAGTCATACACCTAGATCCAACTCTTGGTACCACTGAACAGGCTGGAGCGCTCGCTCACGAAGCGATGGAAGTGTATTTCCGACAGGCTGACGATGTTCCAGGCAACACCTTGCCAATGGACTATATAGCAGATTATATGGCTGGTCAGGTGGAAATGGATATTGGTAATGCAACTGGTAATTATGGCCCTTACACAACAGCGTATCTCGACGCTCGGGGAGGCAAGGGCTACGACTTTTGGACGAATGATGCAACGGGGGGTAAAAAGTATTCTACAGGAGGATTTTTGGGTTTGGGGGGTGAGGGAGGTGATCCTGGGGTGGGGCAGAAGACGGATAATGATTTTCTTGGTAATCCGATGGGGCTCAGCCTTTCTATGCTCACATGGGAGAACGGACCAGATGGTAATGGTACTCCTTCTAATGGAAAAGGCTTGAACGGCGACTGATCGGACAAAGGGGCAGGTATGAAATGACGCATCTATTCTCATGGGTGGGTGATCCCGCTGGTTGGGTGCTGCCGTCAGTGTCATCGTTACCCACCTCTGTTCAGGCTCTTCAGCCAGAGGAAGAGGAAGCATCCAATGGGATCTTGCCAAACTCGGTGCAGGAGGAGGTGCGGCGATCTGAGACGCTGGGCCAGCCTCTCCCAGAGGGATTACCTCAGCATTGCATTTCACTTTTCGCACATTGCTGAAGGAGGCAGAAGTGCTGGTGTTCGGAGGACACTTTCACCTATCTGCTTGGGTACCATCAGAACCACCTGTCTAATCGTGGCCACGGTGCAGCGATCCAGACCTTGGCCTAGTTGTTCGATGGCTGGTGGATGATTTCGATCGGCGGTGCTGAGTTGCAAGGGGATACGCTGGATGGTTGGCTCATCCATGTTCCTTGGATCGGACAAGCGGCTTGGTTGTCTGATGGAAAGCAGCCCGTAACAGGCTTTCGGGAGCGTATAGTTTCCGTGTGGCAGGCAACTTTTCGTACCTCTCCAGGGCAGATGTTCTCAACGTGGGTCTACACTGGTATCCATCCTATTCCTGAGCAGGAAGTGCACTCGTACGCCGTTGCTCCAGACAGCAATTTTATATGAGAGGTTCGGCCAGTTCGGCTCGAGGATGTTCTTGGCTTTTCCCTGAAGTAGAAACACGCAAAGGAATATTTTGGAGCGGAGGGATGATCACAACCGGGCGGTATTCGAAGCGACACGAGGTACTGATATGTTCAAATGGGTGAGTATCATTTGTTCATCGATAACTATAGTGCTGTTAGGTATAGCGGGCTTTGCTCTTGGATTGGCCAAGGATCAATGTTTAGGCTCGATTCGTTGGTACCCTTTTACTCCTCAATGTAACATGTTATTGACGGTCAATACTTGGGCTGCCCTGTCTGGAATTGGATTGACTGTGGTCTTGTTGATCGTTCATCTCAGTGTGGCAGCTAAGAAGGGCACCTGGAGCTGGCTCATCACCCTCCTGGTGGGGCCTCCCTTATGTTTCTTCTCCTACATATTCGGGTTCAATTCCGGCGTTGATGGGATAATGATGGGCATCGTCTTTACGCTCGTTGGGCTGCCCAATCTCCTATTTAGCCTCTTAGTCTTGAGGCCAATGCGAGGGATTTCCAGGGACTCTCTGTCAGCGGAAATACCATAGAGCTAGCTGGTCCTACAAATCACCCGAAGCTGGCGAAAGCCTGAGCAGATACGTAGCCACTGAAGGCCAAAAACTCCTATAGGAATTCCTGGTGAGTTCCGCTCGCCGAAGAGATCAATGCTAGGTTGGTAGGTGAATGAAAATACTTCTCTCTGGCAAACTCACTCGGGATACGCTGGTACAGATTACGAAGAAACCCAAAGGCAACCAGGTAATAAATCCTAAACTATTGCTCTGAATAAAATAATGCCCTCTTGGTTTGAAGATCACCCCCATCTGCTCGGGGATGCGCCACTCCGGGCAGCCCGATTGCGAGCGCTGCCTATCCGCCTTCCTTGGAAACCTCTGCGCGCAGCCTGGCGTACGCTGCCTGCAACGCCTCGATCTTGGCCTCGATCTGCCATTGGAAGGAGCCGCGCCACCTGGGCAAGCGCGCCTGCTTGAGCACTTTCAGCCCGCCCTTCCAGGAGAGCAAGCCGCTGGCAATGATGCGTTTCGGAGGTCATTGGGGCAGCTTGCTGGAAGCCTGACGAGAATAGAGGCTCCAGACACCGTTGTGGAGATGCAAAATCAGTTGGTCTACTCCCACTGCCCAGCCCTCCTGCCCGTCGGGAAGCAGGGTCACGGCATCGAGATAATCATTTGACGTTATTGCTGGAATGGCATCGGGAGACCAGGTGCCCCTGGTTTCGTGTAACATGCTGCCTGATCCTCCCACCATCCACCCCTCGCCGGTCGAACTCACCGCGACTCCATTCAGATAGGGAGCATCAGCCTGGAGCGCCTGGGACCACACACCACCTTGCTCGTGCAGGATGATACCAGAATTGCCCACGGCCCAGCCTTCAGTCGCAGAGACCAGGGCAATGCTTCGCAGCCCAAGTCTGGTTGGACTCTTAACCTGTTCCCACACGCCCTGCCGCTCGTGAAAGATGCCCTCATAGCCCACCGCCCACGCCTCGCCATCAGGCAGCCCGGCGACGCTCTCAAGGGGGTAGATCGCCGGGTCTCTCCCTGGGCAAGTAACAGATGACCAGTGTCCGGCAGTGTAATGGAGGATGGTGCAGTTGCTCTCGTCGCGTGCCCGCGATGTGACAGCAGGGCTGAAGCGGCTGTGCGCGGCGGGCGCTGAGATACCAGCAACGAAGCGATTGTTGACACTGGCGATTGGGACGATTCCACCAACTACCCAGCCTTCAGTGGGTGAGATCATCGCAATGCCGTAAAGATCATCGGTGGTGCCGCTTGCCTCCTGTGTCCAGATGCCGCCGAGTTCGTGCAGGAGGGTTCCGTCGTACCCTACCGCCCAGGCTTCGCCGTCAGGCAGCGCGCTGACTCCGGTCAGTCCAGATTGTGCGGGGCTGAGCATCGGCGTCCATTGACCGTTGTGGTAATGCCAGATCACCCCACGGACGTTGCCTATACTACTCAGTTGGTCGAAATCGCCCACGGCCCAGCCTTCGTTGGCTGAAACCATGGACACGCTGGTAAGATCCATTTCGCCGATGTCGTTAAAGGCTGTGCTGGAAAGGGGAACCAGGGCGCACAGCATCAGCGCCACCAGCACCAGCGAGATCACCGCCAACGAGAGAGGGTGCCCCCACAGCTTCGGCTTGCGAGCAGGGGCAGAGAACGGTGCTGCTGCTGCTGGCGCGGCAGAGCCTCTGAGGGGCCCACCCGCCAGGAGCGGAACGTCTGCCTTCTTTCTGCGCTGCCGCGTCTGCCAGCGCCGGGTGATTGCCAGTAGGAGGCTCAAGAGAGCAAGCCCCATCAGCGCGAAGGGTCCTTGCTGAAGCAGCAGGGCTGGCAAGCCGATGATCGGTAAGGTGAGGATGGCTCTTAGAGGAGGTGGACAGTCGCCGTTGCAGTTGGAGGGATAGTAAATAATGCCGAGGAGCATGGCGAGGGCGGTGCAAAGGGGAATGGCGCCGATCAAGGCGAACCTGGCAAACAGGAGACTGAGCCGATGCAGGCGCAGGGCACGTTGGTCCGGCTGGGGTTGCTGGGGAGTGGACATCCTGGTTCTTCCTCTCGCGGTGCAGACTCACAGAGAGTATGACGAACAGGCGGCTTCGAAAGCTACCCAGGCGTGCCACCATGAGAAAAGCGTGCTGGCTGCTGAAGACCGCGCCTCGCGCCCCGTTCCACCAAGCCTATCTGCACAGCTTCCCAACCCAGGTACGAGCAGCGTTTGTCCCAGCCCGCGCAGGCGAGCTTTGCGGCGCGCAGCACCTTTAGCCGCGACCTTCTCAGTCGCCAGGCTCTGTGCCAGATGCGACTTGTACGTCGCCCTGGCTTCAGCAGGAAAGACCTCTCCCCAACTCAAAGCAGGAGATGGTAGCGGTCCATGAGGCACGCTTATCCGTCCGGTTTGGCGGCCTCTGCCTGCAACGCAGCGTACGCTGTCTGCACCACCTCGATCTTGGTCTCGATCTGCCATCTGAAATACCCTTGCCACTTGGGGAACTGGGCCTGACGGAGCACCTTGAGGCCACCTTTCCAGGAGAGCACGACAAGCGCGACGGCGCGCAACCGTGCTTGCCGTTCGTCTGCTTCTACCGTTTCAGCCAGCAGTCGGGTATCTCCCTCCTCGCCCGCTTGTTGCTTGGCGAACTCTGATTGGTGCTTGGCGAACTCTGATGGCGAAGACTGGGGTGGCGTACACTCTTGCTCGGCCTGGCGGAGACACGCTTCAGCGGCTTGCATCTGTTTCTCCATTGGCAAGTTTGGATAGCGAGCTGGCGCATGAGCGCAAAAAAATTGGCCGACCAGGATCAGAGGGTGCCTGGTCGGCCAGACGCGAGAGGATCAGCACCAGGTCGGAAAGAACTGATCCTCACTACCTTTTGCTGGCTGCAATCAGAGTGCCAACTGCGAACAGCGCCTCGCCGGAATCGCGCTGCAGAGGCATCTGGCGGGCTTGTTTGCGGCGCTAGATGGGACTACGTGCCAACGCGAAGCAAGACCGCCAGCGCAGGGGAATGCGCTGGCGGTCTTGTGTTGGTGAGCTGCTGAGGTTATTGTACCGCGCCAGGCAAGCGATAGTTGTCATATGCACGCATCCACTCCAGCAACCCGGTACAATTCTTCAACGCAACATCCTCTGGTTTCGAAAGCAAGCACGGCTCCCTTTATCCATCCGGTTGGGGGGCCTCTGTTCGCAAGGTGACGTACGCTGCCTGCACCGCCTCAATCTTCGCCTCGATCTGCCACTGGAAGGAGCCGCGCCATTTGGGCAAGCGCGCCTGCTTGAGTACTTTTAATCCCCCCTTCCAGTAGAGGAGGTCGCTTGAGATGGCACGCACCTGTGCTTGTTGCTCGTCTGCTACTGTGATCTCAGCCATTGGAATGGTCGCTTCTTCCCTGCTGGCTGATGCCCCTTGTTGCTTGGCGAACTCTGGTTGCTGTTTGGCGCACTCTGGTGGCGAAGACTGAACTGACGGAGTCTCTTGCTCGGCCTGGCGTAGGCGCGCTTCAGCAGCCTGTACCTGCCGAAACAGGCGTGCCCATTGGCCAGCCTGCTTGTTGACGTCGAGCCGCACCAACTGGTGGGAGAGAGACACCAGAAGCCGACCCGCCGATCAGACAGGGGAAGCCAGCCGCACAGGCATGTAACCACGAGGGGCAGCAGATAATGCCCCTCTCTTGTTGTACGTCCTGCTACGTCACGTCGTCAGCTCAGCGCTTTGGCAGGTGTGGTGGGTTCTTTTGCCTGCAATCCTGTTTCCCCAAGCCCGTCTCTTTTGGTGTAGACTCCATTGGTATCGTGTCACTCACAGAGAGGATCGCCGCTTATATCAAAAGCAAGCAAGCGTCACAACCTGCTGCCCAGTATCTTTCTCAGCCACAGCCGCGCCGATGCTGCCTGGTGTCGCCCCTTCGTCGAAGCGCTGCGGCAGGAAGGGTATGATGTCTGGTACGAAGACCATGTACAGGCTCGTATCCTGACACGGCTGCGCGAGATTAAGGAACAGATCAGCACCAGCGATATCTTCCTGGTCATCTTGTCCCCCGACTCCTCTGTAGCGCCTCATGTCCAAGACGAAATCGACCTGGCCCTCACCTGCAACCGCACTATCATTCCGGTGGTGATTGGGGAGATCAAGACGCTGGGCATGCTGACCCCACGTGCCTGGGTTGATGCGCGAACATTGACCATCAACGAGTCGGCCTGGCTGACGCTGCAGTTCATGCAGTCCCAGCGGGGTATCGCTGAATGGCATCAGGTGTCCATTGTCCCTACGCCCCACCCGGTCCCTGAAGCGTTCCTGGCCTTGTGGGAACCGGGCGAAGCGCGGCTTAAAGCGCTCGGCTTCGTCCCCACCATCCTGCGTGGGCAGCGGGTGATGCTTCCCCCGCTGTGCGATATTCCTGCCGGGCCGTTCCTCATGGGCAACGATGACGACAGCGGTGCAGCGCCACAGTTCACCATCGCTACCCCGGCATTTCAGCTGGCAACCTATCCTCTCACGGTGGCCGAGTACGCCTGCGCTCTCGAAGCGCATGTCGTCAGAGAACCTGGTATGCTGTATGACTCGGATTGGGCCACGCAGGTCCAGCGGCTCGATCACCCCGTCGTGGGCATCGGTGACGAACAAGCCATCGCCTACGCGGCCTGGCTGGCAAGGCTCACCGGGGAGGACTGGTATGTGCCCAGTGAAGTCGAATGGGAAAAAGCGGCGCGTGGGACCGATGGACGCCGCTACCCCTGGGGCAATGACTGGGACCCCGACTGCGCCAACATTGGTGAAAAGAGCCAACGCACCACGACGCCTATCGGCAGCTATCCGGCGGGGACTAGCCCCTATGGCTGCCAGGACATGGCAGGCAACGTCTGGGAATGGACCACGACCCTCTACTTCAATTATCACTATCCCTATGATGCCCAGGATGGCAGAGAAAACCTGCTCAAGAAATGGACCGACCCTGAAAGTGAGCGGGTCTTTCGCGGAGGCTCTTGGGGCGATGAAGCCGAAATGGGGCAGACGACAGCCCGTGACTTCCCATACCTGCCCGGCAACCTGGAGCATTATACCGGCGTCCGCTTGGCGCGTGGCCTGCCACAACGCTAACTTCGAGGAGCAGCACGTATGGGATTCTTTGATGTGGAGGAGCAAGCCAGATGGCCAGGTAGCATGCACGGCCCTATCCTCCCTCCCTGGCGATCTCTGCACCAAACCTGGCGGACTCTGTCTACAACGCCTCGATCTTCGCTTCGATCTGCCACTTGAAGGAGCCCCGCCACTTGGGGAGCTGCGCCTGGCGGAGCACCTTGAGGCCGCCCTTCCAGGAGAGCAGGTCGCTCGCAAGGGTGCGCAACTACACTTGCCGCTTGCCTGGTGCAGCCGTCTCAGCCGGTGGCGGGATTGCTCTCCCCTGCTGGCCGCTGCCACTTGCTGCTTGGCGGACTCTGTTGCCTGTTGGCGGACTCTTTATGGTATGCTGACATCGTGAGCTGCCGAGGTCCCCCACCTCGTGACGATCACCGCACGCCTCTCCTGGGAGCATGCTTGATGGTGAAAGCGGGCATGGGCGTGCTGGCTCCCCGCTGCCGGATGTGTCTCTGTGCCACTTTCGTGCAACGCGCTCCGTATTCCCTGGTAGACCCCTGTATGCAAGGCGTGCCTGTGCTGGGGCGACTGGTGACACCAAAGCCAAGGACCATCACTGGTATGCCGATGCCTGAAGCGCAGCGGAGGAGGATAGCGTGATCCCGATTGCGTCTCAGGACGTGGTGGACTTTCGCAAGTAAATTAGCGCACGATTGATCTGCTGTGCGCAATGGAGATGCAGTGCGTGCCAAGCGATGGAAGCAGATCGCTTGAGCATCTGGAACACACCGCTCAGATCCAGGATGCCGGTGCCACTCTCGTCGCCGTATTGGTGCTCGTGTGTGGCAACCATCCATCTTCTGATAGAGGCAGATTCTCCCTGCAGATAGACCCCTTTTTCCCTGATGGCTGGCATACTTGTGATATCACCATCAGGAGAGCCGTTTCTCCTGGAGAAAGGATCTATTGCTTGCCATACACGCTCGGCAATGCCGCACCCTCAATGGAGCTGTCGCTCATTCAGGTCGACCATCTCATCCGCTCGATAGGAACCCGCGCACAACGGACCGTCATCCTTGATGATGTGACCTTCACCATCCCCGCGCAAAGTTTGTTTGCCATCAACGGACCATCGGGCAGCGGCAAATCGACGCTGCTCAACATGCTCACCGGCATCGATCGACCTACCTCTGGCAGGGTCGTCTTCGCCGGCCAGGAGTTGCGCGCCCAGAGCGAGAACGCGCTTGCCCGCTGGCGAGGTCGGCATGTGGGGATCATCTTCCAGTTCTTCCAACTGGTCCCGACGCTGACGGCCATCGAGAATGTGCTGCTGGCATTGGAACTCGGCAGAGGTGGAGGGCTACCGCGTCGAGCCTGGCGCGACCAGGCGCAGCGATGCCTGGAAACGGTGGGCCTGGGCGCCTTTGCCCGGCGCTTGCCGAGCGAACTTTCCGGCGGGCAACAACAGCGCGTGGCAATTGCGCGCGCTCTGGCAAACGATCCGCCCGTCCTTATCGCCGATGAGCCAACGGGCAATCTGGACTCCCGCACGACACAGGGCGTTTTTGAGACATTGGCGAGCCTGACGCAGCAGGGCAAAACAGTCATCTATGTGACCCATGACCCAACGCTCGCTGCCCGCGCTGAGGCGCGTGTTGATCTGCTCGATGGGCGCATCGTCGGCCAGCAGGGCGCCAACGCGTTGCTGGCTTCTTCGTCGGAGGTGCGTCCATGAGCGCCAGCCTAAAAAAGTCGTTTGCCGATGTGACGCGGCGGAAGGGGCGCACGCTGATGGTGGTGTTGGGCATCTTCATCGGCGTGCTGGGCCTGACGGGCGTCAATTTCATCCAGGATACGATCTTCTTCGCCTTCACCTACAGCACGGGGACGGCAGCCAACTACCCGGATATTACGCTGACGGTGAATCAGCTTGCCCCAGCGCTGACGCCGCAGCTTTCCGCCGTTCCGAACGTACAGGCGGTGCAGATGCAATCAGAGTTTGATACCCAGTGGCAGATCAGCGCCGCGCCGGGGCATGTACCCATCGCCATTGTCAGCTACCCTGACCTGCACCACGCGCCCATCACACCGTTGCAACTTACGAGCGGGCGTTATCCGGGCGCGGGCGAGATCGTGCTGGAATATGGCGACCAGGAGTTACAGCGTGTGTCCATTGGCGATACGGTCACGGTGGACACGAGCAAGAACACGACGGCTCCCCTGCGCGTCGTCGGTTTTGCGCGCACCGAAGGGCTGCAAAGTCCGGTGGGCAGCGGCACGGCGCGCGGGTATATGAGTGACGCTGCAATCAAGCAGGCGTTTGGCTCCATTGTCGCCGCGCCACAGAGCCAGGAGCCGCAGTTACAATACGAGATTGCTGTCAAGGTGCACACTTCCAGCCAGGCGAACATGACAGCGAACGCGCTGACCCAGACGCTCCAGGCTCAGCATGTGACGGTGCTGAGCGTGCGTGTTTTCGAGCCTTTCAATCAGGGAGTCATTACGGCTGTCAATGGCGTCTTTACCTTGCTGCGCATGCTGGCGATTCTAGCAGTGGTACTCAGCGGCCTGCTGATTCTCAATACGATCATCACGCTCATTGCCGAGCAGACGCAGATCATCGGGACGCTGAAGGCGGTGGGCGGAACGCGCGGCGCCATCCTGCGCGGCTATCTGCTCTCGGTGGTCATCTACAGCGCACTGGGGACGCTGCCCGCCATCGCGCTGGGGGTGATCGTGGGCTACCCGTTGGCATCGGCTCTTGCCAGCACTATTCCGCTGGACGTAGGGCCATTTGCCGTCGCGCCCTGGATCATTATCCTCAGCCTGGTGGTTGGCTTTGGCGTGCCGCTGCTCGCGGCGCTGCTGCCGCTGTGGATGGGCACGCGCATCACGGTGCGCGAGGCGCTTTCCGCCTATGGCATCAGCGCCGGGCGCGGCGGTGGTCTGCTTGCCAGGATAACCCAGCGGCTGACCTGGGTGTCGCAGACCACCTGGCTGGGTCTGCGCGGCGTCTTTCGCAAGCGCTGGCGCGCCGCGCTGACGCTGCTGACGCTGACGCTGGCGGGGGCCACCTTCCTGGTCGTGCAAACGGCTACCGCCGCGACGAATCAGAGCATCGCCAATGTCTATGCAAACTACTCCTATGATGTTTCTACGGGCATCTCTGACACCACCCCCGCGTCGGTGTTGGCGGAGATCAGCGCGCTGCCCAATGTTCAGCGGACGGAACGCTTCCGGGAGTGGTATCAGGCGGAGAGCCGCTGGGGCGCATTCCATGTGCTGGGCTTTCAGCAGGATACCCGGCTCTATCACCCGCAGATCGTCAGCGGGCGCTGGCTTGCTCCTGAAGACACGCATGCTGCCCTGCTGAACGAAGAGGCCGCCAGCGCGACGGGCCTGAAGGTTGGCGATACCCTGACCCTTTCGACGCCAGGGATTCAGCCTCCACCGGGGCAGCAGGCGAATCAAGCTACCTGGACAGTCATCGGCATCGTGCATCAGCCGATGGATAATGTTGGGCAGATTGGCACCGTGATCACGTCTGTGGGGAACGTCAATCAGCTTGTGGGCGATCCTGTCGATGCAACGGCGGAGCTGCTCATTCAGGCGCGGGACCATTCGCAAAGCGCCGTTGATGCCCTCGCCCGACAGATTGATCGACTGGTGAACGGCGAGAATGTGAATGGACAACGGGTTGAGACGATCCAGCAATTGATCCAGCAGAGCCAGCAGAACTGGCTGATCTTCTATGCCCTGCTCTACAGCGTGGCGCTGATTGTGGCAGCGGTGGGCATCCTGGGGCTGGCGAACGCGCTGGCAGCCTCGGTGCTGGAACGGCAACGCGAGATTGGCCTGCTGCGCTCGATGGGCGCAAGCGCCTGGCGGGTGGCGCGCGTCTTCTGGGTCGAAGGGATAGCCCTGGGCGGCATCGCCTGGCTGCTAGGCGCGCTGCTGGGGCTGCCGCTGGCCTATGGGTTCGTGCAGGTGATGAGCAAGCTGGTGCTGCGAGTGGATTTCCTCGTCGCGCCCTCCGCCTTTCTCGTGATGCTGGCCGCCGTGTTCATCATCGCCACGCTGGCAAGCATCGTTCCAGCGCTGCGTGCCTCGCGCGTGCGCATTGCGGATATGCTGCGCTACGAGTAGCCCAAACGGCGAAGCCGCTACAAGCGAGATGGCGCTCTGCCAGGATGGATGACTGAAGCTGGTCTTCTATGGCATACTGGCATCAGCGCTGTTGATCGGCATCGCGGCTTGCATGAAGAGGAGTACGGCATGGATAGAGCAAAGAGCGAACGCTGGCACTTTGGGGGCCTCTACTGGCGGGTCACGGTTTCCTATTTTCTGGTGACGCTGCTAGCCGCCCTGACGCTTGAAGCAGCGACAACGGTTGGTGCATTTCTTCAAGAGGTGCAGAACGTGTGGCAAATAACAAGTGTCCCTTTCAATACTACGCTGGAGCAGCGCGAGGCGCCGCAGGTCGCGCCCTATCTGGAAGAGACGCCGCCGGACCTGGAAGCCATGCAGCGCTGGCTTCCAGGTCCACTCTTCCATGCCATCAACTACGCTCAGCCTTCGTTCATGGCCGTTGTGGGCCAACATGGGCAGGTCTTGGCAGCCGCTTTCTGTAGCTCGCCGAAACGCGTTACGAGCGAAGCAGGACAATGTGTGGCTGCCGACGCGGCGCAGGCAGCCGGGGTACTCGCGCCAGCCCCAATTCAGGAAACGATCTATGCCGCGCTGTCGGGCGATCCGGGGCCGATACATACGGTGAGTCCTGGCCCAGAGGAGCGGCTGGTTTTTGCCGTACCCGTCCTGGGAAAGGCCAGGCAGGTGCTTGGCACGCTCGTCGCCTTCATCGCTGAGCCAGGCGTTGGAGGAGGCCAGACGATCAGCTTCAGCAATGGAGGGGAACTTGTCTCGATTTTTCTGCGCAATCTGCAACCGGCAGCCTTCTACTTTGTCCTGCTGGCGACGGTCATCGGCACCATCACCGGGGTGCTGATCTCCAGGAGCATCACGCGCCGCCTGCGCCGCATTACGCTGGCGGCGGGCGCCTGGAGCCAGGGCAATTTCCAGGCTGCCGTGCGTGATGCATCGCACGATGAAGTAGGGCAGTTGGCGCAGGATCTCAATCACATGGCCGAGCAACTCCACGCGCTGGTGGCGACCCAACACCGGATGGCCATGCTGGAGGAACGCCAACGATGGCAACGGGACCTGCACGATGCCGTCAAACAGCAGGTATTCGCCGCCACCATGCAGATCGCGGCGGCGCGAGCCTGTTTCGCCACCGATACCTCCCAATCGTATCAGCATATTATTGAGGCGGAGCACCTGGCAGGACAGGCACAGCGCGAATTGACGACGCTGATTGAGGCCGGGCAGCCCGATAGCCTTGCTGGCAAACCGTTTGCCGAGGTGCTGGACGATCTGTGCCAGCAGTGGTCACGACAAGCTGGCATACCCATGAAGTTGCAGGTGGAAGGCCAATGCGATCTGCCTCCTGATGTGGAGGTGGCCCTCTATCGCGTGGTCCAGGAAGCGCTGGCCAACATCATGCGCCACAGTGCGGCGACCCGCGTGGCCGTGCGACTCCACAAGGACGAGGATAGGGTGACACTCGTGATCCTGGATAACGGACAGGGGTTCGACCCGACAGTTGCCACTGCGGGATTCGGCCTGCGCAACATGCGCGAACGTATCGCCGCGCTGGGAGGCGACTTGGTCATCGCCAGCTCGCCAGAAGGGACCCAGATTACTGCACGGATGTCTCGCCGACAGGGGGGAGATGACGATGCCTGAAGCAATTACAGTGTGCCTGGTCGATGATCATGCGGTGGTGCGCCAGGGCGTGCGGGCCTTCCTGGCAGCGCAGCCCGATATCAACGTCATCGGCGAGGCGGGGACGGGGGCAGAGGCCATGCACCTCGTCACGGCTTACGCGCCAATGGTGGTGCTGGTGGATCTGGTGATGCCCGAAATGGATGGCGTGGAGATCACGCGACGGATCAAGCAGATTCGTCCGAGCACGCAGGTCATCGTCCTGACGTCGTTCCTCACCGACGAACACCTCTTTCCGGCGCTCCGTGCCGGCGCGCTCTCCTATCTGCTGAAGGATGCCGGTGCCGAGGAGATCGCGGCAGCCATTCGCAAGGCTGCGCACAATGAAGCGGTGCTCCATCCGCGTATCGCAGCACGGTTGGCGCAGGAGATGCGGGGAGGACGAAAGCCAACGATCAATCCGTTCACCGAACTCAGCGACCGTGAGTTGGACGTGCTCCGGCTGATCGCCGAGGGGCTGAGCAACGCGCAGATCGCGGAGCGACTCGTCATCGGCGAAGGAACGGTCAAGACCCACGTGACGAATCTCCTGGGTAAACTGCACCTCGTGGACCGCACCCAGGCGGCGATCTTCGCGTGGCGGGAAGGCATCGTGCGCCAACCCCCGGCACGCGGAAATGCATGAGGTGGCAGATGCTCCGAAGGGCGGCTCCTGACTGAAACCACGAAAGTGACGGCGGTATGACGGACCCGACAGAAACGATCCTGGCATATCTGCGCCAGATTGGTGCTGGACTCGATCCCGATTTCTTGCGGGAGGCGGTCCGCGTGATGTCCGCGTTGCTGATGGAGATCGAGGTCAAGCAACAGATTGGCGCTGGCCGCTACGAACGCACGGAGGAGCGCACGACGTATCGCAACGGCTATCGAGATCGGGACTGGCAGACGCGGGTGGGTGACGTGCCACTGAAAATCCCCAAACTGCGCGAGGGCAGCTACTTTCCGAGCCTCCTCGAACCACGTCGGCAGGCCGAGCAGGCGTTACTTTCCGTGATCCAACAGGCATATATCCAAGGGGTGAGCACACGCCGTGTGGATGAACTCGTCAAAGCCCTGGGGCTGTCGGGCATTGACAAGAGCACAGTTTCACGCATCAGCCAGCAATTGGATGAGACTGTGCGCCAGTTTCGCGAACGGAAGCTGGAAGGCACCTATCCCTATGTTTGGCTCGACGCGCTCTATCTCAAGGTACGCCAGAATCATCGCATCATCAGCCAGGCGGTCGTGATTGCCATTGGCGTCAAAGAGACCGGCGAGCGCGAAATCCTCGGCTTTGATATCGGGGCGAGTGAAGAATACGCCTTCTGGCTGGCGTTTCTTCGCAGCTTGCTGGATCGCGGCTTGCAGGGCGTGCAACTGGTGATCTCTGATGCCCATACCGGATTGAAAGCGGCGATTTGAGCCATCTTTCAAGGGGCAAGCTGGCAACGCTGTCGGGTCCATTGCTTGCGGAATCTGCTTGGGCATGTCCCTCAAGGGGACAAAGCGATGGTGGCTGCTGCCGTGCGCACCATCTTCACGCAGCCGCATCGGCAGGCAGCAGGACAGCAACTGCACGAAGTGGTCAAAGCCCTGGATGGGCGCTGGCCGCAAGCCGCCAAGGTGCTCGCTGACGCCAAAGATGATATCCTCGCCTATATGGCGTTTCCGCCCGAACATTGGACCCGCCTCTACTCAACCAACCCCTTAGAGCGGCTCAACCGCGAAGTCAAGCGACGCACCGATATTGTCGGGATCTTTCCGGATCAAGGGTCCGTCATTCGCTTGGTGGGATCGGTCCTGATGGAAATCGACGATGAATGGCAGATCGAGCGACGGTATTTCAGTCAGGACTCGATGCGCAAGCTTAAAGAGGCAGATGCTGCCCTTCTGTCCTCGCCAGGTGCGTTGCAGCTCGGTCCCATTCGCTAACCCCACGATACCAATCCTATGATGATACAACTCCTCTCGCCCCCAACTGTTTGACCTCTTCCTTGTAACACACAAGCGATCTTCCTCCCTTCATATTGTGCGCTGAAACCACGCTTCGCCGTCGGTGTTCGGCTCTCATCAACCGAATTCTTCATCTCCGAAAGTCCACCACACTCTGAGACACAATCCTGATCCCTGATCATCTGCGGATACAGCCTGGCCAGCAGGCCCTCACATCGGAGCAAGAAGCCGAAGCCAGGCGCTTTGCTGATGAGTTCATTCGTAGGCAGCTCTCCACCGAGCCGGTCGATGAGCCGGAGGCCGAAGCCTTGCTGCGCCAGGCGTATGCGGTGGCCGGGTTGGCGCCACCGCAACGGGTGTCCTGGCTGGTTGGGCCGCTCCAGTTGGTCAAGGTACTGGTTCCTTCCTCTAGAGGGAACCAGGTGCTGGAGCGCGTGGGGCCCGGCATGTTGACCCGCGTGTATGACCGCGTGCGGGCCGACTTGGGGATCAACGTGCGGATCAGCGTGGACGCCAGCGTGAAGGGCCGCGTGCGGGACCGCGTGAAGGCCAGCGTGTGGGCCCGTGTGCGGGACCGCGTGAAGGCCAGCGTGTGGGACCAGGTGTGGAAGCGCGTGGGAGCCACTGTGGAAGCCAGTGTACGGCTCAACGTGTGGGAGCGCCTGGACGGTTGCATACAGATCAGTGTCGGGGCGTATGAAGCGGCCCCCTTGCTGGCCGTGCACCAGTTTTACGAGGTGTACTTCGCCTCCACCCAGGTGGTGCAATCGCTGGCCCACTTCAACCAGCTGGTGTCGGGCTACTGGCTGGGCGAAGAGGAAGCGCTGCTCGTGCGTCGTCCCAAGGTGCTCTCGCTCGATGCGGCGGGCCAGTTACACAGCGCCACCGGCACGTGCCTGGAGTATCACGATGGCTGGGGCTTCTACGCCTGGCATGGCGTGGTCGTGCCGGAGCGGGTCATCTTGAGACCGGAGACGCTCACCCGCGAGGACGTTCTCACCCAGGAAAATGTCGAAGTGCGGCGCATCATCCAGGAGCGCATGGGGAGCGAGCGCTTTGTGGCAGAGGTCGGCGGCGTGGTGCTCGACAGCAGCCCAGGCGGCACGCTCTACGAGGTGACGCTGCCCGAGGAAGACCCCGAAAAGGTCGCCCGCTATGTCCAGGTGCAGGATGCCTCCACGGCGCAGCAGTATTTTGTGCGCGTGCCCCCGACCGTGCAGACGGCAGCCGAGGCGGTGGCCTGGACGTTCCAGGTGGGCGTGGAGGACTACCACCCGGCACAGGAGACGTGAGCGCGCAACGTGGCGTCCTCTTCCTGAAACGCTTCTCAACCATCCGGCTTGGCGGTCTATGCCCGCAGCCTGGCGTAGCCTGTCTACACAGCCTCTCATCCGTCCGGTTTGGCGGCCTCTGCCCGCACCCTGGCGGCCTCTGCCTGCAACGCCTCGATCTGCCATTGGAAGCACCCGCGCCACTTGGGCAAGTGTGCCTGGCGGAGCACCTTCAGCCTGCCCTTCCAATAGAGCAGTTCGCTCGCAATGGCGCGCAACCGCTCTTGTCGCTCGTCTGCTGCTGTGCCCTCAGCCGTTGGCCGAGCTGCTTCTCCCATATCGGCCTGCGCCTCATTTTGCTTGGCACACTCTGCACTGTTGGCGAACTCTGGTGGCGCAGTCTGGGATGGCGGAGCGTTTTGCTCGGCGTAGCGTAAGTGCGCTTCAGTAGCTCGTGTCGGTTATACGGGCTGACCGCCCACCCAATGTCCTTTGCTGGCCAAGCGGGAGCGGACCCGCTCATTTCCTTGGCTTTCCCAACGCTGCGTCCCTGCTCCAGATCGCTCTCACCTGGAGTTAGCGTCACAAGAGGACTCATAAGCTCTTGGGCAGCGAGATAGGACTTAGCAAGCGGCTATCCTCTCATTATAGCTCCAGCATGATGAACAACTGCTTACGCTGTGTTCTACCCTTTTTTACCCCCTGTTTCATTGCGCGACATAGAGCCTGGTAGATGTGCTAGAATGGTTTAGTATGGTTCCTTGATCAGGATATTTGGCCCTCTGCGAAAGAATCTCACCATGACTCTTAGTATCACACTCGCTGCCCCGTGGGGAATCTATCAGTCTTGCGACTTCCAGGTTCAGACTGTGAACAGCGATCGCACACTAACACTACAGCTCCGTGCTTCGGTCAAGCAAGTTCATATCATGTATTCTTCCTGGCAAGGATTAATCTCCTACTCCGGTGTTGGGCAAGCCTGCGGTGCTGATACGCATAAGTGGCTTGTCGACTGGTTGAAACATGACTCCGGTCAGAGGGATCTTGAAGAAGTAGCCGAAATTATTCGATCAAAAGGGAGCCAATGGTTGGCCCAAATTTACCGAGATAAAGGAATATTGTATCGTCACACCTTCATAATAGGCGCTTTCGTTGGCCGCAAGCCGCATGTGATCTTAATCTCAAACTACGAACGGGTAAACAATACTCCACAACTCAAAGCAGCAGACAGACTGTTTATAACCTCAACGCAACCAAGAGAACCACAAATTTTCATTACTGGAATACCTGAAGCAGTAAGCGATAAAGATAGAAAAACTCTCAAAATACTGTTGAGAGCAAAGCCAGAGCCGGAGGTGTTGCATCGAGCAATGGCAAAGGTGAATCAGGCAGCAGCCCTTAGCACCAAAGTACACAACGGAATAAGTGAAGCCTGCCTGGCGCACTCGATTTATCCCGATAATAAAGGAACATCTCAACCATACGGAGAAGTGAATGAAGCACTTTCGCTGCAATCCCTCATGCAGGGCCAAGATACTGGCGAGCTAGTGAGGAACTTTCTCAAAGAGTACACTGGGGGGAATATGGCGAATGTCAGAATAGTCCAAACTGCCAGCGCTTTCTCACAGCCTACTCAGGAGGGCAAAGGAGATTAGGAGGCTGGAAAAAGCTTTGCTTCAATTCCTCGCAATACCTGGATAATTTCCTGTGCGGAATGCAAAAACCCCTCTTTAAGGCACCGCGATATTTAGCCTCTCCTAACAACACCCTTCTGGGATTCTTCCGGCACCTGAGGCAAGGCAGTCCCCATTCAGGGACCAGTACGCTGCCTGCAACGCCTCGATCTGCGCCTCGCGATCTGCCACTGGAACGAGCCGCGCCACTTGGGAAGCTGGGCCTGGCGGAGGACTTTCAGCCCACCTTTCCAGGAGAGCAAGTCGCTTGCAATGGCGTGTAGATGTGCTTGTCACCCGCCTGCTGCTGTGCATTCGACTGCTGGAGGGGCCGCTTCATTTCTGCTGGCCGTACCTCTTGGTGCTTGGCGAACTCTGATGGCGAAGACTGTGTTGGCAGAGTGTTTTGCTCGGCCAGACGTATGTGTGCTTCAGCGGCTCGTACCTGCCGATACAGGCAACCCCCAACCAGTGCTCTCTCCTGGCCGAACGGGAGCATCCTTGCTGATTCCCTCGTTTTCTGGTGCTGCGCTCCACCTGGCCCTGGCCTGATAGACGGCTCGCGCCGACGACGCCGAAGGAGGTACACCGCAAACCGCTTGCCCCCCTCGGCGTCGTCGTTGCGCGGAGCTTACCAGGCCTGGCAAGGTATTGCTCGCTTGCCGAAAACCAGGGTGGAGGCTCTATCCCAACTGCTACGGGCCTCCGAGATGCCCGCATGCCACCCGCTCGCATGGGTTTTTGTCTTCTCCCGCTTGCTATAGGGTTGGCGCAGTCTTACGGAAATGGCGCACTCTGCATGACTTGGCGAACTCTGTAACCGTTGGCGAACACTGCACGACTTGGCGATCTCTGTACCATATGGCGGACTCTGCCGGTATGGCCTGATGTGGACCAAGGCCGGGTATCTAGTATTTTTGAGCGCCGCCGACCCAGAGCGTTCTGGAGCGGGCTATCGCGGAACTGACCCCGCCTGCCATCCGTCAGAAGTTCTCCCTCGTGCCGCTGCGGCTGGAAGGGCTACAGTCCCACCGACCAACCGTGTCCCCCGCTGACACGTCAGGATGAGGCAGGGGGAGGTCTACAAGGCGCGAGCGGGCGAGGACGGGCCGCCGCGCGAAGACGACGAGACGCGAGTTGAGCCGCCGTGCGAACTGACCTAAGCCCATCTGCCCTCAGCGGAACACGCCAGGCCGAAGTGGCAGGAGCGAAGGAACATGCCCACGCAGGCGCCCAGCTCGCCTGCCACCCCACGAAGTCGCTTTCTTTCGGGCCAGGCAGGAGCAGGGGAAACCATGAGAAACCACGGGGCGAATGAAACAACGAACGAAGCAGATAAAAGGTACGGCTTGGCCGAACTACTCGGTCTGTTGGGCTGTTCAGTGTGTTCGCGCCCACATGCTTGAGGGGAGGTTCCTTTTCCAGATACCTTACGACGGCGCGTGGCTCTTTGTCCTGTTTGTGGTGGCCCAGATCACCGTCGCTGCGATTATTACCGCATGGTTCTATTGGTTCGCAGAAGCGGGACGACCAGAAAGAGGGCAGGCCACCTCTTCAGCCCTGGAGATGTGGCCTGTGAGAGCGCTCCAGCGCTCGCTGGACACAGGACGGAACAATCGCTCTCGCCGCAGATACACTGGAGCGTCCTTCCACCAAGAGTGAGGTTCATTTGTCCATACGACAGATATCTTGCAGCTTTAGGGTGTGCAGAGCGGGTCCTTATCACTTCCTACGGAGAGCCATTGGACACTGAAGACAGTATTACCTGAAGACAGTCCTGAAGTCTGTGCCAGGAGGATGGGTGTGTTTGATACCATGTCATCAATGACATAGCTGTTATAGGTGATGGGATACCAGACGTTATTGCCTGCTTTCACCAAGGCGTTGGTAAACGTGGCAGTGCCAAAATCGGCCAGCCTGGGCGGACAGTTCCATCCGGAACGCTCGATAATCCATTCCGCCGTATACTCGCTCAAGTTCTGCCCATTGTTAAAGGAAATGACCCGATCCTGGCCGTTAGTGGTATCGTTAATTGCCAGATAGGCGTAATTGCCGTTGATTGTGATGGAGGCGGTAATCTGGTCGCCAGGATTTACCGCAAACAGATACTCGCCACAGCCACCAAGCAGATCCTGAGCCCCGTGCCCAATCACCTCTGCCCAGGCAAAGTAAGGTGGCAGCGGGTTGGGTCCTCCTATACAGGAGCGATCCTGATTCACTTGTAAAACCGAGTCCGTACCAATCTGGACCAGTGGACCGCTCCAGTCACTGGGCACCCAATTGGGATCACCATTAAAACCAATCCATTGAGCAGCATCGCCAACCAGGCCATTGACGCTCCGCACGGCCCAGTGCCCGTTGATTTCTTGATAGCTATACCAATCGACGGCTTCGTAGCCTGCCCAGATTGGACCATCATGGTGGCCTTCATAGCCGGTGAAGGGCTTCAGCGGAGCAGCGGCATGAGCGGGTGTTCCCCCGTTGGTGAGGCAGAGGCTCGCCACTCCTACCACAAGCAGGACGACGATAGAAACGATATGTTTGCCATGCCAATGATCTTTCATAGGCGCTTCCTTTCATACGTATCCTGTTCAGCAAAGCAGAATCTGGTCACGGTGTTCACGTGTACTCGCGAGCCTGCACGCTTGCACCATCGGAAAGAAGCGCGTCAGATGGAAGCGTTTCGGCCTCTCATAGCTCGTCTCTTGCTCCTTCCCCAGCATGCTTGGTACACTCTGTGGGTGTGGCTCTCACCGCGCTCACCAGGATCTCCGCAGACCCCGCGTTCTGCTCCTAGGCAGAGTGTACACGCCTACCGCTGGGGTGAGAATATCTTCCTGGTGTCTTCCTTATGTCTTTTTGGGGGCTTTTGCTGGAATATATTGCTTGCCTGATATGGGGAGAAGTTGGTCATTCCGCCTTCTCCCCTTCGCTTCCTCGCCATTGCGTCCAGCGCCAGGTTGCCGAGAGAGGCAGGACCAGTCGCCTCACGATAACCGCTGAGAAGCGGCCCTCGCTTTCTTCAGCCTGCATTTTCTCTAACAGCTTGTCACTGTATTTGCGCACGTGCCCGCCGCCTTGGGGAGGGTGCCTGCTTTATTGCTTGCTCGCTCCCTCCTGTCGCTTTTCGTTTGTCCTTCCCCCACGAGGAGTGCCGTGCGCCCTTGCCAAGCGGGGGAGTGTGTGTTCGGTGACTGCATGGACATCAAGGGTGTGTTTGGAAGCAGAACAAGCGCGCCGTCCCAGCAGACCGTCTAGAAAGGGGCTTTTCCTCCGGCAACCGCCCACGCCGAGCCACAGGGCCTGCTGCGCTCACGCTCAACCCGAGCCGCCTCTTGCGCTGCCTGCGAGGACGTGCGGAAGGGGGCTGCTTTGGTGTGGCTGTTGGGCATTCCCCTTCCCAAGGAGCGGACCCTGGATGGGATGCTGATCCGCGCGCCAGGAGCGCAGGGAATAGATAGGCTGGTCAGGCAGGCCGGTCCTCCTGCGGCGATACCAGGAAGATGCCTGGCATCGCCCTTGCGGTCTGGCCCCAGCGATCTTCGTCCCTGGTACTTGAAGAACGGTTGGCGCGGGGCAAGGCGGCACGGCTGCGGCGGGGGCGCACTCGATGGTCGGCGGTGTCCTTCTGCGGTGTGCCTGGTCAGACCCGCTCTGCCCCCGCGCACTCGGTGCAGGTTCCTTTGCCAGCCTGGCTGGTGCTCGCGTCAGGATCAGTCAGGGTGTCGCAGGGTGGGTTTCGGCGCGACTGACCGGCAGCCTCCTTCCGGCCCAACGAGGTGCTGACGCCTGCTCATTCGGCACACCAAGTGGAGTCGTTTGAGCAGCGGTGCATCCAGCGCTTCACCGCTGCCGCCTGGTAATGCCCCATCCGCTCGAACAGCTCCAGGCTTTCCTGCCCATGGCGCTCTGCCTCCTCTCGTCGCCCATGATGCGCCGCGACCCGAGCCAGACCGTAGGTCGCCAGTGCCAGACACAGGCACGATTGAATCGCCTTGCCGATGGCCTGCGCTTCCGTGAAGGCTCCTTGCGCGGCCTTCACGTACCCGAGCGTTAAAGCGACTTCCCCCTGTACATTGAGCGTCTCGCCCAACAGCCAGAAGAGCTGCTGCGTCCTTGCATAGGCTTCTGCTTTCTGAAGTGTTTTGGCCGCTTTCCGGGGATGCCCCTGTGCGAGCGAGAGGCGGGCCTGTGTTACGGTTAAAACCGCTTCTTGCTCGGAGAGATGATGGCGCTCGGCCATCGCCAGCCCTGCAGCGAGAGCGCGTTCCGCTGCTGGATACTGCTGGCGCAAGCAGGCCACGGTCGCTACCCCATCATTGCAGAACGCTTGCGCGACGGGAGAGGCGATCTGTTCCGCAATGGCCTGTCCTTCCCGGAGATAGTGCTCAGCTTCAGTCAGCGCCCCTTGTAAATAGGCAATTTCTCCGAGGTTCCGTAACGCATAGCAGATGTGGTCCTGATGCTGTAGCTGGCGTGCCACCTCCAGCGCACGCTGGGCAGCGTCGCGCGCTTGAGCCAGATCGCCGCGGACCCCGAAGACGGACGCCAGATTACTGAGGATACTGCAGGTTCGCGCGCCTGCCCCAAGCGTCTGGGCCAAGGCGAGGGCTTCACGATAGCAGTCTTCAGCCTGTTGGTGTTCTCCTCGCTGAAAGAGCAAACGCCCGTAATTCAAGAGGGCCGAACTGAGCCGTTCCCGATGACCAAGTTGGCGTGCCAATCCCAGCGCCTCCTGATACTCGGTTTCTGCCTGGGCTCGCTTCCCCAGGTTTTCGTGTGCGATGCCCAGCCCGATGAGCGCCGCACACACCCGCTCGCGATGGCCGAGCCGACGATAGATCGCTACTGCTTCTTGATAGGAGGCCCGCTCCTCCTGCCACTCCCCGCGTTTTTTGGCGAGATCGCCCAAACCGATCAGACATTGTCCGATGCGTGCAGCATCCTGTGCTTGCTGCGCCAACTGGAGGCTTTCTCGCAACCAGCGCGAGGCCTCGGGATACTTCCCCTGCTTGTCAGACACGATGCCACGCAGATACAGGAAGGCGCCGAGTTCCGACTCCTCGCCCTCACGTGCGAGCGCGGCTCCAGCCTCCACGACTGCTTCAGTCTCAAGGTACTTCCCCTGTTTGTAAAGGACGGTTCCCAGGTGCTGGAGGAGTTGACAGTGGAGCAGCAAATCCCTCGTGTCTCGCACCAGCGCGATGCCTTCCTTGATGGCCTCGCCTGCTACTTGCCACTGCCCTTGATAGGTCGCTAGTTGCCCGCGTCGGAGCAGTAAACGAACTCGGGTGAGTTTGTTATGCTCACATGCCGTCACTGCCGAGGCGCGTGCCCAGAGCTGCTCGGCGGTCTCTCCCTCGCCGCGCGCCAGCAGATAGGGCATGAACGCGACCACGCTCTGCACCAATTCGTCTCCCATCTCCAATCGATTTGCTAACTCAAGGGTCACTCGAATCGTCGCATGTTCCTCATCAAGCGCCTGGTAATCATGTTCCTGAGCCGAGAGGAACTGGGCATAAAATCGAACGAGCGCCTGTTCAGCACCCGTGGCTGGTTCGGAACTCCGGACCACTTCAGCAATCGCCGGGTGCACGGTATAGCGCTCCTCTGGGAGGCATTCGAGCACGCCAGCATCCACGAGTTCATCGAGGGCTTCTGGTGGCGTTTCGGTCACGGCCAGGGCCGCCCGCTCTGGAAACGTCTGGGGTTTTGGCGGAAATACCGCCAGGGCCCTGAGGGCGTGGCGTGCGGGGAGGGACAGCCTCTGGATCGTGATGGCAATGGTTGCTTGCAGAGAGCGGGGAGTCGGGTGGGACAGATGGGGCGGCGCCAGCAGGGGGGAGAGCGGCTCACTCAGATGAGCCCAGAAGGCTGCATCATCTAAGCGGGTCAACGCCGCCTGGACGCGCCTCGATGACCCAGTCATAGCCTGCTGGCGAAGATACTTCCCCATGAGTTGCAAGCCGAGCGGAAGGCCCCCAACAGCCCGCACCAGGGCAAGCGCCTGGTCGTAGTGGCATGCAACGAGGTCGGCGTCATAGGCCTTGAGCAGCAGGAGGCCCTCTGCCTCGCTCAATTCCGGAAGATGCAGGGCGCGCTGCGGGGCAAAGTCCCGTGCCACCGAGGGGAATCGGGTGGTTAACACCGAGGCACAGTTTGGGCCACCCACCTGGCAGGCCAGGGCATCGTCCAGGCGCCAGGCATCATCAAGCACCAACAAGAGTCGGCGGTCCCCAATCATGCCGTGGAGAGCCTGGCACAGGGCTGGAAGACTGGACAACTCAGCCAGGTCGGGGGCAGAGAAGCCGAGGAGCCTGCCCCATTGGCGTAAAACAGTCATCGGCTGCGCGGCAGGTCCCAGGGTGGCCCACAATATCCCGTCACCAAAGGAAGCGCGGAGAGCCGCATCGGAGGCCAGTTCAAGGGCTACGGTGGTTTTGCCCACCCCAGGCAGTCCAGAGAGCGCCACCGCACTGGCTGGCGCTCCCGAGAGCAATTGGTGTTTCAGAGCGTGGAGCAGCGCTTCGCGTCCAATGCACGCTGTGCCCAGTGGCATACCAGGCAGCATCCAAGCCACAGGGAAAGGAGGGGCATGTCCCGCTGGTGGGGCGAGCGGGACTGCTCCATCGGCAGGGAGAGCGCTTTCTCTTGATGCGCGGACCAGGCCTAAGGCTTCAAGAGGGCAGTCAAAAAGTGCCGCCAGCTTTTGACGAAAATAAGGGCTGGGAAAGGCCATCCCTGCCTCCCAGCGCCCAACCGTGAAGGTATTCGTATCCAGTAATTCAGCGAGCTGGCGTTGAGACCAGCCCTTGTGCTCACGTGCACGGCGTAAGAGATAATTGGGCATACCGCAGCGTGCTCCTGGGTCCTTCACGTATCATGAATCCATTCAAGGAATCACACGATGCATTATACCAGACATACAAAAGACATCATGAAGCGATCCCGTGCAAAGCCGGTTTCCTGTATACCTGGCTTTTGAGAGCAGACCAAGACCAATCTGAGTTTGAGATCGAGTTAGATCCTGCCAAAAGGGGCCTCGGCGAAATGAGAAGTTATGCGTCCCAAGGATAGGCGGCGGGGGGAGGGCCAGCACTTGCCGATGCCCAGGTGGAAAAGTATATCGTGACTGCACGGCAGACCGTGGGCTGGGTCCAGCGGGTCCCAGCTTCCACCGCCAGTGCGCAGGCGATCTGGCAGAGAGCTGCCTGTACGTGGGGCACTTTGCAGCCATGAGAGAACGGCGAGGGGAACTTGCTCGCCGTTTGGGGGGCGTAGGTCAAACTGAGGCAACCAAGCCGACGGACTTGGAGCGGGAGCTGTATCCGCCGAGTGTAGTTGTAGACGCGCGAACCTGACTGGGCGCGAGCCGCGCCACTGAGCCGCCTCCGAAGTCTGCCCGTTTCCGACGACTACACCGAACGGGTGGCGCGTGATCAGCGAGCCGAAGCGCTCGACGCCCAGCCCGCCCAGCCCCCCGGTGCCTTCCTTTAGCCCAGGCAGGGAGAGGCCTGGGCCATGATACACAAGGTGGCGAACAGCATGACGAACAAAATGAGCGCCTCCGATTGCTGTCTGGTTGCTAATTCTTGTGATACAATGGGGCGCTGGCAGCATCTGCTCGCTTGCTCATTAGAAGAAGGTCGCCTCAATGCCTCCTCGTATCCAGCATACCCATACCTGATAAACAGCGGGGCGCTCCAGCCATGAAAGAGGCTCCAGGTGTCACGTCCGCCTGGAGCCTCGTGGCGAAAGCCACCATCGGGGCAAAGCAAAGATGGTTTATACTCCGACAAACGAAGCAATGGAAGGACAGGCGAACTAGCGGTTCAAGGGGCCAAGATTCGCATAGGCATAACTGTCAAAGATGGTGCAACTTGATCCGTCGTACAGCCATTGCTCGTAGTAATAGCCTGCCGTCTGGACTGTATATGGATGCCATGCCAGGGTGTTCGTTCCCAGGTAAGCACAGCCTACATTCTGGGACCAACCAGCATACTTGTCAGTAGCCCAGTAGGTGGCAAAAGCGCTGACAGTTCCCTGAAGTTCGCTGTTGTAGATGTCGACCTTGCAGTTCGTCAGGGTTGTCCATTGCACCCACGCATTCCATCGGTTGTCACCCCAACCCATGTACGCAGTGGCAGTGTGGTCACTGGTAGCGCAAGTAATACCGTTCGGGGTCGCCGCTGGCGGCGTTGGCAGCAGGCGTGCGTTTGCTTCATCTGCCAGTGCCCCTATCTGCGCTTGGGCTTTGGCCACCGCTGCGGGCGAACTAGAAGGACTCGGGAGGATCACGTAGGCTTCGTGGTTAGCAACTGCTTGGGATCGAGGGATATGAAAGAAGCGCATCAAGGTTCCGGCGGGGCAGGCTTTGACCATCGTTGTTTCCTTGGGGGTGCCAACATAGTCCTTGACGGTCATCGTACACCCGGAGCGAGGAGTCACATTGCGGACCACCACGACGAGGGGGTCTGACGGCGAAAGAGAGGCAGCGTCAACGGGGCTCGTGGTCATGAGCGAGCCGACAAGAAGACAGGCGAGGCAGAAACAGAGGTTGAAGAAACTGCGCAGACGTGCATGCATGCTGGAACTCCTTTCGTGTGTAAACGCTTGTTCAAGGAAGCCGTCTCGACTCGCCAGCACGCGAGCCACGTTGGCCTGGAGCGTACTGGCACAGATGAACTCCTCTCCGCGTTCTGGAGACTTGACAGGTTCTTGGGGTTCGTCTTCCTGCTTCCCAAATAAAGTGTACATTCCTATGGCTGAGATACTAATATCTTCTTGATGTCTTCTTGGTGTCTTTTGCTGAAATATGCCGTTTGCCCGCTCTGGCGAAAGGGGTCGGTTACACCCTCACCTCCTCATGCCCGTTACAGCGACAAAGCGGCGATGCTGAGCCGATGTGATGCGTTGAGATATCTGGTCCGCCTGCCCCCCACCAGTGTCTTCTTTCAGCCCAGGCAGGAGCAGGGCTGAAGGCCGATGAGGGAAGTAGTGATGCGTCCTGCGGGGTGATCTGAAGGTAAAGATACCACCCCAACCAGTCACCGCGTCTGTTGGGCCGTACAATACGTTCCAGGCCCTGTTTTGAGCGGGTGGTTGAACAGACGTTTCAGGGCGGTGTGCCATGGGAAGGATGCGGTGGAGCGGTGGAAGAGGCCGCGAAAGCCGCTGGAGCGGGGCGTCGAAACCGATCAAGAGGCAGGTGCGTTGCGGCGCGAGGAGCCGGACACAAGCGCCGGGCAACGAGGCGGGCGGTGAGAGAGGCGAAGCCGTTGGAGGCTGTCAGCCGAGCGACGACGAGGGGCGCGAGGCGTGAGATCAGGTGGAAACAGGGACGAGGGCACAGAGGGTGTGAGCTTTGGTGCGAACGCTCGAACTTCATTTGACGTAAATAGCGTTTATTTGCCTTCGAGCCAGGAGTGAGCGGGTCCGTGCGCGCGGCTTCCGGGGCTTCGCCAGCCCCGGTCCCGGCTTTAGCTGCACCTGATGCGGCTGGTTCGGCGGGGCCGCTCACGTTTTGCGCTCGCCTCTCTATCGCGCCAGCTGCATAGGCGGCTGTGCCCTGCAGCGTGAGGGATGCGGGGTCGTTCCGACGTGCTCAAGATCCCAGGCTTGCCCTGAGGATGCACGACCCAATCCAGCCGCTCTAGTTCTCTACGTTTTTCCCCGGCCAGTCCGGAGCATGAGGTGCACCCTGGTCGGGTGCTCACGAGGGCGAGACAGCAGGCAAAGAAATGGGAGACGGCTTTCCCCTCGGCACCGCTGGAGTACTCCGCCGCTTGTTTATCACCCTGCCGTTCGGGCTGAGCTCGAACGGGTCACCTCGATCCGTTGCGTGGCAGAAGCCAGGACCTGCCACAGCTGCTGCAGCTCAAAGGGCTTGAGCAGGAAGTCGACGGGAGCGGGAAATAGGAATGTCGAAAAAAGGATAGTACATGATGAGAGGGGTTATCCGTCCGGTTTGGCACACTCTGCCCGCAGCCTGGCGCACGCTGCCTGTAACGCCTCGATCTTGGCTTCGATCTGCCACTGGAAGGAGCCGCGCTACTTGGGAAGCTGGGCCTGGCGGAGCACCTTCAGTCCACCCTTCCAGTAGAGCAGGTCGCTTGCGAGGGTGCGCAGTTGCGCGTGCCGCTCATCTGATTCATGATTCTCAGCCGCTGGCGGGGTCGTTCCTTCATGGCTGGATGGTGCCGCTTGCTGCTTGGCGAACTCTGGTTGTTGTTTGGCGCACTCTGGTGGCGAAGTCTGGGATGGAGAACTCTCTTGCTCGGCCTGCCGCAAGTGCGCTTCAGTGGCTTGTGCCGGTTATACAAGCGGGCCATTGACTGGCTTGCTTGGGAGCATCAACTGCTCTAGATGCTGGGAGAGGACAAGCCATCGAAGGCCGATCCGCCGACCAAGCTGGAGGAGCCAACCGCTCTGAGGCACCCGCCAATACTACGCTCTAAGGCAGCGTGGCCGGTACTGCCGATTCGTTTTCGCCACCAAGGCGACGGCGCGCCGTCTCCAGGCTCCCGATGGCGGGGACATGTTTGGTAGCTGCTGCCAGGCCGAAGATGGGCATATTGCCGTAGACGACCTCATAGTGCCCCGGCTGCACCAGATAGCTTTCATGCCAGAACCCAACGGAGCCGTCCTTAAAGCCAACTACTTTGTTAAAGCGCCGCCATGCGCGCAAGTGTGGCTCGTCCGGACTGCGGGCAAAGCGTTCCAGGTCTTCAAACGAGCGCCAATATTGAACGAGCGCCACCCCACGCCAGTAGAAGAACGTTCGCCCACCCAGGAACCCCTTCTCTGGATGCGCCAGCAGGGTTTTCAGCATCGTTCCCATCGCCAGAAAAGTGGGAATCCATTTGCGGAAGGCGAAGAAGCGGTTGACCCGCATGCCAATGAGGAACACCACAAAGGGTTCCTCGCTCTGGGCCGTGTAGCGGCCAGGTATCACTTTTGTCATCTGAACTCGTCCTTTCAAAGGCGAGTCGGTCATGCGCTTTTGTGCGGTCCTGCTTTGCCTGGGACATAGTCGAAATCGTGCCAACTCCTGTTTTCTTGCTTTCGCCTGAGCGATGAGTTGGCTCCTCTACAAGTGCATAACCGGCTCGAAGTCGGGTCTCTCTCACTGCAACGCCGCCTAGTCGGGGAGCGACCACACAAGCAAGATGATCCTACCGTCCTCCTGTTCGAGGCAGCGTCCCTCAAATCGCTCTGCTTGGAGGAGTCCAGGTCTCCTGCACTCGAATGTGGTAATACATCTCCTGACTCCCCGGCCTCACCGGTGGTCCGATCCTCACGGAAAGCATAGCCGGACCATCCCCTGGCACGCAGCCCTCAAAAGAGGAACAGAAGAGGTATTTTGGCGCAGAGGTGGGAGGAGGTGTTGGGATGAACCGGCTTAGAGCAGGGATCTGGCACGTGCCAGCGTAATGGCCTGGGTACGACTGGTGGCCCCCAGCTTGCCGAGGAGGTGGCTGACATGTTTCTTGACCGTCTCCAGGGAGATGACCAACGTCTGGGCGATCTCCTGATTCGAAGCGCCTTCGGCGAGCAGGCGCAGGACGTCCTGCTCACGTCGGGTGAGGGACGCCCCCAGCTCGGAGGAGGCTGGTGCCAGGGCAGGTTGCGATTCGGGCGTCGGAGCCGCTTCCTGCGATCGGCTCGCACCTTGCTGCTCCAGCTCGAAGGCGGCGAGCAGCTTCGAGACATAAGCCGTCGTAGCAGGAACCAACGCGGACTGCTGGGAGGGCGGAGTGAGCAGCGCCTGAAGGGCCGCTTTCATCGGTTCGCCCTCATCCAGATACAGGCGCACGTAGCCCTCTGGTTCGGTCATGGCAAAGAGGCGAGCAGCGACACGGTGAGCTTGTTCATCCTGGCCGGTCTGGTGCAGTGCCACCAGTGACTGAGCCAGAAAGATGATGGTGTCCATACTGGCTGGTCGATCCAGGTGTCCACTCCAGCGTTCCAACAGAGAGCGCGCCTCTTGCCAGCGATGCTGGGCGAAATACACCCGGATCACGACCGGGTACGCGAAATACAAACTGCGGTCCCAGACGCCTTCTGGAAAGACGACCCCCGCCGCCCAGTCGGACGCCTCGCTCAGTTGGCCTTGCGCTAGCCACCAGCACGCGCGTCTCTGCAGGAAGTACCCTGGGTAGTCGGCATAGTGCTCGCGCTGCACCAGCCGTTCCAACTCCTCCAGCGCCTGTTTGGCCGCCGACCATGCTCCTGTGGCCAGTTCGACTTCCATCAGGCTGATATATGCCGATCCGAGCACATCCAGGTGCTGCCAGAGGGCCGCGTCTTCGAGGGCTGCATGCAGCAGGCCACGCGCTTCCTCCAGTTGATTCCACTGATAGCACACCTCCGCCAGCACCAGCTCAAAGTACCCTTTGAGCAGCGCGTAGCCCGCGCTCTGTTCGATCAAGGCCATGGCGGCCTGGCTCTCATCAGCGGCCAGGTGCAATTTTCCCGCCTCCATCGCCGCCATGGCCAGATATTGCCTGACCTTGAGAGAGGCAAAATGGCTGCCCGACAGGCTCATCCGCGCTTTGGCAGAGAGCAGCCGTGGCAGGAGCACCGCACCCTCTCGCCAGACCGTGTGGTGGAGGACGAAGCTCCAGCCAAGCGGCACCATCTGCCAGGGCGCTTCCTCGTCTTGGTCAAGCGCCTCCGCGATCTCCAGCTGCAGGCGCTGCAAGAGCTCAAGGTCTCCATTGGCGGTCGCTTCCAGGAAGCCCAGTTGCAGGCGGAGCCAGTGCAGACGTCGGTGCAGCAGCGCGTCCTCGGTAGCATCAGGCGCTATCTGTGTGGCCGGGTGCTGATGATTCGTCTCGTCGATCTCTCGTCGTCGTGCGTTTTCGACCCGTGCCAGGAGCTGCCGCACCTGTCGGTGGACCCTGGTGCGCTGCTCCGCCGTGGTCTGCGCGACCGTATTGAGCAGGTAGAGGGCAGTGGTAAGCACCAGGCGTGCGTGCACACACATCGTCTGCTCGGGCAGCGCCTGCGCCCAGTTCGCCATCATCGCCGCTTCCCCACGCAACCAGAACTGCTCGACCGTCTGCTCCATCAGACGAGCAGCCAGGGAGAAATCAGCGGCCTCCATGGCATGGGCAATGGCCTCGTGAAAGTTGCCTTGGGACTCATAAAAGCAGGCAGCCTGACGATGCAAGAGCGGCACAAGCTCCGGATGAGTGGCGTGCAGACGAGCCAGCAAGGCTTCGCGGAAGAGGTCATGCAGGCGATAGCTGTGCCGCTCCTCATCCAACGGCACCAGGAAGAAGTTGGCACGCTCCAGCAACGCGAGCATCTGCTGACTGGCTGCAGCCGTGGGTGCGGCGGTAACGGCCTGGCACACGGAGGCGTCCAGACGCGAGAGGACGGCGCTGTGGAGTAAAAAGTCTCGCGTATCGGGGGACAGACCTGCCAGGATGTCCTCCTGTACGTAGTCCAACAGATACCGCTGACTACCGGTCAATGTCTCAAGGTAGGCTGTGCGATCTTCGTGTTTCTGCATCGTGAGCGCGACCAGGTGCAGACCGGCAATCCAGCCTTCCGTCCGACTCACCAGCCGCTGCAACTCTTCTTCCGAGAGCGGCGGGGAGAGCATCTTGCCCAAAAACTGACTTGCTTCGCCCTCCTGGAAGCGCAGTTCGTCCGCACGAATCTCGACCAACTGCCCGTGGGCTCGCAGACGCGCAAGAGGCAAGTCTGGGTCCACGCGGCTGGAGAGGATCAGATGCAGATGAGCGGGCAGATGCTCCAGGAAGAAGGCCATGCCCTGGTGAATGCCCGACTCTTCGATCACCTGATAATCGTCCAGAAGGAGGACGATGGGAGCAGGATGCGGAGGCGTTCTTTCCAGCTCATGGAGAAGCACGGAAAGACAGGAGGAAAGCGGCGGTGGCTGGGGCGATTGCAACTGTGCCACCACATTTTCCCCAAAGTTCGATGCCAGACCGGGGCAGCGGCGCAGGGCCGCGATCAGCGCGACCCAGAAGCGTGTCGGGCTGTTGTCCAGTTCGTCCAGCGAGAGCCAGGCAACGTGTTTCTGGTGCTGGCGTGCCCAGGCCGCGAGCAGGGTCGTCTTGCCCCAGCCCGCCGAGGCCGCAAGCAGTGTCAACGGAGTCGACAGCGCCCCATCGAGCGTGGAGTATAAATGCGGACGCTCCACCAACGCAGGCGACAGAGGTGGCGGAGCAAGCTTGGTCAAGAGGAGCGGAAGCTCCGGCTCAATCTCACGCTGAACAGGTGAAGAGGCCCTTGTGGGAGGCGGAGATGCGCTGGAGAGGGCCTGAGCCGTTTCCGCTAAGCGCGCTAGCGTCACCTGTGCGGTCTGCCCGAGATAACGCTTGCGAATACCATCTCGATCCGTATGGTAGGCATACCAATATTGTCCTCCATGTGGTCTCCGCTCCTGGTAGACGTTGAGGGAGCCGCCTGGACAGTGGAAGGCAAAGGAGGTCACCCCAGCCAGCCAGGCCTGCCAGGCGGCTTCGTCCTCTCGATGAAATCGGTGCACCACCTGTCCTCGCGTGGACCATTCATAGAGTCCTTGCTCGGAGGACCACCTGAGCGCATGCAGCGGTGCTCTGGGCATACGCGCCTTTCTGCTCATGGCATTCTTCCCAAATCGGCCCGTTCATCCCAACACAAGAGGAGTATAGCAACGCGGGGGCCAATCGGCAACGAGCGTGCTGCTTGCCACGACGGGCCATCCGCCAACAGCTCGGGAAGAGGTGGGGTTGGGGTCAGGAGCGAAGCTGGAAGGCTACTCGGTATGGAGCGGAGCAGGCTCTGACGGCATCGCTCATCCGTCCGGTTTGACGATCTCTGGGCGCAACCTGGCGAACTCTGTCTGCAACGCCTCGATCTTTGCCTCGATCTGCTATTGGAAGGCGCCACGCCATTTGGGGAGCTGGGCCTGGCGCAGAACTTTCAGCCCGCCCTTCCAGTAGAGCAGGTCGCTTGCGATGGCGCGCAGGTGCGCTTGCCGCTCGTCTGCTGCGTTGATCTCATCCGGTGGCAAGGCCGTTCCTTCCCTACTGTCCGGTGCCTCTCGTTGCTTGGCGAACTCTGATTGGTGCTTGGCGATCTCTGGTGGCGAAGTCTGTGATGGCGAAGTCTGGGCTGGCGATGTGTCTTGCTCGGCCTGGCGTAGACGCGCCTCAGCAGCCTTGACTTGCTTATACAGGCTGGCTCCCAACCAGTGCTCTCTCCTGGCCGAGCGGAGAATCCTTGCTGATTCCCTCGTTTTCTGGCGCTGCGCTCCACCTTGCCCTGGCCTGGTGGGCGGCTCGCGCCGACGACGCCGAGGAGGTACACCGCAAACCGCTTCCCCCTCGGCGTCGTCGCTGCGCTGAGCCTACCAGACCGGGCAAGGTCTTGCTCGCTCGCCGAAAACCAGGGTGGATGAAATTCGCCCAACTGGCATCGTGCCTCCGAGCGTCTCCGAGATGCCCGCAAATCGCCCGCTCGCATGGTTCGTTGTCTTCTGCCTCTTGCAATGAGGGTGGCGCACTCTTACAGTATGGCGCACTCTGCATGACGTGGCGAACACTGCAACGGTTGGCGAACTCTGCTGCTGCTGACAGCCCCGGCCCTGGCAATCAGCTAAGCGTGTCTGCTGGTTGGCGAACACTGCAACGCTTGGCGCACTCTGGAGCCTGCGGCGGCCCTAGCCCTGGCCTTCCGCCTCGCATGCCTGGTCGTTGGCGGACACCGCAACGGTTGGCACACTCTGCTGCACGGTTGGCACACTCTGCATGGCTTGGTACACTCTGCCCCGGTTGGCGGACTCTGGTGGAGCACTGGCGCACGCTGGAACATTGGCACTCTCTGTATGGCTTGTCGATCTCTGTGGCATGTGGTGGACTCTGCCTGTATGGCCTCGCACAGACTGAGGCCGAGCATCTGGTATTTCTGCCCTCCGGTCATGCAGGCACTGATCCAGCGCGCCATTACGGAGTTGAACCCGCCCGCCATTCGCCAGAAATTCTCCATCGTCCCGCTGCGACTGGAAGGGCAACATTCCCGCCGGCCAACGATGTCCCCCACCCCACCCCTACTAGCGCGCCAGGGCTAGGCAGGGAAGGTGCGCCAAGGAGAAGGCCACCAGTGTCGTTTAACGAATAAAATACCGTTTTCCAAATAACTTGCTACGCTTCCAAGTGTTTTGAGCGGATCGGCTTTCTCGCATGATCTGGCGTAACGCTATGAGTCGCTCTTTTTACCTTCTCCACTTCTCTTCGCATGTAGCACTTCAACTCGTGCGCCAGGATATCTGAGAGATGCGCCAACAAATGCCTGAAAAGGGTCGCCTTCTAAGGTGAATGGCTTGCTGAGGCAAACGAAGGTTACTTGCTCCATCATTCCGCTTTTTCCATTGATCGATAAACAGCATGCTGGCTCCAGGATCGGTACGACAAGGGCACAGCGACCTGGGAGCATAGCGTCTCTCAGTAAGATTTCGTTGCCGTACCCCTGCTCACTGCACCATCAATTGCGTCAGCTTGCTGATCGTATTCGCTTCTGCCAGAGGTGTGTAGATGACCATCCGTAAATCAGGAGCATTCATGACCTGGAAGGCGGCAGGCTGAAGCACTAGTTGTCCCACCAGCGGATGATGCAGGGCTTTTTTCTCTGTGTGCGTAACCTGCAGATCGTGCTGCGGCCACCACGCGCGAAACTCCGGGCTGTCCCGCTCCAGCTCCGTGACCAACGCTGCTCGCCAGAACTCGCCCACGTATTGTTCGGTACTAGCCCGGAACTGAGCCAGCAGCCCTTGTGCCGCCTGCTCCCAGTTGGGCAGGAGCACGCGCTGGATAGGGGCCATGAACATGAAGCGCAGCAGATTGCGCTCGCAGGTGGTGAGGGTGCCGAAATCGGTCTGATAGACACGCGCCATCGCACGATTCCAGGCCAGCAGGTCCCAACAGGGATTGGTAATATAGGCCGGGGACGTGCCCAGATTGTCTAGAATGCGTTGCAACACCGGACTCACCGAGGTAGTCAGAGGAACGGGATCAGCGGGGTGGTGTTGTCGCGCTAAGTAAAACAGATGGTTGCGCTCGACCGTCGTGAGTTGTAGCACTTGAGCTAAGCGCTCCAGGACCTGGACGGACACGGTAATCGCACGGCCTTGCTCCAAGTTGGTATACCACGTCACGCCGATGCCCGCCAGGACCGCCAGTTCCTCTCGGCGCAGCCCCGGCATGCGCCGCCGGGCATTACGAGGCAAACCAACGGCTTCTGGCGACAGGCGCGCACGCCGCGTGCGTAAGAAGTGCGCCAGTTCTCGGCGGCGTTCCTGATCGTACATACGCTCCCTCCCCGATCCTAGTAGTTTTTCTGCTACCATTATCTCGCTCTGGTGCTGTGCCATCTGCTCTGGCAGTATTGTAACAGGACGTCCCGAAGAACAACAACGATGAGGGGTATAAGATGAGCACATCCAGCGAGACGCTTCGAACGCTCTCTGGTTCTGCCCTGTTGCAAGGGCAGGTGGTGTTGATTACTGGAGCCAGCCGGGGCATTGGCGCGGCCACCGCGCTGTTGCTAGCTCGACACGGAGCAGCAATTGGCGTCAATTATCGGTATCATGCTGACCGGGCAAACGCGGTGGTCGAGGCCATTCGCTCCTCTGGTGGGCGCGCCATGTCTCTTCAGGCTAACGTGGAGAACGAAGACCAGGTGGGAAGCATGGTGCAACGAGTGGAACAGGAATTGGGACCCATCGATACCCTGGTGCTCAATGCCATTGTCGGCAGGAGTCCAGATGCGGAAGCCACCGAGCCAGCTGAGCTACGCGGTAACTGGACCGCAAAGGTGTTTCTCGATTCCACCTGGAGCCAGTATCAGCAGATCGTGCAGCGCATCCTGGTCGGCGTGTATCTCCCCGCGCGCATCGTGGCACCATTGATGGTCGCGCGACAACACGGCAATCTCATTGCCGTCAGTAGCACGCTGGCACGCGCTCCCATCAGCGGCGCAGGCGCAGTGGCTGCGGGCAAAGCAAGCGTCGAAGCGCTGCTCAAGTCGCTCGTGTCGGAACTGGGGCCGCAGGGTATTCGGGTCAACGTGGTGGCAGCTGGCATCGTCGAGACCGAGGCATCGGCCCCATATTTGCAGGCGTACCAAACGACTATCAGCCAGACGCTCCCGCTCCGGCGCATTGCCCAGCCCGACGATATCGCCGCAGCAATCCTGCTCCTGGCCCTGCCGCAGGCCGGCTATCTGACTGGCAACTATGTTGCCGCTGGCGGCGGCAATTACCTGCCGTGATGGGGATGAAAGACAACGCCATCTCGTGCCCTTGAAGCCACCACATCTTGCTTGGGAGATGCTACCAGCCGGTGGTGGAATGGAAGCGGCAACTGGGACGATCTTTTTGCTGCTGCGTGCGGATGGGCGCATTCGCTTCGACTCCCAATGCTATTTGCAAAGGGTGGCGATACAGAAAGGCTATCGGTCATGAAAAGTTATCATATTAGCTTAGGCGCGGGCATCGATGCGTTAAAAATGCGGGAACACGACACGCCGGTACCCGGTGCGCGCGAAGTGCTGGTACGCGTGCGAGCCTGCTCGCTGAGCTTTCGGGAGATTATGATCCTCACCTTGGGGTATTATCCCTTACCGGTTCGCCCTGATGTAATCCCAGTGTCGGATGGTGCCGGCGAAGTTGTCGCCGTGGGTGCGGGCGTGACCCGAGCGAAAGTGGGTGACAGGATCGTCGGAGCAGTCTTTCCGTATTGGACGGATGGACCGTTTGATCTGCAGTATGCGGCGCAACTCGGCGGCTCATTGGATGGCATGCTGACCGAAATGGCCGTGTTATCTGAAGAGGCACTCGTTCCTATCCCCGACCACCTCTCGTTCGAGGAGGCAGCGACCTTACCGATTGCCGCAGTGACGGCCTGGAATGCGCTCACCGGCGGTCGTGCACTACAGGCAGGGGACACGGTGCTGACGTTGGGATCGGGGGGCGTGTCGCTCTTCGCGCTCCAGTTTGCCAAACTGTTCGGCGCCCGGGTCATTGTGACCACCTCCAGCGAGGAGAAGGCGCAACGACTCACAGCACAGGGGGCAGACGTGGTAATGAATTATCGCACCATCCCCGAGTGGGAGAAAGTCGTGCGCGCCCTCACCGGCGGGCGTGGCGTGGATCTGGTGGTCGAGGTAGGAGGTCCTGGGACCATTGAGCAGTCGATCAAGGCTACCAAAAGTTCAGGAGAGATTGCGCTGATCGGATCGCTCGCGAGGGCCGATGCAACACACGAGGTAACGGCCCTCAGCGTCCTACGGAGTGCTATCGCCGGGGTCGTCACGATACGGAGCGTCGCCGCTGGCAGCCGTGCCCACTTTCTTGCGCTGAACCGCGCCATCGCGCTTCATCACCTCAAACCCGTCATCGACCGGGTATTTCCGTTTGAGGAAGCCCAGGCTGCCTACCGCTACTATCAGGAGGCTCGTCCATTCGGGAAGGTAGTCATCAACCATCAGTGAGCATAGAAAGGAGTGCAGCAACGACATGCGAGTGCTCATACGACCGCTGAGGCAGGGCGACGAGCCATTTCTCTGGCAGATGCTCTTTTATGCCGCCCACCTGCAAGATGAGGGTGAAACCTCCTTTGAAGCGGCGAAAACGCATCCTGAGTTGCGTCCCCATGTGAGCGGATGGGGCCGCAAGGTTGATTTGGGAGCCCTGGCCCTGCATCCACAGGATCAGCACCCGCTTGGGGCTGCCTGGATTCGTGTGCTTCGCGAAGAACAGCAGATATCTCGCCTGATTGCCGAGGGCACGCCGGAGTTGGTAATCGCTGTGCTACCAGAGTCCAGAGGGCAAGGCATAGGTACCCAGTTGCTCACGCACCTGCTCAAAACAGCCAGCCAGGTGTATCCAGCCGTGGTATTAAGCGTGCGCAAGAGCAATCCAGCCAGAGCCTTGTACGAGCGGATGGGCTTTGAAATTGTGGATACCGTGTGCAACCGCGTCGGCAGCGAATCCTTGGTTATGCTCAGGCGATTCGCGCGTCAGGGAACCAACAGGGAGGGACCCATAGGGCTGATTGGTATGAGGAACCACCCGCCTCACGACCGCTCGGATGAACATACGGTGTAACGTCACCACCTCAGCCACCACAACTGTGTTGACTGGAAGAGGTGATCGCGTCGTGCTCAACTTACTACCACTAGGAGAAAATTGCATGAGCAAAGTGACCTGCGGCATTGCGATGTCAGTAGATGCTTTCGTTGCTGGACCCAACCAGAGTTTTGACAACCCCTTTGGGGACACCCCTGTAACTGTTTTCCATGGCTGGATTTTTGAGGAACCAGAAAAACATCAGGCTGAACTCCATGTCTTGACGGATGCAGGTGCCTTCATTCTGGGCAGCAACATGTATGGTCCCAAAGAAAAGCGCGAGAGTCCGGACTGGAAGGGCTGGCCCCAGTGGGGAGACAATCCCCCCTATCATGCCCCCGTCTTTGTCTTGTCTCATAAGAGACGAGAACCGATTGTCATGGAGGGTGGTACCACCTACATCTTCAGTGCAGACGGCATTGAAGCAACCCTCTCTGCCGCAAAAGCAGCGGCTGGGGAGAGAAATGTGGCGATCATGGGCGGCGCCCAGACGATCAATCAATACTTAGCGGCTGGATTGATTGATGAGTTGTGGCTGCACATTGTACCTGTCACCGTCGGTTCTGGAGCCCGTCTCTTTGAGCATGTTCCCAATCTGCATCTTGAACCGCTTGAAGTAAGCGGGACAGCATTGGTCACGCATATCAGGTACCGTGTCAACAAGCAATAGCTGGTAAATACCACTTCGTAGGGTATTTACCAATAGCTCCCGAAAGCGGATGTTCGGGTGAACCCGCTCGCCTTCGTGGGACTCTATGCATCGGTAGACACGCGGTCGCACGTTCCGCGGCAGACGTGGGCGCTCGCGCTCCATCGTGGAGCCATGAAGCAGGCTTTGGTGCCGATCTCGCGAGAGCGTTCCTACCATGCCCAGCCCATCTGGATTCGGCTCCGGGTCCAGATGGGCCGATCTTCGAGGTGTTCGGCCCGTCTCTCTGGCACGGCGGCGAGCAGCGGGAGACCAGAACGTGGTTCGCCGGGACCTGGAGAGACGTTCGGTCCGCTCTCGCAAAGAGGAAACCGCAAGAGCGCCAGCCCTGGCGGTGTTCCTGCAACAGAGGTGGAAGGCGCTGCCAGTCCTGCCGGTCAAAGTGACCGAGTTTTCTCTGGATCAGAGCCGTTGATAAGACGCTCGTACTCCCCGCACGAGGAAAGGCAGAAAATCTAGAGAGGGTTGGCTCACATCCTGGCGCATCGAGAGAAACGCTTGGTCCTGTGTCTGATCTTCCGCTCTCACCTGGAGAGCGTTGTATCCTGACTGATCTGGGAACAATGTAACAGCAAGAATCGGAGTGTTTTTGGTCGCGTTTGCTTGTATCATCAGTGGAATACACGAAGAAGGAGCTGCTGATGCCCCCACGACCCTTTCGTTTTGGTGTCCTCTGTGAGCAGATGGACACACAGCGGAACTGGGTGAGCAAGGCCCGTCAGATCGAGGATGCGGGCTATGCCATCCTGCTGATCCGCGACCATTTCGTACGCGAACCGTTCGGGGACCAATTTGCCCCGCTGCTTGCGCTGCTGTCAGCTGCTGATGCGACGACGCTGCGTGTCGGGACTCTGGTACTGGATAACGATTATCGACATCCAGTCCTCCTGGCAAAAGAAGCGGCCACGTTGGACGTCCTTTCGCAGGGGCGCTTTGAACTGGGTCTGGGCGCTGGCTGGGCGAAGCACGAATACGAGCAAGCTGGCCTCCCCTTTGACGCGCCTGGCGTGCGGGTCAGCCGCTTAGAAGAAACGCTCCAGATCCTCAAGGGACTCTGGGCTTCTCACCCCCTGGCCTTCTCCGGCACCCACTACACCCTTGCTTCCCTGGAGGGCTTTCCCAAGCCCATCCAGCAGCCGCATCCTCCCATTCTGGTGGGGGCGAGTGGGAAACGCATGCTCGCGCTGGCCGCTCGCGAGGCAACCATCATCGGGTTCTTAACGAGTGACTACTCCACTGGCGTCGAGGTGGATGATCCCCTTCAGCGGGTGGGCACCGCCATCGCGCAGAAAATGAGCTGGGTACGTCAGGCAGCCGGAGAGCGGTTCCGTGACCTCGAACTCAGTCTGGTGGCGACACCCGTGCACAGCGAAGATCAGCAGCGAGCGGCAGAACAAGTGGCTGTTGCACGAGGGTGGAGCAGTATCTCGGCGGAACAAGTTTTGGATATGCCCTCCCTGGTCATTGGCTCGGTTGAGCAGATGGTCGAGCAGTTGTACCAGCGGCGCGAGCGCTTCGGTTTCTCGTATTACCTCGTGACTGATCAGCATCTGCAGACGCTGGCTCCGGTGGTTGCGCGCCTGACTGGGAAAGTGTAGAACAGGACTGATGGTCTGGCAGGAGTCCGGTGGGGAGCGTACGCGAGCAAGCAAAGACAGGCACGTGTCCAGCGAGCGTGGCGCGGAAACGTGGTATGGCCTTTCCGAGACAGAACGAGGGTTGTTCCCGGGATGCACAACGAGCATCCCGGGGGTTCCAGGGCTATGTTTCAAAGCGGATAGTTTAACAGACGTTCTCGCCTCGCGAGACGTGGGAAGGATGAGGTGTGGCGGTGGAAGAGGCCGCTCCAGAGCTAGGCTGATGCGTTGAAACCGATCAGAGGGCGGAAGCGTTGCAGCGCGAGGCGTCGGAAACGAGGGGCAGGCCTCACGACCAAGCTCAGGTGTCAGGCGAGGATAAGGCAAGCGGTGATAGAGGCGAAGCGGCAGGAGACTACCAGCCGAGCGACAAAGAGCGGTATGAGGCGCGAGAGCAGGTGGCAGCAGGGGCAAAGGCGCATATAATAGAGTGCTTTGTTGCTAACGAACAGGTGTCGTTTGAGTTTGAACGGTGCTTGCGTTCGTGCCAGCAGTGGGCGTGTCCGCGTGCGCCGCTTCCAGGGCTTCAAACGCCAGCCCTGGACCCGCTTATGCTTCATTCCGCTCAGCCTTCGCTTCACTTCGCTCGTACCTCGCTCGCTCGCTTGTCTTTACTGCATTCCGCTTCTTTGGTTCCGGCTGGCTCGCCGGGGCGCTGGGCCGCTCGCTCCCCTGTCGCGCAGGCATAGTCTGCTGCGACGGTCGCTCGCGACTACGCGCCCTAGCGGCGTCACCCGGCACAGGGGACGCTGTCCCCTGGACCCCTGCTGAGGACTTTTCAGCCCTCAGACTCCCGAATGCTGGCGTTGGCGTCTAGAGTCTGTTCTGAACTTTTTCTGATAGACTGGGGGCATGGCAAGAAAACCGTACCCCAGTGATGTGAGCGATGAGGAGTGGGCCTTTGTCGCTCCGTACCTGACCCTGATGAGCGAAGAAGCCCCCCAACGCGAGTA
>DATGID010000058.1:0-29429 GCA_035307385.1 Ktedonobacterales bacterium | reverse complement strand
CTGGCTCTTTCCCACGCGCAGTGTGGGCCTGCTGCTCCTCGAAAACTCCCTTGCCTACAGCTTTGGAGCCGTCAACAGCTTTCTCTTCAATAAATATTGGACCTTTCGCTGCCTCGGGCGCGTCGAAGGGCGCGAGGTAGGGCGGTTCACCTTGACCACGCTGGCCGGGGTGGCCTGCAACACGCTGCTGCTCTGGCTGCTGAGCACGCTCTTGCATCCGGTGTTTCTCAACGCCGTGCTCTGGGCCAATGCTTCCAAGATCGTTGCCATCGGGGGCACGGTGCTCATCTCCTATCTCGGCATGCGGCTCTGGGTCTTTGCCAGCGCCGCCCAGCCAGCAGGCAGAGCGCCAACTGCGCCAGCGCCTTCGCTTGCCGATCAAATAGAGCAACTGCTCTTAGATCAACCTGGCAATCACGAGCAAGAGGCTTGTCCGGGGCCAACCACGTGCAAGGGCCAGGACGACCCGATGCAGGCGAGCCTCTCGGTGATTCTGCCAGCGCATAACGAAGAGCTTGTCATTGCCCGCACCGTCAAGGACTGCATTCGGTTCCTCACGCCTCGGGTGCCAGACCTTGAGGTGCTTGTGGTGAACGATGGCAGTACCGATATGACGCCAGTCATTCTTGAGGAGCTGGCTCTGGCGTATCCTTGCCTGCGCGTTATCAATCATCCGATCAACCAGGGGTATGGAGCGGCGCTCGTCAGCGGCTTCGAGGCAGCGACCAAAGATGTGATCTTCTTCATGGACTCCGATGGGCAGTTCGATATTCACGACTTGCAACCCTTTTTCCCACTGCTTGATTACTACGATGCAGTGCTGGGCTATCGCCTGGCTCGCCAGGACACCCCCATGCGGAAACTCAATGCCTGGGGCTGGAAGCTGTTGATCAGAGCGGTTTTAGGGGTGCGTATTCGCGATATCGACTGCGCTTTTAAGCTGTTTCGGGCTGATTTCTTCCGCGAGTATCGGCTAGAAACGCGCGGAGCCATGATCAATACCGAGATTCTGTATAAGTGGACAAAAGCAGGCTACACCTACACAGAGATGGGAGTGCGCCACCTCCCACGCAGAGGCGGGCGAGCGACGGGCGCGAAACCATCGGTCATTCTGCGCGCGTTCAAAGAACTCGCCATCTCTGCGTGGAAATGGCGGTTCGCCGCAGCGAGGCGTACCCACACCAAAAGCATAGCGAGGCGATAAATCTATGAACCAGAACATATCACTCTGGAGCTTCACCAGAGCCATCCCCACGCTGGCGCTGCTCTTCCTGGCGCTCGGGCTCTTCCCGGGCGCTTCCGCGCATGCGGCCAGGCGGGTGCCTGGCGGGCAGGACTGGCCGATGTACCTGCATGATCCACAGCGCACCTCCGCCAGCGGCGAAACGATTCTTTCCACAACCAACGTGGCGCAGCTCAACAAGCTCTGGTCGTTCAAGACCGGCGGCGTCATTGCTTCATCGGCGACTGTTGTTGGGGGCACGGTCTATGTCGGCTCCTGGGATGGCAACGAGTATGCCCTCGACGCCACCACCGGCGCGCTGAAGTGGAAAACGTTCCTGGGCGTGACGAACGCCAACCCGATCTGCATCCCTCCATCGCTGGGCGTCTCGTCCAGCGCGGCTGTGCAAAACGGCGTTGTGTACCTCGGCGGCGGCGATTCCTTTTGGTATGCCCTGGATGCCAACACCGGCGCGGTCCTGTGGAAAGTCTTCACCGGAGATAACAGTGCAGCAAGTGGACATTATAACTGGTCCAGCCCCCTGCTCTACAATGGCTTCGCCTACATCGGCGTGGCAAGCGTCGGGGATTGTCCGCTGGTGCAGGGCCAGTTGATACAGGTAAACCTGAGCACTCATCAGGTGGTCAATACCCTCAATATCGTCCCTAATGGACAAGTTGGCGGCGGCATCTGGGCTACGCCCAGCCTCGACGCTGCCACTAATACTATCTTCGTCACCACTGGCACGGAAAACCTCACCACTCAGCAATGGGCGCAGGCGTTTCTTGCCATCAACGCCTCGACCCTGACCGTCACCGCTTCCTGGAAATTACCCGAATCCGAGGCAGTGCTTGATTCGGACTTTGGCACGACCCCGACGCTCTTCAGCGATGCCGCTGGCGATCAACTGGTGGCAGCGATCAATAAGAATGGCGCGGCCTATGCCTTCAACCGCAACAACCTGCCCGCCGGGCCAATCTGGCAGCAGCAAATTGCCATTGGCGGCGATTGCCCCACCTGCGGACAAAGCAGCGTCTCCTCCGGCGCATTTGGCGGTGGCAGGCTCTACCTGGCCGGGGAAACTACAACCATCAATGGAAGAGGATATCAAGGGTCGGTGCGGGCGCTCGACCCGGCCACCGGCAACATCTTGTGGGAGCATGGAACCACCGGCCCGGTGATTGGCGCGCTGGCCTATACCAATGGGCTGGTGATTGATGGCGCGGGCGACATGCTGGAAGTCCTCGACGCCGCCACCGGAAAGCGTCTTTACAGTTATGAGCTAGACGCGGGCATCTTTTCACCGCCCAGCATCTCACAGGGGCAGATTTTCATCGGCAGCGAAGCTGGCACCGTCTATTCGTTTAGTCTTGGCACGCCGATCACCCCACCGGCTGACCCCCACTGCCCCAACGGCTGGACCTGCCAGGACATCGGGAACCCCACACCGGCTGGCACAGAAACCGTCTCCAGCGGCACGTGGAACGTTTCGGCAGGCGGCGCGGGGATTGGGGGCGCGGCTGACCAGTTCCGCCTGCTCTCCGAGGCATCCAGCGGGGATACCCAGATTACGGCCCAGATTACGGCCCTGCCCTCGGGAAACTCCGGCTATCAGGTGGGGCTAATGATGCGCCAGCGCAACGACCCCGGCTCGCCCTATTACGGCGTCTTCCTCACGCCGAATAAGGGCCTGGTGGTCCAATACCGCACCGCCTTTGGCGGCGCAACCACGGTTGCCAATCAGATGACGACGGGCGGGCTGCCGCTGTATCTGGAGATACAACGGGTCGGCGATCAATTCCAGGTGGGAACTTCGACCGACGGCACAACCTACACACTGGTGCCTGCCAGCACAGCCATCATTGCCATGCCTGCGCTGGCGCTGGCCGGGCTGGCCGCGAGTTCCGGGGTGAATGGCATGACCGGCACAGCCACGTATAAGAATGTGGTGATCGGCTCGCCAGGGAATCCACCGAACCCGCCGCCATCTCCTTCACCATGCCCGGCCAATTGGAGTTGCAGCGATATCGGCAATCCGCTGCTGATAGGCGATCAAGCGCTGAATAACGGCACCTGGACGGTGAAAGGCGCTGGAGGCGACATCTGGGAAGAATCGGACCAGTTCCACTATGTCTGGCAATCGTTGGCGGCTGATGGGACCATCAGCGCGCATGTGCTGTCGCAAACCAACACCGACCCTTCGGCCAAAGCGGGCGTCATGCTGCGCCAGAATAGCAATGCAACGTCGGCGTACTACGCCGCGTATGTCACCCCGGGCAATGGCATTCAGGTCCAGTATCGGACCAGCGATGGCTATGCCGCGGCGCAAGCGGTCAGCATCAGCGGAACCACCCCGGCCTATCTGGAAATTGCGCGGTCAGGCACGAGCTTCACGACCTATACCTCAACCGATGGGGTCACCTGGACACCTATCGGCCAGTCCACCGTCACGATTGCCATGACGGGCACGGTGCTGGCCGGGCTGGCGGTGACCTCGCATAACACAACTGCGCTCAGCACCGCAACCTACGATACCGTCACGCTGGGCACAACGGCTCCCCCGCCGCCCAATCTGTGCCCGACGAATTGGAACTGCGCCGATATCGGCTTCGCCACTCCGGCAGGGGAGCAAACGCTCAACAATGGCACCTGGACGGTTTATGGCGGCGGGGGCGACATCTGGAATACGTCAGACCAGTTCCACTACGTCTGGCAGTCGCTTGCGGGCGATGGCAGCGTCAGCGCGCATGTCATCACGCAGACGAACACCGACCCCTGGGCCAAAGCAGGCGTGATGCTGCGCCAGAGCAGCAGCGCAGACGATGCGTACTATGGCGTCTATGTCACCCCGGGCAATGGCATCGTCGTGCAGTATCGTACCGCTCTGGACGCGAGCGCTCAGCAAGCGGCTGCTCTGAGCGGAGCGACGCCTGCTTATCTGCAAGTTTCCCGGGCGGGCAACACGTTTACTGCCTTCACCTCCAACGATGGCAGCAACTGGACGCCCATCGCCGGGTCGAGCGTTACTATCACCATGAGCGGCACTATCCTGGCTGGCCTGGCGGTGAACTCGCACAACCCATCTGCCTTGAGCAGCGTCACCTACGATACCGTCAACGTTGTTTCTGCTGCTCCTCCACCGCCTGGCTGCCAAACGGGCTGGAACTGTGCTGATATTGGCGCGCCTGACATCGCCGGGGGCCAATCGTTCAGCAATGGCACCTGGACGGTGCAGGGGGCAGGCGGCGACATCTGGGGCACCTCGGACCAGTTCCACTACATCTGGCAGTCGCTCTCGGCTGACGGGACGATCAGCGCGCGTGTCGTTTCGCAGAGCAATACCGACCCCTGGGCCAAAGCGGGCGTGATGCTGCGCCAGAGCAGCAGCGCCAATGCTGCCTACTATGCTGTCTATGTCACGCCGGGCAATGGCATCGCCGTCCAATATCGTCCAGCGTCAGGAGCCAGCGCTGTCATGATCGTGGGTCTCGCTGGCACAGCCCCGGCGTATCTGGAGGTGGCGCGATCAGGCAATACCTTTACCGCCTATACATCGACCAATGGCACAGCCTGGACGCCGATTGCGGGGTCAAGCGTCACCCTGAGTATCAGCGGGGCAATGCTGGCAGGGCTGACGGTGACCTCGCATAACGTCACCGCACTCAGTACGGTCACGTTTGACACGGTGAATATCAACAATACAGCGCCCCCGCCACCGAACGCTTGCCCAACGAACTGGAACTGCGCCGATATTGGCGGCGCTACCCCTGGCGGGGCGCAATCGCTCAACAATGGGACTTGGACGGTGCAGGGAGGCGGCGGGGACATCTGGGGCACCTCGGACCAGTTCCACTATCTCTGGCAATCGCTGGCGGCTGATGGCAGCGTGAGCGCGCATGTGCTGACGCAGAGTAATACCGACCCCTGGGCCAAAGCGGGCGTGATGCTGCGCCAGAGCAGCAACGCAGATTCGGCCTACTACGCCGTCTATGTCACGCCGGGCAATGGCATCGTCGTCCAATACCGCTCGGCGTCAGGAGCCATGGCGGTGATGAACGCGAGCATGAGCGGCGCGACGCCAACATATCTGCGGGTCGGCAGGTCGGGAACGACCTTCACCGCCTACACCTCCGCGAATGGCACGACCTGGACGCCAATCGCGGGGTCAAGTGTCACATTGGGCATGAGCGGTGCTCTGCTGGCGGGATTAGCCGTCACCTCGCACAATGGTGGCGCGTTGAGTACCGTCACGTTCGATACGGTCACGATTGGATAGAGATGTAGACAGTCGGAAGCAAGACTGAGCGTGTCTGGTACAGCGCCCGCCAAGCCAGACACGCTCAGTCTACGGTTGTATACTGTTTGTAGGCAGCCAAAAACCAAAGGAGCAGCCATGCGCTTTTCTGGGTGGGGAGCGATGAGACAACGCTCCTCCTCTGTACGCCAACGTCTCTTGCCGGGAATCGCTGGGGGAGTTGTTCTCGTTGCTATCGCTCTCGCCCTCACAAATCTCTACCTCACCCAGCATTCACTGCCGCAAACAGCAACCAGCCGGAAGGTCTCGTTTGTCAGTCAGTCTGGCCTGAGCTTCAGTTACCAGGGGCAGGACATTGGATTTTCAGGGTCGACCTTTTATCCGGCGTTATTCGACGGGGCGCAAGGTTGGCACCGTTCTGATTTCCCTACCTACATCGACCAGATGCTTTCGCTGGCGGCGAGCGCCGGGTTAAATGAAGTGCGCCCAACGGACATGTTTGATGAAACCCACCCGGATCAGCGTTGGAATGACCCCATCGTCTGGCGCAACGTGGACTATCTCCTCGCCGCCGCCAAAAATCACAAGATGTTTGTCATTATGGACCTTTCGGCAATCAAGCATCTTTTAACGAGCCAGGGGCACGACCCTTTCGACCCGACCCCTGCCGTCTGGGTCAAAAACTGGAAGCCGGTTCTGGATTTCGTCGGGCATCGGTATACCAATGAGTCTGCGATTGCCTTTTATTCCATTGTTGGGGAACCGGCAGTTCCTACAACTGCCGCTGAGCGCGACCGATTGGTCAGCTTCTACCGCGAATCGCTCGACGAACTCTACAAAGCGGATGGCGGCCACCACCTCATTGCAGCCGGTGGATTCAATCATATGGAAGACGTGCCGGCATTACAGTGGTGGCAGGCCATTTACCTTTTGCCCCACAACAGCATTGCCGCCTATAAGACGTACTCTGAGGAAGACCTCAACTATATCCCTGTCGTGGCTGCCTGGGCCAGACACCATGGCAAACTTCCCGTCGATGAGGAGTTTGGAATGCCGCAGGGCGTAAGCGGCGAAGCGCAAAGGGTCACTTTTTTCACGACTGTGTATAAGCGCGGCCTCCAGAATGGGGTGAGAAATTTCATCTTCTGGGACCTGGGCTACCAGATTGACCCAACCAGCTATGAAGTCAGCCCAAAGACGCCCCAGGTCTGGGATGTAGTCAAGCAATTTGCTCAGCAAGTGCTGACCCAAACACACATCTCTCCAGGTTGACGATGGTCCCAGGCATAATACGGAATCGCAGTAAAGGCATAGGGAGCGCGTCTGGCCGACGCTGTGCGATACAGCACGCCAGTCCAATCACTCGTTTCCAGCACGGTCGCGTTTCCTTGAATGCGCACGACTCCACCCAACAAGGTGGGCACAAAATGACTCGCCAAAACGGCTGTCTCCGACAGTCGGAGGCGATGTAGCGGAAGAGGGTTATCCGCCGTTTCGAGGCAATAGACCAGGGGGCCGCGTTGCAGCGCTACATGCCCCGCGTCAGCGCGCACATCGGGGTGCGGGTGAATGCGTTCGATGGGCATCGCCAGGCGCAGGAGGATGCTGTCGCCAGAGTGCCAGAGCCGCTCAATCCGCACATAGCCTTTTCGCAGAGATGCTTCGATAGGTATCTCCTCGCCGTTCACGCTCAACTGTGCCTTGGTGCACCAGCCAGGGATGCGTACGTTGACGCCAAACGTTCGGGGTTCCTCAACCTCCACGCTGAGTCGGACTGCGCCATCCCAGGGATAGGTCGTTTCCTGCTTCAGCGTGACCTGCTGGCCGCCAACGGGCAGAGTGCTGGTGCTTTGAAGATAGAGATGCACCCAGATATCATGCTCCGCGACACTGTAGACATAGCGGCCCAGCGAAGCGAGTAGCCGCGCCACATTAGGAGGGCAGCAGGCGCATTTGTACCAGTGCTGCCGATGATGGTTTCCCTGGCTCTCCAGTGGGTTCTCGTATAAGAACAACGACCCATCCTGCGACAAACCGCTCAGCACGCCATTATACAAAGCTCGTTCCAGGGTATCAGCGTAGCGGCGATCAGCATCGAGTTGCAGCATGCGATGGCTCCAGAGCACCAGACCAATCGCAGCGCATGTTTCAGCATAGGCAGCCTGGTTGGGCAGATCATAATCGGTCGTCAGTCCTTCATTATCAGCCGAAGACCCCAAACCACCTGTCAGGTATAACCGCGTCGAGGTGAGATGCTGCCAAAGCCGCTCGCATGTCTCAAAAAGAGCGGCATCGTCCAACTCCTGGGCCAGATCAGCCATCGCGCTGTAGAGGTACATCGCCCGGACGGCGTGACCCACCACCTTGTCTTGCTCGCGCACGGGGATATGAGACTGACAATATTCGTAGGTTTTCGCCCAAAAAGCCGCCGGGTCTTCTCCGCGCGCCCGCGCTTCCTCATCGAAGTACGAAGGCTGTTGCCCACGTTCCTCAACGAAATAGTGGGCCAGAGCCAGATAGCGTTCTTCCCTGGTAGCCCGGTAGAGCTTCATTAACGCCAGTTCAACCTCGGCGTGCCCGCAATAGCCGCGTCGTTTCCCTTCCTCGCGGCCAAACACCGTATCGATATAGTCGACATAGCGGCAGACCACATCTAGCAGGCTGCGCGTGCCGGTGGCTTCGAAATGCGCGACGGCGGCCTCGATGAGATGCCCGGCGCAATAGAGTTCGTGCCAATCGCGCAGATTTGTCCAGCGCCTGGCAGGCTCTACCATCGTGAACCAGGCATTAAGATAGCCGTCCGGCTGCTGAATCGAGGCGAAGAGCGCAATGACCTCATCCACCAGGGCATTCAGTGTCGGGTCAGGATGGCTGGCAAGGCTGTAGCTGGCGGCCTCCAGCCACTTTGTCACCTCAGACTCCCAAAAGACGTAGGGAATGGGCTGGTTCCCAAGCTTCCACTCCCCGCGAAAGAGCGCAAAATGCCCCTGCTGCTTGAACTGCTCGTACATGAGCAGCAGGCTGTGTTCGCGCACCGCTTGCAAGCGAGGCGCCCAGAACCCATCCTCAATGGTGACCGCCGTATGGGCCACCGGGACCGAGCCTTTCCTGGATGCCGGGCTGCGCGGGGTGGGTAAAGAAGAAGATGAGTTCACGGGCTGTCCTTTCTAACAGACGCAGTAGAATCGAAGGATGGGCTTTTGCCTCGACGGCTAGAGCGGAAGATGAGCCTGACCGCGGACATAGAGCGGGATACGTTCCAGGGGAGCAGCGGCCAGCAAGCGTTGTCCGCCCTCCAGAGTTTGACTAGTCCAGGCATCCGTCCAGGTGGTCCCGGCTGGCAGATAGACCTCTCGCTGGCGCTCGCCTGCATGTAACACCGGGGCCACGAGGAGATCAGGGCCAAAGAGGAACTGATCATCGATGTCGGCGGCTTGCTCATCATCGAAAAAATCGAAGAAGAGCGGGCGCATCGGCGGAATGCCACGCTCATGCGCAAGCTGCATCTGCTCCAGAATGTATGGGCGCAAACGCTCCCGCAGGAAGAGCAGTTCCTTGATGATCGCGTAGGCTTCTTCCCCGAACGACCAGGCTTCGTTTGGGCTGTTGGCTAACAGCTCTGATGCGTCGGCTGCCTTCATCCTTCTATGCCCATGCAAGCGGAAGATGGGGCAGAAGGCCCCATACTGAAACCAACGGATGATCAATTCCCGAAACGCGGGTGAATCTGGGTTCCCGCCATGAAAGCCGCCAATATCCGTAGTCCACCAGGGAATGCCGCTCAGGCCGATATTCAAGCCTGCGCGGACCTGGGCCTGGAGCGCTTCAAAGGTACTGTTGATGTCACCTGACCAGATCACCGTCCCATAGCGCTGACTGCCCGCCCATGCCGAACGACAGAGGTTGAGGATGCTTTCCTCGCCTTCGGCGCGCATCTGCTCGGCAAAGCCTTGCTCGTGCAGCAAGGGATAGGCTGTTGCCACCGCAGCGCCATTGCCCAGGTAGAAGCGCAAGTTATCTTCGTCCGATGGGTGCATCTCCGGTTCACATACATCCAGCCACCAATGTTTGATGCCGTATGTGTAGTAATGCTGCCGCACCTGCTCCCAGATGAACTGGCGCGCCTCCGGGTTCGTCGCATCATAATAAGAGAGATACGCCGGTCCTTCAGGACGGTTGTCACGAAAGGGCAGCAGGGCAGGCAGACCACGCTCGGTACGCACGAGCAAGCCGCGCGCCTGCATCTCTGTAAAGTTCCTGCTCAGCGCATTGACGGTCGGCCAGACCGACACCATCACCTTGACACCTAGCTCGTCCAACTCGCGCACCATCTCGGCAGGGTCAGGCCACGCCTCAGGATCAAACCGCCAATCGCCCTGTAAAGTCCAGTGGAAAAAGTCGATCACGATCATCGCCAGCGGCAACCCGCGTCGTTTGTATTCACGCGCAACGGAGAGCACCTCTTCCTGTGTGTGATAGCGCAGCTTCGACTGCCAGAACCCGGCGGCCCACTCAGGAAATGCCGGGGCGTGCCCGGTCGCGTCCGCGTAGTGTCCCAGAATCTCCGATGGGGTCGCGCCAGCCGTCACCCAGTAGTCAAGCTGGTGCGTCGCTTCAGCCACCCAGCGCGTCTCGGTGTGGCCCAGTTCCACGCGCCCGATGGCCGGGTTATGCCAGAGCAACCCGTACCCTCGGCTTGACAGCAGGAACGGAATCGAGACTTCGGTATTGCGCTGGAGCAGATCGATCACGCAGCCCTTCTGATTGAGGCGTCCGTGCTGGTGCTGACCCAGTCCATAGAGCCGTTCGCCTTCATAGGCGCGGAACCGCGCCGTCAGATGAAAGAGGTCGCCCTGCACCGCCCGAAAGGAACGCGCCCAGCGGCGCGGAGAAAATTCGGTGGGGATTTCCGCCAGCACTTCCTCGCCCGTGGCCGACCTCACAAAGCGCAGGTAACCAGCGGGCGAAATGTGCGCCGTGAGGGTGCCATTGCGAATCGTTGCCCCGTCCTCCGCAATGAGGATGTGAGCTTCTGTTTCAGCAGGGGACAATAAAACGCTGAACAAATCGTCGCGTATGGCTCCATTGACCGTGGCGCGAACCCGGAAACTCTCAGGTCCCCACGGTTCAACACGCAGCGTCTCATTATTTTGAGACCAGGAGATACTCTGGCCCTGTTGAAAAAACCCCTGCATCAAGAAACCCGTCCTTCATTTTTTCTGAACAGTGGTGCGGCTCTGCCAGTTTGCCACCGCGCACGTTGCGTAGCTGGGTCAGCCCTTCACCGCGCCAGCGGTCAGGCCGGTCGTGATGTAGCGCTGGAACAAGACGAGTAAGATAGCAGCAGGAACCGAGGCCAGCGCGGCCACCGCCATAGCGCCGCCCCATTCGTTGTTGAATTGGCCCAGATAGGTATAAATGCTCAGGGAGACTGGCTCGATGGTATCGTTCGTCGTCAACGTCAGCGCGTAAATGAAATCGCCCCAGGCAAACAAAAAGGCAAACAATCCTGCGGTGACCACCCCAGGAACCGCCAGCGGCAGCATGACCCGCACAAAAGCGCCCCATTCGCCTGCGCCATCCACAAACGCCGCCTCCGTCAGTTCGTAGGGCAGCGAGAGCATAAAGGCGCGCAGAATCAAGACGGCGAAGGGAACGGCATACGTGCTATCGGCCAGAATCAATCCGGGATAACTGTTGATCAGTCCGAATTGATTGAAGATCAAAAACATAGGGGTTGTTAAGCTGACCGTTGGAATCATCTGGGTGATCAAGAGGACGAGCACCAGCAGCACCGTGATACGCAGGCGAAAATGGGCGAGCGCGTAGGCTGCCGGGGTGGCAATGGCTATCGAGAGCAAGGCGGTCCCCAGGGCCACAATCAGGCTGGTCTCCAGGTGGGGAAGCTGCGTTTGCCAGACCGTCGCATAGGACGAGAAGGTCAATTGCGTGGGCACCAGAGCGACCGGGATGCTAAAAATCTGTTGCGAGGTCTCGAATGAGTTCGCAACCATCCAGTACACGGGGAACAGCATCAGCCCGGTCACAACGATGCCTAGCACCAGTGAGAGAGCCAATGGGATGTTTTTGCTTGCGCCAGAGCGCCTGATCGCTCTTTTGCTGAAGGATGGCGCTGTTCTGTGTGGAATCGCCATGCTATGTTACCTCCATTGGGTGCTGCGGCTTGACCACCAGAAATAGAGCAGCGCCAGGACCAGAGAAATGACCAGAATCATATTGGCCTGCGCCGCGCCCTGGCCGAACTCCTGCTGGGCAAAGGACAGGTTATACGACCAGGTGGCGAATGTTTGCGTGGCATTGGCTGGCCCGCCCTGCGTCATCACATAAATCAGATCAAACACCTTCAGCGTGTAAATGAAGCCCAGGATAAGCACAATGCCAATCACCGGTTCCAAAAGCGGCAAGGTGATCGAGCGGAAGCGCTGCCACCCATTAGCTCCATCGACTTTGGCAGCCTCATACAGTTCTTTATCGATGCTTTGCAGCCCGCTATACAGAATCACCATGTTGAAGGGGATACCCAGCCAGATGTTGGCAAAGATGATCGCCCCCATGGCCCAACCAGGAGAGGTCAACCAGCTAAAATGCGCTGGAACCAGATGCACACTCGCCAGAACCTGATCGATCACCCCGTTGGTTTCATTAAACAACCACTTCCAGATGGTGCTGGAAACGACCAGCGGCAACAGCCAGGGCAGCAAGAACAAGGAGCGCAAGAGGCGGCTGAGGGGAAAACGACGATAAAAAAACACGGCCAGGCCCAGGCCAATCAGAAACTGAGGCACAATGGACAGGATGGTGAACAGCAGGGTATTGAGTGCCGCTTTCTGAAATGTTGGGTCATGGAAATCAGCAATATAGTTATTGAAGCCGATATACGAAGTAATTCCCGTAATCTCCGCAGCAAGGTCATATTTCTCCAGGCTAATCTGGATGCTATAAAACAAGGGGTAGCCATAGAAGATTGCCACATAGATCAGCAAAGGCAGAAGAAACGTCAAGCGCACCAGGGGAACCCGCCAGCCACGTCTGCGACGGCTTCGTTGCTGTAGAGCCGCCAGTCTTTCTTTGCTCGCTCTCTCTCTGGTGAGCGAATGAGCCTCGCTAGACACGATAGTGCTCTCCTTGTGCTAAATGACATCAGTCTGGAGTGAACGCTTCATGGCTACTATAGTAGCCATGAAGCGTTCTGGCAAGGAGGAGGGTCACCCTTGCAGAATGGTGGTAATCTGCTGCTGCGCCTGTGACAAAGCCGCTTGAGGAGACTGGCTCCCGGAGAGCGCGGACTGCATAGCCGTCCAGATCACTTGCGAAACCTTGGGATATTTCGCCCCAAGCTGCGCGGTGCGTGCCTGCGCCGTGTCGAATTCGCTGGCGAAGACGCTGAGTTCAGGGTCAGCTTGCAAGACCGTCTGAGCAGCGCTCTTGAGGGCCGGGATATATCCAAAGCCTTCATCAAACTGCACCAGTTGATCAGGCTCCTCCAGCCACTTCACCAGGTCAATAGTTGCCTGCACCGCTGCCGAATCGCTGCTCACTGGAACGCACCACTCTTCACCACCCAGTGGCACCGCTGCTTTCTCACCAGCCTGAGGAACGGGCATCTGGACCACCCCAAAATCGGTCCCAAACTTCATGTTGTACTGCTGCTCCAGCGTGGGCAGTTCCCAGGGACCATTCTCCATCATGGCCGCGTGGCCTTCCCCAAACTGGGTAGCAACATCGGGTTGGTTCCAGGTAAGCACGGCTTTTGAGGAAGAGCCACTGCTCACCAGATTGGTCAAAAGCTGGAGCGCTGCCACGCCCTGCGTCGAATCGACCTGAGAGAGATTGCCCTGGTCCGACCACAAGAAGGGTTCGTATTGGAAGGTGGCCTCTTCATCGGCAATGGCCGAGAACGCAAAACCAAAGGTGTTGCCTTTCGTCAGCAGTTTCGCATCTTTGGTTAAATCACTCCAGGTGGCCGGTGGCTGGAGGCCCGCCGCCTGAAAATCCTTCATGTTGTAGTACAACGCCAGGTCGTTACTGCCAACCGGCATAGAATAGGTTTTGCCCTGGTAGAGCGTGGTCTGTAAGGGACCGGCATAATAATTCGACGAGGTGAGCTGACCAGGGAAATACGAGTCAAGCTGCGTGAGTGCGCCAGTGGAGGCAAAGGCAGCCACATCAGGATTGTCCATCGCAATCAGGTTGGGAAGCGTATGAGAGGCCGCTTCCTGATCGGCTTTGGGAATGAGGTCGCCAAAGGGGACGGCGTTGCGCTGGATGGTCACGTTGGGATGGAGTTTTTCGTAAGCATTGAACAACTTGCTCAAGATCACGCTTTGCGATGCGATGCTCCAGTAATCCATCTCAGTGATGGTGACCTTGCCGCCTGAGGAAGTCTGGTTTCCATTTCCACAGCCAGCCAGGAATGCGAGCATGGCGATCAGCATGCAACCGAAAAGAGCACGGCTGGTGATCTTGAACGGGGGTGATTGAAAGGCTGCGGCTCGATATGTGGGCAACCGAAGACCCATACTTGATCCTCCCTTGGATACAAAAAGATACGACAACGGCGTGTATGATGACAATGCCTGTACGAAGGTGCCCGCGCGTTGAACCTCAAGGGAAAAGCCTGCTCAGCACTGCTATGTGCTGTCCATTCCTCCTTTCTGCCCTGCTGTTATGAGGCCACTGCTGTTGATTCACGTACAACCAGGCTGCACGGCAGGCGAACAATACCCGAACGCATCTCGCCGGAGAGCAGCGCTAACAGGCTTTCACCGGCATAGCGCCCAACCTCAGCAAGATTCATGTCTACGGTTGTTAAGGCAGGGCGCGTGGCAGCGGCAATTGGCTCCCAGTTATCGAACCCAACGATGGCGACATCGTCAGGCACGCGGATGCCTCGCTCTCGCAGCGCATCGGCAGCGCCGCGTGCCAACTGGTCGCTGCCACAGAAGAGCGCGTCAATGGAGGATTCCTGATCAAACAAGAAGTTGGCGGCAGTGTAGCCCCAGCTTTCTTGCCAGGGACCGGATAACACCCGATGCTCAGGAAGGGTAATGCCATGTTCGGCCAGTGCCTGACGCATAGCCCCCTCGCGTAAGCGGACCGCCTCGAAATAGCTGGGGCCGGTGATATGCGCGAACTGGCGTCTGCCAAGTTGGAGGAGGTGTTCAACCGCCAGCCGTGCGCCATGTGCCTCATCCGGCAGGATGCACAGCGCGGCAGGGTCGGTGACCTGCGTGAAGGCATAGACGATGGGAATACGCGCCTTGCCAATATCAACGGGAGGGCGAATATCCTCCCGTCGCGCCGACACAATGATGCCATCCACCTGGCGTGCTAAAAGGAGATCGATGTGCTGCTGTTCCCGTGCCGGGTCGCTTGAATGGCAGAGAAATGCCGAGATGGGGCGCGTACTGAAAGCCTCCTCTATGCCCATCAAGAGGGGAATACTAAAACGGCCATAACTGTCGGTCGTCAATAAACCCACCATGATTCCCTGGGTCGCCAGCGCAGCATCTCCCAGATCGCGGAACCGAAAACCAAGGCGCTTCGCCTCCATTCGTACCCGTTCACGGGTTTCGGATCGGAGCTTTCCTCGGCCATTGAGGGCTTTGGAGGCTGTGCCCAATGTCACCCCTGCGGCGCGCGCAACATCATCGAGGGTGACATTAGGTGCCGTCGCGATGCGTGTGGATTGGGTCTGGTCATCTGGCAAGGGCATAGCTGTAGTACCCCCTTCTACATCCCCAGTGGCGCTTTTCAAGGAAAGTATTTCCTAAGTATTTAGGAAACTTGCCTTGATGAGCGTAGTATACCTGAGGCAAAGAGGAAAGTCAAGGGGGAAGAAAATCTTCATTACGCTCGAATTGAGGCCAAAAATCGTGCTAGGATGGGCTTTACATTTCCCTCAAACGCTGGTTTGATAGTTGGCGATGAAAAGGCAACTTTTCCTATCATGAAGAAATATTTTTCTTAACATTCCATTTTCATGGAGTTTAGGAAAGCCTTTCCTTACCACCTGCCATGCCCGCCTCGGAACGGTTCTGGTGTAGCAACGTCAGTCTATGAGGGTCTCTCAAAATATCTTACCTGTATATACCTTGACATGCATATGCTCTATAGAGTATATTAAGGAGGTAGAACCTGTGTTCGAATCACCGGAACGTGACAAAGGAGAAACGAAATGAAAATCAAAGTGACCAGCGTATATGTGGACGACCAGGACAAGGCACTGCGCTTCTATACGGAGGTACTGGGCTTTGCCAAGAAGGGCGATGTCGGTCAGGGCGGATATCGCTGGCTGACCGTGGCCTCGCCCGAGGAGCCGGACGGCACTGAGCTACAGTTGGCGCTGAACGACAACCCCGCGGCCAAAGCGTATCAGCAGGCGATCTTTCAACAGGGCCAGCCCGCATTCATGTTCTTTACCGACGACATCAAGGGCGACTACGAGCGGATCAAGGCCCGCGGCGCTGACTTCACGATGCCACCCACCGACGTGACCGCCTCGACCATTGCGATGCTGAACGACACCTGCGGCAACCTCATTCAGCTCACCCAGTTGGCACGCCATTAAGGAGAGCGTTCAGCAGGACGGCAGCCCGGTGGGCGCTGATAGCCGCCGCTTGAACGGTGGTGTACAGTAGCACACCGGGAGCACTGCCGATGCTCTGTGGAGTATACCAAGAGAGTGGAATCTGTGTTCGACATCATTGCGGAGCCGAACCGCCGCGCGATATTGAGCCTGCTGGTCTCGTCACAACAGTCGGTTGGAGAGATCGCGCGCCAGCTTCATATGCCCCAGCCGACCGTGTCAAAGCATCTGCGCGTGCTGCGCGATGCCGGTTTCGTGGAATCTACGGTGGACGCACAGCGTCGCCTCTACCGGCTGAAACCTGAACCACTTCAGGAGGTGGATGCCTGGCTGGCTCCGTTCCGCCAGTTCTGGTCCGCTCACGTCGATGCGCTCGAACGCCACCTCGACCATATGGATCAATCAACACCAACGCAAAGGAAGACAAGGAGAAGAAGATGACCAATCGCGAGCAGTACGCACCGGGTCCGGCCAGCGGGGCGGAGGTACGAAAGGACGGAGAGCAGTGGACGCTCATTCTCGTCAGAGAACTGCGCCACTCGCCGGAAAAAGTCTGGCAGGCGCTCACCGACCCGGCGCATCTGCGCGAGTGGGCACCCTTCGAAGCCGATAGGAGCCTGGATACGGTTGGAACCACGGTGAAGCTCACCACGGTAGGAGCGCCCGAGCCGCACGTCACCGAAACACGAGTGACGCGAGCCGATGCTCCCAAGGTGCTTGAATACAAATGGGGGAGCCAGGATATCCGGTGGGAACTCGAGGCCCTTGGTGGCGGCACGCGCCTGACGCTGTGGCACAACATCGAGCGCGGCTTCATCGCATGGGGTGCTGCCGGATGGCACATTTGTCTCGATGTGCTGGATCACCTGCTCAGCGGAACCCCCATCGGACGCATCGTTGGTGGCGAGGCCGTGCAATTCGACTGGCAGCGGCTCAACGAGGAGTACGCCAGGCTGTTCGGCATTAAAACGCCCAACTGGCCGCCTCAGGCGGCTCAAAAGTCATGAATCGAGGCGGATCGCAAAACAAGGAGCGGATTGTGTCCCAGGAATATATAATGATACGCGGCGCACGTGAAAACAACCTGAAGAATGTATCGTTGCGCATTCCGAAGCGCAAAATCACGATCTTTACCGGGGTATCCGGGTCGGGGAAATCGTCCATCGTGTTCGATACCATTGCCTCCGAAGCGCGCCGCCAGTTGAACGAAACCTTCAGCACGTTCGTCCGTAACTTCCTGCCACGCTACGCCCAACCAGACGCCGACGCCATCGAAAACTTGAGCATGGCGATTGTTGTCGACCAGAAACATCTTGGCGGCGGGTCCCACTCGACGGTGGGGACGATTACCGACATCTATTCCGTGTTACGGCTGTTATACTCGCGCATCGGGCAGCCGTTCGTGGGCTATTCCAATGCCTTTTCATTCAACGACCCGCAGGGCATGTGTCCGGAGTGCAATGGCATTGGCCGCAAGATAGGCGTCGATCTCGACAAGTTTCTTGACACATCCAAGTCTCTCAACGACGGGGCTATCTTGTTCCCGGAATATGCTGTAGAGAACTGGGGGTGGAGCATCCTGACCCAGTCGGGGCTGTTCGATAACGACAAAAAGCTCGACGACTACAGCGAAGATGAGATGAATCTGCTTCTCCACGGCAAACCCTACAAAGTCAAGGTGCAGATGGGCAGCAGACCTGTCAACATAACCCTTGAAGGTATTGTCGATAAGTTCAGCCGCAAGTACATCACGGGCGACGTGAAAACCTACTCCGAGCGCACGCAGAATGCGGTATCGCCCTACATGACATACGGGCCATGTACCCTCTGTAAAGGCGCGCGACTCAGTCAGGCAGCGCTCGGTTGCAAGATCAATGGGTACAACATCGCCCAAATGGCGGCGATGGAAGTTGACGAACTGATCGAGGTCATCCGGGCGATCAAAGACCCCGTTGCCGCGCCAATGGTCGACTCTTTGGTCGAGCGGCTCCAGCACATGATCGATATTGGCCTGGAATACCTGAGCCTGAGCCGTGAAACCGATACGTTGTCGGGCGGCGAGTCGCAACGTATTAAGATGGTCAAACACCTGGGCAGCAGCCTTGTGGATGTACTGTACGTCTTTGACGAACCCAGCATCGGAATGCACCCACGCGACGTACACCGTCTGAATGAACTTCTGCAAAAGCTGCGTGATAAAGGCAACAGCGTGATCGTGGTTGAACATGACCCCGACGTCATCAGAGTCGCCGATCACGTGGTTGATGTCGGGCCGTTCGCCGGAACTCGTGGCGGGACAATCGTCTTCGAGGGCAGTTTCGCGGACCTGCTGAACGCTGATACCCTGACGGGCAGCCACATGAAACAATCTCTGCCTATCAAATCCAGTTGTCGCCCGGCACAGGGCAAACTGTCCATTACCAACGCCAGGGCCAATAACCTGCAAAACGTCAGCGTCGATATACCGACAGGCGTCCTGACCGTGGTTACGGGTGTAGCCGGGTCTGGCAAAAGCTCGCTCATCCACCAGACCTTTCTACGGCAGCACCCCGACGCGATTGTGATTGACCAGTCGCCGGTTGGCATTTCCAGCCGCTCGAATCCCGCTACGTATACGGGAATCATGGACGAGGTCCGAAAGACGTTTGCCAACGTCAACAAGGTGAGTCCGTCCCTGTTCAGCTTCAACTCGAAAGGCGCCTGCGAAAATTGTCAGGGGCTGGGCGTCGTCTACGTCGAGTTGGCGTATCTGGACGAAGTCAAGACACCGTGCGACATATGCGGCGGCAAGCGTTTCAAGGACGAAGTGCTGGCCTACACATTCCACGACAAATCGATCTTCGATGTCTTGAATATGCCTGTCGGGGAAGCCCTAAATTTTTTTGACGCTAAAGAGGTAGCGAAAGACGTTATGCGTAAATTGCAAGCCTTGAGTGATGTCGGACTGGACTATCTGACGCTTGGTCAGCCGCTAAGTACACTATCCGGCGGCGAATGCCAGCGCATCAAGCTTGCCAGCGAACTGCACAAAAAAGGCAGCGTGTATGTGATGGACGAGCCGACCACCGGGCTGCACCTGTCAGATATTAGCCATCTGCTCGCTATCATCAATCGGCTGGTGGATGCCGGAAATACGGTAATCGTCATCGAACACAACCTGGCGATTATCAAGAACGCCGATTGGATCATCGACATGGGTCCCGAAGGCGGCAACAAGGGCGGTAGGATCATGTTCGAGGGCACGCCGCAGCAATTGCTGGATTGCCAACAATCGCTGACAAGCGCGTACCTGCGCAATGAGGTATTGGGGCGAACTTGAACAGCAGCATGATAGATCAGTGCCCTGCGAGCCTCAAACCAGGTGTGGCCGCCTGGAATACGATTACCCAGGCGGCCAACAGAATACAAATTTACCTGCGGCTATTGCCCCAAGGGCGTGCGCCTAACACCAATCAAACCAACAACTGGAACCACTGCCACTATCGAACCAGCCACTGTCGAAGTTCCCACTGTCATAGCTGCCGGTGTCAAAGCTGCCACTGTCATACCAGCCGCTGTCGAAGTTCCCACTATCATACCAACCGCTGTCAAAGCTGCCACTGTCATACCAGCCGCTGTCGAAGTTCCCACTATCAAACCAACCGCTGTCAAAGCTGCCGCTGTCATACCAGCCGCTGTCGAAGTTCCCGCTGTCATACCAACCTCTGTCAAAGCTGCCACTATCGAACCAGCCGCTGTCATGGCTGCCGCTGTCGAAGCTACCACTATCGAACCAGCCGCTGTCGAAATTACCACTATCAAAGCAGCCAGTATCACCGACACCAGTATTCACACAGCTCCCACCTCCACTTCCTCCACTCCCTCCACTCCCGCTGACGCCGCCACCCACACCCCCACCCCCGCTGACGCCCCCACCACCAATCTTGTCACTCCCTCCGCCGCCACGGCCAGGCTTGCGAGGCCCGGGGCCACTAGGGCCAGCAGGCGGGACAGGGGCAGCGGGATCCCGCCCTTTCTTGATCATTCCGCCACCTTTTCCCTTGTTCCCGCGCCGCTGACTCCTGTTGCCGCCCTTATTTCCTCCCGTGGTGCCCTGGGCACCAGGATCAAGCGCCGGAGGCACACCTGGAGGATTTGTCGGTTGACCAGGAAACGGACTTCCCGGTGGGAGCGGATAGACAATCGATCCTCCTGGCGGCACCGGTGGCAGCACCGGTGTGGGAGGCGGACCAAGCAATGAGATGAGAAACAGGATGATAAGAATGATGTCATCTGCCCCGACCTCATCTGCCAAGATAATCATGGGCGGCACAACAGTAGGCCCGTCAGAAGGTGCGCCAGGCGTTGGGCCTTGAGGCGCTCCCTCATTGACAATCACCACCCCTGGGTGATGGGCGCCAGTGCGCCTGCTTCCGCTCGGAATGCCCGTTCCAGGCTCGTTGTTCTCAGGATTCCCGCCCCCTCTCAGATAGGGGTTGCCTGTCCCTCCTCCACCGGAGCTACCCGGGCTGGTAAACTGCCCGGTGGCCGGGTCATAGTACCTGCCCCCGTCAAAGTTCAGCATCGTGGTGGGATCGACATGCTGCCCGCCATAGCCGTAATCCGTCGGCAGCGTCGCACACGTGTAGCGCGGCACACCATAGGGGTCGTAGAGTTGGCAAGTCTGCGCGTTGCCCTGGGCATCGACGATTATGCTCGTGCTGCCGTTGGTATCACTGAGCATACAGGAGATGACCCCATTGACCGCCATCGCAATGCGCTGCCCATTGGCGTAGTAGTAGACGGTGGTTGTCGTGGTCGTACCACTCGTGGCAATCTCCTCCAGATTGCCCACATAGACCGTCGTCGTCGTGGCCCCTTGCTGAGTGACTTGCTGCTCGACGCGGTTGCCTTGCCCATCATAGAGATAGTCCGCCTGCGCGGTGGGATTGGTAGGCGCGTTCTGCCAGGCGATGAGCTGCCCTTCATTATCATAGCTCATCTGCTCCCCCGTCGAGGCGCCGCCAGCACAGGTCGCGCTGCTGGTGGTGGCGCGGCAGATCATGTTGCCCGCCGCGTCATAGCTGGCAGTGTAGCTGGACCCGATACCGGTGACGGCATCCAGGTGGGCCGGGTCGCCATAGGTATAGGTGCCAAGAGGCCCGCTGGTCATCCGATTCAGGTTGTCATAGGTAAAGCTCTCGCTGTACTGCGCCGCCGTGAGCGTACCGGGCGTGATGGCCGTTCCAGTGCAAGGCGGCGTGCCCTTCGAGCCTGCCCAGGTGAGCCGATTCTGCTCGTCGTAGCAGAAGGCCTGCGTATCGGTGCCCTGCGGCAGCGTCGTGCTGATGCTGCTGACGTTGCCTGCCGCGTCAAAGGTGCGCGTCTGGTCAAAGAGCAGCAGGTTATCGCTGCTGCGTGTCAGCTTGTTATCGGTCTGACGCAGCAGCAGATCGTAGCTCGCGCTGTACTGGCAGTCGCACGCATTCAGGAGCGCGCTGGTCATCAGCCCCGCGGCTCCGCCAGGTCCGGTGTAACCTGCCTGGCTGAGCAAGGTCGTCGTGACCCCCTTCTGCTGGGTGGTCACGCCCCCCAGCCAGCCTTCGTTGGTATAGTTCTGGCTGACCACTTCCCCATCGGGATAGGTCAGGCTCGTCACCTGATTGGCATCATTATAGGCGGTCTGAGTCGTATAACTGGTTCCACCGACGGTCAGGGTCTGACTGGTGAGGCGGTCTCGCCCATCATAGACAAAGCTCTCGGAGCCAGAGAGTGAGCGGTTGGGGCCACCGGTAAAGGTCTCGCCGGTGACATGCCCGCCACCCAGGTTGCCGTTCGCTGTGCTGTCATAGCTGTAGGTGACATAGGCGCCGGTGGCGCTGTTCGAGGTGTTGCGCCAGAGCTGTCGATCCAGTGCATCGTAGCCGATGAAGATCGTCCCGGCACTGCCCCGCGCGTCCACCAACTCGATCAGGTTGCCATTGGCGTCGTAGCTATAGCTCTGAGTGCCCCGGTTAGGATCGCTCATCCCCGTTTCGCGCCCGGTATCGTCGTAGGTATAGGTGGCAGCGCTGGTGCCGTTGGGATACGTCACCTTGGCGACATCGCCCTGCAAGTCATAGGTCGTGCTGGTGGCGGCATAGACGGCGTAGGTGCTGGGGCTGTTGCCGGTAAAGGTCTGGCTGTACGTCTCGGCCCCCAACGCATCACTGTAGGTAGCGCTTTGATGCCCCAGCGGGTCCACGATGGTGCTGGCTTCGTAGCAGGCGCTGTCGCTGCTGACCACGCCACAAACCACGGAAAGCGTCGTGGTCGTCGTGTGAGAGAGCGCGTCCTTAACGGTGGTAGAACGCAGGTTGGTGTAGGTGTAGCTGGTGCCCGCCTGCGAGGCATCAGGCGTGGCAAAGGCTGAGGCGCCTGGCCCGCCGGTATAGGCAGAGACAAAATACTTGTTGCTCAGGAAGACGACCTGCCCAGAGGGGTCGTAATCAGCGTACTGCACCACATCCTGCCCGTTGGGGCCAGGAGCGCGCGTCTCCACCAGATCACCCCAGCCATCATAGAACGCGCGGCTGGTCACCGTGGTGCCGCTGTCGAGCCGCTGGGTGGTATCCACTTCCACGCAGGGGGTTTGCGCGCTGGTTCCGGTACACCAGTCGGTGTAGCTGGTGGTGGTCGTAGTCAGGCCGCTCGTTTCCCCGGGCAGCGTGGTGCTCGTTTGTCGGCCCATGGGGTCGTAGGCAGCGGTGGTGATCTGGCCGTTGGCATCGGTGGTCGTGGTCGGCCAGAGTCCAAACCCACCGCCTGCCGCATTCGTAGAGGTCGTGGTCACGCGCTGCCCCAGGGCATTCGTCAGGCTCTGCGGGACGGCTTCAAACGTGCTGTCATACGTGAAACAAATACTATATTGTGTACTCCCGATGGTGCATCCCACATGGCTGTTGTTACCTGCGTTGCCATCGGCATCTGTCGTAGCGACCGGATTGCCATACTGGTCATAGGCAGAGGTCACGCGAATGAGCCCACTGGTGGCAAAGCTATTGGCAGAGGTGCCGCAGGAGGTGTAGTGATCTTCGGTAGTGACATTCCCTCGTGTCAGCGTGCTTTGCTGCCCGGTGGCAAAACTCTGTCCATCATAGCTGAAAAATCCACAATCCGTGTGGACAGTGTTGCCAGCATCTGAGAGATAGCTATCCGCCAGGAAATCAACCAGGTGCAACCCCGTGACCCCGTTCCAGTTGGCGGTGAAGGTAATGTTCAGGATGTAGTCGTTATGTTGCACAATGGTGGTCGGGCTGCCAGTGGTGCCCCCATCGTTGGTGGTGACGGTGGCGGTGAGGATATTGCCGTGCGCGTCGTAGGTGTAAGCCAGCGTCTGGTGGGGGACGGCCAGGCTGCTAGACGCGCCATCAAAAGTATATGTATCGACCTGGCCGGTCTGGATGTCACAGACCACCACCGGGTTATCCGGGTCCAACATGCTGCGCAACTGCCCTGGCCCAAAGCCAGGGGTTCCGCCCACCCCGCTGGGTGGGCACGTCAGTTGATACTGCGTCTTCACCTGCTTGAGAAGCGTGGTGCCATCGGTATCGTAATAATCGGCCTCATATTCGCGCCCATGTAAGGCCGTCGATGAACTCCACCAGGGGGCACTGTGGCAGGGCGGATTGCTGATGCAGGTCACTTTGCTGGCGTCATAGACGCCCCAGCCCCCGGTGGCTTTGTAATGGTGGACCTCCACCGAGCCATCCGGGTTGGTCACCGTCACCTGGGTGAAGCCCATGAACTTGCCATTGTAGAAGTCCAGGTAGTCCAGATCGTTTTGATCGCCCCAGTCATAGCCCACCGTACAATCCGAGCAGGGTTGGGCGCCTAGATGTGAAAGGAGATAACTGTAGCTCGTCGTACTGGTGACGGTGTTATTCCCCGATGAACTGGGACGGACCACGGAGTTGCTCTGGCCGGTCAAGACAACATGACTCCAGTTCTCATCGTCGGCCAGGTCGCAGGGGTAGCCACTCTGGTGACTATCGCAGTAGAGCGGGTCGGTCGAACTCCCACCACTATTGACCCCGTGAGTGTTGTTGCGCGCTTCTGCCCAGCTAAAGGTTTGGGCCAGTCCCTGCCCATTGCTGGCCGAAGTCATATAGCGACTGTTCCCGCTGTGGCTCTGGTCCCACAGGTAGCAGTTGGTGTTCCAGCTCCAGCCGCAGTTGCTGCTGGGAACCGCCTTGAAGGCGGCATCCTCGTAGTGCTGCGCAATCGCCGTATAGCTAAAGGTTCGCGTGGGCAGGGTTGTGCTGCCATCGTCCCCCACCACCTTGAGCTGCGTCAGGTCGAACATCCCCGCATGGGAGTACGACAGACCCGTGACTGGATCAGTGATGGTAGCCGGACCGCTGGCTTCATAGCTGAACTGGTAGTCTTCCAGCGTGTTCCAACTGGCGCTGCTGCTGCTTCTGACCTGTACCTGGAGGTCATTGAGCGCAAAGGTATTCTGCACCTCCGGGGCGACTTCGCCCCCACTGCCGGAGAGGTCCAGCGGATCATCGCAGCGCATGAGCGAACCGGTGTTGCACCCGGACGGGCTATTGGTCAGGCGGGCAATATTGTGGCTGGCGACAAAGTTGACGCGCATCAAGGGCTGCCAGGATGGGACACAGGCGCTCTGGACGCTGTGGCAACTGGGGGCATCCCACTCCACCGTCTGCGGCTCCACATCGCGGGTGTAGGAGACGCCGTTGAGGCTGGCCGAGTGATTCTGGTAGGTGATGTGAATCTGGTTGCCCTGGGGGTCGATGATCAGATCAAGTAACCACTTGGCAATATACTGGCTGTTCAGATTGCTGGGCACATAGTAATACTCCACCGAATCGGGCGTACAGCCAAACTCTTCCATGATCCCGTTAGGCAGATAGACCCGAAAGCAGGAGACTTTAGCTGGCATGTTCGGCAGGCTATTGGGGCCGACATAGGAGTAGATGCGCGTCGGTGAATTGGTGGCCGTCCGCCACTCGATCGGCTCGTTGGGATAGCTGTTGGCGGACTTATTGTAGTAGACGTTGGGCGTGTCATCATAATAGGTCGAGACATTGACATTGGGGGGAATCAATTCGGCACTATTCCCGAAGAGGTCAGCGAGCTGCCAACTGCTCTCCCAGGTATTGCCTCCGCTCTGCGCCGCTACGTTATGCTCAGCCCAACTGATGTCGCCGAGCGTGAGATTCCACCCTTCCCCAACCCAGGGCGCGGCTCCCTGTGGGTTATGTTGTTCGCTCACATTCTCGCTGCTGTAGGAGAGCGTGAGCGGGGGGGTCAGGCCCCCCGGTCCAGCAGGTACATCGATGGGTAAGCCGAAGGTAAGCGCCCCGGCATTCAGGTTTACATTGAAGGGATCAGGGCTGCCAAAGATGGCAACCGGGGCATCCGTATCGAAACTAGCCGAGGTGGCCGCGGTGGTCAGGGTTGTGTTGACTGAGAGCGTCTGCTGGGTGCTATTAAGTGTCGTCTGTTTCGTCTGGGGCGCACCCAAGCGGAGGGTGCTGGCAGAGGTGCCAGCAGGCGGTGAGGTCGGCGCAGCCGCCAGACTGACCCCGGCGGGCAAAGCGCTGTTGAACACCACCACGGCATGGGCCACATCGGTGGCACTCCCCGGCCCGTAGTGGTAGGTCAAGGTCACTGGCTGGCGCAGGCCATGGGGAACGAGCTTGCCCGTTCCATCGACCACCTGCAACAGATAGGTGCCAAAGGAGACATGCCCACTGCCCCCGGCATTCGAGCCGGAGGCCGGGGCAATCTGGGTAATTTTCAGATCGACCTGGCCGCTCGCGGCGCTCATATCTGCCGAGGTGATGGCCCCGCTGGGCACGTTGACCTCCAGTCGTCCGTCGCTGCCCAGGAAATGAGCGGCCTTGCCGGGCTGCAAGGGAAGTAAGCCCGGCTGCATGGAGGGTGGACCGCTGCGTTGGAACGATCCGGGCGGCGGCGGATTCCCGGCGGTAGGACCTGTCTGGGTGGCCGGATGGCTCACCGAGGTCGTATCCGTGGAGGGGTTGAAGCGATTAGGCGTGCCTGATCCGTTGCCCTGGGCATAGACTGGTGCGGCGAAGCCCAGGCCAGCCTGGGCGAAGGGACCCAGGATGGTACTGACGAGCAGAACCACTAACATCAGGGGCATTGCCTGGCGGCGCACTGCCGATCTCAGCAGGGATCGCATCCGCTGAATCCGTCCCTGAAACCAGGGGAGCACACTCCATGAGCGCATCATGACGCCTCCTTGTTTAGCACAGCATTGAGTTTTGAGAGAAACGAAAAGAACGAAACCCGGCACCACTTCCAGCCGCTTCCCTTTGGCCCTTCTGAGGGATGCCAAACGAGCGGCCTCCCATCAGCGGCGCGATCTGCGACTATGCGCCCACGGGACGAGGACCGATGCAAGCTTATAGAGAGCCGCCGATGCCGAGCCTGGCGAGCCTCCCACGCGAAGTATGGCTCATTGACGAGTTAAAAGGGAACGCCATATAATCCATCCGGTAGTCCATTTAGTCCATGTTTGCCAGTCACTCTAAGGATGTCAGGAGTGTTGCGCCATGAAACAGGCTGCAAGAACGCAGTTGGTCGAGGCACGCAAACGTCGCCACTGGACACAGCAAGAAGTCGCCGATCACTTAGGCACCACCCAACATAACGTCAGTCGTTGGGAGCGAGGCAAGACAACCCCTGGCTCGTATTTCCGTGCAAAACTCTGTGATCTGTTCTGCACGAGTGCCCAGGAACTCGGGCTCGTGCTTGATCAGGGAAGCGAGGAGCAGCCGGTGGCCCAGCCGCCGCTGCGCTCCGCAGATCATCCCCCCTCCCTTTGGCAGCTTCCCTATCCACGCAATCCGCATTTTACCGGGCGGGATGACCTGCTTGATCAGCTCGATTGGCATCTCGCCCCCAGGCGGCCAGATCATCCGACAGCCACGCAACGAGCCGCGCTGACGCAACCCCAGGCGATCAAAGGACTGGGAGGAATCGGCAAAACGCAGATTGCGGTCGAATATGCCTACCGTGCTCGTGAGCAGGGTCGCTATACCCACACGCTCTGGATCAATGCCGGAAGCGCCGAGGCGATCATGACCAGCTTTGTGACCCTCGCAGAGCTGCTCCCGGCTTTCCCGGCAAAAGCCGAGACGGACCAGCACAAGCTGGTGGCTGCGGTCAAACGCTGGCTGGAGCAGTGCCAGCAATCCTGGCTACTGATCTTCGACAACGCGGATGATCTCTCTCTGGTCCAGGAGTACATGCCCCAACAAGGGAATGGAAGCATCCTGCTGACCACCCGTGCCAACGCGGTTGGGTCTCTGGCAACGCCTGTCGAAGTGGAAAGCATGAGCTTTCTGGAGGGAACGCAGTTGCTTCTGCGGCGCGCGCAACGCCTGGCGCGCGCCTCGGAGGAAGAGATCAATGAGGCGGGCAACATCGTGGTAGCACTCGACCATTTTCCGCTTGCCCTCGATCAGGCGGGCGCCTATATCGAAGAAACCGGGTGCAGTTTCTCCGACTATCTCCACCTCTATCAAGCCCACCGCTCGGCCCTGCTCGCCAGGCGCGGAACCCAGGCGACCCAGTACCCGGACTCGGTGGCAACAACCTGGTCGCTTTCGTTTCAAAAAGTGGAGCACGCCAACCCTGCGGCAGCCGACCTCTTGCGTGTCTGCGCCTTTCTCGCTCCCGATCATATCCCCGAAGAACTCCTCACCAGTGGTGCTCCTTACTGGACTCCTGTGCTTCAGCAGGCGGCAGGGGATGCGTTCACATTCAACCAGATGCTTGAGGAGGTTCTGAAGTTTTCCCTGGTGAAGCGTCTGACGAAGGCCAACCTGATAGGTATGCATCGCCTGGTGCAAGTCGTGCTCAGAGAACGGTTGGACCCGGCAGAGCAGCGCCAGTGGGCTGAGCGCGTGGTCTGTGCCGTGAACGCCGCCTTTCCTCCTCATCCGAAAGAAGAGGTTGCCACCTGGCCCACGTGCCTGCGGTATCTGGAGCAGGCGCAAGCGTGCGATGCGCTCATCCAGCACCATGAACTTCGGCTCCCCGAGGCCGCCGACCTGCTCGACCGGACGGGTCTCTATTTGCGGGAACATGCCTTTTATACCCTCGCCGAGCCTCTTTTTCAGCGAGCGCTCGCTATCCGCGAACAGGTCTTGGAGCCAGACCATCTCCAGGTGGCTACCTTGCTGAACAACCTGGGAGGGCTGTACTTTCGACAGGGAAAGTTCACGCAGGCCGACCCGCTTTTTCAGCGGGTGTTGCACCTGCGCGAACAGGTCTTGGGGCCAGACCATCTTCAGGTAGCTTATGCGCTCCACAACCTGGCAGCACTCTATAAAGATCAGGGAAAGTATGCGCAGGCGTATCCGCTGCTTCAGCGAGCACTCCAGATAGAAGAACGTCAATTAGGGCCGGAGCATTTGCAGATCACATTGCTCCTTGGCAGCTTAGCGTCTCTTTCTCAAGAGCAAGGCGAGTATCGGGACGCTGAACAACTCTATCAACGTGCCCTGCGGATCAGGGAACGCCACCTGGGGCCGACCCATCTCCAGGTGGCTACCTTGCTGAACAACCTGGCGAACGTCTATCTGAAGCAGGAGAAATATATGCAGGCCGAACCGCTTTACCAGCGAGCATTACAAATCAGAGAAGAGCAGTTGGGGCCGCAGCATCCTTTGGTAGCCTCTCCGCTTAGTGGTTTGGCGCACCTGTTCACTGAGCAGGGAAAGTATGCGGAGGCGGAGGCGCTCCTCCAACGAGCACTCATGCTTCGCGAACAGGCTGTCGGCCCACAGCATCCTGACACTGCCGACATCCTGCATCAATTCGCTACACTCCACCAGGCGCAAGGGAACCCCAGGGAGGCTGCCGCACTCTATCACCAGGTGCTCATGGTCCGCGAACAGGTCTTTGGGGCAAAACACGCCAAAACTGTGGAGACCAGGGCAAAATACAGGGAACTCCTGCGAGGACTGGCGAGGGAAGCAAGGGCAGCACCGCGAACACGGACCGGATCAGGCTGAGCAACACGGAAAGTAACGAAGCAGCCTGGAATACTCACAATCCAAGCAAGGGCAACAGCCATCGCTGGTCTGCGGCGGCTGCTGGCAGGAGATTCGTTCAGCATCTGCTACGGCGGTCATGGTTCCTTGCGGTTTCCTCCCCCTTCTGCTATGCTTGCTGTTAGAGACCTGTGCGGAGGATCCCTAACACCTACCACCTTCCTAGCGGAGTGCTGCCTCATGCCAAACCGCTCCCCACCCGCCGGAGCCGTTCAGAACGGATGGTTGCTGTATGCCCAGCAGGGACACCCCGTGGCCGTGCTCCTG
>DATGID010000057.1:0-41121 GCA_035307385.1 Ktedonobacterales bacterium | reverse complement strand
ATCGGTGCTGGCGAGGATTTCGCGGGTGGCGCGGCGGATGGGGCGGACGATGGGCAAGGCGACCCAGGTGGCGACCAGGCTGGTGATGACGAAGATGATCAGGAAGATCAGCGGCAGGTTCCGCCCTTGCAGCAGCCCCGTCGTCACAGGCGATAAGGCCCCTGGAGCAGCAACCACCAGGATAACCATATGCAAATCTTTGCTCATATATCCAGAGGCGATTTCATCTGCTCCGGTGGTCGGGTCTTGATAGGCAAGCGCGGAGGTATCCTGGCCGCTTGACATCGCTTGCACAGCAGATTGGAGCGGCGCGACAGCCAATGGTTGGCCCAGCTTCTGGGCAAGCTGTTGATTGCCGGTGACGCCCAGAATGGTGCCGTTGAGATCGGCGAGGCAAGCGTAACTATTCGGGTCAGCGGGAAGCGCGGACACATAGGCATTGACGAGCGCCGGAAGCGAAAATACTGCCAGGACAATGCCACTATGCGCGGGCGCGGTGGGGGTGACAAAAGCCAGCGTGGCGACCCACACTTTTTCCGCAAGACCGTTATCTATGCCGGAAGCAAGCACCAGCGGCGTTTGCCCGGCTTTCGGCGCTGGTGCAGCGCGCTGGGTTTGCACAAATTTCTCCAGGTCGGCGGGATTGGTCAGGATGGCCGATGCCGCCTGAAGCGTTTGTCCTTCGGAGTCGGTAGGCGAGGCAGCGACAATCTGATCGGACCCATTCAGGACGATCCAGGCGAGCGCATCGGGTGTGGAGAGATGGGCCGTGTTGAGCAGGGCTTCGGCTTGCCCTGTTTCGCCGTTGCCATGGCTGACCTGCACAATGCTGTCCTGCTTTGCCAACTGCGCGAGATATGCCTGACGGCTTGCCAGGACATGCGTCAAGGCGTTGCTGTCGCTCTGGGCCGTCGAGGTCAGCGCCTGCTGCCCGGCCTGGGTCAGTGTGTTCTGGTTGGCTTGTTGATAGAGCAAGACCAGCAAGAAGGCTGGCGCGAGGGAGAGCAAGGTCAGCGCGAGCAAGAAGCGGACCTTGAGGTTCATGCCGGTGGCGCGCCCGAAGTGGCCCGCGACCAGGGGCTGGGTCACGTCAGTTCCGGCCAGGGTGAGCATATCGCTGGGTCCCAGCGGTCCTGAACCAGGGGCAGGCTGTGGCGCGGGGGCCGTCGTTGGCATGGGCATAGCCCGGTCAACGGGACGCGAGGTCGTGCGCCACGACGCCGGAGCAGCGCCTTCGGGGGATGGCGGAAAGGCACCGTTGCGCCCAGGCGCGTTTGTAAAGGAGCCGCGCCAGGGGGGCGTATCTTCCTGCTGTGCCGGAGGGCGATCTGTAGACCAGGGCCTCATGGATAATACCTCCTACACTACCATTTTGCGCTTGAATGCCTGCTTAATGCAGTGCGCGCAAGTCATACCTTCAAGAAATTAAATTCTGGTCTCGAAAATAGAGAAGCAACTCTGAAAGCGATTCGGGGGAGAATCCCAACAGCCGCGAGAGTTCATCAGTTGTGCGCTGCCCATTGACGAGTGAAAGCACCCGGCGCTGGTCGCGAGTCAACTGCTGGGAGTTCTGGACAACCCGTTCCCCCCAACGGGTGCGCGCTGGCCGCCAGGTCGCGGGCGGCAGCGCAGGCTTGGGAGGCCCCCAGGATGAGACATTCGGCGCTGGCGGAAGAAATGGTGATTCTGGTGATTGGGCATAGGGATCGGCATAGCCTGGTGGCAGAGGCGGCAGAGGCCCGGTGGATGCTGTCGGTGGAGGCAGGGCAGGGCGCGATGGGAGGGGCAGCAGTTCATAGGAGAGTCCCCCCATTTGTCCTAGAAAGCTGAGGGCCTGCTCACCTACCAACCGGCGTTCCCCCGAAGCGCTAAAAACTGATGCATATTGAAGCTGCCCTGCCTGCATATACAACTCGGCATACCAGGTCTCTGCCGACGAGGCTCCTGCGCCAGATACACCCCCGAATGCCGAGGGGGCACCTGTTGGATAAATCCGTACTAACGCTGTCTGACCCCCCAGTTCCAGGAGGCTGAGCAATCGACTTATGCTCTTGGTTTCCAGACTGGTCCTCCCAACAAACATGCGTCAACTAATGGATTCCAAGCCTACGCGGGGGCGCTTGATGTCACAAGCTCAAGCATTCCTTCTACCACCCAGTGTTACCACCATATCCTAACATAACTTGCAAGAGGGGACAGGCGAATGAGCGGCCCTCTGAGCGCGCATTCCGAGACGTGTGGGTGCTTTGCGCGCACACAAGAAGGCAGCCCAGAGATGCTGCCCAGAGGGAGCGCGTACACCAGAGAAGGTTTACGAGGTGAGAGGCAGGCAGCGCCTCAGTTTATCTGAAGTTTGCGAGCGATGATACACGGTTCGCTGGTTCCGTCTCTGCCCAGCGGCCTATTTGCCGTGTGCTCGCTTGGAACAAAATCTCTGCCGGAGGGGGACGGAGCACCTGCTCCGTCCCCCTCCGGCACAATCTCCCTGCTAGCCCAAAGGTACTAGCGGGAGCGCGAGGCCGATGAGCCGCAAGAAAAAATGGCTACTCCGCTGCGACAAAGTTGAGACAGCCATTTGATGGTCTTGTGACATCTGCCCGCTATGCTTAGAGCGGGTGCCCGGCAGCGGACCGGCAGCAGTGGTTCCGGCGTCATGTTTTCAGGCACATGAGTGCTTGAGTCGCCCGCCGGTTCCCCCCTATAGTTCGTGCAAGAGCGCATTATGCGCTCAATGTGTTCGCGAGCAAACACGGGTGCTCTGTGCTGCTCTCAGGCAGCAATCAATTTCTGACAAAATCTCTGGGAAAGGAATGTGCATTTTGTATGGCTGAAACATTACTGACACGCGCAGCGCTGGATGGCTCCGGCCCACGCAGCGATGCCGCCGTGCTGCGCAGCTATGATCTTTACAAGCGCTATGGTCAACGCCTGGCGGTGAAGGCGCTGAATCTGGAAGTGCGCCGTGGCGAGATTTTTGGCTTCCTTGGCCCCAACGGCGCGGGCAAAACGACGACCATCCGCATGATGCTGGGGCTGATTACCCCCACGGCGGGCCGCGTGGAGGTGCTGGGGCAGGATATTGCCGAGCAGAAGGCGCGCGTGCTGCCGCGCGTGGGCGCGTTGATCGAGACGCCCGCGCTGCATCTGTATATGTCGGGGCGCAATAACCTGCGCGCCATGGGGGCCATTCTGGGCGGCGTGGCCCCGGGGCGCATCGACGCGGTGCTGGATATGGTTGGGCTGCGCGAGCGGCAGCATGATCGCGTCAAGACCTATTCGCTGGGCATGAAGCAGCGGCTGGGCGTTGCCATCGCGCTGCTGAACGACCCTGACCTGCTGATTCTGGACGAACCCGCCAACGGCCTGGACCCTGCCGGAATTGTCGAGATGCGCGATTTGATGCGGCGGCTGGTGGCCGAAGGCAAAACGATCTTTCTTTCCAGCCACGTGCTGACGGAGGTGCAGCAAATCTGCACGCGCGTTGCCATCATCAATCTGGGGCAGTTGGTCACGGAATCCACGATTGAGGGGTTGACCGGCGGCCAGGGGCGCTTTGCCGTCAAGCTGGATGAAGCCGCCCAGGCGCTGGCACGCATTCAGGCGCAGCCCTGGGGCGCGGGCGCGACGCTGGATGACCACGGCGCGCTGCTGACGCCTTCGCCCGATGGGCGCGGACGCACGCTCAACCGCTTCCTGGTCGAAGCGGGATTCTATCCCGATAGCCTGAGTCCCTATCAAGAGAGCTTGGAAGAGGTCTTCCTGCGCCTGACCACAGGCGACGAGCGAGGAGTGCATTAACCATGAGCAGTATTTCGACGGTTGCCCCATTGACCGCGACACAGCGGGCCATCAGGCCGCGCTTTTGGGGGCTTACGCGGGGCGAACTCTTCAAGATCATGCATCAGCGCATGAACTGGGTGATGCTGCCCATCCTTGCTTTTCTCTGCTCGGTGCGCTGGCTGGTGCTGCCGCTGGGCAGGGGCGACATCAAAAGCCAAATAGCCGCGCAGCCCTATGATGCGCTGCACACGCTGATGGCCGATAATCTGGGGGTATACCGCGTCTTCGTGGGCTTCTTCCTGATCATCTTGACGGCGCGCGCTATCGGGCTGGATTTTCAGCAGGGCACGATTCGCATCATCCTGGCGCGCGGCGTGGGCCGCTTGCAACTGCTGTTTGCCAAAGTGCTGGCGCTGGTGGGGGTTGCGTTGGCAGTGACGGTGGGCGTGCTGCTCTTGAATCTGGTGTTGGGCCTGGCCTTTATCAGCGGCATCGAGGGCAATCTGAACGCCTTGAGCGCGATCAACTCCACGTTCTGGGCTGATACGGGCAGCTATCTGCTGACGGTTTTCATCAGCATGGGCGTGACGATGCTGCTGGCGGTGGCAACGACGGTGCTGGGGCGCTCGCTCGCCGTTGGCCTGGGGCTGGCGCTGGTCTTCTTCCCGGCAGACAACATCGGCTCGCAAGTCTTGTATCTGGTTTACCGCTTGACCGGCAGCGACTTCTGGCTGAATGTGACGGCCTATCTGCTGGGGCCAAACCTCAACATCATGCCGGGTCAGATCGTCTTGAATCACGTCGGGACCATTGGCGCGACGCCCTGGGTCGCCGTCGATGGCGGCCACACGCTGCTTATCACGCTGCTTTATGCCATTGTCTTTGCCGCCATTGCTATCATCCTGACCTGGCGGCGGGATGTGATGGAGTGATCGCCTAAGAGTGCCTCTCAGCGCTGGTGAACCTCGACGGCGGCCAGGGGCAGGGCAAACCAGAAGGTAGACCCCTGCCCCTGGGCGCTTTCAACGCCTACCTGCCCTTGATGGCGCTCGATGATGGTCCAGCAAATATGCAGGCCCAGACCCAATCCGATGCCAGAGCCGCTCTGCACCTCGATCCCCTTCACCCGATAGAAGCGCTCCCAGATGTGCTCTTTTTCCGCAGCCGACAGCCCCGGCCCTGCGTCGCGCACCCAGACTCGCGCCTGATGGTCTTCTCTGGCGATGCCCACTTCGACGATGCTTTCTTCGGGCGAATATTTGAGCGCGTTGGTCAGATAATTGGTGACGACCTGCCCAATGCGGTCGGCATCAGCGGTGACGGGCACGCGCAGGTCATCGGGGAAGTGGATGTGGAGCGCGCGCCCTGGCTCGGCGCGGCGCTGCTCCTCGACGGCCTCGCGCACAATCGAGGCCAGATCAGTGGCTTCCGGGCGCAGTTCCAATTTGCCCGCCTGGATGCGTGACACGTCCAGCAGATCATTCACCAGCCGTTCCAGTCGCTCGGTCTGCCATTCGGCGCGCGTGGACTGTTCCAGGAACGGCGCTAGTTCGCTGGCGATGGTCGGGTCGCGGCGGGCGAGTTGTTGCAAGCGCCGCTCGGCCAGTTGCAGCGATAGTTTGATGCTGGTCAGCGGGGTTTTGAGTTCGTGCCCGGCCATGCCCAGGAAGGTATCCATCTTTACCTTTGCCTCGTGCAGCGCCAGAGAACTGGCGCGCGCCTCCGCGCGTTCGCGCAGCAGGCGTTCGCGCTCCAGCACGAGCGCGCCCAGCCGGGCAACGGCCTTGACGAGCGCTTGCCTGTTGGGGCAGGTATACGCTTCCACCTTTTCCTCGCATTGAATTCTGAGCACTCCCACCAGCATCTCGCCTACGCGCATGGGCACGAGGATGGAGCAGCCCTCTGGAGAAAAGTGCTGCCAGAGCGGGTGCGGCGACTGTGTATCATCGAACAAGACCGGTTCGCCTGCATGCAGCGTGGCAATGACATCGGGAGGAAACCGCTGGCCCAGACGTAAGAGTCCATCCCATTGCGCCCACCAGCGCGGCTCTTCTTCGGGGGAAAGGCCCACAATGGCGATGGGCGTCAGGGCTTCTGTCGCCGGTTCAACGGCGGCAATGCCCACATATTGGCAGCCCAGGACGCTGTGGGTCAGTTCGGCCAGACGCTGGACCACTACCGGCAACGCGGGGTCTGCTCCTGTCGGCGTGGTCTGATGCCCGTTGAGGCCGCTGTGATCGGTGGTGTTGTGTTCCTGCACCAGCGCTTCGGCCATGCCGAGCAGCGCGTTCAAGGTGTGGCGCGTGTGCCCTTCCAGGCGGCGCTGCTCGGTCACGTCGCGGGTGACTTGCACCGCGCCGATGATACGTCCGGTTTCATCGCGGATGGGGCCGCCGGTATTATTGACCAGGATTTCGCGCCCGTCGCGGGTCTGGAGGATAAGATCGACGCTCTCCTGGTTTGTCAGCACTTCGCCCTTGAGATAGCGGTTGATGGTCCGCTCGTCTGGGGTAAGCAGTTCCCGCTGCGCGTTGAGCGCCCCAAACCCGGCGAGCACTTCCAACGATGACATCGTCAGCGCTGTGGGGTCTTGTTCGATGCCCAGGAGGGTTTTGATGGCCTGATTCATTCGCAGGATGCGCCCGTGCGCGTCGGTGACGATCAATCCATCGGTGATGCTCTCGAAAATGGTTTCGAGGAGCGCGGCGCGCTCGGCCATCTCGCGTTCCATGCGGCGGCGTTCGGTGACATCGCGTATCACCATGACGCCGCCAGAAATCTGCCCATCGACATCACGTATCGGCGCGGCGGTCACATTGAGTATCCTGTCGCCTTTGGTGGACGTGGAAACCACTACATCAGGCGTGGTGGGGTCGTTGAGCAGTTGGCCTTGGAGCGCGCGAATCGTAGATGCCCGGTCACGGGGAATCGGCTGACCCTGCTCATCACGGGGCCTGATGATCTGACGGCGCTCGGCCAGCGTCTCTGGTTCTATGGCAAAATCAAATAACTGGCGATCAGCGGCATTGCGCTGAAGAATGCGCTCATCTTTATCGAAGACCACCACGGATTCGGTCATGGCCTCGAAGATGGCCTCAAGCTGACTGGCGCGTGCAGCGGCCTCGCGCTCTGACTGGCGCAGCGCCTGCTCCAGCCGCTTGAGTTCGGTGACATCCTGAAGGATGCCTACCGCGCCAATAATCGTGCCTGCCTCGTCGCGGATGGGGCTGGCCGAATCCAGCACGATTTTGCGCTGCCCCTCGGCGGTTTCAATCTCTACATCTCGGTTGGTCACGATCTCGCCCTGCGCCAAGGCGCGCGTCATGCCCCAGTCCTGGACGGCCAACCGCTGCCCGGTTTCGGGCCACCAGGCTGGCGCTCCTGCATAATCAGAGATGTCGCGTGGCACCGGCGCGCCTTCACCCCAGAGGGCCTTGCAGGCCGGGGTTCTTTCCAGAAAGGTTCCCTGGGCGTCGACCATGCCCACCGCAGCCGGAAGGAAATCCAGCAGCGTGCGCAAACGAAGCCGCTCTTGTTCAATGCGGGCCTGTTCCTCGCTGAGCGAGCGGGTCATCTCTTCGGCGTGGCAGCGCGCCCGAATGCTTTGCCCGGCTATCAAGCTGATGGCGATGCCCGCCAGCAGAAACAAGAGCAAGCTGACTGTGTCATTGCCACCCCCATTGTCCCAGGCGATTGGTGGCGGCAAGATGAAGCGGTCAAGCAGGAAAGCTGCCCATAACGTGGCGAGTAAGCCACGCCACGCGCCCCAGGTCAGCGCTACCAGGATGATTGCCAATACCGGCAGCAAGCATCTGAAGGCAAACTCGGGGCACCATTGGATGAGCAAGTAACTTCCCAGGACAGCCAGCGCCTCGATGAGCAGCGCGGCAAAATATCCGCTTGCCGGATGGCGCAAGAACTCCGGCAGCCAGCGCGGAGAGAACGTATTCGCGCGCAGCCAGGACCGAAGCGCCTGGCTGGCCCTTTTCGCCCGATATCTCAGCCTGAGCAGGCCGATAGGCGGCAGCGGAGGCGTTTCCGCTTGTACAGCGGGAACCTTTTCCCCGGATTTGCACTCGGGGGGAGCATGCAAGTGAGCCTCCATTCACGGCTATTCTTGTGTAACACGAGATTATATCTTTTGTAGGGCAGAGAAATCAAACACAGCCTTTACACCTTCCGAGAAATCAAGACCAATGGCGCAGCATGAGCACGCCAGTACACCACCTTGCGCAGACGTGCTATACTCTTTGGTGGTAGCAGATAGTGAAGGTGGGTATTTCGTGAGTAGCAGCACTGATACACTCACACAACTTGATAGCCTGAAACAACAGAACCATCATCATCACGGCAAGGGGTGAGACGGCCACTGGCATATGCCAGCGTGCCCCTCACCCCTTTCAGCAGGTAGGATGTCCCGAGCGGACATCCTACCTGCGCTTTTATGGTGCTTGAAATGAAACGAGCGGTCAGCGCCGACACGCTTGAAGAGAGGTGAAACGTTCATGAGTGCAAGAAGAAAGGTAAGACAAGAAGGATGCTTCCCGGAGAACAAGGGGCCAGCCAATTACGGCTGGCGATTCAGAAAGAGGGTCGGCTGACCGACGACACGCTGGCGCTGCTGCGCTCGATTGGCCTGGAGTTCGAGAGTTTTCGGCGCAAGCTCTTTTCCAACTGTCGCAATTTTCCGCTGGCGCTGCTGCATACCCGCGATGACGACATCCCCGAATATGTGTCGGCTGGCACGGTGGACCTGGGCATTGTGGGGCGCAATTTGCTGCATGAAGAGGGCGTGATCGTGGAGGAACTGCTGCCGCTGGGCTTTGGCTATTGCTCGCTGGTGGTGGCTGTGCCCAAAGAATCGGCGATTACCAGCGTTGAACAGCTTGCCGGAGCCAAGATTGCTACGTCTTATCCCCGCTCGGCGCAGCGCTTCTTCGATGAGCAGCGCATCCCCGTTGAGATCATTACTATCAGCGGCTCGGTCGAGGTGGCCCCGCTGCTGGGCCTTTCCAGCGCGATTGTCGATCTGACGGCCACCGGCAGTTCGCTGGTGCTGAATGATCTGCGCCCGATCTGCACCATCCTAGAGTCTGAGGCTGTGCTGGCGGCGCACCCTGCGGTGCTGGCCGACGCGGCCAGGAAAGCGCAGGTTGATCGGCTGATGCTGCGCATCAGAGGCGTGCTGGCCGCGCGGCGCTATCGCTATGTGATGATGAACGCGCCGCGCGCCGCGCTCGACCAGATTTATCATATCGTGCCCGGCCTGAAAATGCCGACGGTGGTGCCGCTGGCCGACCCCGAATGGGTGGCTGTGCATACGGCTGTGCGGGAAGAAGTGTTCTGGGAAGTGATCGAGGCGCTGCGCGAAGCGGGCGCGTCCGAAATTTTGGTGTCGCCCATCGAAAAGTTGGTGCTGTAGAAAGGACGGGAGTCATGCAGCCGACCCGCTTGAAAGACCTGGACCCGGCAGAACGCGAGCGACTGCTGCGTCGTTCGCAGCAAGATATGCAGGCCATCGCGCCAAGCGTGCGCGCCATCATCGATGATGTGCGCGGTCGAGGCGACGCGGCTCTGCGCGAGTATACGCTGCGCTTTGACCATGTGCAGCTTGATCGCCTGGAGGTGACGCCAGAGGAGATGGACCAGGCGCGGGCCGCGCTCGCGCCGGACCTGCTGGCGGCACTGGAGCACGCGGCGCGCACGATCACGACCTTTCACGAAAGCCAACTTCAGCCCGAAGCGCCTGTGGAGACCGAGCCGGGCGTGTGCGTCTGGCGTGTCTGGCGACCCATCGAGCGCGTGGGCCTGTATATCCCCGGCGGCAAAGCGACCTATCCCTCGTCCATTCTGATGAGCGCTTTGCCCGCGCATATCGCGGGCTGCCGCGAGGTGGCGCTGTGCACGCCGCCGCGCCCCGATGGCACGCTGGCCCCGGTGGTGCTGGTGGCCGCGCAGTTGGCGGGCGTGCGGCGCGTTTTCAAGTTGGGCGGCGTGCAGGCGATTGCCGCGCTGGCCTATGGCACCGAGAGCGTGCCGCAGGTCCACAAAATCTTTGGCCCTGGCAACGCCTACGTCGCCACGGCGAAGATGCTGGTCTTTGGGCAGGTAGCGATTGATGGCCCCGCTGGCCCGTCCGAGGTGCTGATTCTGGCCGACGAAAGCGCCGACCCGCGCTGGGTGGCCGCCGACCTGATGGCCCAGGCCGAGCACGCCGAAGATTCCGCCTGCGTGCTGGTCACCACGTCGCGGGCGCTGGCCGAAGAGGTGGCCGCTGAAGTAGAGCGCCAGGTTGAAACGCTGCCAAGCTGCACCACTATTCGCGCCTCGCTGGAGCGCTATGGCGCGCTGCTGGTGGCCGACAGCCTGGACGAAGCGCTTGATTTCGTCAACGCCTACGCGCCGGAGCATTTGCAGATGATGACCAACGACGACGAGCAGGCGCTTGCCGGCATCGCGCATGCCGGTTCGATCTTCCTGGGCGCGTGGTCGCCCGTGCCGACCGGCGATTATGCCTCCGGCAGCAACCATATTCTGCCCACAGGACGCTATGCGCGCTTCTTCGCGCCGCTTTCAGTGGAGAGCTTTGGTCGCAAGGTGCAGGTGCAGCGGTTGGAGCAGCGCGGGCTGGCGAGTCTGCGCCCGACGATTGAAACGCTGGCGCTGGCCGAAGGATTGCCTGCCCACCGGCACGCCGTCAACATTCGCTTTGAGGAGCATGAGGAAGCGCGATGAACGATCAGATAAACCAGACGTTAGCTTATCACCAGCCGACCGGCCTGACCATTCGTAAGACAACGGTTGAGCGTGCCACCGCCGAAACAGAGGTGCGTGTGACGCTCAATCTGGACGGCAGCGGGCAGGCCAGCCTTCAGACCTCCGTGCCCTTTCTCGATCACCTGCTGAACTCGCTGGCGCGGCATGGCCGCTTCGATCTGGAGGTGACGGCGAAGGGCGATATTGAGATCGACGATCATCACACCGTCGAGGATATTGGCATTGTGCTCGGCCAGGCGCTGAGCCGCGCGCTGGGCGACAAGCGCGGCATTGCGCGCTTTGGCTCGGCGCACGCGCCAATGGATGAGGCGCTGGCGCGCGCCGTCGTCGATATTTCGGGGCGGCCCTTTCTGGTCTATGAAGCGCCGGGCGTCGCGCCGTGGGTGGGGCGCTTCGACACGGCGCTGGCCGAAGAGTTCTGGCGGGCCTTCGTGAACAACGCGGCGATTACGCTGCATCTCGATCTGCTGCGTGGCAAGAACGCGCATCACGCGCTGGAGGCACTCTTCAAGTCAACCGGGCTGGCCTTGCATATAGCCACAAGGGTAATTGTGCAGGGCGGCGCAGTGCCCTCAACCAAGGAGGTGCTGTAGGTGATTACGATTGTCGATTACGGCGCGGGCAATCTGCGCAGCATCAGTCGCGCCTTCGAGTATCTTGGCCTGGCGGCAGAGGTAGTTGATCGCCCCGAAGCGGTGGAGCGCGCCGAAGCGGTGGTCTTGCCCGGCGTGGGCGCAGCGGGCGCGGCGATGCGCTTCCTGAAAGAGAAGGGGCTAGATGACGCGGTGCGTGCGGCGCTGAAACGTGGCATTCCCTTTCTGGGCGTGTGCCTGGGCATGCAGTTGTTGCTGGGCAGCCACGAAGAAGGCGACGTGGCCGGGCTGGCGCTCGTGCCGGGGCAGGTGCGGCGCTTCCCCGATGCCGGGCTGACGGTGCCGCAGATGGGCTGGAATCAGGTGACGCTGCGGCGCGAAAGTCCGCTGTTTGAGGGCATCGAGCCGGGCGCGTATTTCTATTTCGCGCATTCCTACTATGCCGAGCCGGAGGACAGCGCGCTCGTCGCCGGGCAGACGACCTATGGTCTGCCCTATTGCAGCGTGATCGAAGCTGGCAACCTCTGGGGCGCGCAGTTCCACCCGGAAAAGAGCAGCGCCAACGGGCTGCGCTTCCTGAGCAACTTCGCAAAGGCGGCCAATCAATGTTAATCTTCCCGGCCATCGATCTGCAAGGCGGGCGCTGCGTTCGGCTGACGCAGGGCGACTTTGCCCGCTCGCAGGAGTTTTCCGACGACCCCGCCGCCGTGGCCCGGCGCTGGCAAGCTGAGGGCGCGCGCTGGCTGCACGTCGTCGATCTGGATGGCGCGCGAGCGGGCGCGCCGCAAAATCTGGAGGCCATTCAGAGCATCCGCCAGGCGATCAGCATACCTATGCAGGTGGGCGGCGGCCTGCGCTCGCTGGAAAGCGTGGCGGCGCTGTTTGATCTGGGCATCGAGCGCGCCATTCTGGGCACCGCTGCCCTGAAAGATCGGGACTTTTTGCGGGCGTGCCTGGCGCGCTGGGGCGACAAGATCGCCGTGGGTCTGGATGCCAGAGATGGCCTGGTGGCTACCGATGGCTGGCTGGAAACGTCGGCCACGTCGGCGCTGACGCTGGCGCAAGAACTGGCCGCCGAGGGCGTGGAGCGCTTCATCTACACCGACATTGCGCGCGACGGCATGCTCAGTGGCCCCAACTTCAAGAGCCTGGCGCAGCTTCAGCACGCGATTACCCGGCCCGTCATCGCGTCGGGTGGCGTGGCCGCGCTGGCCGATTTGCGCGCGCTGGCCGGGCTGAACGTCGAAGGCGCGATTGTGGGCCGGGCGCTCTATACCGGCGAGGTGAAGCTGGCCGAGGCGATTGCCGCCATTGAACGAGGGGAAGAAGCATGCTGACCAAACGCATTATCCCTTGCCTGGACGTGACCGATGGGCGCGTCGTCAAGGGCGTCAACTTTGTCGACCTGCGCGACGCGGGCGACCCCGTGGAACTGGCCGCCTGGTACAGCGACGCGGGCGCTGATGAACTCGTCTTTCTGGATATTACCGCCTCGAGCGATGCCCGCGCGACCATGCTGGATGTGATCGAGCGCACCGCTGCCAGGGTCTTCATTCCGCTGACGGTTGGCGGCGGCATGCGCAGCGTGGAAGACGTGCGTGCCAGCCTGCGCGTCGGCGCGGATAAAGTGTCGATCAATACGGCTGCCATCGAGTCGCCCGAACTGCTCAGCGCCTGCGCTGAAGCCTTTGGCGCGCAGTGCGTGGTGCTGGCGATTGACGCGCGCCGCACCGGCAATACCTCCTCCGGCTGGGAGGTCTTCAGCCACGGCGGGCGACAGGCGCGTGGCCTGGATGCCGTGGCCTGGGCGAAGCGTGGCGCGGCCCTGGGCGCGGGGGAAATCTTGCTGACGAGCATGGACCGCGACGGCACCCAGGCGGGCTACGATCTGGAACTGACGGCGGCGATTGCCGGAGCGGTGACCATTCCGGTGATTGCGTCGGGCGGCGTGGGCACGCTCGAACATCTCTACGAAGGGCTGACGGCAGGCCAGGCCAGCGCGGTGCTGGCTGCGTCGATCTTCCACTTCGGCACGTATTCCATCGGCCAGGCGAAATCCTATCTGCAAGAAAAGGGGGTCATCATCCGGCCATGCTAAACGGGATGGGTGAAGCGGATATGCCAACCGGGATTCATTTTGATCGCGACGGCCTGGTTCCGGTGATTGTGCAGGAAGAGACAACCAGCGATGTCTTGCTGCTGGCCTTTATGAACGAGGAAGCGCTGCGGCGCACGCTGGAGACGGGCCTGGTCCACTTCTGGAGCCGTTCGCGCCAGAAGCTCTGGCAGAAGGGCGAAACCTCCGGCCATGTGCAGGAGCTTGTTTCGCTGCATATCAACTGCGAGAACAACAGCCTGCTGCTGCGCGTCCATCAGCGCGGCGATGCCGCCTGCCACGAGGGCTTCCACTCCTGCTATTACCGCGAGTGGGTCACTGGCGGTTGGGAGCTTCACCAGCCGCGCCTCTTCGACCCGGCAGAAGTCTATCCTGCCACGGATTCGCTGGCTGAGGCGTTCCGGCGCATCTACCGCGCCTACGAGTATCTGCGCGATCACGATCTGGAGGAGGTTTCGGGCACCTCGCGGCGGCTGCGGCATCCCGACCAGCCCTGGCTGCGCCAGCGTGCCGCGCAAGAGCTTGGCGAACTGGCCGGGGTGCTGGCGGGGACGCACGCGCATGCCAACCCCGTCGACGATACCATTCTGGAGGGTCGCCAGGTCTGCTACTGGCTGCTGACACGGGCCGTAGCCGAGCATCTGCCGTTTGAGGAGGTTATGCCGCATGTCCTGCTGCGCGCTGGCGAAGAGGCTGGCGAGGCGGTGACCGAGGCGGCGGCTGAGTTGTTCGCGCGGGAAGAACGGCCTCTGCTGGATGATCTGCGCGCCGGGCTGTATCTGGTGGGCGGCGCGTGTGCAAAGCAGGGGGTGCCGCTGCTGGCGCTGGCCGAAGCCGAACTGGCAGACCTCGCTCAGAAAAGTTATCTGGCAGCATTTGAATAGGTCTGTTGAGGGATTTTTGCGCTTCTTTTGCCCATGGCTTACAATGGACGCGGAGCGGATGTTGGGTATGTATCTATTCGTAAAGGAGAGCGGTTGCTATGCCCCCTGCCCCGCCAGCGAGGCAGCGCCCACCAGCGGCTGACCCTTCGGACAACACGCAGCAGCGCCAGCATGACGCGCCAGCGGCGGTACACTCTGCCAGCACCGCCAGGCAAACACAGCGGACCGGCATGCAAGAGAAGCGGCTGGTGGCGCTTTCATCGGTGCTGGCTGCTGTCGGACTCACAACCTTCAAGCTGGTGGTGGGTCTGTTCAGCGGCAGCCTGGGCATTCTGGCCGAGGCGGCGCATTCCGCGCTGGACCTGGTGGCCGCGCTGATGACGCTGGTGGCTGTGCGCGTAGCAGATCGTCCGCCCGATGAGACGCATAACTACGGACACGCCAAGTTCGAGAACCTTTCGGCCTTTCTGGAAGCCGGGCTGCTGCTGCTGACGGCGGCCTGGATTATCTATGAGGCGGCACAGCGTTTGCTATTTCATGGTGGGCAGGTCGATGCCAACATCTGGACTTTTCTGGTGATGGGCGTCTCGATTGCTGTCGATGCCACGCGCTCGCGGGCGCTGATGCGCGTGGCAAAGCAGCAGGGAAGCCAGGCGCTGGAGGCCGACGCGCTGCACTTTCGCACCGACATCTGGAGTTCGGTGGTGGTCATTCTGGGCCTGGGAGCGGTGCGGCTGGGCCAGGCAATCGATGTGCCCTGGCTGGGTCGGGCTGATGCGCTGGCAGCGTTGGGCGTCTCGATGATCGTTATTCTGGTCAGCTTCCGACTGGTGCGCCAGACGCTGGATGCCCTGCTGGACCGCGCGCCGACCGCGCTGGTTGAGGCGCTGGAGCACGCCGCGCAAGGTGTGGAAGGCGTGGTGGATGTGCGCCGCGTGCGCACACGGCGGGCGGGAAACAAGCTCTTCGCCGATCTGGTGGTGGGCGCGCCGCGCACGGCAACCTTCGAGCACGCGCACGCGGTGACCGAAGCGGTGGAGCGCGCGGCCCGCGATACCGTCTGCGCGACCGCGCCGCAGACGGATGTGGATGTGGTGGTGCATGTGGAACCGGCGGCCACGGCGGCGGAAACCACCGCCCAGGGCATTCATTATCTGGCGCTGGAATTGGGCTTGCGCGCGCATGACGTGCGCGTGCGTATTCTGGAGGATGAGCGCAGCACCACGGCGTTGGAGGCCGATCTGCATCTGGAGGTTGACCCTGGCCTGGACCTGCGTTCGGCGCACGACGCGGCCACGCGCCTGGAGCGCGCCATCTATCGCGCGTATCCGGCGGTGCGCCGCGTGACGACGCACCTGGAAGCGCCAGACGAAGAGGTGGAGCGACGGCGCGACGTTTCGGCGGAACAGCCCGCGCTGGTGGCCGAGGTGCGCCAGATTGCCGATGAAGTGGCCGGGCCGGGAAGCTGCCACGAGGTACATGTCTATCGCGTGATGAATCACGCCGAAGCGCCGCCAACTGCCGAAGCGCCGCTGTATGATCTGGTGCTGCACTGCACGTTTTCGGGGGCTGCGCCAATTCAACAGGTGCATGTTCACGCCGAAGAGATCGAGCGGGCGCTGCGCGCGAAACTGCCGCCGCTGGGGGCGGTGCTCATTCATACCGAGCCGCAGGAAGAAGCGTGGAAATAATCCCAGCCCGTATATCCTACAAATACCTGTCGCGAAATCTCTCGATGATAAAATCACTGAAAGTACCTTTTTGAACTACTCTGCCCGCTGGGAGGCGCTTATGGACTCTGCTGGCTCCCAATCGGAACGCTTTGACGCTCAACCCACAGAGGCGCAGGCAAACTCTCCTGCCGCTGGCGAGGCATCCCTGTCCCAGCCGCCAGCCAATGGCGCGGCTGCGCCGCCTTCTCCGCCGTCCTTTGAGTATGCCCCGCTGTTCTCTCCATCCGCGCCGCCTGAGCACCTGACGCCGATGGCGTTTGAGGTGACCGTGCCTTTCCCGCCGCTGACCGCGCCTTTACGCTCAGAGTCTGTCGATCTGCCTACGCCAACGTTGGAGGAGGAGACGCAGCCGACGCCTGCCGCAAGCGGCTCGGCGTCGGTGTTTCGCATCGACCAGGAGCGCCTGACCACTTTGCAAGACCTGAACTGGCGGCGCGTGCGCCTGCTGCTGATTGTGTTGGCGGTTGGCGTGGCGCTGGGCTTGCTCCTCTTGATTCCCGCCGTGCATCAGCCACCGCCCGCGCCTGCCGCGAATCCTCTCATCCATCAGCCTCCTGGGACTCATCGACCCGTGTCGCAGCGGCCCCTCTGGGCGACGGTTCTGCTGGTTGTGAGTGTTGTCGCGCCGCTGCTGGCGCTGGCACTGGGGCTGATCGTGCTGCCGGGGCTGCTCTGGCGCGCTGCCTGGCTGCGCCGCCAGCGTGATCTGCATCTGGCGATTGGCCGCCAGGGCTTGCTTTTCTTTTTGCCAGGGCGGGCGGAGCGCTGGCTGCTGCTGCCCTGGGGGCATATCACCGGCCTGGCCGATGCGACTGCTGCTCCGCGCAGCGCACGCCGCGAGCGGCTGCGCACGGTGCTCTGGCGGCGCTGGGCGCGCTTGCGGCGGCTTCTCCGACGTGGTCGGCGGCTGGGCGCGGCTGCCTCGGGAGGCAGCGTTGTGCGCTCGCCATTCCTGGCGCACGCGCGCGCAGCCGTCCCGCAGGAGCGGCTGCGCGTGGCGTGTTTTGCGCGCCTCCCCGACAGCGGCTATAGCTGGCTGTTCGGCCTCGCGCCCTTCACACGTCGCGTGGGGGCCGCGACGTTTCTGCTGGAGACGGGCTGGTTCGAGTCTGCCATCAGCGCGCCGGGCGTCTCGCTGCGGCGGGTGCTGCTGGGGTTGTGGGTATCACCGCTGGCTCGCTCGAAGCGTCCGGTCTTGCCGCTGCCGCAGACGCGGGGCGCGGTGCTGCTGGACACGCCTGATGCTGACCAGGAGCCAGACCCGGAGGCGCGGCGCGTGGATGGCGCTGCCTGGGCGGCGCTCCTGCTTGTTCCCGCGCTGAGCGTGCTGCTGGTGGCTGCGCCTCTGGTGCTGCACAAGCCGATGGGAACCGGCGCGGCGCTTGACCTGGCGACGTTGGCCGCGCTGACGCTGGGGCTGAGTCTGCTGCTGGCCGGAACGCGCTGGCCGACGCGTGGGCGCGTCTATATCAGCGGCGCGTGCGCGCTGGCGCTGGCGGGCGCGCTCAATGTCGTCTATGGGCTGGTGGTGCTGGTGCAGCAGTGGCCCTGGTCGCTTCAGGCCGCGCCGGGCGTGCCGTTTTTCTTTCTGGACGCGCTGGCGGGCTTGCTCTTGCTGCTGGGAGGCAGCGCGCTGGCCCTGGAAGGCAGCGGACGCCCTGGGCAGCCCTCGCCGGGTGCGTGGGGCGCAGATGTTGGGCCGAGCGCTCGCCCGCACAGCACCGAACTGGTAGTAGCGCTGGGGCTGTTGGCGCTGGGCGTGGCGCGGATAGTAGTAGATATCGATCTGGGAGCGCTCAGCAGCGGTGCGACCACGCTGCAATGGCTGCGCTATACGCTGGCCGAGCCGCTGCTGCCCCTGGCGATCATTGGCCTGAGCTATTTCGCGCTGCTGGCCGGTCCGGGACTGCAAACCCTCTTCCGCGCGCTCCAGGTCATCTATGGTCTGGTGCTGGGGCTGCTGGTGCCCGCGGCTTTCATCTTCGTCTATCGCGCGGGTGGTGGCAAACATCCGGTGCCGCTGGAATGGCTGCCCCTGCTGATTGTCGCCTTGATCTGCGGGCTGCTGGTGGTGGTCTTCGCTCTCCTGCCGCGCCGCCAGGATTTCAGCGCTGAAGAAGAGGAAGCGTTGGATGACGCGCCCTGAAGAGGCCCTTTCAGAAAAGCCAGGGCAGCGCGATCAGCAGAAAACCACCCCAGGCCAGGTACGCATATGCCCCTGGGCGAAAGATCGTCTGGGCCGCTTCACCCCAGAAGCGGCTGCCAGGGCGCAGCATGCGATAGAGCAGCACCCCCAGCAAGACGATATTGATGCTGTTCCAGCCGATGACAGTCAGCCGGTTCATCGTCAGGCCATCTTGCGCCGTTCGGTAGACGATGGCCGAAAGCGCGTAGATGCTGACAAGCAGCACCAGCCCGACCAGTAACACGGTCCCTCGGCGCAGCCACTGTTGATACCTGGGCGAAAACTCTTCGGCGTTGAGCGGGATGAGGCCAATCAGCAGCCCCAGGATGGCAAAGAGCAGCACATTGAAGACGACCAGCGTAATTCGGTTATCGTATGCCTGAAAAAAATTGAAGGGCAGCGCCAGCAGAAACAACACCAGAATCAACAGCGTCAGCGGCAGCAGCGCGTGTACGCCGATGAGCACGATGCGGGCGAAGCCGCGCCGGAACTCCTGCGCGCTCAGGCTGATCTTGGGGTCATACACGCTCAAGACGGCCACCAGCGGAATGAGTCCGGCCCCGCCAATCACCAGCAGACGCACCAGCGTATCGTTCAGTTCGACCCCAATCGCGTCAAACAGCAGATAGGTCAGCCCGACGAAGATGCCGCCAATGATGACATACACGCCCCCGGTTCCGACGGTCTCCAGCGATTTCAACAAAAACGCGAATATCTCGCGCGTGGGCAAGCGCCAGCCCGCCAGAAAAATTGCCAGCGCGCCCCAGGCCAGCAAGACCAGGTGCAGCGCTGCCAGTGGTAGATATTCGCTGGTGCCGCTCAGGCGCAGCAGCATCAGCAGGACGTAGGCGGTGAAGGCTGCTAATCCTATCAGCGACCACGCCAGTCGATTGACCTGCGCGCGTGTGACGAGGAAGAAGAAACCGGCGAGGAAAAGGGCGACGATAGGCGCGCCCACAAAGGCGAGCAGCGGCGCGCCCTGGCCGAATGCCAGGCTGGGGCCGGAAAGCCCCCACAAGAGCAGACCCAGCACGACGCTCAGCGCAATCGCGAGCTGCCAGTGGCTGCCGATGCGCGCGAACCAGTCTTCGGACGCGCTGTGCTGCAAACGATAGTGCCAGGCGGTATAGAGGATATTGTCGGCGGATTCCTGATGCAACGCCTCAATATCCTGGGCGAATTGATCGGCGCGGCGCGCGCGGCGTGCCGTCTGATACAGTTGCTCTATCTGTTCCGGGTCATTCTGCGCCGCTTGAATCTGTTCACGATAGCTGGCGGCTACGTGCTGGGCTGATGACATGGCGATTTGCTCCTCATAATAACTTCCCATGGCTCTTCTGCGAGTATAGCTGAATGCCCCTGGCGGCGCTACGCCTTGGATAGCAATTTGAAAACACTCAGGTGCTTGCTTTTGGTGGGCGCAACCTCTTGCGTGGAACCAGATTTATGTTAGTATCAAGCTACTCCTCACCAGAGGCGTTGATCGTGCAGAGGTGCTTTAAAGGAGAAGCGCTATGGAGCCTGTGGTCAAGACCCGCGATGGCGCGGTGCGTGGCAGTCTCGTTGATGGTGTGGCGACGTTCAAAGGCATTCCCTATGCCGCGCCACCGTTTGGCCCCAATCGCTTTCGCGCACCGCAGCCCGTGGCGGCGTGGGATGGCGTGCGCGACGTGCTGCACTATGGGCCAACGGTGCTCAAGCCGCCCTATTTTCCACCGTTCGATGTGCTCTTGCCGGAGCCTGCCATTCCTGGGGAAGACTGCCTGAATCTGAACGTCTGGACGCCAGACCCGGGCCAGGCAAACCTGCCGGTGATGGTCTGGATTCACGGCGGCGCGTTTGCCAACGGGACGGGCGCGATCTCGGTCTATGATGGCAGCCGCTTTGCGCGCGATGGCGTGGTCTGCGTTACCATCAACTATCGGCTAGGCGTGGATGGCTTTCTCGATCTGGGCGATGGCATCAGCAACCTGGGTCTGCTCGATCAAGTGGCCGCGCTCAAATGGGTGCAGGAAAATATCGCCGCGTTTGGCGGCGACCCCGGCAACGTCACCATCTTTGGGCAGTCGGCAGGCGGCATGAGTGTCGGCGCGCTGCTTTCGATGTCGCAGGCAGCAGGGTTGTTCCGCCGGGCCATCGCCCAGAGCGGCGCGGGGCACCACGCCATCGCGCCCGCATCCGCGCATTACGTGGGCCGCTATCTGGCCGAAAAGTTGGGCGTCGAGCCAACGCGGGCGGCCATTGCCACTGTTCCGGTTGATCGGCTGCTGCAAGTCCAGGTGGAACTCAGTGGCGAAATTTTCAATATGCCTGACCCGCACAGGTGGGGCGAAGTAGCGGCAAATCTGATGCCCTTCGAGCCGGTGATCGACGGCGAGGTGCTGACGGCGCTGCCCATCAAGAACATTGCCGCAGGCAGCAGCGCCAACGTCGAGGTGCTGATTGGAACGACCACCGAGGAAGAGCGGCTGTTCATGGTGCCCAACGGCTCGATCAACGCCATCAACGATGCGGTGCTGGCCGGAACGGTGGCCGCCTATGGCCTGCCGGTGGAACAAACGCTGTCGACCTATGGCGCGCGCATCCCCGGCGCGAGCGCGGGCGATCTGATGGAGGCGCTTGTCACCGATTGGTTTTTCCGCATTCCGGCCATTCGTCTGGCCGAAGCGCGCCAGACAGCGCCCGCGCCTACCTATATGTACGAGTTTGCCTGGCGTTCGCCGCAGTTTGAGGGGCGGCTGGGCGCGTGCCACGGCCTGGAAATTGGCTTTGTCTTCGACACCGTGACGCACCCTGAAAACGAGCCGCTTGTAGGGCCGGAACCACCGCAGCAGCTTGCCGACGCCATGCACGCGGCCTGGGTGGCGTTTGCCACGCGCGGCGACCCTGGCTGGCCGCGCTATGACCTCGACCGGCGGGCAACGATGCGCTTCGACACGATCTCGGGGATTGTCGACGACCCACACGCCGACGAGCGCGTGTTATGGGAGGGGTTGCGCTAGCCGGCTTTGCTTCTGGCGGCCAGCCGCGCCACCAACCTGAGCAACTGCGGCTCCTCCTGTGCGACGCCCTCGCTGAGCCGCCCGGCAGCAACGGGCAGCGCCCAGGCGTTGATCTCCTGGCGCGTGGCCGGACGTAACTGGCGGTAGCGCCGCAGATACGCGGCAAGGAGCAAGGCAATGGCCCCGCGCAGCACGAGACGCTGCGCGGGGTTTTTCTCATAGACCCAGCCCATGCGCAGCAGCAACAGCGTGCGGGCCACATCGGCCAATGGGTGGCCGCTGGTGGCGTTTTCCCAATCGATGACCAGCGGGCCGCGCCGCGAAAGCAAGACATTGCCCAGATGAAAGTCGCCGTGGCAGAGGGCGCTGCCATCGGGCAGGTGTTCCAGGGCGCGCAGCGCGGCGGCGCGCTGGGCAGATGCCAACGGCGTGGCGCGCTGAATCTTCTGCTGAAGGGTTTCGCGGAGCGATGGCAGCGTGGGCAGGGAACGCGTGTGCGTGGCGGCCTGCGTTTCGGCCAGCATGCTGGCAACGCGCGCCAGCCGCCAGGGGTGCGCTCTGATTTGCTCGTCAAGCGATGGCCCCTCGATGCGCTCGTAGATGATGCCCGCGCGCCCATCGACCTCCACCACGTCCCCCACCTTCGGACACGGCGCGCCCGCCGCGAAAATGGCGCGCGCCATCTTCGCTTCGTAGGCGCTGCCTGCCGGGGATGAGAACTCCGGGCGAAAGAGCTTGAGCGCTTCCTCATCGCCCCAGGCAAAGATTTCTGCCGTGCGCCCCTGCCCAATCAGTGCGCCTTTTTCCATGTCAACCCCTTCCAGCTTATACGGCGGCAAGTTGCATTGTACCACGCGCCCGACTTGACGGCTGGGGCATGCGCCGCTACAATAGGCGTCGGCAACGCCATGCTGAGGTTTGGAGAGCACAGCCAGCCCAAAACTGAAGGAGAACATTGCCTGTGGAAGGTCATTCACATGTGATCGTCGCGCTGGCGGGCGCGGTAGCCGTCGATAGCTTTTTGCACCTTTCTGGCCCGCCGCTGGTTCTGGGAGGACACGAGCCGTCGCTGAGCATGCTGGCGGTGAAAGGCATCTTTTATGGCGGCGTTGCCATTGGCGGGTTAGCCCCTGATATTGACAACACGCATAGCACGCTGGGCAAACGACTGGGCATTGTCAGCAAGGAGATCATGCACCACTTCGGCCACCGCACCATTATGCACAGCCTGATTGGCCTGGGAATCTGGACGGCGCTGGGTTATGGGGCGCAGCGGTTGGCGGTGCATTTCCTGGCGGGGCATATGGGCAGCCAGCAGTTGAACTTCATTACCGGCTCGTATACGCTCTGGGTGGCGCTGGTGCTGGGCTATATCTTGCATCTCTTTGGCGATGCTCTCACCGAAGAAGGCATCCCCATTTTCTGGCCGAATAAGTTTCATCTCGGCTTCCCGCCCATCCGCGCCCTGCGCTTCCGCGCTGGCAGCATGGCCGAGCCGATAGTCGTCTGGCTGCTGGTCATTCTGGTGGGCGCGGGGCTATGGTTCAACATCATTCAGATATAACATGCAGAGATACCCTGGTCACTCTCGCGATACACATCTGATCTCTGCCACGCCGCAGCCCACCCTCTCGCGGCGCGCGCTGCTGAAGGGGCTGGCAGGTGTGGCAGCGGCTGGCGGTGTCTTGCCCTGGCTGGCGGGCTGCCAGAGCCAACTGTTGCCCTTCAGCGCCACCGGGGCAGAGACCCCAACCCCAACCAGAGCGCCGCAGGGCGCGGCGCTGGTGGTCTATCGCGGCCATAAGGCTGGCATCAACGCCGTCGCCTGGTCTGCCGACAGCGCGCTTGTCGCTTCGGCCAGCGACGATGGCACGGTGCAGGTCTGGAAGGCGCTGACTGGTCAGATGCTCTTCAGCTATAGCGCGCAGGCCGCCGATGCCCGCGCGGTGGCCTGGTCACCGAAGGGGCAGCGCGTTGCTTCGGGGCATGGCGATGGCACCGTGCGCGTCTGGGATGCCACCACCGGCGCTAACGTGCTGGTCTATCGTGGGCACGCGGCGGCGATCAACTCCGTGGCGTGGTCGCCGGATGGCGGGCGCATCGCTTCGGGCAGCATCGATCACACGGCGCAGGTCTGGAACGCGACGAACGGCGCGACGCTGGTCACCTACAGCGGTCACGCCGATTTCGTGAACAGCGTGGCCTGGTCGCCCGACAGCGCGCAGGTGGCCTCTGGCAGCGTGGATGACACGGTGCAGGTCTGGGAGAGCGCCACCGGAAACGCGCTGCTGACCTACGCGGGGCACACCAACGGCGTGCTGGCGGTGGCGTGGTCGCCAGACGGCGCGCGTATTGTTTCTGGCGGCTATGACACCACGGCCCGCGTCTGGGGCGCTTCCAATGGCAAGACGGCGCTGGTCTATCGCGGCCATTCCAGCTTTGTGGACGCCGTGGCCTGGTCGCCCGACAGCAGCCGCGTGCTTTCCGGCGCGTGGGATATGACGGCGCAAATCTGGAACGCCAGCGCGGCCAAACCCCCCCTTTTTACCTATCACGGGCACAGCGATTATGTGCAAGCTGTGGCCTGGTCCCCCAACGGCAAATACGCTGTGTCGGGCAGCCGTGACCGCACCGTTCAGGTCTGGCGCGTCAGCTAAATCGCGCGCACTCTTGCCCGACACTCAGGTGAGTGGTGGCCTCTCTAGCAATTTGCCTCCCTATAAGATATACTTGGCCCACGTGAACGGGTCGCTCCTCTTTTGCAAGATAAGAGAGCTTGCCGATCAGGTTCTGAATACCCCGGCTGCGCTGGTTGTGTACCTGTGTTTGGCGGCCAGCATGGGAGGGCTGAAGATGAAAAGCGTGCTGATTCTGCGGAACAAGATTGCCGCGCGCCAGGCATTGCGCTGGGGGCGCTTGTCAGGGCTGCTGGTGAGCGCCCTGGTTCTGGCGCTGGTGTTTGGCCTGGCTCTGGGCGTCGCGCCGGTCAGGGCGGCTGCGCCCGCGTTTAGCGGCGGCACTCTCAGTTTCACGCAGCCGAACTATCGCGGGGTGATTGCTGGGCCGCCTGGCACGCGCCTGGAGGTTGTTGGAAGCAACTGGCTGCCGTATAGTACCATCACCCTGAGCCTCACTCTTTCTAGTTCAGGCTGCGGCGGCGTGGGTGTCGGCAGCTTTCCAACGGATCTAAATGGGCAGTTTACCGCAGGCTTCTTATGGCCGCTTCAAGTAAACAGCATTGGAACCTATCACGTCTGCGGCACGCAAGCGAATAATGGCTCGGCGCTCTCAAGTAATACCTTCTCGCTGCTTGTCAGCAGCCCACCGACTCTGACGTTTTCCCCCAGCAGCCTGGTGGCCGGTGAGACGTTGACTGTCACCGGCTCAAACTGGGTGCCCGGCCCGCAAACGCTGAATGTGGTGGTGGTGCCCTGTAATACTATTTGTGATGCCGCGCCCGTCGCGCAGCAGACCATCGTGACGGCGAAGGATGGGACGTTTAGCCAGCAACTCACCATCTCAGCGGGCACGCCAACAGGGCAATATTATATTCAGGCGGCCAACTCCCCCGCTACGCTAGCGGTGACGCCTGTCGGACCGGTGCAGGTGTCCGGGCAGGCAGCGCCGGTGGGCACGCCTGTGCCTGGGGTCAACCCAACGACCACAGCCACTCGCACCGCGCAGGATTCAACCGGCTCGTCGCTCTCGACCCCGTCACCACTCAGCCAGGCCAGCGCGTCCCTCAAAAACGCTGTGCTGGCGGCTGGGTTAGGTCTGGTGGTGCTGCTGGTGCTGATTGGCGCGTTGGCCTTCTTTATTGGCCGCTCGCGTGGGCCTGACCTGCCCGCCCGCGCCAAGGCTGGGAAAGAACCAGAACCCGCGAAGGCTCCGCCCCCGGCGGCTCGCCAGGCTCCGCAGCGCGCGGCAATCCAGCCGGGTGGTCCACCAGAGAGAGCGCTGGCGGTGCAGCGAAGCGATCAGCATAGGGGGCAACCAGCAGCCCAGGAAGCACCGAGCGCTGCCGATGAGGAACTGCCGACCGGCCAGGGCGACGAAGATGAGTATCCCTGGGAAGAGCAGGTGCCACCGCCCGCGCCAGAAGAACCGGAGCCGGGCAAGGACAGCGCTTCCACCAGTGGCCGCCTCTTCAATACTTCCACGCGCTATGTGCCCCCGCGCCGTTACCAGCGCCGCGGGCCGCCGGGAGACAACTAGCGGCAGAAGGAGGGGCCAGGTAGCTGGCATGCCAGCTACCTGGCCCCTCCTTCTGCCGCATTGGCGCAAAGCCCAGGAGCGCTAGTCTTCCTTGTGGCTCTGCTTGCCGCCCTCGCGGCCAATGTCAGACATGTGCTCGCGGTCTTTGCTGATGGTTTCGCCACCTTTTTTGCCGATCTCGGACATATGCTCGCGATTTTCGCTGACAGTTTCGCCGCCCTTGCGGCCTGCCTCGCGGGCCTCTTCGGAGGTGAACTCGTGAGCAGTACCCTTCTCGTGAGCCGCCTTGCCGCCCTTGCTGGCAATCTCGCGCTGCTTCTCCTCGTCCATGGACGCAAATCCGCGATTGCTCGTATCGCTCATAAAATCACTCCTTTTCATAGGTTGAACTTGTTTGCGACTGCATCGTCCAAAACGTCCAGGCTCATTCCCTGCCGCTCTACCACGCACAGCAGCGCGCGCTGTGCGACAGGTACGGCTGCTTTCTTATCTTCCTTGCCTACCCGGTTCAACGATGCAAAGTATGTGCCACCATCCGAAGATTAGTCGGCGTGCCCTTCGCGTTCTTCGCCGCGCTCTTTTTCTTCTTTTGTCAGAGAACGCAGCACCTTGGAGGCTGGGGTCATGGTGAAGCTCAGGCCACGGCGATTGGACTGCAAGTCTTCCTGCGGCTGCCCGGCGGTGGGGCCAGCCGCGCCTTCCACGCTGCGGCGCACCTGCACTTCATAGAGAATGCCCGGCAGCGCGGTGGCTGTCTGGCGCTGCCCTACCAGAAACGAGTTGATCTCGGCCCCCAGCAGCAGGATGATGCCGAAGTAATAGAAGAAGACCAGCACCAGCACCGCAAAGCCCGCTGTGGCTCCGTAGCTGTTCGGTTTCAGGAAATGGGTGGCGTAGAAGGGAAAGGCGATGTTATAGACTTCCAGCAGCGCCCCGGCGATCAACGCGCCCTTCCAGGCGTCTTGAATGCGCAGCGGGCGGTTGGGAATGACCATGTAAATGACCAGGAAGAGGGCCGAGGCGATGATGAAGCCTGCAATGCCGGTGGCAATCGCCAGCCAGAAGCGCGAGGCCGGGGAACTGTTGAGCAGCGCGCCGACAAAGCTGGTCGAAAGGAAGGATGGAGCCACCGAGACGGCCAGCAAGACCGGGATGAGCACCACAAAGATAAACATCATTCCCAGCGCGATGCTGTTCTGGCGCATAAAGTTGCGCGTGGGCAGCCGGTAGATCAGGCCAAAGCACTGTTCGATGGTCACGAAGAGGCGCGAGCCAAACCAGGCGCTGAGGATTACCGCAATGACGGCAAGAATGCCCGAACCGGCTGCCAGCCGACTGAGCGCTGGCCCGATGAAATTATGCCCGCCAGGGATGGCTGCGCCGATCTGATTGATAAGCTGCTGCTCGGACCCTGGAGCCAGCCCTGCCAGGAAGAGGCCGAAGAAGCTGAGCAGCATCGCCAGGATGGGCACAATCGACATCAACAGGTTATACGCCAGCATAGCCGCCAGATTGAAGACCCAATCGTTATTGAGCTTGGTCCAGAAGGCCATCAAGCCCCCAACCGCTTTTTTCGCCTCCCCTTCTCCCTCTTTTTTCTGCGCCTGCGGTTGTTTCTGCTCTGGTTGCTGTTCGCGCGATCTGCTCATGCGGCGCGGCAGCCAGCGTGACGGCTCCGGTTGATCTGTTTGTGGTTGAGATACGGCCATGATCCCCTCGCTTCCTGGTGGGCGCGCCTTGGCGCGGTGACGAGCGCTCTCTGTTGCAGAGGCTTGCACGAACCATGCCAGCGGGGAAGCAGAATGCGCGCCGTCAATGGGGGTGGTGAGGATGGAAGTGCAGCTTGCCCACGTCGTCGCGGGCCAGAATGCCCAGGCCAGGAAACGGCTGGTGCGTTACGATCAGGTGAGCCTGGCGGCGCAGGCTTTCTTCGATGATCTTTTTCTTGGTTTCCAGCGAGACCAGCGGCAAATCGTCAACCGCTGGTATCCAGGCGATGCGCTCCAGGTGGATGCCGTTGACAATGGCGTCGCCGCTGAAGAGGGCCGCGCTTTCGCGCCCGCTCGCGCCCGATTCAATCCAGACGCTCTGATGCGCGGCGGTGTGGCCGGGAGTCAGCACGACGCGCACGTGGGGCGTGATAGTCAGGTCGCCATCGATGAGATCGAGCACGCCCGCGTCTTTGAGCGGCTGCATGTTTTCCGCCAGATAAGTTGCGGCCAGCAGTTCGTTGGGATGAATGGCGGCTTCCCACTCGGACTTCTGGAGGATATAGCGCGCGTTGGGGAAGGTGGGCACGGCGCGACCATCCGGCAGGCGGCGCGTGTTCCAGCCGCAGTGGTCGGCATGCAGATGGGTGTTGACGACGATTTTGATGTCTTCCGGCGCGATGCCCAGCTTTGCCAGTTGGTCCAGCAGCGTGCCAACAGGGCGTTCCAGCGCGAAATTGCGCATCATCTTTTCGCTCAGCTTGTCGCCATAGCCGGTTTCCAACAGCATCAGCCCGGCCTCGGTCTCCACCAGCACCGAATTGAGCGAGCACGGCACGCGGTTGAGATGATCGGGCGGCAAGAGCCGCTCCCACAGGACACGCGGCACGCGCCCAAAGATGGCCCCGCCGTCCATGTGCGCCGTGCCATCGCTGAGGATGGTCGTGCCAACCGTGCCCACGGCAAACGCAAAGCGCCCGTCCAGGGCGTCGTCGGGCGCTTCGTGCGTGTGCGGCTCATCTGCTGACGACATGCTGGGCAATGCTCCTTAAAAGGCGTTCTCTTCCAAGCATATCATACCTGCTCATCTGCTGGCAACGCGCGCTGGCTCGCTGCCGCGCCAGCCAGCGCAAGGGAGCGCGTGGCATCGCTTGTGCAGGAACGGGCAGGGCAGACGAATCAGCGAGACGCACGCGATGAAAGGAAACCGCCGAAATGCAATCCTCTCAAGACTATCAGCAGCGCTCTGAGGAGCAGAGGCAAGAACCCGCCCAGCCGCCAGCCGAGCAGATCAGCACGAACTATGGGCCAACGCAGCAAGCCTCTGCGCCGCTCGAAGAAGCCTACCAGCCCACGCAGCGGGCCACGCAGCCACCCGAGGGCACGTATCAGCCGCAGCAAGCCCCTCAGCCGCCGTTTCAGCCCATGCAGCAGGCCGCCCAGCCGTGGCCTCAACAACCGTATCAGCCCCAACAGGCATTTCCTCAGCCCTATCCCGGCTATGTGGGAGCCTATCCCATGGGCGAGCGCAAAGACTGGCTGATGACGCTGCTGTTGTGTGTGTTTGTGGGCTGGCTGGGGATTCACCGCTTTTATACCGGGCATATCCTCATCGGCGTGCTTCAGTTGCTCACGTTTGGCGGTTGTGGCGTCTGGACGCTGGTTGACCTGATTCTGATCGTCACCGATAACTACAAGGATGCCAACGGTTATCCCCTCGTCAAGAAATAGCGGCGCGCAAGGGCTGCCAGGGGGCTTGACAAATACTGCTTTTGCCTCTAGTATAGAACCTAGCTCTGGCCCGATCTTCATTCAGGCCCGCCTCGTTGTGTATGCTTGGTCCGCCTCAGGGGTCGTGTGAGATTGGGGTTTTTGCAGCAGATTTTTTATGTGAGACCGGCCAACCAGACACAACAGGCTCGACCTGAACATGAAGGAGCGCGCAATGCAGCAACCACCGTATCAGGGGCAGTCAGGCCCGTATCAACAACCACCCTCCGGCCCGTATCAACAGCCATCTGGCCCCTATCAGCAGCCCTCGCAGCCCTACCAACAGCCCTATCAACAGCCGTATCAGCAGCCCTACCAGCAGCCGGGTTACGCGCCTGGACAGGCGGGCGTGCCCATGCAGTATGCCGGGCAGCAGAAAGACTGGCTGACCACCCTGCTGTTGTGCCTCTTCCTGGGAGGCGTCGGCGTTCATCGCTATTATACCGGCCATACCACCATCGGCATCATCCAGACGGTGACGTTGGGCGGCTGTGGCATCTGGGCGCTCATCGATCTGATTCAGATTTTGACCGATAACTTCCGTGATGCCAACGGCCTGCCCTTGCTCAAGAAGTAGGGCCGCGCCCACCATGTTGGTAGCGCCGCCTTCCAGGCGGCCAACCGCTGGCCTATCGCAACACAGCGCGAAGAGGATCAGCGCATGCTTCAACGTTTCGTTGGCCGCCTGGAAGGCGGCGCTACCATAACAAACCCCGGCGGCGCGTTTCTTCGAACTGTACTGGGCACAGTCGCACTCTCGGCTTCGTCTTGCGCGCCTCACGTCAAATGGAGAGGATATCCACCTTCACTCGACCATCCAGCCCATGCTCATCTTCCGTGTTGATCCATATTTTCTCTGGAACCGCCTTATAGACTCCGCGCAGAGTTGCCCCAACGACCATGTCTACCGAAGGGGGATGTTCCCATCCTCGGCTTTGCAAGCAGGCTAATGCGTGGCTGCATTCTTGCTCATCGGTCAACTCATAGGCCCTGGCCTCCATATAGACCCCTGCTCTCTCTCCTCGGGGAACCGTCGAGTCATACACCACGATGGCAATGCGCGGATTCGCTCTGATATTTTGGGAATGCCGAGCGTATTTTGCCGAGACCCAGAAGAAGGTGTAGGTGTCATCAAATGCGGCATACACGGGCGCATTCCAGGGCACACCATCGGTGGTGGCGGTGGCGAGCGTGATATAGGTTCGTTGCGAGAGGATCGCTTGCGCGAGCTTGCTGTCTTCGCTCATGGTGGTTACTTCCTTCTCATGATTGATTCAGAGGCGATAGAAAACAGAGTGAGCAACCCCCTTTTATGCCTCTCTCGTATATGTCACCGCCAGGTCCGATTCCCAATGTGAACCATCCCGCGACAGCTCTCCATGGCAGGTAATGGTATTTCCATCCTCGCTGAAGGTACCAGTCATGCGTTGTGAGAAGTCCGGCACATCTCTCCACAGCTTCCACACGCCACCTTCGAGACTCATCTGATAGATTCTGGCAACCCCTCGCTCATCGGAATAGAGCATGGAACACGTGTCAATCGCGTCATCATGGCCGATGATGCTGAGAGCGCTGGGAATGTCACCGGGTTGCCAATCAAAACGCCAGAGCAGCAGGGCATCTTCCTTGAGCCATTTGAAGGCAGAATGTCCCTGCACTGCGGATGGCAAAGCAGGATGGGTTCCCACCATATTCCATTCACCAACCAGAATATCAAACTGCCTCATTGAGCTGGTTGGTTGTGGTGGTCGTTCAGCATGCTCATTCATGTGTAAGTAGGTTTCTTCTGTATTCTAAGCTGCTTTACACTTATCAGCCAACTCTTGCCCAGCGAGCCTTCCCCCATTTGCCCAGACTTTTTTGTCCTGGAACCACAGGAGCAAGTCCAAACCAGGAGGCAACGGGCACCACCCTTTGAGTCTACCAAATTCTGTCGCCTGTTGCAATGCAAAATACGCTCTTAAAGAGGAGCGTCTTGGAGATGACAAAAAGAGGATTTTTCCTACTTCACGCCGCGCTCTTGCGGTGGCTGCGCGCAATGGCATTTTCGTAGGTCTGCATCAGGTCATTGAGCACGCTGTCCCAGGTGCGCGCCTCGGCGGCGCTGCGGGCGCGCTCGTGCATGGCTGCCTGCTGTTCTGGATGGGTCAGCAGCGAGCGCACGCCCTCGGTGAAGGCGGCAGTATCTCCCTCAGGAACGAGCAGACCCGTTTCCTCGTGGCGCACCAGATCGCGCACGCCTTCGGCGTTGAACGCGACGACCGGCAGACCGCTTGCCATCGCTTCCAGCACCGCCTGGCCGAACGTTTCCGTTGTGGAGGGGAAGGCAAACAGATCGGCTGAGGCATACGCTTCGGCCAGCGCTTCGCCTTTCAGGAAGCCGGTGAAGGTGGCGCGTCGTCCTTCTAGCGCTTGCTCCAGTTCTTGACGCGCAGGGCCATCGCCAACGAGGACCAGATGGGCGTCTGGCTCGTCGCTTTCGATGGTCTTGAACGCCGTAAGCAGGGCTTCCAGATTCTTTTCATAGGACAGGCGGCCAACGTAGAGAATGATCTTCGCGGCAGGGTTGGCGGTGATGCCGTGACGCCATTCCGCAGAGCGACGGCTGGGGGTGAAAAGCGCGCCGTTGACGCCGCGCGGCCAGACCGCAACGTTGCTGAATCCTTTTTGCTCTAGTTGCAGCGCCGTGGAGGGCGACGGGCAGAGCGTCACCTGGCAATGGGAGTGCAGGAAGCGACGATAGGCCCAGGTGGGTTCGGTCAGCATGCCCAGGTGGAAATAGTTGCAGTAGGCGGCCAGATTAGTATGATAGGTGGAAACCACCGGAATGTTCAGGCTTTGCGCCCAGAAGATGGCCGCCGCGCCCAGCACCATCGGGTCGGCCACATGGATGACATCGGGCCGAAAACGCCCCAACAATTGTTTGAGCTTGGGGGATGGCAGGAGGATACGCAGTTCAGGGTACATGGGGAGTGGCACGCCTGGCGTCCCAAACACCTGCGCGCCCGCGTAACGCTTGGGAGCGCCTTCGGGGGCCAGCACAATGGCCTGGTGCCGCTGCCGCTGAAGGTGCTCCAGCAGCATCGCCAGCGTGCGGGTGACTCCATCTATTTTGGGCAGAAAGTTTTCGGTGACCAGCGCGACGCGCATCAGGGGTATCCTCCTTACTAGGAGGAGCATACCCCTTCACTATTAATCCTATGTAAATCGCGGGTTAAACTCTGACCAAGTGCGTTGCCTGCCCGCATGGCCCGCGAACATCTGAGGGCGGAAGAGTAGTCTTTCATGTTGGAATGCCGTACAATGGTGTCAGAGAAAAACGTATCGTGCTTTGAGCGCACGGCGTTCTGAGAAAGCGAGCAACATCATGTTTGGTTTTCACGCCTGGGACTTGCTCATCGTTCTGCTCATTGTCATCCTGATTTTCGGCGCGAGCCGCCTGCCCCAACTCGGCTCATCGTTGGGCAAGGGCATCAGCCTCTTCCAGAAGAATCTGCACGAAGATCAACCGCCAGCTATTGACGGACCGAAAGAGCGCGAGCAGGCCGAGCGCTCCGAACCCACTAATGATGCCGGTTAAAGGCGAAGTTGATCCCCAGCACCACCCCGGCCACGATGAACAGCGCGGCCAATCCGCCGCTGTTGGCTGATGTGGTAATCGCCGCCAGCGGAATCATAAAGATGAGCGAGAGGATCGCCAGCACCAGCCGCAGCGCGACTGCGACGTTCGGCGGGGTCTGCTGCTGCTGGATGGGCATGGGCGCGGGCATGGGCGCAAAGCCCTGCTGGTTTACCTTCTGCATGAAGTTTTGCACCAGATGATGATCATAGTTTGGACCCATTTCGCGCTGCGCCGAAAGCGTTGCGCGGAGTTCGCGTTCCAGTTCGTGCGTGTCTACCAGCTTTTCCATCGGGGCGTGCTCCTTTACTGATTTTCTCCTGTCTGGTCCTGCTGCAAGTATAAAAGGAAGCTGTGGCAGAAATATGCCAAAAGTGTGGCAAGTCTGTCACAGCGGAGCCGGACACATCATGTGTATCTTGATGCGTTGTGATGGATAGACCTTATGCATGCAGGCAGGAGAGAACATGATCCAGAGCACCCCAGGCGTAGTCAGCGCCACAGCAAACAGAGTGAACCAGCGCAAGTTCTTTGAAATCTGGGCAGTGGTGTGGTCGCCAGATGGGACATCTCTTGCCATCGCAGGAGCAGGCAAGACCGTGCGCGTGCTGGACGCCAGAACCTTGAAAACGACCCTCTCTTATCGTGCCCATCAGGGCAGGATACTGCGTATCGCCTGGTCGCCCGATAGCCAATGGTTGGCTTCGGCCAGCCAGGACAAGAGCGTGCAGGTCTGGAACGCGAAATATGGCAGCAGCCGCTTTACCTATCACAGCCGGTCTCCGGCTGCGGGTGGGCTGGCGTGGTCGCCGGACGGCCAACGCCTGGCCGCAGCCGTCCATACCAAAGTGCATATCTGGGATGTCACCAGACGCCGCCACCTGCTGGAGTATCGCGGCCACCGCGAGCGCGCCTATACCCTGGCCTGGTCACCCGATGGCAGCACGATAGCGTCTGCCGGGCAGTACAATGGGCTGCGCCTGTGGGATGCCGCCAGCGGGAACGATCTGCCTACGCTTCGCAGCGCGGCCTGGTCTCCGGTGGGCTCGCTGGCGTGGTCGCCGGATGGCCGTTTCCTGGCATTGTCCACGTTGGACCATGTGATCGAGGTATGGGATGTTGTCGGGGGCGCGCAGGCGCTGACCTATACCGGCCACGCGAAGTATATCGCCGGGTTGGCCTGGTCGCCGGATGGTCAGCGCATCGCCTCAGCCAGCGCCGATCAGACGGTGCAGATTTGGGAAGCAGCTACCGGCGCGCTTCAGTATACCCATACCGGCCATAGCAATGCCGTGTGGGCGGTGGCCTGGTCGCCCGATGGCGCTCGCCTGGCTTCTGGCGGACATGATAAGCTGGTGCAGGTCTGGGAACCAACGTAAAAAGAGGCCACCTCGCCCACCCTGTGGGGAAGATGGCCTCCGCCTGTGACCAGCAGGCTTTGAAGGAAGGAAAGGATGCTTCAGGCGTGCCTGGCCGCCGCAGAGGTCTTGTTGGGACGCACAAACATGCGCATCAAGACCAGGAAGCCGACAGCGGCGGCTGCACCGGCGTAGACGATGCGCATCCAGAGCAGGCTGCTGTCGGTGCCAGCGAACAGGCCGTGCAGCGTCACCAGCGCAAAGGTGATGAAGCCGAGGTAGTGCAGCGCTCGCCAGTAGCGATGCGGCAGATGGCGGCGCAGCCAGGAACTGCCCAGCACCAGCACCACCGTCCAGAGCGCGACCACGCCCAAATCCACGGCCAGTGGGCTATATGGCTCGTTGAGTGGCACGACGAAATTGACCGGACTGAACGAAATGAACGGGTCCAGCAGCAGCGTCAGCAGATGCGCGCCCACCAGAATGCCAAAGAGTGTCCCTAAGAATTGATGCACTTCATCGACCATCCACGAGATGCGCCCTCCCGAGAGCCGCGCGGTGCTGCGCAGCAGCCCCAGCGCCACCAGCACGGTCAGCACGATATAGGCGGCTACCGCTGTGGTCCGCGTCAGATACCACATCAAGGTATTGGACTGGCTGGCCGTTGTGGCAGCCAGCGTGGTGACCAGATGGGAAGCAGCGCTTCCGAACAAGAATATTATCCCCATATGATTCCTCCTGCCCCACAGATAGCAAGGTATTCATTCATATTCGCAGACAAAACAATCTGCCCATTTCCTATGACCAGCAAGAGCGCGACGCCTTCGGTCTGGTGCGCGCGGCCCTCGTTCCAGGCAGCTTCCACCGCCTCCAGCGCGGCGGGATAGCCGCGCAGCAGGGCCACCTTCGCGGCGACTTCCGCCTGCGCTGCCGTTGGGGCCAGCGCCGTAGCCGTGGCGATAAGCTGCGCCGCGTCGGCGCCCTCGGCGTTCTCAGCGCTCGGCGGCATCCAGATGGACGCCGGGCGGCCAGTGCGCGGGTCCAGCAGATGATGCTGGCGCTGCCCGCCCTGATACCACCAGCGCCGCGACGCGCCGGAGGTTGCCAGCCCGCCCTGGCCCACACGCACGATGGCGATGTTGTCCCCGGTGGGCAGGTGATCGGTGCGCGGGTCACGGATGCCCACCGTCCAGCTTTCGCCTGGCTGCGGCCCGCCGCGCTGGCGCAGGTCGCCGCCGACATTGATGATCACGTTGTCGAAGGGCTGAAAGAAGCGCTTCAGCGCCACATCCGCTGCCCAGCCTTTGGCGATGCCCCCCAGGTCAAGGCGCGTGCCCTGTGGCAGAAGCACGCGCCTGCGCGGCGCGTCGAACTCGATGCCGCGCCAACTTGCCTCCGACGCCGCGTAGACGCTTTCAGCGAGATGGTTTGCCTGGCGGTGCAGCAGGGAAAAGTCCCGATCATAGCCCAGCGCTTCCAACTGCGGCAGCAGCGTCGGGTCGAAGAGGCCGCCGCTTTTTTCTGCTGCCGCCACGGCCTCGCGCATCACGGTAAACAGCATCGCTGATGTCGGCTGCCAGCGGCCAGCCGCGTCGTTGAGTTGGCACAGTTCGCTGTTTTCGTCGAAGCGGGTCAGCCGCTGCTCGACCTCGTGCATCCAATTCATGCCCGCCTGGATGGCGACGCGAGCGAATTTCTCCTGGGCGGGCGGCACGGCCAGATGGATGCTGACATCGGTTGCCATGATGCGGTTGGAGGCTTCGACCAGCATATGTTTTTGTTGAGTGAGCGCAAGCATGTTATGACGTTCCTGACTGGGTCGTCGTCGCGGGCGGCGATGATGTAGAAGACGAGCTACCAGACGATGAACTGCTCGATGATGAACTGCTGGAAGACGAGCTATTGGACGATGTGCTTTGCTGGCCGCTCCCCGCTGATTGGCCGGAAGAAGACGAGCTTGCCGCCGTTTGGGAACTGGCTGGTTTATAGTTGATGAGGCTCCAGGAGCCGACCAACAGCCCCAGCACCGCGACGGCTGTCAGCGCGCGCACCCGGCGGATGGCCTCCTGGCGTTGGGCGGGTGTGCGCCTGGCCGGAGCCAGCCCGCTCACGGGCGGCTGCCCGGCAGAAGCAATGACGACATCGCCTGCTGGCCGGGCAACGCAGCCCAGCACGTAGCCCGCCTGGCGCTCAGCGGCGCTCAGCGCGTCGCCAGCGGGATGTACGTTGCCGCTCAGCAGCCGGAGTTTGCAGGTGCCACAGGCTCCGGCGCGGCAGCTATAATCGGGGGCATAGCCGTGGCGCTCCAACGCCTCCAGCAGCGTTTCTTGCGGCTGGATGTGCAGCACCGCGCCGGTATCGGCGACGCGCAGGCGTGCGCCAGGGAATTGGCTGATATTGCTCCTGGCTGGTGGCCGGGGCGAGACGAAGATTTCCACATGGACCTGCTGCGCCGGAATCGCAGAGGCTTGCAGCGCTTTTTGCATGTCGTGTTTCAAGGCTTCGGGGCCGCAGATATACCAGTGTGCCCGCGCTGCCAGTTCCCCGGCGCTGTTCAGCACTGCCGGGGGCGTCAGGCGCGTGCCTTGCGCCGAGAAATAATAGCGGCGCTCCAGCCAGGTGGACTGCGGGTCTAATGCGTTCAGTTCTTTCAGATAGATCATCTCAGCGGGCGTGCGTGCCGCGTAATGCAACTGTGCCTGTGGGCGGTGTTCTGCTGGCAGCAGCTCCAGCGCGCTGAGCATGCCGATGATCGGTGTGATGCCGCTGCCCGCCGCCACAAAGATCAGCGGCGTGTCCGGCTTCAGCCGCGCTGGCAGCACAAACGTGCCATGCGGCAGGCTGACCTGGAGGGTCATGCCTTCGCGCACCTGCTCGTACAGATACGTGGAAGCGATGCCCATCGGCTGGCGTTTGACGGTGATGGCCCAGGGCTGGCCTGGCTGGCTGCTGCTACAGAGCGAATAGGAGCGATGCAGCGTCTGGCGCTGTATCGGCAGAGCCAGCGTGATAAACTGCCCGGGCATATACGGCGCGGGAGCCTGGATGGTGCCGGGCAAGGCCAGCGAAAGCCGCACCACGCCGTTCATCAGCACTTCGCGGCGCACCACCTGCACGGTAACTTGTCTGGCCGAGGCAGCGATGGGCACCCTTTCCTGTCCAGTGTTTTTATAGACAATCATCCAATTACTCTTTCTTTGTCCTCGGGTCGCTTTCCTCGTCACATAGGCTCATACAGAGAGACCCTTATCGGAAGGCCGCGTGGAAAGCTGCTCTACATCAACCTTCGTGAGTAAATGTAACAAGCATAGATTTGAATTGCATGTGAGAAAAATGGGCGCGTTCCAATAGAAGCGGCGGGAAGCTGAAGAACGAAGAAAGAAGAATGAAGTTCTCATGCAGGTATAGATTGTGCTGTTAGGGTGTGCCTGACCGTTCTATGGTCAGCCGTGTGCTAGCTCGTCACGTGTCTATAGTCTCCCCTGGAGCTTCGGCCATCATGGCCGATGGACAACAAGTGTAGAATCAAGAAAGGAGCATCCTGATGTACGAGACCGTCCGTCGTTATGAAGGCGTGACCGATCCGCGTGAGACAGCGCGGCAGGTCAAGGAGGGCTTTGTGCCGCTCATCAGCCAGGTCCCAGGGTTTGTGGCGTTCTACCTGGTCGATGCCGGCAGCAACGTTGTGGTGTCCACCAGCATTTTCGAGACCCAGGCGGGCGCTGAGGAATCCAACCGCCGAGCGGCGGACTATGTTCGCCAGAAGATGGCGCGCTTGCTCCCGAATCCGCCGCAGATCAGCGCCGGGGAAGTGGTTGCCTACCAGGCAACGTAGGTCGCCAAATATACGCGCCATCGGGTCTGGGCTGAGTGCGGGCCTGAGCCTCTATTCGCCACGGTTTCCCTGCCCGCATCGTCGAGGCCGCAAGTCGGCCTCGACTCGTTGTCTTCCTTGCCAAGAGCACGGTGCCTGGCGGCGCCAACGTGGGAACGCCGTCAGGATTTCTGCTACTCATCACTTATTTTTTGTTTTCCCAGGTTGATCGTTCAAGCTCAAAATAAGCGCCGCCATGCTCATCGAAATAGGCGTTAGGGCAAGAAGACATGCCCAGTTTCAGCAAAATATGAATGGACGCAGTGTTTTTGCGCAGCGCGCCAGCGCCGACAGTTTGGTAGCCAGCGACCTCAAACCCATAGCGTAGGCAGGCGCGCGCTGCTTCCGTGGCAATGCCTCGTCCCCAGGCCGACTTCGCGAAGACATAGCCAAGTTCGGCCTGGCGGAAGAAACCACATAGCCCTAGCAAGTGTTGGGTCTGTTTGTCGATGACCATCCAGACGCCGACGTTGTCTTGCTGCCACGTGTCCATCAGCGTTTGCAGCGTTTCTTCAGTCTGAAGGCGTGTGCGCGTCCCATCCTTGATGAAGCGCATGACTTCAGGATCAGCATAGATAGCTGCGAACGCATCGAGATCGGTTGTCTGTGGCGGGCGCAGCCAAAGACGCTCTGCCTCTATCGTCGTTGGCTGCATTGCTTGCCCTCTTGTGATACTTGAACTGCCAGAGTAGCGCTGTTAGTCATCCAAACTCAAGACCAGTTGTGGCGGCGAGATAATATGATCAGCACGTGTCTGGATGACGCCCGTGCCCACGGCGAAATATTCGATGACATGGCTGCCCCAGCCGTGCGACTTCTCGTGAATCTGCGCGCCCACGATGCCTTCGGCGTGCAGGGTGGTGGCCTCGGCCTGCATGCGCTCCATCGCCAGTTCGCGGGCGTCATAGAGCGCCTGGGTATAGTTGGTCATTTCCGTGTTGTTGCCGACGGTCTTGAACCACTGCCCCAATCCCTGATGCGCGACGTGATAGACGCACGACCCCATGACCAGGCCCACCGGCATATAGCCCGCCTGGATGAGCGTGTAGAAGTCCTGGCCGGAAAGATCGCTGGTGAAGGGCATGCCGCGCACCGTGCGATGGTTCTTGCCGTCGCGGCTGCGCACCGCCGTGCCAATCGCCAGGAACTCGGCCAGGTGCTGGCCCCACTCGTAGCGGCCCACTTCCAGGCGCACGCCCACAATACCATCTGCGCCCAGCGCGTTGGCCTCTTCTTCCATGCGGGTCATCGCCAGTTCGCGGGCGTGATACATCGCCTGGGACAGCACCGTCATTTCCTGGTTCTGCATCATATTGGCGAATTGATAGCCGATATGATAAATGCTGGAGCCGACGACCAGCCCCACCGGATCGAAGCCCGCCGCTTTAACCAGCAAAAATTCGTTGATGGAAAGGTCACTGGTGAACAGCCCGCCTTTGCCGGGCGCGCCGCGCATACGCTGCAAGCGTTCCAGGGCGTGCTGGGGCAAGCCCTCCAGTGGGCCGCCAGGTTGCGCTGCTTCGGTATCTAACTTTTCTGCCATGATGCTTCTCCTTATTCGATGCTGGGGGGATGATCTTCAAGATCGACGACCAGTCGCGGCTTGGGCACTTCGTGATGCTCGCTGATGGCGGCAACGGTGGTGCCGAAGGCAAAGAACTCGACAATGTAATCTTCGATGGATTCATACTCATTGCTGTAGGGTCGACGCCGGGAGGCCATCACCTCTTCTACGCGCATATGAATATCGGAGCCGATGACGCCATCGGCGTGGACGCGCCGCGCATCGTCGCTCATGCGCGAAAACGCCAGATGCCGGGCGCGATAGACGCCCTGGGTGTAAGCCGTCATTTCCTGGTTGACCCAACTGCGTTTCGCGTATTCGTCGTTCCAGGTGGTGGCAATGTAATAGGCGACACAGCCCATCCCGAGCGTGACGGGCACATAGCCCGCGTGCAGCACCTTCAGAAACTCCTGGCCGGACAGGTCGCTGGTGAAGGGCAGCGGCAGTTTGCCCTGCCAGTTGCGCAGCCGCACGGCTGTCCCCAGCGCGCTGAACTCCAGCAGATTGGCGCCCCACTCGTATTCTTTGTGTTCCAGGCGCACACCGATGACGCCATGCGCGCCCAGCGCTGTGGCCTCTTGCAGCAGCCGCCCCAGCGCCAGGCTGCGCGCGTGATAGAGCGCCTGCGAAAACGAGGTGATTTCGCCGCTGCTGCTATAGGACCACTGGCCGACCTGATAAGACATGTGATAGACCGAGGAGCCGAAGACCTGGCTGATCGGCTCGAAGCTGACCGAGCGGCTGGCGAGCAATTCGCTGACCGAAAGGTCGCTGGTCCAGATGATGGGCCGACCGTCCGGACCACGCTCTTGCTTCAGCCGTTCCTGCGCCCGGATGGGCAGCCCGCCGCGTTCCAGCGAAGCGATGCTGGCAGCGTCGCGCGCCGCGGCAGCCTCGCGGGCGGCAAGCTGTTCCGGTGTCTCTTTGGGCATGCTGTTGACCTGCCTTTTCCTTGTTGGGCCATTCCGTGCCACCATCATAACAATATTATCTACGTGGGGCAACGCGCAGAGTTTTGATTACGTCGAGCCAGCGCCAGAAGGACACTCGTGGGCGAAAAGAGGGCCGTTCAGCAGTTTCATGATGCCAGACGGGCACACGCGGGAAAGATTCGAGCATCCATGATTCGGGAGGCAGCGTTTTGACCAGGCCATGCCGGGCGAGAAAACCCAGCGCGGCGCGTATCTCGGGATGCGTGTGCAGGGTGGCGTCTGCCAGGTCGGCAACGGTGACGCGGCCATCGCAGCGATAGCGGATGTCTTGCTGCAAGAGGGAGAGTGGGCGCACATGATATTTCGCGCAGGGTGTGCGCTGATAGCGCAGGGTGAAATCCAGAGTGGTAGCAGATGACATGAACATGGCTCCTTTCATGACTTGCCATGCCCACGCGCCATCGGCTACAATAGCCTTACTGGCACGTGGGTTTTCGAATTTCTTGCGGGGCCGGTACGTTTGCCGCTGTCCTAGTCTTCAGCTAGGCGGCGGCCACTTTTTTTGCTGCTGCTTCTGCCGCTGTCGCGTCAAGCGCGTCCAATATTTCTGGCACCTCCTTTCCCAGAATGGTAACCAGCTTCCTGATGTTTTCGGGGCCAGGGCGAGTATACGCATGTTCCCAATCCCACACAGTCTGGTTGCTCACTCCACAGGCGGCAGCCAACCCAGTCTGCGTCAGCAACGCCTCTTGTCTTAGCCGTTTGAAGGTTTTCATGCCTCCCGCCCTTCTGTTGTAGTCTATAAGTGGATTCTAAGCGTTTCTGTTCAAAAAATCAAGTGTGTCACACAATCTAGGAAAAACTTCTCTGCTAGAAGCGGAGGGAATGAAGTTTCAAGGGCTGTGTGAGGCATACTTGCCCGTCTTGTTCAGTCGTTGTAAAATAGTGCAGCATTCTTCAGGAGAGGCATGAGTTGTGGCTGAAGACATAGGATGCGGAAAGGATTTGGG
>DATGID010000056.1:0-13808 GCA_035307385.1 Ktedonobacterales bacterium | reverse complement strand
TCGCTCTTGCTCTCAATATCGTCCGCCTCTTTGCTTGGAGTGAGGAGCGCCCACGTGAACCCACACGCCGCTCATGCTTTGCCGTGTTGGCTCCTTCACCTCTTGAAGTGGCTGCTGGGTGAATTCGCCAACGGGATCTTGCCAATGGGGTACACTTCATCCTGCCGGTGCTTCTGCTGCTCCGGCGGCGACCTCCGGAACCCAAAGCCAGATGCTTCCCGCTCCCCTTCCCGACGCCGACCTGCAAGCAAGGCTGGCGCAGTTGGAGGTTCACGTGGCCACTCTGCAAGCCCAACTGACTGATCTCACTCTCCAACTGCTCCGCGAGCGGGAACAGCGCACGGAGCAGCGTCTGCTGACTCTGGAAGCCGAACTCACGTCAGGAGATCACCCCTCAGTGCCGTTCTCAGGTGGTGCGCCCGCTCTGTCTTCTCAACCAATCATGCCTGCGTTGGTGTGCCATCCGACAGAAAAACGCCACCAACTCATTCCGCTGATTGAATATGGAGCCAGGGGGCAGTATGTGCTGATCAGTCCCGAGGAAGGAGCAGTGCCCATCGTTCCTGATTCCCCGGAATGGTTTGCCTGGCTGGCATCGCTCTCGTCGTTTCGTTTTGTAGGCCGGGAGGGCCGCTTTAGCGCCCGTCGAGGCTACAATCAGCGTCCCAATCGGTGTTGGTATGCCCAGCGAGGGATTCATCAGAAGAATTACAGCAAATACCTCGGCGTCAGCGAACATATCACGACGGCTCGTTTAGAGCAAGTCGCGGCGCATTTCCAATCGTATCTGACACTGCGTTAAAAACTTGAACATATCCCTCTCTTGCCTCCCCCTCGTCGAAAAGAAGTGCGACTGTAGTGGTGAGAGAAAGGGAGATAGATTGTGTTTCAATCTCCGTTGGAGATTCTGCCAGCTTCTAACCGCTCGCCGGAAACCTGGAAATCTGGAAGACGCTGCAATTTCAATCTCCGACGGAGATTCTGCCAGCTTCTAACAACGGGTGTACAGACTGCAAAACTCCCCTTGGTGCTGACTCTGCTTCTGATGCTGGTGGCTCGCGCATCTGGCGCGAGCCACTGCCTCGCGATTTTTGACATTTCTGTTGCGGATTCTTTGGGGTAGAACGCCTCTTTTTCACTGCTTCTAGCCCTGTTAGGCTCTGCTCCTATTCCAACTTCTTGTTCCTTCTGGCCGCACACCCCGTATTGACAAGGAACCCTCATATCAGTATACTTGGAACATGGTTGGAGTAAATTGGATACACTATCCAATATCCATTATCCAAGGAGAACCGTCTTGCGTACTGACGAGGTTGCCTTCTACAGCGACGGCTTTCGTATTGCCGCTCTATGGCGCATGCCTGATGTCTATGATCGAAAGGTGCGCGCCATTGTCCAGGGTCCAGGATGGGTTGGTTTGCGGGATGCCAGGCTCTATGTGCGCTATCACGAGGCGTTGACAGCGGCTGGCTTTGGAGTGTTGATCCTCGACTACCGTGGATTCGGTGCCTCACAGGGCACCCCCAATCACCTGCCCGTGTACGAACAGATAACGGACCTGGTCAACGCCGTGACCTATCTCACCACCAGAGATGACGTTGACGCCGATGCAATCGGCACCTTCGGCAGTGGGGGAACTGGTGGTGGCAACGCTATCTTGCTGGCCGCCCGCGACAGGCGAATCCGAGCTGTTGTCAGTCAAGTGCCCGTTGCCGATGGCGCCGATTGGCTGCATCGCATGCGCACTGAGCATGAGTGGCTGGCCTTTCTCAAGGCGTTGGATGAAGACCGCCGGACGCGCGTACTCAGCGGCGAGGGTCGACTGGTCCATCCGCAAGAAGGGATTATGGTCCCCACGCCAGAGCGCCGGGCGACAGCCGTCAAGGCAGATGTCGATGAGCGCATCCCGAGCGCGGTATCGCTGGCAGCGGCGGACGAGATCCTCGCCTACCGTCCGATTGACGCCGCTCGCGGATTGCACACGCCGCTCATGGTTATCGGTGTCGAGAACGACGCGACGACACCGACCGACCACGCAGTTGCTCTGTACGAGGCGGCGCAGGGGCCACGGCAACTTGTCATGCAGCGAAAGACCTCCCACTATGCTGCCTACGACCAGTATTGGGAGACGGTGACACCGGTGATTGTCGACTGGTTCGAACGCTATCTGGTGTCGGGCGATGTGGTCATCCGCACCGCCGAAGTGGCCGTCGAGAAGATGGCGTTCATTGGAGGGCATCATGTTGGTTGATCGCCGGATTAGCGGAGGCACGCTCGTCCTTCCCGCTGGACCTGCCAGGGCTGACCTTCTCATCGCAGATGGGCGTATCGTGGGCATTGTTGATCCCGCGTTTGAAGTGAGCGCCGATGTTCCGGTGTTCGACGCGCGCGGCAAGTTTGTCCTTCCGGGGATGATCGATGTCCACGTACACACGCGAGAACCAGGCTACACACACAAAGAAGACATCACCACCACGACGATGCAGGCCGCTGCCGGGGGCGTCACCACGATCTTTGGCATGCCAAATCTCGACCCGCCGACGACCACGCAAGAGCGCCTTGAAGCCGTGTTCGATCTGTACCGTGAGAAATCAATCGTTGATTGGAACCACAACCCCGCCGCCACAGACCCACATGAAGTGCCTGCCATGGCGGAGACGGACATCCGCGCCTTCAAGATTTACATGGTGGTAGACACCGGGCGGACTTATCCGCATCCGGCGGGCACCGGCATGCACGACCACGGCCATTTGCTCCAGATGATGGATCTCATCGCAGGTACGGGCAAGCGCTTTATTATCCACCCGCACGACCAGGCGTTGATGGACTACATCGAGGGGGCCTATCTTGCTCGCGGCGAAAACACCCCGCAGGGCTATGCGTCGGCTTACGCCGCGCGTAATGGCGTGATCTGGGATACCGCGATTGACGTGATCCTGCGCCTCGGTGAGGCGTCGGGCTGTCCGATCCACATCGCGCACATGCAGACCGTCCAGTCGATTGAAGCCGTCCGCCGGGCGAAGGCCCGCGGTGTGGATGTTACCTGCGAAGTGAACCACTGGGCACCATTCCTCTCCACTTGGCGCGATGTCGAGGTACTTGGACCTTACGCGCTGTCGTATTGGGTGCCAGATGAAGCGCGCGCGGCGGTGTGGCAGGGGCTGAATGACGGCACCATTGATATGATCGCCTCCGACCACGCGCCGCACACGCGCGAGGAGAAAGACATCGGTTGGACCAAGATGTGGAGCGCGCACACTGGTACACCCGGTATCCAATACTTCTATCCGCTGCTGCTCGATGCCGTGAGCCGTCAAAAAATCTCGCTTGAGCGTGCCATCGATGCAGCTGCGTTCCAACCAGCGAAGGCGTTCGGCCTCGATCAAACCAAGGGGCGCATTGGCGTCGGCTACGATGCCGACCTCGTGATCGCGGACCAGAACGCCCCGTGGACCATTACGAACGAGGGCGTGCTGTCGCGCTGTGGCTGGACACCTTATGATGGGCGCACGATCTCCGCGCATATCGACACGACGCTGGTCCGCGGAGAGGTCGTCTACGAGAATGGGCAGGTTGTCGGGAAGCCAGGGCAGGGGCAGATGGCTGTCGCTCGTCCGGCGTCCCGCGCCACAGCAAATGAGGAGAGCGTGTGATGACCAAGTATGGGCTGCTGCTGCCGCACTTCGGAGAGGAGGCGAGCCGCGAGAAGCTCTTGACGGGTGCGCAGCGAGCGGAGGAGCTTGGGTTCGATTCGCTGTGGGTGCGAGACCATCTCGTGTTCGAGCCGCACGGCGAGATGGAGAAACCGAACCGAAACTTCTACGACGCGCTGGTCACGCTTACCGCGATAGGCACGGTAACCTCTCGCATTGGACTGGGAACAGGCTCGTTGATTCCATTCCGCCATCCGCTTGTGACGGCCCTCATGGCGAGTACCATCACCCAGCTAGTCGGCCCCCGACTGATTCTTGGATTTGGGGCTGGCACGTACGACCATGAGTTTGATGTTGTCGGGATGGGAGGGATGGACCGTGTCGAGCTGGTGCGTCACAACGTCGAGATCTTGCGCAGGGTCATGGCCGAGAATCAGGTCTCCTACCAGAGCGGCTATTTCTCGTTTGACGATGTCACCATCGAGCCTAAACCCGTCGGTGGGCTGATCCCACTCTGGTACTGCGGCGCAACGCCACGCTCGGCGCGGCTGGCCGTCGAGTTCTGCGACGGGTGGATGCCGGGCCGCATCTCTCTGCTTACTTTGAAGCAGCGCATCCAGACGATATCGGAACTGTCCGCAGAACGAGGGCGACCACGACCAACCATTGCTGTGATTCCGCCGACCTCGGTCGAAAAGACGCGGGAGGAGGCCCTGCGGCATGTGAACGTTCCCGGGCTGCTTGCCTGGGCAAACAAAGCACGATTCGTGGTTAAGCCTCCTTCCGGCAGGTTTGAGACGGTGGAAGATCTCGAAGGCCAACTCATTGTCGGGAGTCCAGATGACGCTGTCGCCGAGTGCGAAAAGCTTGTCGCGGCTGGCGTCGAACATATCGTGTTCGACTTCCGCTTCAAGTTCGACAAGTGGTTTGAGCAGATCAATCTTCTGGGAACGGAGGTGTTGCCCAAGCTGAAGCATTGATTCCAGCATCTTTCTGGAGCATGGGGACTTGGCGCCCATACTTACCATGGATGCCAGAGAAAATCGGGCTGAGCCACAGGGGTATCCCTGTTCCAAGGCAGCCCACCATGCATGAATACGTCCAGCCGGTCTTTTTGACCGGCTACCCATGTGAGGAGGTGGTCTCGTGTCCACCACGCGTGAAGAGCAATCCATACAAGATACGCAGGTGCAGGGGGTTGCTGAGGGGGTCGGCCAGTCACCGCGGCGCAGCCTCCCCGCGGCGATGCGACGGCTTGTTCGCAGCAAAGGGGTGTTGCCAGTCGTGTCCGTCATCGTCTTCCTGGGTCTCTGGCAGTATTTCGGGTCGCAGGTCAACCCCATCTTGTTAGCCACGCCATCGGCTGTGGCCAGTGCGTTCGTAGAGATCACCAGGGATGGCACGCTCTGGCCGGCATTCCTGCGCGCGATGGAGGTACTCGGTCTCGGCTTCGGGCTTTCAGCGGTCGCCGGAATCGCCGTAGGCGTCTTGATGGGGCGCAGCGAAGCCGCGCATCGAGTCCTGAACCCATATGTGAGCTTTTTCCAATCGACCCCTTTGATCGCGTTGACACCGCTTGTCGTGATCTGGTTTGGTATCGACTTTCAGTCTGAAGTGGCGATTACCTTCCTGCTGGCCGTCTGGTCGATCATCATCAATACCCAGGAGGGCATCAGAAATACCCCATCGTCGCTGCTCGATATGGCGCGCATCTACCGGGCGAGCGGTCCATCGGTCATTTGGAATATCGCGCTGCCGTATGCGCTGCCGTATATCTTCGCCGGTCTGCGCATTGGGCTGGCGAAGGGATTGATTGGCGTCATTATCGGCGAGATGGACATTAGTCTGCAAGGGCTGGGGGGCCTGATCCAGAATTACGGTGACGCATTCCAGACCGCGCAGTTGCTGGCCGCGATCATATGCTCTTCCCTGGTTGGAGTCATCGGCACGCTGATTCTCGAAGTGCTGCGGCGTCGAATCGCCCCCTGGGCGGAGCGCGCGAGCGTTCGTGAGCAGGAGTAAGTAGTTAAGGACGCCGCGGCTGAGAACGGCGCGGCCAGAGGAGTGTCGCCATGATTGACGTGGTTCCGCAGGCGCGGATCGACGTGCGTGGGGTGTCGAAACGCTATCCCAGGCCGGGAAGGTCCGGCGAGAGTTTCACGGTGCTTGCCAATATATCGCTCACCGCAGCCAAGGGTGAGTTCATATCGCTGATCGGCACGTCTGGCTGTGGCAAGACGACACTCCTGCGGATGATGTCAGGCCTGGTTTCCTGCGATCAGGGGAGCATACGCCTTAGCGGGCAACTCGTGCGTGGCGTGCCACCGTCCATCGGGTTCGTCTTTCAGGAGTCGGCACTCTTGCCCTGGCGGACCGTCCGCGACAATCTTGCGTTCGCACTGAAGGGGAAGCATCTAGCCCGTGGAGAGGTCGAGCGACGCATCGAGGACGCGCTAGCACTCACCGGCTTGCAGGAGTTTGCGCGGTATTACCCGCACATGCTTTCGGGGGGGATGCAGCAGCGCGTGGGATTGGCTCGCGCGCTGGTTGGTGACCCCGACGTGCTGTTCATGGACGAACCACTCTCGGCGCTTGACGCATTGACGCGCCGACGCCTCCAGGAGGACATCGCAGCGATTGTCGGGCGGATCCGGGCCACTACCGTACTCGTCACCCACGATGTTGACGAGGCGATCTTCTTCTCCGACCGGATTTTCGTCATGGGAGCTGCGCCCGGCTCGATCCGCGAGGTGATCGATGTGCCTCTGCCACGGCCTCGCCGACACGTCGATTTGCTCAATCATGCGGAGGTGGCCCAGCTCCGCGACCGGGTGCTCGGCACCATTCTGGGTCTGGTTTGAAGGATAGGACCAAGCTTGCGGCCACGATGGCAAGTTGGCACTCATTTCGAACCGTATGAAAGGCGACGAGGTTATGAAGGCAACAGCATTTAGGTTTACGGAATCCCTGGCCCTGCGACTCGTGTGTGCTGCTCTCGTAGGTGTATCGCTGCTGCTCGCTGGTTGTGGCTCCGGTACATCAACCGGAGGTTCGTGTACGCCTACCGTGGACGGATCGGTACCCAAGCTGTGCGGAGCGACGATTCGGATCGCCGTGGGCGCTGCGCCAGCTGTAGAGGATACCAAGGTTGCCCTTATGGCGCAGATTCTGAACCAATGGGGTGCGCATTCCGGCGTGATTAACCAGACTGGTGACCCGGCAGCCGTCCGTGTGATCCTCGCCGGGGATGCGGAAGTGGGGTCGATTGCGGTAACGACAGCCATCAACTCTGGCCTGATGATCTTTGGGCCGAGCCAGCCGCGCCTGGACTATCACTTCATTGGCGCGCCTTCGGTGAAGACTATGCAGGAACTTCCGGGACATATTTACGGAACGTCGAACACGCATGGCGTGGAGGCGCTGATGTTCGCGGATCTGCTAGCCAAGTACAACATTGCTCCATCCAGCGTCAAGGTCACTCTAGCTGGCGGCGCGTCCGTGCGCGTCGGGGCTATGCTGACGCACCACATTGATGCCACCTTCGTACACTACGACAGCATCAACACACTGCTTAATGCAGGCTTCAATGATCTGGCTAAGATGTCGGATGTGGCGCCCGATCTAGCCGACTCCTTTATGGGCGCTTCGTCAAGCTGGGTGCATGCCAACCCGGTTCTGGCCGAGGCCGTCGACGAGGCCTGGATCAAAGCGGCGCAGATATTCAACAACGACAAGACCGAGTGGGTCAGTGCTGCGGTGAAGTATGCCGGCGGAACGGCGGCGGACGCGGCATCGGTCCATGATGGTTTGCTGCAAGCCAACACGTTCCCAGTCGCGAAGAACTCCTTCTCATCTGCATCTGCCTCTGCGCAAGAGAACCTGGCTGCACAAGTTGGGGCGATTACCAGTAAGCCATCGCCGTCTGCGTGGTTCACTGAGACCTATTGGGATCAGGCTGTCGCTGCATTAACTATCGCCTAAACGAGCATGCGCATACGCCTCTGGCGTTTTGCTGCGGGCGTATGCGCCTACGATGGGATCGACCTTGTGATCAAGTACCTGAAGGGAGCACCTCATGGCTGGCATTGAAAACGACTTACCTATACGACTTGCGCGGGTGCATCGCATTTTGACCGTCGGTGGAATCTGGCCGCTCACCAAAGGACATGGGAGCGTCCGCGTGCCGGGTAAGGAAGAGATTCTGGTGCTCGGCCACATCCACGCTTACGGACGGACGCTCGACACCACCGTCACCGACGACATCTGCACCATCGACTTCACTGGGAAGCAGTTGGCTGGTATGGTCGAGCCAGTTGGCGAACTCTACATTCATACAGCGATCCTGAGCCATCGCCCCGATTTCAATTCGGTTATTCACTGTCACTCGACTTATGCCACTGCTCTGAGTGTTGCCAACGTGAACATTCTTCCTGTTGGGCGCGAGGGCGCGCCATTCTTTCCACAGGTGCCGATCTTGACTTTTGATGGACAAATCGACAACACTGAGAAGGGCGAATTGCTCGTAAAGGCGCTGGGAGATGGCTGTGCGGTGGTCCTCAAAAACCACGGCACGGTCGTGGCCGCGGATACGCCTGAGCATGCCGCGATGCTGGCGTTTGCGCTTGAGGACACCGCACGACTCCAGTTCATCGCGTCGGCAGTGGGGACACCAGAGGGCATGTCGGAGGCGGAGGCCAGGAGCACCATGTCTGGCCATCGGCGCAAAGAATACTTCGACCATGTCTGGCAGCACTATCTGGCTCTGGACCCGCGGCCAGACAACCGCTAACGGCTGAGATCATGTTATTGGGACGACTGAGCCTGAGAGCAGGCTGGAAGGCTGGTAATGGAAAACGGTGGAAAGCACACATCGCGTGTGAAACCTGCCCGTAGGCAGTCTGCATCCGGAGAACTGCAAACGCTGCACGAGGGGCAAGGTCAAGGGTTGGTGAACAACGTAGACAACGACGACAAGAGTTCCCGTTTCGCTGAAGTGGTGGACCGGCTCGCAGGCGGCTACAAAACCATCAGCCAAATGGTCTACGAGGTACTCAAGGAGGCAATGGTCAGTGGCGCGTTTGCTCCTGGCGAATGGCTGCGCCAAGAGTGGCTGGCAGGCGCCATCGGCGTCTCGCGTATACCGGTACGGACGGCGCTGATCCAGCTCGAATCCGAAGGTCTGGTCGAACTCCATCCGCACCGGGGCGCACGCGTCCGGACCCTCACATCGGCACAGATCAATGAGATTTTCCGGCTGCGTGTGCTGCTGGAATCGTACGCGCTGCGTCAATCCATGTCCCGTATGACGCTGGGCCGGATTGCTGAGTTGGAAAAACTGGCGCAGGAGCTTGATACGCAGCCAGAAGGTGGTCAATTTCTCGACGCCCGTGTTCGGTTTTACCGCGCGCTCTATGACGCCCAACATAATCCACTGCTGGTAGAGATGATCGAAGACCTCCGAGGCCATCTCGGCCACTACCTGCTGGGCATTCGGCTCGACCACCGCCACGAACACCACCAACACGCCGATCTCATGGTATATGTGGCTAATGGCGACTCTGCAAGCGCAGAGGCGTGGTTGAACACCCATCTTGAGGTCGTCCGTGAGGGCCTCGTAGCACTGGCATTGGACGACGCTTCCATCTCGGACAAGCGCAAGGAGGGCGACGCAGCATCGGGTGAATAAGCGAGCCGATAATTTTTGTGTAACAGGCTGTTACCCTCCTTTCTACCACAGCCGCTTATTGTGAGGGCGCAAGTAATGGGGTGTGCGGCCAGGAGGAACAAGAAGTTGGAGTAGGCCCGTAGCCCAACAGGGCTAGAAGCACTGGGAAAGAGGCGTTCCATCCCAAAGAACCCGCATCAGAAACAACAAAACCGGGGCAATGGTTCGCGCATCAGATTCTAGCAGCCGGCCTCAGAAGCAAAGCCAGCACCAAGGGGGTTCTGCTGTCTGCGACTCCCCAAAACGCTGAAAAATCGATGGTACCTCAGCTTTTGAGGGCAATGACCCGTTTCTCCTCCTCGGTAGCCCAACTTCCTGTTCCTCCTGGCCGCACACCCCGGACACACAGGGTGGGTCTGTTGTGTGGCCTGGTCGCCGGATGGGCAATTCCTGGCCTCAGCCGGAGCGGATGGCATGGTGCAGCTCTGGAAATCCCACAGCGGAATACTGCGCACCCGGTTGGATGCGCCGCAGGCGACCATCCAGGCCGTGTCCTGGTCACCGGACGGACGCAGCCTGGCCGCCGGGGACGATGGCACGCGCGCGCCGTGGACGTCGCGGGAGGGCCAGGAATAAATCACCGCGAAGCGAGCCAGGTGTTTCAGGGAGAGGACGCATGATGGCTGTCACCAAAGCAGAGAGAGAGGCGGGCCAGCAGCATATCCTCCAAACAGAGGAATGGACGCTGGAAATTGGGTCAGCGGCACGGGGGAAATATTGGCCCTTTGTGATCGTCATGGACGATTTACGCGCAGAGCGTGAACGCTCTGCGCTGGCCTACCAGGCACTCGCTGGCGAGCCGGGGCCATTCGCCGCGCCCTGGTCGCCTGGCGACAGCGACAATCGCCCGTGCCACCGACTGCATTTGTTCCAGCCGCCGGAACCAGTGCTGCACCGATCTGGCGCGTAGATGCGGTCTGATGGGGACGGCAGACCAGGAGGCCACACAGGAGGAGGGTCACCCTTAGCGAAAACGCGTTAGCCGCGCGAGATCAGCGAGAAGAACAACCGACACCGGGCTCCCGCAAATCGGTGTGCTGCGCCGGCTGATAGTGCCATTCGGCATAGCTCTGCAGGGGTGGCAGATGCTTCACCAGCCCGCGGAGCCACGAGGGGCGGCGAACAAACGGCGGCCTGCCGCTCTGCTTGAAGCGCTCCTGCGCGCCTACCTCATCGCCCGCATCGTGCAGCACCCCGGCCAGCCCGTTCAGCGCGTGAGAGTCGTTCGGAGCCACAGCGAGCACCTGCTCATACAACCGCCGAGCCTGGCTCAGTTCCCCCTGGTCCCGCAGGACCGCCGCCAGCCCCTTCTTGGCAGGCAGATCATCGGGGACATGCTGCAAGACCAACTCATATTGCGCCGCTGCGCGTTCCAGGGAGAGTGGGTCTTTGAGGGCACGATAGGCAGCACCCAAAGCAGTGCGGCACGCCACCGATTGCCATCTGGAAGTGCTCAACTCTACCGCGCGCCACAGGTAGGCAATGGCCTGCCCGGCGTATTCATCGGCCTTCTGCTCGACCCCGCGCTGGAAGGCATCATCCCAAGTGGAAGTCGCCTGGGCCTCTTTGGCAAGCTCCCATTCCTCTGAGATGCGCTGCAAGCGCCCTTTGGCGACGGTGCTGCCGGGGTTCAAGCGCAGCGCCTCCTGGCACGCTGCCTTTGCCTCAGCAAACTCCCGCTGTGACTGGTAAGCGCGGGCCAGGCGCACGTGAGCGGCGGCATTCGTCGGATCGAGTTGGAGCACCTGTTGGTTCAGTTCCAGCGCTTGCGCCGGGGAGCGCTCAGGTGAGAGGCGTTCTGCGGTGGTGATGAGGTCGTCCAGTTCAGAGGCAGGCATGAGAACATCTCCTCTCCCTTTAGTGCGCCGGTTTCCACTCGCGCCCCCACCAGATGATGCGCTCCCCAAAACGCGCCCGCACCTCTTCCAGAAGCGCTTCCACCTGGCGCCGCTGCTCCTCCTGCGGGAGCACGCTTTCCCACAGGGTAGCCTGCGCTCCTGGCGTGCCCAGGCCGCTGACCCCCACGCCGATGAGGCGCACCGGAAGACCGGCCTGCCAGGTCTCTGTAAAAAGGTGCAGCGCGGTCGCCGCGATCACCGCCTCCTGGTTCGTCGCGGTGGACAAGGTCGTCTGCCGGGTCAGGGTGGTGAAGTCCGACCAGCGCAGCTTGAGGGTGATGGTGGTACCCTGCATCCCCTTGCGCTGGAGCGCGCTGGCAACTGCTGCTGCCTGGTGACGGAGGGTCTGGCGCAGCACGGCTTCCTCCTGGACATCCTGGGCGAAGGTTTGCTCCTTGGAAAGCGACTTGGCGACATGTGTCACCTCCAGCGCGCGCTCGTCGATGCCGCGAGCGTGCCTGGCGAGCGCTGCACCATGCTTGCCAAAGCGGCGCATCAGGGCGTCGGCGGGATACCGGGCCAGGTCGCCGATGGTATGGATGCCTAGCGCGGCCAGGTGCTCTGCCGTGCGGGGTCCCACGCCCCACAGCGCACGGGTGGGCAAGGGCGCCAGAAAGGTCGCCTCGGTGCCTGCTGGCACGATGCACAGGGCACTGGGAGCCAGGCCAGTCCGCGCCGCCGCTTTGCCCACATCGGTCGCGATCTTGGCGACCAGTTTGTTGGTCGCCACCCCCAGCGAGCAGGGGAGTCCCAGGTCTTCCCTGATGGTGCGCTGCAACTGCCGTGCGAGGTGCTCCCCGGAGGCAGCGAGCGCGGTCACATCCAGAAACGCCTCGTCGATGGAGAGCTGCTCGACCAGCGGCGTCAGGGCGGTGAGGCGGGCCATCACCTCGGTTGAAGCGGCCCGATACGCGGCAAAGCGCTGGGGCACGATGCGCAACTGAGGGCAGCGGCGTATGGCCTGTGCCATCGGCATGGCGGAGTGGATGCCGTATTGCCGGGCGGCATAGGAGCAGGAGGCCACCACACCGCGCACTTCAGGGCGTCCCCCGACCGCAAAAGGCTGCCCGATGAGGGTGGGGTCACGCTGCTCCTCGACCGCGCAAAAGAAGGCATCCAGATCGAGGTGGATGATCGTGCGCGCGGAGGCGGGCATGCTGCTCTCTCCTTCCTCTTGCGTGGTTTGTTGCCAAGTAGGCGTCTTGATCTGTGGGGTGACCAGCACCAAGAGCTATTTTCCAACCTATTCCGTTTGGCCCATGCAAGAGCGGAAACGGTCAATGATTCCTTCCAGCCGACGAAGCACGACCACGAAGCTGCGATTCGCGCTCCTCCCAGTCGGGCAGATAGGCGTGCATAAAGCTCTTGAAGACCCGACCATGATTGGGTGCCAGGAGGTGGACAAGTTCATGGACGACGACAAACTCACCCAGCGGCTTGGGCAGTGTCAGCAGGTCCATGTTCAGGGTCAGCCGTCCGGCGGTCGAAATGGAGGCCCATTTGGTCGTCATCGCGCGCAGATGCACCTGGGGCGTCTTGACGCCGATACGCGCGACTCCTGGGGGTTTTAGTGTGGTCATGGTTCTGTGTTGCCGCAGCGTTCTCTGGTCTTGGCCATGCATCAAATGCTAGGCAGTTCACTTCGACATCCCCACTCCAAAGAGATGAAGATTACCGATAATGATTGCAATAGTTGCGACAATTCCTAGCACAATGCCCACCAACGCTGCCCAGCGAGCTACTCGCGGGGAAATAAAGCGAAATTGTATCACCTGCATCTTATGCTCAATCGTCCCTTGGTTGCGTACACCGGAAGGATGGATGACTCGCATTACCAACGCGATCTCATAATCTCCTGGATTCGTGAAATGGCAGTTCCAGTGGTAGCGAAGAAAATCCAAATCTAAGGACTGCTGCTGAGCGCTGGCACCCTTCACATTCACGCCAGCGGCCTGTAACTCAACTTCCAAGAATTGCTCGTTCCTATCCGGCTGCTGAAGAGAGAGATCAAACCGTTGTCCACCGTTCGTTCCCTCAGTTAAATGGCCTTCTTCCTGCAAACCTGGCACCCGGTTTTTTGTCTGAAGGGTCAAAGAGATATTGTGTGCATTCCCAGCATAGATTCGTTTGGTGGGAAGAATGGCGTCCCCGACGAGGTAGATCATGTGTGGTGGGAGTAATTGTCTGCTGGTGGCTGATCTGATGAGCAAAGGTGTAAGAAGTGCTTTGATCTCTTCTTCTACCAATTGCCTCTCCCGCCTATTCTTCTCCCACTCCTGTTGTTCGTGATCATATGCTTCTTGGAGTTGGTCTCGTTTGGCTCGCATCTCCCCTTCTCTGCGCTGGGCATCTTCCGATATATTTTCCTCAGCACTGCGACGAACTACTTGCTCTAGTACTACAGTCCCACTTAAGGAGAGTGAGTCGAAACAAAGCCAGTCGGCTCCTGGAGCAGCAAGGTCTGTACGATCCGGGTCCACAGCCCCTCTTTACACCAGCGCTGATAGCGGCTTGCCACAGTCGACCACGGCC
>DATGID010000055.1:0-39955 GCA_035307385.1 Ktedonobacterales bacterium | reverse complement strand
GTCTCCCACGTTCCTTCCCCTGATCCTTCCCGCCGCGCCAGGGGGAGAGCTACCGGGAAGGATCGTCGGTGCAGGATGCGTCGTAGCGTCTGCTGGAGTCAGGCGGGAAGGGTGTGAGCTATCGACCGGAGAAGATTTCTTGACTCGTTTTCATTTTTTCAAGCGTGCGCTTCTCAGCAGGCAAGGGAAGGGGCGGAGGAGGCAGGGGAGAGACGAGGTGAGGGGCAGCAGACAGAACAGAGGACGCAGGCATACCTCAGGAGTACTCAGGCAAGAGGTGCTGCGTGAGGAGACCGTGGAGAGAAAAGAGGAACCTATTATGAGCGAGCAGCCGAAGATCATGATCCGCACCCGCGCGCCACGCGCTGATAAGGGGCACCCGTGGTGGACGCCCCGTGATCTGGCCGTGCTGGCCTGGATCGCGGAGCAGTATGGGGTGCGCCGGGACCAGTTGGCGGTGTTGTTGGCCCGCGAGGGGGTCGTCGCCACCCAAACGCCCGGACGGGTGGCTGAGAGTACCGTGAAGGATTGGGTGCAGCGCTGGCGACGGGCGGGCATCGTGGGGAGTACGCTGGTGTTCGCGGGGCAGCCCAGTTGGGTGTGGGTGACGCGTCTGGGGTGTGAGCACCTGGAGCTGGACTATCGGCTGTGGGAACCGAGGGCACGCGGGCTGCCGCATCTGTACGCGGTCAATGAGGCCCGGCTGTTGGTGGAGGCACGCTATCCAGAGGCCGAGTGGCACTCGGAGCGGGCGAGGCGTCACGGGCAGCCCTTCGTGGCGGGGCAGACCCGCGTCGAGCATCAGCCGGATGCGGAGGTGCAGTTCGGAGAGCGGCGCATCGCCATCGAAGTGGAACTGTCCAGCAAATCGAAAAAACGGCAGCCGACGATTCTCTACGGCCTGGCACGCTCGTATTCCGGCATCTGGTATTTTTGCTCGCCGTCCACCCAGGTACTCATCCAGCGGGCCATCGCGGAGCTCTCTCCGCCTGCCCTCCGGCAGAAGTTCACCGTCATCCCGCTGCACCTGGAGGGGGAACCCGTGCGCCGGCCAACGGTGTCCCCCACCCCACCCCCACCGGCACGCCAGGCGTAGGGAGGGCCAGGACGCCAGGGGGGGACACGTGGCGCGAGCGGGCAAGCGCGGCAAGGAAGCCCACGAGCCGGAGGAAGCACGGCCAGGCGAGCGGGTGGCTGCGCAGGGCAAGACCGACGAGAAGAGGCGAGCCAAGCCGATGCGCGAGGCGACCCAGCCCGTCTGCCCCCACCCCAGTGCCTTCTTTCAGCCCAGGTAGGAGCAGGGCTGAGAGGTCAACGGGAAAGCTACGATAACTGTGCGAGAGGGGGTATGGCTGTCCAAAGATGCAGCTACGTCCGCAACGAGGCGAGCCAGGGACCTTTCCCTATGCAGCCTGCACACCGTCCAGGCAAGCTGACCCACGCTGGCGTCCTGTGGGGCGCCAGCGTGGGAAGGGCATCGGCCCGCTCGTGGCTCGCTGTCTCGCGCAGCCGTTCAGTGCTGCGCAAAGGGGTGCCATCTGGCAGGTTCGGCAGCTCCCTAAATATCTTCGATCACTGAAATCTGGCCGGTCGCTCTATTCCAGGTGATATAGCCCCCTTGAAAGTCTGATTCCCGGTCCCCGGCACTGTCATAGGTAAATTCATCCGAAACCGGGAAGCCCAAGAGGCCCGACGGACCCCCGTGGTTCTGGTAGGCGTTATAAATACAGCCCTGCACCTCATGCGTGCCGCTGGAACCGCTGTAGACCGCGCTGCCACTGCCATCAGGGCCACCGCCGTTGCAGGACTCGCCTGCAAAGTAGGAGACATCGCCGCCAGGGATGGCCGTCACATCGCTCACCGGGAAGCCCAGGATGCCGTTCGCCTCCCCCATCTGCCAGTATTTGTTGTAGATGCAGCCACCGACCTGGTGCGTGCTGCTGCCCCCGTTGTTGTAAATGGCGCTGCCGCTGTTGTTAGGGCCGCGCGACCCGCACAGGTTGCCGTAGAAGTAGGAGACATCGCCTCCCGCAATCGACTGCTGATCCGTCGTCGGGAAGCCCAGCACCCCTGCCGGACCACCCTGGGCGACCAGGTATTCCTGGAAGATGCAGCCATGCACCTCGTGCACGCCGGATGCCGGACCATCGAAGATGCCGCCCCCGCCGCCCCCGCTGCCACAACTGGTGCCCTGGAAGTAGGAGGCATGCCCATTATTGATTGCCACCTGCTCGCTCGTAGGTAAACCCAGGAAGCTCTTTGTGCCCCCCAGCGCCACATATTTCTGATAGATGCAGCCAATGACGGTATACGTTCCGGTGCTGCTGGACGAGATGATGGCGCTTCCCTGGTTATTCGCCGTACAGCCGGTGCCCAGGAAGGTGTTCTCCCGGCCAATGGCGACGCCGCTGCTGTTGTAGACGTTCTGCTCATCGCTGGTGGGGAAATTCAGCCCGCCGCTGGGGCCACCCTGGACGGTCATGTACTCCTGGTAAATGCAGCCATGCACCACATACACTCCGGGGGAACTATCGAAGATGCCGCCCCCGCCGCCCCCGGTGCCACAACTGGTGCCCTGGAAGTAGGAGACGCGCCCTCCGGCGATTCCCTGCTCATCCGTCGTCGGGAAGCCCAGCACGCCGGTAGGGCCGCCCTGAACCACCATGTATTCCTGGTAAATGCAGCCATGCACTTCATGTACGCCAGAGGCGGGGCCATCGAAAATACCGCTGCCGGTGCTGCTGCCACAACTGGTGCCCTGGAAGTAGGAGGCGTGTCCGCCATTCACCGCCTGCTGTTCGCTCACCGGCAAGCCCAGGAAGCTCGTGGTACCCCCCAGGGCCAGATATTTCTGGTAGATGCAGCCAATGACGGCATGCGCGCCAGTGCCACTGGACCAGAGGATGATACTCCCCTGGTTGTTGGCCGTACAGCCGGTGCCCAGGAACGTGTTCTCCCGACCAATGGCGACGCCGCTGCTATTGTAGGCGTTCTGCTCATTGCTGGTGGGGAAATTCAGCCCGCCGCCGGGGCCGCCCCACGCGCTGGTGTACTCACTGTGAATATCGCCCTGCACCTCATCGGTGTTGGTTGCTGGCGACCAGTAGATGCTGCCGCCCTGGAAGTCCTGCGCCTCTCCGCCAGTGATAGGGGACCACGTATTGGTGGGTTCGCCCAGCGGGCCAGCGGCGCCGCCTGTGTTCTGCCAAACCGTATAGAACGCCCCACCGCTGGGCACATCCACCACAAACGGCGCTGGTATGGTCGGTGCGGTGTTATTGCTGGTGAGAATAATCTCAATGGTCATCAACGAGTGAAAGCGCTGCGGGGCGGGATTCTTCCACCCTAAGCTATCAATGCTGCTCACGCTATCTGGTCCACAGGCGGTGCAGGACCAGGCATACGTATCATAGGCAGTGGACGTATCGCTGAAGAAATACGGAGCGGTGATGCACGCCTGCACCGCAGAGACACAGGTATACCCTTCATGTCCGTAGGCGGTCGTAAGAGCCTCGTTAGGATAAGCTGGATACCATATTCCGACACTACTCGGCTGTTTCCAGGTAACAACCCCGTAGAGGATGCGGTAGTCGGCCTGCATGCCCATCGCGCTGACCGCTTCTACAATGCCATCCCCATCAGGAAATTGGTCATTCCCAAGATCAAAACCCTCCTCCTGGCAGGAGGCGACACTCTGCAGGACGGTAGTATCATTGGTGCAAGGATAGGATGCCCCCATCAAGGCCCAGTAGGTCCCTTCATACCCTTGCGGGTCCTGAATCTTGGCAAGCCTTTGCATAAAGGCGCTGGGAGGACTTCCCACGTCCTGCAGCATATCCTCTACTTGCGTGCAACTGTTGCATAACACTTCCCCACCCGTCGCATAAATATTCCTGAGCCCCTCATGAGGGGTGCCCACCGTGATGGCGACATTGACGGCGAGCTTATTCTTCGGAAAGCCAGGGGTATAATTGGAATTGTTGGCCTGTCCTGATTGGCCTAAGGCAGCGCGGATGAGCAGCCCTCCCATGCTATGAGCGATGACATCGACACGCTGGTACTTTGAGGTATAGGTGTCCCAAATATACCAGGCCAGCAAGCAACTGACATGCTCTAAAGGCTCATTCTGGGTGCCATCAACAGTTGCATTAGTTGGCTCGCCCACACCGTTGCACATCTGCACGGCGTTCGGATCATCGTGAACTTCATGGCTGGGAATAGGAATATCGACCCCTGTCTCCGTCGAATAACCATCCTCAGGGCAAATGCCATCGCCCGTGCCCGTGGCATTATTGTAGTAATAGCCTACTTTATCAAAGCTGGTAAATCCATAGCCGATGAGAAAAGGGATCAGTTGGGGATCGGTGGCCCTCGTAAAGCCCGATTCGCCAAAGACGTAGGGAGAAGAAACCCCATTTGCTTCTTTGTTAGCCGACGCGCAATTATAATCGCTAAACCCGTGAATCAATAAAATGGTGGGGTACTGGGAAGCTGCTTTGGCTGACGCTGGCTGCAACGCCAGGTGGCCAACCACACCACTGAAGAGGATCAGAACAGCAAGTATACCGTTCACCGTTCGATGACGAGGGAATGTTCTCCATACCGTTCTCATAGAGAGTCCTACTTTCCTGCTCTTTCTCGGCGGTCATGAGGAGCGCCTCAGGTTCATCATCTACGCTCCCCAGGTAGAGTGTACATGCCTCCCGCTGAGGTGATAATATCTTCTTGGTATCTTCTTGGTGTCTTTTGGGTGTCTTCTGCTGGAATACAACGCCTGCCTGCCGTGACGGAAGGAGTCGATTGTGCCCGTTCCCCCACCGCGCTCCCTTTCCCCACTGCGGTTGGCGCGCCAGGCGCGGGGCTGGTCCCAGCGCCAGGTCGCCGAGGCGGTCGGCACCAATCGCTTCACGGTGACTCGCTGGGAGCAGGGCCTCGCTTTCCCCAGCCCGCATTTTCGCCAGCAGCTTACTCTGCTCTTTGGTCTGACGCCGGAATCGTTGGGTCTGGTGCCTCCCGCCGCGCCCCTGGCATCCCCCGATCTTGCTCCTCAGTCGGACCCACTCACTACCACTCCGCCAGTTGCCGTCTATGATCCGCTGCTGCCCCCGCCGCTGCCCTCCTCGGCCGGGCTGATCGGACGTGAGGAGTTGCGCCAGCAGCTCAAAGCGCGCCTTTTGGCGGGAGGGACCCTGGTCCTTTCGGCCTTGCAGGGCCTGCCTGGAGTGGGCAAGACGGCGCTGGCGCTGGCGCTGGCGCACGACCCAGAGGTCGCGGCCCACTTTGCCGACGGCGTCCTGTGGGTCGGGCTGGGACAAACCCCGCAGGTCCTGGAGACGCTGGCTCGCTGGGGCGCGCTCTTGGGCCTGGCTGCGACTGGGGGCACCCGGCTCTCCACCCCGGCGGCGTGGGCGCAAGCCCTGCGGACGGCCATTGGTCCGCGACGGTTCCTCTTTGTCCTGGATGATGCCTGGTCCCTGGAGCCTGTGCTCGCGTGCCAGGTCGGGGGCGCCGGATGTGCCGCGCTCGTGACCACCCGACGCCCGGACCTTGCGCTCCAGGTGGCCGGAGGGGAGATGGCCGTGGTGCCCGAACTGGAGCCGGAAGATGGCCTCTCCTTGCTGGCCCGGCTCGCCCCACAGGCAGTGGAAACCGAACCAGAGGCGGCGCGCACGCTGGTCGAGGCGATGGGCGGGCTGCCGCTGGGCCTTGTGCTGCTGGGCAAGCACCTGCAACGTGAAAGCTACAGTGGCCAGCCCAGGCGGATTCGGGCCGCGATGGCGCGGCTTCAGCACAGCACGGGGCGTCTGCACCTGACGCAGCCGCAAGCCCCGGTGGAGGCGCACCCGAGCCTTCCTGCCGGGACACCGCTCTCCTTGCAAGCCAGCATTGGCCTCAGTATCGCCGCCTTGCGCGCAGAGGCACAGACGATGCTCGCGGCGCTGGCCCTCTTTCCGCCCAAGCCCAACAGCTTCTCGGAGGAGGCCGCCCTGGCCGTGAGTGCGGGCACACCTGAGACGCTGGACGCGCTGGTGGATGCCGGGCTGGTGGAGAGCCAGGCACCGGAGCGCTATACCATCCATCAGACCATCGCGGATTATGTCCACAACACGTCGGTGCCTCACGCGGCGGTCCAACGCCTCGCCGCGTATTATCTTGCCTTCACCCGAGGCGTGCGTGGAGATGATGAGTACGTGCGGCTCGAGAGTGAGACCACCAATCTACTGGCCACGTTGGACCTGGCACACCACCTCCATCTCACCGATGACGTGGTTCAACTGACGCAACACGTCGCCCTCTTTCTGATGAATCGGGGCCACTATCATGAAGCGCAGGACTATCTCACTCGCTGCCGCGGGCTCATCGAGGAACAGGCGTCACACCCCGATCACATCAGTATCCTGCTCTTATCAGGAATTGCGTCAAAGGAGGTAGGGCGGCTCGCCGATGCGCTGGTCCTGGCGCAGCACGCTGAAACGCTCGCGCAGTCCTATTCGATGGCAGAAATGCACGCGGCGGCACTCAAACTCCAAGGGCAACTGCACTTACGATTCGGACACGTCGATCACGCCGAGCAGGTTTTTCACCAAGCGAAGCAATTGATCCATAATCTTCCCATTTCCCACCCCATCAACCGTGAACTCGAGACAGCCATTTTCAGCGGTCTTGCCCAATGCGCCGGGCGACGCGGAGCCTATACGCAAGCAGAAGCGATAGCCCGAGAAGGACTCGCCTTCACTCGTCGCACCAGGAGAACGCGGTCCGAGTGTATCTTCCTCGCATCTCTCGGCATGTTTGCCGGTCTCCAAGGCAACTACGAACAGGCATATCACCTATACGCACAAGAGCTGGACCAAGCACGCCAACATCGGTTTGTGGATGTGATGATGGAAAGTTTGGCTAATCTTGCCTTTATTGCCATCGAGCAAGGTCGATGGGAGACCGCACAACAGTTGGCAGAAGAATCGGTATCCCTTGCTCGTAAGACCGGTAACCACGAGCGTGTTGGGTTAGGGTTGAGCGATTTAGCGGCAGCGCTGATCGAACAAGAACAGTACGATATGGCCGACCAGTATCTCCAAGAAGGGCTGATGCTTGCGGAACAGATGGGGAATGTACAGTGCAAAGCATTTCTGCTCTTGTACCAGGCACGATCTGCCCGTTTACGACAAAAAACCAATACTGACCAGATCTTACAGGAAGGAAAACGCCTGGCCCAGCAGGCCCAAGTAGCCTCCATTGTCCTCGATTTTGATTTGGAACTCGGCGAATGGTGTTTAGCGTGCAGCGAATGGGAGACGGCTTTCACGCATTTCGAAGAGGCACAAAAAGCAGCTGAGCGTTCAGAATCTCGTGTGCGGCGTGGTCAGGCGCTGTTCGGCAAAGCGCGGACGATATGGGCGCTGGGCGCCCATGAAGCGGCCAGCCGATTTGCCGAGGAGAGCCTGGAGATATTGCGGCAGTCCCAGTCCCGCTACGCGCGGGAGGTGGAGCACTGGCAAGAGACGCATCGTGCCCCGGAAGACGTGCCAGTAAGCGCAGCGGCACCTGCTGAAGACCTGGAGTGATCGTTTGTTCGCTTCTCTGGGCTTCACGTGCATGCGCCTCACAGAGTAATAGGCTCCCGTCGTTAAAATCTGATGGCCTCTGCGTGTATGTAAGCACGCAGAGGCCCCCCTTGGCTTATTGAGCATCAAGCGCGTCTGTTAGCCGCTCCCGTGCGTCTGACGGGATTTTTTGAGGGGTGTTTGAGCAAACGTCTGCAAGAAGGCGACGTTCTGGGGTGTGCTTGGCACGGTGGCGGGTGAGGCCGCTTGGGAGCCGGAGCGAGTCGCAACGGCAGCGCGGGGACGAGCGCGCACGCAGGGGGCACCGAGGGCCGACGAGCGGAGGCGCGATGTCGACCCAGCCTGCTCCCCCACCCAGTGCCTTCTTTCCGCCCAGGCAGGAGCAGGGCTGCGCGAGAAGGAGGAAAGCGGCGATGAGTTGTGGCGCGTGTAAAGGTACGGTTGCGTTCGATACGCCGTCAGAATCGCCTCTCAATGCGTCTCAGAGGCATTATTTAGCGAGGGTTTGAACAAACGTTTGCAAGAAGGCACTGGGTTGGAGAGTCGCCCGGCGCGACGGCAGGAGAGGCCACGTCTGTGCTGGCGCGAGGAGCGGAACCGAGCAGGAGGCGAATGCGGAGACGCGTGCAGCGAAGCGCGAGGCGTTGAAAATGACTGCCCGGCAGCACGAGAAAGCGGATGCTCCAGTGGTGCATGCGGCAGGCGAGCAGTGCGACGGAGCAGAAGTGTTCGATGCGGAAGAGGCGGGTGGTAAGAGAGGCTATCAGCCGAGCGACGACGCGGGCCGCGAAGTGTGAGATCAGGTGGCAGTAGGGGCAAAGGCGAAGGCTTGGTAACGGTCTGTGCGAACGAGCGGGCATCGTTTGCAGGTAAATAGCGTTTGTCTGCCTTCGTGCCAGGAGTGAGCGGGTCCAGAGCCGCAGCTTCCGGGGCTTCGCTAGCCCCGGACCCTGGCCGAAGACGATGTGGGACACGGCTGGCTCGGCGGGCCGCTGGGCCTCCTGCTCGCTTTTTGGCTCGCATTCGGCTACGCGCCCGAGCGCCGTCAGCCTGTACAGGGATACTCCGTCCCTGCACCCAGGCCAAAGGGCGTTGCCCTCTGGACTCCTGCCAGGAGGCGCTGCCCCCTGGACTCCCGATGCGCTCCGCAGGACGGGGCCACCGTCCTGCTGCGCTCTGGGCGAGCGTGCCGAGAGTGCCAACTGGTTCGGACCCAGCCCCAGGACGCTGGCGTTCGTTTGCCCGCCTCGCTCGTCTGAGGATACCCCACTGCTCGGCTCCTGCTTGCAAGGTCAAGCCCTGCCGGGTGCTCGCTGTGCTCGCAACCTTGCAAGCGCCTCGCAGTGGGTCCTGGACTCGCATCAGGCGGGACGGCCCCGCCGAGAGACACGGTGCCTGCTGGCAGGGGACCAGCAGCGGAAGGAGCGCGCAATGGAGACCAGGGCATTTCGGTTTCGGGAGTCGGAGGTCGAGCAGCTGCCAAAATTTAGCGCCAAAACCCCAGCCTTTCACTTTTCGTCAGGAGGGGACGGAAGCCACAGCAGACGTCCCGTGCGCGGGGATGCTCCCGACGCAAGCGGACAGTCCCGATCTGCTCGCCCACCAGTTTCACCCGCCCCGGCACGGCCCAGACCTCCTGCACGAGCCGCACGATCCCGCATTCCTGAAGCCGGGGCGCCTGCACAGCAAGCCACTGCCGCGACCAGAGCAAGACGTTGTGGGCGAGCTGCGTGAGCAAGACCACCAGCCGCTGGGCGGCCAGTCGGTGCTTGCGAATTACGGCCAGGGCCAGCCCGCGCTTATCGCTCTTCAAATCGGCTTCTCCTCCCGCGCGCCCGTCATAGCGGCTCACCACCTCCGTCATGGGTCGGGCCAGATGCGTGGAAAAGACCACCGCATAGTAATAGCCATCCGTGCGGTCCTTGGACGGGGTCCGCACGGCGTATTGGGCCAGCGGGCGCCCAAAGGGCATCGGCGTCGGGACAGGAGCTACCTCCCGTCCGGGACTCGAGGTCGGCTGCCAGGTGGTGATGCCCTGCACCAGTTTGCGCACCCGGCTGGTGGATTTGAATTTGCCCGTGAGCTGATAGCCGCGCTCCAAGAGCCAGGTGATGATCGCGGTGGTGCCCCACCCGCCGTCCAGGCGAATCTCGGTACAGGCTCGCTTCGTCCGGGCAGCCTCCCCGTCGCCAGAGAGCCCCAAGAGCCTTTCCGCCTCCGTCACCGCCTCCTGCACCACGGCCAGCGTTTCCACCAGGTTGCCCGCTCCCACGGTCTCCCACACCGTCTCCTGGGAGGCCGCGGCCCGCACCCGGACGAGCTTCCTGCCTGTTTTGGAACGGCAGCGCCCCATATAGCCGCGCGTGGAGCCTTCGGCGTGCCGGCTGGCGGGCAAGGGCGACAAATCGAGATCCAGCACGAGCCAGGCGCGGGTCCAGTCATGGCGGCGGGTCTGACTGTAGCGGCCAAACGTCTCGGCCAGCGCCTCGCGCAGGGCGCTGACATCGGCCTCGGTGGCCGCATCCAACGTATGGGCCATACCGGCTTGATCGGCACAGCCTGGCAACCCAAAGGCCCGCCACAAGGCCGGATCAACCCGCACGGTCAGGTTGGTCTGCGAGACGGCTTTGGCCCCGGCGAGCAGGGCGACAAAGAACATCTCCAGTTTCTGGACCGAGGTGTATTTGATGGCCTTCTGCTGGATCTGCACGCGCTCCTCCAGCGGCCGGAAGAAGCCGATCTGACGCAAATGGCGGCCTAAGAGGCACAGGCTGGCGTGGACGCTGTCATGCCAGGCGCGGGGGCGTGGGGCGATGTTATTCTTTAGCATGGGATACCTCCTTGAGCAGGATGAGTGCTTGATTTCAGTCTGCTCAATCGTATCCCTTCCTTTCATATCCTGGCAGGGCTCATGTCAACCCCCTGCCTTTTGGCGCGAAATTTTGGCAGCTGCGGGTGCTGCTGGGCGAGTTCGGGGTGTTGGAGCGTCCCGACAGCGTGAGCGACTTGCTGCTGCGCCTCCAGGCAGCAGGGATGGTGGAGGAGAAGCCGCTCTTTGAGGAGGCGGACCTCATGACCTACTGGCTGACCCCAGAGGCCAAAGCGGCGATTCGGAAGGCATTGGGGTAGGGGCAGCACAACAGGCGCGGCGCGGGTCATCTGGCCCGCCCGCTCTCTTTTTTTTGCTCAGCGGGGCGCGCAGCGGCAGAGTACGAATCAGGCGAGGCGTGGTCATCAGGAACGCTGCACCCCGACTCGCGTCCATGGTACGCCCCTGCCGACGCGGCCTGGGCGCTGCCCCTCCCTCAACCCTCCGCTCGCGCCCTCCGCGCCCGGCCCGACATCCGGTGTCGGCCCCGCCACCTGCGCGGCGGCTTCCTGCCTTGCGCCCCAACTTCCCAGCCACCTCCGCGTGCTCGCAGTGATGCTGCGCGCGCGGCCCCGGCCACCCCCGCTCGCTCCTCGCTCGACCCTCCCCTTCGCCACCTCCTCCCCCCTGGCCTGCGGCCAGTCGGCTGCGGTGCTCGGCCTGCTGGCCGCAGGCCCCGTGGCTCGCCTCCGACGCTCCCTCCCCACACGCCCAGCAACCCCGCACGCGTCTCCGGCTCCCTCTGGCCCACCCCTGGCTGCCGCCTGGCGGAGCAGTGCAGAGCGAGCGAACGGTTGCCACCCCACCGGCCGCATCCTGCTGCCCCCACTCCTGTTCGTAACAAAGGAGAGGACACCGGAGGGGTTCTCATCCTTCTTTCGTTTTTATGCCTGTCTGTTTGCAGCACTCCTGTGGCATCCCCACATTACCAGACGCTCGATGCGGTAGAACGATGCCCCCGCGCATCACAAGCGCGCCACTCCCCAGGGCCGCATCGTGCGGCCAACGGCGGGCAGCGGGCATCTCAGGTCCATCCTCGTCACCCGCTGCCCGCTCCTCAAGCGAACGGAAGCCTTCAGGGGCAGCGGTGCTGGTGCGGCGTGCCGCCCGCCCGCGCTTCCCACCCTACCAACACGTGCTCGCTCGTCAAGCCACCTCTGCGGAGGGACCGGCTTGACTCCGCTGCGCGCGCGTGGCCCTCGCCCGGCGTCGGGAGGGACGGCCCCGCCGCAAAAAACGTTCGTCGCGCACGCGACAGGAGGGATTCCGATGATCGAAGAAGGATGCGCGATTTGGTTCAAGGGCTGGGTGCGCAACTCAGTTGCGCTGGCTGCCACCCCGGCGGGGGAGCAGTTCACGCTGGGACAGGCGATGGTGTGGCGGCGGCTGAAGAACGGCAAGTGGCTGGTGTTCGACGGGATGGAGACGTACCTCATCCTCTCCACTGAAACTGCGCGGCAGGCGCTCAAATCCAGCCGCGATGCCAAGGGCCAGCCCGTTCCGGCGGAAGATCAGGCAGCGGTGGAAGCGCGGTTCCGCTTGACGCTCCAGCGCCAGCGCGGCTAAGGTCCAGGCGGGAGGGCCACCCCTCCTGCTTCGCACGCTGTTCTCGCGTCTCACTCTGGGGCGAACAACCACCCCGACGCCCGATGGCCCAAGGCCACGCCCCGCGCGACCTGGATGCCTGGGTCCACCCGCGTCCAGTGGGCAGCGGTCTTCTGCTCCCGCGCGTGCCCCATCGGGCTTTCCCCACCCGCCTCTCGCGGCTCGTTCCAGTGTGGGTGAACGGGGCATCTCTCCAGACTGGACGCTCCACCTCCCCAGTGGGAGCGGTGACCGCCCGCCTCGCGCTCGTCAAGTATACCCCACCGCTCGGCTCCTTCTGTCAAGCGTGCCCCTGCGGGGGGCCCCAGCTTGACAGCGCCTCGCGGCGGGGCCTCGACTCGCCAAGCGAGGCGGGACTGGCCGCCGCAGGAATCGTTTCGCCAGGGCGGGCCTGGCAGAAGGAGCTTCCGATGGCAACGCAGCAAACGTGGTATCTGGCCTGGGTACGGCAGGAGGCAGCGCTCGCAGCAGCGCCGAAGGCTGGCGCTGGCACGTTTCAGAGCGGAAAGCCTGTGTACTTCCAGCAGCGCAAACGGTGCTGGATCATCTTCGATGGCGCAGCGACCTACGTTGCGGTGACGACGGAAACAGCGGTGGCGGCGCTGAAAAGCTGCCGCGATGAGCGCGGCAAGGTTCGCCTGGCTGACGGGCAGGAGGCGCTGACACAGCGCTTCATGGAAGCGATGGCGGCGCAGGGGTCATCGTTCCTCTGCCGCCCGCGCTAGTAGAAAGCGTGGCAGGGATGCCAGCTTCGCGCAGGGATGCGCTGATGATCTGACGCGCCGCGTGAGATCCCGGCGCTGGATGAAAGGAGTTTCCCATGAATCGCATCTGGTATTGCTGCGTGGTCAAGAGCAAGGTGCCGCTTATGACGCGCATCAACGGCTCGCACTTTCGCGCGGGCCAGCACTGCTATTGCAGCCAGACGGATGAGGCGTCCTGGCTCCTCTTTGACGGGCACCGGTACGCCTGTGTCCTGACGACGGACCAGGCGAAAGCGACCCTGGAGACCCGGCGCGACAGTCAGAACCAGCGGGTGCTGGCTCCCAAGGCGACGGAGGAGAAGTTTCTCCGCTCGGTCTACGGGCAGACGGGACGGCGCACCCGCAAGGACCGCCGCTTCTGGTAAACGAGGGCGCTGCTGAGCCGTGGGAATCTCTCCACGGCTCTTTCTTTTGTCTTGCAGGCCGGGTGCGTGAGACCCGCCCGGCGAAAGGAGTCTCCCATGTCCGCAACGGCGTCAGGCGGTGGTGCCAACAAGTGGGTGATGGTCGTTGGTTTTGGGCTGCTCTTGCTGCTGGTGCTGCTAGCCCTGCGAGGGCTGGCGACCGCGCTCCCTGAACAGAGAACCACATCCACCGCCACGCCACAGCAGTGCCCGACCACTTTTGGCGGCACGCCCGTGTTCCTGGTTCGGTTGAGCCAGACGGATTATCCGTACAGCACCGCGCATATCGACGATGCTCGCACGGTTCTGGGCAAGCCTTGGGTACTGACGCTAGACCGGCCAGGAGCCGCCCAGCGCCGCTACCAGGCGACCCACAATTTCACCCGCGTGGCCGGTCAGCAGCCGGACGAGTATCCCCCAGCCATTGCGGTCCAGGGCGGTCTTGGTGCGGATGTGAGGAATATCCCATCAGCAGACAATCAAGGGGCTGGGGCCTCGATGGGCAACCAGCTCCGCAATACGCCGGACGGGGCGCTCTTTTGCATCGAACTGACGCCATAATCGGTGCTGGTGGCGGCTCTGGCAGGGGCGTTCGGGGTCGCCACACTGTTCCCGTTTGCGCTGCGCCCTAAAAGAACGATACACTGAAATCGTGCGTTGTGCCCCACGGGGCCACCGAGAAAGGACCTCCCGATGTCCATTCAGTCAACGACCCAGACCTTCCACCTGTTTGCCGATTACCATCAGATTTACCTGGAGGATAGCCAGGCCCATAACCTGATCGATGATCCGAATGCCTGGGCCGCGCAGCTGCTCAATGAGGATGCCCTCGCACGCCATCTGGGCATTGCATCAGGCGTGCTCTGCCTGCTGACGGCCAGGCCCATGACCGTGCCGGTGGAGGTGGAAGTGCTACGCCAGGCTCCTCCCGGCGATCTGGCGGGCTGGGATCATGTGGCGGAAGCCAGCCTGGCCGTCCCGTCTGGGGAGGTGGTGCTGCACGGCGCAACTGATTACCTCCCTGACGCTCCCCACCTGGCCGTGGAGCCAGGAACCTATCGGGTGCGGGCGTGTGCGGGCGGTCTGGATACGCTCAGCCCCGATCAGTTGGAAGGGGAAGATCACTATAAGCTGACGCTCTGGCCCGCTCCGGAGCGGGAGCCAGTGCTCCTCCTCGCCCGCCCGTATCCCTGGTAACGAGTTCACCTCCCAGGGCAGGCCAGCACTACACACGTGCTGGCTTGCCTTTTTTTGCTCGTAGACTGCCCTACGATTCTGGCGTGACCCCCCGCGCCACGCTCCGGCTTCCTGCCTGCGCTTCCCCACTCACCCTTCCACCTCCGCCTTCCGGCAAGTGATTACCTCCAGGCGGCCCCATTACCCCGCCTGCTGCGCGCCTCGCTGCACCCCCCGCTCCGCTCCTCCTCCGCTCCGCCTGCCAGGGCGAGCACCCCTCCACCACCTCAGCCACCACCTTTCTGGCTTCCACTCGTCCCCGCCTCGGCGCTTGCCTCCTTAGACAGTCGGCCTCGCTCGACCCCTGCGCAAGGCTCCACTCACCTTTGCCCCGACCCCTCTGTCTTAACGGAACACAAAGCGAGCAGCGTTGAACTAAACTGACCCCTCCCTGCCTGTCGGGGCACCGGCTCGTTCCGGTCTCGCGTCGCCCCCCACTCCTGGCCGCCTGCGTGGCCTCGTGCCACGCCCCCACCGCGACTGCGCGCAAGCAGGAGCAAGCGCCTCACTGTCTTCCCCGACCCGCCCGCTTGCCCGATGCCGCGCCCTCGCGCGGCGATTCCGGCTGGCCGGCTGACCCAACCAGTGTCCTCGTTGTCCGCACTCCCGCGCGTCGCGCCACTCGGGCACCCAACCGCAGCACGCCGAGCGCTGTCGTCTCTGCTGCTGCCGAATGCCATTCGCCACTGGACGCTCCGCCACTCCCCCATTGGAGGAGGTTGGCCGTCCCGTCTCGGCAGGCCAAGTCTACCCCGCCCGCTGGCGGTGTCAAGCGTGCCCTAAAGGGACCCCAAGCTTGACACCCCTGCGCGTGGCGGGGCCTCGACTTGTCTGCGAGACGGGAACGGCTCGTCTCGGAGCTAAAGCCTGCGGGAAGCGACCCCGCCCCAAGAAAGGAGCCCATGTGTGGCACAGAGAGAACCACCCATCAACACGCTGACCCTGAATTGTCAGACGACCACCGGGACCGTGCGCGCCGCGCTTGGCAATCCCCCCTGGTTACGCTCGCTGCTGTTTTACGAGCGGATCGAAGACGACGCCGAAGGGCATCCGCGCTATGCGGTCTGCTATAAGGTCGATCCGCAGCAGCTTCCCGACAACCTGGAGGACATTATCGCTGCGGCAGCACCGGTAGTGGGTGGCTGGCTGGGAATCTGTCTCGCCATCTAAAGAAACGAGTGGGCGCTGGGAGATCAGAAGTCTCTCAGCGCCCCGTTGTGTTTGACGCACCTGCGTCAGTAGTCTCTACACAAGGAGTATACCACATGGCGACGAACGCTATCAACCTCTCCCCGCTATTTGCTTTGGGCAACAACGGCTTCTGGCCGACGCTCACCCGAAGGCAGCCGATCCCGGCCCCCCTGGCCTCGTCCCCCCAGCCGGTGGTCGGGTTGGGGTTGGTCAAAGCCTGCTGGGCGCTGCTCTGCCACGTTCAGGGGGTGGCGGTGTGGAAGCAGGGGCAGACGAGTTGGGAGGTCTGGCTCACCTCGGCCAGCGGCGCGGGAGCGCATGTCCTCTCCGGCGAGCCGAGCCGCTGGTATGTGCCCTTTCCCGGCTACCTGGCGGCGGTTGCAGGAGCGCTCGATGTGCTCAGCGCTCGGTTTGCCGGGCATCCGGCTCATGGGCAGCCGGAGCTGGTGGCCTTCAGCCAGCGCTGGCAGGAGTTGCTGGTGGCCGTGGGGCGGGCCGTGGGCGCGGCACCCCCGTATACCGAGGCACAGTTGCTCGTCGCAGCGCAGGATACCGCCGCCACCGAGGCCATGATGGCGGGCTCCGATGCCCTCTATGTGGCGCTGCTGGCCCGGCAGGGACAGGGGGTGGAGGTGGACGACGCCCCCGCGCCAGGGGGTCTCTCGCCGTCCCAGGTCGATCTGGCCTGGCTGTACGCCCTGGCCCAGCCGAGCGTGGCGACACCTGCCTCCGTCCCCACACAGCCCGGTCAAGCCGCGCCATCCAGCACCCCAGCCGTGCAGCCGGTGCAGACCGAGGTGAGCAAGACGCTCGTCCGGGCCATCCAGCGCGGGCGCACGGCGCTGCTGGTCGGGCCAACCGGCGTGGGCAAGACCGAGGCGGTCAAACAGGCAGCACTCGTGGCCGGGGCGACCCTCATCAAAATCGAGGGGCATCCCGGCCTGGATGACAAGATTTTATTTGGCGGCGTCTACCCCGACGGCAAGGGCGGCTTCAGCTACGTCGAAGGTCCGCTGTCCGAAGCCTGGCGCTACGCCGCCGAGGGCCAGCGGGTGGTGCTGCTCTTGGACGAGTTAGCGCGCATGGATGCGCTGTACCACGCCCTGCTCATCGGGGCACTGGACAGCCTCTCCGGCGCGGAGATCGCCGCCCGCCCCAAGCTGGCGTGGGCTACGGCGCTGCTGCCCGTTGCGCTCGACCGGGCGGCACGCTATCGTGTCCTCTCCCTGCCGAACGGGGCGGTGCTGATCGCCCCCGCGTCCCACCTCAGCGTGATTGCCACAACGAACCTGGGCAGCGCCTACCAGCAGGCCACGCCCCAACTCGACCCGGCGCTGGTGCGGCGCTTTGCCCTGCGGCTGGAGGTGGAGCGGCTGGAGGAGGCCGCCCGGCGGCAGATTCTGGAGCGAGCGGGGCTGCCTGACCCGGTGGCAGCAGCGCTGGTGGCGCTCGAAGAGTTCTCGGTCAGCAATACCGCCAGCCAGGGCGGGCTGCTGCAAGAGGCGCTCAACCTGGGCGTGTTACTCGATTGGGGGCAGGAGGCGCTGGCGCTCGTCGAGGATGGCACCCCCTGGCCGCAGGCGCTCACCGACGCGGCGGAGTACACCGTGATCCCCTTTGCCTGCCCGCGCCTGGCCGATGGACGGTTGGAGCCACCCGCCGTCAACATGCTGCGCGCGGAAGTCGCCAACACCGTTCGCTCGTTATAAGCGTTGCAGCGGGGGCCGCCTGCACCCTGGCCCCCGCTGCGCTGAAAGGAGTTCCCGTATGTCTGCTCAGAAACCCACGTTGCCCTGGTGGCGCACCCGGCGCTGGCAGCGCGCGTTGCACGATCTGCTGCTGGAGCGGGGCCGCCGCCGCTTTCACTTACTGCTCTCCGATCAGGCGGCCCTCGGCGCGACCAGCTTTGCCCGCCGCACCGTGGAGGTGAACCCCGTGCAGCTCGCCTTTCCCTCGGACCCGGCGGCCCGCGCCCAGGTGCGCCACGCGCCCAGCGATGCGCTGGTGTGGGAACAGACGATGACCACGGCGCTGGTCGAGCACGAGGCCGGGCATATCTGCCACAGCGGGGCCAAGCCCATCGCCACGCAGCTGGGGTGGCTGTGGAACGCGCTGGAGGATGAGCGCCAGGAGCGGCGGCAGTGTCGGGCGAACCCTGCGCTCGCGCCGCTCTTTGAGTTGCTGGGGGATGCGGCCTGGCGCGAGAATCAGCCCACCGCAGACCTGCTGGCGGGCTGTCTCCTCTGGCGTTGGGAACACGATCATCCGGCCAAGAGCCGTCTATTTAGTCCCGACCCGGCTGAGGCAGCCTGCTGGGAATGGCAGGTGCGTCCCCTGGTGGAACAGGCGTGGGAGGCGGCCACGTCTGAGGAGGTGACCGAGCTGGCCCGACAGATTCTCTCTGTGCTGGGGCGGCCCGAAGACGCCCCGCTCCCGGCTGGCCTGCCGAAGAGCCTCTGTGCCGGGGTCATCGGCGAGCGGATGCCGGGAGATGCGCCTGACGGGCAGCCCGTACCCAGCCAGACGCCGCCCCTGCCGGATGCGGTGGCGCTTCCCGGCAGGGGCCAGCGCGTCCCTCCCCGTGATCCGGCTCTGGCGGAGGCCGATCCGACCGCTCTGCTCGCGCAGGTGGAAGGGTTCGCCCGCGATCTGGCGCTGGCCTTGCGTCCTCCCACCCCCAACCAACGCCCACGCCCACACCGCAGCCGGGGCGCGCTGGTGCTGGAACGCGTGCTGGAGGGGCATGAGCGTCCCTTTACCCACGAAACCGCACCTGCCCCATCGAGGGAGCTAGCGCTGCTGGTGCTGGTGGATCAGAGCGGCAGTATGGGGAAGCGGATCTACGACAACACGCGTATCTGTGGCGCGGCGACGGCCACCATGCTGCTCTGCCGCGCGGCGGAACTGGCGCAGGTGCGCCTGGGTGTCTGGGGCTTTACCTCTGGGCCAACGCCCGCCATCCATCGCCCGCTCTCGACTGGCGTCTCGGAAGGAGCGCGCCGCCGCATCGCCGGGATGGATGGCTATGGCGAGGACACCGAACTGGCTCCCGTCTTTCGCCAGGCGGTAGCAGCGCTTTCGGCCTGCCCGCGCCGGGAGCAGCGGCTGCTCCTCGTGCTGCACGATGGCGCGCTCTACGAGGAGGATGCTGAGCTGGTCCGGGCCGAGGTGGAGACGCTGCCCCGGAGCCGCATTCTCTTGCAGCCCATCTTTATGGGCGACGATGCGGGCGCGGTGGAAGCCAACCGCGCCATCTTTGGCCGGGTGCTGGCCTGTCCGCAGGTGGCCGACCTCGCGCCGCTCCTGCGGGCCTGGCTGCGGGCGACCCTGGGCTGAGGGTGCAGGCGGGCGCCCAACTGGCGAGCAGAGGGTATGTGCCCTCTGCTCCCTTTTTTTACTCGTGGGCACGGCTTGCGGGACACCCCACCTGTGCCCGCTTGCCCGGGGCCACGCCCTCGCGCGAGGAGTCGGCGCGCCGGCGCATCGGCTGCTGGCCCACTTTTGCGTACCCCCGCGCGTCGCCCAAGCGGGCACTTCCCCCAAAACCGGCCAGGCATACCGGTATCTTCTCCAGCATTCCGCCAGCGGAGCAGGTGCCCCTCCCCAGCAGGCGGACGTGTATTCGTCCCGTCTCGGCGCGTCCAGATTACCCCGCCCGCTGGCCTTGTCAAGCGTGCCCACTGGCGTGGGACCCCAAGCTTGACAAGGCGGCGCGTGGCGGGGCCTGGACACGCCCACGAGACGGGACTGGCCTGCCTCGGTGGTATGGAAGGGCGCTGGGAGGGATGCTACCTCTCAGCGCCCGGTTGGGTGACGCGCAAGCGTCACAGATTCGACACAAGGAGTATAGCACATGGTGGCACTTCCTACCGTTCACCCGCCGGAGGCCGCAGCTCCGGTACAACCCTGGCTGGGGACAGACGCCAGCCACATCCTCTCTGGCACACAGCCCGTCACCTCCTTTGGGGATCGCCTCTATGGCACCCTGGAGGCCGATGGGCAGCAGCCCAAGGTCGCCGCTCTGGCGACGACGCGGGAGGGTGAGGTACTCGTGCTGGCGGTGGTTGGCTTCGATACCAGCATCGCGGCGGCGCTCGCCAAACTCCACGCGGGCAAAGGGCTGGTGTTCCAACCCGGCACAGAGGTGCTCTGGACCGGCACTGCCAAACTGGCCCGCCTGGGCAGCCCGTATAAGCAGCCCAAGCCGAAGCTGCTCCCTGGCACGCGCGAGCGGCACGGGGTCACGTTCTCGCGTCTCACCGACATCGGCTATGGCCTCTTGCATCCGCCCAGCATCCCCAACCCCAAGCTGCGGGAACTGGCGGCCCAACAGGGGGTGGCCCAGCCCGCCAAATCGGTTCCAGCGACCCCGCGCTACGTGCTGGGCAACTGGCACGAGGAGACGCCGGAGCGCGGAGCGTTCCTGGGCCACCTGCGGGCGCTGCGGGTGATTCACCTGCCCGCCTGGGCGGATGCCCTCTGGCGTGCCGGGTTAGACCAGCACCTCATTGAGCCGCTGCCAGCCCTCGGCTGCCGCTGCTGGCGGTTGGAGGGCGACCTGGAGCGCTGGAGCGCCTTGCTCTCCTCTGGCGTGCAGCAGGGCTGGCTCACCGCCCCGGCGGCGTAGCGTTTCCCTCTTCTCTCTCGGTTGGTGTTCCCCTGGTGGTTGGCTTCTCACGCGAAGTCAGCCACCAGGGGCATTGTTGTCTGGAGGTTCTTTCTCATGCCCACTGGCACCCTGCACAATCTTGGTCAATCCGGCTTCGTTCGCACGCCCCGGTCTGGGCGGAGCGCATCGCGCGCAATCTCTTGTGCTTTGGCCGTCACGCGGCCATTCTTGACGCAACCTGTGGTGAGGGTGATCTGCTTGCCCCGTTTGCTGCCGTCCCTGGCGTGGACCTCTATGGCGTCGAGATCAGCCGTGCCCGCGCCGAGGTGGCGCAGCAGCGCTTGCCCCAGGCGACCCTGGTGGTCAGCGCCATTGAGGCGGTGCGGATTACTCCGGCCTCGATGGGTGCGCTTGTCCTCAATCCCCCGTATTTCTTCGAGGACGGGCGACGTGCTGAGTACCGTATCATCGCAGACGCGGGTGTAGCCCTGCGGCCCGGTGGCATCCTGGCGGCGATCCTGCCCGCCCGCTCGGCCTGGGATGGCACCATGATCAATCACTGGTGCAAACACTACGAGCAGATTCGGTGTTGGAAGTTCCCCGATGGCGACCCCGACACCGACGAGGGGGCGTTTCAGAAGTATACGCAGATCGTCGTCATCGGCGTGCGTCGGGCGATCCCCCTCAAAGCGCCCGAAGCGCTGGAGCAGCAGCGCCTCTCCGGCTGGCGCTGGCGGCAGCCCAGGAAAGCCGAATCTCCCTGGGCGCAGGGCACGCCCCCGCCCGATCTGCCGGAGCAGCCCATTGCTGACCCCTATCTGGTGCCGGAAGATGGCACCGTTGTGCCTGAACTCATCCCCCAGAGCGCCGATGAGGCCACATTGCTGGCAGCATTGGCCCAATCCGGGGTACAGCGCTCGGCGGACTGGGTGAGCGCGACCACCTGGCAGCCCGAACAGCAGGCGGAGCGGCCCATCATGCCGCCCACGGGCGAGGCGCATCTGGCCGCCGAAATCCTCACCGGACTCTTGGATGGCGAAGCGCTCACCGGCCCCGACGGTGACCTGTATGCCTTTGTCACCTGCATCAGCCAGGAGTCGCATCAGGTCCAGCTCGACCCCGAAGACCTGGAGCGCGAGTATCAGAAAGGGGTGGTGTCTGTCGAGGTGAGCCAGCTCGACGATCACCCCGTGCTGGGCTGCCTCAACCTGCGGACGGGTGAGGCGGCCTACCATCAGGGCGAGGACGTATTCACTTTCCTCACCCCCTGGCTGCACACGCTCGCCAGCCGCGTGCTGGCAAAGCGGCAACCCCTCTACCGCCTCAACCCCGCGCAGTGGGAACTGGAGGTGGCGGCGCGCATCGGCCTGGATAAGCACCTGCCCAGCGCGGCCCATCCGGGGTTGGTGGCCCCGCAGGTGCATCGGGTCTGCGCGATGGGCACGGCGCTGGATGCGCGCGGGCGCGTGGCTATCCAGGGCGAGCCAGGGACCGGGAAGACAAGGCAATCAACCGCCGTTATGGCGCGTCAGGCAGCGATCTGGCAGCGGGCGCGGCGCGGTGAGGCGAGCGAGGAACCCACCCCGGCCTGGGTGCGCAAGCTTCGCCTGGCCTGGCAGGCGACGCCCCGCGCTCGCGCCTTGCTCGGACCCACTCGTCAGGTGCCCCCGGCGCTGCCGGTGTTGGTGTCCACCCCTAAGCGCGTCACCAGCACCTGGCGCGAGGAGATGACGGCGGCCTGGCCGGAGGCCGAGGTCCGGAGCATCGACAATTACCGCGACATCGACGCCTGGATGCGGCGCTGTGTGGAGAGCCGTGCCCCGGCGGTGATTGCCATTGTGCCCCATTCCCAATCCCGCGCCTTTGGCCGCGAGTGGCAGCCTGCGGTCATCGAGCGGCGCATCCCACGCAGCGTCCCCGATCTGGACCCAGCGGAGGAACGTAAACTCGACCTGGAGCCGATCATTGACCAGGGGCGGTTGGCGGGCTATCGCGTGCGCGCCACCGGGGAGGTGCTGACGAAGCAGGTGTTTACGTCCTCCTTCCATTGTCCCGACTGCGGCGCGCTCGTCCAGGCGCGGCCCTGGGGCAAACGCGAGGAGGCGAAGACAGAGGCCGAGGAGCCAGCAGCCGAAGTCGACGAGGAGACGCGGCCCTCGGAGGCGGAAGACGAGGCGCTGGAGCCGGTGACCGAAAGGGTCTGGTTCGAGCAGAAGCCGCGCTGGTGTCGCGCGTGTCACGGGGCGCTCTGGACGGAGGCGCGTACCAAAGCGGCAGCAAGCCGCGCCCACCCGGTTCCCTTTGCCACCTGGGCGGCAGGCGCGGAAGCCCGTGTGCCCAGTGCCCCTCAGACGAGTGGCATCCACCCCGTTGTCCCGTTCCCCCGGCGGCCTGATGGACGGCTAGGCAAAGCCCACCGGCAGCCGACCCCGGCGCTTCAGGCGGCTACCAGCCGCGTCCTCGATGCCGCAGGGGCGCGCGGCCCCGCAGCCCCGGAGAGCTTTTCGCCCTACGAATATGCCCAGCAGTTCTACCACGGCTGCATCGGGCTGGCAGTCGTCGATGAGTCCCACAATGCCAGGGGCCGCGCCACCGATATTGCGCATGCGATCCACCAGGCTCAGCTGGCCGCCCAAACGACCGTGTATGCCTCCGGCACGCACTACGGTGGCACCATCGACGACCTGTTTTTCTACTGGTATCGCTTTTCCCCCCGCTTCTGGCGGCGGCTGGGCTTGGGCTGGAACGACGTGGAGCAGGCGATGGCGCGCTTTGGCGTCATCCAGCAATGGACGAAGGAGAAGGAAGAGGATGCCCGCCGAGGCAGCGGGCGCTCGGATGTGACCGTGACGACGGTGCCCGCACCTGGCATCTCGGCGCGGCTGTTGCCCTTCCTGCTGGGCGATCTGGTCTTCCTCTCGGTGCTGGATGTGGGCGCGCACATGCCCCCGCGCATCGAAGTGCCGGAGATCGTGAGCATGTCGGACCCCGACCTGGCCGAGCGGGTCCAGCCCGCGCAGGTGGAGGCCCGCGAGGCGGAGGAGACGCTCAAGGCGGCGCAGCGCCAGGTGAACCTGCTGCGCGCCCAACTTCCTCCCCCACCAGCGGAAGACCTGGCGGCGGCCCTGGAGGACCAACAGCAGGCCACGGAGCGGCGCGACGAGGCCAAAGCGGCGTTGTTGGAAGCCCAGCGCTGGGCAGGGCTGCGTGATTTGTTGGGGCAGCACCAGAACATCATGGGGCAACTGCGCGATCTGGCGCAGCGGGGCAGCAGCGCGGCGGCGCTGGCCCAGGGGACCATTCCGCGCTGGTGGTCGGTGCTGCCCTGTGTCACGCCCGCCTTCACGGTGGAACAGCGCAAGCGCGGGAAGTGGGGTGAACTGGTAGGCAAGGAGATGCTGCTCACCGCGCCCATCCTCACCGCCAACCACGTCTATCCGCTGGAGCGGCGCTTGCAGGAGTTGGTCGCGCAGAAGCTGGACGCCGGGCAGACGGTGATGATCTACTTCGAGCAGAACGGTTTGCGCAGCATGGCCGAGCGCCTGGCCTGGGTGCTCTTGGACTTCCAGCCCTGGATACTGCCGAATGGCGTGGAGGCCGAGGACCGCGAACACGCCATTCGCGCCGCGATTCGGGACCAGGGCAAGCGGGTGGTCTTAGTGCCGTACCGGCGGGTCATGGAAGGACTCAACCTGCAAGACTGCATCGATGTGGTGGCCTGGTACGAACTGGCGCTCAACCTCTTCCATCTCGATCAGGCGAGCCGACGCCACTGGCGCTTAGGGCGACGGGAGGCAGCGGAGATTATCTACCTGGCCTACGCGGGCAGCGCGGCGCATCGCAAGCTCTACAAGCTGGCCCGCGAAAGCGGCGCGGCGGCGGCCTTTGCCGGAGAGCCAGCAAGGGGCGCGCTGGTGGAGCATGTTGGCGCGCACCAGACGATGCTGGCGCGGCTCTCGGCCAGCCTGGAGGCGCTGGGTGACGAGGAGGACGAGGCCGAGGCGCTGGATGGGCAGGAGGAACTGGCTGCTGCCTTTGCGCGCCGGGCGGAGGATTTGACCGCCACTCTCAAGCGGGGGAGACAGTGGTTGGGCTTGGTGGATACACTGCCGGAGCGCCTGGCGACCCTGCACGCCGCGCGGCTGGCCGCCGCGCCCGTCATCGTGGAAACAGCGCCCGCAGCGGAGCCACCTGCCGTGCCCTTGCCGCTGACGCTGCCGCACCTTGCGCCACCCACGCCGATCAAACGCGAGGAGGTCGTCCGAGGGTCGTTGTGGGATGCGCTGGAGGAGGAAGCGGAGGAAACGGAGCCAGCGGCAGGAGAGGCAACCGTTTCAGGGGCTGAAGAGGAAGCTGAAGCGGCTGCACCCCCACCAGTGGCTTCACCACCCGCTGAAGCGCCAGTCCCGCTGGTCCAGGGGTCGATTACGACCACCAGAAGCGGCCTGGTCGTGACCTTCCCGGCCAAGGGGCCGCACCTGGCGGCGATGCAGCAGCTCAGCCGCGCCTACGGAGGCCGCTTCGATGGAACCAGCGGGGCGTGGGTGTTGCCGCTGCTCACAACCCGCGAGGAGGTGCATGTGGTCGACGCGGTGCTGGAGGCGTTCCCGATGCTCTCCGGCGCAGAGGATGCGCGGGTGACGGCACTGGAGACGATGCTCTCGGTACTTGCCAACCGCTACCGGACGGTGTATCACCGCGAGCCGAACGAGCAGGCCATGCGAGCACAGGTGGCGACCTGCACCGAGGCGCTGCGCTGGCTACGCCAACTTTTCCAGCGGCGCTCGTGAAGCGGGCGTGACTATTACCCAGCCAGAGGCGCGTCCTCTGGCTGTATTTTTTTGCTCGCGGGCAGCGTTGTGCTAGGGCCTGTTCGGCAATTCGCGGGCTTTACGGTCGTTGAGAGGACAGCAGTGAGTTGAACGCTCCAAGACGACCACCGCCTGACCATATGCACCAAGCGATGGGTCTCTCTCATGTGCCCGTCTGTCTGTTCCATTGTTTGTGTGCTGGGGCAGTCCTGAACCGCTTCGTCGGCATAACAACACCGGCAGCAGGGTTTATCCGCTGGCCCGCAGGTGCGAGCAGTGCGGTGGTGGTTGGCCTCCCGCGCCCATGAGGGCTCTCCCTGGTGCAATCACCGGTGACGGAGGCGCCTTCTCATGATACATGGATCTGCCAGATCGGGGTACCGTCTGCTGGGCGCAGCTTCTCCATCTGGGAAGCCGCTATGGCGTAACATGTTCCATCGCTGTTCCCCGCCAGACCAAGATAGAGGCTGCCATCAGCGAGGAGCATGCTCGCTGCCTTCACCGAAGACTCCCACCGCAGGGTGCCATCAGTCGCTTGTTTGGCGAGCAGCGTAGCCGAGGCCCCCCCGATTGGCGTCGCCAGCAGATAGGTCAGCAGATTGGCCGCCGTCACGAAGAGTTGGATCGAGGAAGCACTGGCCTGATACCGCCAGAGGAGGTGCCCATCGCTCGCGCGCAGGGCCTCCACGACATCCCGGCCGCCGAACCCGGGCTCGCTCGACCCAACGGTGTAGAGGATCCCATCGCCGAGCTGTGCCGTGGCATAGATCCCCGCGCTGTGGCTCCAGAGGAGCTGACCATCACTGGCCCGGAAGGCATCGATCTCGCGGAGGGTACGTAGATAGAGGATGCCCTGCAAATGCAGCAGGGCAGGGGAGCCCTCATCCTGAATCGCCGGAGGAAGCGCCAATCCCTGGTCTTCATTCTGCCAGAGGAGCTGGCCATCGCTGGCTCGCCGGGCTTGGAGCTCGGTCGTATACGCATAGATCACTCCCTGTGGGAGCACGAGGAAAACTGGAGCATTCGGGGCAGACGAGGGGGCCAGGTCCGCTTGCCACAAGCCGGTTCCGGTCTGCTCCGACAGGGCCAGCAATTGGCCCGAATGGGACAGGACATACACGGCGCCATTGGTCACCTGCAACGCCGCCGGAGGAGGGAGCGCCGGAGGAGGGAGGTGGGTTTGCCAGCGTTGTACGCCGGTGTCGCCCTGCAAAGCGTGGAGCACCCCCCCTGCGGAGGATTGATAGGTGTAGAGCGTCCCATGGGCCTCCGTAAGCCATGTGCTGCCAAAGAGATCATAGCTCTGCTTCGACCAGAGCGTTTTCCCATCGCTGGCCCGCAGCGCGGAGATCGCATAGGGGCCGCTCTGGAGATAGATGACCTCGGCATCACTCGCCAGCAAGAAAAGTGCTGGTGAGTGATGCCAGAGGGTGACTCCATCACTGGCCCGCACGGCATACATGGTCTGGGCATCCGGGGCACTGAGATAGACCTGACCACTGCTCTCGATCAGGCCAGGCTGGAGGTGGCGAGGAGGTCCATCTCCACACCTTATATTCACCTGAGGACGGCATCCACTCAGCAGACCAATCGAGACCAAGGTGAAGAGCCAGACATGCACCAAGCGAAGCGTCCCTCTCGGAGGCAAGCAAGAGAGCATAGCAACCGGTCTCGCTTTCTGCGCTGTCTTGCGCCTTTCCTGTCCAGCCTGCGGAAGGGGTGTGGCTCTGTTCCCTTGGGCAGGTCTCCACAAGATATACGCTTCGCGTGGGGGCAACCTCTCATCCTTCGGCGCGAGACACGCAGCCAGGGCTGCCGCTCATGGGGTTTCCTCTTGCACAGCAGAGCGACTCCCACCCAAGGAAGAGGAGGAGCACAGACACCCGTGTTAGTCCCCTTGGTCGGGAACGCATGCGACCACGCCAGCAGGGCATGGCCCATTTGCCTCGCGCATGCTCAGCGCTGTTTCTGCCGCTTTGTGCCTGGATGGAATGCTCCTCTGCCACACGGCGCTTGCCTGCTATACACCCCCTCGGGGGCAGGACTGTCCATTCCAGCCGGTCATCGCCGCACTGCGCAAAAATACCTAGCGACCAAGAGCGTAGCCCTTACAACCAGAGCAAGATGGCGGCAAAGACGACCATGGCCAGGTAGTTGACCGCACGCTTCTCATAACGGGTGGCCACGCGCCGAAACTGCTTGAGTCGGTTGATGAGACGCTCTACCCGGTTGCGTTCTCGGTAGGCCGCTCGATCAAAGCGCCCGCGCCAGCGCTCGTTCCGTTTGTGAGGAATGACCACCCCGATTCCTCTCCTCCGTAGGTACTGACGACTACGACGGCTGCTGTAGCCTTTGTCGCCGACCACCCGGTGCGGTCGCTGACGTGGACGCCCCCGCCCCCGTCGTTTCACCTGGCCTGCCTCCATCAACGGCTCAAACATGGTCTGTTCATGCCGCTGACCCGCAGTGAGGAGGAGGACCATGGGTTTGCCCTGGCCCTCCGCTCGCAGGTGCAGCTTGGTGCTGAAGCCACCTTGACTCCGTCCCAACGCTTCATCGCTGCTGGATCGGCGGGCGCCTGCCGCGTGCTGATGAGCGCGAATGATCGAGCTGTCCACATAGTGGGTTGCCCAATCCAGCGCTCCCTCCACATCGGCTGCGCTTTGGAGGTCGGCCAACAAGCGGTCCCACAGGCCGCTGGTGCGCCAGGCATAGAAGCGATTCGCCACCGTCCTCCAGGGGCCATATCTTTCTGGCAAGTCGCGCCAAGGGGCTCCAGTTGCCAGAATCCAGAGCATCCCGTTGAGGATCCTGCGGTGGGGATGATAGGGATGACCCCGTTTGGTTGATCGTTCGGGAGGAAGCAGAGGAGCCATCCGCTCCCATTGAGCGTCAGTGAGTTCATGTCGATACACAACCTCTCAGTGTATCACATTTGCCGAACAGGCCCTAGTATTTCCAAATCCAGACGGTGAAGGTCTTCTCTGATTGCCTCCCGATCTCCACGCGCGACCTCTTCCAGATCGCCCCACTGCGCTGCATTGCGCAATAGCACCTCTATCTGCCTCATCTTCTCTTGGATTGCCTCTATCTCTTCGTCGCGGCGCAGACCCAACGTGTTGAGGAGCGCGTAAAAAGAGCAACGTGGAGATATCTGGCGAGCACGCACGCTTGGGGAGGAAGTGGACCACAGGATGATTCTAAAAACGCTGGCATCTGGTTTGCTCACCCACCAGAGCCAGAAACTCAGCCCGAAGATGGCAAGGGTGAGGAGAAGAAATACAACACCCATACTGTGCCTCATATGTACCTAACAGCCGCCCTGTCATTATCTATCACACATGGGAGCAGTTCAATAAAATGGAATAATCAGGGACCGGCCGCCTTCTTGGCTGACCCCTGATTTTTAGCTCTATTATTGAAGTTTGCGCTCGATATAATGCAGAATCAGAGTCATCGTCCCGATGACATATTCTGCAGCATCCCGATCTACTTCCACCTGATTGTCGCCATGGCTCGCCGGATGCTCCAGGTGGGTGAGAGCAAAGATTGCAGCATCCACCATCTCTGCCTTCTCTGTGCCCATGACGCCGCCAAGATTGTCCTGGCACCATCTTCTCCGGTTAGGTGTCAATAGTGCATCTCTGGCTTGGCGACAGTGCTGGACAGCCGCCCGATACTTTTCTTGAAGGAAGAGTTGATGAGCCGTATTGACATGCTCAGCGGCGTCTCGCAGCTCATCTGGCATACTTTGCACAGTAAGCGCGGGCAGCTCAACGAATCGCCGGTTGGGATACCCAAGACCGGGCAGCATCTCATCCCAATGGGAGAGTGAGACATTGATCTGGCAACCGCTGTTCCGAAGATTCACTGGCTCAAAAGCCACAACTTCGATCCGCGTTTCTTTGGGCATTCCATACGGTATCGGCTCTATCTGTTGAATCTCTGCCGTCTCAAGGGAATCGTATCTGGGAGCCACGCGCGCCACAGTGCCCCACAGTTTCAGTTCGAAGGTCATCTTTCGGCTCTGGTTGCGCAGGGCACGCTCCTCTTCAAAATGTTGGATATACCGCCGCGTGCAGACAAAGGCCAGATTAACCAAGCGTTGCAGATTCTCCTCATGGGTAAGATCGAGAGGCAGGTAGGTGATCGGCTCCAAGGTTGCCCCAGTCCCATCATAGGCCACCCCGTTGCCCAAATGTCCGTGTATTGCCAACAAAATCGGCATAGAACCCCGTAGCGGCTTTTTATTCCAGGTGTCTCCGCGTTTGAGATGGGCTTGCACGCGAAGATAAGCAGTGTCTCCAGAACACGTCCCAGACATATTCTCTGGGTCGAAGGATAGAATCAAATCCTGCCTGCTGCCAGTGCCAACAGATAGATCAATATCCATCTATATACTCCTTGAAATTGCTGACTTGATGGTCTGGGCAACAGCATCAGCCATGCCAATTTTAGAATGCAAGAGCACTCTGATGAAGAGTGCTCACTGCTACATGTTATACAATCGGCCTGCCGCCATGTTCATCGATGGCCTGATCAATATCGTCCATCAGCCGCATCGTCTCGGCTATGGCGGCGATCACCTCCTGATAGTGATTCAGGTCATCAAAGCTCAGGATGCAACCCATTTTCTGCGCTATGGATGGTTACGGAACGAGATGAAGGGTGCTTGCAATCCCAAGAACTGTTGAGATAAAGCCTGCCGCCCCTGAAATCCAGCCGATCATACTTAATTGACGCGCTGTGAGGTTAGCGATTTGTGTGACTTTGATGGTATGTGGGATTGTTCCGATTTCCCAACTTCCAGAGGAGTGGATGACTCTAACGACCAGCGTGAGCGCTTGATCTCCTGAATTGGGGAAAAGGCACCCCCACCTATATGCGAGTGTTTGAAGCGCAAGAGATTGCCGTTGCTTGAGATCGCCAGATACCGTAACGCCAGCAGCAATCATTTCAGCTTCAAGGAATTGCTCAGAGTCATCATTTTTCTGAACCGTTACGGCGACAATTCCCTCGCCACTGTCGCTTTGGGGGAGCGTTGGCAAGTTCGTTATATTCTGAACCGTAAGCATTTCAGGCAGCGCTTCTGGGGTATTAGATTTAAGCTTTAGAACCAGCGCGACGTTCTGAGATATGTTCGTATAGATTTTCTTGGGCACCGTTACTGTGCCAAGGTACTGGAGTGTTCGTATTCCTGATTGAGGAGTGCTTGGTTTGCTTGCCGCTGTCGTCTTGATTTTCTCTCCATCCGCCAGCTTAGGCGGTTGTTGGCGTTGGGTATGGGATGTCTCGGTTGGAGAACCTTCCTTTTCCGTCACCACACCCCCCGACGATTCCTCAGAGCGCTCAATCCGCTCAATACTGGTCGCTTCCAGCAACTCCGACGCAGTCGCAACGGGGGGCACTTTCTGTTCGGCAGAGATCCTCTCATCTTCGATTCCCTGCTCCGTAGAGGTCCTTTGCTCAGCGGCCGCATTGGTTTTGCCTGTTCCATCTGTCTTCGCCCTTGAGGCGTCAGGGGTTATCCTAGTCGTCGGTCCCCCGCTCTTGAAATACCGCTCTACGCCATATACTGCGAGGCCGCTGAGCGCAGCGGTAGAGACAGGACGATTGATCAAATTCCTGAAAAAGGGAGAGAGTGTCGCGTGCGCATGTTGTTCCAGTTCAGCGAGTTGCTGTGGAGTCACATTCTGCGGATCGACGCTGGCCGCGATCTGCTTGGACTGTGGGTTGTCAGATTTATGAATCTCTGTGATGAATTGCTGGGCAAATGCTGCCCGCTGTTCGGGCGATAATTGGGCATAAAGCACTGTCAGGTCTTCTGGAGCAGAGGGCTGTGGATCGCCCAGAGTCACATTATCCTCTGCAGGCACGCTCATATCAGCTATGCCTGACGCGGTCAGCGTGTTGGCCTCTCTAGCCGCTGATGAATGAACGGTCATCGTTGTTGTTTCAAAGGGGTGTTGAACGATTTGTGGCCTCCTCAAATGCCACAGCCCAAACGTGACAATGAAGAGCACGACAGCCGCCGCGATATACATCAAACCCACAGTGCACCTCCTACTTACCAAGGGCAATGTACAAGTGACCCCAAAACGGCAGAGATGAGCCGAGTCCAAGGGCTCTAGACAGTTACCGCACAGTCACACAAGAGAAACGAGTAATTGCCACTGTCCACGCTATGATAGTGTAGATTGATGAGTATTACAATACCCTATGCTCGTTGGCAATTGCTTAGATTGCCAGGTTCTGATTGGGAAAGAGAGAGGCGATCAGACTGGTGCCAGGTTGACCTCTTGGTGAAGAATGCCTCATTGCTGACTCTTACAGCCTGTCCGAATAACCTGCTATACTGGAGGGCATGAATACCTCAGAACCTCAACCACGAAGCCGCCCACGCACACCCAATAACCGCACGACCACCGGATTCCGCATTTCCGATGAGCTCTGGGCCGTGCTGGAACCGCTGCTACCTGTGCATGTCAATACCCACCGCTTTGGGGGAGGACGACCGCGCGTGCCGGATCGCGCCTGTGCCGATGCGATCTTCTTCGTCTTGCGCACTGGCTGCCAGTGGCGGGCGCTGAACCAGACGGAGCTGTGCGCCCATTCAACAGCGCATGACCGCTTTCAAGCCTGGGTGGAAGCGGGGGTCTTCCTCACGTTGTGGAAGGCGGGCGTCGAGCGGTTTGATGAAGTACACGGGATCGACTGGGACTGGTTGGCGATGGATGGAGCGATCACCAAAGCTCCCCTGGGCGGGGAAAAAAACCGGGCCCAATCCCACCGACCGGGGCAAGTCCGGCGTCAAACGCAGCCTGGTGTCTGAAGGACACGGAGTGCCGATCGGCTTGGTGGCTGAGGGCGCGAATCGGCATGATATGAAATTGACGCGCCCGACCATCGAGAGCGTCGTGGTCGAGCGGCCACAGCCCACAACAGAGCGACCCCAGGGGATGTGCCTGGATGCAGGCTACGACTACGATGAGGTGTACGCCATCCTGAAAGAGTTCGGGCAACACCCGCGCATGTGCGTCCCCGTGGGGAAGAGGCCAAAGCGATCAAACGCATCGCTGGCTTCAAAGCGCGCCGGTGGGTGGTGGAACGGGCCCACTCGTGGATGAACCGTTTTCGCCGGTTGCTGATTCGTTGGGACAAGAAGCCACAGAACTACCTGGCGTTTTTGCATTTTGCCTGTGGTCTGATTGCGTTTCGGGCCGCTGGGTTATTCGGATAGGCTCTTAGTAGATAGATCTGGAGAGGGGAGCTATTGATCCGATAGCGATCATAGCCGAGGGTGGAGGCACCTGCTAGGAACGTTCGCTTGTAGCAGTCCGCAACTGCTGCTCCCGTTCCTCCCAATCCGTAAGATAGGCATGCATAAATACTTTAAACACCCGGCCGTGGTTGGGGGCCAGCAGGTGGACGACAATCACAAATTCCCCCAGCGGCTTGGGGAGGGTGATGAGGTCGGTATTGAGGATCAATCGCCCGGCAGCAGAGGTGGAGGCACATTTGGTCGTCATTGCGCGCAGATGCACCTGGGGTGTCTTCACGCTGATGCGTACCGCCCAGTGGCGCGCGGCCCAGTCGAAATCCCTTCAGCTTGGTTCGCTATCTTTTCTCTGCCCTGGTTGAACACCTCGATCCCGCTGGTTCGGCCTAACTACCTCCATCAGCGTACATGTCTCCCGCAGCTGGTCCATCACCCGCCGGTCCAGCCGCTGTGCCAGCGTTTCATTCCGGCAATTGGATGACTCCAGCACCGGCTGGCGCTGCCGGTAGCGATAGTCCACCAGCAGATAGAATTGCTCCTCCACCCAGCCGGTCAGCTTCTCCGCGCCCAGATCATCGAACACCAGCACAATATTTGTTTGGCTAGGAGAGGAACTGCACTACCGCTCATCCAAACTTGTCTTAAGGTTGACAGGCTGTTATACTTGCTCTACATCCAAACTTGCTCCGTCCAAGTAGTGCATCATTTGATACGCGAAGGATTCCTCAAAGAGCCGAAATCTGTAGGGGAGAAGAAAATGCCAAAGGCGATAAGAAGCAACTTTACCTTCGGGGCTTTAATGGCAGAAGGAGACCCTCTGCTTTCCGCTGCGTATTTGGATAATGGAGACTTCGAGTCAGTTGCTTCTTTTGATGATCCACGTCGATTTATCATTGGAAGAACCGGAAGCGGCAAATCAGCGCTTTTTCAGCATCTGGAAGAGTGTTACCCCCATAAAGTAGTGCGCATTGTTCCTGAGAATTTATCTCTCCCTTATATCACCAATTTGGATGTCATTCGGCAACTCCTCACCATGGGGGTCCACCTTGAACCCTTCCTTAAGGCTTTGTGGAAGCATGTGATTGTTGTTGAAATCTTGCGCCATCGTTATCAAATCATTTCTCCAGAGATTAAACGGAATATTCTCTCGATGTTGATAGAGCGGCTTAAACGCGACCCGGCGAAGGTCAAAGCTATTGAATATTTGAATGAGTTTGGAGATAAATTCTGGTGTGAAGCAGACGAGCGCGTGAAGCAAATTGCCGAAAGTTTCCAGAAGAAGATCAAGTCATCGGGCGAGGTCGGTGCCAGCGCTGGAGGAGTCGGTCTCAAAGGTGGGGGCGATGTCGAACAGACCGCCAGTCAAGAAATTCATCGAGAAACTGTCGCAAAATATCAGCGGATTGTCAACGAAACGCAGCTTCCTCGGCTCAACCAGATGATCAACATCGTTCATAATGAAATTCTGGAGTCACCACAGCATCGAACGTATCTGATTATTGATGACCTTGATAAGGAGTGGGTTGATGAAACTCTCTCTAATTTGCTGATCCGATGCCTATTCCAAGCCGTGATTGACATGCAACCCGTGAAACACTTAAAGATTGTGGTGGCCTTGCGTACGAATATCTTTCAACAATTGAATTTTGGGGAGCAAAGCCAAGGCGGGCAAGAGGAAAAGTTTCGTGGACTTCGGCTCTTTATAAGGTGGACGAAGAATGATCTGCGCTCGCTGCTGGAACAGCGAGCAGAAGCTGCCTGCCAGCGCTATCAGATTGAGCCATCTAAAACCCTCTCTGAGTTACTTCCTCCAGCCGATCCGACCTATGGTGATTCCCTCTCCTATATCTTAAGCCGCACCCTGATGCGGCCTCGCGATGCTATTCTTTATCTCAATGAATGTGTACGCGAGGCAACAGGAACGGACGCTATTTCCTGGGACAATATCTTTCATGCTGAGAAACAATATTCAGAAGAGCGCCTGTTGGCCCTGCGGGACGAATGGAAAGACCCCTATCTTGACATCGATAAGGTCTTTGAATGCTTCCGGCGACGTCCTTGGCGGTTGAGTCGAACCGAATTGACACAGATTCTTGAAGACATTGCGCTCTTGCTGGAAAGCCAGAAATTTCGCGGCCCCCAGTGGCTTACTCCACTTTGTGAACAGGTCTGGGCTCCTGGGAGCAAACAAAAAACCTGGGAGGAATTATATGGTCCGCTTGTCAATCTGCTCTGCAATCTCTCCTTTCTTGGCGTAGCTCCAGCAGCAGATAAGCAGGCTATTTATTCTTATATGAACCCAAACCAGGTCCAGCAATCGGTAGAAATGAAAGAAACCACGCTCTTTGAGGTTCACCCTGCATTTCGACAAGGCTTGGAAATGCAGGAAAAACCATATGTAAATGTAGCTTGAGACCCTACCAGGCTTCGTGACTGCTATGACTGTTGAATCGAAGGAGGTCCTGGCTTTTGTCCAAATGTCCTTCAGTTTCCGATTGCTCTTCGCCCTTTAATGAAAAGCCATGACCTTCCTCTTGGGCTGCTCTCAGATTCCACGCTCAATACCGTCAGCGAACTGATTAACAGTCCCTTGCTGTGCTGCCCGATCCCGCAGATTCGGCCCGACAACTTCTATCATCGTACACGTCTCCCGCAATCGGTCCAGTACGCGCCGTTCCAGCCGCTGCGCCAACCCCTTGCTTCGGGCAGTTGGCTGACCCAGCGATAGAGGATCCTGCTTCCCCACTCATGTCGACATCTTAGCGGTTTGGAACTGCCAGCCCATGCCCTCAGCCGTGCCCATCAGCAGCGGCAGGTTGTTCGCCAGCCCCAGCGCCGTACACGTCGCGCAGGGCCACAGCCGCCCAAATGCGGCTTGCACCGCAGGCAGATCGCCCGGTTGCAGCCCGGCCAGCACAAAGTTCTTGATCGCCTTGTTGAACTTGCCGCGCTCCAACTCGACGTGCCTGGGGTCGCCGCTGGTGAAGAGCCGCACCAGCGTGGCAAAGAGTGCTCGCCGCAGCGCCTGCCCTTCCAGCCGTGGCGCTACGGTAGGAGGCGGATCTGCCTGGACCGCCTCTGCGGCAGGGGCACCCTCAGGTTCCTCCTCCCCGTCACTGTCGTTGGCTGCCTGGCCCAATACCGCTGCACACGCCTCATCCTTGGTGGCCCCCTGCTCAATCAGCGTGACAAACTGCGTAAACTGCGCCAGCTTGCCCTGGGCGGCCTCTAGCTGGTGCTGCCAGTAGCGCTGCTGCCGCCGCAGTTCGCCCCATCCAGGGCCGCTGGGCGAACACTGCTGCAACGCCTCACTCGCCCGAGCAGAGGCTGCCTGCAACTGAGCCACTACCAAGCGCTGCTCGGCCACATCCTCCCGCCAGAGCGCCACTTGCTCCGCTGGTACCTGGAGAGCGATCTCTGGCGCGGTAGGTGTATCGTGCAGCGACTTATCACCAGGGCGCGGGGCCATTTCCGACTGCGTATTTCTTCCCAGATCGACTGGCTCACGCGGCGAGGCATTCGCCGCAGAAACGACGTCAGGAGTTTCTGGTGCTTTTTTCCGTAATCCTTTTCTTTTTGCAGCTCCTCGTATCCCTTGCTGAGCCACTTCAGAAGGAGCAGGCGTAGTTGTTTTGCAGTGCTTTTCATCAACCTGACGTAGTTGTTTTGCTGCAAGAGGAGAAACACCAGCACCAGGAGAAATAACTACGTCCCTTTGCTCACTCGTCCGTGCCCTCTCTTGACGCAGCTCATCCAGTGGTCTCGTGTAAATAACTACGTCTCTTTGCTCACATGCAGAAATAACTACGTTCTCTTGTTGCGGCGATATAACTATGCTTTCTTGCTGTGGCAGAATAACTACGTCTTCTTGCTGTCTTCCAGCAAGGTTCGTTCTTCTGCTCTGTCCTCCGCGCCGCCCATCATAGGGCAGCCACTCCCGAAACGCAAGATTCCAGCCCAGGCGGCCCTGCCCAGGATGCGCTGCGTCTGGCTCGAAGCAGATGATGTGGCACGCTTCCAACTCCGTGCGGATGCGTCGCAGGTTGCTCTTGTTGCAGGCGAGCGCCTCTGCCCACGCGGCCAGATCAAAGGTACACCACCACTCTTCTCGCCCCTGTTTTCGATGCCAGCCTGCATTCCCAAAGGTCTGGCGGTAGAGATAGAGACAGACCTCCAGCGCCCGACTCCCCAGTTTCGCCTGCCGTAGCTGCTCCGTCACATCGTTCGCCAGATTGGTACTGCAACTGAACGGGACCTGCGGCCTGCGAGCTGGCAGGCGCTCTGAAGGAGCTGCCTCTGGCTCCACCAGGTGCAAGGGGTGGGCGGCTGCAAGAGCCGCCCGATCAGTCGTCACTGGGAGTGCCATTATGCCCTCCCTGCCCGCTGTTGCAACGCCGCCAGCCATTCTTGCGGGGTCTTGGTACCCTTCGCACTGTTGCAGGTGACGCAGGCCGTGACGAGGTTGCCCAATTCGCTGGTGCCCCCACGACTGACCGGGAGCACATGGTCCAGCGTCAGCGTGCCGCCGCGTCGGCCACAATAGACACAGGTGTAGTCGTCACGCTCTAGCACCCGTTGCCGCAATGCCCACCAGACTGGCCTGGGCGGACGACCTTTCCAGCGCTTTGCCAGCAGTTCATGCGGCCAGGGCGGCTGATCGGTGTCCTCCTCAGACTGCAGATCAGCGCTTTTCGTGGGTAGCGCAGCGGTCAAGCTCGGCCAGGTATCAAAGGCCAGATTCCAGGTCACGGAGGAGCCATCAGTCAGATAGACGCCCTGTTCGGGGAGCAAGATACCCTCCTGCACCACGCTGCGGAGGATATGCAGCAGAGATGCTGGCTCCAGGGACAGGGTCGCGGCCCAGCGCTCCAGGTCGATTTGACACCAGAGGACCACCGTGGTCGTTCCCAGGCACTGCTGCTTGAGGGCCGTCTCAACACTGGTGCTGAGGACTTCCAGCAGGAATTTCTTCGTTGGCAGCGGCAAGGCGCAGCGCTCAATCGCCAGGACGAGCAGGTGCTGTTGCCGTTGTAACAGAGGATGCAACATCATGATCGTTTCCCTTCCGTGAGTGGAGGCACCAGGCTCTACCTAAAGCCTGGTGCCTCCTGCGGCTCCTACGCTTTCCAGATGCTAAACGGACGATCATCCGTCCAGAGCAAGGCACGCTCCCGCCGCAGGGTGGCTTCGAGGAGTTTGCGCTCTTCTGGCGTGCGCGGCTCCGGGTGGGAAACGAGGGACGAGGGAGAAGGCAACACACCTGTGGTTGCCTGGGACGGGGTGCGCTTCCGGCGCTTTGAGTCGGTCATCGTGATGCTCCTTACATCCTCCGACCTGGGTTCCAAGCAGGTCGGAGGAAAAATATGATGGTATTTGATACCATCTGGTGGAAGTATAGCATATAATCTGATGGTTTTCAAGGGTGTATTGCTATTTATGATGGTATATGGTAAGATAGCGATGGAAAGGTATTCTGTGGAAGGAGCGAGTCATGCCTCAGGAACGAGCCTCTCATCGGCGCGCGCTTCCGCACCTAAAAGCCTGGCGTGTCTATCGCCTGCTCAGCCAAGCCAAGTTGGCCCTGGCAGCGGGTGTGGGAGAGATGACCGTGGTCCGCCTGGAGCGGGGGGGCGAAGCGAACGAAATCACGATCTATAAACTGGCGAAAGCGTTGGACATCACCGTGCAGCAAATATTGGAGGAAGGCCCACCGGAGCAGACCACTATTGACAGCGCCGCCTAGAGGAAAGCCCCTAAGCGGCGCGGTTGGAACCGACCTGAACCATCCGTAAGGAGCGGAGGTGGCTCAGGCCCCTGTAGTATCGCATATCGGAGGAGCCTCTGACGACTATGTGAGCCAAGAGCCGAAAAAAGGGCGTGTGCCATCCGATGTCGGAACATCGCTGGCACACTACGCGCACCCTGGGTTGAGCAGGGCGGCCTGAGGAAAAATTGTACCTCAGACCGAAATGAGCAGCAACTGTGCCTTTCCCGGCCAGGTGCCCCTGTTCCCAACGGGAGCGGTGCGCCTGGCCGTTGTTGTGGCTGCCCAGCACTGGCTCGGAAAGGATAGACACGGATGAAACTGGGAAACTGGCAGGTCGGCAAGATGACTGGTACGGATAGCCAGGCAGTGACGCAGGAGCAGCCGCTCTTCAGCTCCGCCAAGGCGCACACCAGCGCGGAGGGTGCGAAGAACGGCTACATCTTCCTCGTTGCGGCAGTGGTGCCGTTTGTGCTGGCGATCATCCTGGCGCTCGGCGTGGGATACTTTTTCGCCGGATTCCAGGGGTTTACCTGGAGCGTGCCAGGCGTGATGGCGTATGGCGGTGGGTTCGCCGTCGAGGCAGTGTGTCTGGCCTGCTTCTTTGCGGCGGCCAAGGCGTTCTGGGGTGGGGCCAGGTGGCACTTTGTGGCAGCATTGGTAGCAGCACTGCTCCTCTCGACCATTTCGATTGCCGCGCAGGTGCTGTATCTGCAACTGGATGCACTCAAGGGTGCGGCATCGATTCCACCGGGCGCGCTGGACAATGTGCCAGTCGTGGGCTGGCTCGTAGGTGGCGATGGCGGCGGCTGGGTCGTGCTGGGGCGGGCGATTGGGTTCCATGTCGCGGAGGCGGCGTGCTGTTTTGTGTTGGCGAAGTCAACGGAGAACCCGGAGAAGCGCATGCTGGCGATGCAGCGTGAGCAGCGCGCCATGCTGGAGGTGCAGCGGTTTGAGCGGATTGCGGCGCTGGAGCGGCGCATCTTCGAGCATGCGTTTGCCGCCTTCGATCGGGTGGAGCAGCAATTGATAGCACCAGTCAAGGTGAAGGAGCTTCCATCTGCAGATGATTCCGGTGAAGGTGCCAAGTCCGTAACGTCAAAGCGGAAGACGAGCAAGGCCATTACCGCCCAGTTTGAGCCGCTCGACGTCAGCAAAGCTGGAGAGAGCGAGGTGAGAGGGAATGGGCACAGCACCTTTCGCGGACAGCGCTAAGCTGCCATCTGGAACACATGCCAAGCTGCCAAAATCGGCGAGCACCAAGGTGCCACAACAGCAGCGGAGCGCAGCGGAACGGCTGCGGCGACTGGAGGAAGCCATCGCGTTCTTGCGCCAGCACCTGGCGACAGGTCCCCAACCTGCCAAAACGCTCCTCCAAGCTGCCAAAGCCGCAGGCATCGCGGAGCGAACGCTGCATCGGGCAAAAGATGTGCTGGGCGTCACAGCGGAACACACGGGTTGGCATGGAGAGTGGGTGTGGGTGCCACCGACAGCAGGTATAGGGACGCTCCAAGCTGCCATTGTCGAGCAGTAGTGGCAGCTTGGAAGTACCAAGTAAAGTTGGCAGCTTGGGAAAAGGACGTCTCCAAGCTGCCAACCTTTCATACCAGACAATACTGTCTCCCCATCGTGCCGTAGAGCCTTCTTATAAGCTCACCTACTCTGCTGCTCTCTCCATTTCGGCATTACTCACTCCGCATGTCACCTACCCCATTGACAAGATCCCGTTGGCGAATTCACCCAGCAGCCACTTCAAGAGGTGAAGGAGCCAACACGGCAAAGCATGAGCGGCGTGTGGGTTCACGTGGGCGCTCCTCACTCCAAGCAAAGAGGCGGACGATATTGAGAGCAAGAGCGA